>SCRN01000027.1 GCA_004322045.1 Paraburkholderia sp.
CGACGCCAGGGGGCGCAGACCGGCGAAAGATGTCCATCCTCGCTTTCGACTCGGGTGACCGCCACACGATGGCGATGAAGGATGCGGCAGAGTTCTACCTGTACGTTCAGCGCCACTCGGTGCCCGACACGCTCGTGCAGGAGGTAGCCAAACGTCCGAGCCGGATGACCCGCATCGTTATCGATACGTGCTACAGCGGCGACATGCTTGACGACGTTCAGGACGAGAGTACGAGTTACATCCTGAAAACAAACGGCGGAAAGAAAGAGGTCGCAGGTGTGTCGCTAGCATCGTGGACAACGTCGGATTTCACGTCGAAGGGGATTCACCTCGTAGCGGATGCGACGACCGGGTCGGCTGATTCGCAGCACGCCAATGGGGCTCCCGTGGATCGCAAGCGCAACGGATACACGATTATCACTGCGACGAGTCCGAACGAGGAGTCGCTAGGGCCGCCCAAGGGACAAACCTTTAGGAATCCTGCCGGTGTTGGCCAACTGTATGGCTCCTATTTCACGCAATCTTTGTTCGCATATCTGAACACATCCGACGGTCATCTCGACACCGCCTTCCGGCAGGCCAAGGTGTTCACTTCGGAAACGGCGATCGAGGCGAGCAAGGGAGCCGCGCACCAGACTCCACGGGAGTTCTCAACCGTCCCGGACGGAACAAACGTTATCAATTGAAGAAAGGGGCGTGCTGCGAGCGCCCCAATACCGGAGAGAATCATGCGATATCCCATCGTCGCGTTGAGCCTTGTAGCGCTGGCCGCGCATGCACATGCCCAGGACGGGTACACCGCGAAGTCCCTGTTTTTCTCGGCCAACAACTCGGTCGTCGCCGTCGGCACCGACCACCACCCCCACGGTGACGCCACCGCCGTGGCAACTGCGCAGTCTGCGCCGAGCACATCCTCGCAGACTGTGGTTAAGGTTTCGAGCAAGAAGCGCGTGGCGCACCTTGGCGCGAGCTACTTCATCCGGCTAAAGGATGAAGATGGTACGACGCACGATGTGCTCACCCGACGCATCTTCAAGAGCGGTGAGAAGATTCAACTGGGCGTGCGCGTAAACAAGCCGTCGTACGTCTATATCCTGAACGAGGCGCCGGACGGCACAATCACGCAGATCTACCCGCAGGCGTCCCAGGACAATTTTGTCGACGCGATGGGGGTGGTCTTCTTCCCCGCGAAGGGGGCGTTCCAGTTCGACGACAAGGCGGGAATGGAAAAGCTCTTGGTCTTCCTCTCGCCGCAACCTGCGCATGACGACGTGACACGTCGCCTGCGAGGCATGGCACCTGATGTTGTCGCGAACCCGGTAGCGCAGATGACGGCGGACAACAACGCGTGCCCGACGACCGGCGCCACCGTCGCGGCTGCAACCGTAGCCGCATCCGACGCGACTGCTCCGCTTCAGCTCGCCAGTGCCTCGACCGATTATTCCGCCAAGGGAATTGCGTTCGCACCGGATAGCACGAGTGCCTGCCCGGGGTTGGCCGCACAAGCCGGAAGGTCCGCGTACGTCTCAAAGGGCATCGTATTCAGCGATGACGCATCGCCGGCGGCAGGGGAGCATCCGGCCTCCTACGTGGTGAAGCCGACCAGCAAGGCAAATTCGACGCTCTTCCTGAAAATCAACCTCGCACACGAGTAACCGGCCACGCCACTCGTGGGCGTGAGTCATCGATATACGTCATCGAAGCAGGGAATCATGGAACACAATCATCTCATCATCGGTCTTGGCGGCTCTGGTGGCAAGATCATCCGTCACCTTCGGAAGACTATCGAGCGCAACCGCGACGCGCAAGGCAACGGCCCGTCGGATGCACGGTTTGAATACCTGTACGTCGACACGTCGAGCGATGAGATCGACAAGCATGATGAGTGGAAGGTGCTGGGCAAGGAGATCGACCTTGCCCGCAGCCAGTACATGATCAATACGGCGAGCAGCATCCGTCCGGTCCTGGACGACCCAGACTCGTTCCCTGGCCTTCGCGACTGGGTCGAACCGCGCAGCATCTTCGATTTCGTGAAGCCCAGCACGGTGGGCGCTGCACAGCGACGCAAGCTCGGTCGCCTGGTGTTTGCGCAGAATGCCCCGCAGTTTGTCCGTGCCGTTGAAGATCGCATGCGCGTGCTGCAGCAGGCGCCCGGCGGCCGCGCAGGTGCCGTCATCCACGTTGTCTGTGGTCTTGCCGGCGGTACAGGCAGTGGTTCCGTCGTCGATGCAGTCGCACAGATTCGGAACAAGTATCCGAACCAAGACCAGTATCGCATCATCATTTACGCGATTCTGCCGGAGAAGGATTCTCGGCGTGTGGCAGACGTAGCGGGTTCCTCGAACTACTATGCGAACGGCTATGCCGCGCTGGCCGAACTCAACGCGATCGCAGTCGGCCGCTATCACCCGGTGAACATTCTCGACGGCTCCCCAATGGAGCACGACGTGTATTTCAACGGATGCTATCTCGTGAGTAACCTGAACGAGCACAACATCCAGTTCGAAGTCGAGTCCGAGCTTCCGCGCATGGTGGGCGAATTTATCTATCAGAAGACGCTGAACAAGGAGTGGGAAGGCCTTGGTCGTGCCGAGAAGGGCGAAAACGACATCAAGAACTTCGAAAGCGAAGAGGATGGCAAGGCACGGGCGAAGCTCTTCCTGTCGTTTGGCGTCGAGCGCATCGTCGTGCCGGAGCAGGAGATCAAGGAGTACCTCGCTTATGGGTTCGCCGAGCAGGCGACCCGCCAGTTGATGTTCAATAACTTCCGCCAGGGTGAGGGATACGCTGACGAACCGATCCAGAAGGACTGGGGCAGCGAGGCCCGCAAGCCGGATACTCTTCAGAGCATGCTGCTAAGCGACCAGCACCTCACGCTCGAGGTGGGCATCCTGGAAGACGACGCTCGAAGCGGTGGCTGGAAGCCGGCTGCCGAGTTCTGGAAGCAGGTGGTTGGCGTCATATCGACCGAGGTGCGCAACGATGCTACCGTCGCGCCGACGAGCTGGGCGTCCGCACTGAACACCCGGCTTTCGAAGGTCTTCGACGAAACCTACCGTAAGCTCGGCGGTGTGCGTAAGTTCTACGAAATCAAGGGAAATGCCCGACTCGAGATGGCACGCCACATCGTGCGCCAGATTGAGAAGGACTTGTTTGCGCGGTGGAAAATCGGCACGCATTCCCTCATCCAACTTCGGCAGTTCACCGATGCGCTTCTCGGCGTGCTGGACGAGCGGCTACAGGTTCTGGCCGACGAGCTCACCAAGGCACCGACGGTTCAGACTGCGGTTCAGCAAAATATCGACCAGTTGGTAACCCAGTTCAACAAGGTTGGCTTTTTGGGTCAGCATCTGACGGACAAACGCAGCTCGCTTTTCGCAGAGGTAGCCGCGCGCCACCAGGATCTCTATGCGATGCGGACAGTACAGGAAGGGCAGAAGTTTGCGCTCAGCCTGATTCCCTTCATCAAGGATGAGCTGACGACGCTTCGCGGTCACATCGACGATATGCATCAGACGCTGGCAGCGGCGACCGAGCGGGTGAATCAGGAGCAGGCTGCACGGCTGGCCGGGACCGACTCAGCCTACCAGCAGCGCATCTTCGATCGCCAGGCCATCGCCAACATCATGAAGGCGGTCGTGGTAGACGAACAGGCCCAGATTGCCCGCACCCAGAAGGTACGACAGTCGGTCATCGATCTTGCGGGCACGGAGGTCGACTCTTTCGATCGGCTGGTGCGAGGCGTGTCGCTGAGTGCCATCATTTCCACGATCTCGCAGACGTCGGCTGTCATTGTCGAAATGGCACACGCGGAAATCGCGAAGAACCTTCAGCCAGTCCTGCAGGTGAATATCGTCGAGCGGCTGCAGAAGCAGTACGACGCCAACCCCAATGGTCTCAAAGCGTTCGTGTCGGAGCTGTACGAGAAGTCCGGAACGATGATCCGCTACAACAAAACGGAAGTGGACCGTTCAGTGGCGAATAACGCGGGTGGCACGCGCGGCACACGGAACACAGTGGCGGTATTCCTGCCCGAATGCGAGAGTCAGAAGGATTTCCACGCCAGCCTGACGCGCCTCTTCGAGCAGCAGAAGGATCCGGCTTCGGACACTGTCGTGGCGCCGGGCAAACTGTCCAACGAGGTTGTCATCCTGAAGGTTGCGTCGCTCATGCCGGCTCGCTTCATCGAGCCGCTCGAGATGATGAAACGGCACTACGACGGTCTGCTCAAGGACGTCAACGAGTCATTTCTGCTGCACGGCGATGGTGATGGCAAGAATCTGCCCCCGCTCTACGCACGCTCATCGGCGGAAGTCAGTGCGCAGGCAAAACGCAAGCCGTATCTGCTTCTCGCACGTCTTCTGGAGATGCTCAAGGAACGTCAGAACAAGACGACGGGTGAACAGGAGTGGGCATTCATCTACAAAGCGAACGGCTTGCCCGCCTCGAAGGTTCTGCGCGGCGCGACTTGGCAGGCCATCATCGGTGAAGACCACCCGGCCGATCTGCAGGGACTGATCGAACGGGAGGTCAGTCGCCGTGTCGACGTTGACCTGAAGCATAAGGATGAGAAGGAAAAGGTTTTCCAGCGTTACATCGAATTCGCGACCGCACGCTTTGAAGAGGCCGGCGAAGACGACCAGGACCCAGAATTCCTTGCGTTGAGCGGCATGCAGAAGCACGTACGCGAAATCATCGGGCTACCGGCAAATATCGAGTAAGCGAAGCCCAGACTAGAGCCATAACCATGCCAAAATACAAATGCCCCTCCGTTGGTGACTGCGACAAGGCGAACACCGGCGAGATTTTTGAACGCACTGCTGCGGAAGACATTCGCTGTCCGGAATGTTCGACGCTGATGGTGCTTCAGGATCAGAACAAGACGTCTAAGCCCGCCAACCCGAAGATCATCGCGATCGCCGCCGTTGCGATCTTCGTGGTCGTCGCGGGCGTGGGTGGCGGCCTCTATTACAAGAAGTCGCATGCACCCGTGGCAACCGAGACCGCGGCTGCCGCGACCGCCACCGCGGCGTCTGCACCTGCTCCAGCAACGTCGGTCACGCCTATCGCTGAGACTCAGCCCGCGAGTGCGCCCGTTACGGGCAATGCTAGCGGTATCGCGCCGTCCGATGCCGAGATCACCGCGCAGCGAAAGGACAGCGACACGAGGCTCAAGCAGGGCGACGCTCAGGGTGCAGAGTCGGAAAGCAACCAGGTGGCGGCCAAGGAGATGGTCAAAGTTGCCATCGCCCAGATGTCCCAAGGCAAGCTCGCCGAAGCTGAAAAGGAGCTCAACGATGCTTTGGCGCGTGACCCGAGGCAGTCGCTCGTGTACTACAACATGGGCGTGCTACGCCTGAAGCAGGGGCGCACGGATGACGCACTGAAGCAGTTCGAGGCGAGCTTTCTCAACGGCTTCAACTACTTTGACGAGATGGCAAAGGATCCCGATTTGGACTCGATACGAAACGACCCTCGTTTCATCGTCCTTGTGAAGAAATATCGAACGACGGTATGACGTCACTTCGCCTTGTCGCTGCGGCGGTGCTCGCGCCGACTGTGCTGCTTGCAGCCTGCTCGAGGCAATCTGACGTGTCGCTGATTGGTCACTGGCAGGCTGAGCGGGTATCGTACCGGGCGCTTGTAGACCGATATCGCTAAGAACTAGATTCGAAGGGCGACTTCGCAGGCCGACGAACATCGCTTGTAACCGCCCCTAGCCGGAACAACGAACAAGATCACCATCGTACAGAGGTTCCAATGCGACTGTTACTCGCTCTTATTCTGCCTTGGCTTCAGTTCTTCACAATAGGTCGCCCGTTCGCTGGGATCATCTGCCTTCTACTTCAGCTCACGGTGATCGGGTGGGTCCCCGCAGCCATTTGGTCCGTGTACGCACTGAGCCAGTACAAGACCGACCGCAAAATTGAACGCGCGATGGGCGTACGCGGCTAACGTAGAGGTCGTCCCGTCCCCAATCGATAACAACGTCATCGAGTGCGATGGTCTGCAGTCTAATGCTCACGTGTCGAGCCTGTGGCGTCGAGCCGCATGCCTATCTGCCGCACGTGCTGACCGAATTGCCGCGGCGCGCGCTTGCGGGCGACGCTGGTGCAGCACTTCAGTACCGTCGCACTGGCTGGGTTGGTGCGGCATCCAGCCACACAGCCAGTTCGCGCCTAGGGCGAGACGACCGCTTGCTATAAGCGCTGGCGGAATTTTCCGGGGTTTCGGCTTACGCCGGCTACCACAGCAGGCGGTGGACTTTAGCGAGTATGCGAGTGATAATCATTCGCATTGAAGACAAGATCCGCTCACACCTATGACAACCCTGGCCCTACCTGCCCGATCACGCTGGACGCAATTTCTGGCTGTCGCTGGCCCTGGCATCGTTGTGATGTTCGCGGACACCGATGCGGGGAGCATCGTTACGGCTGCACAGAGCGGTGCGCAATGGGGGTATCGCCTGCTATTGATTCAACTCGTCCTCGTCCCGGTACTCTTCCTCGTACAGGAACTCTCCGTGCGCTTGGGCGTCGTGACGTCCAAGGGGCACGGCGACCTGATCAAGCAGCATTTCGGCACTGGTTGGGCCTGGCTGTCGGTCGGAACGCTGCTGATCGCTTGCGTCGGTGCGCTGCTGTCCGAGTTGGGAGGCTTAGCAGGGGTTGGCCTCATGTACGGTATCCCCACTTGGCTCACCATGTCCGTGGTCGTGCTGGCGCTCTCGGCCATGGCTTACACAGGTTCCTATCGTTCCGTCGAGCGCATCGCCATTGGGCTGGGCGCTTTCGAGCTGATATTCGTCTGGGTGGCCTGGCATGCCCATCCCGACTCGGAGGCCATGGCGGCGATGGCCTTTAAGCTGCCTCTGTCCGACAATAACTACCTGTTCCTGATCGCAGCGAATATCGGGGCGGTGATCATGCCGTGGATGGTGTTCTACCAGCAGTCCGCGGTAGTCGAAAAGCGGATCGGCGTTGACGATCTGCCTGCGGCGCGCTGGGACACCGCGCTGGGCGCGGTCATCACCCAAGTAATCATGGCAGCCGTCTTGATCGTTACAGCGGCGACGCTGGGCAAGGCTGGCAGTCAAGCGCCGCTCGACACCGTGCAGCAGATTGCTAACGCCATCACCCCATATCTCGGCGAACGCGCAGGCCGGTTGTTGTTCGGCATGGGCATGGTGGGCGCGTCGTTGGTCGCGGCCATCGTGGTCACCCTGACGGCTGCACGCGCGCTCGGCGAAGTCATGGGCTATCACCATTCGTTGGAGTACAAGCCTCGCGAAGCGCCGTGGTTTTATGCCGTGTACACGATTGCGCTGATCGTTGCTGCCGCAACTGTCGCATCGGGAGCCAATTTGGTGACGTTGGGCGTCGGCGTCCAAGTGATGAATGCACTGCTCTTGCCGGTCGTGTTGGGTTTCCTGTTCCTCCTTGCCAGGCGACTACCCGAGCCTTATCGCCTCAAAGGTGCTTACTCGTGGCTGGTTGGGATCGTCATTGCCGCGACGGTTCTATTGGGCGTCTACGCTGGCATCGCCGGCCTTGTGGCCGCTTGATACGGGAGATCGCCACAGTTCACACGGAAATGATATTTATCAATGGAAAAAGCGGGCGGGCGAAGGTAGAGTGCTCGTTTGCATTGAGTGATAAATGATCTTCGCGACCGGAAGGGTTCGAGATCGCAAAGCCTGTCGCTCGTCTTCATCGTCGGCTTAGCCCTGGTGCCGAGAATCTAAAGCTGCTGCCTTTCGTTGTCCAGTGACGCCTCGTTCGATTAGGCGGCCGGTCGCTGTTGCCTACAACTTGGGGGTATGTTGTGCACTCGGTAGTCCTCAGTCGAGTTTCAAAGACGTATCACCTTGGTGCTGTCGCTGTTCCGGCTTTGACCGGAATCGATCTTGAGATTCGGTCCAATTGCTTTACTGTGATTTCCGGCCCCTCGGGAAGCGGTAAGACAACGGTATTGAACATGATAGGGTGCATTGATCGGCCTGACTCGGGAGAGGTCGTGTTGGGGGGGCAGTCTGTCAATTCGTTGTCCGATAATGTCCTTTCGGGGTTTCGCCTGCGTCATCTCGGTTTCATCTTTCAGAATTTCAATTTGTTGCCGGTGCTGACCGCTTTCGAGAACGTCGAATACCCGCTCATTTTATTAAAGGTTCCGGCTTCCGAGCGGCGTCGGCGTGTCATGGCATTGCTCGACGCCGTTGGTCTCGCCGGGAAGGCCGGCAATCGGCCCTCGCAGTTGTCCGGCGGTCAGCGCCAGCGCGTGGCGATTGCGCGGGCCTTGGCTGCGTCGCCGAAGCTGGTGCTGGCCGACGAGCCGACGGCGAACCTCGATACCGAGACCGGCGCCGCCGTCATCGCGCTGATGCGCAAGATGCAGCGCGAACACAAGGTCTCCTTCGTGTTTTCGTCACACGATCCGAAAGTGCTGGCGGAAGCCGATGATGCCGTCTTCATTCGCGACGGCCGGATCGTCAATATCGAGCGGCGGGTGGAGAGCGCGACGAGGGTAGTGTCATGATGTTTTCGCTCGCACTGCGCAATCTGCTGCGCAACCGCCGCCGGTCGCTGACGACCTTGTCCGCTATGGTCGTGGGCGTAGTCTCGCTGCTGATATTCGGTGGTTACTCGCATAACGCGATCCTCGCCACGCAGACCGGGTACGTTCAATACCAGGGTCATTTGCAGATCCAGCACAAGGGCTACTTTCTGTTCGGCAGCGGCAATCCTGTCGCATACGGCATTGCCGACTACCAGCCGCTCATCGATGCCGTCGAGAACGATCCAGTCCTGAAACCGATGTTGATGGTCGTCACGCCGACGCTGCGTCTGAACGGCATCGCCGGCAATTTCGCGAATGGGGTCTCGAGAGGCGTCGTGGCTGCCGGTGTTGTCGTCGACGATCAGAACCGGATGCGCCTGTGGAATGACTACGGCAGCGCCACCTATTCGCCCCGTATCGAACTCGCGGGTACGCCGGAAGATTCGGCGGTTCTCGGCACGGGCGTCGCGCGTCTGTTGCAGTTGTGCAAGCCTTTGAAGCTCGACGACTGCCCGAGCGCCGACGATCTCGGCCTGAATGACAAGCCTGCCGACGGGCCGGCCGCACCGGCTAATATCGCCGCTTTGTCCGGGCTCGAGCAGGCGAATGCGCCGAAAGCATCCGCCACGAACATAGAGTTGCTCGCGGCAAGCGTGAGCGGTGCGCCCAATGTCGCCAGCCTGAACGTGGTCAAGGCGCAAAACTGGGGCGTCAAGGACATCGACGATTCCCTGGTCGTCATGCATCTCGGTCAGGCGCAAAAGCTCGTGTTCGGCAATGCGGCGCCGCAGGTGACGGCCATCCAGATCCAGCTTGCTCATACCGCCCAGATTCCCGCTGCAAAAGCGCGTCTCGCACAGTTGCTGGCGACACAGTTCAAGGGTATGCCGCTTGAAGTCCTGGACTATGAAGAATTGACGCCGATCTATCAACAGGTCATTCAGTTCTTCAATTCGATGTTCGGCTTCATCTCGATCCTGATCTACATGATCGTCTTGTTCACCGTGGGCAACACCATGAGCATGGCGGTCGTCGAGCGCACCGCTGAAGTGGGCGCCCTGCGCGCTATCGGCCAACTGCGCAACGGAATCCGCGCGCAGTTCGTTTGCGAAGGTGCGTTACTCGGCGTCATCGGAGGCGTGTTGGGCGTTCTCATTGCGCTGCCCGTGGCCTACTTGATCAATCGCAGCGGACTCACCTGGGCGCCGCCCGGCTATTCGTACAAGTATCCGGTGATGGTGCGTGTCTGGGGTGACAGCCAACTGATGTTCGGCACCCCGTGCTTCCTGGCTGTCGTGGCGGTCGTCTCGGCGTGGCTGCCGGCCAACCGCGCGGCGAAGCTCGATATCGTCGACGCATTGCGGCACGCCTAGGCACTGCAACTGGCCGCTCGGTGCCGCGCGAGGCGGGACGCGCGCGATGGCGATCCCCGCATGGCACCTGGCCGAGGTCCCGCTTCCAAATTGGGCAGGTTCGCCGGCCGATTCGGCCCACGCGTGCCTTCAGTACCTTCTTCGCACGATAGGGATCATCCGTCATGAAAAAGTTGTTCGTCATTACCGCTGCCGTGCTCGCGGTCTTGAATGTCGGCACCGCAGTCGCTACACCCACGGCCCAGGAAATTCTGGCCGCCAGCGATGCGATTCGCAATCCTGCTCATCCGTTCAGTCTGACGACGACGCTGACGGAATACCGAAGCGGCAAGCAAAGCGACAAGAACACGCTGATCGTGTATTCGAAAGCGGACAGCGACAGCGGGCAGTTCGGCAGCCTGATCCGCTTCGTCGCCCCGGCTCGCGATGCCAATAAGCTGATGCTGAAGACCGGCAACGATCTGTGGTTCTACGATCCGGCCAGCAACGCAAGTATCCGGATATCGCCGCAGCAGCGTCTGCTCGGCCAGGCAGCCAATGGCGACGTGGTGACTTTCAATCTGGCGAAGGATTACCGCGCTACGCTGGTGGGCGAAGAGGACGTGACGGGCGGCGACCAACAGAAGCGCCACTGCTACAAGCTCGCACTCGCGAAAATCCGGGCCGATGTGACCTACGATCATATCGAGGCGTGGATCGACGTGTCTAGCAATCGGCCGGTTAAGGCGCGCTTTTACAGCGAGAGCAACCGCCTGCTGAAGACGGCCTATTACCGGCGCTATCAGATGCAACTGGGCGCGGAGCGTCCAACGGAAACGGTCATTATCGACGGGCTCGATCCGAACTGGGTGACGCTGCTCGATTTCAGCGACTGGAAAGAGCGCGACGTCCCTAACGCGTGGCTCCAGCGCGATTACCTGCCACGCTTCAAGCCTGAATAACCGTGCGGGCTGTCTTTGCCATTGCGCTGCTGCTCATGACGGGCATTGCTCGGGCAGACGACTCCGATGCGGCCGCGCTGGCGCTGCAGGGCAGCGCGCCGCAAGCGGCGGCAAAGCCGCGGGCCTGGCAATTGTTCGTCGAGAGCGGCACGGGGGAATCGTCGGTGCGCGACAACACCGGGACCAACGAAACACGCGCCATGCAACGTGTGTCAGCCGATCTGCGTATCGACGCCACGCCTCTGGCCGGTCTTCGCACGGTGTTTTCCGACCGACTTGACTACGCGCTCTGGCCGTCCGAGATCGAGCCGAAGCACGAGACCAATACGATCAAGGAAGCGTATTTCAGCCTCCAGCCGAGCGATAGCCTTATTTTCGACGCGGGTCGCATCAATCAATACTCGGGCATCGCGATCGGCTATAACCCGACCGATTTTTTCCGCGGCGGCGCGGTGCGATCGTTCGTGTCGCTCGATCCGATCAGCATCAAGGACAATCGGCAAGGCAGCGTGATGGTGCGTGGCCAGGCGTTGTGGGATGGCGGCTCGCTCACGGCGCTCTATTCGCCGAAGCTGAGCTCGCAGCCGAATTCCGCATCGTTCAACCCCGATTGGGGTGCCACCAACGGCGTGAATCGCAGCATGCTGATTTTCAGCAAGCGAATCACCGACGATCTGAACCCGCAGTTCCTGCTTTACCAAGAAGAAGGCAGCGCGCCGCAGTTCGGCCTGAACCTGACCAAGCTCATCGGCAACTCGACGGTGGCCTATGTCGAATGGTCCGGCGGACGAAGCAACACGCTATTGACGAACGTACTGGGGCAGCCGAGCGACAAGACATTCCGCAATCGCGTCTCGACCGGTGTGACTTACACGACGAGCAACAAGCTCTCGTTGACATTCGAATACGAATACAACGGCGCGGGACTCGACAAGGGCAGTTGGGACAGGTTGCCGGTGGTCTCCCCGCTGGGCTACATCGCTTATCAGCAGTATCTGGCGAACGCGCAGGAAATGCCGACGCGCCATGCGGTGATGTTCTACGCGAAATGGCAGGACATGATGATCAACCATCTCGATCTCTCCGCGCTCGTTCGTTACAACGTGGCCGACCGCAGCAATCTTTCGTGGGTCGAGCTGCGGTATCACTGGACGCATGACGAAGCGGCACTGCAATGGCTGAACGACAGCGGCAAGTTGTTCAGCGAATTCGGCGCCTCGCCGCTGCGTAGTGCGCTCGAATTGTCGTACCGGCATTACTTTTAGTCGCTTAAACCAAGAGCTTCCACATAAGGAAGCCGGGGGGAGAGGTCGTTGCACGCATGACCCGTCTTCGGCGTCGAAGCATAGCGCCATCTGTAGGACGAGATGGCGCGACATCGCATGTAGATAGCATGACGAGGAAATTTCGGATTTGGCAAAAGCATTTTGGGGCACATGGTTCAAGGTCTGCTGGCGAGCGGCCAACGCATCGACATGGCCTTTTCGCAAGCAGATCGCGCGTCACAGGCGAGCGCCAGAAATGTATTTCGCGCGCGGACGCAACAGAAACGCCTGCGAACGTTGTTCGAGCACATGGGCTACCCATCCCGCAGTGCGGCTGACGATCCACAGGGCCGTCGCGGTGCCGTCCGGCAAACTGAGTGCACGCGCCAGCGTGACGAGCGCGATCGCGACCCCCGGATGCATGCCGAGCTTCTGCTTCACGAGATCGAGAAAATCGAGCGTCGGCCGGGTCGCGGGCGTTGCGTGGCGCAGCGCCCGCACCTGTTCGAGAATCAGGTCGGCGCGCGCGTCGCCGTCGGGATAGAGCGGGTGGTTGAAGCCGAACAGGCTCGCGCCGTACTCGCGCACGAGTTGAAGACGCGCGGCAACCTCGCCCGTCGCGATGTCGCGAAGCAGCAGCGTTTCGACTTTTTCGGTTGCAGTGCCCGTCGAAAATCCGACGTGCGAGCCGATCGCCGCAGCGAGGCAGTTGAACAGGTCCGCGTGCGTCGAAGCCGCCACGCGTGCGGCAAACGTGGCGGGCGCGAGTTCGTTGTCGGCGAGCACGGTCAGCGCGCCGTTGATCGCGAACAGCGCGTCGGGCGTGCGCTTGCCGCCGGCCGCGCGCAGCAGATGCGCGGCGAGACTCTCGCCTGGTTGACGCGCGACGAAGCCGCGCTTGCGGCTCAAAAATCCGAGGCATCCCGCCATGGTCTGCATCGACAGACGCGCGCACTGAACCGCGCTGCCGTCGGAGATTTCGGCCGCACCCCGCCCCTGCATGGCGAGCGCGAGCGGCACCATGCCGAGCAAGTTCGCGATGTCGCCGGCTCGCAGTTTTCCGGCATACGCATGAAATAGCGGCAGCACGTCCGACGGCGTGTCGAGCGTGCCCCATGCGGTGACGCCGTCCTGCCAGATACCCGTCATCAGCAATTGCGACACGGATTCGAACGACGTGCCCGCCTTCGCCATCTCGATGGCCGAACGGTTGCGATACGCCGGGCCTTCCGGCGTGATGTGCGTGACGGCCGACGCGAGCACGGGCTCGCCCCAGCGCATCGTCGATTCGGCCGACACCGCGCGCGGCATGCGCCCGCGCTTACGGCTCCCGACCCGCTCGACGTCCGCGCGCACGTACAGGCTGCGCCGTCCGTCGTCGTGCGGCGCCGTGCCGATCAGCCCCCGGCTCACATAGGAATACAGCGTGCCCGGCTTGATCCGCAAGCGGTCGAGCACTTCTTCACGGGTCATCAAATCTCTGGGTTCCATCGATCAACCTGATCAACATAAATAGGGATTCACGCATCTTAGCCGACACGGCCGGCGTTTGAACCGGCATCGAGGCCGACCTGATGGCCTATGCCAGACGACCTGGGCATCAGTTGCGTCGTTGCGTCTATTTTATGTTGATTTGAAATATCAATCTTGATCGTTGAAATCGGCGAAGGTAATTTCACAACTCGAAATCAACTGTTGCGCGCACCACGAGGATGCGCGCGGCGCTTTGAGGGGACTGAACGATGCATGACCTGATACGCAAATTCACACCCGCGCAAGCAAGCTTTGTCGATCAGACAGGACAGCGCGCACGCGACAACCACTACTGGGCGCCCGTGATCGTGAGCCGCGAACAGATCGACGCGGAAGTCGAACGCCTCGCGTCGCTGCCGAAGCCCGCCGACGGCCGCCGCCACTCACTGATCGTGCACCCATCGGCACGCGAGGGATCTCCGGGTCTCGCGCCGGGCATTCAGGTGTCGCTTCAGGTGCTGTTGCCTGGCGAGTCGACCGAGCCGATGCGCCACAACGCGACGGAAGTGAATTTCTGTGTCCTCGGCGGCGGCTCGACGCGCGTCGCGGGCCGCACGATCGGCTTCAAACAGTACGACGTATGGAACCACCCGGCTTTCGTCGCGTATTCGCATACCAACGATACGAACGACGTGCAGGTGCGCCTCGTCTATTCGAACATTCCGCTGTTGCAGCACATGGAAGTCTACGTGTGCGAGTTCGGGGTCGAACTCGAAGCGCCGACCGAAACCGTGGCGATGCACGCAAGCGACGATCCGAAGCGCCGCAATCCGTTCGGCACCTTTCCGATCGGCGAGGACGGCGGTCTGTTGATGCCATACGAAACGTTGATCAATCCGCAAGTGGTCGAATCGATACCGTTGCATTTTCCGTGGCAGCAGGTGAAAGCCGAACTCGACAAGCTCGAAGCGCTCGGCGCGGACTACGTCGGACGGCGTCTATACATGATGTACAACCCCGTCACCGGCCGCACCAACGGCATCACGCCGAACTTCTTCGCGACGATGACCATCCGTCCGCCGAAGATCGTCGATCGTCCGCATCGGCATGTGTCGGCGGCGATCAACTATTACTTCTCCGGCAGCGGCTACAGTATGGTCGCGGGCAATCGCTACGAGTGGAAAGCGGGCGACCTGATGCTTTCCGCGCCTGGCTGGGCCGTGCACAACCACGCATCCTACGACGACTACGTATACGAACTGACGATTCAGGATCAGCCGCTCAACATCTTCATGCAGTCGCTGTTGTGGCAGGAAAGCCTGAAGGAACCGCCCGCGCTGCTCGGCACGCAAACGGGATTTTCGACCAACCGCTCCAGCGCGAAAGCGGCCTGATTTCAATGTCGAGGAAAGCAAAATCATGCGTGAACTCTCATGGCTGAAGGGATCGATTACGCCGATCGTCACGCCGTTCCTGAAGGATCAGGTCGATTACGACACGTACGCGCAACTGATCGACTGGCAGATCGTCAATGGTGGGCACGGTGTGCTCGTCAACGGCACGACGGCCGAGCCGAGCGTATTGAGCGTCGAAGAACGCAATCGTCTCGTCGACGTCGCGATCGAAGCATCAAAGGGCCGCGTGCCGGTGCTCGCTGCGACGGGCTCTCAATCGCATGCGGAAACCGTCGCCCTCACCAAACACGCGGATAAAGCGGGTGTCGACGGCATGCTGGTGGTGACGCCGTACTACATCCGTCCGCCGCAGCGCGGTCTCGTCGAGTATTACGTCGATGTCGGCAGGCGCACCGACAAACCGCTGCTGATCTATCACATTCCAGGCCGCGCGGCCGTCAATATGGATCTCGCCACCGTGAAGGCAATCCGCGAGCGCGTGCCGAACCTGGTCGGCATGAAGCACGCGGTCAACGACATGGGCTTCGTCACGCACATGCTCGATGCGTTCGGTGACGATTGGCGTGTGTTCGTCGGGCTGGAAGAGTTGAGCTTTCCGATGCTCGCGGTCGGCGCCTGCGGGCTGATGAACGCGGTCGGTAATCTCGCGCCGCGCAAGGTCGCCGATCTCGTCGAAGCGGTTGAGCGCAACGATTACGCCACCGCGCGCAAGCTGCATTTCGCGCTGTTCGAACTGAACCAGTCGGTGTTCTACGACACGAACCCGATCCCGATCAAATACATGATGAAGCGCATGGGTCTGCTGCGCGAGAACGATCATCGTCTGCCGATGATGCCCGCGACCCGAGAACTCGAAGCGCGTCTCGACGGCGTGCTCGATCGCGCCGGTCTAATTTGATGGAGGCGACAATGAGCGAGCGAATTCCGCGCCTGGAAATGCCGGACATGCGAGCCGATCTCGCCGCGTATCTGACGCCGCGCGTCGAGCGTTTGCGCTATCTCGGCGAACTTTTCAAGTGCGTGGGCAACGCGCCCGATGTCACGCTGACCTTCATGCATTTCACTGATGCGCTGAAGGATGCGCTGCCGGATCGCCTGACCGAACTCGGTGCGCTGACGGTCGCGAGTTTCATGGCGAACTGCTATGAGCGGCATCAACACGAACGGCTGAGCGAGAAACTCGGTTTCACGCGCGAGTGGATTGCTGAGATCGAGCGGCTCGAGCCATCGACATCGACGACGTTGAACGACATCGACCGAGCCGCGCAAGTGTATGCGCTGAAGGCGCTGCGCACGCGCGGGCTTGGTGCGCCGGCGGAATTCGACGCGTTCGCCGCGCTCGTCACCCCCGCCGAAGCGATGGCGTTCGTGCTGCTGATCGGCCGTTACGTTACGCATGCGATCGCGGTGAATACGCTAGGTCTGCAACCGCCCGTGCCGTCGATTTTCGACAAGGAAAGCTGATATGTCAGAACCGATCTGGATTTCGGAGCAACAGGTCGTTGCGATGATGAACCTGTCGGGCGCGATCGCCGCGCTGGAAGCAGGCCTCGTGCAGCAGGCGAGCGGCGCCGCGACCAACATGAGCAAAACGCATGTCGCGTGGGGACACAGCAATCTTCATGCGATCGGCGCGGCGTTTCCGCAGGCGGGCGTGATCGGCACGAAGACCTGGGCGCACACGGACGGCGGCGCGTGTCCGCTGCTCGTCCTCTTCGACAGCGAAAACGGTCAGGTGCGTGCGATCGTCGAAGCGTTCGCGCTCGGACAGATGCGCACGGGCGGCATTTCGGGCGTCGCGACGAAATGGCTCGCGCAACCGGACGCCGACGTGTTCGCGTTGATAGGGACGGGCAAGCAGGCGATCTCGCAACTTGCGGCCGTCGCGGCAGTGCGCAAGCTGAAACTCGCGCGCGTCTTCAGTCCGACGGCCGAGAAGCGGCGCGCGTTTGTCGACAAGGTGCGCGCGAAGTTTCCGGGCATCGAAATCGTCGAGGCGAAGTCGGTGGAAGAGGCCGTCGCCGATGCGCCGATCGTTACCACGGTCACACGCGCGACGGAAGCGTTTCTGCCCGCGTCGGCGCTTGCGCGCGGGACGCATGTAAACGCGGTCGGTGCGATTACGAGCGAGCGCGTCGAACTTGCCGACGACGTGTTCGCGCGCTGCACGAAAGCGGTCGTCGACGATGTCGGCGCGGCGCGACGTTTGTCGGCGGAATACATTCGCGCGTTTTCCACGGAGCACAACGAGGCTGACGGCTGGCGCCTCGTGCTGTCGCTGTGCGATGTCGTGGCGAAACGGATCGCACGCGACGCGAACGACGATCTGACGATCTTCAAGGCGATGGGAATGGGTGTTTCCGATCTAGCGCTCGGCATACGGCTCGTCGACCTGGCGCGCGAACGCGGACTCGGCGCGCCACTGCCACAACCGCTCCGCGCAGCGCCGCGGCTCGATTGAGCGGCGGTCTTAGCGGTCGTAGAGGCGCTGCATGAGCTTTCCGAGCAGGGCGACTTCGGCATCGGTGAGATCCGCGGTCCATGCGGCTTCGTACGCTTCCAGTTCGGCATCCAGCCGCGCGAGCGCCTCGCGGCCCGCTTTCGTCAGCATGAGGAACTGATTGCGTTTGTCCGATTCGTCGGTGGCGCGCCCGACGTAATCGAGGCCTTCGAGGCGCGACATGCTGCGCACGAGATTGGTTCGCTGCACGTGCAGCGTATCGGCGATCGCGGTCTGTGTGACGCCGTTGTTCGTTTCGAGCAGCGCGAGGATGCAGTAATCGACGGGACGAATGCCATGCTGGTCGAACACAGGCTCGAGCAGCGCGTTCTTGAAGTTTTCTATTTGGCGGATGTGATAGCCGAGGCGGCGCTGCAGAAATCGCTGATCGAGCGTGGCGCTGCTCCAGCCGCCGGGAATCAGCGCTTTCGTATTCAGCGTGACGTCGAGATTGTCGTCGGGAGGCATAGGTGAGTCGGTCCTGAAGCGGTCGATAGAAGTAGTGGGTCAGTCTAAGTAGAACTACCCATGGAGTGCAAGCAAATGCGCATCTATGATACGTATCAATGATACGCAATAAGCGATGCCCATTACCGGAGAAAACATGAACTACGAAACCTTGCGCGTCGACATCGACAACCGTATCGCGACGATCACCCTGAATCGTCCGAACAAGCGCAATTGTATGAGCCCGCAACTGCATCGCGAGATGACCGATCTACTCGAAAAGCTGCGTTATGACGACGACGTCGCGGTGCTGGTGTTCACAGGCGCGGGCGACGCGTTCTGCGCGGGGATGGACCTGAAGGAGTTCTTCTTCGAAACGAAGGACTCGCCCGCGCGCTTCGACGAAACCTTCCGCACCGCATGCGAATGGCGCGGCCGCACGCTGCGCTACTACCCGAAGACGACGATCGCGATGATCAACGGCTTCTGCTTCGGCGGCGCGTTTTCGATCGTCGAAGGTTGCGATCTCGCGATTGCTGCGGATAACGCGACGTTCGGATTGTCGGAAGTGAACTTCAAGCTGTTCCCGGGCGGCACGGTGTCGAAGTCGCTCGCCAATCTCCTGCGTCCGCGCGAAGCGCTCTTTTACGCGCTGACGGGCCGCCCGTTCGACGGCACGGAAGCGGCGCGCATCGGCCTGATCAACTATGCAGTGCCCGCGAGCGAACTGCGCGCCTTCACGACGGACATCGCGCGGGAGATCGCGCAGAAGGACCTCGCCGCATTGCGCGCGACCAAGGACGGTTATCGCTATGCGCTCGAAATGAGCTGGGACGCGTCGATCAACTACACGCTCGCCAAGCAGGTCGAACTGAAAGCGCTGCAGTCGAGCATGGAAGGCGGCGACTGGGTGGAAGCCGGCATCAACGATTTCCTGAAGGGCGAATACAAGCCGGGCCTGGAAACGCATGGCCAGAGCGCGCAGCGCCATTCGTAACGTCATCGCACGATCACGGAACCGCACGCATGCACCCGACCACCGCCGCCTTCGATGCGCTCACGATCGGTCAGCGCTTTCGCAGCGCAGGCCGCACGCTCACGCCAACGGATCTGTCGTTCAGCTGCATGTTGAGCGGCGACTGGCATCCGATTCACGCGGACGTCGAATATTGCCGCGCCGAAACGGGCGGCGAGCGGGTGCTTCATGGCTCGTTCGGCATCATGCTCGCGATGGGCATGGCGACCATGCTGCCGATGTTCGCCGAACGCGTGATCGGTGCAGCGGGGCTGCGCGAGTGGCGCTTCGGCAAGCCAC
This sequence comes from Paraburkholderia sp., assembly GCA_004322045.1. GTDB lineage: Bacteria > Pseudomonadota > Gammaproteobacteria > Burkholderiales > Burkholderiaceae > Trinickia. Next base: position 19,286 of record SCRN01000027.1, read on the forward strand.
TGCGCGTCGGCGACACCGTGCATGTCGATGTCATCGTTCATGACAAGCGGATCACGTCGGACGGCGCGCGTGCGATCGTCGAGCGCCGTCTGATTCTGCGCAACCAGCGCGACGACGTGGTTCAGGAAGGGATTATCGGCACGATGATCCAATTGGGGACACAGGATGAATCTCGGTCAACTAATCGAACGTAATGCGCGTCTGTTCGGCTCGCAGCCCGCGATCGTCTTCGAGGGCCGTGCGACCACGCACCGCGAGTTTCGCGATCGCGTCGTGCGGCTGGTCAATGCGCTTGCTACGCTCGGCGCGAAGCATCAGGACCGCATCGCGGTACTGTCGCAGAACCGCACCGAATATCTCGAGTGCTATGGCGCGGCGGAGCTCGGCGGTTTCGTTGCCGTCGGCGTGAACTACCGGCTGTCGGAGGTCGAACAGCTCGCGGTGCTCGGCGATTGCCAGCCCGCCGTGCTGGTGTTCGAGGCGCAGTACCGCGAGCGCGTCGAAGCGTTTCGCGAAATGCTGCCGGACGTGCGCTTTGTTTGCCTCGACGACGGACCCGCCTGGGCGCAAGCATATGAAGACCTGCTCGCCGGCGCCGATGCGCACTCACCCGCAACGCGCGCCACCGACGCCGATATCGTCTATCTGATGTACACGAGCGGCAGCACGGGCAAGCCCAAAGGCGTGATGCTGTCGAACGGCGGGCAGTATCTGCAGGCGGCGAAGCTGGCGCTCGCGCATGCGTCGCAAGCCGACGATCGGATGGAAGTGGTGATGCCGCTTTATCACATCGGCGGTCTCACCGAGCAGCGCGCGTATGCGCTGGTCGGCGCGGTGACGTATCTGCATCGCGCGTTCGACCCGCTCGCCGTGTTGGCGTCGATCCGCGAGCATCGATCGACGGCCGCGCATCTCGCGCCGATCATGATCCACCGCATGCTCGATGCGATGGAAACGATGCCGTACGACGTCGCTTCGCTGCGCACGGTCGTGTATGCGTCCGCGCCGATGTCGGTGAGTCTGCTGCGGCGGGCGATCGACCGCTTCGGTGCGGTGTTCACGCAGGTCTACGGGATGACGGAAGTGACGATCAGTTCGCTGCTCACCTGCCTGCACGATCCCGACGGCGACGAGCGCGCGGTGCAGCGTCTCGCGTCGGGCGGGCAGCCATGTCACGGCGTCGAGGTCCGCATCGTCGACGGCGACGGCAAGGACGCGGCGCCGGGCGAGATCGGCGAAATCTGCGTCCGCTCCGATGCGATGTTCAAGGGTTACTGGAACGCGCCGGAGGCGACGCGTAGCGCGTTTTCCGGCGACTGGTTCCAGACGGGCGACGTCGGCTATCTCGATGACGACGCGTTCGTGTTCATCGTCGACCGCAAGAAAGACATGATCGTGTCGGGCGGCGAAAACATCTATTCGCGTGAAGTCGAGGAAGCAATCATGCGCCACCCGCAGGTCGCGGAAGCGGCCGTGGTCGGCGTGCCCGACGACGTGTGGGGCGAATGCGTGAAGGCGTTCGTCGTGTGCCGCGCAAACCAGGCGCTCACCGAAGCTGACATTCTCGCGCATTGCCGCACGCTGATCGCGAGCTACAAGAAGCCGCGCAGCGTCGAATTCGTCGCCGCGCTGCCGCGCAAGCCATCGACCGACAAGGTCGACAAGATGGCGTTGCGCGAGGCGTACTGGCGCTGCCAGGCGCGGCGGGTGTCGTAGTACCAAGCAGGCAGGCAGCACGAGACAACACGAGATAACACTAGACCGAACGAAACGGACCGGCGCCGCGCAAGGCGCGCACAAGCCGGCCAACAGGAGACGAACATGGCCTCACGCGACACCCCGATCGACGTTTCGCGGCTGATCAACCAGCACGCGATCTCGAAGTTGCAATACTGGATTTTCGCGGCCTGCTTTTTGGTCGCGGTGCTCGACGGTTTCGATTCGATGGCGATGGGCATCGGCGCGCCATGGATTGCCGCCGCGCTCAAGCTTGATCACCGGCTACTCGGACCGATCTTCTCCGCGTCGCAGGCAGGTTTCGTGATCGGCGCAATGCTGCTCGGGCTGATCGCGGATCGCTGGGGACGCAAGCGCACGCTGGTGCTGTCCGTCGCGATCTTTTCGGTGTTCTCGTTTGTGACTGCGTCGGCGGGATCGTTTGAGACGCTGTTCGCTTACCGTCTGCTGGTGGGCGTCGGCGTGGGCGGCGCGGCGCCGTGCTTCGTCGGGCTGGCGTGCGAATACGCGCCAGAGAAGACCCGTTCGAACGTGATCGCGTGGATGTGGACGGGCATTCCCGTCGGCGGCATCGCGGGCGGTCTGTTCGCCGCCAACGTGATGCCGCTGACGGGCTGGCAATCGCTTTTCATCGTCGGCGGCCTGGTGCCGGGCGCGCTCGCGGTACTGATCGCGCTGACGGTGCCGGAGTCGTACACGCGGCTCGCCCGTACGCCGCATTCGACGCGCGCCGACGGCAAGCTGCGCGGCATCGTCGAGCGGCTGGCGCCGGGCATCGCGCTCCCCATCGATGCGCGTTTCGTCGCGGCGCTGGGCGCACGCGAGAAAATGCCTGTCAGCGTGCTGTTCTCGCGTGGCAACGGCCGCCGCACGGCCGCACTGTGGACGGCATGCTTCTTCGTCTGGCTCACGCTGACGGCGATGACCGCATGGTCGCCGTCGCTGCTCAAGATGGCGGGCATGACGCCCGCGCAGACGGGCGTCGCGATGACGATGAGCATGATCGGCGCGACCCTCGGCACGGTGTTCATGGGCAAGCTGATGCAGTGGCTCGGTGCATACGCGGCGATCGTCGGATCGCTGGTGGTGGCGGCGTTGTCGTCGTCGGCCATCGGGCTCGTCACGGGTGGTTACTGGCTGACGATGACGTTCGTGCTGATCTTCGGTCTCGGGATAGCCGCGGCCGTCGCCGGACTCGTCGCGATCGCAGCGGTGACGTACCCGTCGGAACTGCGCTCGACGTCGGTCGGCTCGGCGGTTGGCGTCGGACGCATCGGCTCGTTCATCGGACCGCTGCTGATCGGCGGCGCGATCGCGATGCAGCCGAGCGCGTGGGGCTCGTTCGTGACGATGGGTTTGACCTCGCTGATCGGCGCGGCCTGCGTCGCGCTACTGAGCGCCGCGACGCGCCGTGGCCGCAGCGAACCCACTGCGCCCGCCGACGCACTCCCGCAATAATTCGACGCTTCCCGACCTTCACGACCTTCTCGATCTCTGGAGAATCTACATGACGTCCGCTTCCGACACGCTGCCTGTCCACGATCTCTCGTCGCGCGTCGCGTCGCTCGTCCCCGCATCGAAAGGGCTGTATTGGGGCGGCGAGTGGCACACACCCGCCGATGCGTGCGCGTTCGACACGATCAACCCATCGACGGGAGCGCGCCTCGGAGCAGTGTTCGAAGCGACACCGCACGACGTCGATGCCGCAGTTGCCGCCGCACGCGCCGCCTTTCCCGCGTGGGCCGCGACGCCGCCGCTCGAGCGCGCGCGCCGCCTGCGCGAAGCGGCCGTGCGTATCCGCGCCAATGCGCTCGACCTTGCGCTGCTCGACGCTGCCAATTGCGGCAATCCCGTCGGCGCGATGCGCGCGGACGCCGAGATCGCCGCGACGCAACTCGAATATTTCGCTGGCCTCGTGCTGGAAGTGAAGGGCGAAACCTTGCCGACGGGTAACGGCTCGCTGAACTACACGGTGCGCGAACCGCTCGGTGTGATCGCGCGGATCTTCCCGTTCAACCATCCGTTCATGTTCGCGGCCGGCAAGATCGCGGCGCCGCTCGCGGCGGGCAACACGGTGATCGTCAAGCCGCCCGAGCAGGCGCCGCTGTCCACCGTGCGTCTGATGGAACTGCTCGCCGATCTGTTCCCGCCCGGCGTGCTCAACTGCGTGACTGGCGGCCGCGACACGGGCGCGGCGCTGGCCGCGCATCCGGGTGTCGCCGCGATCGCACTGATCGGCAGCGTGCCGGCAGGCAAGGCCGTGCTGCATGCCGCCGCCGACACGATGAAGCACGCGCTGCTCGAACTCGGCGGCAAGAACGCGATGATCGTGTTCCCCGACGCCGATTTCGACAAGGCCGTCGCGGGCGCGGCGCGCGGCATGAATTTCACGTGGTGCGGGCAGTCGTGCGGATCGACGAGCCGGTTGTTCGTGGAGGATTCGATTCACGACCGCTTCGTCGAAGCCCTTGCAGCGCACGTCAAGGACAGCTACGTGCCCGGTCCCGCTACCGATCTGCGCACAACGATGGGCGCGCTCGCGAGCAAAGCGCAGTTCGACCGCACGATGCGCTACATCCGCGCGGGCGTCGAAGAAGGTGCGCGGCTTGTGTGCGGCGGCAAGCGGCCGGACGACGCGCGGCTCGAGGGCGGCCTATTCGTCGAGCCGACGATCTTCGCGGATGTGGACGCGTCGATGTCGATCGCGCGCGAGGAAATCTTCGGGCCGGTGCTGTCGGTGATGCGCTGGCGCGATGAGGCGCAACTGTTCGACGCGGTCAACGCGCTCGAACTCGGCCTGACGGCTTCGATCTGGACGACGAACTTGAAGACCGCGCATCGCAGCGCGGCGCGCGTTGAAGCGGGCTATGTGTGGATCAACGACTGCTCGATCCATATTCCGGGCGCGCCGTTCGGCGGCTACAAGCAATCGGGCATCGGGCGCGAAGAATCGAAGGAAGAGCTATACGAATTCACGCGCCTGAAGAACGTCAACGTCGCGTTATCCGACTAGCGGTTTCACCCATGTAACGAAGCAAGAACCAAGGAGGAATCAGACTATTTCAATTAATTAGGAATCCTAAATAAAAACATCGAACGAAAATTTACCAGGAGACAGGCAATGAAGAAGATCGTCGCCGCAGCAGTCGGCGTTCTGTTCTGCCAGCTTGCCGCAGCGCAGAGCAGCGTCACCCTCTACGGATTGATGTCCGTTGGCATCGAATACGTTAATGCAGAGAAAGGACATTCGAACATCAAGATGCTGTCGGGCACGATGCAGAACTCGCGCTGGGGTCTGAAAATCCGCGAAGATCTCGGTGGCGGCTACGCAGTGATCGCGCAGCTCGAAAACGGCTTCGATATCACCAGCGGCGCGTTCCAGCAGGGCGGCCGCATGTTCGGGCGGCAGGCCTTCCTCGGCTTGTCGTCGAACCAGTTCGGTTCGATCACGTTCGGCCGTCAGTACGATCTGTTCTGGGACGACCTGCAGCAGTTCGAAGCAGCCGCCGCGTCCCACAGTCTCGCTGTGCATATCGGCGACAACGACAATGCGTTCGGCGGCTTTCGCTATAGCAACTCCGTCAAATATGTGAGCCCTGACTTCCACGGACTGTCGGTGCAAGGTCTGTATGCGTTCAGCAATCAGGCTGGTTCGTTCGGCGCAAACCGCGCGACCAGCTTCGGCATCAACTACCGGCAGACGAGCTTCCGCGCCGCCGCCGCATATCTCGACGTCGACCGCCCGGGCAACGCGATTCCGACAGGCGCCGTCACCGACGACTACGTCGGCGCGCCATTCATCCTTTTCCACACCAGCCCGCTTAGTACGGCCGTCGGCGTCGACCGGCAGCGCGCGTTCGGAGCGGGCGGCGCGTACATGTTCGGCCCGGTGACGTGGAACGTGCTGTTCTCGGACGTCCGCTATCGATACTTCGATCAGACATCGCTGCATCTCGACAACTACGACACTTCGCTGACGTGGCAGGTTACGCCATCGATCGTACTCGGCGCATCGTATATCTACACGAACGGCAACTACGGCGGCGTGCCGTCGAACGCCTCGATGCACTGGCAGACCGGCTCGCTGAGCGTGACGTATTCGCTGTCGAAACGCACCGACATCTACGTCTTCAGCGATGCGGTGTGGGCGTATGGCGCGCGCGCGACCGCGGTCACATGGCTCAATTCGCCGTCGAGTACGAAGCAACAGGTCAACGTAATCGCAGGGATTCGTCAACGTTTTTGAGAAAGATGTTGTAACCCGGTAACCTCTTTTGAGAAAGGAATTGCTGGTATGCGAAGGCGTCTCATCTTCCTGCTTGCGCTCATCGCGCTCCCTCTTGCGTCAGCGGCGGCAGAGTTGCATCGGCACACAATCGCAACAGACGGTGGCGCGATTGAGTATCTGGATTGGGGCAGCGGCCCATCGATAGTAATGATCGCCTCGCTGGGGCGCGGCGCGGAGGATTTTGGGGAAATCGCCTCTGGGCTCGCCGACCGAGGCTTTCGCGTGATTGCGCCGCAACCTCGCGGCATCGGGCAGAGTACAAGCTCGTCAAATCCGATGACTCTGCACGACTATGCCGCGGACGTCGCGGCGGTAATCGAGCAGACTGGAACAGGGCCTGCTGTGGTTCTCGGCCATGCTTATGGCAACACGGTTGCACGAACGTTAGCTGCGGACCGGCCAGATCTGGTCAGCGGTGTAATTCTCGTCGCCGCATCTGGACGATCGCCCCTCGACAAAGAGGTTCGGATGGCTATTGCGAAGGCGTCTGATTTATCGGTGCCCGCTGCGCAGCGGCTGCATAGCTTGGAGGTTGCGTATTTCGCGAAAGGCAACGACGCTAAGGTTTGGCTAGACGGGTGGTATCCGGACCTTCAAAAGCGCCAGTGGAAAGCGTTTAACACTAGCAAGCCTGATGAATACATCGCTGCCGGAGGACGTGTTCCCATTCTCGATATCCAGGGCGAAGAGGATGCGGTGATACCGGGTAAATACTCGCAAGACTTGCGTCATGAGTTGGGTGAGCGCGTGTCGGTGGTAGTGATTCCACACGCGGGCCATGCGCTGATTCCCGAGCAGCCGACTGCGGTGATTAATGCAATTACCGATTGGCTTCGTTTGCTGCAGCGTTCGTCTAGACCCTGACAATCGGAAAGGCCGCACCCTCAAGTACGACATTACTTATATGGTCGTCTCCCTTTTGCAAGGCGATTGTGCGTGGCGAGTAGGGTGGTTGCGGACTTATATCCGGACTCGATCGCGGGCATGCCCGCCGGCCCCGATGGATTTCGCCGCAAAGGTCCTAATCTAAATGGCGGACTCGAGGTCCGAGTAATGTCTCAGGCTTGCCTTTGCGCGATCCAACCTGTCTTGCCATCGTTCAATTCACCTGTGCAACCATGGATGGATTAGAAGACTTCAACGCGTGATCACTGCGCCGGCGGCGACTGATACGTTCGCCCATACGCTAGCAGCGCCCAGATCGTTCTCGCCATTTTGTTGGCAAGGGCAACGGCAACAACGTTTGTGGGTCGTCGCGTCAGGAGCGTGCGCAGGCGCTCCGGCAGATGCTTTGAGGCCGAGATCACTGAACGGGCGCCATGAATCAGCAGCGTACGTAAATAGACGTCACCGCGTTTGCTGATGCCGCCGAGCTTCACTTTGCCTCCCGAGCTGTTCTGTCGTGGTACGAGGCCGAGATACGCGGCAAATTCGCGTCCGGATCGAAATGTTTTTGCCTGTCCGATGACCGACACTGCAGCGGTCGCCGTGAGCACACCGACACCTGGAATCTCCGAGATCCGTCTGCATTCTTCGCCATTACGGCGCCATTCGAGAATGCGTTGTTCGATCCGTGCGATCTGCTCGTCGAGCGCGCGAAGTCGCGAGAGCTGGTCTTGCAGGCTCTCTGCCAGCATGGCTGGCAACTTGTCTGCCACAGACGCCAGCGCGGTTTTGGCAGCTTCTATCGACGCCCGGCGGCCTTGCGGTAGGACAATGCCGAATTCGTATAGCAGTCCGCGAAGCTGGTTGACCTGCATGACACGAATGCGGACCAGTTGCTGGCGGATGCGGTGCAGCGCGAGCATGGCCTGCTGGTCCTCTGTCTTGACAGCCACGAACCGCATGCCGGGACGCTGGGCCGCTTCCCAGATTGCCGCGGCGTCCGCTGCATCGTTCTTGTTTGACTTCACGAACGGCCGCACGAACTGGGCTGCGATGAGCCGCACGTCATGACCAAGCCGCGCCAGCACACGGGCCCAGTGATGGGCGCTGCCGCAGGCTTCCATGACGACACGGCTCGCCGGCCGGTTGGCGAAGAACGGCACGAGCTGGGCGCGTTTGAGTACCTTGCTGTGAATCGCACCAGTCGCAGAGTCAACAAAGTGAATCTGGAAAACGCGCTTGGCCAGGTCGATGGCAATGGTCGTGGGTTCCATCTGGTTCTCCTTGACGGCAGGACTGCCGAACCCCCAATGTGACACGTTCCGGAACGCGAGGCCGCGGCGCCGGGCGGACCGTTAAGGCGGAGCGCGGCGACGTAATTTGCATCAATAAATCGGCTAAGGCGAAAATATTTAGATGCTGAAATCCATTGTCTATTGTTGGGTTATATACGTCGATTGTGGGTTATATACGCTTTATAAATAAGACGCAGTTGCGTTGTTCGTGAAAATTGGAGCGAGCATTTTAGATTGCGGCGGGATTTTTGAATCGATTGCTTGTCAAATGATACTTTGCTGGCTATCACTAGACACATATGGTATGTGACTTCTGACCTGCCGGTGGCGGTGCCTTGGGCTGGCGGGAAGTACGACGCGTGTTTCCACTTTATCCATCACTCCGCTGACGTGCAGCGCACCGGCGGTGCCGCGTGCTACTTAGGCCGACGAGGCCGCCGTCCCACTGTCGCTCGCCTACTGAGTTGGCGTCAACGTCGCGGCTTTCATGCACGGAGTGAATTCGTGGCTAGTTAGCGTCAAAAGAAAACGGCGCCGTTGA
>SCRN01000003.1 GCA_004322045.1 Paraburkholderia sp.
AAGCGTCTGGGTGATGAACTGGGACGCACCCAGTTTCCCACCGGACGACGAGCAGATGAACGAAAACATGACCTTGCTCATCCTTGCAGGGCCGCAGATGAAGACCGAGCGCGACCCGCTCGCTTGGATCAGCCGAGTGGCGACCGCGAACGTGAGCGACTTTGAGCCGAAGGTAGGCACATCCCGCAAAGTGCAAGCCTGGAAAGCCGCGATCGACGCTGCCGCACTCAATGCAAACATCAAGTCGACCGATATTAGCTACGTCATTCACGACGTCGGCCAAGGCCGTGACGCTGCATCCGAGGGCATTGGGGCGCTAGCGCAGACGTTGACGGAAACGCTGCCCGACTTCGACTTCCAGAACCAGACTTTCAACACACCGGCGTTGCTCGGCGAGATGGGAGCAGGAACAGCACTCACCGATATAGCGCTGGCAATTGGGCGAGCCAACCATCTCGGCGGGCATGTGCTGGTTGCCGGCACAACGGACGCGACACAACTGAGCGCGGTGATCGTCACACCGCCGGCTCAGTTGATCCCGATCGATGCAGAGCGAAATTGGTTCAGAGCGCGCGGTGAGGGCGATGCATACCTTCCCTGGTGGGGACGCCGTCGCGACGTCTCGTACACGAGGCAAGGATTCACGTACTAACGAAGGTGGCATGCGAGCGATCCAGTGCGTCAACAATGCAACGAGTCACTGCTGCGGCCGAATGCGCGCTACGCGATCGAGAAACCGAGGCCAAGCTTTCGAATCCTTGGGACTACACGAAGGGCGACTCGCGACTTCCAACACTGGCAGGCCACAGACCTGATCGACCCTATGGGAAATAAAATTCGCAATGGAATTCTCGGTGTTGCCGCGGTACTCGCGCTTTCCTATGCGGTGGTGTGGGGCAGTGCATCCTTCGGGGACAAAGTAGAGCGAGTCGCGAATCCAAGTGGGGCGCATGCGCGTAACTCCAGTAACCAGACTGAACCAGCGTCGGCCATTTTGACGGCATCGGGCGCCAAATATGTGCTGGAAGTCCGCAGCCTCGGCTTGGTCGTTAACGAGGATGTAGACAACGAAATATGGAAGAAGATTGAGAAGAAGGCCGACAATTTCACATCCATTCTGTCGCAGAATGCAGACGCCTACGCAAGTTCCAGGGACGTGCGGTTTAGCCGGTATGAACTGGTCAGTGGATTAGCGTTCCGTGAGGCCGCAGGCCGAGCAGTCGAATACTGGCCGATTCCCACAATCATTTGGGGCCCTCCGAGACACCCTGAAAACAGTTACCGAGCCGCTGCCGACATCTCAGGAAGCCGGCAGCAGGCTGGCCTCGGCGTTCATCTGTTTCTTTGGGCTGATGATGCCAACACCGCAGACGGTGCAGCGATGGTCGCCAAGGTGTTCGACTTTTTCGACAAGCATCCAGATGCCCCTGCCGCACTGATCTTTTGCGAGGATAGCGACATTCACCGATTCCTCGTGGGGCCAAAGGGATTGTCGCCGGAGGGTGGCGTGGTTCCGACGGTCCCCGACAGCCTCGTTGGCATGCTCGTTTCCCGCTCAGATCGAGTCGATAAGTTGATCCGTCCGTTCGCCGTGAATCAGTCTGCCGCCGTTAATAAGGAAACGACGCAATACGACGTGACGCGCCTGTGGAACTACTACTGGGCCCAAAGTCATGACCGCACTCCTGATGGATTTCGAGCGGCTTACATGAACGAAATGAAAGCCCAAGGCTACGAATATGTCAGCCCTGTCAACACGATGCGTGCGGAATGGTGGCAGCAACACCTGCCCGAATTCTGGAAGCAAATCAGCAATAGAGGCCCGGGCGAATTCAAGCCGTCCCCATACATCCCCGTGCGATGGACCACTTGGCAAGTTGTGCAATTCGATAAAGCGCCGCTGATCGGCTACTTGCACCGGCCGATTGACGTGAAGCTCACGAAGGACGACGGCAAACCACTCTCCCAGCGAGAGCAGGTGGCCGCACTCAAAGCAGGCTGGCAGACAGCGGTCGACACGCTCGAGCCGACGATGGCGCCCAAGCGTGTGTTTTACGACACGACGAGCGACCGTCGATGGGTTATCCCCATCACTCAGGCGCTGTTGCAGGTGGGCGAGCAGGCCCCCGATTTAGACGACGTGAATCAGGGCTTCGACATTGGACGCCGTATTGCCAACACTGGCGTGTCATCGCCGATGGTGCAACTCGCCCTGGGTTTGATTGCCGGTTATCAAGAAGGCGGCGCGAGCGCGACGATCAACCTCCGTCCGAATGGCGACGCCAACATCATCATGGTTAGCCCTCCGGACGCGGCCACGAAGGCGGCGTGGCTAGAGCAGCACGGTGGACACAACCCCTTCTAAATACGACACATCCGCGGCGCATGACTCCCCGCGGAAGACAACCCATCATCAGAGTATGAAAACATGCGCGGAGTGATTTGCGTCGGCGATTCAACATCGCACGGCGGCGTGGCTCAACGTTTCGTGTTTCCCGCTTTGCTGGCCATGGCGGCGCTTTGCTTCTCCACTGCGGTGGCTACGCCAGCCACGACAGATGCCTTGCATGAAGCCGAGCCGGAGTCCCCGGCAACCTCTCAACCGTTCGCCGCGCAAGTGGTTGGCGTTGAATGGCTCAATCCGCTGCAGCGCCGAGACTATCCGACGGAGTGGCAACTGCTGTGGACTCTGGGCCTTGCCAAGCCAAACGCGAATGACGATATGGTACGGGCTGATCCGGAAGGGTTTACGTCGATCAAGCCCGTCGCAGGTATCGCGAACGGCCGTCGTGGAAGGGCAACATTCGAGGAGTTCCATCACAAGTACGTAAGGGAATTACTGCAGGTCTTCGGCGACCGCTATGCGATGAACCAAAAGTACTTCTACACAGTCGCATCGACGTGGAAGCTCGATTGGCGTGAGCTCGCCGGCATTCATATTGAGTATGCGCTTCCTGCCGGTCGGCTCGATGCCGAAGCGGAAGCGAGGTACTTACAGCAGCAGATCATCTCCGATTTCGCGATCGGCAATCCGCACTTCCCCGATCTATGGTCAAAGGACACGCCGCCCAGTGTCAATGTCACCCTCGGCGGCGCCAACGCAGGCTTCGCTTCGCTAAACGCCGCTCTCGATTATCTGGAATCGCATCCTAAGGAAAGCGTCTGGGTGATGAACTGGGATGCACCCAGTTTCCCGCCGGAGCACGCGCAGATGAACGAAAACATGACCTTGCTCATCCTTGCAGGGCCGCAGATGAAGACCGAGCGCGACCCGCTCGCTTGGATCAGCCGAGTGGCGACCGCGAACGTCAGCGACTTTGAGCCGAAGGTAGGCACATCCCGCAAAGTTCAAGCCTGGAAAGCCGCGATCGACGCTGCCGCGCTCAATGCGAACATCAAGTCATCCGACATTAGTTATGTCATCCACGACGTCGGCCAGGACAGCGGTGCCGCATCCGAGCGCATTGGGGCGCTAGCGCAAACGTTGACGGAAACGCTGCCCGACTTCGACTTCCAGAAACAGACTTTCGACATGCCGGCATTGCTCGGCGAAACAGGTGCGGGCACTGCGCTTACCGACATAGCGCTGGCAATCGGCCGAGCCAACCATCTCGGCGGACATGTGCTAGTTGCCGGCACAACGGACCCAACCCAACTGAGCGCGGTGATCGTCACACCGCCGGCTCAGTTGATCCCGATCGATACAGAGCGAAACTGGTTCAGGGCGCGCGGTGAGGGCGACGCCTACTTGCCGTGGTGGGGACGCCGTCGCGACGTCTCGTACACGAGGCAAGGGTTCACATACTAAAGAGGGCGGCGCGCGAAGGATTCCGGTCGACCCAAGGCTGACCCCTAAGCGATGGAACTGGCATCGGTGCGCTTCGTCTCGCTGCCTGACGCATCGTCGCGATCCATGCATTGGTCATCGGCGACGGCGCCAAACTGATCGGCGATCTCACAGCTTAGCGCGACCGTGCTATCGACGAAGATCCGCCCGGGCCTTTGAGAGCCCGTCGATCGATCAGCCCTTTCTCGTTTGCAGCAGATCTCGCGCAGTGCTGAGCATGCCGTCCGCGATCCGGCCGGAGTCGATCGTGTAGCTGCCGTCGCGCAGCGCGGCCTTGATGGATTCGACCTTGGCCATATCAATATCGGAGCCGCTCGACGCACGCAGCGTTGACATCGACGAAAGAATCACTGTCGAGCGCTGCCCATCCGTATCGTTATGCTCCTGCACGGTGCCGACGGCGTCTTTCGCGTCACCGTTGCTCGTCGTGCGTTGCGGGCTGTCCTGCAGAATCGGGCGCGTTCTACTGCCGGGTTCGATCTTCATCATGGCTATTCCCTCCGTGTTGAATGCTTTAACGGTCGAGGGTTTGAAATCTAAACCGCACCGCGGGGTGCGCGATCGCGCCCGAATTTAAAAATATCCCGAAACGCCTTGGCCGGCGGGCCTCCGGAGGGTTTGAAACAAAGTGAAACAAAGTGTGAGCAACCGCACATAAGGCCGCTGCACGGTCGGAGGACCTGACGTCGCCGACCGTCCAAGCCTCGACCCACGCGTGCATTCGCTACGGATTAGAAGCCGCCGTCACAAGTGGCAAAGCCATTACATCAAGTCATGGCCGCTCCAACAATTTCGACGTTGTAGCCAAAAAATTGGCTCACTATATTCGAAACAACCGGATGCCCCAAGCACGCGCGGGCGGCTGCGCCGATCGGTCGGTCGGCCCTTCCGGGCGATGTTTTCTTTTAACCGCGTCGAGGAAAGGCCGTGATCAAACTGAATAGGTTGTGCCCGGTTGCCATAACACTCTCGCTCGGGTGTGTGGGCATCGCGCCCGCGTTCGCCGCCGGGCAAATAACGTTCGTATCGCAAGGCGGCGCCTACCAGGAGGCGCAGACGAAGGCGATCCTCGATCCCGCAGCGAAGCAACTCGGCATCACGATCAAGCAGGACAGCATCCCCGATGCATGGCCGCAAATCAAGGCCCAAGGCGCGACGGGCAAGCCGATCTGGGACGTCGTCGATACGCCCACATCGAACTGCTTGCGCGGTGGCCGCGAGGGACTGCTGGAAAAGCTCGATTTCTCGAAGATGCCCAATGCAGCGTCAGTGCCGGAGAAATACCGCACGCCGTACTCGGTCGCTTACGAGTTCTATTCGACGGTGATCGGCTACAACAAAAAGACGGTGAAGAAGGTGCCGCAAAGCTGGGCGGACTTCTGGAACGTCAAGGGCTTCCCGGGCACGCGCGCCTTGCGCAACGATCCGCAAACAGTGCTCGAGGCCGCGCTGCTCGCGGACGGCGTGCCGCGCGACAAGCTCTATCCGCTAGACGTCGATCGCGCATTCAAGAAGCTCGCCCAGATCAAGCCCGATATCGCCGTCTGGTGGACCTCCGGCGGCCAATCCGCCCAGTTGCTGCACGACGGCGAGGTCGATATGGAAATGATTTGGAACGGCCGCGCAAGCACGGTCGCGAAAGACAATCCCGATATCGCCTTCACCTACAACGACGGTATCTTGCAGAACACGCAGTTGTGCGTGCTCAAGAACGCGCCGAATCTGGCCAACGCAATGCGCTTCGTCGACACCGCCGTTTCGCCGGAGTTGCAGGCGAATTTACCTACGTATATCGACTATGGACCCGGCAATCCCGCTGCATACAAGACAGGCAAGATTTCCGCAAAGCGCGCAAGCGAGTTGCCGAGTTCGCCGGAGAATGCGAGCAAGCAAGCCTTGATGTCGGAGCAATGGTGGGCGTCCGACGCGGGCATTCAGGCGAAGGCGCGTTGGCTCAAGTTCATGCAGCAATAGCGGACGAAACGCGCCGAGCGGCGTGGCTATCCGCTGCGCGGCGATCAGAACGGGCCATGGCTTGTATGTCTGCGATGCGTCGCTGATGCCGTCGATTCCATGTGCGAACACGAACGTGCCGACCATCATGCTCGCCGAGCGGATTGCAGATATGTTGCGGGGCCGTTCGACCCCACGGCACGGCTAGACTGATGGCGACGGGTCGAAGCCCACGGCATAGGGTTCGAGCTCAGCGCTCGTACCCGACGATGCCCTTCACTTCGAGAAACGCTTCGAGACCCCACTCGCCATACTCGCGACCGTTGCCCGACTGCTTGTAGCCGCCGAACGGCGAGCCCGGGTCCCACGCCGGGTAATTCAAATAGACGCTGCCTGCGCGCAGACGGAAGGCGACGCGACGCGCACGCTCCAAGTCGCTCGATTGCACGTAAGCGGCGAGCCCATACGGACTGTCGTTTGCAATCGCGATGGCGTCCTCGTCGTCACGGTATGGCACGATCGCGAGCACCGGCCCGAAAATCTCCTCACGCGCGATCGTCATGTCGGGCCGTACGTCGGCGAATACGGTGGGCCGCACGTAATAGCCGCGCTCGAGCCCTTCGGGGCGGCCAAGGCCACCCGTGACGAGCGTCGCCCCTTCTTCGATTCCCATTGCGATCAGCTGCTGGACCCGTTCGAATTGCACCTGACTGACGACGGGCCCCATGGTGGTGCCGGTTGCATCGGCCGGCCCGACCCGATGCGCGGCCGCCGCGCGGCGCGCGATGTCGATCGCTTCATCGAGGCGCGATGCCGGCACGAGCATGCGGGTTGGCGCGTTGCACGATTGCCCGCTGTTGCTGAAGCAGCTGTTCACGCCTTTGGTCACGGCCATGTCCAAATCGACATCGTCGAGCAGCAGATTCGCCGACTTGCCACCGAGCTCTTGATGCACGCGCTTGACGCTCGGCGCGGCCATCGTCGCGATTTGCACGCCTGCGCGCGTCGAGCCGGTGAACGACACCATGTCGATGCCGGGATGCGCGCACAACGCGGCGCCAACCGTCGGACCATCGCCCTGGACGAGGTTGAACACGCCGGGCGGCACGCCTGCCGCGTCGAGCGCTTCCGCGAAGATCATCGCGTTCAGCGGCGATACCTCGCTTGGCTTGAGCACCATCGTGCAGCCGGCCGCGATGGCGGGGGCGACCTTGCAAACGATTTGATTCATCGGCCAGTTCCACGGCGTGATCAGCGCCACGACGCCGACGGGTTCGTGACGCACGAGCGTCGTGCCTTTGTTGCGCTGCCATGCGAATGACTCGCACGTGCGCAGCAGCTCTTCCAAATGGCGGCGCCCGAGCCCTGCTTGCCACTCGTGCGCGAAGGGGCGCGGCGCACCGATCTCGCGGGAGATGGCATCGGCGATGTCGTCATAGCGCGCGAGATAGGCATCGAGAATCCGCCTTACCAGCGCGACGCGTTCGGCGGGCTCCGTCAACGAGAACGTTGCGAAGGCTCGCCGGGCCGCCGCGACGGCGCGGTCCACGTCGCGCGCATCGCCCAGCGCAATCTCTGCGAAGGGCGCTTCGGTGCACGGATCGATCACGGCAAGCCGCGCGTCGCCGGCCGGCGCAACCCACGCGCCGTCGATGTAGAACTTCAGAGCATTCGTCATAGGGGGAGCGGTTAGCATGTCAGGGAAGTCGGCACGGTGGAGCATGGTGGAAATGGGTGGAACGTTCGGCCGTATCGGGGCCGCTCAGGCGCGTGCTGCATGCGCCACACCGCCGCGGCGGCTGATGACGACAATCAGCACCAAAGCCAGCGTAAGCGCCGTGAGCATCGTGCTGATCGCGGCGATCGTCGGATCGATCTCGTCGCGCAAGGTGACGAACATCCGGCGCGTCAACGTTTGATTCGGCCCGCCCGAAACGAACAATGCGACGACGGTTTCGTCGAGCGCTTGGATGAATACGAACACCGCGCCCGAGATCACGCTCGAGCGTATTTGCGGCAGCGTCACGGTCAGGAAGCTGCGCAGCCGATTCATCCCGAGACTGCGCGCCGCCATCTCCTGCGCATGGTCGAAGGAGCGCAAGTCCGCTCCGACCGAGATCACCACATAGGGCAGGCCGAGCATGGCATCGGCGAGGATCAGCCCGCCGAGTGTGTTCACATAGTCCAACTTCGAATAGACGAAGAATACGCCGACCGCGACGATGATGATCGGGACCATCAGCGGCAACATCAGCAAGGTTCTGAGCCGGCGAATCCAGGCGTGGGTGCCGTGCTCGATCGCGTATGCCGCTGCCACGCCGGCAGGGGTTGCAATGGCCGTGGCGAAGAACGACGCCGTGAGCGTCGTGCGTGCGGCGGCCAGCCAATCGGGATTACCGAAGAACGCCGAGTACCAGCGAAGCGACAAGGCGGGGGGCGGAAACGTCATGAAGCGTGTATCGGAGAACGACAGCGGCACGACGATCACGATCGGGATCATGAGGAACGCGAGGATCAGGACGACCGATGCGATCAGGAGGCCGCGCGCGATCGGATTGGGTTTCATTTTGCCCCCAAGGTTTTGTCGAGCGGGATGACGCGGCTCGCGGCATAGAAGATCGCAAACACGCACAGGAGCAGGATGACGCTCACCGAGCTTGCCGCTCCCCAACTGTTGTAGATTTCGACGTTGCGGCTCACGACCATCGACACCATGATCGACTTGCCGCCGCCCATCAGCTCGGGCGTGATGTAAAAGCCGAGGCACAGCACGAATACAAGCGTCACGCCGGCGACGACGCCTCCCATCGACAGCGGCAGGAACACACGCAAGAACGCATGGACCGGCGATGCGCCAAGGCCCGCCGCCGCCTGTGAGAGTGTGGTGGGGATCTTCTGCATGGCCGAATAGAGCGGTAGCACCATGAACGGCAACAAGATGTGCACCATCGCGATGATCGTGCCGAATTGATTGTAGGCGAGCTGCACGGGGTGATCGACGAGACCCGCCGCGAGCAGCGCCTTGCTAATGATGCCCGTGCGTTGCAGCAGCACCAGCCAGGCGTAGGTGCGCACCAGCACGCTCGTCCAGAACGGCAGGATGACCATGCCGAGAATCAGCGCGGCCGCCTTGGGGCGCACCGACGCGGCCAGATAGGCCACGGGGTAGCCGAGCAGCAGCGTCACGCCCGTCACGATCACGCTCAGCTTGAACGTGAGCAAAAACGTATCGAGGTAGGTGTCGCTAAAAATGCGCCGGTAGTTCGCTAGCGTGAAGCCGCCGTCTTGGCGGATGGACTGCCACGACAACCAAACGAGGGGCACCACCAGCAAGATGAGGACGACGGCCAAAGCGGGCGTCATCAGAAGCAGCATCGCTCGATCCTCGCGCCGCCTGTTGCGCAGCGCGGCATCGGTATCGGACGATCCCATGAATTCGCGCTCCGAAACGATTCCCCTGGCCGTCGTCATCATACCCCCAAGGCATCTAGCAACTGGTACCACGCGGCAACGAGCCTGACGCCCGGCGCGCGCAACGAATGAAATGGGACCGGCCGCAAGCCTTCTTGCGCCAGCAGCGCGAGATCGGGCGTCTCGCCTAGGGCGAGCGCAGCCGCATGTTGGCCGACGAGGCTCGCCATGGCGACGCCGGCGCCGTTATAGCCGAGGCAGAACACGGTGGCGTCGTCGCTGCGGCCGACGTGCGGCAGCGCATTGAATGTCATCGCAACATAGCCGGACCAGCGGAACGCGACGCGCACGTCGGCAAGCTCGGGAAAGAGCGCGATCATCGCGCGGCGCAGCGCCTCGAAGCCGGTGTCCTGTCCTTCCTTGTCGAACGCATCGCGGCCGCCGAACAGCATGCGGCCGTCGGCGCGGCGGAACCACTTCATCATCCTGCGCGTTTCCGTATAGCTGCGTCGCATCGTCATAAGCTTCGCGTCGACATCCGCCGGAAGGCGCTCGGTCGCGATCATCGCGCTGCGAAACGGGACGAGCTCGCGTTGATACGCGGCGGTCGCCGAGCTCAGCCCCGAATACGCGTTGGTCGCGACGATCAACTGTTTTGCGCGCACCGTTGCTGCCGCCGTGCGCAGAGCGACACCAGGCCTGTTACGCATCCGCTCGATGGCCACGACGCTCGTCGATTCGTGGATCGGCACGCCGCGTGCAGCCAAGCCGCGTGCGATTCCCTGCACGTATTCGAGCGGCAGGATCGTACCCGCGTCTTCGCTCAGCACGCCTCCGACGAAGCCCGCGGATCCGGTCTCGTGTTCGGTCTGCTCGCGCGAGAGCGCCCTCATCGACCGGTCGCCCAATGAAGTGCGCACCCAGTCCGCTTCTGCGACGCAGGCAGCCAGCGCGCGCTTGGAGTGGGCGCAGCGCAGGCTGCCCGTATGCTCGAACTCGGCGCTCGAGATGGCGAATTCGTCGACGAGCGATTCCACGACACGCACGCCATCGTGTGCGAGCCGGTGCATGCGCTTGGCTACATCCAAGCCATAGCGCGCCGCGATGGCCGGGAACGAGATGCGGAACTTCGAAGACACGACGCCGCCATTGCGCCCGCTCGCACCCCATCCGACCGGGTTCGCGTCCAGCACCACGCAAGGCACGCCGCGCTTACTGAGCGCATAGGCGGCCGCAAGCCCCGAATAGCCGGCGCCGATGATGGCTACGTCGGTCTGCACGTCGCGCGCGAGCGGCCCCGTGCCGATCGGCAAGTCGAGCGTGCCGGCGCGTGCGGCGAGGTGGCGCCACAGCGAATCGGGCTGCGGCGACGTGGACACGAGTGGCGCGAGCATGGCTAGACCGGGGCGAGCTCTGCCTCGACGGCATCGGCCAAGGCCGCGAGCGTCGGGAAGCAGAAGGTCGGCGTCGTCACTTTCGCCGGTACGGGCGTCGCCCCGAAACCGTTCTGACCGCGGCGGCGTTCGATCCAGCATGTCGCATAGCCGAGCGCCGTCGCGATGCCGATGTCGTGATGCTGGCTTTGCGCGGTGTGCAGGATTTCGCCGAACTTGTAGCCGAACGCCGCCTGACGGCCGCGGTTGTAGGCGAAGAACTGCGGATCGGGCTTGGCGACGCCGGTTTCGTCGCAACACACCGTATCGTCGAACGGATCGCCTAGCGTATGTGCATACGCGGATAGGGCGACGCGGTCCGCGTTCGTCATCGCCACCAAGCGAAAATGCTTGCGCAGCCGCTTGAGCGCTTCGACCGAATCGGGGAACGCCGGCCATTCGAGCACGTCGCGCTGGAACGCGGCGGCCGACTGCGCGTCGTCGGGCAGGCCCAGTTCCCTGGCGAGCGACAGATAGACGTGCGCCATCGCGTGGCTCGAGCGCCCGGGAAACGCTGCGCGTCCGCGCATGTAAGGCTCGAAGATCTGGTCGTCCGTCAGGTCGTTCGCTGCCGGGCCGCCGAGGCGGCGCACCGATGCGAGCACGCCCCGTTCGAAGTCGATGAGCGTGCCGACGACGTCGAACGTCAGCACCTTGAAATCGGTGAGCTTCATGAGTTCATCCTTGATTGCGTTGCGGTTGACGGAAACCAGAAAGACGGATGGATAGACGGTTGTGCGCGGCGCTCACGCCGGCACGATGATGGTGTCGCGCGGCGACAGCGCGACGCGCACGGAAGCCCCCGGCGGCGGGACGCGTTGCCGGGCGACGTGATTGCCGGGCTGGCGCAAGCTGAGGATCGTGCCGTCGCCGAGCGCCGCGAACACGCGCAGGCTCTCGCCCTGATACAGCACCTCCGTTACGCGCGCGCTCAGGCGGTTCGCATCGGGCGGCGCGTCGCCCGTATCGATGACCAGTTTTTCGGTTTGCACGGCCAGCAGCAACTTGTCCGCGCGCGGCAGCGGGTAGGCCGTGCGCAGCACGGCATCGCCGAGCCGCACCGCATCGTCGCCGGCGCGCTCGACCGGCAGCAGGGTGGCCTCGCCGATGAAGCTGGCGACGAACGCGTTGCAGGGCCGGTCGTAAAGCTGTTCGGGGGTATCGACCTGCACGAGCTTGCCGTCTTTCAACACCGCGACGCGATCGCTCATCGTCAAGGCTTCGCGCTGATCGTGCGTGACGTAGACGATGGTCGCGCCCAGCCGGCGATGCAGCCGGCGCAGTTCGATCTGCATCGTTTCACGCAATTGCTTGTCGAGCGCCGACAGCGGCTCGTCCATGAGGATCAATTGAGGTTCGAATACGATGGCGCGAGCCAGCGCGACGCGCTGGCGCTGGCCGCCCGAGAGCTCGCTGATGCGCCGCTGTTCGTAGCCGCGCAGCTCGACCATCGCGAGCGCTTCGGTCACCTTGCCCGCCCTCCCGGCCTTCGGCTCGCCGCGGGCGCGCAGCGGAAACGCCACGTTCTCGCCCACTGTCATATGAGGAAAGAGCGCGTAGCTCTGGAACACCATGCCGATATTGCGTTTATGCGGCGGCGCGAATGTAATGTCGCGCTCGCCTACCCAAACGCTGCCGGCGCTGGGCTGCACGAACCCGCCGAGGATGCCGAGCAGCGTCGTCTTGCCCGAGCCCGAAGGTCCGAGCAGGGAGACGAATTCCCCCTGCGCGACATCGAGCGATACGTCGTCGAGCGCCACCATCGCGCCATAACGCTTTGCTGCGGATCGAATCGAAACGCCCGCCTTCGCTCGTGCATTCATCGTTGTCTCCGCCCGTGTCGGCTTGTCGATGTCGAAAATATAGGCTGCGGGTTTTTTGGTGGCAATTCCCTAATTGTTGGATTGGGCATAACATGAAGTCATGCCTAGCCTACGCAGAAAACTCCCCAGTGCGAATGCGCTGTTCGTCTTCGAAGCGGCCGCGCGTTGCGGCAACTTCACGCGCGCGGCGCAGGAGCTGTATGTGAGCCAGCCTGCCGTCAGCCGAATGCTGTCGCGCATGGAAGACCATATCGGCGTGCGTCTGTTCGTGCGCGTGCATGGCGGTATCGAGCTGACCGAGAGCGGAAGGATTCTCTATCGCAAGATTTCCGAGGGGTTGACCGGGATCGAAGACGCCATTCGCGAGATCGAAGCGCGTGCAACGGGCGTGGAGCCCGTTACGCTGTCCGTCTCCACGGCGTTCACGACGCACTGGCTCATGCCGCGCATGAGCCGGCTCAATCAAGCGTTTCCGTCGGTCGATCTGCGTTTTCAGTTGATATCGGGCCGCATCGGCGGGCCGCTCGGCGACGTCGATCTCGGGATGCGTTTCGCGCAGAAGGGCGAAATGCACGAGAACTGCGTGCCGGTCATGCCCGAAGTGCTGCTACCCGTTTGCAATCCCCGCTACCAGGAGCTCGCGTGCACCGACGATTGGCGCGCGCACGGCGATACCGTCATCGTGATGGACGACGAGGAGCGCGGCTGGCACGCGCGCTTCACGGCATTCAAGGAGGAGAGGCGGCGGGCCGTGGGGGTGCTGAATTTCAACGATTACGCGATCGTCGTGCAGGCCGCGTTGCTTGGCCAAGGGATCGCGCTTGGCTGGGTGAACGTGGTGATGCACTGGCTCGCCCAGGGCGCGCTCGTGCCCGCCGAAGAGGAACTGCTCGTCACGGATCGAATGTGCTGCCTGTCATGGGCGCCGGGACGGCCGCTCCGTCCGATCGTCGCGCAGGTGCGCGATTGGTTGATTGCCGAGATGCGCACGGATCTGGAGGCGGTCGATAGCGCCTACCCGGCGCTACGACTCGCGGCAACGGTGGACGAGGCTCTTTCGCTTAGCGATGTTGCGTCGCGACCTTCAAGCCCAGCGCGATGAAGATGCTGCCGACGATTTTCCCTTGCCACCGGCCGATCCAAGTCAGATGCTTCACGATTCGGCCAAGCGGGCGGATCGAAAGGACGAGCAGAGTCGTATACACCGAACTCAATACGACGAAGATGAGCCCGAGAACGGCAAACTGAAAAAAGACCGAGCCGTGTTCGGGATGCACGAATTGCGGCATGAAGGCGAGGAAGAATAGCGCCGTCTTAGGGTTCAGCACTTCAGCCGGAACAGCCTGCAAAAAGGCTTTCGCAGGGGAGGCGGCTGGCATTTTCGGCAGCGAGGGATCGCTTTGCTTTTCGAGAATCGCGCGAATACCCAGATAGATGAGGTAGGCCGCCCCGATCAGCTTGACTGCATTGAATGCGAGGGCGGAAGTCATCAGCACGGCCGATAGGCCAGCTGCCGCAAAGACGGTATGCACGAAATCTCCGGCCGCTATTCCAAGCCCGGTCATGACGCCAGTCTTGCGGCCGCCTTGGACGGTACGACTGAGTACGAGCAGCACCGCCGGGCCTGGAATGAGAAAAAGCCCTAGAACGACGGCAACGAACGTGCTTAGCGCGGAAATGTCGAACATCGCGGCTCCTGCGATAGGTGTGGACGGACGCGAAGATTGTCGGCGATATGAATTGGTATGTCTATTCGCGGATTACACGTACTGCACCCATTGTCGGCATCCGGTGAGCCGGCGATGCGAAGAAGCCTACGATCAACGGTAGGTCTTCTTGGAAGCGCGCAGCTTCGTCAAGACGCCGCCCTTCAAGCTGAACCAGCCTTGCGAGCCTTGCATCACCACGTCGTCTCCTTGCCAGAACACGCGCTTGACCGCCATGCGTTCGTGTGTGCGCTGCACGAGAGGAGGACGCTGCCGGAAATCGTAGAGCACGGGACCCGAATCGGTCTGGACGAGCGAGCGCGTGACGCTGTCGTTCGCGCTACCGATTTCGTCGAAATGTGCGAGTGCAGTTGCGCCGAACCGATCGAAAACATCCTTATCGAGCATGCCGACGAATTCGTGGTCGGCGCGCACGAACTGCACCGGGCCGGAAGGCGTAGCAAATGGCCCGGGCGCATTGCTTTGGGCGTGCACGGCAGTGGCGAAATGCAAGGTGGCGCAACACAAGGTGGCGAGCGCAGCGAGGGATCGTGTCATGTGCGGTTTTGAATCGAGCGGTGTGAGCACAGCGGTGGTGAACGTTGACGTCATGCCGCCGTCCGCTACGAGCACCGCTCGATTCACACCGCGCCAAAGACCGGCACCACTCTATCACTGCTTCAACACAGCTTGCGGGGTATTGCGGAAACTGATCGCCATACGGTTGTAGGTGTTCATCAAGCTGATGGCGATCGTGAGATCGACGAGCTCACGTTCGTCGAACACGGCGCGGGCGGCTTCGTACGCTTCGTCGGGGACGCCCGTCTTGGCGACGAGCGTTACTGATTCGGCCCACGCAAGCGCGGCGCGCTCGCGCTCGTCGAATAGATTTCCCGCTTCCCTCCATGCCTGCACCAGCGCCAGTTTTTCGACTTTCAAACCCTTGTCGAATAGGTCGCGCGTGTGCATGTCGAGACAGTAAGCGCAGTTGTTGATCTGGGACACGCGCAGGTAGGCTAGATCGACGAGAACGGGCGAGAGGCCGCTCTGCATGACGTAGCTGTAGACGCCGCCAAGGGCTTTGACGCCTGCCGGCGCGATCTGGCTATAGTCGAGACGCTTGCTCATGAGTCGCTCCTTTATGCACTCGATTTATTTGACCGGGGTGGTCAGGATCTTGTCGTTACTGTCCGCAACGAACACCGCCAGAAGCTTCGCGGGCTCGGTGTCGCTTGCATTGCGGCTGACGCGGTGGATGGCGCCGGGCGCTTCGAAGAAGCTTTCGCCGGCGTGGTAGATGCGCTTCGGGCCATCGTCGACTTGCGATTCGATGGCGCCGGACACGACATACGCGTAGATGAACGCGGACTTCGCATGCTCGTGTGCGGGCGAGACGCCACCGGGGGCATAGTCCACTACGACGGAAGTCAGCGACTTGCCCGGGATGTTGGGAATGGCGTGCCGGAAGTTGGGCGTGACGGTTTCACCCGCGCCATGCGCCCCTGCAGGCATTGCGATGCTGAAGATCATGCCTGTGCAGGCGGCCGAAGCGAAAGACCGAAAGTTCATCACAATATGGCTCCTTTAGATGCGCCTATTGTGATTTCGAAAGAGCGCACGAGAAAGAACCAAGAATGAACATTGTTGATGCACCATGAAGCGATGCTGCGGCTCGCTTGCCGCACCCTCAATCGCGCGCGTCGATCCGTTCCAGCAGCCGGCGGCAATCGGCGGCCAACGTACGCTCGTTCAGATTGGTCACGCTTAGCAGTAGCCCCTGTTGTTGCGGGGCATGCATGTACCACGAAGAGAGCGGGACAGGGGCCAAGCCTGAGCGGCGAGCTTTCGATGCAATGTCGATATCCGATACGGATTCGGGCAGCGCGGTCACGATTGCCGTGCCGGCAGTGGCCAGCATTTTGAGTGAGTCGGAGCCGATTTGCGCGAGACAACCGACGAGCGCCTCCTGCCGTGCGGCATAGAGGCGCTTCATGCGGCGCAGATGGCGGAGATAGTGCCCGTCGTGCATGAATTCGGTCACCGCGTGCTGCACCGAAGCCGCCGGGGCAGGCGCGAGGCACGCCGAGATGTCGCCAAATCGTTGTGCCATTGCCAAAGGCACGACCAAAAAACCAAGACGCAGGGTAGGACTGATGGTTTTGCTGAAACTGCCGATGTGCAGGACGCGTCCCGCTTGGTCGAGCGAAGCAAGGGCGGGCGCTGCCCGCCCTTTCAGTTGAAGCTCGCCCAGATAATCGTCCTCGACGATCCAGGCGTCGTTTCGCTTGGCCCAAGCGAGCAGCGAAAGCCGCCGGGGCAGGGACATCGTCATGCCGAGCGGGGCCTGCTGGCCAGGCGTCACGATTGCAAGCGCCGCTTGGGGCGTGCGTCGGATGCCGGCGTCGACATCGAGGCCATGGGCGTCCACCGGCACTGCCGTCACGGTCATGCGGGCCAGGCTGAGGGCGGTGCGGGTGAGTGGAAAGCCGGGGTCCTCCATCCACGCGTCCCGCCCTTCGACCTGAAGCCCGCGGATCGCGAGGTTGAGTGCTCCCGAGAACCCAGTAGTGACAAACACCTGAGAGGGATTGCATCGAAGGCCGCGCGCTACACCGAGGTAGGCGGCGATTTCCCTTCGCAGATCCGGATCGCCGCGAGGATCGGGGTATCCGACGGGAGCGGCCGCCGCGCGCCGCGCCGCATGCGCTTGGATGCGCGACCACAGCTTGAACGGAAAGGCGTCCTGGGCCGGCACGCCCATTTGAAATACCAAGGGCGCGGTCCCGAAATCGCTGAAAAGATCGGGCAGGGGCGGCGCGTCCGGCGACCAATTGGGTATCGCCGGCAAAGACGGGCGTTCTGCTACGCGGGTACCTGCTGCCCCTAGGCCGATTACGAATTGCTCGTCGATTAGGCGCTCGTACGCCGTGCGGACGGTGCCTCGGGACACGCCGAGTTGCGCCGCCAAATCCGACCAGGATGGCAGCCGCGCACCGGCGGCAAGTTGCCCCGTCTCGATCGCGTTTCGGATCGAAGCGTAGATCTGCGCGGACAACGAGGCGGGGCCGTTGCGATCGACGCCGATCGGGAGGGAGACGTGTTCGCTATGGTGCATTGGAAGTTCTCGATCTTGGTGTTGTTTTATGGCTCGATAGAAGGGTAGCTTCGTGCGTGTATCTGGGCCAATCGGTGCTGGCCCGCAGGTCCGTCGTCCTTATAAATCGAGTAATCCGATGATTCAAGACAGAGCTGTGTCGAGGGCCGACATGCTCGGCGTCGTGATCCCCGAGAGCACATTGGTGCGTGAAGTCACGCAACTCATTCGCGACACCGAAAGCGAGTTGCTGTTCAATCACTCCGCCCGCGTCTACCTGTGGGGCGCGTTGCTCGGAAAGCGCAACGGTATCGCCTTCGATCCCGAATTGCTCTACGTTGCTGCTATGTTTCACGATCTAGGCCTCACGTCAGCCTATAGCGAAAGCCAGTTGCGCTTCGAGGTCGATGGCGAGAACGCCGCGCGCGATTTTTTGCGAAGCCATCGTATTTCGGAGCAAGACATCGATAGGGTATGGACTGCTGTCGCGCTCCATACGACGCCGGGCATCCCAGAGCACATGCACGGGGAAGTCGCCTTGTTGCAAGCGGGGGCGGGGATGGACGTGGCGGGACGCGGCTTCGATGCGCTCACGGAAGAACAGCGCGCCGCGGTGGTCGGTAGCTATCCGCGTGAGGCCGACTTCGCAAACAAGATCATCGATGCCTTTTATGACGGCATGAAGCATCGTCCAAGCAGTACGTTCGGCACCTTCAACGATGATTTTCTGGCGCATAAAGATGCCGCCTTCGAGCGGGTCAACGTATGCAGCGTCATCCTGAACTCACCGTGGAAGTGAGACGGCTATGGGGCGACGCTATCAGTGAACAGCGATGCACCCAATTTTAAAGAATCTGCAAGCAAACTGTAGGCCTGCATGAGTATTCCAGTTAGAGTGCTTCGGCACAGAACGCGGCAGGCATAACGATGCGAGTGCGATCCAGGTTGCCGCGCTGCAAGAGTCCGGCGCGATGATCGCCGGTCACGAGGTAGTCCACTTCGCCAGCTTGGGCCATAGCAAGCAGAAAGGCGTCGTTGGGATCATCGGTCTCGATGTTCACCAGCAAATGATTCAGGACGATGGCGCGCTGTAGGTTGTTGATCATCGTGCCGACAAGATGCGGCTGCAAAATGGCCTTCAACTTCGGGTAACGGCTGGCGCGGCGCATTTCGTCGAGTTGTGTGGTTGAGGTGACGAGTTCGAAGCGGCCGGCTCGCCAAGCACGATAGATGACGTCGGGCGAGCCGTGTGGAGAGATAAGGGCGCTCAGCAGGATGTTGGTGTCTAGAACGACCCGCATCAATGTTCACGCGCCCATTGCACCGCTTCGGAGACGATAGCCATCAGGTCAGCTTCGCTGACGTTGACATTGGCCATCTTGGCCTGTTCGGCCGATAGCTCAAGCAGATGGGCACGCACGGCTTCTTCGATGAAGCGCGACAGATCGCCCTTGCGGCCTCCACCTTGGGAGGCAAGGAACATGCGAACCGACTGATCGGTGTCGGCCGACACGGCGACGTTCCAGCGTACTGAATTCATGGCGGTTTCCATAAGATCGGTGTATATGTGTTTATACACTCATCTCGAATTGATGGCAACTGGCCGATTGGCCTCCCCTTCGCGAGAACTTGGTGACCAGCATAGTTGCGGGCATCTCCTGGGGCACGCGGACATCAAGACGACGCAGGTCTACACGCGGGTGAGCATCCGGGCGTTGAAGGGTACCCATTCGGCTACGCATCCAGCGCGGCTCACGCGTGCGACACTGAGGCCGGAGGATGAAGCGCCGGCGACGGTGGCCGACTAAGTGGAAGCACTGGACGCCGAGGCGCAAGCCGAGGGCGAAACCGGAGGAAT
>SCRN01000050.1 GCA_004322045.1 Paraburkholderia sp.
GAATCGCAGATTTGAAAGTGAACAGGAAAGTCAATGAAATCAACGATCTACCAACACCACCTCCGCGCCAGTGCTAGCTTTTCGTACCGTCACTTATTGCACTGAAAACGAGGAGACCCCTTCTGCTGGCGAACAGGTAGGCGTGGTGCGGACGCGCCGCACCGAAGACCGACACCATGCGCGCCAGCGCGGTCTCGGTGCCCGATCGCATGTTCAGCGGCTCGGTGGCCAGCCACATCGCATGAATCCGGATCACTTGAGCAACTCTCGCATCCAGATGGCGCACTGCTCGGCCGACTCAAGGGGCCAATTCACTGACACGCTGGTAGCGCCACGACGCAGCTCGATGCGGATGTCCGGTGCAGGTGCGCACGGCGCTGGCTGCAGCGGCACCGGAACGAATGCGGGAGCCTGCAGTGCAGGCAGCGCGCTGCCATCCTGGCGGCGCCATTTGTGCACGACATTCGCGTTGATGCCGTGTGACAGGGCAATGCCGGCCGCCGAGGCACCTGGCTCGGCGCACTCGGCAAGGATCTGCTGCTTGAGATCGGCGCCGTACCGTCGGCGGGTCTTCTTCTTGGCTTCATTCATGGTGTCCACCTAATTGCTTGGTGGACACCATCGATGCCGCTTAGACCGATCCCTTCACGGGTGGGATGGCCGCGCGCCTACAACAAGCCCGCGCCCGCCTCTCCATCTCCTCAATGAGCGCACACATCAGCGCACCCAGCCCTGAGCGCCACTGCACAGGTCCTCGCTGTCCGTGCCCCGCTCAAGAGGAATGCATTCTTCGAAGGCGGTCTAGGTCTTCAGGGTGAAGACAGGGAGGACGCCTGGGTGTTGGCCTTGATGGCGGTGGCCTGCACGAAGATGCGGGTGTGGATAGTGAACATGTCGTTGTCGGCGGCGGTGCTCGCAGAAGGCGCGCCGCGAGCGATGGACTTAGCCATGAATGGGCTCCGGGGAATTGCGACTTACAACAACCGCCGCCACCGAGACCAATCGATGGCGGCGAGCAACGGCCAGACGGCTCATCCAGCGGACCGGCACCGCGACTGCCGGCTGCTTGAAAGTGAATAAATCAGGGTCGACCACTCGCCCGCCAGCGGCAAGAAGCGGCGACGCTGCGCAGTTTTCGCGGTGCGGCTCGTCTGGGCCATCCGCTGGTGGTCTGGCAAAGGTGAGCGAGCGCGTCACGATGCAAAACGCCCGTGCTTCCGTTCAAGGTGATGTTGGGCAAGAACGCGTCCTACGTCATGAGCGGCGACGTGCTACTCGCGACGTGGGTCCTGTTCAACGTGCCGAGGTCGGCCAAGTTGCCTTGCCATCAACCAGGTGTTCACCCGAATTTCAAGACGTCTCGTCAGGCTTCGCACCATTCACGTCGGGGAAAATCCAGATCGAAAACACCAAGAATGCGCCGAAGAAGATGGTGAGGTAGGTCGGCCAAACAAGGC
The DNA here is from genome assembly GCA_004322045.1 of Paraburkholderia sp. Taxonomy (GTDB): domain Bacteria; phylum Pseudomonadota; class Gammaproteobacteria; order Burkholderiales; family Burkholderiaceae; genus Trinickia. The sequence goes on from SCRN01000050.1 coordinate 1,458, forward strand.
CTTTCGAATGCTCGTACATTGCTGTCAAAGCAGCGATCGAAAGCGTCAAGAGCGAAGCCAGAAACTTGACATAGAAGGGCATGGTCCTCTCCTTGCGTTAGTTGCGTTCGGCCGCCTGCCGATTCGGCACTGGACGTGTGCCTGCTGCATTGAACGATTTCTGCAGGCCAGGGCGAACGTGACTCTCGTCGTAGCCGTTGAACAAGTGTCCCCAGAATCCGCGATCAAGGTCGGAAGTGCCCATCATCCAATCCGGAAGTGCAGTGCCGATGCCCATATTCACACTCATCATTAGCTGATGGTCATGGTGCGCCGTGTGGTGTCGTCGAGCCGTGTTGATGAGAGGCATGTTACGGATCAGCCAGTTGTCATCAATGTGGCAGCAGAAGTGGATGAGTTCGTAGAACATGTAGCTCGCAGTGAATGCGGCCATTAGCAACCAACCGACGTTCTCCGAAATTATGATGCCCGCCGCCAAGGACGGGATGATCGACAAGAGCGTCAGGCCAAGCATCGTAAATGGCGGGAAGAATGTGACCCGCCAGTCTTTGTGGTCTGCGAATCGCATTTCCTCCTTGGTGAAGAACTGGTGGTGCATCAACGTGTGGCGGATATATAGCGCCCTCAGCACTACGTTCTTTCGCGGGCGGTGCATGACATACATGTGCAGTATGTACTCGGAGGTCTGGTAACTGACGAACCCGAAGGGCAGCGCCAGCCACTCCCACCACTGCACATTTACCGTGTTCGCACCATAGATGTACAAGGCAATGGAACCGGCGAGATAGATGATCATGACGTGCAGCCACCCGTTGTACCAGCCGGCGACTCTCTCGCGATACGTCGCGCGATACTTCCGCTGCCGTTTTCCCATGATTGTATTGACAAGTTCCATCACGTTCTCCATTGAAATAGTCCAAGTTGATTGCCTTACGGCCACGCGTCAACAGTCGCGTTGTGTGTGGCTGCGTCAGGCGCGTTGGCCCGTTCGTTCGGGCGAATTCAGTACAGCCTCGAGATCGACCACTCGTTGTCGAGCCTGGCGACACAGCCTTCGACAAATCTCGGAACCAGCGCCTTGGCTCGGCTCGTGTCACCGAGGTGATCGATCAAGATGGTGTACGCGAGCTGGCGCGGGCCCGGGCCGTCGTACCCCCATTCGAACCCAGTGTCCGAAAAAATCGCTCCGCTCGTATCAGGCAGCAAGTGGGCTTGGTTCACGAGCACGATCACACCGTCGATAGTTCGATCGCCCGAGTAGGTCTTCATAATTGCTCCTTCATGATTCGACTCCAGTCGCGTGTCCTGATCGGCAGGCCTGCAGGATCTTCTGCAGCGCTCGCGACTGTGTGAGGTGGGGGTTGTGGGATGCGTCCAAGGTAAGAAACTGGCAGATGGATCTCTCTCGAGCCCGTTGAGCCGAAAGGCTGAAGGTGTCGTAGACATTGGTGCGCGTGCAATAAACGTAGGTCGTCGGAAGTGTTCGACATCGCCCGGTCAGTTTGATTGGCAACGTGAACGTCTTCATGGGTTGGGGCCCGCGGCGCTGTTGTGCGAACTGCACTGCCTCGGGTGGTGTATCTGCTGGCAATGGGGACGCGGGGATCAGCCACCCCGCACCATTCCGATCAACGTCGTCACGGAGCATGGCCACTTGAGCGGATGGCATTAGGTCTAAGACACATTCACCGTCGTCTGGCATAAAAGCGTCGACATAGACCAGGTGCCGCACCCGGTCGGGCATGCGGTCGGCGACGCCCGTGATCACCATGCCACCGTAGCTGTGGCCCACCAGCATGACGTCTTGCAGATCCTCCATGAACAGGCCTTCGCAGATGTCCTGGATGTGGTCTTCCAGCTCAATCTTTGGTGTGAGCAAGTGCCGACGTTCGCCCAGTCCTGTGAGCGTCGGTGTAAAGACTGTCTCTCCGCCGCATGTCAGCAGCGCACGGAAGTCACGCCATGCCCAAGCCGCCGACCATGCACCGTGAACGAGAACAATGCTGCTCATCGCTGCAAGCTGCCGGTCAGTAGGTATAGGCGGTGTAGCCGCCGTCAACCACCAAGTCAGCGCCGGTGAGGTACGAGGCCTCGTCTGAGCTGAGGAACAGGACAGCCTTGGCCGCCTCCTCGGCAGTTCCCTCGCGGTTGATCGGCACACGCTCGAAAAAGCGGGCCCGCATGACTGGATCGGCAGATACCACCGAGGTGCGCATCGGTGTCATGAGCCCAGGCACCACGCTGTTCACACGCACACCTTGGCGGGCGTATTCGCCTGCAGCGCAGCGTGTCATGGCAAGCACACCGGCTTTTGCAGCGTTGTAGCCCATGTGCTGACCCTCGAAGCCCTCATAGGCGGCAATCGAGGACAGTGTCACGATGGCGCCGCCTCCGGATCGGGCGATCGCAGGCGCTCCGTGTTTGATCGCTAGGAAACAACCCCGCAGATGGATAGCCATGATGCGGTCTAGGTACGCCGTGTTTTCACGATCGTGCACGAAGCCGCTGATACCGGCGCTGTTGACCAGCACATCCAGGCGTCCCAGTTTCTCCCGGAGCTCATAGATCGCTGCCGACCATTGCGCTTCCTGCGAGACGTCAAGATGAATGAACGTCGCTTTTCCGCCCTCGTCCCGGATCGCCCGACACAGTACACCGGCCTCCTCATCCAGGAGGTCTGCTACGACTACTGACGCTCCTTCAGCGGCAAACATTCGAATGCACGCCTCGCCGATCCCGCTGGCACCTCCAGTGACCATTACAACTTTGTTCCTAAATCGCACGCTCTGACTCCTTGGTTGCATGAAAGGGTTGGGGCTTTTCAGTACCCGAGGTAGTTGTGACGCACCCGAGGCTCGTCTGAAAGCTCTTGGGCAGTTCCACTCAGTACCACGCTGCCCGACTCGATGACATATGCGCGATCTGCCATTCGAAGCGCGAAGGACGCGTTCTGCTCCGCAAGCAAGATGCTCAGTCCACCGGCCGCCAGGTGGCGGATCGCGGAGGCGATTTCCTCCATCACAATCGGCGCTAGCCCCAAGCTGGGCTCGTCCATGAACAGCAGCCTTGGACGACTCATCAGACCGCGCGCAATGGCCAGCATTTGCTGCTCACCACCGGACATCGAGCCGGCCTTTTGCGCACGGCGCTCCGCCAGGCGTGGGAACAGGCCAAACACCTTGGCAAGGTCACCGTCGATCCGGCCGCGGTCAGGGCGGTGGTAGGCCCCCATAAGCAAGTTGTCCAACACGCTGAACTCGGTGAAGACCTGGCGGCCTTCCGGCACCAGCACAAGCCCTTCGCGCACTCTCTTGGGGGTGCCCAAAGCATCCATGCAACGGCCGTGGAAGGCGATCGATCCGGCGCTGGTCGCCTTCAACCCGAGGATGCAGCGCATGGTGGTAGATTTGCCCGCCGCATTGGGGCCAATGAGCGCCACCACCTCGCCCTCGCCGACCGAGAGTGACATTTGGTGCAGGACCTGCTTCTTTCCGAAATGGGCACTCAGGCCGTTCAGCTCAAGCAACATGTGCGTCTCCCAAGTAGGCTTCAATGACCGCTCGTTGCGACAGCACCTGCGATGGGGTACCCTCGGCGATCTTGGAGCCGTGGTACAGCACGATCGCCCGATCCGCCAGGGCACCGAGGAAGCCGACCCGGTGGTCAATGACGCACAGTGTCATGCCTTGACCGCGCAGGCGCCGGAGTACTTCCGAAAGGCGGTCTAGCTCATCGTGCGAGAGACCACTTCCCGGCTCATCAAGCAGAAGCATGCTTGGCGCACACATCAGTGCCATTGCGACACCGAGCATCTTCTCGCCACCATATGACAGCGAGCCCGCGCAGCAACGGGGCTTGCAAGGCCGAAGCTGAGCGCCGCTGATGCAAGGAAATTCAATAAGCTTTTTCGCATACCGTGTCCTTAATATGAGTCTGTCGAAGCAGTTTATCGCGATTGCGATACAAATTACGCATAACTAATATAGCAGTTGAATTTGCTTCACATAGTTAGGACTAACCCTCACTCCACCGCGCTGGTGGCCGCCGAGCCTTCATGAGAGGAAGACCCAAGACGGAACTGGTGCTCAACGATGCGCAGCGCGAACAACTCACGGCCTTGAGGCGCGGCCCGGCGCGCGTCAAGGTAGTTGTCGCCTGAGTCACGCAGCCTTGAGCTCAGTATGTGGAACGCAGGCAGCCATTTTGACCATCTCGTCTCGTTCCGGATTGAGGATCACCCCGTCGATGTGCGACCAGTCTCTGGTGGCGCCCGACCAGCGCGCCGGGTGGCGCTCTTGGGCCTGGAGATACAGCGTGTGCCGTGCCGCCAAGATGGCTTGATCTGCCGGGGGTGTGGCGCTGCTGCGGGCTCACATAGCGGATGCCGCTGTGGCGGTGCTCGACGTTATACCAACGCACGAACCCAGCGGCCCAGGCGCGGGCATCGTCCAGTGTCTCAAAGCCCTGCGCCTGGAACTCCTGGCGGTATTTGGCCGTGCGGAACAACGACTCTGCAAACGCGTTGTCATCGCTGACACGAGGCCGCGAGTAGGAGGGCTTGATGCCCTGCCAGTTGAGCATGGTCAACACCGTGGTGGCCTTGCTCGTGGAGCCGTTGTCGCCATGCAGCACGGGCTTCGGTGTCATCGCCGCGATGCCCTCAGCCAGCGCGGTGCGGCGCACCAGGTGCACGGCGTGGTCGGAGTCATCGCTGTCGTGCACCTCGGCACCCACGATCTTCCGGCTGTACAGGGCAAGGATCAGGTTCAGGTGGAACCAGCGGCCCATCACCCTGGCGGGCAGGTAGGTCATGTCCCAGCACCAGACCTGGCCTGAGGCGGTGGCGATGTGGGTGGTGGGCGGCTTTGTTGCCCTGGGTGCCTTGGCACGTCCTCGGCGCTTGCGCTGCCCGGCGGCCTTGAGCACGCGCGCCATGCTGGACTCGCTGCCCAGGTACACGCCCTCGTCGGCCAGCATGGGCACGATGCGCGCCGGTGGCGCGCAAGCAAAGTGCGGCTCGTTGGCAACCGTCGGCAGCGCCGAGCGTTCGGCCGCACTCAGGGCATGGCTGAGCATCGGGCGCACGGCGCTGGGTCTGTCATCGCCCGCTGGAAGGCCCGAGCGGGCCTTCCAGCGCTGCAGGGTGCGCACGTCAATGCGCGCGACTTCGCAGGCCGGCTGCAGCCGCGCTCTTGCGGCATGGGCCGTGTCGATGTCTTGGGCCAGAGCTTGGCGATCTTCGAGGCCGATCACTCGTCCTCTCTCCTGCTGAAGATCGCCGAGACTTCCTAAGAAACGGCCTCGGTCGGTTGAAGTGTGAAACCGAACCTTGCAGCACGTCGATGCAGTTGCTTGACCACCCGCTCCCGATAGCACGCCTCGTAGAAGTTCGCGCCGGGATCGACGTATTTCATAACGAAGCGCATTACGTCGTAGAGCAGAACGACAATCTTGCGCGCGGTGGCGGTGACCGCCTTGGCCTTGCCGATTCTCGCCCCCAGCCTGCGGTAGAAGGCCCCAAGAGCGGTATCTGTTTTGCCGACCGTGACAGCCGCCATCCGCAGTATCCACGTGATCCGGTTGGCGGTCTTGCGGGTGTGCGCCGAGAGAACCTTGCCGCCGCTGATCTTGCAGCCCGGGGCAAGCGACAGCCATGATGGGAAGCGCTTGGCGTTCGGCCATCCTCGACCGGCTCATGCACCGATGCGCGATGCTGGAGTTCGAAGGCAAAAGCTACCGACTGAAGGAGATCGCCCCACGCATCGCCATCACACCCGGCAAGCCCGAAGTGGCACAAGGAAAAGTTCAAGATTTTCCGGGGAACAGATCGCGTACGCGCTGCGGTTGGCTGATCCGTGCACGCCTGTGGCCGATGTGTGCCGCCAAGCGGTGTGTCAAAGGGCTGCTCAAGCGGGTTCAATTCGGCCGTATCAAGGGTTTACCTGAGTGTCAGAACTGCTCCTGATGGGGAGGTGCGCGCTGGCCTCGGTGGTTCAAGCGCCAATACGGCGGAGGTGGAACTGGTTCTTCGCCAGCGCGCACCTCCCCATCAGGAGCAGTTCTGACACTCAGGTAAACCCTTGATACGGCCGAATTGAACCCGCTTGAGCAGCCCTTTGACACAC
>SCRN01000028.1 GCA_004322045.1 Paraburkholderia sp.
CGTCGTCAGTCATCCCGAAGACTCTCACCGATAAACGGCCCGCTGCGCTTGCGACGCGGTCGCAATAAAGATCGAGCGTCGCTTCGTCGGGCGCGCAGATATCCTCCGCGGCGTCCATCGCCATGCCGTCGATCATCGCGTGGAAGTCCTCGCGACGCAGGCCGAACGCGCGAATCTGGCGCGCTAGCGCCGCCAACGCGGGGCGGGGCTCGCCGTCGTAGCACGCGTCGATATCGGCGCGCCAACGTGCGAGTCCGGCGCTGCGTTCCGCGCGTGGCGCGTTGCTGTCGGCGATATCGTCGACAGCGCGGCAAAACGCGTAGATCTGAAACATCGCATCGCGCTGCGCGGCGGGCAAGATGCGCATCGCGAGGTAGAACGAGCTGCTCGACGTGACGGCTGCAGCGTCGGTTGCTGGTTCGTCCGCGACGAGATTTGAAACGGCCAAGGCGAACTCCGCTATGCGCCCCGCAGGGGGCGAATGAAAATCGATGCTGATTTGCCGCACACGCCAAGGGCACTGCGCCCAGCGCCGGCAAAGAGGGCCGGAAACCGGCAAAAGTATACCAACGTTTCATTGAGCGGCCACAGACGCGAGCGCGGCGGCCGATTCGTCGAGGCATATCGGTGCGTCAGATGGGCGCCCGCATAAGCGCGCGCTCGTTCGTTCGTCGAACGTGCGAACGCGCAGCGCACTAGGCGAGCGCGATCGAGCGATTGCGTCCCTGGCGCTTGGCGCTGTAAAGCGCGGCGTCGGCTTCGTTGATGAGCACTTCGTAGCTCGGCAGCCCCGGGCGCGCCGCCGCACCGCCCACGCTCGCCGTGACCGGCACGCGCACGCCCTCGGCTTCGACCGGCGTATCGCAGATCGTCATGCGGACCTTTTCGGCGACGATCATCGCATCGGCGAGCGGCGTGCAAGGCAGCAGCAGCGCGAATTCCTCGCCGCCGAATCGACCGAAGATGTCTTGCACTCGCACCGCATCGGCAACGCGTTGAGCCATCACGCGCAGCACCGTGTCGCCGACGGCGTGGCCGAAGCGATCGTTGATGTCCTTGAAATGGTCGAGGTCGAACAGCAGCACTGAGAGTTCGCCACCATAACGCTGCCAGCGTAGAAACTCGTCGCGCAGGCGGCTCTCGAAGAAACGCCGGTTCGCGATGCCGGTCAAGCCATCGCGATTGGCGTATTCCTGCAGCTTTTCGACGGCCTCCTCCCGTTCGCGCTGGACCACGCTAACGTGAGTGACGTCGGAGATCGTCACGCATACGGCCACGACTTCGCGCCCGCGCGTGAGCGGCATGAACGTGCAGTCCTGCTGCATGAAGTCCACGCCGCCCGTGATCGGCCGGTCGTGGTCGAACTTGAACAGATATGGCCGTTGCTCCCACGAACTGAACGCGAAGCTGCCGAGCTGAAACACGCTCTCGATCTTGCGCGACAGCCATACGCGCGGCAATTCGGGAAACGTGTCGAAAATGGATTTGCCCACGACCGTGTCGGCAGGCTGGCCGCTGTGATCCTGCATGAACCGGTTCCACATCAGCACCTTCATGTCGCGGTCGAGCACGAAGATGCCAAAACCAACGCGTTCGATCACCAGGTCGCTGAGAGATTGCTCTATCGCATCGGTCATAGGCTGGACAAGAGTGAGTCGAGCGCCTCATTCATCCGACGAATAGAATCCTCGGCCATCAACATGACGAGGTGCGCACGGAACGTCTGGTCTTCGAGCGCGAAGTTCACCTCGAGCAGCAACGCCGTCTTCCACGCGAGCACGTCCGATTGAAAGACATCGTCGAGCGAGATTTTTTCGCCGAGCAAACCGGGCGCCGAAAAAATCGGCGTGCGGTCAAGCTGATTGAGGATGCACGAGACGCACGCCCCCGTCAGCACGTTCGCCACGTCGAACATCAGCTCGGTTTGGCTCACCGAATCGTAGGCGGAATTGACGTACGGATCGTTCACGAGCGCGCACAGCTGGCCGACGCCGCTGCTGCGGCAGATGACGAGCGCCTCGCCCTTGAGGTCGGAGCGAAACCCTTGCCGCACGGCCGTGACGCTCTCCTCGATGCCGGTCATGTCTCGCAGCGTCCGGGCGGCGTCTTCGGCGCGCACGACGACGACACGAGGCACCGACAACTCGATGAAAGTGTCTAGCAGACGCGCGAGACGCGTCGCCGCCTGTCCCATCGCCAAGTTGGCGATTTCCTGCAAGGCGTCGCGCTGCTCTTCGGTGAACACGTTCTCACGCATACAACCCGTACTCCTTGAGGATGGGCAATATCGCCTCGGGCGTCACGGGCTTGGCGACGAAGGCGGCCGCACCCAGTGCGCGCACGCGTTCCTGAGCGAGCGGCTGCACGTCGGCGGATACGACGATCACGAACGTATTCAGGTCTTCGTGCTGCAATGCTTCGAGGACTTGATAGCCGGTCATGTCCGGCATCGTCAGGTCCAAAAACATGACCGAGGCCTTTCCCGCGCGATAAAGCGCGAGAGCCTCGCGTCCGTTCGATGCGTATGCGATGTCGACGTCCCAGTCGGCCGGCAAAGCTTTGGTCAGGACCTTACGGGCAAGCAGGGAATCATCGGCGATCACAATCGGCAAAGGCATGGCAAGCGTGGCGAAAACGAAAACGGTCTATATCGCCTTAACGGCGGCTCGGCACCCTTCTTTAGCGGGAAACGGAGCGTGTCGACGGGCGGGGGCGAAAACGCGGCGCGCGAGAGCGGCTAAAGCTGCGCTTCGGCGTGCGCCCGCTACAGTGAGCGCATCATTCATAAAATGAAGCGAAATTCTCGGAGCAAACCGGCGGAAAATCAACTCTCCAATTTCGAAATCGATCAGCCAAGCCTATCCATTTCTGCAGTATGAAGAAATAAAACAGGCGCTTCTGACAGAATGTGCGGTAATTTTTCTTTTGTGTACGTTTGCGCTTCGGATTTCGTCGCTGTTTTAGGGCGAACGTTCGGACTTCGTCGTACATCGCGGGAGCGCGAAAAAGCTCGCGCGGGAATAAGTCGCTTATGATGATTGAAAGGTACCCGCCCGCCAATTGGACACGCCAAGAACATGACCCGACGACGGCTCGCTGATTCGACGACGAACGCCCTGCCCGACGGTTGGCAAGACGGCTCGCCCGTGCCGGCCATGCCCGTGCCGGACTTCTCCGCCCGGCGCGTGACCTTGATCGTGCTGCTCGCCGCGGCGATCGTCTTGCCGTGCGTCTACGCCGCAGCCGTCGCTTACTCGGATTTCCGCGCCCGCGTTGCGTCGGCGACCGACGCGACGGTTAGAACAGTCCGCATCGCCGAAGAACACGCGCTGAAGGTATTCGATCTGAACGAAACACTCGATGCGCGCGTCGACGATCTCGTACGCGGGCTCGATAACGAGGCGATTCGTACGCGCGAAGCCGACATCCATAGCAAGCTGCAAAAGATCGGCGGCGGCTATCCTCAGGTGGCTTCGGTGTCGATCTTCGGCCCCGAAGGCGTTTTACTCGCCAACAGCCGCTACTATCCGGCGCCGCACGCCTCGATCGCCACACGCGACGACTTCGTCGGTATTCGCGGCGGACGCATTCTCGAGCATGTGTCCAAAGTCATGGTCTGGCATGCGGGCAGCGGCGACGCCGTGTTCAATACGGGCATCGCTCGGCGCGGCGCCGACGGCTCGTTCGCAGGGCTCGTCTCGGTTGCGCTGCGCCGGTCGTATTTCGAATCGTTTTACCGCGAACTGCTCGGCAACGAGCGCGGCGCCATGTCGATGACGCTTGCTCGCAGCGACGGTGCGGTGCTCGCCGCGTATCCGCCGCGCCCCGAATCGGCCGTGGTCGCTCCGCAATTGGCCGCGGCGCTCGCCGCCAACAATCACTCCGGGGTGTTGCGCGTTGCGGGCGAAGGCGGCAAGCGCGAGCCGCACGGCGGCCAAATTCTCGCTTATCGGCAGGTCGGGGCCTATCCCGTCTATGTGTCGTGCGCTTATAGCGAAGCGGCCATTTGGGCGGCCTGGTCCAACCGAGCCTTGATTTTGGCAACGTCCATCTTCGTGCCGTCGATCGTGCTCTGGTTCGTGCTTGCACTCTCGCTCAAGCGTCTCGCAGCCGAAAAGCAAGCATGGGAGCGTTGGCAAGCGGAAGCGTCGATGCGGCGCTCGATCGAATCGGCGTATCGGCAGTCGCGCAAAATGGAAGCGCTCGGCAATCTGGTCGGCACGGTCGCGCACGACTTCAACAATCTACTGACGATCGTCGCAACGAATGTCCAAATCGCGCGCCGGCGCGACGCCACAGGCCTCGACCGCGAGCTGAGCGCGATCGAGCGCGCGTTGAAAAGCGGGCAGTCGCTGACGCGCCAACTGCTCGGCGTCGCCCGCAAACAGCCGCTGCGCAACGAAGTCATCGACCTATCGCGCTGGATGGCGGCTAGTTCCGAATTGCTGCGCACCTCGCTCGGCGCCAAGGCATCGCTCGTCGTCGACATCGGCCGCGACATCTGGCCGATCGAAGTCGACAGCGCGGAGCTCGAGCTCGCCCTCATCAACGTCGCGGTCAACGCGCGCGATGCGATGCCCAATGGCGGCCGATTCACCGTGCGCGCCACCAACGTCAGGCTCGAACGTGAGGGCGGCTTCGCGCTCACGGGGGAGTTCGTCCAAATTTCGCTGGAAGACACGGGCGCGGGCATGACGCTCGATATTCTCGCTCATGCATTCGAGCCTCTCTTCACGACCAAGCCCAAGGGGATGGGCACAGGCCTCGGCCTGCCCCAGGTATTTGCATTTTGCGACCGCTCGGGCGGTCTGGCGACGATCGACAGTACCCCGAGCGTCGGCACGTCGGTGCGGCTTTATTTGCCGCGCGCCGTCAACGCGCCCACGGCAGCGGCTTCCGTCGCGCAACGAACGGCCTACGCCGAGCCACCCGGCGCCATGCATGTCCTGCTAGTCGAAGACAACGACGAAGTGGCCGCCGGCACCGAGGCGCTGTTGCGGATGATGGGCCACCGCGTGACCTGCGCGTTCAATGCGGACGCCGCCTTGCGGCTCATCGGGGACAGCGAGACCAGGGCCGACGACCCGTTCGACGTGCTCATCTCCGACATTCACATGCCCGGCGCCCACAACGGCATCGACCTCGCCGAAGCGGCACAAGCGCTGGCCGCGCCGATTCCCGTCATTCTCATTACCGGCTACGCGCAGGAGCTAGAGCGTGCGAGGAATGTCAACGTGCGCGTGCTGTCCAAACCTTTTGATATCGCGTTGCTGGAATCGATGCTTCAGACCATTGCGCGCGAGCGCGAGCTTGGCGCCCATGCGCATGGCAAGACGACCTGAGGGGCGGCGCGAGTTTTGCGTATTCATTGGGCACTCAGCCTCGAGGAGGTCATCATGCAACACACCGTTATCGCGTTTTTCGATACCTATCCCCAGGCCGAAGCCGCTCGCGATGCGCTCGTTGCGGCCGGCATCGCGCATGACGATGTGATGCTCAAGGCCAGATGCGAGCCGACTTATGCAAGCGATGCGACGTCGGCCGTCGATACCGGGCCTACCGAAAACGAGGGTTTGCTCGCCAGCATCGAGCGCTTTTTCGAATCGCTGTTCATCACCGCGCCGCCTGAGCACAAGAGCGCGCAGTACGCCGAGGCAGTTCGGCGCGGCGCCGTGATGGTCTGCGTCGACGCGTCGACCGATGCGCTCGCGCAGCGCTCCCGTGCAACGCTCGAAGCCATGGGGCCGCTCGACATAGAGGAACGCGCCGCGACCTGGCACGCTCCGGCCGACGACGCCACACGCTCGCATTCTCCGCTCGAAGAACTCGGCTTGCGCCCCAGCGTGCCCGCTGCGGCAACGCGTCCGAGCGCCGTTCAAAGCTATCCGCGAACGGCGGCAAGCGAGCCCACTGCCGGCTCCGTGCCGGCAGCAGGCACTGCGCAACAGCCGGCCACCGAAGCAAGCGCGACTGCTGTCGCCGCCGGCTCCGCTCCGGGCATGGGCGCGGTGTTCGCATCAGGGCGAGGCGAACCGCCGGTGCCGCCTGTCGCGCCCGAGGCGTCGACACCGCGGCCTCCCGCCGTCCCCGACGAATACTTGCAGGACGCCGAAAGCTACCGCGGCGGCGAGTCCAAGCCTGACGGAACGTAAGCGGTTACTTCGGCGAAGCGTGACGCTTCACCCACGCTTCGAAGCGCTGCACGAACGTCGTCAGGAACTTGCGCGTGTCCTCGCTGGCAATACCGCCATTGGCATCGAAGAACGAATCGGAGTGCTTGAGGAAGATCTCGGGCTGGCCGAGCGTGGGGACATCGAGATAGGCGAGGACGTTGCGCAGATGCTGCTGCGACAGCGCCGTGCCGGTCGCGCCTACGGAAATTCCGCAAACCGCGGCCGGCTTATCCTTCCATGAGTTGGTCCCCCACGGGCGCGAACCCCAATCGAGCGCGTTCTTCAGCACGCCCGGCATCGAGCGATTGTATTCGGGCGTGACAAACAGCAACCCGTTCGCCGCTTCCACTCGCTTTTTCAGATCTTTCGCGACGTCTGGATAGTTGGCGTCGTAGTCTTGGCTATAGAGTGGCAACGAACCGATGTCGAGGAATGAGAACTCGAAGTCGCCGCTCGCCAGCTTGGTCAGCGCATGCGCGAGCTGCTTGTTGAACGATTCCCGCCGCAGACTGCCGACCACCACTTCGATTTTGTAAGCCATAGCGCTACTCCCACGATTGAGGACGAGAATGCCGAAGCCCGGAAGGTTCGGCCCGATTACCCATCATAGCTATCGATGCTTCACTTCGCTGGCCCGTTTTTCCGGCAACCCACTAAACGGGCCGCTGGCTGGGCCTCTCACCCCGCCTTTCCACAACCTTTTCCACAGAATCTGTGGATAAGTCGTCAATATCCCATCGCGCTTACGAATCGACACATCCATGACGGTTGCATGACTTCAGGGAAGGCTGAGGGACCGTGCGCGGAACATCTTTGCGTTTCATTGCATCCGTTCGCTTGCCCCCCGCGTATTGAAGGCAGCAAGGGTCGTGCGTCGCGAAACGGCAAGGACGGTCAGGCAGGCAATCGAAAGATTCCAGCTTCCCGTCGCGTCCAGAGGACGCCGGCTCGAGCTATCGAGGCCTAGTTAGAGGCTGTCGCATTTCTCACTTAACTTCAATTCAATTCAAGTCAGGAGCAGCAAATGAACAAGCAATGGATCGCCGCCGCCGCTTTCACCGCAGCCCTTGGTGCAACGCTTACGACGCCCGTCTTCGCGGCCGATATGGAAAAGTGCTATGGCATCGCGCATGCGGGCCAAAACGACTGCAAGGGCAACAGCCACTCGTGCGCCGGCCAAGCGACCAAGGATATGGACAAAGGCGAATTCAAGGCTGTCGCCAAGGGGACGTGCGGCCAACTCGGCGGCACCCTCCAGCCCGGGATGTAAAGCAGCGTATGTCGGTGACGGCGCGCCTGTCGCACGCCGTCGCCGGTCCCTCGGCCGGCTTGCGCACGCGAGCGGCCGGCATCCTAGGAGCAAAAACGATGAATACGCGAGCATTGAAGGGCGCAGGGCTCGGGTTGCGCGCGCCTCATGCCGCCGACGTGCTCGCGCAACGTCCCCGCGTCGGCTGGTGGGAAGCGCATAGCGAAAACTATTTCGGCGGCGGCGAGCCCGTCGCGGCGCTTTCGCGCGTGCGGGAGCACTATCCGGTGAGCCTGCACGGAGTGGGGCTCGGGCTCGGAAGTCTAGAAGCGCCCGCGACGGGCCATCTGCAGCAATTGTGTGCGCTCGTCAGGCGCATCGAACCTGCGCTCGTCTCCGAGCACCTCTCCTGGAATCGAGCCGGTGGGCGTTATTTCAACGACTTGCTGCCCGTGCCGCGCGTAGAAGGGGCAATCGACGTTATCACCGAACACATCGACGCCGTCCAAAACGCCCTTGGCCGGCCGCTCCTCATCGAAAACGTGTCGGCCTACGTCGCTTTCGACGGCGAGCTGTGCACGGAGGCCGATATGCTCGCGCAGCTCGTCGCACGCACCGGCTGCGGCGTCTTGCTCGATGTGAACAACCTGTACGTCAACGCGCTGAATCTTGGCATCGATCCGCTCGAGGAATTGGCGAGATTGCCGAAGGATTGCGTCGGCGAAATTCACGTGGCCGGATTCGAGTGGTTGGACTCGATCGCGATCGACTCGCACGGGGCGCCCGTTTGCGACGCCGTGTGGTCGCTGCTGGACGCCGCGCTCGACCGATTCGGCCCGACACCGGTGCTGCTCGAGCGAGATAGCAACTTGCCGCCTTTGGCCGCCCTGCTCGAGGAGTACGGGGTATTGGAACAACGCGTGGCGGCGGCCAATACACGCCTGCGCTCAGCCCAAGGTGCGATGCACGAGGCGGCGCCATGTTGACCCGGTCCTGCTATGCCGCGCGGCTCGGCGCTTTCGCTGCATCGCTTGGTGACAGCAATTGCGCTCCGGCCGGCGTGAGCTCGGCCACGAAAGAGCGTTTGAGCGTTTATCGAAACAACGTGCGGCTCAATCGCATCGCCGCGCTCACCGATGCCTTCATCAATGTCGTTCAGCTCGTCGGTGAGGCGTACTTCCATGCGCTCGCCCGCGCCTATATCGATCGCACGCCTGCTACGAGCGCCAACCTTCATGAGGACGGCGCCGAGCTCCCCGCCTTCATTCGCAACTTCGAGCCTGCGGCGGACCTGCCCTACTTGGCGGACGTGGCCGACGTTGATTGGCGGCTGCATCGCGCCTACTTCGCCGACGACGCCGATGCGGTCGATGGCACGAGACTCGCCGAACTCGGCCCCGAGCAATTCGCGGCGGCCTCACTACGGCTGATTCCATCGGTCGCGCTGGCGCGTTCGAGCCTTTGGCCGATCGCCGACATTTTGCGGATGCACGACGGCGGCCCCCCCGCGCAGTTGGACGCTGGAGGCCAATCCGTCTTGGTTTGGAGAGAAGCATTCTCCGTGCGTTGGCAAGCGCTGGGGACGGCAGAGGCTCAGGCTCTCGGTGCGTTGATGGCTGGCGCCACCATTGAAGCGGCACTCGCCGATACAGGCACCGACGCCAATTCGTTGCTTGCGCAACTATTCGGTCGTCGGCTCGTTCACGCTATCGAGGTACCTCATCATGAAACGCATATCTAACCTGTTTCATCGTCTCGATGACATTGCAGTCGCACTACAACCGTTATTCGCGCTAGCGATACGACTTTATTTATTCCGCGTATTTTTCCTGTCGGGCTTAACAAAATTGCGTAGCTGGGATAGCACGCTTTATTTGTTCTCCAACGAATATCACGTGCCCGTGCTGCCGCCCGCGGTAGCGGCTGTGATGGGCGCCGGCGGCGAATTGATCTTCCCGGTCTTGCTGTTGGTTGGATGGCAGCCACGCTTCGCGGCTGCAGGCCTTTTCTTCGTCAATCTCGTCGCGGTCCTGTCTTACCCGGGCTTGGAGCCCGTGATGATCAAAGACCACATCCTGTGGGCGGTCTTGATCGGTTATCTGTTCTTCCATGGAGCCGGGCGCTGGTCGCTTCAAGGCTTTCTTCGTCGAGGGAAGGTCATCGGGCGCGTCCAGCAAAACCGTGCTTAAAGGCAATCTTCGAAAATTGGCCAACCGGTGGCTGCATGGCCCGAGGCCCGTCCGAGTAGCGTTGATGTTCGCTGCGGTCTTTTGCTCGATGGCTGGCAACGTCATCGGGCGCGTCGCGAGGCGATTCAACATCTCTCCTTGCGACGAGCCTACTTCATTCGAGAAGAAGAACGGCGTCACTCGAAGAGCGCGGCGACATTTTCCGGCGGGCGGGCGATAACGGCTCGTCCACTGCGGACAACGATCGGCCGTTGCAGCAGGATCGGATGGGCGGCAATCGCCGCGTACAGTTGATCGTCGGTCAGCGTGGGATCATCGAGGCCCAGCTGTTGATACGGCGCCTCATTGTCGCGAATCATATCTCTGACTGCCCCGCCCAGCATTCCGTGCAGCGCCTTCAGCGTCTCAACCGACGGCGGCTCTTTCAGATACTCGACCACGGTCACCGGCTCGGCGGCTTGATCGAGCCGTTCCTTGACGAGTTCGCACGCGCCACGCGATTTGGAACAACGGGGATTGTGATAGATGGTGATCATGATCGATTCGCCTGTTCGCTGAGAGGCCGTCATTTTACGGGCATAGACCCGGCCATGCTCAGGGGCCGCTGCAGGGCGCAGCATCGGCGTTTGGTTTCGCGAAGCGGTGGCAGGGAGAGGCAGATATCTGGGGCAAAGCCGTAGTTTCGCACCCGGTTTTCTCGCCCCTGTTCGGGTGGGGAAGACGCATGCGTCGCGACGAGGATGGCGGCATCGATCGTCGATTGTTTGGCTCGGCCCACCGCTGTACCTTTGTTGCCCGCACTCGCGGCATTCGCATGTGCCTCCTATGCCACCCGGCCCAGCGGCGGGCAACGGCGCGCGGCAGTTTATGCGCATAAACCGGCGGGTATGCGGGCGGCGGCAACCGAGAGCGGCCTTTGGCCCGATAGGCCGAGTCGCCGCGTGGACCGTCGAGTGGCTGGTAGTCGCTCGGGTCTACCGAATCGGGCGCACCCCGGACGGGTCGACGCCCGGTTGAACGTGCCGCTCCCATTTGGTGCCGCGATGCCGCGTTACCGAACGGCTGGTTACACCGAGCGCTCTCGGCGCGAGCAGCGCTGTTCACCTTCGCCATTCCATCTATGGCAACGGCCTCGCAAATTTACCGGCGTATCCAGAGGCCTCTCCGCGGAAAGTGGCGCCTCTCCCGTACTAGCAGACACGTCATCGACAACCCTGACCACGCATTCGAAAATCTACTAGTCCGCAGCCCCCAAGCGAAGAAGAAACGCCCCGATGGGTGATGCGCCGGAGCCCATCGCCGAATGCCGCGTCTCTCAACCTATGTGCTCTTGCAAATCGATAAGCCCTTCCGTCAAGCATCCCACGGTCATCCAATCAAACAACACCACCTCATGGCAGCGACAGCTTTCGCGACCAAGGGCCGAACCGCACCGATCCCGCTCGCCCCATCCACCCGCTTTATGCGCATAAACCTTATCCGAATGGCCAAATCGTGGCGTGCCAACGACGAAAACATTGAATTTCGAAATTTACAAGGTAGAATTCGTCGATCTGTTAAGGAGCTAAAAAAATTGGCAGCCGAAATCGTCGCGGTAACTCAACAGAAGGGCGGGGTGGGCAAAAGCACCATCGCGATGCATCTAGGCGCGGCTTTTCATGAAAAGGGCAAACGCGTCCTCGTGGTCGACGCCGATGGGCAGAATACGTTGGTCCACTGGGCCAGCGCCTCCGCAGACGGCGATTCAGGTATTCCTTTTCCGGTCGTCAACCTTTCCGAAGCCGGCGGCCAAATTCACCGCGAGATCAAAAAATTCATCGGTGACTACGACGTGATCGTGGTTGACTGTCCGCCTTCCATTACAGAAAAAGTCTCGGGTGTTGTTCTCTTGGCGGCTTCTGTCGCCGTGATCCCCACCTCGTCATCTCCCGCAGACTATTGGTCAAGCGTTGGCCTGGTGAAACTCGTGCAACAGGCCCAAGTAATGAACGAGGACCTTCGTGCCGTCTTCTTGCTTAACAAGACGGAAGAGAAGCGCATGCTGACCCGCGAACTCAAACGTGCGCTCGAGGACCTCGGGTTCCCGCTCCTCAAAACACAGATTCCGACGCGAGAAGCGTACAAGCAGGCAATGGCGCTCGGTCAAACCGTACTGCAAATGAATGACCGAGGCGCAAAGCTCGCCGCGGCCGAGATTCGAGCGTGCGCGGCCGAAATCGCCTCGATGCTCCCCTGACTTTATGCGCATAAAGGACCCTCAATGAAACCCTCCCAGTTGGCAAAAGGCTTCCAGGCGCGCCCCGATACCACTAGCAGCGAGAAGCGCACGGCCCTCGATCGGCTCAACGCGATAGACGACATCGTGCAGGGTGACGGGAAGGCGTCGGTCAAGGCCGCGTCAGCGCGAGGTGAGGCGGTTCTTCATTCCGTCACGTCGCCGACGGACGCGCACCATGCCAACGAATCGAACGACTATCGCGCATGGCGCCTGTCGAACAGCTACAACCCCGGGCAGGTGATCGACCTCGATTTGCGGGCCATCAAGCCCAGCCCGTTCAATCCACGCCACTTTTATCTAAAGGCGTCGATTGCCGAACTGGCAGTCAACCTCGCAAAGCAGGGCCAGCAACAAGCCATTCACGTCATTCCCGATTACGGCAATCCGGGGTCGTACTTTGTCAGTGATGGCGGCCGGCGCGTGCGCGCGTTGAAGGAAGCGAATAAGGAGACCGTGAAGGCGGTCGTGGTCGATCTTCCCGTCGGAATTGAAAGCTATAAGCTAGGTTACGACCTCAACGTTCAACGTGATTCCCAAACCGTGTTTGATAACGCGATCGTCTGGCGGCGATTCCTGGACGAAAAGCACTTCCAAAGTCAAAAGGAATTGGCCGAGCACTTGGGGCTCGACGAATCGACAGTGGCCGTGGCGCTCTCGCTTGCCAAGCTTCCGGAATCGATCATGCAGGAGATGGTCGCGCGTCCCGATCGCTTCGGTTCAAACATGGCATATCAGGTAGGCCGCTATTACTCGGCTCGTGGAGTCGAGGCGACGTTGCGCCTGATCAACCGCATCGCTGCGGACGATTTGAGCACACGGCAAGTCGCCGATATCGTCAAGGGTCGTGCGAATTCGCAGGACGACGTCAAGCCAGCCATGCGCCAACGCTACGCCCAACGAATGGAGATCAAACTCGAGGGTGTGGCGGTGGGAGATCTCAAATCCTACGGCGACGATCGGCTCGAGTTGCGACTGCGCGGTTTGTCCCGCGATAAGCGCGATGAGATTCTGCGACGGATCGAACAAATACTGCAATCGAGCTGACCTTCTGCCATAGGACGAGCACACCGGTGTGACCGTGTTCGCCGGCATATGCATGTCGGCACGCGCGTCACCTTCACCCTGTGGCAACGCGGCGCGATGCCACCGCATAGCGGAGGCACGGCAGCGCATTGCTGAGCAAGCCCGCGCCGCCGCACACTCGCAAGGTCGCCTACGCACGGCGCGAGCGGCAGCACGCGCGATCATCATCGCGCTGCAGCAACGCCGATACTACCGAATGGAAATCGAGGCGCCGGGCGACGAAAAAGCGTCGGCCAAGCGCGGAGAACCGAGCGCCGTCTTCTCGGGCAAAGCGCCTCTCAGGCCGCCCGCGAATGGCTCAGTGTGAAAGCGAGCAGATCGCCGTCGGTGGGTTCGCCCCACGTTTTGCGTGCCAGCCAGTCGAAGAAAGCCGTCTCGCCAAGCTTGGAACTCAGGCCGCGACGCCGCCAGTCCTCACGTAGGTGAGAACCCAGTTGCGGCAGCATATCCTCTTCGAACGATTGCCTTGCGAGTTCCTGTTCCGACTCACCTTGCTCTTCGTAAAGCGAACGCGCCTCTTTCCGACGGTACGCGGCGTATTCGTCCAGCAACCGCGCTTTGAGCTCGTCGGCCGGTACGGTGCCCGACAGCCCCTTGACCGTCCCGCTAGGCGGCTGCTCGACCAAGTCCACGGGCGGAGCATAGCCTTTCTTGAGCGCGTCCTTGAAGAGGGCAGGCGCGCTGCGAACGGGTGGCAGCGAGGCGCTGCGCATGCGCTGCTCTGTCATTTGCAACGCAGCGCGGATGCGGTTTTCCTCGCTATCGGCGTAAAGGCTTTGTGCCTCCTTCAGCGGGATTCCGATCTTGACCATCCGGTCGATCAGGGTGCTATCGAAGACGTTCGGATGCTCGTCCAACGCCAGCATCGGCTGTTTGCGTTCGGTCACGCGGAATTGAATTTCCGCGACGCGCCGGCCTTCGCGGTGCTCGATGAGTTCCACGAAGATGTTGGTCACCGCATTCACTTCCGCGATGGCAGGCCGCAGATAGTCACGCTTGAAATACTTGTATTCGCGCTTTGCCTCGTCGCCCGCCTCGGTGTCCGGCGTGCCGGATAGGATCGGCCGCCACCACGCCCACGACTCGCGCATCGTCAGATGACTGGGATTGGTCAGATAACGCACGCAGATCTCGTACAACGCCAGCCCCGCGCTGCTGCGCAGTTGACTCTGAAACTGCAAGCTCAGGCGCGCGTACTGGACGGGGTCGAGCAGCTTTTTCTTGATCTTCGGCGCAAACGAGAACTCCACCCAAACCCGCCGCGTGGCGGGATCTTCAAGAATTTCGGCATCGGCGATCAATGTCGAGATGCCCCATTTGCGGCCGGGCTTTTGGCTCGAAGTGCCTTGGCTCCACTCGACTTGCACAGACACCATCCGCCGCAGGTGCTCTTTCACGAGGGCGGTATCGTTGGAATCGAAAGCCGAATTGGCAACGATGTCCGAGAGCAAGGCACGGTAGGTGTCGCCGGATTCATCCGCCTGCTGCGCAACGGCCAGCAACACGTTGAACAACTTTCGGGTAAGGAGCGTGATCTTGCCGCTCTTGGGCTGAATCGCGATCGCTTCGACGGCCTTTCGCAACTCAGCGGAGCTTGGACTCACCACATCGGTTTTCTTCGCGCGCTTCGTTGCCATGCGTCGGTCGTGAAGGAAATTTTCCGACAGGATACAGAGTGCGGTGATGGGCGTCTACAACCACGCTCTCACCCTTGCCGGTGAAAAGCGGTTCTCGACGGCGACTCACCTCGCTACGCTCCCGTAAGGCCTCACCGATGTCCAAACGCGGCGCGCGCTTCGTTTCTTTGCCGGATCGGCGTCCACACGAAATGCGCTCTTTGGCCGCTTGCCGGGTAGCGTCGACGACCGCTCCTGTATCGGCTCACCAAGCCGATTGTCGCAATTTCGCGACGTGGATTCCGCGGGCAACACACCATCGTCGGCGCCCCTCCCTGCATAGCGTGCACGGGCTACTTGTGCGACGCACCGTTCGGACTAATGGGTTCGTCGGGCCCCGAACCCGCGTCGACAAGCTGGCCCCCGCGCCGGAGATCCCGGCACGCCGAAGGGCACCAATGGAAGGCATCGCGCGACCGATCCCGAATAAGCTCACCTTGCACCTAGACGGAAGCCCATGCGCTTGCCGATTGCGTGGCGTGCCCCGCGCCGCCGAGCGGCAATCAAGTCCCGAAAATGCTCACCTAAGAGGGATAACGGCGGGATAACGGGCCGTCCAAACCAGGCGACGCATTCGCCGGCTGCTACTCCCGTAAAACCTCACCTGAGCCGGAACAGAGAGATATTTCCTAAGCAGATCCGATACTTAGCGTCGCCACTGGTTGCTTTGCACGAAGCGTGCGAAGCTCCCGTAAGGCCTCACCTCATTCCCGAACGCGCAATTCGCCGACGCGCGCACACGCGAGTCCACCCAGCCCCCGCAAACACTCACCTTTGACGGATTCCAATGGATCCAGAGCTATCTCACCACGCAGTTCTAGCGTACGTTTCGCGGGAAGTGGCGACTAACTTCGCCGACAGCCGGAATTCGGCGGAATATTGCGATCCCGAAAAACCTCACCACAGCGAGAGGTGGAACATCGATTTCACTGAGGCCACGAGCGGCAATTGCGGCTCCCGCAAAGCCTCACCTCAAGGCGGTTTCGAGGGCAGCGATGGGCGGGGGCTCGTGACGATCCCCGCGCCCAACCGTGCCAGGTCCCGAGAAAGCTCACCTTTGGGCCTCGCATGCGGCAGAAAGGCCGGGTTTTCCCGGAAAGGCTCACTTATCGAGCGCGATTTGTCCCGCAGCGTCTCACCCACCCCCTGTCGGACGCGAAAACGGCGGTGGATTTTGCCGTTTTGACAGGACCCGAAAAGTCTCACCTTTGCTCGATTGGGCGAGTTGCATCCCTCACCAGCCCGCCTAGCTCACAGGCTCGAGCTTTCCCGCAAAACCTCACTGCTCCGATTGCAAGCAGGACGGCGTCCCCCTGAATCCCCTCACATTGCCTCCTGCTCCGGCTCACTCACCTCCCCGAACCTCATCACGGATAGCTCCCGTCCCGGCTCACCTTGCCTCCCGCAAAGCCTCACTGAACCGCCTCGAAAGCCTTTGCTGGTAAGGGTTTGCCGTGGCGTTAACGTTTTTAACAAGGGTTCAAGGGTGTTTACTTCAATGACTCTCAAGACAATGCTTGTGAGCCTCGAGACAAACGGCGCTCTAAAAACGGTTTCGTCCCGTGAAACACGGCTTGGTAAAGGCCAAGACCGGTAATTCAAAGAGAAATCAACCACTTATACGCGATTCCTCGCTTTGTTTCACGGAATGTCATCCCCGGGACACTCCCAACAGCATAGCTAAGCTACGGATCCAGGCTGACTTGCATAGAAATCCCTGGCGTCATCAAAATCGTACTATGCAACACGTGTTCCGTTATTATTGCTACATTTTAGACCCTGACGAGCTGGCAGAATGAATATCGACGAAGAACGCAACGCCATCCGGCAAGAGCTCGAATCATTGCGAGCGAGTGGCGCCAATCGTCGGGAATTGTCCCTGCACGCCTGCAAGCGCTTGTTTTTCGATCTTGGCATCCGGCCGTCGAGCGCGGCTGTCCGCGAACTGACTCAAACCGGCAGTGCCAGCGACATCCCAAAAGATATCGATCATTTCTGGGAACGCATTCGCGATGCATCGCGAGTGCGCATCGGGGGCGGCGCCATTCCACCCTCGTTGGAGGAAAAAGCGGGCGAATTGCTTGGAGCATTATACGAACACGCTGTGTCCGCAGCGGGCGACAGGTTCGACGAGGAACGCCGCCACGCGGCGGAGGCTCTCGATCGAGCCGCCAGCGCCCAGCGAGAAGCACAGATTCGCCAAGAAACGGCGCACGATGCCTGGCAACGCGCTCAGACGCGGGCAGAGGCTGCACTCGCTCGCGTGCGTGACCTGGAAGCCCAAATCGGCGCATCGGCGGCGCTGCGCGAGAGCGAAGACGATGTCGTGCGCGCATTGGTCACTCGGCTCGAAATGGAAAAGTCGCGGCTCGAGCAGCGTCTCGAGGCCGAACAGGCAACGAACGCCTCGTTGCGCGAACGGATCGAGGCCCTTCATCAAGAACTGCGTGTCAGCACCGAGCATTACGCCAACCAAATCAAGGATGCAATCGCGGAAGCGGAACGCCGCGTCAAGCCGATGCTGGTCGAGCTCGATTCCCTGCGCAGCATGGCCAGCACCTATCAGGCCGGCATTCGTGACGCGAGCCGCAAAGAGTTCGATTTCATTCAGCAACTGAGTGCCGCCAAAAGCCGTGGCGACCGGCTCGAAGCGCAAACGCGCGAGCAGTCCGACGAAATCGACGCACTAACGCGCGAGCTGACGGCTGTTCGAGAGCGAGGCGTACTTTCGCCCGAAGTGACCGGTCTCATCCGAGCGTGGGCGCAAGCGGGGCGATTTGCGGACGCCGACTTCGCTTCGCTCGGCACTGCATTGGATGCACATATCGAACTTCCAGCCCATTGCCCCAAATGCGCCGACGGCGAACCCGAACTGGCGCGAGACGGCGATGGATACGAGCTGTCGTGCCCGGAATGCGAGCACTCCTCTGGAGCGACGCGGTCGCGCCTTGAAGCCGTGACCCACTTTATGCGCCCGCAGCGTACCGATTCCCTCGCGTAAGCGGTTGATTTTTCGACGAAGCGTCGCCGCACTCGCCCTCTGGTGAGGAAATTCGGGATGCCGAAGGTGAGATGTTGCGGGAGCGTTTCCCCGCTTAGGCCAGACGGGGCTTTTGCCCGCGGCTTCGACTGAGCGGTGTTTGAGCCGTTTGTTCCGCTTGAGCCTCTTCGTAAGCCGCAACCGCGAAAGCGAACGCGGCGGGCAACGCGTTCGATTTACCGAACGTGGCCGGATCGTCCGTTTCGGGGTAGATCATGTGTTCGGGCCGTTTGAATAGGTCGAGCACGAAAGGATCGTGTCGACCGGCAAAGCCGAGGTCCGCCAGCGCTTCCGCTTCGATTGCGTGCAGCAAGCGCCAGCTCAACGGCACGCCTTGCACGATATAGCGCGCCGCGATATGACGGACGATGTGTTCGAGGTCGCGCGCCGCGCCCTGAAAGGTCAGCGCGGCGAGATCGTGTTCGGTCATAGCCGCTCTCCGGGATATCGAGATACTGTGGAAATATACAGTACTTTGCCCGATGCGCACAGGTGGCGGCATGCACTGCGCGGCTAGCCGTGGATGACGATCAACAGCGCTTTTGCCTCGCTCTTGCCGGCGTTGCGTATGGCGTGCGGCACGTCGGCCTGGTAGCGCGCGGTATCGGCCGCTTTGAGACGCTTTGTCTCGCCGTCGGCCTCGACTTCGATCGAACCGCCGAGCACCGTCAAATGCTCGCGAGTGCCGGGCTCGTGCGCATTCGACACGAGCGCACCGCCCGGCTGCAACGTCAATTCGTACCATTCGAACTTACCCGCCAATTCAATGGGACCCCAGACGCGCAGCTGATATTTTGCGTCGTGTCCATCGAGCGTTGGGATGTCGTGCGGCCCGCTGACGGCGATCGTCTCGTGTTCCCGCTGGGAAGCGAACAATTGGTCGAGACTCACGCCCAGCGCATTGGTCAGGCGCCATGCCACGGCAATGGTCGGATTCGCTTTGTCGCGCTCGATTTCGGAAAGCATCGATTTCGATACGCCCGCCGCGCGCGAAAGGTCATCGAGCGTCAATTTCCGCTCCATGCGCAGCCGCTGAATTTGCTCGCCGACACGTGGCGGCGCCATGGCCGGCGCGGGCGTGGTTGGCGCCGGCGGAGACGCCGTGCGCCGGGTCGAGGAGCTTGCCATTTAAATCCCGATCGCTTAAAGTTGTTCGCTATATCGAACTTTGGTTCGAAAAACTGGAATTGTTCGGTATGACCGGACAACCGACTATAACAGCTATAGACAGCCGCATCGTCCGCCATCCGGTGCGAGCGGCGCCCTTTCCGCCAGGAGCGAACCCATGCGCGAAACCTTTCTCGCCCATTTGCGCGGCACGATCGATCAGATCCGCGCCGACGGTTTTTACAAATCCGAACGCGTCATCGCGAGCCCACAATCGGCGCAAGTGCGTCTGGCGGGGGGCGAGGATGTGCTCAATTTCTGCGCGAACAACTACCTGGGGCTAGCCAACGACGCTCGCCTCATTGCCGCGGCAAAAGAAGGGCTGGATCAAGACGGCTTCGGCATGGCATCGGTTCGCTTCATC
Organism: Paraburkholderia sp.; assembly: GCA_004322045.1. Classification (GTDB taxonomy): domain Bacteria; phylum Pseudomonadota; class Gammaproteobacteria; order Burkholderiales; family Burkholderiaceae; genus Trinickia. The sequence continues at coordinate 19,220 of SCRN01000028.1, forward strand.
TGCGGCACGCAGACGGTCCATAAAGATCTCGAGCGTGAGTTGTCCGCGTTCTTGCGCACCGAAGATTGCATCCTGTATTCGAGCTGCTTCGATGCTAACGGCGGGCTGTTCGAAACGCTGACCGACGAGACCGACGCGATCATCAGCGACGAACTCAATCATGCCAGCATCATTGACGGGATCCGGTTGTCGAAGGCGAAGCGCTACCGCTACAAGAACAACGATCTCGGCGATCTCGAAGCGAAGTTGCGCGAGGCCGATGCCGCCGGGGCGCGCTTCAAGCTCATCGCGACGGATGGCGTGTTCTCGATGGACGGGATCATCGCCAATCTCGCCGGCATTTGCGATTTGGCCGACCGTTATGGCGCCCTTGTCATGGTCGACGATTCGCATGCTGTCGGCTTCATTGGCGAGCATGGGCGCGGCACACCCGAATTCTGCGGCGTCGAAGGCCGCGTCGACATCATTACCGGCACGCTGGGCAAAGCGCTCGGCGGCGCATCGGGCGGCTATGTGGCGGCCCGCCGCGAAATCGTCGAACTGTTGCGCCAGCGTTCGCGGCCGTACCTGTTCTCGAACACGCTCACGCCGAGTATCGCCGCAGCCTCTTTGCGCGTGCTCGAACTGCTCGCAAGCGACGAAGGCGAGGGCCTGCGCCGGCGGGTGCGGGCCAACGGTGAGCATTTTCGGGAGGCGATGAGCGCGGCCGGATTCACGCTCGTGCCGGGACAACATCCCATCATCCCGGTCATGCTGGGCGATGCGTCGGTCGCCTCGCGCATGGCCGATGCATTGCTGATGGAAGGGGTCTATGTAACCGGGTTTTCGTACCCTGTGGTTCCGAAAGGACGCGCGCGCATCCGTACGCAGATGAGCGCGGCGCACACAGCCGAACAGATCGATCGTGCCGTGAATGCCTTCACGCGCGTGGGCCGCTCGCTCGGCATCGTTTAAGGAGACTTCGACAATGAAAGCGCTCGCGAAACTAGAACGCGCGCCGGGCTTGACGCTGACGCAAGTGAAGAAGCCCGAAGTCGGCCACAACGATGTCATGATCCGCATCAAGCGCACGGCCATCTGCGGTACCGACATCCACATTTGGAAGTGGGACGATTGGGCTCAAAAGACGATTCCCGTGCCGATGCATGTGGGACACGAGTACGTGGGTGAAATCGTCGAGATGGGTCAAGAAGTACGCGGCTTCGCAATCGGCGATCGCGTCTCGGGCGAAGGCCATATCACCTGCGGCTTTTGCCGCAATTGCCGGGCGGGACGCAGGCACCTGTGTCGCAATACGGTGGGCGTCGGCGTCAATCGGGAGGGCGCTTTTGCCGAATACCTCGTGATTCCGGCCTTCAACGCATTCAAGATTCCCGATGAGATCTCCGATGACCTCGCCGCGATCTTCGATCCGTTCGGCAATGCCACGCATACGGCGCTCTCGTTCAATCTAGTCGGCGAGGACGTGCTCATTACCGGTGCGGGGCCGATCGGCATCATGGCGGTGGCCATTGCGCGACACGTCGGGGCGCGCAATATCGTTATCACGGATGTGAACGAGTACCGGCTCGGTCTTGCGCGCAAGATGGGTGCCACGCGCGCGGTGAACATTTCGAAGGAGTCGCTCAAAGACGTGATGAGCGATCTGCACATGACGGAAGGCTTCGACGTCGGCCTGGAAATGTCCGGTGTGCCCAGCGCGTTCACGGGCATGCTCGAGGCGATGAATCACGGCGGCAAAGTGGCCCTGCTCGGCATACCGCCGGCGCAGACGGCGATCGACTGGAATCAGGTCATCTTCAAAGGGCTCGAGATCAAGGGCATCTATGGTCGCGAGATGTTCGAGACCTGGTACAAGATGGTCGCGATGTTGCAAAGCGGGCTCGATCTTTCGCCGATCCTCACCCACCACTTCGCCGTCGACGATTACGAGCAAGCCTTCGCGACGATGCTCTCAGGCGAAAGCGGCAAGGTGATTTTGGACTGGACCGTTTGATGCAGGGGTGGGCGCGCGTCTATGCGTAGCGCGTGCTATGCCCCCGCCTTCTCCGAACGCTCGAATTCCGCTTCCACGCGCACGTGCACGTCGTTGCCGACGGCGGGGTACCAAGTCGCCAATCCGAACTGAGCGCGGCTGAACACGCCTTGCGCTGAGAAGCCGAGCGTATCGGCCTTCGTCAATGGATTGCGGCCGTATCCGTTGAACGTGACGTCGAGCGTGATGGGACGCGTCACGTTGCGAATCGTGAGCTCGCCCTCGAGTTTGCCCTGTGCGGAGCCCGTTCGAACAAACCGTTTGCCGACGAAATGCAGCGTCGGAAAAGCCGTAACGTCGAACATGTCCGGCCCCTTCACCATCTTGTCGAGCAACGGCACCTTCGTGTCCACGCTAGCCGCGTCGACCGTCACGTCGACGGTGCTTGCCTCGAGTCCGCCCGGCTTCCAATCGAGCATTGCGTGCGCACGATCGAACCGCATCACGAAGCGCGAGTACTGCAAATGCTCGACATCGAACGTAATGCTCCAATGATCGGCATCCATCGCATACGCGCCGACGGGCACCCGAGCTTCGTCGGCAGCGACCGTATGCGTGAGGACACGCAGCGGCGTGCATGCCGAGAACGACAGCGCACCGGCTGCAACGGCTAACGCCGTGAGCGCCGAACATAGCGCGGCGCGCGTCTCTTGCGTTCTCATCGTTGTCGGTTCCTTTCTCGCGTTGTGCAAAACGATCCGGCCGCGCCTTCGCGATCCTTCCCGTAAGTTCTCACCTTTGGCCGATAGCTTAGCGCTTCACGACTCGTTGACAAAGGAGAATGATCGTTCTACCTTTACGGTGATGAGTACCAACACCGAAATTTCCGAGCCGATGGCGCAGCGTATGGATGCGGAGCAGGCGGGCCCGCGCGAGCGGTTGCTTGATGCGGCCGAAGCCCTGATTTACGCGGGCGGCATCCATGCGACCGGTGTCGATGCCATCGTTCGCGCCGCACAGGCAACACGCAAGAGCTTCTATTCCTACTTCGAATCGAAAGACGCGCTCGTCGCCGCGGCGCTCGCACGGCGGCATGGCCGGTGGATGGACTGGTTCGTCGATGGCACGCTGCATATCGGCAGGACGCCGCGTACACAGTTGCTCGGCATGTTCGATCTGTTGCGCCAGTGGTTTGCTTCACCGGGCTTTCATGGCTGTGCGTTTCTCAATGCGTCGGGCGAAATCGCTTCGGCCGACGATCCGATCCGCGTGGTGGCGCGCGAACACAAGGCGGCGCTCTTGCGATTCATCGCTCAACGCTGCGACGCTTTTGCGGCCGAGCACGGCATCAGCGCACGTTCGTCCGCCGCGCTCGCGCGTCAATGGCTCGTGCTCGTCGATGGCGCCATCGGCGTCGCACTCGTCAGCGGCTCGGCCGATGCGGCGCGCGACGCGCAAGCGGTCGCGCAACGTTTGCTCGAACATGCGGCTAGGCAGCCGCAAACGCGCGTTTCGAAGGTGAAGCGCGCATCTTTGTCGACGTAACGTCAATCGCCCCTTTTAGGAGAATCCGATGTCCGATACCGGTGTTCACGAAACGCGGCCGCCGTTGCCGCCTTTCACACGCGAAACCGCCACGCAAAAAGTGCGGGCCGCCGAAGATGGCTGGAACACGCGCGATCCCGAGCGCGTCGCGCTGGCTTATACGCCGTCGAGCGTTTGGCGCAATCGCGCCGAGTTCGTGACCGGCCGCGCCGAAATCGTCGAGTTCTTGCGCCGCAAGTGGGTGAAAGAACTCGACTATCGGCTCATCAAAGAACTCTGGGCGCATGACGGCAATCGCATTGCCGTGCGCTTCGCCTACGAGTGGCACGACGATTCGGGCAATTGGTTTCGCTCGTATGGCAACGAGAATTGGGAGTTCGACGAGCATGGGCTGATGGCGCGCCGCTTCGCATGCATCAACGATGTGCCGATTCGAGAAAGCGATCGCTTGTATCACTGGCCGCTCGGGCGCCGGCCCGACGATCATCCGGGGCTGTCGGATTTGGGCCTTTGACCGTCGCATAACGGCCGCCTCGGTCAAGGCCAGACCGAGCCGAAAGACAGGGGCGTCGATCTGAATGCCCGTCGGCGGCCGCCTGCTTCACTCGAGTGGGTGTTCGATTCATCACAGGCGCCAAGTGCTGTAGTACAGTGCGCGACGAGCGGCAAACGCCGAATGTGAGACGAACGATAGCGAGTGCCGGCGGCCGGCCGGCGAACGGAGCGGGCATGCGTTTGAGGATGGCGGCACTGCGCTGGTTAGGCGTGCGCACGGTTAAGGCGGCGTTGGTGGTTGCCACGAGCGTGGCGGCTTTGGCGATCGGGTCCACCCAAGCACGCGCGGCGGATTGGTGCGGGGGCGGCGTTTGGATCGATGCGATGCTGGCTTCGCATCACATTCACCCGAAACAATCGTTCGAAGACGTCAACCCGGGCCTGGGCGTGGAATGTTGGCTCAATGGCCAGTGGGCGGTGACGGCGGGAGGGTTTCGCAATTCGCTTTCGCATCCCTCTTGGTATGGCGGAGGGCTATGGGCGCCCGAGTTCGCGCATTGGGGCTTCGTGCGATTGGCCGTCATGGGTGGGCTCATTTCCGGCTACAACTACGGAAGCTACGGCTTCGGCCACGATCATTCGATCGGGCCGGTGGCCGCGCCGATCGTCATGGTCGTGTACAAGCGCGTAGGGATGAATTTCATTCTGGTGCCGCCCATTCCTTCGGATAACTTGCCGTTCACGGTCGGGTTTCAGTTGAAGGTGGGGTTTTGATGTTTGGATTGATCGCGATACGAGAACGATGCGGCTTTGAGAGATCGCCTTAAAAGCGCAACGAAGTCGCGACTTTTGCGGGTGGGCACCTCCGGAGATGCCCTCTCCCGCAAACGCTCACCTTTCGGCCCTAGAGTGCCAGGAGGCGCGCCGCGCTCGAACTTCCATCGACGTCAGAGAATGCGGTCCAACGCATCGGCGAACCGAGCGACCGTGCCTTCGACGTCATGCAGCTTATCCAAGCCGAACAACCCGATGCGGAAGGTCTTGAAATCTTCGGGCTCGTCGCATTGCAAAGGCACGCCGGCCGCGACTTGCAACCCGACATCGGCGAATTTCTTGCCGGATCGTATGCCGTCATCGTCGGTATAGCTGACCACGACGCCCGGCGCCTCGAAACCTTCGGCCGCCACGCTCTTGAAACCTTTGGCAGCCAAGAGCGAACGAATGCGCCGGCCGAGTTCGAGCTGCTCGGCTCTAACTTTCTCGAACCCGTACGCCTGCGTTTCCTTGATCACTTCGCGCAGCGTCACGAGGCCGTCCGTAGGCATAGTGGCGTGATAAGCGTGGCCGCCGTTCTCGTACGTCTCCATGATCTGCAGCCATTTGCGCAGGTCACAGGCGAAGCTCGTACTGGTCGTTGCGTCGATTCTCTCGCGAGCGAGCGCGCCTAGCATGACCAGGGCGCAGCAGGGCGATGCGCTCCACCCTTTTTGCGGTGCGCTAATCAGGATATCGACGCCGGCGGCTTGCATGTCGACCCAGACCGTACCCGAGGCGATGCAGTCGAGCACGAACATGCCGCCGACGGCATGCACGGCGTCGGCTACGGCCCGCAAATAGGCATCGGGCAGCATCATGCCGGAGGCGGTTTCGACGTGGGGCGCGAAGACCAAATCCGGTTTGCGTTCCTTGATCGTTGCGACCACCTCTTCGATGGGCGCCGGCGCATAGGCGCTCTGCCTGCCTCCCGCGACCGGACGCGCCTTCATCACGATCGATTCAGAAGGAATGCTTCCCATCTCGAAGATCTGGGACCAGCGGAAACTGAACCAGCCGTTGCGGATGACCAAGCATTTCTTGTTCGTCGCGAACTGCCTGGCAACGGCTTCCATGCCGAAGGTGCCGCTGCCTGGAACGACGACGACCGATTGCGCGTTGTAGACCTTCTTAAGCGCACCGGAAATGTCGCGCATGACGCCTTGGAAGCGTTGCGACATATGGTTGACCGAGCGGTCGGTGTAAACGACTGAATATTCGAGGAGTCCCTCGCGATCGACTTGGGGAAGTAAACCTGGCACGCTCGCCTCCGGTACGGGATGAACAATACGAGCAGTATGTCCTACTTCTTCACCCGCGGCTTCTCTTGACGTTCGTCAAGCGGCGAGGACGCGCGCATCCTAGACTAAGGCAGCATCGTTAAGCGCGCGAGAAGCCGACGCAACGATGCTTGCGACGCGCCAAGGAGCGAACGATGCGTACGACCGAGATGACGATTTCGAGTGACTTCGTCGCCCTTCAGGGCCTGGTATGCGTGCCGGACGGCGCGCAGGGCATCGTCGTCTTTGCGCACGGCAGTGGCAGTAGCCGCTTGAGCCCTCGCAACCAGGAAGTGGCAAGCATCTTGCAGCACGCCGGTCTCGCGACCTTGCTCTTCGATCTGCTGACAGCCGACGAGCATGCGCATGACGCGGTATCGGCCGAATATCGATTCAATATCCCGTTGCTTGGCCGCCGTCTATCGGGCGCACTAGATTGGCTGATGACGCAGCCCGCGTTGGCCCCGCTCAACGTTGGGCTGTTCGGGGCAAGTACCGGTGCGGCGGCGGCGTTGTGTGCGGCAGCGGAGCGCCCGGCTCAGGTGCGCGCCGTCGTATCGCGCGGCGGGCGGCCGGATCTCGCGCGCGAAGCCCTGCCGCTCGTTACGGCGCCGACGTTATTGATCGTGGGCGAACTGGACACGGAAGTCATCCGGCTCAATCGGCTCGCTGCCGCCCACCTCGCCTGCGAACACGAGCTTGTCATCGTGCCGGGCGCCACCCATTTGTTTGAAGAACCGGGCAAGCTCGATGAAGCCGCGCGCCTCGCAGCCGAATGGTTCTCGCGGTGGCTCGTCTAGGACGCCCCCATTCCATAGAAGAATCTCAAACGCACGATGCCGTTGGCGCACCGATGGGTTGATCGTCGTCAATACGCAAACTTCCCGATCTCTCAAGATTTCATTATCGAAACTGTCTTCGGCTTGCAGCAGTCGAGCTTACAGCGGAGCAACCGATGAAATCCGACGAACAATTGAGGCAGGACGCGATCGACGAACTGCATTGGGACCCGGCGGTCGACCCGTCGCAGATCGAGGTCACCGTGCATGACCGTATCGTGACGTTGAGCGGCAGCGTGCCGAGCTACGCCAATAAGATCGCCGTTGAAAAGGCGATTCAGCGAATGAAGGACGTCAAGGCCTTCGTCATCGAACTGGCCGTGAAGGCGCCGCCCGACGAAGTGCGTTCCGACTCGCTCGTTGCGGATTCCGTGCTCGCGGTCCTCGGTGCGACCGAAGGCTTGCCGCCGCATGCGATCGGCGTGACCGTGCAGCGCGGCTGCGTCACCTTGACGGGCGAACTCGATTCCGGTTACCAGCGTCGCGCAGCCGAAATCGCGGCCGGGCGCACCCGCGGTGTCGTCGGCATCGTCAACAAAATCCGAGTTCGCACCGAAGCCGATCCGGCTCAGATTCGAGAAAAGATCGAGGCGGCGCTCGAGCGCCGTGCGCACGCCCAGGCCGCAAAGCTCGATATCGACGTGCGCGAGGGCGTCGTCACCCTCAATGGGACCGTCGGGTCGCTGGCGGAGCGGCGCACTGCCGAGGGCGTGGCATGGCATACGCACGGCGTGCGCGACGTCGTCAACCGCTTGATCGTCGCTTAAACGCAGACAAATCGCTTGGCGCACGTATCGGCGGCCGGATGAAGCGCGGTAGTCATCGACTCCTTGACGCAGGTCAGAGCGTTTCGCGGGCAATACGTAAAGATGGATTGAATGCAGCCCGAAGCTGCGCTATCGAGACGACCCACGAGGTGTGCGATGAAGACAGACAAGCAGTTGAAGCAGGAAGTCGAGGAAGAGCTCGAGTACGATCCCGCGGTCGACGTCGCGGACATCGGAGTCGAGGTGAACGACCGGATCGTGACTTTGTCCGGGCATCCGACGAGCTATGCCGAAAAACTCGCGGCCGAGCAAGCGGCGCAGCGGGTCTCAGGCGTGAAGGCCGTCGTCGTGGAAATGGAAGTGCGGTTGCCCAGCTCGGATCAGCACACGGACGAAGACACGGCAAGCGCCGTGCGCGCCATGTTGCGCTGGATGGTGGGTCTGTCCGAAGAAGCCGTCAAAGTGCAGGTCGAGAAGGGGTGGGTCACGCTGCGCGGCAACGTGCCGAGCGCGCACCTGTCGCACCTCGCCGAGCGCACGGTCGGTCATATGCGCGGCGTGGCCGGCGTCTCCAACCTCATCGACGTCAACGCTGGACAGACGGAACACGATCTGGCGGAGAGGATCAGTCGTGCCCTGCAACGTCATGCCGAACGCGAGGCGAAGCACATCGAGATCAAGGTGCATGAGGGTACCGTCACGCTGACGGGCACCGTGGGCTCGTTGGCCGAACGTGCAGCTGCGCGCGGCGCGGCCTGGGCGGCACGAGGCGTGCATGCAGTCATCGACGACCTCGACGTTCAGTGAAATGAGGTCGCAACGCGGGTAGGCGCCGGCAAACGGCGAATCGAGCTCACCGATGGAACCGAAGAAGTCCGACTCGATCAGCACCATCATCACGATGGTGCTCGTCACGCTCATCGCGATGCAGGTGCTGATGGTGGCGCTGCGCAGCGCGGCGGTCACCATCGCTTACAGCGATTTTCAGCGTCTCGTGGCCGCACATGCCGTCGACAACCTCGAGATCGGTTCGACCGAAATCACAGGCGTCGTGCAGATGAGCGCGGCCTCCAAGGTCTTGGGGGCCTCGGATGCGGCGGCGCTCGATAAAGCCGGTGCGCCGTGGCGCTTTTCGACCACGCGCGTGGCCGATGACCGGCTCGTCGAGCGTTTATCGAGCGCGGGCATTCGCTATCGGGGCGTGGTCGAGTCGAACTGGCTGGGCACGCTGTTGTCGTGGATCGCCCCGGTGCTCATCCTCGTCGTCGCATGGAACTTCTTTTTGAAGCGCGGCGGGGCCGCGCAAGACTTCATGGGCATCGGCAAGAGCCGGCCCCAGGTTTACATGCAGAAGGCGACCGGCATTTCATTCGACGATATCGCCGGCATCGACGAGGCCAAGGCCGAGTTGCAGCAGATCGTCGAGTTTCTACGCAACGCCGAACGCTACCGGCGGCTAGGCGGCAAGATCCCCAAAGGCGTGTTGATCGTCGGCGCGCCCGGTACCGGCAAGACCTTGCTGGCCAAAGCGGTAGCCGGCGAGGCATCGGTGCCGTTCTTCTCGATCAGCGGGTCGGCTTTCGTCGAGATGTTCGTCGGCGTGGGCGCCGCGCGCGTGCGCGATTTATTCAAACAGGCCCAGCAATCGGCCCCCTGCATCGTTTTTATCGACGAACTGGACGCGCTAGGCAAGGTGCGCGGCGCAAGCGTGACATCGGGCAACGACGAACGCGAGCAGACGCTCAATCAACTGCTGGTGGAGATGGATGGGTTCGAGCCGAACTCGGGCGTCATCATCATGGCAGCGACGAATCGGCCTGAAATTCTCGATCCGGCATTGCTCAGGCCGGGGCGGTTCGATCGGCACATCGCGATCGACCGGCCAGATCTGATCGGACGCCGGCAAATCCTCGCCGTCCATATGAAGCACGTGAAGCTCGCGGCGGACGTCGACGTCGCCGAACTGGCTTCGCGCACGCCGGGATTCGTCGGCGCCGATCTTGCCAACGTGGTCAACGAAGCGGCGCTGCATGCTGCCGAGCTCGAGAAGGACGCGATCGAGATGTCCGATTTCGATGAGGCGATCGATCGCGCGATGGCGGGGATGGAGCGCAAGAGCCGCGTGATGAACGAGCAGGAGAAGGTGACCATCGCCTATCACGAGGCCGGCCACGCACTGGTCGCGCAGAGCCGCGCGCACTGCGATCCGGTCAAGAAGGTGTCCATCATTCCTCGTGGCGTAGCGGCGCTCGGCTATACGCAGCAGGTGCCGACCGAGGACCGCTATGTTTTGCGCGAAAGCGAATTGCTCGACAGGCTCGATGCGCTGCTGGGTGGGCGCGTGGCGGAAGAAATCGTCTTCAACGATGTTTCCACCGGGGCCGAAAACGACCTCGAGCGCGCGACGGTCATGGCCCGCCATATGATCGAACGTTGCGGTATGAACGAGCGGCTTGGCCTCGCCACGGTGAACTCGGGCACGACGCCGCTCGGCGTCGATGGCGTGCGGTATAGCGAAAACACGGCGCAACTCGTGGACGAAGAGGTGCGGCGGCTGCTCAAGGAGGCGCATGACCGGGTCGTGAAGACATTGACCGAGCGGCGTGCGCTGCTCGAGCGGATTGCGCAGCGTCTGCTGGAGCACGAGGTGCTCGATCGTGAATCTCTGATGCGGCTGATCGAAGAACCCGTGCAGGAGCAGGCAGGCGCGGGCGCCGAGCCCGTCGTTGGCGCATCGTCGGCCGAGCACGGCGACAAGGCGCCGTCCGCGCTGGCCTAGCGGTCAACCGGGCGCACTCGGAACCCGAACATGGTCGACATCGTCACCCTCACCCTCAACCCCAGCGTCGACGTGTCGCTGTCGGTGGAGCGCCTGGTCGATACGGTGAAGCTTAGGTGCTCGCAGCCTCGCAAAGACCCGGGCGGGGGCGGCATCAACGTGGCGCGCGTGCTGAAGCGGCTCGGAAGCGATTGCCTTGCGATCTATCTTGCCGGCGGTTCGGCCGGTGACTATCTAGGCGGGTTGCTCGCCGCGGAGCAGTTGCAGACGAAGCGCGTCGCTATCCGGGCGGAAACGCGAGAAAACGTTACGGTGCTGGAGACATCGACGCTTCGCGAGTATCGCTTCGTCATGCCGGGCCCGACGGTGTCCGAGTTGGAATGGCGCCGTTGTCTCGACGCGCTCGAAGCGATCGATCCCCCGCCGCGCTATGTCGTTGCAAGCGGCTCTCTGCCGCCCGGCGTGCCCACGGATTTTTATGCGCGCGTCGCCCGATGGGCTCATAAGGCGGGCGTTGCGATGGTGCTCGATGCTTCCGGCGAGGCCCTCGCCGCCGCGCTCGAGGTGGGTGTGTTTCTGTTCAAGCCGAGTCTGGACGAGCTGCGCGGGCTCAGCGAGGGACCGCTCGCGACGCGGGCGCAGTGGCGCGAAGCGGCGCAGCGCTTGGTGCAGCGTGGCTGCGCGCACAAGGTCGCGCTCTCGGTCGGCGGGCGCGGTGCCATATTGGCGACGCAGAGCGATGTCGTGCAGCTGCCCGCAGTGCCGGTGACGGTCGTCAGCGCCGTCGGCGCGGGCGACAGCTTTCTTGCGGCGATGATTTGGGCGATCGACCACGAAGCGAGTTCCGAGGAAGCATTGCGCTACGCGATCGCGGCCGGCAGCGCGGCGGTGACGAACCCGGGAACGACGCTTTGCGATCCGACCGACGTCGTTCGTCTCTACCATGATTCGCTCGCACTCGCTGCGATTGAGGATTGAGGATCGATTTCACCATGACCGCTGGACCCAGACTAGCTCCCGAACTTCTGCGCCGTGCAGGCGACCTCCAGCAACTGGATTTCGGCACGACCGACGAACTGGCCGAGCTCGACGACATCGTTGGGCAAGCCCGCGCGGTTGAAGCGATTCGCTTCGGCTTGGGCATGGCGCATGATGGATACAACTTGTTCGTACTGGGTCGCACGGGCGCCGGCAAGCGCACTGTACTCAATCAATTCTTGGCCGAGCGAGCGAAAGCGGAAGCGACCCCTGACGGCTGGTGCTATATCAATAACTTCGCGCAGCCGCACAAGCCGCATGCGATCCGTTTGCCTCCCGGTCGAGCCAGTGCATTGCGGCGAGAGATGAGCCAACTCGTCGACGATTTGAAAGCGGCGATTCCGGCCACCTTCGAAGGGGAGGCATATCGGGCGGCCGCGGAACAGATCGACGCAGCGTTTGCATCGAAGGAAGAGAAGGCATTCGGTGACCTTGGCGACGATGCAATGGCGCGGCACGTCGCGCTCGTGCGCACTCCGATGGGATTTTCGCTGGCGCCGATGCGCGACGGCGCGACGATGAGCCAAGAGCAGTACGAGGATCTGCCCGAGCAAGCTCGGGCGGAAATGGACGCGGCGCTGAAGGAATTCAAAGAACGACTCGAAAAACTCTTGCACCAGGTTCCTGCATGGCAGAAGGAACGGCGTGAGCAATTGCGAGCACTGAATCGCGAAACGGCGATGGCTTCCGTGGCCCGGCCGATCGCTCAAATCAAGCAGGCCTTCGCGGATCTGCCGCGCGTGCTCGAATATTTGGAAGCAGTCCGCGTGGACGTGCTGGATAACGTCGGGATGTTTCGGAAAGGCGAGGAGGCGAGCGAATCGCCCGGTACGCCTTCGTTCGCGCGCTACGAGGTCAACGTTCTGCTCGACCAGGATGCGGGGCAAGGCGCGCCGCTCGTCATGCCTGACTTCCCGTCGTACCAGAACCTCGTCGGTCGCGTGGAGCACAAGTCCCACTTCGGTACGCTGGTGACGGACTTCACTTTGATCAAGCCGGGGGATTTGCACCGCGCAAACGGTGGCTATCTGCTGCTCGAGATCGACAAAGTGTTGCGCCAACCGTTCGCATGGGAGGCAATCAAGCGGGCGTTGCTGAAACACGAGGTGCGCATCGAGTCGATCGCCGAAATGTTCAGCCTGGTCAGCACGGTGTCGCTCGAGCCCGATCCCGTGCCGCTCGACGTCAAGGTGATCTTGTTCGGGGAGCGCTGGCTCTATTACTTGCTGTTCGAGATGGACCCCGATTTCGGGGCGCTGTTCAAGGTCCCCGCGGATTTCGAAGACGATTTGCGACGCGATGATCAAGGCCAGGCGCGCGTTGCGCATCTAATCGCGTCGGTCGCCAGGCGGCATGCGCTGTTGCCGCTGGAGCGCGCCGCGGTCATGCGCGTTTTGGAGCAGCAGGCGCGCCATGCGGGCGATGCGCAGAAGCTGTCGCTGCATGTCGGGCAGATCGCGGACTTGCTCAAAGAGGCGGATTTCCACGCGCGGGCACGCGGCGCCAACCTCGTGCGGCGCGAAGACGTGCAGCGTGCCGTCGATGCTCAGATCGCAAGGACCGATCGAATTCGTGCGCGCATGCAGGAAGAGATGTTGCGCGGCACGCTTTTGATCGACAGCGACGGCGCGAAGGTAGGTCAAGTCAATGGCCTATCGGTGATACAACTGGGAGGGATCGCCTTCGGCCAGCCTTCGAGAATTACCGCGCGCACGCGTCTGGGCGAAGGAGAGGTGGTGGATATTCAGCGCGAGGCGAAGCTCGGCGGTTCGATTCATTCGAAGGCCGTGCTCATTCTCACGTCGTTTTTGACCGCGCGGTATTCGAGCGGCCGCGTGCCTTGTTTGTCGGGCAGCGTCGCTTTCGAGCAGACTTATGGAGAAGTCGAGGGCGACAGCGCGTCGGTGGCGGAACTGTGCGCGTTGTTGTCGTCGCTGGCCGACGTCCCAATCAAGCAATCGCTGGCGGTGACGGGTTCCATCGATCAATGCGGCCAGGTGCAGGCGATCGGCGGGGTCAACGAGAAGATCGAGGGCTTCTTCGATCTGTGCCGAGCGCGGGGGCTGACGGGCGAACAAGGCGTCGTGATTCCGCAGGCGAACGTCAAGCATTTAATGTTGCGCGAAGACGTGGTCGACGCAGCGGCCGCCGGCCGATTCCACATTTACGCGGTGTCGACGGTGGACGAAGCGATCGAAAGACTCACCGGTGTCGAGGCGGGCGAGGCCGATGCGCAAGGCGCCTTCCCGCGTGACAGTGTCAACGGCCTCGTATGTGCAAAGCTCGACAGTTTCGCGCATATGCGGCGCAGCTTCGCGCAGCCGATCAGAGCGGTGGCGGTCCGGTCGAGGTGGCGTGTGCTGAACGGGCATAGCCAAACGGCGGTGGGTTTCAGGCGCAAGTGAGACGCGCGCGCTAGCAACCAAGGCAAGGCGCATTGCGCTCGGTTCTCAGAGGGGGGCCGGACATCAGCACCGTATCGAGGGCCTTGTCGGGCCGAAATACGGTGATGCCCTTCAGCCCGGCTCGCCATGCTTGGAAAAACAAGGCTTCGATTTCGCTAGGGGCGATGGCGGACGGCACGATCACCGTCTTGGAGATCGCGGCATCGACGAAAGGCTGCAACGCGTGCAGCATCGCAACATGGTCCGATGGCGCAAGTTCACCGGCTCTGACGAAATAGGCGGGAAGCGATGCGCGGCTACCGTGCAGTTCGCGAAAGAGGCGATAGGCCCGGTTTTCGACACGATAGGCGCGCGGCTGGTCGCCGCCGATGCGCACGCTGCGTCGGTGCACCCAGTCGAAGACCGGTTCGATGCCGCTGGAACAGTTGCCTGCGAATGCAAGACTGACGCTGCCCGCAGGCGCGAGCGAGAGCAGGTGGCTGTTGCGCAGCCCGTGCGCGGCGATCGCCTCGCGAACGAACTCGGGCAGACGCGCGGCAAAGCGGCCGGGAGCTAAAATCCGGTCGGCGTCGAACGCCGGATACGGGCCGCGTTCTTCGGCCAATGCAGAAGACGCGGCGTAGGCGTGGTCGCGCATGCACCGGACGATCGCCGACGCGAGCGACCGTGCGTCGTCGCTGCCGTAAGCGAGGCGCATCATCGCCAGCGCGTCCGCCAATGCCGTGACGCCAACACCGATGCGACGCTTCATGCGCGCTTCGCGTTCATGCTCGGCGAGGGGCCAACGTGTCGTATCGAGCACGTTGTCGAGCATTCGCACTTGAACGCGCACGCAGTGGCCGAGCTTGGCGAAATCGAATTGGGGGGACCCGCCTGCCCCGAACGGGTGCCGCACGAACCGCGATAGATCGATCGGCCCCAGCACGCAACTGCCCCATGGTGGAAGAGGTTGCTCACCGCAAGGGTTGGTGGCTGCGATGGTTTCAATGGAACCCAGGTCATTCGCCGAGTTGATCGCGTCGACGAACAGCAGGCCCGGTTCGGCGCTGTCGCGGGCGCACTCGGCGATCGTTCGCCAAAGTTCCCGCGCCGGCAGCGTGGCATAGCACCAGTCGCCCTCGGGGAGCCGATAAGCGCCGGCCGCGAGCTGAGCGGGATTGGGCGTGGCGCGATGCCGTAGTCGCCAGTGTCCGTCGTCTTCGACGGCTCGCATGAACGCGTCCGTTACGCCGACCGACGCGTTGAACGTGTTCCAGCGGCGGCGTCCGCGCTTGGCTTGAACGAATGTCACGAGATCGGGGTGGTCGCAGCGCAGCACGGCCATCTGCGCGCCTCGACGCGCGCCCTTGAACCGTAACGCGCGGCAGGCCTCATCGAACCGGTCGATCCAAAAACTCACGTCGCGCGCATCGTTCGCGCCTTGCTCGGCCCCCGATAAGGCAGGCGAGACGGGTGAAAAGTCGTATCCGACGCCGCCCCCCATGGCGAGTGTCACGCGAGCCGCTGCAAGTGCGCATTCGAGCTGCGCTGCCGTTACCAAGCCTGATTCGGTAGCAGGCGGGCCGATAGGATGCACGAAGCAATTGATCATCGTCGCGTCGTGGCCGGTGCCCGCATTGGCCATGATGCGTCCGGCGCCGATTGCGCCGTCCAGCATGTTTGCATAGAACAAGCGCGCGATCGCCGTGCGTCGCGGCGGCGATTCGACAGCCGCGAGCGCGCGAGCGACGCGCTTGAACACGTGGTTGCGGGTGGTTTCGCCGGCCGCCAGATACCGGTCTGCCAATACCAATTGGCTGAGCGGCGGCGGCTCGTCGCTTGCGCGTTTCACGGCCGTCCGTCACAAGTTCGTTATCGATCCAGTCAGGTTAGCTTTCGGCTGCCGGGGCGTGATGACATGGGTCAAGGGCAGACGGCGCGGCCGCCATCTTCCACCGATCCAAGGCTCATCTGCAACTTGCCGCGATCAATACAGCAGATAGCGCTGCCGCAAGGGGGCGATCCTCATGAGGCGGCGCGCTTCGATTGCTTCGATTGCTTCGATCGCATCGATGCCGGCGCCGTCGCGCACTGCTCGCCAAACTTGCGCGGAGCCCACGGAATCGAGTGTTGCCGCAAGATCGAATTCGTCGGGATAAAGCGCATGCAGCGCGACGAGCAGCGCGAGGCCGAGCCTGCCCACCGCTCGATCCCCGACGCGCACGATGCTCACCCCGTGACATTGCACGCCGCGATAGCGCGATTCGGTCGGCACGAAATCGATGGGTGCGAAGCGCACGCCGAGCTCTTGCGCATTGAGCTTAGCCGCGAGCGCAACGCCGTCGATCCACGGTGCGCCGATCCATTCGAAAGGATGGGCCGTCCCCCTGCCCACACTGATGTTGGCTCCTTCGATCAACGCGACATCGGGGTATAGGTCGAGCTGCGCCGGGGTGCGCAAGTTCGGCGAAGGCGGCGTCCAACCGAGGCTGGTGTCGGCGTATCGCATCGAACGCACATAGCCCTGCATCCGAATCACATGCAAATCGGCGCCTATCTCGCGCTCGCGATTGAAGAGCATCGCCAATTCGCCGATCGTCATGCCAGGCTGCAACGGCAACGGGAAATAGCCCGTGAACGATTCTCTACCGGCATCGAGCATCGGGCCGCCGAAGCGATCGGCGCCGAGCGGGTTGGGGCGATCGAGCACGAATAGCGGAATGTGATTCGCGGCCGCAGCCTCGAGTGCGTACCCGAGTGTCGTTTCATAGGTGAAGAAGCGCACGCCCGCGTCTTGAAGATCGAAGACGAGTGCATCGATGCGCCGTAGCGAATCCACGTCGAAACGCCGGGTCACGCCGTATAGGCTATGCACTGCTATGCCGGTCGCAGCGTCCCGCGTATCGCCGAGCGGCTCGTCGCGGCTCGTGTCGAGACCATGTTCGGGTGCGAAAATCGCGGCGAGCGTGACCTGCGGCGCGTGTGCGATCACATCGATCGTGCGCCTGCCCGCGCTGTCGAAACCGGTACGGTTCGTGACGAGGCCGACACGCATGCCCGCAAGCGGCGCAAAATCGAGCGCTTCGAGCACATCGATCCCGGTTTTCACGGGGCCGGACGAAGATGGCAGGCGTAGAAAGTCCGCCACGGCCGGCTCGGTCGAAGGCAACGCCGACGCGATCGCGTCGGCGGTCAAGGAAGGGTTCGCGCTCGCAAGCCATGCGATGGCTTGCGAGCGCAGCGGCCGAGCATCGCCGCGATCGTCTGGGTGAACGCGATTGGTGAGAACGATCAGGAACTGCTTGGAGACGAGGTCGATCCAGATCGCCGTGCCCGTGTACCCCGTGTGATAGAGCGTCCCGGTCGCCGGTAGGCGGTCGCGATTCGCGACCAGCGGCGCATCGAGCGCCCAGCCGAGCCCGCGCCAAGGCGGCGAGGCGAGCGGCGATTCGGTCGCCGCCATCGATGCGATGGTCTCCGGTTTCAGGATGCGCTTTCCGTCGAAGCGGCCCCCGCTCAGCATCATCTGGGCGAAGCGCGCGAGATCCTCGGCTGACGAGAACAACCCCGCGTTGCCCGACACGCCCCCCATGCGCGCCGCCGTGGGGTCATGCACCCGGCCGACCCGCATGCCGTCGGCATCGGCGGTCGTGGGCGCCGCCCGTTGCGCGAGCGACGATCCCGGATTGAATGTCGTATCGCGCATGCCGAGCGGAGCGAAGATGTGACGGCGGCAATAGACGTCGAGCGAGCGATGCGTAATACGCCGCACGAGTTCGCCTAGCACCAGGAAATTGATATCGCTATAGATCACACGCGCGCCTGGCACTGCGTGCAGATGTTGGGCGACGACTTCATCGAGCACGCCCGAACGGTGCTTCGCTTTGGGGCCGAGCGGCAGGTCGGGGGCCAAGCCCGAAGTGTGGGCGAGCAGTTGCCGGATCGTGACGGCGTCTTTTCCGTTTGCGCCAAAAGAGGGCCAATACCGAGCGACGGGCGCGTCGAGTTCGAGTCGATTCGCTTCGACGAGTTGCATGATCGCGGTGGTCGTTGCGATCACTTTGGTGAGGGAGGCGAGGTCGAACTCGGCGTCGAGCGACATCGGCTCGCGATAAGGCGTGAGCGATTTGTATCCGAACGCTTCGCGGTAGCGCACGCCGCTCGCATCTCCGGCCACGATCACCGCGCCGGGAATGCGCCCAGCCGCAACTTCCCCTTCGACGACGTGTGAGATTGCGTCGCGCGATGCCGCGGCGATTTCAGCGCCCTGTGCGGTTAGCGGCCGAGCGCACGCCGCGAGGGAGACGGCGATGAGAAAAGCCGCCCTCAATGCGGCAATTGCGCGCTGTCGTAGCGATTGCGGGGATTCCATAGCATCCATCCATCCATCCGTATCGGCCGCTTGAGCCGCATCTACCTGTGCGCGTATATCCTCGGCATCGAACGCTCGCCGATCGAAAGCGTAATCGCGAAACGCCTGCAGCCACGGCCGGAATCGGACGCCGGGCAGCCCCGTGCGCCGCTTTGCTTCCGCAAGAGAGCGTCGCACGATCTGTCCCGGATCTGCGACGGGATCGGCGCAGCCGGGCAGTCCCCATGTGAAGCCCGAGGGGTAGAGCATCGGCGAGATGTAATCGAGCACCGACCCGAGCGTTTCGAGTTGCTGCCCGATCGCCGTATCGTCGAGGTTCCAGAGTACGTATCCGAAGATGTCCGCGGAGAGGAATACGTTATAGCGAACGAGGCGCTCCCGCGCGGCTTGCAGAAAGCCGACGATTGCCGCGGTGCGATTGGCGCGCGTGTTGGGCAGCGCGAAGCTCACGCCGCTTGCATCGGGAAAGCGGACGTAATCGAATTGAATTTCGTCGAAACCTGCGCGCGCGGCTTCTTCAGCCAGATCCAGGTTGTGCCGCCAGACCTCCCGCGAGAACGGGTCGACCCAGAGCAGGCCTTCGCGGTCGCGCCAGGGTTCTCCTTCTAGGTTGCGCACCGCCCATTCCGGATGCGCTTGCGCGAGAGGGTCGTCTTTGAAGACCACGATGCGCGCGATGAGATAGAGGCCGCGCCGATGCAAATCGTCGACGATGGACTGAAACGTGTCGGTGGCCGGCGCGTGCTCGCCGACGTGAGCGGCTGCGCCGATCGCTTCGCGCGCGGGGCTGCGATAAGGCGTCATGCCGCGATCGCCCTTCATGTCGATGACGAGTGCGTTGACGGTCGTCGTGTCGACGAGCCGAACGGCTGCCTCACGCAGCGTCTCGCTCGTTACGCCAAATGCCGATAGGTAAACGGCGTGCGGCCGAAATGGCGGCAAGGCGATCGTGACGGCGCCGTCGCGAAGCAGCGTGGCCTCGGCGCGTCGATAACCGGGTGCGCGCGCTTTGACCGTCGCACCATCGGGTGCTTCGCTCGTGAAACGTCCCTCGCTGTCGGCGAGCACGACACGGTTATCGATCGTGACGGTCGCGCCCGCAACAGGCATATGGCTGCGCGCGTCGACGACGACCCCGGAAGCGGCGAGCGCACTTGCAGATGCGAACGCGGCGAGCACGAGCGCCAGGCTCGCGAATAGGCGTCGAATCATGGCAGGCGCCCCGTGGCGGGTGCAGGCAGCGCGCCCGTTTGCGATTCTCCCAACCGTCGGGCCAGCACCGATGGCGTGTCCGCGTCGGTGATCAGCAAGCGCGATACGGCTAGCGGCGGCGAGTGCTTATCGACCATGTGGCCCGCGATCGTAAAGGCGGCCCGATAACCCGTCGAAGCTGCGATCGATGTCAACTCGGGATCCACGATGCCGAACGGCCAAGCGAGCATGGTCGTCTCGACACCAAGCTCGGCGTGGAGACGGTTGCGAGAATCGACCAGCTGTTTCTCGACGAACCGGCGGAAATCGTCCGGGCTCCGGCGTGCGCGCTCGATATTGAAGTTCGGATGCCAATACGTATGCGATTGAACGTCGAACAGCCCGGTTTGCTGCAATGCCTTCAACTGCGCCCACGTGAGCGCGTACGACGCGTTCGAAATGGCTGACGGATAGATGAATAAGGTGAACGGCAGGTGCTCGCGCACGGCGATGGGCATGAGCACCTCATAGACGCTGCGATGTCCGTCGTCGGCTGTGAAGGCGACTGCTTTCTCGGGCAACGTCGCGTCCGGTGTTGCGAGCCATTTCACGATTTCGGGCAACGTGACGATGCGATAGCCGTGTTCGCGTAAGAATCGCAGTTGGGCTTCGAATGTCGTCACGCGCACGGTCATCGAATCGACGGCCCGGGCGCTGTCGAAGCGGTGATAGGCGAGAATCGCGACGCGCGGTTGGTCGCTCCCGATCGCGGCGGCATGCGCGCCGACGAGCCAACTGGCGCAGCCGATCACAAGCATGAAAACGTCGCGAACTAGGTGGCGCAGCGCACGCGGTAAGCAGATTGTTTTGCGCATATTTGTCGGGTGAAGCGGGTCTCACGCAAGCGGTGCGTGAGACAGAAACCATCGTGCCCGTTCTGTGCATGCTCGATCATGATGTGCGTCAAGCAGACGAATGCGTGAACGACGCAGCAGGCTGAAAAAGGCGACAAAAAGGCGACGAAGAAGCCGTAGGGCCGAGCGCCGATGCGGCCGCCGCCGGTTGACTCACGTCAACATGCGCGCCGACATCAGGGCTACGCTGAACATGAATGGCCGACGTTGGCGCGGCGACGTTCACACTTCAGCGAGGGATGTCATGACTGATCATACGAGACCGTTTAAACCCGGCGAACACAAGCCCGTCTATCCCGGGCTCGAGGACGATCCGTATGCCTTGCGCAGCAAGCTTTCGGAGCCTTCCGTTTGCCCGACTTGCGGTGCGGTCTATCATGGCGGGCGATGGCAATGGCTGTCGCGCCCGGAACATGCGCAAGAGGTCGTTTGCACGGCATGTCACCGCACCGCCGACGGAGTGCCGGCAGGCTACGTTTATATCGACGGGGCGTTTGCGGTCGATCACCGCAGCGAGGTGTTGGAGCTCGTGAACCATCACGCGGCTCGCGCGAAAGCGGAGCATCCGATGGAGCGCATCATCGCGATTGAAACGGAAGGCGATGCCACGGTGGTCACCACGACCGGTGTGCATCTGGCGCGCGATATCGGATCGGCGCTGAAATCGGCGTTCCAAGGCACGCTGGATTTGAAATACGGCCCTGGTGAAAAGCTCGTGCGCGCCTATTGGCGGCGTTAGCGCTGTCGGGCGTTCCGGTTCTCGACTCGACTAGCCGAGCAATCGATCGCGATTGCTCGGTTACTCGCGCGCGTCGAGTTCTGGTTCGCCACAGTGAGCGAGAATCGCCGCGCGCACTTCGGTGCGCAACTTCGCTATCGATCGAAGATCGATCCCCGCGGGTGCGATGTGCGGTAGCAACGTCATCGCAATCGGCGCGCGTCGCGGCAACCGATCCCCGTCGCGCAGCACGTTGCGTACGCCGCGCAGTGCAATGGGCACGATGGGACGTCCAGCGAGGCACGCGGCGCGAAAGGCCCCCAAATGGAATGGCCGCAGGCCTGCGGCGCGTCCGAAGGTCCCTTCGGGGAAGAACAGCAGCGTGTCATCCTGTGCAGCGAGCACGAGCTTGCGTTCGTCTTCTAGACTCGCGCGAAAGTCGGCTCGCTCGACGAAGTAGGCGCCAAGTGCCTTCAGAAAGTGCCCTATGAAGGGCGTGCTCTCCAGTTCGCGCTTGGCGACGATGCGGACCGGGCGCGGCAGGTACGCGAACAGCACGACGCTATCGAGATAACTCGTATGGTTGGCGGCAAGGATGCAGGGGGACGCCGGCAACGGGGCGGCATCGGCGTTGAACTGCACGCGTAGGCCGGTGGCGCGCAAGAACAAGCGCGCGCTGCGGGCTGCGCTTTCCCAGTTTTGTCTCGCATCGGCGTTTGCCGCGACGCGAGCCCAGAGCACAAGCGCGATCGCGATCCCGACCGTCCAGCACCATAGGCCATACGCGATCGCAAGCATTTCTTGCAACACCCGACGCGCAAGGGCCGGCACGCTGCCTGCCACGGCTTCGGAAACTTGACGCCATCCGGCATGCGGGGCGCTCAGTGTTTGGAGCGCGCGATCGGCGCCTTCGGCACGCTCGAATCGGTCGAGCATGGCGGCGTGGCGGATCTTGCCGGCAGCCGTTTTCGGAACGCTGCCCGGCGGCACGAGGACGATACGTTCGGCGGGCGAGCCGAAGGACTCGACGGCCGCCGCGCCGATGCGCTCGATCAGTTGCGTGCGCGCTTGAGCGCCGTCCTCGGACGTTTCCGCAAAGATGATGACGCGCTCGGTTCCTCGTGCGGCGTCGACACTGCCGCATACTGCAACGCCGCCCGCGATGACGCCAGGCAGGCGGCCTATCGCTTCTTCGAGCTCATAGGGAAAGAAGTGCCGGCCGCCGCGAATGATCATGTCCTTCATTCGGCCGGTGACGTAGAGCGTGCCGTCGGCAAGGTAGCCTAGATCGCCGCTGTCCAGCCAGGCACCGTCCATGAGTGTGGCCGTCTGCGCTGGATTGCGGTAATACCCTTGCGTGGCCGACAACCCTCGGAATTCGATACGGCCCACGCGCCTTTCGGCGAGCCCATGCCCATGCTCGTCGACGATGCGTATTTCCGAATTGTCGATGACGGACCCGCAGCCGACGATTTCGACCGTCTCTGCCGGCTCTCCGCTGCCGGTGGCCGGTAGGGCGACGCCGTCGACGAGCAGCGCGCTTCGCATCACGGTGTCGACCGACAAGCCTCGTCCAGGCCGAGGCAGCGTGAGCGCAAGCCCATTCTCGGCGAGACCATAGACAGGCGCCAGCGCATGAGGATCGAAATGGACGGCACGCGTGCGCTCGCAGAAGGCGCGCATCGTTTTCACGCTCACGGGCTCCGCGCCGCAACACGCGAACCGCAGCGACGACAGATCGAGGCCTGCCAACTGGGCATCCGAAAGACGCGCGCATCGATCGTACGCAAAATTGGGCGCGGCCGTGATGGTGCCGCGATAGCGCATGATCATCGTGAGCCAACTTTCTGGGCGGGCGAGAAACGTCAGCGTCGAGGTGACAACGAGCGGCACGCCAAAATAAAGCGGCCCCATCCACGCGCCGATCAAGCCCATGTTGTGGCTGAGCGGCAGCCAACTGACGAACACGTCTGCGGGGCGCACGTCGATGCGCGCGCCCATCGCCCGAATATTGGTCAGCAAGTTCGTATGCGTGAGCCGGACGCCCTTGGGCGCACCCGTGCTTCCGGAGGTGTATTGAAGCAAGGCTAGATCGCCGGGCTGCGCGAGCACGGTTTTGTCGGGCGGCAAGCGCTCGATTTCATCGGGGGTCAGCACGTGCCGGATAGTCGGCACGCGCGCTTTGAGCAAATGCCCGATGGTCGCGGCCTGGTCGAAGGTGATGACCGCTTTGACCTCGGCGTTCGTCAGCAAGGCGGCATGACGCGATACGTGCTCGGCAAGCTGATCGATGCGCAGCGGTGGGTAAATCGGCGCGGGAACGGCCCCGCACAGCAGCGTTGCGATGAACACGACGAAATAGTCGTGCGTCGTGGTCAACATGAGCGCCACCGTATCGCCAGGGTCGATGCCGAGCTGGCGCATGCCGCTTGCAACTTGCATGGCGCGGTCGCGAAGCTCGCCGTAGCTGATGCGCGACTCGGTCACGCCGTCGGTGTCGATCAGCACGATGTGCGTGCGCTCGGGGTGACGGTCGGCGTGCCAATGCAGCGCGTCGATGAGCGTGTTCGCTTGCGTTGGGCACGCCAGCGTGCCGGCGTCGGCAGCTTCGGGCTGAGAGGGCGACGGCGGCGCCGACGCGGATCGCTCGGCGGTGGTCGATTGCCGCGCATTCGTTTCCGCTAGCGCGGCCAGAACGTCGGCAGCCGTCGCAGCCGAAGCGAAGGTTTCGACGGGCAACTGCACGCCAAACTCCGTTTCGATGCGCAGGAGCAATTCGGCGCGCGCGAGGCTATCGAAGCCGAGATCGCGCTCGAGACGTGCGTCGAGCGTGACTTCGGGATACGCGGGACCCTCGCCATGCAACTCCTCGGCCAGCGCGCGCACGAGCGTCAGAAGTTTCGCTCCGGCGTCGGCGGTCTGCCCGACTGGCAGTTTCTGTTCGTATTGCGTTTGGCGCGTCACGTTGGAGAAACGACGTTCATGCCCACCGTTTGCGCGAGGATCGGCACTTCATCCTCGTTCAAGCTGAGCGCGTCGGCGAGCAAGCGATGATTGATCCAACCGCGCACGACCGTAGCCAACCCGGCGGACGCGCAAAACAGCGATACGTTTTGCGAAATGGCGCCGGCCGTAATGGCCGAAAACGTGTCGCGTTGAGCGGGCGGCAATGTCAGCAGTTGCGAAGTGCGTACGACGTAGACGAGGTCGAGCGGCGCAGCGCCGACGAAGTCTTGATAGCCGGTCATGCCGCGCGCATCGATGGCGCGCTTGAGCACGAGACTATGCGTCGAAGGGTTGTAGCGGTAGACCCCTTCCGGCAGCGCCACATAGATATCGATTTCTTGGCGCCCGTGGGGGGAGGGGGCGGTGCGTCCGCCGCTAATCGGCCGGTTGATGCCGTCGGCAGCCCACAACAGAGCGCCGAGCGTGCGCTTGGGCAACGGCGCGGGCGAGAACTCGCGCGTGCTTGCACGAAACGACAAGGCTGCGAGCAGCGATATCCCCGAGAGCAGATCGGGGCGGGGCAACTCGATGATCTTCGGCGCGCCCTCGGGCGCAGGCTTGACTGCGGCGTCAGGGAGCGTCTGGTAGGTCAGCAAGGGCATTTGAGTCATTTGTGCGCTCCTCCTCGGTCTCGAGCGAATGGTCCACCACATTTCCACGATAGGCGCGCAGGTGAAGTGGCAATTGATTTCGGTCAATAGGAATCGCCGATCTCGGTTCGCGCACCGTGCAAAGCGCCACCCGCCGACCGCGAACGGATGGCGCCGCATCGGGATGCGGCTGTTCGTCGGCTTCTCGTTCGACATACCGGAAACGGTTGACTCACGTCAAAGCGGTTCGCGGCCCACTGCGCAGAATCGAAACGAGCGATGCATGCGCGCTGCAACGGTAGGCGCATCGGCAGACGAACGGCCTCGCCCACGCGCCGTCGGGTGAATGCGGCGGTGGGTCGTGAGCACTGCTGCCGCGGGCGTTTCGCCGCGACGTCGGCATCTGACGCATTCACGCAACACCGATAGGAGCCGCCGCGATGTCTGACAATACGTCGATCATGTGGTTGGAGGAGGTGCGCCGCACCGATGTGGCGCGCGTCGGCGGAAAGAACGCCTCGCTGGGCGAGCTGACGGGTACCTTGGCCGGCGCCGGCATCAGCGTGCCGCCGGGCTTTGCGACTACCGCGCACGCCTATTGGTCGTTCATCGACGCCAATGGATTGCGCGAGACGATCGCATCGCTGCTCGCCGATCTGGCCGCCAACAAGCTCACGCTCGCCGAGGCCGGCACGGCGATACGTCGTGCAATATTGCACGGCGAGTGGCCTGCCGCGATCGCCGAGGCCATCTGTTCGGCGTATCGGCACTTGAGCGAACGCGCCGGAGAGAGCACGACGGATGTCGCGGTGCGTTCGAGCGCGACCGCCGAGGATTTGCCCGATGCGAGCTTCGCCGGACAGCAGGAAACCTTTTTGAATGTGCGCGGCGAGCAAGCGCTGCTCGCGGCATGCCGGCGTTGCTATGCGTCGCTCTTTACGAATCGCGCCATCAGCTACCGCGATGCGAAAGGCTTCGACCATATGAAGGTTGCGCTGTCGATCGGTGTGCAGCGCATGGTTCGCTCCGACCTCGCCGGTGCGGGCGTGATGTTTTCAATCGATACGGAAACGGGGTTCGACAAGCTCGTCGTCATCAATGCGGCGTGGGGCCTCGGCGAAAACGTCGTTCAAGGAACCGTCGATCCGGACGAGTACGAAGTCTTCAAACCGCTGCTGGGCAATGCGCAGCTCGCCCCCATCATCGGCAAGAAGCTCGGCGACAAGCAACTGAAAGTGATCTACGCGAGCGATGCGCGAACGCCGACGAAGAACGTCCCCACTTCGAAGGCCGAGCGCGCAGCGTTTGTACTGACCGATTCGGAAATCCTCGAGCTGGCGCGTTGGGCGTGCGCGATCGAGCGCCACTATGGCCAGCCGATGGACATCGAGTGGGCCAAGGATGGGGCGAACGGTGCGCTCTACATCGTGCAGGCACGTCCGGAAACGGTGCAGTCCAGACGCGAGGCGAGCGCGATCAAAACCTATCGTCTCGTTCATGCGGGGCCGCGCCTGTTGACCGGCGTGGCCGTGGGCGAAGCCATTGCGGCCGGCACGGTGTGTGTCATCGACAACCCGCATCGGGCCGACCATTTTGTCGACGGCGCCATTTTAGTCACGCACACGACCGATCCCGATTGGGTGCCGCTCATGCGCCGGGCCGCTGCGATCGTCACCGATCACGGCGGAAGAACCTCTCATGCCGCGATCGTCAGCCGCGAACTTGGATTGCCGGCCATCGTGGGCACCGGCAATGCGACGCATATGTTGCACGACGAGCAAGAGATCACCGTATCGTGCGCTCAGGGCAACGAGGGATTCGTCTATGAAGGGCGCGCCGAATTCACGGTCGAAGACATCGATTTCGCGCACCTTCCCGTCACGCGCACGCAGGTCATGCTCAACCTCGCCAATCCGGCGGCGGCGCTGCGGTGGTGGCGGCTGCCTGCCGATGGCGTCGGACTTGCGCGCATGGAGTTCGTGATCGGCAATCACATCAAGATTCATCCGATGGCGCTCGCGCGTTACGCGGCGTTGACCGATGCCGTCGCGAAGCGCACGATCGACGAACTCACGGCGGGGTACGAAGACAAGACCGCGTACTTCGTCGAGCGCCTTGCGCGAGGTCTCGCGCGCATTGCTGCCGCGCATTATCCGCGCCCCGTGATCGTTCGCATGAGCGACTTCAAGACCAACGAGTATGCAAACCTCATCGGGGGGATGGAATTCGAGTCCAAGGAAGAGAATCCGATGCTCGGCTTTCGTGGCGCATCGCGTTACGATTCGCCGCGCTATCGCGAAGGGTTTGCGCTCGAATGCCGGGCCATCGACCAGCTGCGCCGTGAGCTCGGCTTCAAGAACGTTGTCGTCATGATCCCGTTTTGCCGCTCGCCGAAAGAAGCCGACCGCGTTCTGGCGGTCATGGCCGAGCAGGGGCTTGCGCGCGGGCAAGACGGACTCGAGGTCTACGTCATGTGCGAAATTCCGTCGAACGTGATTCTCGCGGAGGCCTTCGCGGCTCGCTTCGACGGGTTCTCGATCGGCAGCAACGACCTGACCCAACTGACCCTCGGGGTCGATCGCGATTCGGCCGATCTCGCTTCGCTTTTCGACGAAGAGGATGAAGCGGTGAAGTGGATGATCGGGCACGTCATCGACGCAGCGCATCGATGCGGCGTCAAGGTCGGCCTATGCGGTCAAGCTCCGAGCGACCGTCCCGAGTTCGCACGTTTTCTGGTGGAGCGTGGCATCGATTCCGTGTCGGTTACGCCGGATAGCTTCGTGGCGGTGAAGCGCCGCATTGCGGAAGCGGAAGCGACGGCAGAAACCGAGGCCAAAGGGGAAACGCAGGCGGAAGCCGGAAAGCGCGGCTAACCCCGCCGCTCCGGCCTAAGGCGCCGAACTCGGCGCGGGCCGGCCGGCCCGCCGCGCGCAGCCTGGGCAACGTTGAACGGCTGCGCCGTGCGCATTCCCCGTGTCAACCTCGTCCCAGCGCAAAACGATATCTACGGCCCCCTTGGCGGGAACGGCGACGTGCTTGGTTTGCGCTTTGCCCGCGTAGTTGGCTGTGAGGATATAGCGTCCCGGCGGGACCTGAACGAACAGAAGCGGCCCTTCCGTTCGGATCGAGAGCACATCGCGCTTCGACTCGGTGGAGATCGACACGTCGATGTCGGAAAGGTAGGCGCCGGTTTTGGACGCAAACGTTACGCGCAAGTTGTACTTCGCGGCAGCGGCGCGCAATTGCTGCACCTCGTCTTCGCCGATGCCGCCCGTCAGGTAGGTGACGCCTTGCATCGCTACAGGCGCGCTGGCCGCCTGCGCAAACGCGCGCGGACTCACCAGGCCAATGCCGCTCGCGATGGCTGCACCGACCACGAGACCCGAAATCGTTCGACTCAAACCGTTGCGCATTTTGAACTCCTATCGCTGACTGCAGCGTGGGTAGCATGCCTGCTGAATACCGTACGCGCGCGGCGCGTGGCACTGTTGACGCAGGTCAACGGGCGTGTTCGCTCTCCCGAAAACCCTCACCGACGGACTGCGTGCCCTGGGCCAGGTCTCCACGGCGTCGGACGAATGCCGTCGAATCGGGCCGCCGTTGGGCGCGGGTCGAGAGCGCCCGGCCATCCCTCCCGTAAACCCTCACCTTTAGCGGCGCGAGCGGCCCCGCTTCCTGCGAACTTTCAGCTAATCCTTCCGACGCGCTCGCGAGCGTGGCGTGCCGCTCCCCGATTGAGTCGCGGCGTAAAGCCCGACCGCTCGGATGTCGTATTCGGTAGGCAATTTCAGAGGTTAGACGGCCAGTCGATGGTCTCGCTCGGGACGGCAAAAACGCGCCGTACGGCCGTCAGCCGCCAAAGGTGAGCTTTATCGGGAGCCGGGTGGCGCAACGGCGGGAGCAAGCGGTGTGCGGTCCGTCCGCGTGCCTAGCGACGGCTCCGCCGGCCGGCTAAATCATTAGGATTCCTAAGCGAGATCGGCGTGCGTTGTCACCCAACATTGGCCTGATGCCCTGCTCGGGCACGCGCCATGCTACGCAAGACGGTTGGGCATTTGCATCGCCACTAGATCACGGATGGCCGGCTGGAGGCAGCAGGACACCTCCAAGTCCAGTTCCCGCAGGCCGTGCGCCGGCAATCGGTTCGATTTTCCGGTGTCACACCCGCTCTGCAATTTTTGCTAAATCCGGGTGTTGCGGCATGGCTTCCCAACCTCTGTTGCGACTCGCAGTTCGATGCCGAAGCAGCCATATTGGTTCTTGCGTGCCGTGAGCTTATCTTTGCGATCAAATCGAAACAGGAATCCTCAATGAGCGACGCATCCGATATGTTGCCCAACCGAGATCACACTCATTTCCTGTTCGGCGGAGGCGAGCTTGGGCAGCTCATTCGCGCCAACGATTGGCGTTCGACCGCTCTCGGCGAACCGGAAACGTGGCCGCAGAACTTGAAGCTGGCGCTGCGCATCATCCTCAATTCGCGGCAGCCGATGTGGATCGGCTGGGGCGCTTCCTTGGTTTATTTTTACAACGACGCGTATCGTTCGATCGTCGGCGGCAAGCATCCCTGGGCGCTTGGGCGCGCGCTGTCCGAAGTTTGGCCGGAGCTTTGGGACGACATCAGGGAGATGCTCGAGCTCGCCATGAGCGGGCGCGACGCCATCTACGTCGAAGCGCAACCGCTGATCATGGAACGCAACGGCTATCGCGAGGAAACGTATTACACCTTCTCGTTCAGCCCGATCCCGAACGATGACGGCAGCGTCGGCGGGATCATTTGCGCCAACACCGACGACACTCAGCGTGTGATAGGCGAACGCCAGCTCGGCCTCTTGCGTGACCTTGCCGCCGACGCGACGAACACGCGCAGTTGGCAGCAGGCGAGCGAATGCTGCGTCCGTGCGCTCGCCGCCGACGATCGCGATCTGCCATTTGCATTGCTTTACTTGGCCGAGCCTGGCGACGCCGATATGAAGCTGGTCGGTTCGTCGGGCATCGCCGCGGCACACCAAGCCGCACCGGCGAGCCTTTCGTCGGGTGGATCGGGCTCGTGGCCCGTGCATGAATCGGTTGTAACCCATGCGCCTATCGTCGTGTCGGATTTTCAACGATGGTTGGCGTCGCCATTGCCGAAGGGGCCGTGGCCAGAAGCGCCGTCGCAGGCCGTGGTGATGCCGCTCTCGCCTTCTGGCGAGACTGGGCTCGAGGGGGCGCTCGTCGTCGGGTTGAACCCGTTTCGTCTGTTCGATGCGAACTATCGCGCCTTCTTGGGGCTCGTCGCAGGCCAAATCAGTGCCGCTATCGCACAGGCGCAGGCATACGAGGCCGAGCGGCGGCGCGCCGAGGCGCTGGCCGAAATCGACCGTGCAAAGACCACGTTCTATTCCAACGTCAGCCACGAATTTCGCACGCCGCTCGCGTTGATGCTTGGACCGCTCGAAGACGTGCTCGACGACGCGACGGCGGCAACGCTACCGCCCGCCCAGCGCAAGCGGCTCGTGACGGCGCATCGCAATGGTTTGCGGCTGCTCAAGCTCGTCAATTCGTTGCTGGACGTTTCACGCATCGAGGCAGGCCGTGCCGTCGCGACGTTCGAGCCGACCGATCTGGCCAAGCTAACGGCGGAGCTTGCGTCGAATTTCGAATCGGCGACCGATCGCGCCAACCTGAAGTTGTCCATCGATTGTCGGCCGCTGCCGCAGCCCGTCTATGTCGATCGCGACATGTGGGAGAAGATCATTCTGAATCTCGTATCGAACGCGTTCAAATTCACGTTCGAGGGCGAGATCGCCGTCGCCACCCGTGTGTCGGCCGACGGTGCGGCGGCCGAAGTCTTCGTGCGCGATACGGGCGTCGGCATTGCGCCGCGCGAGTTGCCGCGGTTGTACGAGCGCTTTCACCGTGTCGACGGGCAGCGTAGCCGCTCGTTCGAAGGATCCGGCATTGGGCTCGCGCTTGTGCAAGAACTCGTCAAGCTGCACGGCGGCACTATCGCCGTCGATAGCAAGGTGGGCCACGGCGCGACGTTTACGCTGCGCGTGCCCTTTGGAACAGGGCATTTGCCCCCGGAGCGAATCGGCGCCAAGCCCGATTCGGAGGTCAAGTCCGGGCGCGTCGATGCCTATGTCGAAGAGGCGTTGCGCTGGCTGCCACAAAACGAAGGCGAGCGCGCGGAAGACGACGATGCCGATGCCGATGCGCCGAGCGTGTTTGCCGCGGACATGGGGCAATGGTCGTTCGGCCGTGGCACGATCGGAGCACGTGTGCTCGTGGTGGACGACAACGTCGATATGCGCGATTACATCGGCCGCTTGTTGCGCCGGCGCTGGAACGTCGAAACGGTAGGCGACGGCCGGGCCGCGCTGGACGCCATTCGGCGCGAGAAACCCGACCTCGTGCTGACCGACGTGATGATGCCGGGTCTCGATGGCTTTGGCCTGTTGCGCGAGATCCGCGGCGATGAGCAGTTGAAGTATCTGCCGGTCGTCATGTTGTCGGCGCGGGCGGGCGAGGAGGCCCAGGTCGAAGGTCTCGAATTGGGGGCCGACGATTATCTGATCAAGCCGTTTTCTGCGCGCGAGTTGATCGCGCGCGTGAATGCCAACCTCGAAATGGCGCGCTTGCGCAGAGAAGCCACGCGCGAACTGCTCGAGAGCGAGGCGCGGTTTCGGAACATGGCCAATCATGCGCCGGTGATGATGTGGGTGAGCGATCCCACCGGCTCGCTCACTTATTTGAATCGCCTGTGGTGTGAATTCACGGGGCAATCGTTGGACGAAGCCGTGGGCGATGGTGCATGGAGCGCGTTGCACCCCGACGATCGCGAGCACTACGAAACCTCGCTCTTATCGGCAAGCAGCAACGGCGAGCCGTTTCGCGCGGAGTGCCGCGTGCGTCGCGCGGACGGGGTCTATCGCTGGGCCTTGGCGGCGGCGGCGCCTCGATTCAGCGACGATGGCGCCTTTCTCGGCTATATCGGCTCGATTATCGATATCACCCATCGCAAGGAGTCCGAGCGGATCCTCCAGGAGGCGAATCTCGTGCTCGAGCGGCGCGTGGCCGCGGCGATTGCCGAGCGTGCGCATACGGAAGCGCAATTGCGGCAAGCGCAAAAGATGGAAGCCATCGGCAAGCTGACCGGAGGCGTGGCGCACGATTTCAATAACGTGCTGCAAGTTATCGCCGGCAATTTGCAACTGCTGGGGCGCGACGTGGCGGGCAATGTGCGCGCCGAGCAGCGCTTGCAGACGGCGATTGCCGCCACCTCGCGCGGTTCGCGCCTCGCTTCGCAACTGCTTGCGTTCGGCCGGCGGCAACCGCTGTCGCCGAAAACGGTCAACCTCGGCCGGCTCGTGCGTGGCATCGACGATATGCTGCGTCGTTCGCTGGGCGAGGGCGTGGAGATCGAAACGATCATCGCCGGCGGGTTGTGGAACACCTTCGTCGATACGGTGCAGGTCGAAAACGCGCTGTTGAACCTCGCCATCAACGCGCGCGACGCGATGCAAGGGCAGGGCAAGCTGACGATCGAAGCGGGCAATGCGTTTTTGGATGACACGTACGTCGCGCGTCATGGCGATGTAGCGGCAGGGCAATACGTGATGGCGGCCGTCACCGATACGGGCTGCGGCATACCCGGCGAATTGCTGGAACGCGTCTTCGAGCCGTTCTACACGACCAAGCCCGAGGGGCAAGGAACGGGGCTCGGGTTGAGCATGGTGTACGGTTTCGTCAAGCAATCGGGCGGGCACATCAAGATTTACAGCGAAGTCGGGCACGGCACGACGGTTCGTATTTATCTGCCGCGCGCGCGGCAGCCCGAAGACGTGGAGACCGAGGTGGATACGGGTCCGATCACGGGCGGCACCGAGACGATTCTCGTCGTGGAAGACGACGAGGACGTTCGCGGGACGGTCGTCGATTTGCTGTCGGAACTCGGCTACCGCGTGCTGCGTGCGAAAGAGGCGCAAAGTGCGCTGGCGATCGTCGAAAGCGGCGTGCCCATCGATCTGCTATTCACCGACGTGGTCATGCCGGGGCCGCTCAGCAGCCCCGAGCTCGCCCGCCAGGCGCGCGAGCGTCTGCCCAACATCGCCGTGCTGTTTACTTCCGGCTATACCGATAACGCGATCGTGCATGGCGGGCGGCTCGACGAGGGCGTCGATTTGCTCAGCAAGCCGTATAGCCGAGAAGCCATGGCGCGCAAAATTCGCAGTGTCCTGCGCAATCAGCCGCGCGCCTCGGGCGGTCCCCCTCAGGCGCAGGGCTTGCCGGCGCCTTCTCCGCCCGAAGCGGCGCAGGAGTGCTCGCGGCTCAGCGCGCGCGTGCTGCTCGTCGACGACGACGCGATGGTGCGCTTCACGACGGCCGACATGCTGAGCTATCTGGGGCATACGGTCATCGAAGCGGGCGATGCGTCCGATGCATTGCGGCTGCTCAGCGAGCAGGCGTTCGACGTGATCGTCACCGACATCTCGTTGCCCGATTTGTCGGGCGACGAGCTTGCGATGCGGGCGTTGGCGTTGCAACCCGGCCTGCGCGTGATTTTCGCGACGGGCTACGATGCGCTGCCCGACGACAGCCATCACCAGGCGCTCGCGGGCGCGATGCTGCTGCGCAAGCCGTACAACAAGGAGCGCATCGAGGAAGCGATGAACGCAGCGATGCAGGCGCGCTTGGCCTCCGGAGCGCCGCTAGCGGCAGCGGTTGAAGAGCGCACGGGTACCACGGCCGCTACGAAAGAGGCAAAACGTATGACATCGATTTGAGGCGGGCTGGCTCGTCGCCGTGGCTCGAGTGTGAGGGCGGCGCGAGTCCCACGATTCGCTCGAGATTGCGGTACACGGCAAAGGTGAGCGGTTTCGGGAGCGTGTCGGCGACGGATGGTTTCCTCCCGGCGGCTCCTGAAAAGCCTCACCTTGCAATGTGCCCTCGATGACCGCTGTTTCAGGCGTCTGAGCGTGACGTATCAAGGGATGGGTCCATGTCGTCCATCCGAAGCGGGCCACCAAGACGAGGTTGAGGTGGCTAGACGGAGGGTGCGATTTCGACGCTCGGCGCGCTTCGTATTGATCAAAAGGTGAGTGTTTTCGGGAGCTGAGCCGATGCTGGGAACACGAGCCGGATCGATGGCGGGAACGTGCAATCCCCCGCCGTTAATTGACGCAATGTCGCTCGAATATCCAATGCCGCAGCGAAAGGGATTATGGGAGAAATTGCGGTGCGTCGCCGATCGCACTTTAACCGTGCATGAAAGCGTGTACATTGCCGGGATCGGTCGGCTCGCATCGCTCCATGCAGCTATGCTATTGCGTCGCGGATGTTACGCGCTTGCCTGTAGCGGTGGCGCCTCGCCTCGTAAACGTGTGACAAATTCGTGCTGACGGTTACCGCTCGCCCATGGTGCGGAGCGCGACCGACGCCGGGAACGTTCCGTGCATGTGAAAAGTGACACAGGCTTTTTGCTGGTTTTGCTTTTTATCGATTTTGTATCGATAATTCGAGTCGACACCGCGTGAAGACAATCGTGCGCTGCCTTATCGGCAAGCGCCGTCGCGCGGCTGCGATCTTTCGGCCGCGAGTCGAGTATGATTCGGCTCGGGTCACAGGGGCTTTCACCCGCCCCCGCATCAACCATAACCGGAATCATCGATGGAACAGCTTGAAGGCGAAGCTCGCGAACGGTTGATTCGCTGGCTGCGACGCCGCATGGACGAATACGGCATTACCGTAGAAGCCGTTGCCGAATCGATTTCCGCCGATAAGCAGGCGGAGCGGCCCATTCTTTATCGCGACGCGATGGGCAACACGTGGGATGGCTATGGGGATCCCCCCGATTGGCTGCGCCGCGCCGTGGCAGCCGGCCAGCACATGGACTTCTACCGTTGCGAAAGCTAGATCGCCCCTTGGGTCATTCGTCCCGGAATGACTCGGTGGCCGCCCGATCCGAAGGCCAATAATTCTCGAACACGCATTCGTCGACGGGCATCCGCTCGGCCCATTTTTCGAGTTCGAGCATCGGCCGCGGATAGAACGCTTCGACATGGCCCAGACATAAAATCGCAACGGGTTTCGCGCCGGGGGGCATGCGCATGAGGGCGCGCACGTCGTCCACATCGAACAGCGACACCCATCCCATGCCGAGCCCCTCGGCGCGCGCCGCTAGCCACATGTTCTGAATGGCGCACGCAACCGAGGCGAGATCCATCTCGGGCATCGTGCGGCGGCCAAAGACGTGTTTGTCGCGGCCATCCATCAGCGACATCACGAGTAATTCGCCGCAATCGAGCATGCCTTCCACTTTCAGGCGCATGAATTCGTCCTGGCGCTCGCCGAGCGCCTCGGCCGTGCGCACGCGCTCGCGCTCGACGGCGGCGTGCAGTGCGGCCCGCAACGCCGTGTCCGTGATGCGCGCGATACGCCACGGCTGCATGAAGCCTACGCTCGGCGCGTGGTGCGCCGCGCCGATCAATCGCGACAGCACCGCGGCGTCGACCGGCTTGCGCACGAAGTGACGCATGTCGCGGCGTTCGTAGATGGCGCGGTAGACAGCCGCGCGTTCGTCATCGTCAAATTGCGTGGCCATGAAAGAGTGCGGCGATGAAAGCCGGGTTGGAGGGCCAATATCCGTGCAGGTACGAGGCGACGACTGCGCCAACGCGGTACATCGCCTCGCCTTGCGCGTCCGATTGCGCGTAGCGCGCCACGAGCGCCGGCGTGAGGGGCGTCTCGACATGCGAGTAATGAAAGGTATGGCCGCGCATCTCGCCGTGAACGCCGGCAATCGATTGCATGCCGAGCGCGGTGATTCGCTTGCTCAAGGTGGCATGGCCGGGCAGCAGCCCGAGCATCGGTTTGGTCTGGCCCGCGCTGTTGGTTAGCGTGTCGAGCAGGTAAAGCATGCCGCCGCATTCGGCGAACACCGGCTTGCCTGCCGCTGCGTGCGCACGGATCGCGCTCGACGTGCGCGTGTTGTGCGCGAGCGCCGGAGCATGAAGCTCGGGGTAGCCGCCGGGCAGGTAGACCGCGTCGGTTGCTTGCGGCAACGCGTCGTCGGCAAGCGGCGAGAACGCGGTGACCCGCGCGCCCAGCGCGGACAGCAAGCGCAAATTGGCGGGATAGACGAACGAGAACGCGGCGTCGCGTGCGACGGCGATGTGCAGGCCGTCGAGCAGGCGCGGCAGCGGCGGCGCAGGCGGCGCCTCGAAGTCGATCGGCGGCGGCAATTGCGCGAGTGCCGTTGCGGCCAGCGCATCGGCGGCGCGATCGATGCGCGCGTCGAGATCGTCGATTTCGATCGCCGCATGAAGGCCCAGATGCCGCTCGGGTAGCGAGATTTCTTCGGAGCCAGGCACATGGCCGAGCCATCGTACGTCGCCGGGCAATGCGTCCTTCAAGAGCTGCGCGTGGTAGTCAGACCCGACGCGGTTGGCAAAAACGCCGTGAAAATCGAGCGAAGGATCGAAGCGCGCGAGCCCGAGTGCGATCGCGCCGAATGTCTGCGCCATGGCTTGCGCATCGACGACGGCGGCAACGGGCAGTCCGAATCGTGAGGCAAGGTCGGCGCCGCTCGGCGTTCCGTCGAACAGCCCCATCATCCCTTCGACGATGATCAAATCGGCTTCTCGTGCCGCCTCGGCCAAAAGTTGCCGGCATGCGCTTTCGCCCACCATCCATAGATCGAGCGAATCGACGGGGGCGCCGCTAGCGCGTTCGAGGATCGTCGGGTCGAGGAAGTCGGGCCCCGTCTTGAAAACGCGCACGCGCAAGCCGCGACGGCGATGAGCGCGGGCTAGCGCGGCTGCGATGGTCGTTTTCCCTTGGCCCGAGGCGACGGCCCCAATGAACAACGCGGGACAGGAGGGCATGGTCAGCCCGCCCCGGAGCGATGGCCGGGAGCGGCGGACGAGCGAACGAACGGAGATGAAATCGGCATGAAGCAGGCGCTTGCGCGGCGGGTGGGCGATACGCGCAGTTTAAAGCGCCTGTCTTACGGCCGCACGACAAGCGCGTTTCAGCGCTTGGCATCTTCGCCCGCGGCTGAGCGTTCGAGGTGGGCGGTGACGACTTCGTCGCTCATCGTCTCGGCTGGCATCGTCGGCGCGACGGTGATGCCGCATGCGCTGTTCTTGCACTCGGGGTTGACGGGCGAACGTGTCAGACCGCGCACTGAAGAAGCACGCGCAAAACTCGTTCGCTATTCGAATGCGGAAGTCGTGGTCGCCTTGACGGTGGCGGCATCCGGCAGGCGTGAGGTGAGCGTTTCCGGGAGCAGGGGTGGGTGAGGCCGCATAAGTGGTCGGCCCTCACGCAACCTGCACATCAATACGCCAAGCAGCTCATCGGAAGCGGCAAAAAGGGCTATCGGCCATGGCGCGGCGGCGTCTCGGAGCTCCGCAGGTGAGACATATCCCCATCAAGACCTTCACCGTGGCCCCAGAAACTAACAAAAGGTGAGAGTTTTCGGGAGTCCTGCGTCCCAGGATTTGGGCAGATTTGCCATCCTGCTCGCGAAATGCGGATTCATGCGAAGATCGACGATTCCGACGCGGCTTGGCCCGTCACCGCTATTGCGACTATTGCCGGACCGCGAGCCGGCACACATTGGAGAACCTCACGATGCAGATCACGGGAGATATGCTGATCGGCGGCGCCTCGGTGCGTGGCACTGCCGGAACGCTGCGCGCGTTCGACCCGGCCCGTAACACCGAAATCGAACCGGCGTTCGGCGCCGGCGATGCGACCGATGTCGACCGCGCTTGCCGGTTGGCGCAAGCGGCCTTCGATCCGTTCCGCCTGGCGCCGCTCGAGACGCGCGCCCGTCTTCTCGACACGATTGCCGAGCGCATCATGGCGCTTGGCGATGCCCTCATCGAGCGCGGTCATGCGGAGTCGGCGCTGCCCAAGGCGCGCCTCGAAGGCGAGCGCGGGCGCACGGTCGGCCAGCTCAAGCTCTTTGCGCAACTCGTGCGGGACGGCCGCTGGCTCGGTGCGACGCTCGACTCGGCGATGCCCGAGCGCAAGCCGCAGCCGCGCTCCGATTTGCGGCAGCAGAAGATCGCAATCGGCCCGGCGGCCGTGTTCGGTGCGAGCAACTTTCCGTTGGCCTTTTCGGTAGCGGGCGGCGATACGGCGTCGGCACTGGCGGCGGGCTGTCCGGTCGTCGTCAAAGCGCATCCGGCCCATCTCGGCACTTCGGAACTCGTGGGCCGCGCGATTCAAGAGGCCGTCGCCGAATGCGGCCTGCCCGCGGGCGTGTTTGCGCTCGTGCTCGGCGCGGGCAATGCCGTGGGCGAAGCGCTCGTCGCGCATCCGGCCATCAAGGCAGTGGGCTTCACGGGTTCGCGTGGCGGCGGTATCGCGCTGATGAATATCGCCGCGCGGCGTCGCGAACCGATCCCCGTGTACGCGGAAATGAGCAGCATCAATCCTTGCTTCGTGCTCCCCGGCGCGTTGGCGGCACGGGCCGAAACGGTGGCGAACGGTTTCGTCGAATCGCTGACGCTCGGCGTGGGCCAGTTTTGCACGAACCCGGGCCTCGTCGTCGTGCTCGACGGGCCGCAGCGCCAGGCGTTCATCGACGCTGCCGCAAAGGCGCTCGAGAAGAAGGGCGCGCAAACGATGCTCACCGCCGGCATCGCGAGCGCCTACCGCGACGGCGTGAGCAAGCGCGCGGGCGTGGACGGCGTGACGCGCGTCGCGCAGGGTGCGAGCACCGATGCGCATCACTCGGCGCTGCCGGAGTTGTTCGCGACGACGAAATCGCAATTTCTCGCTGCGCCGCCGCTCGAAGACGAAATTTTCGGGCCGACGTCGCTCATCGTGACTTGCGCCAACATCGACGAAATGATCGAGCTGGCCGAGCATTTGGAAGGGCAGTTGACGGCGACCCTGCAGATGGAGCGCGACGACGTGGCGCTCGCGCGCAAGTTGCTGCCCACGCTCGAACGCAAGGCCGGCCGCATTTTGGCGAACGGCTTTCCGACGGGCGTCGAGGTGTCGCACGCGATGGTGCATGGCGGGCCGTTCCCGGCCACGTCCGATCCGCGCTCCACCTCGGTGGGCACGCTCGCGATCGAGCGGTTCTTGCGGCCCGTCTGCTATCAAGACTTGCCGGCCGAGTTGTTGCCGCAGGCCGTGCAGGACGACAATCCGTTGAACCTCTGGCGCTTGCGCGACGGCGCATTCGAGCGTCGCTGAGCGGCGCGGTGGGCGGCGCCATTTTTAATGGCGCCGCCCACGTTGCCGATGGTTACGCCGTGCGCGATGCGCCGCTCAGGCGCCGGGCGCGACGGACCGCATTGCGGCCTTCAGCTTCCGACCCGATAGATGCGCCCGGTTTGGGCGCCTTCCACGCTGCGAGAGAACGCCAACGCGGCGCGTTGTGCGCTGACCGGCTCGAACCCGAGAAAGTACGCACCGTACGCTTGGACCGACTCTTCGAGAATGGTCGGACTCACGAGATTGATGCGCAACCCCCGCGGCAATTCGATCGCCGCGCCACGCACGAAGCCCTCCAACGCAAAATTGACGGTGGTGGCGTTGATGCCTTCGCGGATCGGTTCGTCTGCGAGAATGCCGCCCGTCAGAGTGAATGACCCGCCGTCGTTGACGTGATGCTGCGCCGCCAGCACCACGTTGATTTGGCCCATGAGCTTATCGCGCAGGCCGACCCAGAACTGGTCAGCCGTCATTTCGTGAAATGGCCCGAAATGAACCTTGCCGATGGTGGCGACGACTGCGTCGACACGGCCGATGTCGTGAAACAAACGCTCGACGCTCGGCAGGTTGGTCGCATCGACGTGATAATCGCCGCGCGTCGCGCCCACTTCGATCACTTCGTGACGTTGCTTCAATTCTGCGCAGACGGCGCTGCCGAGCGTGCCACTCGCTCCGATGACCACAACTCTCATTTCGGCTCCTAGGGGACGGTTGCACATGGAACGTACAGGCGAATGCCTGAAATCGCTCGCAGGGCAAGTCGGATGGAAACAGGCAAGGTGCGGCGAATCGCGCCGCACCAGCGCGCATTATGAGCGCGTATCGCGTTGCCTGCGCAGCGGCAACATCAAGAGCACGCCCGCGACGAGCTTGGCTGCTAGGCCGGCCCCGGTCACGAGTGCGCCAAGCGGAAACGCGCGCCATTCGAGCGGGAGCATGGGCGCCACGAACGCCGCCGAGATGAGACAGAGCGCGACGGTCGCCCACCGTGCCCACGCGTGCCGTAGCGCGACGAACGCATAGAGCAAGCCGAGCAGGACGCGCGCGACGAGCGCGGCTGCGAGCGCTGCGGCAGCCGGAGCGGCGCTGTCCGCTGGGGCCGGCGCGATATGCTCGAGCGGCAACTCGAGCCACGCGAGCGCGTAGCTCAGGCCGAGGCAAGCAAGCGCAATCGTGAAACGCCTGGCTGAACGCGGTTCGAGCGGCACCCTGCGCCGCGTGGGCGCACGGTGCGCATGCGGCGTTGGGGCGCCGGGTATCGTGTGGCTCGCGTTCATGATTCGCTCGCAAGGTTGGCCGCGCCCTTGCACCCGCCGCGCGGATGCGCCGAGCGTGCGCAGTCGTTCGACAATCGTAGCGCAGCCGCGAACAACTTCAAGCGTTTCGGGTGCGCCGGCGCACTATCGCGTCGAGCGATGGCGCTCGCCGTCGCCTCGGGTTGACGCAAGAGCTGTTCCGGCCCAGGCGCGCTATGGCGCGCGCGCGCATTTACCCATCTGCGCTGTAAAACCCCAATTATTTTCCGTAGAACCGGCGTTTCCTACAGAGTATGATTCGAATCCTGCAAGCCGGCGCCCGTGGGGAAAACGCAGTCAGGTGCTCGGCTTTCGCGGCTGCTCGGCGCATCGCACGACGAGGCAGCAAGCGTATCAAGGGAGGCAGGTGACGACCATGCATCACCCCGACGCCGCATTCACGCATCGCGGATACTTGCTCAACTGCGCACCCGCGCGGGCGGGCGACGGCTCTTACCACCCGTACGTCGTGATTTCTCGCTCGAGCGACGGCGAGCTCGTTGCGAATCGTTTCTTCCCGAGCGAGCTGCGCTTCGAGGAGGAAGCCGCCGCGATCGCCCATGCCCGCGACTGGGCTGTGCGCTGGATCGACGCGAGCAGCCTCACAGTCTAGCGGGCGAACCGCGAGGCGGTATCTGCGCTCGGATACCAGGGCTTTGCCCGGGTATGCGCAAAACGCGGTAATCTTTCCGGATATCCGCATCGTTCGATGTGGCATCGCACCGTTTTCATCACTATGTCGAATCCGCTTTCGCCCCACTGGGGCCTCGATCAGATCGTCGCCGACTTGCGCGCTTCGCGCGAAGCACTGCATCGCACGCGCCATCCGCAAGGTATTCGCGAGCTGCCTTCGCGCCATGCGATCGCGGGCGTCGTCGAGTGCCTGCGCGCGGTTATGTTTCCCACCCACTACGGCGCGCCGGATTTGACCGATGAAAGCGTCGACTATTACGTCGGACATACGCTCGAAAGCACGTTGCGGCTGCTTTGGGAACAAGTGAAACGCGCCCTGCGCTTTTTGCCCGAGCACGCCGATACGCCTGCGACCGAACTCGACACGCTGGCCTTCGAGATCACGCGCTCTTTCGCGGCACAGTTGCCGAGTATTCGCGCCGTGCTCGTGAGCGACATCCGTGCGGCGCACGCGGGCGACCCAGCTGCCCAGCACATCACGGAAATTCTGCTGTGCTATCCCGGTGTGCTCGCGATCATGCACCACCGGCTCGCGCATGCGCTGCATCGGCTCGGCGTGCCGCTGCTTGCGCGGTTCATCAACGAGATCGCGCATTCCGCAACAGGGATCGACATCCACCCGGGCGCGCAAATCGGCCCCAGTTTTTTCATCGATCACGGCACGGGCGTCGTCATTGGCGAGACCGCCGTCATCGGAGAGCGCGTGCGCCTTTACCAGGCCGTCACGCTTGGCGCAAAGAGTTTTCCGGCCGATGCCGACGGCGCACTGGTCAAGGGGCATGCGCGGCATCCGATCGTCGAGGACGATGTGGTCATTTACGCCGGCGCGACGATTCTCGGGCGAGTGACGATCGGGCGCGGCGCCGTGATCGGCGGTAACGTCTGGCTGACGCATAGCGTGGCGCCGGGCGCGAGCGTATCGCAAGGCAGCATACGCGAGGGCGATCGCGGGAGCGAAGCCGATGTGCGAGGACGCGTGCGGAAATGAAACGCGGCCGCGTCGTCATGCATCGTTGCGTCGTCGCAGGCGTGCAGGCGACGACAGCGGATACGACGCAATCGTTCGGCCGCCATTCGCACGACATGTTCGGCATAGGGCTCGTATGGCGTGGTGCGCAGCGCTCCGCAAGCGGTCGCGGGCCGGTCGAAGCGCGAGCGGGCGACGTGATCACCGCAAACCCCGGAGAAGTGCATGACGGCAGCCCGTTCGACGAGCGCGGCCGCGCCTGGCGCATGCTTTATTTCGATCCGGCGCAGGTGTATGAGGTCGCGCGCGACCTCGGTGCGGCCACGCCGACCTCGGTCGAATTCGAGCGCCCCGTATTGCGCGACGATGCTTTTGCCGCTTGTTTCGAGCAGGCTTTCG
This sequence comes from Paraburkholderia sp., assembly GCA_004322045.1. Lineage (GTDB taxonomy): Bacteria > Pseudomonadota > Gammaproteobacteria > Burkholderiales > Burkholderiaceae > Trinickia. The sequence goes on from SCRN01000028.1 coordinate 61,500, forward strand.
CCGATGCGGCGGGAATCGCGGCCCGCGCGGCGTGCGTGCATGACGAAGCGCTCGGGCGCGAAACGTCGCTGTTCGCATTGATGGCGAGATTCGTACGCACGCATACGAGCGTGCGGCAGCGCATTCCGGTAGCGGAATCGGTCGGGGCCGTGAGCGCGTCGATACGGCGGGCGAGGGCGCGCATCGACGACGATCCATGCGCTCCCGTCACATTGGCGACGCTTGCCGACGAAGCGGGCTTGAGCCGCTTTCAACTTCTGCGCGGCTTCGCCCGCGATACAGGTCTGCCGCCCCACGCTTATTTGATCCAGCGCCGCATTGCGCTCGCACGACACCTGATCGAGCGAGGGGCGCCGCTTGCCGATGCGGCCGCCGGGGCCGGCTTCGCCGACCAGAGCCATATGACACGCGCCTTCGTTCGCACGCTAGGCGTTACGCCGGCGCAATACGCAAGCGCCGTCCGTTGACGCCGGGCCGCGCTTGGCGGCAGACGGTGCAATTTCGTTCAAGACCGGTAGCGCTCCGCCTCCTAACCTCGTTACATCTTTCGACGACGGGGCGATGCAGATGGGGCGGCACTTCACAGGGTATCTTTATTGCGCGCTGGCGATGGTCGGCGTGGGCAGCACGGTGGTCGCGAGCAAGCTCATCGTTCATGGGTTGCCTCCGTTCACCGCAACAGCGCTGCGCTTCGGTATTGCGCTGCCCGTGTTCCTACTTGCGATGGCGTTGACGGGCGAACGCTGGCCGCGTGTCGGTTGGCGCGAAGCGTCGTTGTTGATCTTGCAATCGGGCTCGGGCAGCGTGGGCTACACGGTGCTGCTTCTGAGCGGCATGAGACTTGCGTCTGCAACCGATGCCGGTCTGATCGCGGGGACTTTGCCTGCGGTAGCAGCGCTTTTTGCCATCGTTGCGCTGCGCGAGCGGCCGGGGGTGATGACGATTGCGGCGATCGCACTGGCGACGGCGGGCGTGCTGGTATGCACGGTCGGCGGTGCCGGTGCGCCGCCGCTTGCCGGTGGCGGGCAGCCGGCTGCTGTATGGCTTGGAAATCTCTGCGTGTTGGGGGCCGTGTTGTGTGAGGCGGTGTTCATCCTGTTGAACAAGCGCTTGCGAACACCCGTTTCGCCGTTGCAGATGTCCACACTGATGACCGGTATCGGCCTCTTGCTTTCGCTCGTCCCTGCGCTGCTGGAACGGCCGTGGGCCGCAGCCTTCGACCCGACCGCGATGCTCGGGGTCGTTTATTACGCGCTCGTGCCGACCGTCGTCGGTTTTTTTCTTTGGTTTGCCGGCGCCGCTCGCATTGCGGGTGCGCAAGCGAGCGCCTTGACCGCTTTGGTTCCGATTTCGGCCGCGGGGTTTTCGGCTGTGTTTCTGCACGAGCATATGAACCTCGCACATTGGTGGGCCTTCGCCTGCGTATTGGCGGGCGTCGCGCTGATCGCGGTGGAGGGAAGGTATCGAAGCGGCCAGCGCGCTCCGGACGCTTGCGTGAAGGTAGATCGCGATATTCGTTCGGAATGCTAATTAATTTCTAAACGTTAATTCGAGGTGCGGTGGTAAAGCACGATCGTCTTTCGTCAGTTTAGATGTCCATTTTTTACACGGAGAGTATCCGTCGAACAAATAAGCGGCGCAGTAATCGTGTGTTGGAAAATGTAACTTCGATGGGGGCAAAAAAAGCGCCATGGTAGCGTTCTCTGCTGATCTGATATGGATTTTAGAGAACCCGACCGAATGGGCAAACCGCAATGATGACTTCTTTCGATGAATGGCTCATTCATGCCATGAGCCGTCTCGACATTCACTCGCCCTTATTCGTCCGCGCAGCCGTCACACTCGCGGAGTTCGATTTGACTAGAGGACTCCCGCTCGTGACGTTGCTCTGGTGGATCTGGTTCCGCCCGGAACGCCGGATCGGCGCCCAGGGCGAAGCCGCGCGACGCCATGCACGCGAACTCGTGATTGCCGCGATTGTCGGCGGCCTCATTGCACTTGCGATCGGACGCTTGCTCGCGCATGAATTGCCGTTTCGCTTGAGGCCGATCTTCGAGCCGCAGTTGCACGCGCTATACCCGCCGCCAAATGCAAAGGTGTTGCTGCCGCGAACCTGGAGTTCCTTTCCGAGTGACCATGCCATGCTGTGGGGCGCCGTGGCGACAGCCATTTTGTTCGCGTCGCGGCCTGCCGGCATCTATGCGTTGCTGCACGTGATCGTGCTGATCTGCCTGCCCCGCCTCTATCTCGGCCTGCACTACCCGACGGATCTGCTGGCGGGCTTGGCGCTTGGTGCGTGCATCGCGTGTCTCGTGAACGTGCCGCGGATTCGCGCGCTCGTGAGCAAGCCGGTTCTAGCATTCGCCGAGTGCTGTCCGGGGCTCTTTTATGGCGCGGCATTCCTGGTCAGTTTCGAATTGGCCACGCAATTCGACGAATTGCGACTATTGGCATTCGGCTTGACCCACATCGGCCACTACGCGCAGTAGCGCCCCGCGTTCCCCGCATTCCCCGCATTGGCAAGGCATAGCAAGCGGGCCGAATCGGCATCCGCGCCGGGCGTCGTAGATCCCATTGCCATGGCGGTCAGCGGGGGATCGCGATCAAGTATTGGGAACGTTGAAACCGCCGGAATTGCCGACGATGGCCAAGAATTCGCGCCGCGTCGACGGATCGTCGCGGAACGAACCGAGCATGCGCGAAGTGACCATCTGCACGCCGGGCTTATGGATGCCGCGCGTCGTGATGCATTGATGCGCGGCTTCGAGGATCACGCCGACGCCCTTGGGCTGCAAGATCTCGCTCAGCGTGTCGGCGATCTGCACGGTCATTTTTTCTTGAATCTGCAGCCGCTTCGCAAACGCATCGACGAGCCGCGCTAGCTTGGAGATGCCGACCACGCGGCGATCGGGCAAATAGGCCACGTGCGCGCGCCCGATGATCGGCACCATGTGATGCTCGCAGTAGCTCTCGAAGCGAATGTCCTTGAGCACGACCATCTCGTCGTAGCCGTCGACTTCGGCGAAGGTGCGCGCAAGAATCTCCCGCGGATCGTGCGAGTACCCCTCGAAAAATTCCTCGTAGGCGCGCACGACGCGTGCAGGCGTATCGAGCAGGCCCTCGCGGGTGGGATCGTCGCCGGCCCAGCGCAGCAGCACGCGCACCGCATCTTCCGCTTCGTTTCGCGTCGGGCGCGCCGGCGCGGCGGTCGATGCGTCGGCGGCCTTGCCGCGCTTGCGGGCTTGGTCGTTTTTTTCCAGTTTCTTGGCCCGGGATTCTTCCTTCACGTTCGCTCCTAGTCTGCTCGCCAGCGCGCGCCTTCGAAATGGGACATTGTTCCACGATTCCGGCGTATTGCGCTGGTATTGCGGTATCGCGTGTTGTCCGCTGCACGCAACGCCGGCCCGTAGCACAATACGAAGCACCGTTGCCACGCGCTTCCGACCGTCGAGGAATTGAGCCATGTCTTTCGCCTACGTCGATGGCCTTCGCTTTCATTACCGCATCGATGGCGCCGAGCGCAGCGATGCCCCGTGGCTCGTGCTTGCGAACGCGCTGGGCGCCGATGTGACGATGTGGTCGCCGCAGATTGCGGCCTTCTCGTCGCGCTTTCGCGTCTTGCGTTTCGATACGCGCGGCCTGGGGTGCTCCGACGTGCCGCCCGGCCCCTATACGATCGAGCAACTGACCGGTGACGTGCTCGGCTTGCTCGATACCCTTGCGATCGAGCGCGCGCACTTTTGCGGGCTGTCGATGGGCGGGCTGATCGGCGTGGCGCTCGCTGCGCGGCACGGCGAGCGGCTCGAGCGCGTCGTGCTGGCACACACGGCGGCCCGGCTAGGCACACCCGACGTGTGGCACGCACGGGCGCGCCAAGCGCGCGAGCAAGGCGTGCGCTCGCTCGCCGACGCCACGCTCGCGCGTTGGTTCACGAGCGCGTTCGCGGCGCGCGAACCGCTCGTCCTGGCGGCGACCCGCGATGCATTTGCTCACATGGACGACGAAGGATATGCGAGCAATTGCGAGGCCATCGGCGCGGCGGACCTGCGTGCCGAAGTGGGCGCGATTCGAGCGCCTGCGCTCGTTCTGACTGGGCGCGGCGATCCGTCGGTCGCGCCCGAGCACACCCGGATGCTGGCAGAAGGCATTGCCGGCGCCCGCTTTGTCGAGTTCGAGGCGCTACATTTGTCGAACATCGAGCGAGCCGACGACTTCACTCGAACCGTGCTCGAGTTCCTGACCGGCCCGACTTGAAGCGCATCCCGGCTGCGGCGCCGCCTGCCTATTCTTCGGCGTCATGCTCCGCGACGAAGCGCAGCAAAAAGGCGCGCAGCGCGGCTTCGAGCGCGCGATGATCGGCGACGCTTTTCGAGCCCGCATCGGCCTCTTCGCCGAACAAGGTCGGCGGGGCATCGTACATGCCCACTTCGAACCCTTCGCGCAGCACGCGGATTTCATGCGTGGCTTCGAGATATTCGGCGACCCAGTGAATGCCTTCGATGTGCGCGCCTGTGCGAACCGATGCCGTCATTCGAGCCTCCCCTCACGTATCGGCGTCAGCGCCAATGAAAGCAGGGTACGCCAGTCTCGCGCCTGGCGCACGCAGCGCGTGTCGCGTGCGCCACGCCGCCGCACTCAGTGGCTGATCGATTCGAGCGAGCGGCCCTTCGTGGACGGCCCGAGCAAGATCATGCAGATGCCGACGACCATCGACGCGCCGATGAAGACGGCCACGCCCGGCACGCCGTACTTGTGCAGCAGCACACCGATCGCGAGGCCCGCGAAGGCGACGGCCAGGCGGCTCCACGAATAGACGAAGCCGACCGCTCGGGCGCGCACGCGCGTCGGAAACAGCTCGGCCTGGTAGCCATGGTAGGCATAGGACATGACGTTCGAGGCCAGCGTGAAGAGCACCCCGAGCACGATCAGCAGCCCCGGCGCGGACGCTTGAGAGAATAGCGCGATCACGATGCCCATGATCAGCAAGCCGCCGCAGATTTGCGTCTTGCGCTCGATCTTATCGGCGAACAACGTGCCGAGCAGCGGTCCGAACGGATTCGCGATGGCGATGATGAAGGCGTACTGCAGGCTCGTCGTCACATGGACGCCGCGGCTGATCAGCAAGGTCGGCACCCAGGCGGCGAAGCCGTAAAACCCGATGGCCTGCGCCATGTTGAAGATCGAGAGCAAGATCGTGCGCTTGCGATACAGCGGGCCGAAGATTTCGCTGAAGGTGCCGCTGCCGTCCGTTTCGTTGCCCACGGGCTGGGGCGGCGGCAGCTTCACGCCTTTCTCGGCTTCGACGCGTTGCTCGATGTCGGCGACGATGCGCTCGGCTTCGTCCATGCGGCCGTGACGCGCGAGCCAGCGCGGGCTTTCAGGGACATTGCGGCGGATGATCCAGACGAACCCGGCGCCGAGCGTGCCGATCAAGATGACGACGCGCCAATAGTCGAGCCCGAACGGATGCGTGTCCTTGAGAATGAACGCGAGGAACGCGACGAGCGGCACGACGCAGAAGGTGATGAACTGGTTGATCGCATAGGCGCGGCCGCGCTCGGCGCTCGGGATGAGCTCGGAGATGTACGAATCGATGGTCACGAGCTCGACTCCGATCCCGATGCCCGCGATGAGCCGCCAGATGTTGATGGCTTGGCCCGAATGCTGAAAGGCCATGATCGCCGTGCACACGACGTACCAAATCAGCGACCAAGTGAAAACGAAGCGCCGGCCGAAGCGATCGGCGACGAAGCCGAAGACGAGTGTGCCGAGCCACAAGCCGGCGAAGGTCGCAAAGACGAAAGTGCCGAAGCCTGCGACGGAGATCGGTGCGAGCGCCGCGAAGATACCGAGCGATTCTGGCTTGAACAGCCCCGATTGCACCATCCCCGGCGCGACGTAGCCGGTGAAGAACAGGTCGTAAAACTCGAATACGCCGCCCAGCGAAATGAGCATCACCATGGTCCAGACGGTGCGTGACGGCGGCAAGCGGTCGAAACGCGCTGCGATTGCTAGGGATTGCTGATTGGTCATCTGCGCCTCTTTCGATTCTTGATTCTTTTATGTTTTGCCGTCGAAAGCCTTCGAAGACCTTGCTGCGCGTACTGGCCCGAAGGCGTGAGCATCGATGCGGCAATCGGGGTGGGGAATACCCGGCCGCACGACTGTCTCATGTCGTCAACTACTTAACAAGGGCTGCGGACTAGGACTTTCACGGAGGCGCGCGGTCCAGCTCGTTCGGAAGCGCAAAAAAATCAGCGGCCGATGTCGAAATCGTCGTTGCTCGCTCGTCGTATCGATGGAGCCTCCCCGCAATGCGAACGCAAGCGGGACGGTGCACACGTTGCGCCATCCCGCCCAAGAGGCCCGCCTAGTCCAATCGTTATTCGTTATTCGTTTACAAAACTCTGACAACGGAGCGCAAACCATGACCTCATCCGTCAAACCCATTCCCGAAGGCATGCACACAGTTACGCCGCAGCTCGTGTGCGCCAATGCCGCTCAGGCGATCGAGTTCTACGCCAAGGCGTTCGGCGCGATCGAACTGTTCCGCATGCAGGGGCCCTCGGGCAAGCTCGCGCACGCGCAGATCAAGATCGGCGACTCGGTGCTGATGTTGACCGACGAAAGCCCGGAATGCGGCTCGTCCGGCCCGAAGACGCTCAAAGGCACACCCGTCAGTCTGTATGTCTATGTCGAAGATGCCGACAAGGCGTTCGATCGCGCGGTCTCCGCAGGCGCGACGGTCATGATGCCGCTCGCGGATATGTTCTGGGGCGACCGCTGGGCCCTCGTCGAAGATCCTTACGGCCACTGTTGGCACATCGCGACGCGCAAGAGCGAGCCGACCATGGAGCAAATGCAGAAGGGCCTGGCCGAGATGCCGGCGCCTCAATCCTGAGGGCGCAGGCGCGCTACTGATAGACGAGCGCCTCGGGCGCATCGCTGCAGACGCGGCGCAAGCAGGTGCGCAGCCAGCGGTGCGCGCAGTCGCCATCCACTCGCGGGTGCCAGATTTGCGAAACGGTGACGCCCGGCGTCGTGACGGGTAGCGCGAACGTATGCATGCCCTCGCGTGCGGCCTCGGTTTGCCGTTCGGGAACATTCGCCACGAGATCCGAAGTGCGGGCGAGGGCGAGTGCATCGGGAAAGCTCGGCACGATCACGCTGACAATGCGCGTCCTACCGAGCTCGCGCAGCGCATCGTCGATCGGGCCGAACGCGTGGCCGCGCCGCGATACGCTGATGTGCCGGTAGGCCGTATAGCGCTCCACGGTCACGTTGCCGCCGGCGAGCGGATGCCCGATGCGTACGACGCCGGCGAACTTGTCGCGAAAGAGCGCTTGGATGCGCAACTCCGGGGCCATGTTGCTGACCACGCCCACTTCGAGATCGGCAATGCCGTCGCGCAGCATGGCGCCGCTCTTGTCCGGCTTTGCGGCGAAGCGCAGCCTGACGAGCGGCGCCTGTTCTTCGACGAGCGCCGCGATGCGGGCGCCATAGCGTTCGATGAAGCCGTCGTTCGCACGGATCGTAAACGTGCGTTCGAGCGACGCCAAATCGAGCCGGATCGACGGGCGCAGCACGTTTTGCGCGTCGGCAACGACGGCGCTCACCTTACCGCGCAGTTCGAGCGCGAGCGGGGTAGGCACGAGGTTGTGCCCGGCGCGCACGAGCAGTTGGTCGCCCGTGACGGTGCGTAGCCGTGCCAGCGCTCGGCTCATCGCCGAAGGGCTCAGCTCCAGCCGCTGGGCGGCGCGCACCACGCTTTGCTCGGTGAGCAGCACATCGAGCACGACGAGCATATTCAGATCGATCGAAGTCATGGCGGCCACCCGTGAAGCGCCTTTCATGGCGTTGTACTCATGAATATAGTGCGCTTTACGCGTCTTCCGCAGTGCGGCAATGACGATTATGCTGAGTGCGATATATAAAGAAGCGGTACAGGCGTTCTTGCCTTTTTCCGCCATTTCGCGGCCACACGAGGCGCGGGTCAAAAACCGCATAAGCTCGACAATACGAGCCTCGAACGACCGCTGACCCGGCTTTTCTCTTTATCCCTTGGCGAGTGCCCCGGGACTTTTTTCTTTTCGAATACGCCGTTCCGTTTCCCTTCGGATGCGGTAGGGATAGCCGTTGCCGTTCAGCGGGCGGCGAGCGGCGAGCGGCGGGCGGCGCAGGGTGCAAGTGAGTTGGCATGTTTGCTTTCTTTTGCGGAGTAGAAAATGGAGCAACTGATGAAGCGCGAGGCGTCCGTGCCGCCTTTGCCGTTGCGCGGCGACGCGAGGGGCGTGTCGCCCCTGAGCGAGCGCGAATGCGAAGTATTACGGTGGGCTGCGGCCGGCAAGACGTCGTGTGAAATCGGCATGATTCTCGGGGTGACGGAACGAACCATCAACTTTCACGTGGCCAGCGCCATTTCAAAGCTCAACGCATCGAATAAAACGCATGCCGCCGTCAAGGCGCTGATGCTCGGCATCATCGTCTTCAGCTAACGCCGATTGTCCATTGTCTCCGCTGCTCGAAACGAGGGGCATTATTCTTAGAGTGCTCTTGTTTCGCTTCAGCCGCCGCCGAGCCGGCTCGCTCGGCGGCTCCCCGTTCCCGGACTTCCCTCAGCCTTCGCTCTGGAATCGTTCCACCCGGGTCCGAAACGCATCGGGCACCGGCAGTGACGCGTTGTTCTCATAGTCGAACATGACATGGGTCGAATAGGCCTTGGCGACGACCGGTTCGTCTTGCGCATCGAGCCGCATCAAGTGCTCGATATCGAAACTCTTCGTGCCGAAGCGGGTGACGCGGCTACACACCTTGAGGCGATCGCCATAACAGGCAGGCCGCAGGTATTCGCACGCCGTCTTGACCATGATGTGCGGCAGCTTCTTCGATAAAGGAAGATCGAGCAGCGCGTGCATGAAGGTCAGGTAAGCGTGCTGCAGATAGTCGTAATAGACGGCGCTGCCGACGTGGCCCATGGCGTCCACGTCGCGATACTTCACCTCGATCGCCGTTTCGAAATATTGCTTGCCCATGATCTCGTCTCCGTTGATGGTTTTGGCTCGGCTTCGCGTCCTCCGCGAAACGCAAGCACAGCCTACGGTTCATCACGGTGCAAATGAACTGAAAGAAGTATCAGTGGCTGCCTACGTTCTGAGAGTTCTGCCAGTTTCCGCATAAATTTGCCTCGGCTCTAATGCGACCCATTCCATCGGATGCGACGTGCGTGTCGCACCACATAGAGCGGAGGAGACCATGGCATCTGTTGTCGCACCCCTTTCGCCGATCCACACCGATCGGCTCATCACGGCAGCCCATTTGCGTGCGCTGTTGCCGTCAAGCGCTACTGCGCTGTCGCTGGTGCGCGATACGCGCCAGGCGCTCGCGCGCATCGTCGCGCGGGAAGACACGCGGCTCGCGCTGATCGTCGGCCCGTGCTCGGTTCACGATGCACGCGCGGCGCTCGACTATGCGCGCCGTCTTGCGCCGCTGCGCGAAGCCTATCGCGATGCGCTTGAAATCGTCATGCGCGTCTATCTGGAGAAGCCGCGCACGACGCTCGGTTGGAAAGGGCTCATCAACGATCCGGATTTGGACGGCTCGTATCGAATCGACGAAGGGTTGCAGCGTGCGCGGCAACTCTTGCTCGATATCCATGCGCTCGGCGTGCCGGCCGCCACCGAGTTTCTGGATTTGATGACCGTGCGCTATGTCGACGATCTCGTCTCATGGGCCGCGATCGGGGCGCGCACGACCGAATCGCCCATGCATCGCCAAGCCGCGTCGGGGCTACCCATGCCGATCGGTTTCAAGAACGGCACCGACGGCAACGTCAAAGTCGCGGTCGATGCCATCGCGGTGGCGCGTGCGCCGCACCATTACCTAGCCGTGTCGATGGACGGGCGCATCGAAGTGGCGTCGAGCCGCGGCAACAGCGCCGCGCACGTCGTGCTGCGCGGCGGCCGCAAGCCGAACTACGACCGCGCGAGCCTCGACGCCGCGTGCGCCGAGCTCGAGCGCGCGCGCATGAAACCGGCGGTGCTCGTCGATGCGAGCCATGGCAACAGCGGCAAAGTCGCCCGTGCGCAACTGGAGGTCTGCGCCAATCTCGCGCGGCGCATCGCCGAGGGCGAGACCCGTGTCGCCGGCGTGATGGTCGAATCGAACCTCGCGCCGGGACGCCAAGACATCGTGCCCGGCGCGCCGTTGGCGTACGGGCAGAGCGTCACCGACGAGTGCCTCGGCTGGGGCGACACCGTTGAACTGATCCGCTTACTTGCGCGCGCCGTTCGCACGCAGCGGCGCACCGCGCTCTTTCGCGACGCATCGGCGTCGCGCGGCTATCTCGACGCCCAAGGAGGCAACCTTGAACGCACCTGTTGAAATACCGATTCGCCTCGATTGGAAAGGCGAAGGCGCAAGCCGAACTCCGTTCGAAGCCTATACGAGCGAGGCGCTCTACCGGCGGGAGTTGGAGCGGCTCTTTTACGCGGGGCACTGGTGCTATATCGGTCTCGAGGCGGAAATCCCGAACCCGGGAGATTTTCGGCGGACCGAAGTGGGCGAGCGCTCGGTCGTGATGGCGCGTACGCCCGACGGCGAGGTGGCTGTCTTCGAGAACGCGTGCGCGCATCGCGGCATGCGATTTTGCCGCGAACGCGCGGGCCATGCCAACGACTTCCATTGCCCTTACCACCAATGGAACTACGACCTGTGCGGCAATCTGGTGGGCGTGCCGTTCCGGCGCGGCGTGAAGCAATGTGGCCGCGTCAACGGCGGCATGCCCGCCGATTTCGACCCGAAGCATCACGCGCTGAAGCGTCTACGCGTGTCGACGCGCGGCGGTGCGGTGTTCGCGACCTTCGACGAGGCATGCGAATCCTTCGAGGACTTCCTCGGCCCGCGCATCCTTGCGTATTACGACCGCTTGTTCCACGGCCCGAAGTTGCGCGTGCTGGGCTACACGCGCCAGCGCATTCCGAGCAATTGGAAGCTGATGCAAGAAAACATCAAGGACCCTTACCACGCGGGCCTCTTGCATACATGGTTCGTCAACTTCGGCTTATGGCGCGCGGACAATCCGGCGCGGCTCGAAACGGATGCGCACCGTCGCCATGGTGCGATGATCTCGATCCGCAGCGGCGGAGGAGGCGGCGAAGTCACGCATAACGTGACCAGCTTCAAAGAGCGGATGACGCTGAACGACGATCGCTTTCTCGACATCGTGCACGAGCCATGGTGGGGCGAGCCGACCGTTGTCATGCTGACACTGATGCCGAGCGTGATCATTCAACAACAGATCAACGCGCTCTCGACACGCCGCATCCGGCCGATCGGCCCGGGCGTATTCGACTATGTGTGGACGCACTTCGGCTTCGAAACCGACGATGAAGCGATGACGCGGCGCCGGCTGCGGCAAGCGAATCTGTTCGGCCCGGCGGGCTTCGTATCCGCCGACGATGGCGAAGTGATCGAATGCGTGCAAGAGAGCTTCGAGGCGATCGGGCATGGGCACGTGTTCAACGAACTGGGCGGCCGTCAGGTCGACGACGGCACGGACCACATGGTCAGCGAGACGCTGGTGCGCGGGATGTACCAGTACTGGCGCGAAGTGATGGAGGCCTGAGCCATGACGAACCCTTCCACCGTGGCGCCGCTGCATGCGACGCCAACGCCGTCTCGCTTGAGCTTCGACACCTATTACGAACTCGTCTCCTTTTATGCGCGCTACGCGGCGGCGCTCGACCGGGGCGACTGGGATGCGTGGCCCGAGTTCTTTCTGGACGAATGCATCTACAAAGTGGTGCCGCGCGAGAACTACGAGCGGGGACTGCCGCTGGCCGTGATGGACTTCGAAAGCAAGGGCATGCTCAAGGACAGGGTCTACGGCATCAAGGAAACCCTGTTCTACGACCCGTACTACCAGCGTCATATCGTCGGCCTGCCGCTCGTGCATGCGGTGCGCGGCAACCTGATCGAAGCCGAAGCCAATTATGTAGTAGTCCGAACAAAAACCGAGGAGATCGGCGATGTCTATAACGTCGGCCGTTATCTCGACCGAATCCATCTGACGCCGCACGGTCTGCGCTTGGAATCGCGGCTGTGCATCTACGACAGCGAGATGATTTCCAACTCGCTGATCTATCCGATCTAGGAGAGAAGCGCGATGCAAACCGATTGGAAGGAAGTTTCGACGGAAACGGCAGTGCGCAAGGCCGGGGTAGTGGCCGTATCTGCCGCCGGCGTAGAGGTCGCATTGTATGCCGTGCGCGGCGCGATTTACGCCACGGAGAACCGCTGCACGCATGGCGACGCGCGCTTGAGCGACGGTTTCCTGCTCGAGGATGAAATCGAATGCCCGCTGCATCAGGGGCGCTTCAACGTGCGCGACGGATTGCCGATGTGTGCGCCGTTGTTTGCGCCGGTACGCGTGTTTCCCGTCAAGATCGACATGGGCCGCGTGTTCGTGTTGGTTCCTGTCGGCGCGAACGACGCGCCGAGCGCCGCGCCGGTTCCGGCGCGCTGTGCCGGCGTCTGTCCGCTCGGGGCGGCGCAATGACGGCCTACGTGGTGGTGGAGGTGGAGATTCGCGACGTCGAAGCCTTTGCGGCTTACCGGCGGTTGGGCCTGCCGACGATCGCGCAGCACGGCGGGCGTGTCCTTGCGCGCAGCGATAACGTGGTGCCGCTCGAAGGCGAATGGCGGCCCCCGCGCATCGTCATCGTCGAGTTCGAGAGCGTCCTGGCCGCGCAGCGCTGGCACGGGTCGGGCGAGTATCAGGCGGCCAGGCGGCTTCGTTCCGCCGCCGGGACGACGCGCAGCGTGGCGCTCGACGCATTGATCGAGTAGCGATACGGCAGATGGGCGGAGGTCTATCTTTCAGCAACGACCGACCGCATCGTCGAACCCATTGATCGAGGAGGTAGCGTGGCCGCTTACTTGATTTTCGATATCGAAGTGCATGACCCGGAGCAATATGGCGAGTATCGGAAGCTTGCGGCGCCGACGGTGGCGCAGTACGGCGGTCGTTACGTCGTGCGCGGGGGAGACGCCCAGGCGCTCGAAGGCGAATGGGAGCCCAAGCGCGTGGTCGTGCTGCAGTTCGACGGCCGGGAGCAAGCGTTTGCCTGGTACGAGTCGACTGAGTACGGACGGGCCAAAGCAATTCGCGAGCGTACGGCAACGAGCAAGGCGATCATCGTTGAAGGCGCTTAGCGCTTGACCGTGCACGCATGCAGACATTTGGTTATTCGGCTTGGACACCGTCATTCGCTGCGTTCCCGCAGGGGCGGATCGTCCGAGCACGCGAGGGGGCGAAATGAGATCAAGCCGAGGCGAACTAGCGCAAGTGCGGGTCGCCGTCATCGGCGCCGGCATCGGCGGCACGGCGATGGCGGCGCTTGTGCAGCGATTCGGCTGCGAGGTCGCCGTCTACGAGCAATACGAGCGCTTCGCGCCTGCGGGAGGCGGCATCCATCTGAGCCCCAACCTCATGCGTGTCTTGCGCCATCTCGACGTGCACCGCCACGTCATGATGAAGGGGCAAGAGCCGCGCGCATTTCTGAATCGCGATGCCGTGACAGGCGAGATGATTTACGCGCTAGCGCTGGGAGAATGCGGCTATCGGCGGTTTGGCGCGCCTTTCATCGCACTGCGCCGTGGCGAGCTTCAGACGGCGCTCATGTCGGCCGTCACGCCGGGGAGCGTGCGATGGGGCAAGCGGCTCGCGGGACTCGACTGGCGCGGCGAAACCATTGTGCTTTCATTCGACGATGGCAGCCGGGCGGATGCCGATATCGTGATCGCGGCCGATGGGCTGCGCTCTCGAGTGCGCAGCATTCTGCGCGGGAACGAACAACCGGTGTTTGCGGGACAGGTGGCGTTTCGCGGTTCGTATCCGCGGCAAGGGCTGGGCGATCTGCACGTCGACGATCTCACGAAATGGTGGGGTGACGATACGTTCGTCCTTTCCTATTGGCTCGACCGTGCGCAACGCGATTTCTATTTCGCAGCGATGATTCCGCAATCGACGTGGGCGACGGAAGCGTCGTTCGAGCCCGCCGATCTCGACGAAATGCGGCGTGCCTTCGAGCTCTGTCACCCCGATATCCGAAAAATGCTTGCCGGTGCACCGGCCGGATCGGTCATGAAGTGGGCGTTGTTCGAGCGCCCGCCTTGCTTCGAATTCGGTACGGGGCGCGTGGTGTTGATCGGCGACGCGTGCCATCCTATGCGGCCGTTCATGTCACAAGGCGCGGCGATGGCGCTGGAAGATGCAGTGACATTGACGCGGGCGATACAAGGCCACGGCGATTTCGAGCGCGCGGCGCAAGTGTTCGCCGACGCCCGGCGAGAGCGGCTCACGCGCGTGCATCGCGTATCGGCCGCGAACACATTCATGCGGCGGGACCTCGACCCGCAATGGGTCTTCGGTTATGACGCGCTCGGTGCGCACGAAACGGCGCAGCTTCCTGCGCTGCGCGCGGCGCCCGCGATGGCTGCATGAGCGCAAAGAGATAGAACGCGCGGCCGCACTTGCGTAGTTGAGCACCTCGCTTCGTGCGATGCACCCGGGATCAACTCGCTCGCCGATACCGTGCGAGCCAAACGACGATGAGCGTGGCCGCGAACAGCATCGCACAGAATGCCGAGAAATCGTCGAGCGCGAGCATGTGCGCCTGTGCATCCACCGTCTTCGCGATCGAGGCGAGCGCCGCATCGGCTGACAACCCTGCATGGCGTAGGCGATCGAACCAATCGACGAAAGCGCGATCGAGCGGCGAGAGCCGTTCGACGAGATAGGTGTTATGCACGCGCGCGCGACGCTCGAAGTAGGTTGGGGCGACGGACGTGGCGATGCTGGTCCCCATTCGGCGCAAGGCGTTTTGCAGACCCGAAGCCGCAGGCAATCGATCGCGCGGCAATTCAGCCAGCGAGAGCGAGACGAGCGGCGTAATGAAGAACGCCGTGGCTGCGCCCATCAGCAGCGAATTGCCAGCGATCTCACGCAGCGGCACATCGCTATCGAAATGCATGCGCCAAAACGATGCCATCGCCCAGCCGAACAGCGCCAACGAGGCAAACCAGCGTGGGTCGACGCGATGTTGAATGCGCCCGATGAGCGGTGCGATGACGATGCCCGCGATGCCGAGCGGCGCAGTGGCGATGCCGGCCCAGGTTGCGGTATAGCCTTGTTGCGTTTGCAGCCATAGCGGCACTAGCACGAGCGCTGCGTAATAGACGCCGAAGCCGACGGTAACGGCCACCGTGCCGACGGAGAAGTTGCGATTGAGGAACAGCGTCAAGTCGACGATGGGATGAGCATCGGTCGTCTCCCACAGCACCAATGCGATGAAGCTCACGACGCAGAGCGCTGCAAGCACCCGGATTGGCGTGGAGGCGAACCAATCGAGGTTTTGCCCTCGGTCGAGCATCAGTTGTAGCGAACCGAAAGCGATCGCCAGCAGCGCGAGGCCGACGACATCGACGGGTAGTTTGCGCGTGGCGT
This sequence comes from Paraburkholderia sp., assembly GCA_004322045.1. Taxonomy (GTDB): domain Bacteria; phylum Pseudomonadota; class Gammaproteobacteria; order Burkholderiales; family Burkholderiaceae; genus Trinickia. Next base: position 77,005 of record SCRN01000028.1, read on the forward strand.
TGTCGCGTCCGGACAGGGTCCGCATCAAGATGGCGAGGACGGCTGCGCCAGTGGGCGCGTTGATATAGAAGATCCACGGCCAGGCGATGTGGTCGGTGATCCACCCGCCCGCTATCGGTCCCAGGACGGGCGCGATGAACGTAGTCGTTTGCCACACCGCGAGGGCCACGTTGCGGCGGTTCGGCGGGAACACGGCGACGAGCAGCGCCTGCGAGAGGGCGGTCAATGGGCCGGACGCGGCGCCTTGCAAGGCACGGAACACGATGAGCGAGCCGAAGGTCGGCGCGAGCCCGCACAACATCGACATCACGACGAAGAGCGCAACGGAGACGCAAAAGAGGCGCACCTGCCCGAAGCGCTGAGCGAGCCATCCCGTGAGCGGCAGTGTGACCGCGAGCGGTGTCGCGAACGAGGTCAGCATCCATGTGCCCATGTCGGGCGAGACGCCCAGATCGCCGGCGATGGTGGGCACCGCCACATTGGCAATCGTCAGATCCAGCGTCTGCATGAAATTGGCCGTGCTGATCGCTATCGCAACGGCCGCCAGCGCGGGTCCTTGCAGGGGCACGAGCGGTTGCGGTGCGGGGCGCGAGGTGGAACGGCGACGCAATATCATGTTCAACGCCGGCTTGTTGCGGGCTCGATGTCTCGACCGGGACCGCCGTTCGCCTGGATCGTGCGGGCCACGAGCAGATCGCCGGCGCGTGCGTCGTCGGCATACACGTCGGTGGTATCCGCGATGCGCGGCGGCGTAGGCGAAGACATGGCTGCGGTGGCCCGCGTCGCGGCGTGCGC
>SCRN01000004.1 GCA_004322045.1 Paraburkholderia sp.
CTTCATTTGGCGGTTCTCCTTGGTTCCCTGTCCGGGAAGTTGGTCGTCGAAACCCGATTCTCTCGGATTTCCAACGGGGAACCGCCGCCCTCAACCTTCAACTACGCCCGGGACATTGCCGTGCACGATGATAGAAGTAGGAACTGCGGGCAAGACCCAAAGCGGCTAGCAGCTCCGGCAACGCATAGGTCTCTTTCAGGGCATCAACCAGCATTGTCTTCTCCCGGTTGCTCAGGAGTTGCGGGTTGATGCCCATCCCTTTTTTTATCAGTTCGTTCGCCTTCTTCAGAATATCGTGCTCAAGCTGCAGCTGCCGGATGTCGCGTCGAAGCGATTCGACCTGTTGCTCCAGTTCCGCACGCTCATGGTCCGATGCTGGCTTCCTCTTGCGTTTCATAGATGCTGGAACCTCTCGACCGAGTAGCTGATTCTTCCAGTTATACAGCGTTGGCCGGCTGACACCGGCTTTCTCGGCAACCACGCGAGCGCTTTGCTCTCTGGTGCACAGTTCAATGACTGCCGCCTGCTTCACCTTTTGTGATTTTGGAACGCTTCCAACGGCTCGGCCAACGATACGCTTGCTGATTTCCGGACACAATTCTTCGATCCAGGTCGCAAGCGTCTCGCGACTCGGATAACCCAAAGCCCTCAAAGTTGCGGCCGCACAGCGGCCATGACTCAAATAGTGATCGACGGCAATCGTCTTCTGCTCATCAGAATACCTCCGCCTCGAACGGACATAGCCCGCCCGCAGATCGTGGCACTGCTCGTACTCGCGATGCCAGGCTTTAAGAGAGTTCTTGGTCGGATAGCCCAACTGCCGAATGGTAGCTCCGATGCGCTTGTCCAGCTTCAAGTAAAGTCGAACCGCTCGAATGCGATCTTCGTATGAGAACATGAACTACCTCCAGGTAGTCCAAGTTTTTGTCCGCACCCCCAAGAAGATGCGGACGGCGGGTTGCACCGAAAGATGACGCTTTCACGCCGGGTGCATCTGAGCGTATTTAGCGCAAAGGAGTCACTCGGATGGAGGCACTGCGAGCCCACATCTGTACAGATACCCGTGTAGCCGCGCTCCTAATCTGTATCCGTCAGCGCATCCCGTCTTGAACGCACGTAAGCGCGGTGCGAATGTGTTGCCATCGTAACGACGGAGCCATGCGATGGACGACACAACGGGAGAAACGGCTGTACCGACGGGTGCGCGACGCCCCCGGCAAGGCGAGGCATTCTGGCACGAGATGATCATGGCGTGGACAGTAAGCGGACTCGGCGTTCGACGTTTCTGTCATGAGCAGGCGCTCGCCGTTAGTACATTCGGCCTGTGGCGCAAGAAGCTCTCGGGCCAGGCACGTACAGAGGCGCGCGCGCTCGCGGTCGCACCCGACGCGGCATTTATCGCCTCCCATCCGGACACCGCACCAGCCATTCAGGCGCCGCCATCGACGGTGGACGCTCCGTCGTCTTCACGTGATCAGGTGACGTTGTCGCTCGCCGGTGTTCGCATCGAGCTGACCGGCGCTCATGCCGAGCGCATCGTGTGTTTCGTGCTCGGACAGCTTGGAGGTGCACGGTGCTGATCGCAGCCGATGTCCGTGCGTATATCTGCCGTGAGCCGGTCGACATGCGCAAATCGATTGATGGGCTGTCGTATCTGGTCGAACCGCTGCTTGCCCAGAATCCTGTCTCGGGCAATCTGTTCGTGTTCGTCGGCCGGGATCGCTCGAAAGTCAAATGTCTATACTGGGATCGCACCGGCTTCGCGCTCTGGTACAAGCGCCTGGAACGGCGCCGCTTTCCGTCACCGTTGGCGCTCGCGCAACGCGGCTTCACGCTTGCTGAACTCAATGCCTGGCTCGAGGGCATTGAGATCCCGGCGTGCGAGCCGCATCGCGCCGTCGCGGTGACACACGTGAGCTGAACTCGCTGTCGCCTGCGCAGATACAACGCTCCCCGATCTTGTAAACGTAGCGCGAGTTGGGCATCATGATAGCCATGCCGCCCACCGCCATCACTGTCGCGGAATTGCCGGTCGAGCCCGATGCGCTGCAAGCCTTCGCGCTCGAACAGAACCGGCTGGCATGCGTGCTTTGGGAGCAACTGGAAGCGCTGCAGCACCAGATTGTCCAGGCGAACCGCGCCCGCTTCGGCGTCAGTTCCGAGCGACTGGCGGGTCAGGCGGAACTGTTCGATGCCACCACGGCGTTACCCGTTCCGCCCGAGCCCGCCGCGGTTCCGGTCGCAGGCCACACCCGCAAGGGGCGTCCGGCCCTGCCGAAGGACCTGCCGCGCACGCGGATTGAATACGATCTGAACGACGAACAGAAAGCCGCATTCGATTCGCTCGAGCGTATCGGCGAGGAGCGCAGCGAGACGCTGCACTACGAGCCGTCGAGGCTCACCGTCATTGAGCATATCCGCTTCAAGTACGCAGCGAAGAAGGATGGCGAGTCGACCATCGTGACCGCAAGTGCCCAGCCTTCGCCGCTGCCGAAGAGCAACGCGAGCGCGAGCCTGCTGGCTAACATCCTGGTCAACACCTATGTCGATAATCTGCCCTTGAACCGGCAGGAGATGCGCTATGCACGACGTGGTGTACATCTGCCCCGGGCAACGCTGTGCGAATGGAAGCTGGCGGCAGCCGAACTGCTCGAAGTGCTGCTGCCACCGCTGCGTGCTCACCAGTTGCAGGCACCCCGCATGCATGTGGACGACACGACGCTGCCATTGCTCGAGAAGGGTTGCACGGCGACGCGCACAGCACGATTATGGGGATACCTGGGCGCGGGCCGGCGCGAGGAGAACGGCGTCTGGGTCGACCACCCGCCGGCGGTCGTGTTCGAGTTCGCCGAATCGCGCTCGGGCTCGCATCCACTGCGGTACCTGCAAAAGTACAAAGGCTATCTGCAGGCGGACGCGTACAGTGGACATGCCGCACTTTACGAAACCGGAAACATTGTCGAGGTCGGATGTTGGGCCCATTGCCGCCGACGCTTCTTCGAAATCGCGAAGACGCAGAGCAAACCGGGACTTGCGGCGCAGGCGCTGCAGTGGATTGCCAGCCTGTATGCGATCGAGTCGCGGATCCGGGACCAAACACCTGATCTCAAATATGCGGCGCGGCAAGCCGAGGCGCTGCCGATACTTGCCCGGTTCCGGCAATGGCTGGAAGGCAATGTCATCGGTTTGCCGGCTCAGGCGCCGCTCGCAAAGGCGTTCGGCTATGCGTTACGTCATTGGCAGGCACTCATTCGCTACACCGAGAGTGGTATCCTGCTGCCTGATAACAATGCCCTCGAGCGTCAAATTCGCCCTATCGCCCTGGGGAGAGCCAACTGGACATTCGCGGGCTCGCCGCGTGGCGCCAAGGCCGCCGCCACGATGTACTCGCTGCTCGGTACGGCTCGCCTGAACGGTTTCGAACCTTATGCGTGGCTCAAGGACACGCTCGAGAAGCTGCCGTCGTATCCTGTCAATCACGCGCACGAACTGTTGCCGCTCGCCCGTTAAACGCCTTCACGTTCATGGACATTCTCGACTCGCTTCGGCAGGCGCCCAGCGCCGAGCTGTATCGCCTTTATCTCGCCATCGGAAAAATGCTCGATGACCCGAGACGCATTCTGGAAGTACGTCAGCGCCTGCACCTCGGAATGGCTGTCAGCTATATCGGCGACAATCCGCTGGGACCTCCGTCGCAGGGCACCGTCGTCGAGCTTCGACACGCACAGGCGATCGTTCAGGACAGTGTGAGCCGGCGGCGCTGGGCGCTGCCGTATGCGGCGATCGTTGCCGATAGCAAGGCCGCCCCGATTCATCCCGAACCAGCACCGCCACCGCGCGCACGACGCGAAGAGTTCTTCGTCGGCGACACCGTTGGTTTCACCGACAAACACCTGAGCGAGCGGGTCGGCACCATCGTCAGGCTGAACTCGAAAACTGCCTCGATTGCCGTGACAGACTCCGAAGGACACTGGCGCGTTTCCTACGGCCTGCTGCGGCGTATCGTCGACCTATAACCCCATCTATATGCCGATCACCGTACAACATCATGGCCAAGACCAAAATCAACGCGGAACGTGAACATCGCATCGAGATGGAGGTGGTCGTCGACGCCTATACCGAGGAAGAGCGGGCGACGTCGTGGTACTGCCATCTGGAAGAGCAGCTCTCGTTTCCGTTCGAGGCCGGCATTCGCAAAGCAATGGCCTCTTCACCGCTGCGCCCGGGTGAACACGTCTCGGTCACAGGACTCGCTCATGAAGACCTGTGTCGGGTTGGCATCTTCGTTTGGGTTCGGCGGGGCCAACGTGACGTGGTGGCACCCCTGGCCCAGATCGTTCCCGTGAACTGCGATGAACCGACACAAGTAGCCGTCGCCGACTGGCACTACTGGCATGATCAAGGTTACGCGTTCTGACATCCAGAAAGCCGTCGCGCTGTCGCAGTGGGATCTCGTTCGCCTCGTCCTGATCTCTCGCAGCGTTGTTGGTCCCGTACTTAAAATTCCAACTTCTGACGGGTTACGCTGACGGATACCCTAATCTCCCGCTCGCGCGTCGTCGCCGGAATCCAGGCCCGGCTTCGCTGCTTCGACGCGGTTCTGAAAATACACCTTGAACGGTGCAAGTTTGCCGGTGGCTGGCACGCCTTACGTTGTGGTGGGCCCGGCGAAAGATACCTCTGCACTGTGTTGATCACGTTGCCGGGTTCGATCGCGATGTCCGGAGGCTGTTTCCCTAGCGACGCAGAATCCCGATTTCCCATGTACTCCTCGTAGCTGATCACGAGACCGCTCGAAAGGAGCAACCCTACAACGAGGTTTATCAATTCTTGACTGCGCGACAATGTTAGAGGGTCGTCGTGGGGGGCTCCATAGGCATCCAATCACGGTGCGGCGCCCATTCCTCCGTCGATGCGGTATTGTGCCCCGGTGATAAAGGCGCTTTCGTCACTGGCGAGGAACAAAACCAGGTTTGCTACCTCTTGCGCCTCTGCATATCTTCCCAACGGAATTCTTCCCGAAAAATCTTTCTGTGCTCTTTCAGAACTCTCAGGATCAAAACCAGATTCGATGGAACGCATCATTCTAGTGTTGACCGGTGAAGGATGAACAGAATTAACGCGAACATTATATTTTGAAACTTCAAGAGCAGCAGTTTTCGTTAGGCCACTGACTGCATGCTTGCTGGTGATGTACGGACCAAGGTTCGGCGTTCCATCAAGGCCGCCGTTGGAGGACATGTTGATAACACTGCCCATTTCTTTTTCTATCATGATTGGCAGAACATGCTTAAGCCCCAAAAATACCCCGCGGACATTGACTGCCTGTACTCTTTCAAAATCTTCCACCGAGACCTCAATGAGCGGTTGGACCTTCCCTTCAATGCCTGCATTATTGAAAAATACATCAATCGTGCCAAAAGACTCGATGGTTTTCTGAACGTAATTCTTGACCCGATCTTCTTGTGTCACGTCAGCCTGAATGACTAACAGATCGCCGAGGCCGGCCATCTCCGATCTGGCCTTTTCAAGTGCTTCATCAGACACGTCCACAATTGCAACCTTAGCCCCTTCTTCCAAAAATCTTCTGGCGGTTGCTTTTCCAATTCCGCCGCTCCCACCGGTAATGAGGGCGACCTTATTTTTCAGGCGATTCATCTTATATCTCCTTTGCTGGCTGTTTGAAGCAAATCAGCGAGCCTACTCGCTGAGATCAGGTTCGAACGAATCATTGCGCTGTGAATCCGCCGTCGATCGGGATGACCGCGCCCGTGACGAAACGAGCCTCGTCGCTTGCCAAGTAAAGAATTCCGTAGGCGATGTCTTCGGGTTCGCCAAGGCAGCCGAGCGGATGCAATCTTGCTGCACCGGCACGGGCCGCTTCAGCATCCCCCGTCCTTTCGAAGAACCCTGCCACCATTGGCGTGGAAACGAAACCCGGGCATATGGCATTAACCCGGATCTTCCTATGGGCGTACATCATGGCATCGCTTTTGGTCATCATGATCACCGCACCTTTGGATGCCTGATAGACCGAATAGGGCGAGTCGGCCGACGCGCCGCCGACCAGGCCGTAGATTGACGACAGGTTGATGATGCTTGCGCCAGCCTGCATCACGGGAATCGCATGCTTGGTGCAGTGAAAGACACCACGGACATTCACGTCCATCACGCGATCGTACTCGGCCGTGGTCACCTCGTGGATCGGCTTTTGGATGCCGGCCAGCCCCGCGTTATTGACGAGCACGTCCAGCCGCCCCCATTGCTTGACGATCTCGGCGACGACCCGTTGAACGGAGTCCTCGCTGGCGACATCCAGGCGCGTGAACAGCGCGTCGCCGCCGGCCGATTGGATCGCATCGACCACCTCGGCTCCCTCGTTTTCAGCGAGGTCGCCCACCACGACTTTTGCGCCGTGCCGGGCAAGAAGGACCGCAGTCGCCCCGCCGATGCCTTTGGCTCCGCCTGTGACCAGTACAACCTTCCCCCTCACGCGGCCGGTGCCTAGATTCCCGTTCTGCTCTACGGTCTCTGTCATCGCTGCTTATATGGACGCCTCTCGGTTTGCCAGGTGATATTTGTGTGGGCGGACAGGATCAGGCTTCAGACTTATCCGGCCTATGACGCGGACGCCAGTCGGCTGGCCCTGATGGAATTCGCCGGGGAAGACCTCATCTCCATGAAGTCCTCGAAGGACAAGCAACGATTCAGGTTTGCTTCCCTGCGGTCCGACCTGTTTTGCCATCACACGTGTATCTACCTGCGCAACCTATAAGCGACCAATCTCCATAGTAAGTTGATGTTCTACGCGGCATTGGCCACGTAACCGGGTTGATACGTTCGCTCGTGAGCCAGTAGCGCCCAGATGGTGCGTGCGATCTTGTTAGCTAATGCAACGACGGCAACATTGAACTGTCGTCGCGTAAGCAAGCGTTGCAGCGAGTGGCTCACCTGCTTCGAATTAGCGAGCACGACGCGGGCGCCGTGAATGAGCAAAGTGCGCAAGTACACGTCGCCGCCTTTGCTGATGCCAAGCAACTTGACGCGGCCTTGGCGGCGGCAAACCGTGTTGCTCCGGCGACCGCCTATCCACGACGGTATTGCGGTTTATGCATGACTGATATTGGTGTTTACGATATGATGTCGACAGTCGAGGATGCACATGGCCAGTGTTGCTGCTGCCGCATCATGTCGTTGGTAGCCAGAATCTGTGCGTGTGAGAGACGTTCCGATGGAACGAAATTGATACGAGGTCAGGCCATGAAGGACGGTGCGTACGCATTTGTTAGCGGCGGTGCAAAAAGCAACACTAGATGGTGGCGCAAGATTGAGTAAAAGCGCCAATCACAATCGGGTTTTCGGCTTGGGCATGTCCGACGATATGGCTGCTGGGCGGAACGCTTGACTGTCGACCATAAACTAGTAGCCCATGTTCCGAAGTCGCTGTCTTTTTTCGATTGCGCTTCGCTTCCTGTCGGAGCCCTGACCTGTTGGGGTGCTCTCTTCCTCGACAGGAGTTCGCTCGCGACTAATGTCGATCGCGTGCTGGTCGTCGGCGGCGCGGGCGGCGTCGGATCGATGGCAACGCAGCTTCTTCGAAAGAAGTGGAATGCTTTCATCATATCGACAGCGTCACGGCCCGAATCCCGGTTCTGGCGCTCGGCAAGAGCCGACCGACCAGCAAGGCGGAAATGATCGGTACCGTCCGCCGGCATCTGCATCGTCGGCAGAAGGAGCCGCACGTGATCCGCAACCTGTTCAAGGAAAAACATGTCCGGTATGCCGCTTGATCAAGTACGCACTATTTGATGCACCCGTCAGTAATGCGGGAATCACATCGATGACGAGCTTGCGGGTTTTCTTGTTGGTATTAATATGTATTCCTATATATAGGGATTTTCCGTCTGGAGCTGTCGGTGATGGATGAATAGACCCGGCGTACGCGCGCTCAAGGGAACGGACAAAGTCGCATGCCCGAAGGATCGGGTGCAGGACTTGGCGAAGCGCGCACTTGAGTGAATAAGCGGAAGGTTGGGCTATGCGTCGAACGAAACGACGGTCCGGACGGAATCAACGACTCAGGTGGGACTATGCCATGGCGTGATTAAACCTGCACGGGACAAGGGGTGGCCTCGTTCGTTTTGATATTACTGTTGGGCGGACTGACCGGATGGTGCACGTTGTCGTCAATGAATTGTTTCCCCCGCGTTGGACCAGTGGAAAACTTATCCGCCGCTGTGGGACGAAATATGCGAATTGCATGCGAAGGACAAGGGCAAACTAGGCAAATGCATCGGGAAATATCGGCTCGGGGTGTTCAGCGTGGCTGACCTTGCCGGCCGTGCTACAGTGAGCCCGTCATGAATATTTTTCTAACAACCTCAGTCGCGCCGATATGAACTATATTCCCCAATTCTCTGCCGTTGCCGGCGTGATGCTTCTCGCCTGCGTTAGTCCAGGTCCCGACCTTATCGCCGTCACGTCCCACGCACTGGCGAAGCGGCGGACAGGTCTCTTTGCTGCGGCCGGCATCGCGACATCGCATGCGCTGTGGGCAGCGCTGGCAATTTTCGGCCTCGGACTTATCCTCGCGAAGTTGGCGTGGTTGTATGAAGCGATTCGGATTACCGGCGCGGTCTATCTGCTCTATCTTGGCGGAAAGACCCTGGCCGGGTTGAGGAAGTCCGTCAAGCAAGCTGAGGTGAGCGCGCAGTTGGTGAAGAGTGATCGGCAGGCTTATCGGCGAGGACTTTTCGTCGGTCTCACGAACCCAAAAGGGGCAGCGTTCTTCGGTAGTCTGTTCGTCACCGTTCTGCCTGCACATGCTCCGATGTGGGTTTACGGCGCGACCTTGGCAATCGTCACGGTGGTCTCGCTGAGCTGGTTTAGTGCGATGGCGATTCTCTTTTCCACGAGTCGTGTACAGGTGGGCTATGTCCGGCTGCGCAAGCCAATTGATGCAGTTTTGGGGACTGTCCTACTCGGGCTGGGTGTGAAACTTGCCGTGGATCGATAACTCGCAGAACGGTTACGGTAGTTGCCGACTTATCCCGGGCACGTTGATCACACCCCCGAGTGCGGTAGCCTTATCTGACAGGGGCTTCAGCCGTCCGGGTGCATCGTCAGCAATGGCTACCTCAGAAGCCTTGGTTCGTCTAAGAATCACGCTTACAGGGCGTTCTTTGGTTGTACTTCGCTCTCGTCAATGGACAGCAGGTCAATGCTGCGCCGTTCGTGCAGTCCGCGTTTTTTCAGATACTGAAGGGAGACCCCGCTTCAATATAGTTTTGTTGCTGCCCCATACTGCATGGGACTCATGCCGCCGAGGTAGCTGTGCCGACTGAAGCTGCGAACGGTCCTCGTCCGACAGCAACAAATTAACCTTCGGCCTGCCTATTTCCATCGCGGTATCTCCGTTGCAAAGATACCCCATTCGCAGGCACGATTAATACCATAAGTACACAAGGCGTTGCTTGTGTTCCGGCTCGTTGGATGAATTATTCGAATGACGAGGAGCGGGTCCATCGGCTTATCCCGATTGACCGATCAATACGCATGATGTGCCACCCGGCCGGAACCAACCGAGCGGACCACCGTTTCCACAGCGCACCGGCTCCCCGATTCCCGCTGGCGAAAGCAGGTAGAGATCCTTCCCGTAGTAGCGCAGCGACATATTCCCGGTACGCTGTGCGGCTAGCAACTGCCTGGCACCATCGACCTGCCTGAGCAGATCGTCGCGCTGCGCCGCATACGCACGCAACAGATCGGCATCGGATGCGGCTTCGTGATGATTGACGAACAGCATCGTCCCGACGGCGAACACCGTGCTGATGCCAGCCGCTGCCACGGTCTTCCGGAGAGTGCGTGTGATTTTCTGCTCAGTTGATCCGATTGCCGCGTCGGCCGCCGATCGGACTTTGCCAGTGGCTTCCTCGACGGCGTTTCCGAATTGTTGGCGCGACCGTTCGAGCTTCTGTGCGTGTTCGGCCGCACTCGACATGAGTGCTCCGCGATCCCCGACCAAACGCTGGGTCACATTGTTTGCGATGGCGTGCGTACTCTTGTCGATCAGCGATTGCAGATGCTTGCCATTCAGTTCGACAAGCGTTGCCTGATATTTTTCGGTTGCATTCGTTTCCAGTGCCCGCAGCGACTGACCGATTCGCGTCAGCGCATGGGCTTGCGCTTCCAGTACGTTTTTAGTCGATTCACCAACGGTTTGCGCTTTGGTGTTGATCTTGCGTAGCGCATGATCGGCTGCTTCTCCGATAGCGCTGGCGGCCTGTTCGATTTCCTCCTGCAGCGTTACCAGCGTCGCTTGCGTGAGCGCGAACGGTATCCACGATGGATCATCGAAAGTCAGTCCATAGGCTGCCGCCATCGCATAAATATTCTCGCGATCCTCGCTGTCCAGCTGTCCGAGCAGCTTGTCGAAAGCTTCCTTGCTCATGCTCGTGCTCCGTCAAGACCGACCACGGACGAGATCCGGTCCAGCTCGGCATCGACGGCCTGCATCCAGCGGTACAGGCGTGAGCGTTGCGGCGTCGTCAGCCTCGAATCTTCTCGCGCGGCCGAGAAGGTCAACAGCAATTCGTCAATCGCAACGAGCACCCCGGCCTGAAGTTTGGGCAAAGCAATTTCGACGCCGCCAAATTGCGGCAGCATCGTGCGCCCGGAACTGGGCGCATTATTCGTATTGCCATACCACATGAAAAAATCCTCGCGATCCCCGAACCACTGATTGACCGCGACCACGTAGTCGGCCTGCTTGCCCGCGAGTTCGATCATCTCCCGAACCGTGCGCGTGCTGGCGCTGAACGGCGACAGGACATTGATCAGGGTGGCGCGGTAGCCGTTGCGATCCAGTTCCGCAAAGAACCCGGTATCGGCATCAAACTGTCTGAGTTGTGTGAGCGAGGCCGCTGGCAGATCGGCCAGAATCAGTGACCGGCCCAGATCGACAGCCGCAAGCAACTGGTCGCGCTCCCGTTCCGGGCCGGTGAAACGGATCGGAACGACGCCGTTATCGACCTGATCGGACGTCGGCTCGCCGGCCTCATCAAGTCTGGAGTAGAACTGATACAGATTGCCGATTTCTCCGTCGCCATCGATCAGGAGCGCGTCACGCTGCCCGCGCCGAATCCGGTCGGCCAGTGTCCGCGTCATGAGGCTTTTGCCCGTACCGCCCTTGTCGCCACAGACCATCACAAACCGCTTCGTTGCCGATTTCATCGCATACCTCGTTTGGTTGCGCCCTGGCTCAAGGTCGATCCCAGCGGCGTGAGTTCGAGCGGACGCGCCACGTCCGTCTTGCTATCGGGTTCAGGTTGCGTTGGCCCGGCGGCCTGAACCCGATTGGTTTCCGGTCCCGGCGTTGCCTGTGGAATGGCCGTTGTGGGACTCTCTGCAGATGCCGCCCGTTTGTGCGGCCGTTTGGTCCGTGCGCGTTTCGGGTCCGTTACCTGACCATCCAGTGCCTGTCGCAACGCGGTCTGGATCGTGGTTGCGGATACCTCGATACCCGCCGCATCCTTGAACAGCGTCGCCAGATCGCGAATACGCCAGCCTGAATCGAGCGCCGCCCGCAATGTTTCTGCACGCCGGGCTATTTCCCGAGACAGCGGCGGCGTCGATCCGGGCGGTATGCGTTCCCGTAATCCATCCAGTGCTGCGTCGAGCCTGCTCCATTGTTCGGCCGAGGGCCGTTGACGTTTCGTGCTCATCCTGTGCTCCGTTCAAACCGTTCCCGCCTGGGCATGGTTGAACCGTACACAGAGGACGGCATGGAATCTGTTACAGGGTTGAATGCTCTGTGTAACGCCTGAACGCAAGTTCGTCTGTCGTCGTGCGCCGTTGTGCAAACCTGCAACCGACGCTTACCAAAGACTTATTCCGTGTGGTCCGTTCGCGCTGCACACTGATCTGGCATCGAGCCGGAACGGTTGACGTTCTGAATGTGCGCCCGCAGTGATCGACGCCCGTGCAGCTGGTTTTCCGATGCGTTTGAGGCTGGAGAAGGCATGCATCAACCGCGAGGGCAGGGTGAGGGTTGGGCAACCGCGCGGCATGCGCGCGGTTGCCCACCGCCAGGCAGCCACTCGCTTATCGCTCGTTTTGCCTGGCTACCCCCTGCTCAGGGCGCTGCCCCGAGACCCCGATACCGCGCGCGGTTCACGCGCGCCCGATATGGCGGAGGCACGATGACCAGCGGAACGGAGAACAGGCAGCGCACCATCGTCACCGGCATTCGCATGACCGGCGACGAGCATGCCGCGATCATGCAGAAGGCCGCCGACTGCGGCCTTACGCTGTCAGCGTATTTCCGTGCTTGCGCGCTCGGGCGCAAGACGCGCAACATGACCACAAGCCGTATTCTCGATGCGCTGATCATGCTCGGCAACGAGCAGCGCCGGATCGGCGGACTGATCAAGCACCTGCGCGGCGAGGAATACCTGTCGGCCGGCGAGCGTGCCGCGCTGATGGCGCAGATTGAGGCCGCGCAGCGCGCCGTCATCGACGCGATCCGGCGGGTTGAAGATGCTGGCTAAGGTGCCGAAGAAACGGGGCGACGGCCGCACCAGTTTCCGCTCGCTGGTCGCCTACGTGACACGAGCTGAAAATGAAGCCGCCGATGTCGAGGTGTTCACGAACTGCCTGTCACTCGACACAGCATCGGCCGAAATGCGCGCTGTCGCCGATCGCAGCGCGCGTGTGCGCGATCCGGTCTTCCACTTCGTGATCTCGTGGCGCGACGGCGAACAGCCGGGCAGCGATCGGGCATTCGAGGCAGGTCGTGCGGCGCTCGACGCGCTCGGCATGCCCGCTGACGAACACCAGCATGTATTCGCGCTCCACCGGGACACAGACAATGTGCATCTTCATGTCGTCGTGAACCGGGTGAACCTGGAAACGGGACGCGCGGTGCATCCGGGCCTGAGCTACCTGAAGCTGGACCGCTGCATGCGCGAACTGGAACTGCGGCAGGGCTGGCAGCATGACCCCGGGCCGTATGTCGTCGTCGAACGTGACGGCCAGCCTGTCATCGAGCGCGACCACGCGCACCGGCCGGAAAAGGAATCGCGGCCCGCGCGTGCGCGCGACATGGAAGCGTTCGCCGGCGTGGAAAGCCTTGCCACGTACATCCACGGTGAGCCGAAGCGCGACGTGCTCGCGGTGCTGAAGGATGCCAGTGCGACCTGGCAGGACGTGCACGAGGCACTGGCGAAACACGGACTGGAGCTGCGCATCAAGGGACAAGGTCTGGCGATCCACGCGAAAGACCGGCACGACCTGACGCCCTTGAAGGCCAGCAGCATCCACGAGTCGCTTGGCAAAGGTAAGCTGGAAAAGCGCCTCGGCCCGTGGGTCGAACCGGCCCGCATGATCCGCGTGTCGGACGCCGAGCGCCGCTATCTCGAACGGGAAACGGACGACGTTCGTGCAGTTCGCCGAGAGCAGCGCGCCAGGGTGCGGGCAGAACTGCGCGTACGGTATGACCGGCACCATGAGCAGCAGCGGCGCGAATACGACGCCATGCGACGACAGATGCGGGCACGACACGAGCGTGAATACCGCGCACTGCTCGAACGGCACCGGATCGTGCGCGGGCAGATCAGGAACAGCGGTCTGCCGGCGATCGAACGCAAGGCGGCGTATTCCGTGTCGGCGTTCGAGCGGGCGCGCGATCTGGAAATCCTGCGCGAGCAGCAGTCCGGGGAACGGGCGAACCTGGTGCGGCCGCTGACGTATCGGGAATGGGTCGAGATGATGGCGCGGCAAGGAGACGAGGCTGCGATCGCACAGCTACGGGGCTGGGCGTATGCGGAGCATCGCCGGCACAAACGGCAGCCGGAGCCCGATTACCCCAACCGGATCACGGGCCTGCTCCAGGACGACCGTGATCCGCTGCCGCCAAAACGGGCACGCGCGATGGAGCACTGGAGCTGGCACGTTGATACGGTCACCGGAAACGTGGACTATTTGCGCGAGGGCGCGCGGCAGTTTACCGACGAAGGCTGGGCTGTGGTGTTCCGCTCGAATGACGCGGAATCGGACATCATGCTTGCCGGCCTGCTGCTCGCGCGCCAGAAGTTCGGGTGGGATATCGACGTGCAGGGCAGCGAGGATTTCCGGGAGCGGACGGTCAGGCTTGCCGCCGAACATCGCGTAGATATCCGCTTCGGCGACGCGATGATGGAAGCGCAGCGGTTGAATCTGATAAGCCTTCTGGCACAGCAGGAAGAAGCGGAGCGGCTGCGTGCGGCGCACAAGGCTAGGTCCATGCAGCCGCCGCAGCGCATGGTCAGCAAGCCACCACGGCCCGCGCCGAAACCGGAGCCCGCGCCGCCACCCCCTACGCTGTCGCCCGACGGGCCGGACCGGTAGGGCCGATTTACGTCGTCGTCTTGCTCAATACTTCGGCCATGCGCGTCTGCCACCCCGGACCGGTTGCCTTCCAGCGGTCAAGGACGGAAACCGGCAGGCGCAGGGAGATTGCCGCCTTGGGTTCACCCACCACTGGCCGACCGCGCCTGCGGGCAATCGTTTCGCCGATGGCGCGATTTTCGTCAACTGCACCAGGCTCCTGATTGGCTTCCCGGCGCACGCGCTCCCAATCCGTCCGGCTTTCACCGCGCGAACGGGCCGCACGCATCTGCTCGCTATTCATCGAAGTGATTTTCGAGCCAGTCATGATATGCCCTCCGTTCGTCCCGTCTGGCCGGGCGGAAACTTACGATCCGGTAGCGATCCTCGCCCGGGACGAATGCTACCGATAACACGGTCAGGACCTCGAACACATAGGCGAATGCCTGCTGGCGGAATTCGTCGCGACGAGGGCTGTCCACGATCAGGACGTACCCGCTTTCCAGCACCAGATCGGCATCGGCAAAATCCAGCCCATGCTTTTCCAGGTTGGCGGCGCGCTTGGCCTCGTCCCATTCGTAGATCATGCGAATATTGTATATACGAAAATAAATTAGTCAAGCACCCCGGAAAGCGGATGCGGGCCAGCGGAATCCAGCCGGCTTTTTCAGGCCTTGCCGATTCGGGGCAAAATCGCCTAGACTGAACAGCACAATCTGATCCGGTCAACGTGCGAAGCACGACCGAGTACGCGTTAGCGGCCCGTAGTATCGATGTGCGGATGGACGCGCCGTAACGCAACACCAGAAAGCCTGCGTAAGCAGGCTTTCTGGTTTCCGAGGCCCGGTTTTCCCGCTGGCGTATCAAGCAGCGGATCTATCTTGTCGTGAACCTGTCTCCGTCCGCCCCATCGATCTATGGGCTGGCTCGATGGAGGCTGCTCATGAGATCGACCACTGTTCAATCCCTGCACCAGTTGCCCGGGCGCCGTGACTGCGCGCAGTCACGGATGCCGGTGGCCCTGATTCGTGCCGTTGTCGCATGCGCTGCGGGAGGTGTGCGATGAGCGGCCTCTTTACCTCCGTCGGCGGCACCATCGAGAACGGCATGTCGACCTACGTGACCAGCGTGTCGTCCGCCATTTCCGGCGTCATCGTGCCGGTGGTGACGACAGCCGTTACGATCTGGATCGTCGCGTACGGGTTTGCCGTGATGCGTGGCGAGGCGCACGAGTCGGTACCCGCATTTGCCTGGCGCGGACTGAAAGTGGCAGCGATACTCTCCTTCGCGCTGGGCACGGGCCTGTACCAGGGCCAGGTCGTCACAGCGATTGAAGGCGCAACGACTGGCCTCGCAGCAACGATCCAGACAGCGGCCGCGAACGCAGGCGCAGGCAATGCCGGCTGCGGGTCCGTCAGCTCCGGGAGCGTGACGGGCACCAGCGCCTCGGCGATCTACCAGACCCTCGACTGTTACGATCGTCAGATAGATCTGGTGGTGGATGCCTATGCCGAAAAGGCGACGCATGAAGGTATGAGCATCGCCGGGATCGTCGCGGGCGTCTGTGACGTGGTCGACGGCTGGCTGGCGGGCCTTGGCGGAGCCATCTTCCTGATTGTCCTTGCGGTCGAAGTCCTGATGGCAAGAATGCTGCTCGATGTGGTGCTGGCGCTCGGCCCCCTCTTCATTGCGTGCGCCGCCTTCGGGCCGACCGCCCGCTTCTTCGAGGCATGGACGGCTAAGATTGCCAACTACGCGCTGCTCCAGGTGCTGGTGTCCGCCTTCCTCGGGCTCGCACTCACGGCGTCTTCTGCCGATCTCGCGCCCTTCCAGGTCACCACGTCGGCGCCGGATACGAACGCGCCAGCGCTGCTCGCCGCGGTGCAGACCGCCCTTGATGCCGGCGCGCCCGCCGCCGCCGCGCTGGGCATGCTGGTGACGGGACTGCTGCTTGCCGCAATCGGATGGCAGTTGCCCGCAGTCGCATCGGGGCTCGCGGGCGGCGCAACGATGTCCGGGTTTGGTGCTTTCCTCGCGGGCTATGCTTCTCGCAGTGTCGCAACGGCTGTCGGGAAATTTGCTGGACGGGGCCGTGGTCCGCGCAGGCCCGGTGGCCGTATCGACGATGGTGGGGGCGAGCGCCGTCAACCATCAGGCCCATCGGGCGAGCGGCTGCCTGCGTATCAGCGCGCGGCACTCGACCATCTCCGGAACCTGGAGGACTGAGATGCCATGGAACGAGTGGATCGGGCTACTGGAAGCCGGCGTCGTCGACATCACCACCGTCGCCCAGAGACTGCCGGCCGCTGCGGACGTACAGCCAGACGAGGCCAATGGGAGCGATGAAGATGGCGAAGGTCCAGCACAGCAGCATCGTGAACAGCTTCACTGCGCCGAAAAGGATGACGGGAAAGATGAACGCATTGTCTCCCACAATATAGCCGACCACGCTTTCGTAGACGAAACGCGAGTAGGGGTAAAGAAGCGTATTGATTACCAGAATCACCTGCAGATGCACGGGCAGGGCAAGCAGCGCCTTGCCGTGCGTCGACGCGAGAAACAGGAGCACGGGAAAGCACAGCCCGAACAGGAACTGTCGGACGTAGTATCCCGGCGGCAGGCCGCCGAACGATTTCGCAAGGACCGGATGCATGCTGCCTCCCTTGTTCCCGTGCCACGGGTTGGTCGCCTCCGGCTGCTGATCGCGTGTCCGGTTTCGGTCTGGGTCGGCTGGCAGGTGACTGTGAAAGCGCCCGCCACGCGCGCCGGATGCTGGATGTCACAGCGATTCTGCTCCGGGTTGCTTGGGCAGGATACTCCCAGCTTTCGGAGGGTTGACCCGATCCTGGCGAAGTACTCACGGCGGTGGCCGGGGTGCTCACATCGCGACCGAAATGCACATCAACGGCTGGCGCTCACGAGCCGCGTTGCCGTTGGCCGGCTCCAGTCGCACCAGGAAGTCGAGGTCGCGTTCCGCGAGCCTTGCGAACTGTTCCTGCACGGCGTCAAGCTTGAGAAGGCACTGCACGTGCCAGTTCAGCCCGACCATGAGCCAGTCCGACAGGCCGTTCCATTCGGTGAGGAGGATGGCGCCTGCGGTGCCATTTTCTTCGGCGAATTTCTCGATCCGTTTCTCGATGATGCGGGCGTCATCCCGGAGCATCGTGCCGGAGATATGCAGCGAGACGGCATGTGCAGTCTGGTCGTGCGCGAGATACACCGTCGCGATGCCACCGAGATGTTGCCTGACCCGTTCGATCTGCTCCGCTTCCAGGTCGTCATGCACGGGCAGCGAGCCCGAAAGGACGTACGTTCCCTTGTCCATGGCAGCTATCCTTGTACGCCTGAAGTCATGTCACTGGTCCGTGACCGGTTCGGTTTCGGCTTCGCCTTCGGTGGCCGTTGCTCCGAGCTGGTCGAGAATGAAGGCCTGGCGGCCCAGCAGTGCATCCAGTTGCAGATGGAGATCGGCAAGCTCATCGAGCAGTTCGACGTGGGATGCGAGTCCGAACGCTACGAACGACGGCTCACCATAGCGTTGCCGGATGAAGATCGCGCCGGCTGCCGCCCATTTTTGCGAGAACCGTGTGAGCGTGTCCTCGACCGATTGCTGCTCATCCGTCGAGAGGCCGCCACGCACGCGGATGACGAGCGAGCGGCTTACGGCATCGGTGGCGAAATAGACATGGGCTGGCTTTGCGAGGCTTTCAGCCAGTTGCTGCGCGTGGACGTGTTTGAAGCCGGCGCGGACCGACAGGGCGCCGCGGATTTCGTAATTGGGTAGCACGAGATCCCTCCTTTCGGCAGAGGCAAACCGTCTGTCGAGGCGAAAAACAGGTACGTATCGCGGTGGTCGCGATACTATGACTAGATAGTCAATCGGATACACGGCTTAACAATAGTATCTAATCGTGAATATTTCAAGTGCGACTTCACAAATGAATGCTTTTTCCACCCGTCTGAAGCAGGAGCGACGTCGGCTCCGCCTCAGCCAGGCAGAACTGGCGAACGCGGGCGGCGTGCAAAAGCATGCGCAGCTCAATTATGAGAAGGGGCTGAGATGTCCCGACGCCAGCTATCTGGCCGGAGTTGCGGAGGCCGGCGTCGATGTGCTGTACCTGCTGACCGGGCGCACGTCCGATCCTGCCACGCTTGCACTTGATCCCGATGAAGAGCGACTGCTTGCCGGATATCGTGAGCTGAAGCCCAGGGAGAAAAGGGGAGTTCTGGGACTGCTGGCTGCAACTATCGGGGCGCCAGGGGACGCGGCCGGCGGGGAATCAGAACCTGAGTGAAGCTGTCGCATTTCCCGGGCACTCCCGTTGATTTCAACAACGGGCAAGCCTTGGGTCAGTGTTCTTTCTTTTGAGGCAATGGTGGTCTAACGTTATTTCATCATGAGCGCGATCCCTTGCTCCGTCGAAATGCAATTACGTCGCTGCGCGAGCGACGGCGGTGCACTGCCCGCCCATGCGATACGCCTTTGCTGCGAGGGGTTTCGTTTGCACATGGAGCGGGAAACGCGGCGCTTCCGCTTTATGCCCGCCATCGTAGTGGGACCGTTTGTCCTGCTCGTTGTGCTCACACTGGTATTCGGCTATCTCTGCTGGCTTGGCCCCACGGTCGATTGCTTTGTTGGGGTGCTTGG
Source organism: Paraburkholderia sp. (assembly GCA_004322045.1). Taxonomy (GTDB): domain Bacteria; phylum Pseudomonadota; class Gammaproteobacteria; order Burkholderiales; family Burkholderiaceae; genus Trinickia. The sequence continues at coordinate 19,013 of SCRN01000004.1, forward strand.
ATGGCTCGTGATCTTCTACGGCCTGTCCGGTCAGATGTACGGCGAACGGATGCGCTCTGCGAGGCGGCTGCAGGCGGGACGCATCAATGCGTGGACAACCATGCTTGGGCGGCTCTCGCTTTCATTTCGCCACACCGTTGAGCGGCACATTCGGATCGTGGTCAACATGCTGCCAGTCATTCTTTGCGGCCTGCGGGCCTGCCTGCGACTGCGGCTTGGCTTGATCGATGCCAATCTCACAACATTCCGTCTCGTCCCCCCCGAGGTCGCGCGCGCCTGAGCGTTGCGCGGTTTCCTCGCCTCTTGCCGCGCCCGCGGTGCTTTTCCCGATGACCGTAAAGAGGCTGCCTGCTTTCCGGAGGCAGTCCGATGGCCCGCAAGACGTCCGTTCCAGCGCCAGCTGTGCCGCTCGCACCCGGTTACCTGCTGCGCTTCGCTGATCTCCGTCCGTACATCCGCATTTCCCGGCAGACCGTCCTGACACTGGAGCAGGCCGGTCGCTTTCCGCGCGCCGTTCGCTTCGGCCCGCGTTGCACGCTCTGGCGCACGGCCGACGTGATCGATTGGCTTGCCGACCCCGAGCACTACCGTGCGCCGTCATCGGCGGGGCAGGAGAACGGCGATGGACAATGAACCCGCCCTCACGCTGCGCCAGGTTGCCGACCGGCTCCAGCTTTCCTACAGCACCGTGTTCACGATGCGCCACCGCATCGGCTTTCGCCTGCCCGGTTCGCGCGTGTGGCGGGTCCTGCCTTCCCGTCTTGCTGAACTGTGCGAAAGCCAAGACAATAGACCTCGGCTACCGCTGCGGGTCGGTGGAGAAATGCAATGCCCATCCGCAAAGATAAAAAATCCGGTATCTGGCACCTCGACATCCGCACACCTGGCGGTCAGAGAATTAGACGCTCTACTGAAACCTCGGACCGAAAGGCGGCGCAGGAATACCACGACCGGCTGAAAGCCGATCTGTGGCGGCAAGACAAGCTCGGCGAGACGCCCGACAGGACGTTCGAGGAAGCCGCCGTGCGATTCCTGCATGAATGTGAGGGCCAGCGTGACTACAGCACGAAGCTGCGTCACGTCGAATACTGGCGTGCGAAGTTTGCAGGCCGACCGGTTCGCTCTTTAACAGCAGACGACATCATCGATGCGTTGCCGACGCATCAGATCGTTGACGGAAAACCAGGAAAGCCTCTGACCGGAGCGACGCGTAATCGCTACATTGCCACAATCAAACGGATGCTCAATCTGTGCGAGGACTGGAAATGGGTTGAGCGCGTGCCGAAGCTGCCCAGATACCATGAGCCAGATGTACGCGTGCGCTGGGAGCCGCCCGAAGTCATCGCTACACTCATCCGGGCGCTTCGGTTGCCATGGATGCGTGATGCGGCGATTGTGGCGGTCGCTACGGGCATGCGGGAAGGGGAGTTGTTTGGTCTGACTCCCGCTCAGCTAGACTTGGCCAATTGCAATGCATGGATCACACACGAAGGGGCGAAGTCCAAGCGCGCGCGGACCGTGCCACTGAATGAAGATGCGATGGGAGTGTTGACCCGGCGCCTGGAAACGGCGGTTCGCCTTGTGTTCACTCGTGGGGAAGGGCTAACCGCTCGTGTTCAGCAGATCGACAAGCGGGATTTCGAGCGTGCCTGCAAAGTTGCCGAAGTTGAGGATTTCCATTGGCATGATCTGCGGCACACCTGGGCGAGCTGGCATGTCCAGCGTGGTACGCCGCTCATGGTGCTCAAGGAACTTGGTGGGTGGGAAACGCTTGAGATGGTGCAGAAGTATGCTCATCTGGCCCCGAGCCATCTGGCGCAGCACGCGGCCACGGTCAAGTTTTGGTCAAGCTTCGGGGAGCAGAAAGAAAAAACGCCACCTGTTGAGGCGGCGTAATCTCTTGATTCTAAACAACAAATAATGGTGGCGAATCAGGGATTCGAACCCCGGACCTGCGGATTATGATTCCGTCGCTCTAACCGACTGAGCTAATTCGCCAAAGAAAACGGATTATGGGCACAACGGGCCACCCTGTCAACCCCTGCTGCGCAGGAAGCCGCCCCCCAGCGGCCTCCCGCGCCACGGCCCGTCACACCTTGCTTAGTCCCTCGAATAGATATTCGAGTCCTTGGTCTCCTTCACGAACAACATGCCGATCACGAACGTGCCGAGCGCGACCACGACCGGATACCACAACCCCGAGTAAATGTTGCCCTGCGCCGCGACGATCGCGAACGCCGTCGCCGGCAGGAAGCCGCCGAACCAGCCATTGCCGATGTGATACGGCAGCGACATCGACGTATAACGGATCCGTGTCGGGAACATCTCGACCAGCATCGCCGCGATCGGCCCGTACACCATCGTCACATAGATCACGAGCAGCGCCAGAATCGCCACCGTCATCGGCCAATTCAACTGCGATGGATCGGCCTTCGCCGGATAACCCGCGCTCTTGAGCGTACCGCTCAGCGTCTTGTCGAACGTAGTCGCCTTGTCCTTCGCGTCCGCCGCCTTGCCGTCGTAAGTGTCGATCACGGTGTCGCCCACCTTGATCTGCGCTTGCGTGCCGGCCGGCGCCGCAACGTTCGCGTAGTTCAAGCCCGACTTGGCCAGGGCGCTCTTGGCGATGTCGCACGAACTCGTGAATTTCGCCGTGCCCACCGGGTTGAACTGGAACGAACATTCGTCAGGGTTGGCGATGACGACGATCGGCGCTTTCTGCTCAGCCGCTTCGAGCGCCGGATTCGCATAGTGCGTGAGCGCCTTGAACAGCGGGAAGTAGGTCAACGCGGCAATCAGGCAGCCCGCCATGATCACAGGCTTGCGGCCGATCCGGTCCGACAGCGAGCCGAAGAACACGAAAAACGGCGTGCCGATCAACAGCCCCAGCGCGATCAGGATGTTCGCGCTCGTGCCATCCACCTTCAGCGTTTGGGTGAGGAAGAACAGCGCGTAGAACTGGCCCGTGTACCACACCACGGCTTGACCGGCGGTCAGGCCGATCAACGCGAGAATCACGACCTTCAGGTTGCTCCATTGACCGAACGCCTCGGTCAGCGGCGCCTTCGACGTCTTGCCCTCGGCCTTGATCCGCTCGAACGCGGGCGATTCGGACAGTTGCAAGCGAATCCAGACCGACACGGCCAAGAGGATCAGCGACGCGATGAACGGAATGCGCCAGCCCCACGCGCCGAACGATTGCTCGCCCATCGTCGTACGCACGCCCAGGATCACGAGCAGCGAGAGGAACAGACCCAGCGTCGCCGTCGTTTGAATCCACGAGGTGTAGTAGCCGCGTCGATTGGCCGGCGCATGTTCCGCAACGTAGGTCGCCGCGCCGCCGTACTCGCCGCCGAGCGCCAGGCCCTGCAGCAACCGCATGGCAATGAAGATGACCGGAGAAGCAAACCCGATCGCCGCATAGCCGGGCAGGAAACCGACCACGAACGTCGACAAGCCCATGATCACGATCGTAATCAGGAACGTGTGCTTGCGCCCCACCATGTCGCCCAGACGCCCAAACACGAGCGCGCCGAACGGGCGCACCGCGAAGCCGGCAGCAAAGCCGAGCAGCGTGAAGATGAAAGCGGCCGTCGGGTTGATGCCGGAGAAAAAGCTCTTGCTGATGTAAGACGCGAGCGAACCCGCTAGATAGAAGTCGTACCACTCGAAAACGGTGCCGAGCGAAGAGGCGAAGATCACCCGCTTCTCGTCGCTCGTCATCGGCGCGTGCGAAATTTGCCCGCCAACGGTTGCCATGTGTCGTCTCCAATCGATTTTGATAATAAGTGTGCAGGTGACCGTACTCGGCTCACACCCGTCGTCGATTATTGGAAGACAAACTTACGGCCTACTGACGCCGAAGCACTCATTGTCGTCTGGTTGTTAGCCGATCGGGTTCTTCTAATTGGCGCGTTCGTCGGCTAAATTGCCGCTAAAATCTCCCATCATTGGGTTGGCGCGGTATTTTCCCGATAAATTTCGATCTTGCCGGCCGTGCCGCCTAGGGTAACTCCGGGGTGCTCGACGAAATCGGCAGGCTGACGCGCACGAGCGTGCCCGTCAGACGTAGAGATGGCTGATAGACATGATCGTCGAGCGTCAGCGTGCCGCCGTGCATCGTTGCAATCTCGCGGACAATGGCGAGACCCAAGCCGCTGCCGTCGCCTTCGCGTCCCAGAATCCGATAGAACCGCTCGACCACCTTCGGACGCTCGGCCGGCGCGATCCCCGGACCCGTGTCTTCCACTTCGATATGGACCTGGCCCGCGTCGCGCTGCGGCGACACGCGAACCGTGATCCGCCCCCCGGCCGGCGTGTAGCGGATGGCGTTATCGATGATGTTCGACAGCATTTCCCGCAGCATGACCGGGTTCCCATCGACGAAAACGGGCTCCTCGGGTCCTTCGTAGCCCAGATCCATTTGCTTGGCGAGCGCCGCGCGCACCCAGTCGCGCACCGCGAGGCGCGCCAGGTGCGCAACCTCCACGTGCGTGAAGACTTGTCCCGACATCCGGTTCTCGGCCCGCGCCAGCGCAAGCAGTTGCGTCACGAGGCGCGCGGCTTGATCGGCGCCCGTCGCGATTTGTTCGAGCGAGCGGCGCACCTCCGGCGATGCATCCTCGCGCAGCGCCAGCTCGGCCTGCATGTGCAGGCCCGCCAGCGGCGTCTTCATCTGATGCGCCGCGTCGGCGATAAAGCGTTTTTGCAAATCGATGTTTTGCGCGAGCCGCGTCAGCAGTTCATTGAACGACGTGACGAGCGGCTCGATTTCCGGCGGCGCGCTCGACGCTTCGAGCGGCGAGAGATCGTCGGGATGGCGGGTGCGCAGGTTCTCCTGCAGCGCGGTGAGCGGGGCAAGCCCGCGCGAGAGCCCGAACCAGACGAGCACGATCGCCAACGGCAAGATCACGAACTGCGGCAGGATCACGCCCTTGATGATGTCGTTGGCGAGGACGCTGCGTTTGTCGAATGTCTCCGCCACTTGCACGAGCGCCGCTTGCCCGCCGTCGCCGGGCAATTCCACCGTCGTATAGGCGATGCGAATATCGTTGCCGCGCAGCGAAGCGTCGCGAAATTCGACCAGGCCGGGCTGCGGTCGATCGTCCTCGGGCGGCAGCGGCATGTCGCTCACCCCGGCCACGAGTTCGCCGCGCGTGCCGAGCACTTGGTAGAAAACTTTGTCGACGTTGTCGCCGCTCAGAAAATCGCGCGCGGCATCGGGCAGCGTCAGCGTCGCCACGCCGTTCACCGGGTGAATCTGCCGCGCCAGCACGTAGGCGTCGGTTTCGAGGCCGCGATCGAACGGCCCGTTCGCAATCGTCTTGGCGACAAGATACGTGACGGCGATGCTCATCGGCCAAAGCAGCAATAGCGGCGCGAGCATCCAATCGAGAATCTCGCCGAACAGCGAGCGGGGCCGGCGCGTCGTTGCCGTGTCCGTTTCGTCGGGCGGCGCGAACGGGTTCGGGCGCCCGGCCTCGGCCGCGGCGCCGGCCGGGGGCGGCGTGGCCGAAGCCGGGCCGGGCGCGCGCTCGGCGCCGTCGTTTGCGGAAACGGGTGAAGCCACGGGATGCCTATTTCGGTCGGGCGTTCGCGGCGGGCTCGGCCGATGTCGAGGCAGAGACGGAGGCGGAGGCGGGTACACGCGCGACGTCCTCCGCGCTCGCGGCCGAGCTGCCGGTGCAGGTCGAGGCGGGCTTCTCCAAGCAGTAGCCGAGGCCGCGCACGGTGATGATGCGCACGCCGCTCGGCTCGATCTTCTTGCGCAGGCGGTGGACGTAAACCTCGATCGCGTTGTTGCTGACCTCTTCGCCCCACTCGCACAGATGGTCGACGAGCTGCTCTTTCGAGACGAGCCGGCCGATCCGCTGCAGCAGCACTTCGAGCACACCCAACTCGCGAGCCGATAGTTCGAGCACCTGGTCGTTGACGGAAGCAATCCGTCCGACTTGATCGTACGTGAGCGAGCCATGCCGCACGACAGCCGGGCCGCCGCCGCTGCCGCGCCGCGTGAGGGCGCGCACGCGTGCTTCGAGTTCGTTCAGATGAAAGGGCTTGGCCATGTAATCGTCGGCGCCCAGGTCGAGCCCTTTCACGCGCTCGTCGACGCCGTCGGCGGCCGTCAAAATCAGCACGGGCAAGCTCGAGTTGCGCGCGCGCAAGCGGCGCAAGACCTCGAGCCCGGACATGCGCGGCAGGCCCAGGTCCAGGATCAATAGGTCGAACGATTGCATCGACAGGGCGGCATCGGCTTCGCTGCCGCCTTTGACGTGGTCGACGGCATAGCCCGATTGGCGGAGTGATCGGACGAGACCGTCCGCGAGTATGCTGTCGTCTTCGGCAATGAGTATTCGCATGGTGCGCCGTGCGGCCGGCTGGTGCTTGCGCGCCGGCGTAGGGCCGCTGTCTCCGATGGTCTTATATAGATCTGACGTGGGCGGTTTGCAAGGCGCCGCCTGGTTGCTCCGTTGCCGCAACGCAAATCGCCGTATCGGGCTTGCAAAGAACCCTGTTTTTTTATACAGTGTCTGCGTTTCGTGCGCTAGCCGGAAAGACCTGTCGCGAGTACTCGCGAGCGCGCCACAAGCCTGTGGCGTCAGGCTCTCTTCGCCGGCCCGCCCGCCTCAGACGCCCGCTCATCATAGCAAAGGACGATTCATGGAAGAAAGCAAGAAAGGCCCGGCTGGACTGACGGCTGAAAAGAGCAAGGCGCTTGCCGCGGCGCTCGCACAGATCGAAAAGCAGTTCGGCAAAGGGTCGGTCATGCGGCTCGGGGCCGGCGAAGTGGTCGAGGACATCCAAGTGGTGTCGACGGGCTCGCTCGGTCTGGACATCGCACTGGGCGTCGGCGGTCTACCGCGCGGGCGCGTGGTCGAAATCTACGGGCCGGAATCGTCGGGCAAGACCACGCTGACGCTGCAAGTCATCGCCGAAATGCAAAAGCTCGGCGGCACGGCGGCGTTTATCGACGCCGAGCACGCGCTCGACATTCAATATGCGCAGAAGCTGGGCGTGAACGTCAGCGATCTACTCGTCTCTCAGCCCGACACGGGCGAGCAGGCGCTCGAGATTGCCGATGCCCTGGTGCGCTCGGGGTCGATCGACATGATCGTCATCGATTCGGTCGCGGCGCTCGTGCCGAAGGCCGAAATCGAAGGGGAGATGGGCGATTCGCTGCCGGGCTTGCAAGCCCGTCTGATGTCGCAGGCGCTGCGCAAGCTCACCGGCACGATCAAGCGTACGAACTGCCTCGTCATCTTCATCAACCAAATCCGGATGAAGATCGGCGTCATGTTCGGCAATCCGGAAACCACGACGGGCGGCAATGCGCTGAAGTTCTACGCGTCGGTGCGTCTCGACATCCGTCGGATCGGCTCGATCAAGAAGAACGACGAAGTGATCGGCAACGAAACGCGCGTGAAGGTCGTCAAGAACAAGGTATCGCCGCCGTTCCGCGAAGCCATCTTCGATATTCTCTACGGCGAAGGTATTTCCCGCCAAGGCGAGATCATCGATCTCGGCGTGCAAGCGAAGATCGTCGACAAGGCTGGTGCTTGGTACAGCTACAGCGGCGAACGCATTGGCCAGGGCAAGGACAACGCGCGCGAATTCCTGCGCGAGAATCCCGAGATTGCGCGCGAGATCGAAAACCGCATCCGCGAGTCGCTCGGCGTGAATGCGATGCCGGTAGGCAGCGGCGCGGTCGAAGTGGCCGACGAAGAAGAGTAAGCCGCGCGTGATACGTAAAGGGCGGGTGGCGCCGGGCGGGCAGCGCGAAGCGCGCCGCCCCGGTGCCCGGCACGGGCATCGAACAGAATCCGCGCGTGCCGAAGCGCCTTGCGCAGCGGCGGATCCAAGCGCCGATCCACTCGATCCATCGTCGAATTACCCGGCGCCAGATTCCTCGTCTTCCGCCCCCGAGCCGGCCAGCCGGTCGCGCCGGCCCACTCGCTCTCTCAAGATGAGAGCGATCGCTTACCTATCCAGGCGTGAATACAGCCGCGCCGAACTCACTCGCAAGCTGACGCCGTTCATCGAAGAAAGCGATGCACAAAGCAGCGCATTGGATCCGCTGCTCGATTCCCTTGAGCGTGAAGGCTGGCTCTCCGATGCGCGCTTCGCCGAAAGCGTGATGAATCGGCGTTCCCCCCGCATGGGCGCAAGCCGTATCGTCAATGAACTGCGCCGGCACGGGCTCGATCAAGGCCTCGTCGAATCGGTCGGCTCGCAACTGCGCGACACCGAGCGCGCTCGCGCGCTGGCGGTATGGCGCAAGAAGTTCGGCGAGCCGCCGCAGTCGCCTGCCGATCGCGCCAAGCAGGCGCGCTTTCTCGCCATGCGCGGGTTCTCGCATGCGACCATCTCGCAGGTGCTCAAGGGCGATGACGATTGGAGCGACGCGAGCGACGAGTAGGACATCAAGCTCGCGAGCCTGGCCACAAAAGCCTCACCTACATCGCGCAGCCCACCGGTGTCACCGATCGCCACCGGACGGGCCGGGCGAAATGGGACGCCGGTGTCTCGAATACTCAGTATGGTAAAATCGGTCGGTTTTCCTCTGCAGCCGTTCCCCTCGCATGCCGCTTTCCCCGCCCGTTTCCCGCCAGTTGCGTCATCGTCGCGCAATCCGAGCGGAAGCCTACGAGCGTGACGACGGCCTGTGGGACCTCGAGGCGTGTCTGACCGATCACAAGCCGCGCGACGTCGCATTGGCGCCCGGTGTCCGGCCTAAAGGCCTACCGATCCATGAACTCTGGCTCCGCGTCACCATCGATAGCAAGCTCACCATCGTCGACGCCGAAGCTTCGTCGGAATGGGTGCCTTATCCCGGTCACTGCGAAGCCGCCAATCCCGCCTACCGCGCCCTCATCGGTCTCAACCTCCTCCAAGATTTCCGCCGCCACGCACGGCGCTTGCTCGCCGGAACGGCAGGCTGCACGCATCTCACCGAACTTTGCTCCGTCTTGCCTACGGCCGCGATTCAAGCGTTCGCCGGCGACGTCTGGAGCACGCGCGACAGCGCGACCGACATGCAGGACAACGCGCCCGCGGGCGAGGCTTCGCACCGCGAGCCGCCGTTCCAGCTCGACCGTTGCCATGCGCTGCGGTTCGACGGCGAAGCGGTGCGGCGCTTCTATCCGCGCTGGTACGGTCACGTACCGCGCAGCTTGGCACAGCGCCAAGTGTCCGGAGCGAGCGGCTCGACAGCGCTCGGCGATACAGATCAAGATCACGAAGTTCAATCCAACTCTCAGACTGAAGGGAATCACGCATGAAGATTCACGAGTACCAGGGTAAGGAAATCCTGCGGAAATTCGGCGTCGCGGTACCGCGCGGCAAGCCGGTGTTTTCGGTGGATGACGCGGTCAAGGCCGCTGAAGAGCTCGGCGGCCCGGTCTGGGTTGTCAAGGCGCAAATTCATGCGGGCGGTCGCGGTAAGGGCGGCGGCGTGAAAGTGGCCAAGACGCTCGAGCAAGTTCGCGAGTACGCGAACCAGATCCTCGGCATGCAACTCGTCACGCACCAAACCGGTCCGGAAGGCCAGAAGGTGAACCGCCTGCTGATCGAAGAAGGCGCGGACATCAAGAAGGAACTCTACGTCGGTCTCGTGATCGATCGCGTTTCGCAAAAGGTCGTTGTGATGGCGTCGAGCGAAGGCGGGATGGACATCGAAGAAGTCGCCGCCAAGACGCCGGAAGCGATCCACAAGGTGGCCGTCGATCCGTCGAAGGGGTTGCTCGATTCGGAAGCCGACGATCTCGCCAAGAAGATCGGCGTGCCCGACGCCTCGATCCCGCAAGCGCGCGCCATCCTGCAAGGTCTGTACAAGGCCACGTGGGAAACGGACGCATCGCTCGCTGAAATCAACCCGCTGATCCTGACGGGCGACGGCAAGGTCATCGCGCTCGACGCCAAGTTCAACTTCGATTCGAACGCGCTGTTCCGTCATCCGGAAATCGTCGCGTACCGCGATCTGGACGAAGAGGATCCGGCCGAAGTCGAAGCGTCGAAGTTCGATCTCGCGTACATCTCGCTCGACGGCAACATCGGCTGCCTCGTGAACGGCGCGGGCCTGGCCATGGCTACGATGGACACGATCAAGTTGTTCGGCGGCGAGCCGGCGAACTTCCTCGATGTGGGCGGCGGCGCGACGACCGAGAAGGTCACCGAAGCGTTCAAGCTCATGTTGAAGAACCCGGGCCTGAAGGCGATTCTCGTGAACATCTTCGGCGGCATCATGCGCTGCGATGTGATCGCGGAGGGTGTGATCGCCGGCTCCAAGGCCGTGAACCTGAACGTTCCGCTCGTCGTGCGCATGAAGGGCACCAACGAAGACCTGGGCAAGAAAATGCTCGCCGAATCCGGCCTGCCGATCATTTCGGCGGACAGCATGGAAGAGGCGGCCCAGAAAGTCGTCGCGGCTGCCGCGGGCAAATAAGGCGCTTCGCATCACGGATACGCATGGCGGCGCGAGTGCGCCCCCGCAGCGTGCCATCGCACGCAGGGGCGCGGCGCGGCGCCGAACGAACAGAGGTCATACATGTCGATTCTGATCAACAAAGACACGAAGGTCATCACGCAGGGCATCACCGGTAAGACCGGCCAGTTCCATACGCGCGCATGCCGCGAGTACGCGAACGGCCGCGAGGCATTCGTTGCGGGCGTGAACCCGAAGAAGGCCGGCGAAGATTTCGAAGGCATTCCCATCTACGCGAGCGTCAAGGAAGCGAAGGCCGAAACGGGCGCGACCGTCTCGGTGATCTACGTGCCGCCGGCAGGCGCCGCGGCAGCCATCTGGGAAGCGGTCGAAGCCGATCTCGATCTGGCGATCTGCATCACCGAAGGCATTCCCGTTCGTGACATGATCGAAGTGCGCGATCGCATGCGTCGCGAGAACCGCAAGACACTGCTGCTCGGGCCGAACTGCCCCGGCACGATCACGCCGGATGAGCTCAAGATCGGCATCATGCCGGGCCATATTCACCGCAAGGGCCGGATCGGCGTCGTGTCGCGCTCGGGCACGTTGACGTACGAAGCTGTCGGCCAATTGACCGCGCTCGGCCTTGGCCAATCGTCGGCAGTCGGTATCGGCGGCGATCCGATCAACGGTCTGAAGCACATCGACGTCATGAAGATGTTCAACGACGATCCCGATACGGACGCCGTCATCATGATCGGTGAGATCGGCGGCCCGGACGAGGCCAACGCCGCTTACTGGATCAAGGACAACATGAAGAAGCCCGTCGTCGGCTTCATCGCCGGTGTGACGGCGCCTCCGGGCAAGCGCATGGGCCATGCCGGCGCGCTGATCTCGGGCGGGGCCGATACGGCCGAAGCAAAGCTCGAAATCATGGAAGCCTGCGGCATCAAAGTGACGAAGAATCCGTCGGAGATGGGGCGTCTGCTGAAGTCGATCCTGTAAGTGCGGCGATCGCACCGGCGGCAATGCAACGCCGGCGCGAGCAGTAAGCGTTTTTGGTATCCTTGCGAAATTCTTTCGTAAGGCTGCCGACAGGCTAGAAGAAGCGAGGGAGAGAAGATTTGCTCCCTCGCTTTTTTATCGGCGCAGCTCGCGCCCTTCCCCCTGGACCTGGAACGGCGATTGCCCTCATGCTCGACGCTATGCTCGAATTCTTCTCGACGCTCCATTGGGGCGCAGTGTTTCAGATCATCATCATCGATATATTGCTCGGCGGCGATAACGCCGTCGTGATCGCGCTCGCGTGCCGCAATCTGCCCGCTGCGCAGCGCATACGGGGCGTGCTGTGGGGCACGGCCGGCGCCATCGTGCTGCGCGTCGTTCTAATCGTGTTCGCGGTCGCGCTGCTCGACGTCCCTTTCCTGAAGTTCGCCGGCGGTCTCTTGTTGCTGTGGATCGGGGTGCGTTTGATGGCGCCAAGCCACGACGCGCATGAAAACATCAAACCGGCGGACAAGCTCTTCTCCGCCATCAAGACGATCATCATTGCCGATGCCGTCATGAGCCTCGATAACGTGATCGCCATCGCGGGCGCGGCCGAGGCGGCCGACCCCGCGCATCGCATCGCGCTGGTCGTATTCGGCCTCATCGTGAGCATTCCCTTGATCGTCTGGGGCAGTACGCTCGTGTTGCGCATGCTCGATCGCTTTCCCATCATCGTCACGCTCGGCGCAGCGCTGCTCGGCTGGATCGCGGGCGGGCTCATCATCAACGATCCGGCCGGCGATCGCTGGCCGCTGCTCGATGCGCCCGCGGCCGAGTACGGGGCGCACATCGCCGGCGCGATCTTCGTCGTGCTGCTCGGCTATTGGCTCAAGCGCCGTGCGCTGCGCCGCGAGGCGGCCGGGGGCTCGCGGCCGCATCACTCGCGCTGACGCGCGCAAGCGCCTGAACGCGCGGCTGGCCGGTTCTCGGTCCGCACTTGGCCATCCGGCCGACTGCACGGCCGAGCGTTGCGGGGATACGCTTCGCACCTGTTGCCCGCTCCTTCGTTGGCGGGCCGCCGTAGAGGAGCGTACCCGTCGATGTCAGCCGTCGTTGTTTCTTTTGCCCATCGTTTAGTGTCTTGCGCGGTCCGGCGCGTGCCATCGTATCGGTCGACGAACGAGCGGCCGTTTGCGACCGAGCCGCGCGCCGATAAGCTCGGCTTTACGCTGATCGAATTGATGATCGTGCTCGCCATCGTCGGGATCGTCGCTGCTTATGCGGTGCCAGCCTACCAGGATTATTTGGGTCGCAGCCGGGTGGGGGAGGGTCTTGCACTGGCCTCGGGCGCGCGGCTTGCGGTGGCGGAGAATGCCGCGGGCGGTAACGTATTCGGCAGTGGTTATGTTGCGCCGCCCGGCACACGCAACGTCGAGTCGATCGACGTCGACGACGACACTGGGGAAATCACGATCCGCTACACGTCGCGCGTGGCGCCGGCGGGCAGTGAAGTACTCGTGCTCGTGCCGTCGCTGCCCGATGCCTCGGATCCGCCCACCTCCAGGGTCGCGCTCGCCTCCGGGGTGATGCAGGGCGGGACGCTGACGTGGGAATGCTTTGCGTCGGGCAAGTCGTCCTCGACGCTGCCCGCGCCGGGCGAGGGGCCTGCGCCGCTCACCGGCGCGACGCTGCCCGCCAAGCTCGCGCCCCCGGAATGTCGCGCTTAAATACGCGCGAGCGCTAAATGTGCGCGGACACTGAAAGAAAATTTTTGTATAGTGCGCCGGTTGCCGACGGTCCCCATCCTCATGACCTCTCCATTTGCACGCTATCTATCGTTCACGTCTTTGGCCTTTGCGTTGCTGGTGCCCTATGCGGTCACCCGCCATACGTACCCCATCCCGACGTTCTACGCCGAGTACACGGCGCTGGCGCTGTACCTGCTCGTCGGTGCTTCCGTCCTGGTCCTGACGGCGTCGGAGGGGCCGCGTACGCCGTACGCGTTGCCCACCGTCGCGCTCGTGCCGCTCGCATTCGGCGGCTTGCTCGTCCTGCAGACGGCGGTCCTGCCCCTCGCGCAGCCTTCGATGGCGTGGCTCGGTGCCGGCTTTCTCTTGGCGGGGGGCATGGCCACGCAGGCCGGCTATGGGTTCGCGCGCGCAGGCGTTGCCGAGCGTGCGCTTCGCTGGGCGGCCGGGGCGCTGATCGTCGGCGGGCTATTCGCGGTGTTTTGCCAGCTCGTGCAGTTGTTTCATGCGGAGGCGCGATTCTCACCCTTCGTCGTCGCTTACAACGTGACTTCCGACCGGCGTCCGTTCGGCAACATGGCGCAGGCCAATCATCTCGCGACGGTGATCGCCTTCGCCCTCGCAGGCGCGATGTATTTGGTACAGACCCGCCGCCTGAACGTAGTGGTATGGGCGCTCGTCTCGTCGATCTGCGTGCTCGGGCAGGCACTGACGGTATCGCGTGGGCCTTGGTTGCAAACAGCCGTCATCGTGGTCGCCGGTTTCTGGATGGCGCTCGTGCTGCCGCGTCGTGACGGGGCGCAAGGGCGAAGCTTGCGGGCATGGATGATTCCGGTCGGGCTCATCGTCTTGTTTTGCGCCGTGAACATCGGCGTGCGTTGGGCGAACACGCGCTTCGACCTTGGATTGGATGTGTCTGCCGCGCATCGCTTTCAGGACAAAGGCCAATTCGTCCTGCGTCTGGCGATGTGGAAATACGGATGGACGATGTTCACGCAGCATCCGTTGCTGGGTGTGGGCTGGGGCGAGTTCCCGCGCTATGAGTTCGAGCTCGTGAAGCGTCTGGGCGATGTCGAGATCGCGAACAACTCGCACGATATCGTGATCGATTTGCTTGCGAAGACCGGCATTGCGGGCATCGCCATCGTTTTAGTGGGGCTGCTCGCTTGGCTCTGGCGCGTGTTGCGTGCCCCGCATACGGCCGAGCGCGTGTTCGGCTTGGCGTTGATCGGCGCGCTGCTCATGCACGCGCTGGTCGAGTATCCGCAGCAGTACATGTTCTTCCTGCTGCCGGCCATGTTCGTGTTCGGCATCTTGGAGACGAAGCCGATTTCGTTCGTGCCGCCTCGCATCGCGATGGGATGGCAATTGCTGCTCGTCGTCGGCGGGCTCGCCGCCTTGCACCCGATCTACCGCGACTACGCGCGCGCGGAAGTGTTGTATTACGGTGCGCATCCGGCCGACGAATACCGGGCTGCGCCGTCCAAGCTTTTCGGCGCATGGGGCGAGTACGGCATGGCGACGCTGCTGCCGATCGACGGCAACGACCTGTCGACCAAACTGGCGATGCACGAGAAGGCGCTCGCGCTCTTGCCCGGCGAGACCGTGCTGCGGCGCTATGCGGTGCTGCAGGCGCTGGACGGCAAACAAGACCAGGCGTTCGATACGGTGGAGCGGCTGAAGATCTTTGCCGGTGTGCTGCACGACTGGCCGGCGCAGCTATCGGCCCTGTACGACTTGTGCGAGGACGAGCCTAAGCTCGCGGGCTTCAAGGCCGAGCTTTTGAAGCGTTATGGGCCCGCACCGAAGGCGGCCGCCACCGAGGACGACAGTGACAGCGATAGCGAGGAATGAGGGGTGCTGCGCGGCGACGGCGGCGCTCGAGCGCCGATTTTTTATAGGACGAGCGCCGTCACAGCCCCCGTCGGCGGCGCGGCCGGGACTCGATGCCATTCGCAGCCAGTAGCCTGCGAAGCCGATGGTTTTCCGCGAACAGACCGACAATCACGATGGTCATGATGATCGGCCCCGACCACTCCCCGGTGTAATGGTAGAAGGCCCACGCACCCAATGCGCATGCAATGGCGGTCAGGACCAGGGCGATACGGTCAAGAATCCAGTTCATGCGAGCGCCACCTGCTTTCGAGGTGTCGCGGCGCGATGGCGGGACGCATAGCCTCTCCGCGAAGGGGAATCGATGATGACGTCTGGGTTGCGCTGCAAGAAGGCCAACATCGTCACCGGAATATGTACGCGGTTGCGACCGGCCCATCGTGTGACCGATGATGATACTTGTGCGCCGTTGGTGCAGACCATCGAATCACTGGCCGCAACCATGAGACTTCCGATCACAGCGCCGGTGTAGGCCGCAGCGCCAATCCCCGCTATCGCCGCCAGGACCTCCAATCCAGTTGTCGCGCCAATCATTTCGGCAACAGTGGCGTCCGCACCAAGCTTGGACAGTGCGCCGAGCATTGCAGACAGGTTGGTCATTGCAGTCGTGTACGTCGAGAACAGACCGTCGGGTGCGGGCAGGTTCAGGGCGGCCATGTTCTTCTGGAATGCCGCTTTAAAGCTAGGGCAAGTGACGGGCATATTGGTCCTCGGATATTTTTGTCTGGGAATTTTATCCGACAAATGGCTCCCTGCTGCCTCTGGACGGGGCCAAGCGGTCCGAGGGACCGCGACGCTGCGCATGCGGCGAGCAAAGCGCAAACGACAGTCGTTGCAGTGATTCCCGTCTCCTTGGGACAGGATCGACTCTGAAAGCCGTCGCTGAAACGGTGGACGTGTGCAGCACGGGATCAACGACCGACCAGGGGACTATGAGCGTTGAAGGGAAAACCCTCTTGAACAGTGACTTAGCTTTCCGCCACCCAATCCCCCGACTTCCCGCCATGCTTCTCCATCACCTTCACATCGGTGATGACCATCCCCCGATCCACCGCTTTGCACATGTCGTAGACGGTCAGGAGGCCCACCTGCACGGCCTTTAAAATCAATTGCTTACGTTCGCTTAGATGTTCGATCTCGGCCAATCCTGTTGGTTGAGCGGAGCAGCGTTGGAGCAGACTGGAATCAGGAAGATTTGCTGTTCCAACACCAAGCGCAAGTTTACGTTATGCGTAGCCTGAGACGCCAGCGGCGCAGCACGACGCCTCCCATCAGATTGTGCGCCCGTTGGACATGCGCTAAGGCGTGGCGACGCGCTGCACCGGCGCTACGTGAGTCTCGATGTCCGCGATGTCGCCGGTCCGCTAGCGGAGATTCAGGCAGCGTTGATGGCGCGAACGCGTTCGGGCAGCCTTGGACAGCGGACAGCCCTTACGACGTTCTGTGGCGGGCGAAGTCGTCCACCAGCAGGGTGCCGTTTCGATGGGCGACCGGATATGATGGGACACGAAAGCATGTCGCTTCTAGACGACGACACTCATGACGGGGAAAGCATGGAGATTCCTTTCAAGCCGACAAGATCGTTCTGCTATCACTTTTCGCGTTACCAAGCGTTGCCTGAGATCCTCGAAAGCCCAGAAGCCGTCAGCGGTGCGCCGTTCCGGCTACTGGACGTATCCAAACGCGTGATCGACAAGTATCTGACGCCTGAGCAGCAGGCAACCATGCTGAAACGCGCAGAATCCGACCGCGAAGACCCGATGCTTCGCGTCATCAAGTATTACATTCCCTTCATAGCGAAGAACACCGACCAGTTGATCCCTTTGGGGAACGGCATGTTCCGACTGCCTACGGTGGACGACATCAGCGACGACGATCTCGAAGAGGCGGCGCTGGAAGATGAAGCGGATGCGGACGCAGATGATTTCGATGGAAGTGTCTATGCGTTCAGCTTTCCGGCGCTGGTCAAGGACAACGCCCCGTTCCCGATCAAGGTCGGAAGGACCACAGGCGACGTAGACGCCCGCGTACAACAACAGTGCAAGGGCGCGGCGACATTCGATAATCCGGTCATCTTGGGACGCTGGCCGGTCAAGAGGGTCGGGGCTGTCGAGTCCGCCATTCACAGCGTTCTTCGCTCGCGCGGCAAGTGGCGCGAGAACGTACCGGGAATCGAGTGGTTCGATACAACGGTTCGCGAGATCGAATCAATCGTCAGCTTTGTTGTGAATTCGCCCGTGTGATTGATAGCAGGGCGGTAGCTCTGCAAATACCAATATGAAAAGAACTCTTCTGCTGGCCGCCGTCCTGCCGTCGATAGCTGTTGCTTCAACCATCTCAGACTTCACGTCGCAGGTCCGTTGGACATCCCGAAACGGCCAACTGCTTTATGGCGGCCCGTGCCAAGCCACGTTCGGAACCACCGGTGTTTCACCGACGAAGCCGCTCGCTATCACGCTGTCGTGTCCGGGTTATGCGGAAGCACGCATATACATCTGGACCCAGACCGATCTCGCGACTGTCGGTACTTTACCTGCGAGGGTGACGCACAAGCAGCGACGGTCGATGTCTCTCCTAACTGCTGAAGGGGAAACGCTCACCTTCTCCATCGATCCGAACGCTGAGTGACAACTGCACTGGCATCGGTGCATATCGAACTTAGAAGCCTATGAAGACCATCGAAGATTTACGTCCGACCGAAAAGCAGCTAGTTTCACAGGTTGTCCGAGCCGTAGGCATTCCGACCGACGATTGGAAAGGTGCCGATGATCCGAGCAAACGATCAAACTGGTGTTTCGGAGAAGCCGGGAAAGCGAATGTTGCGTTCATCTGGCACAACAACCTTCGACGCGACGGCGATCATATCTATGTTGTAAATGACGCCGCAGAACGTGCCGATATTTGCAGGCGAGATGGGCAGCATCAGCGCGCAAAGCGTGCCGACAATCTTGATCGACTGATCAGTCAGTCGTATTTCAAGAAGAAGCCGATCAGGGTCGCCATAGTGTCGGGTAGTGCTGACATGGATCACGACAAGGCGAAGTATCGTGTTCTCGACGACGAATCGTGGTTTCCTCATCATCGCGATCCTGATACCGGAAAAATCATAGTCATTCGTGGCGTGCCACAATCGGATGACTTTGACCCTTCGGCCAATTTCTTGGGAACTGGGTCTTCGTCAGCGCTGGGTGGGACGGCGACCGAAGCGCAATCTCTGAAGGAACCCGCAATTTCGGAATCCCTGCAAACGCAGGCGGATAAATCCATTCTCTCGACTATCGATGAGGCTTCCCAAACGCACGAAGTTCATGAAGAGCTTCCTGCGCAGTTGCCAGATGCTGTTGAACCGATTTACCCCGATGAAGTGCCAGATGTGCCCACGAACGGTACTTTTGCCGAGGGTGCAACGCGGCAAGTGCTTGTCAATCAGTATGAGCGTAACCTGCGTGCACGATCAGCATGCATACGGCATTGGGGAACCGTGTGCTACGTATGCGGCTTCGATTTTCAAAAAGCATACGGGGACATGGGCCGTGGATTCATTCATGTGCACCACCTGACTGAGATCGCCAGTATCGGCGCTGAATACGAAGTTGACCCTCACGCCGACCTACGACCCGTATGCCCGAACTGTCACGCTATACTGCATTCGCAGCGACCGGCCATCGACATTGACGAACTGAAGTCAATGCTGGCTGTAAGGCGCAGTAGTGGGGAATCGGACGATGAACCGAATGTGCTGACTGCATAACTCGTTGATCTCGGGGGGGAAAGCCGGATGAACTGGAAGCGAATGCGGAAGTTCATGCGCCGATGGCTTTTGTACACGATCCACGATGCGTTTGCGCAGACGTTCGGCTGGCTTACCCTGTTCGGTGGATCGGTCGGCGGCTTCGTTCTCGCCAAGTTCGGAATTCGCACGGCCAGCGACCAGTTAACGACTAACATCATCGGCGCGTTTGGCGGCTTCTTACTTGGTCTGTGCGTCTATGCGGTGGTCGGCTTCTTCAAGACCCAGCGATACATGCAGCCGCTTGCGTTGTCGATCACGGACGACGTTCGGTCGCCGGACTTCGCCTTCAACGATCAGTTTCGCGGCTACAGCGTGGCGACTATCGTCAGGAACCGTTCAGATGTGCACTGGAAGGACTGCACCGCCCACGTGATGAACGCCCCACTGCACGACGGATCGACGGGCCCGCGTTATGTCGAGAAATTCGACCTGCCGCCGAAGTCGAGGAAGACGGTCTATATCGCCTACTGGTTCTCGCGCGAACCACCTAACCCCGATGACAACGACATCGGGCTTACGGGACCGGAAGCCGCATGTTGGGGCGGCAACATATGCTGGGTTCCGGGCACTGGGGCGAATCTTCACATTCGGATTCGCCCACAAGACGCTGAATCCAAGGACCTTCACTGTCGGGTGTGGATCGACACGACCGCTCGTAAGCTGAGAGCGGAACCGTTGCCGGATTGACCCATGCGTCTTCCATCATCTCATGGCTGATTATTCAAAGAATCTCGCAGAGCGGTTTTCGAACCGTGGGCCGAAGGTAGGTTACTGTGCGATCTGTCGAACGCACGGCCCGCTTACGGCAGACCATGTGCCGCCAAAGAACTGCGGCAACATCAACGACTCGATATTCACGGATGTCTACGGTCCAAGTCCTGAAAGACCGCGCAAGCCAGTTATGTCTCAGGGCGGGTCACATTTCAGGACGATCTGTGCGTATTGCAACAACACGGTACTTGGTACGGAGTACGATCCCGCCCTCCGCGACGTAGTTCATCAGATAGAGACGTACTTCACGCTGGCTTCCCGTAGCCGCTTGTCGTTACCCCGGACGCAACTGTTCGATTACCAGCCAAACAGGTTCCTACGTGCCGTCGCTGGACACTTGTTGGCCGCCAACGGCGTGCCTGATGTGGTATCAATTGATCCGGTTGCGCCACTGGACGCCGCATTGCGGGAGTACGTGCTGGACCCGGCGCGATGTCTTCCCGACGAGTTGTGCGTCTACTACTGGTTCTATCCGCATCGACGCCGTGTCGTGATGAAACATTCTGCGATGGGGTTCTTCGGTGGCAACGGTGCGACCATCTATGGACACGTCTTCAAGTTCTTCCCGTTCGGGTTCTGGTTGGTATGGAACGAAGACGGTGGCCGAAGCCGTCAGTTCGCGTTGCGGCAAATGAAAGGCTCATCTCCATTCATCTCAGCCACGTCGCGTCTGGCGCTGGACCTATGGCCGCTACAGTCGCTGAACTTCCCGGAAGCGCCGTCGAATGACGGCATGTGGCTTGTGGCCGATCAGTATGTTTCTCAGGCAGACGACCGCAAGAAGCAGGGGGAAGCAAGAAGCGCAGAGTACCCGTAACGGTGACACTGCTACCGGCACGGTGGCCCAACGACCGGTGACGGTGACACTGGTTACAGTGTCACTGATAGCGTTTGCGCACACCACGGTCGGAATCCAGTGTCACCCGTTGACGTTGGTGTTGCCAGCACGCGGATGAGAGTGATATATACCGTGATTGGTGTTCGCGGTTGCTGGTACAACCGTGGTATCCGCCATGATGGTCGGCGACACGCCATTGGTGGTGTCTACCATTCCGATACCGTCACGTAGCACCATTGCCGCAGGATCAGACAGCACCATTGCCTTGATCAGTATGGTGCGCCACGGTGGGTACGTGGTCGATTGTGTGGTTGCCGTCGCGGGCACCATGAATGTCAATGCCGCGACATGGCTGCTGTGCCTATGCGTGCACTACAGCACTGTCCCGCTGAGCATCGCGTTCGATGCTGCTCGCTGGCCTCAAGTCAACCGAGGGCGATCATGCAGATGCGGAAATTGGTTCGGGCGGCTGTCGTCGTATTCTCGGCCTCGTCAAGTGGGGCGTTTGCGCAAGGTGCACCACAACCCGATCTGTCAGGGAATGACGCGCATTGGATCAAGCTCACGGTTTGGGGGCAGGATTGTTGGACGTTTGACCCTAACCCCGTTCGAGGCGAGTACGTAACGTGGAGCGGTGGTTGTTCAAACGAACTTACATCTGGAGCAGGAACTGAAACATGGTATCACCCGAATGGTGTTCTTAGTGGCACATCCACAGGCACGATGGTCAACGGTTATTTTGAAGGTCAAGTGACGCAAGAGCACACGATAAATGGCGCGAGGCATCACGACGTTGGAAAATTTGTCCATGGCATTCAAAATGGTCACTCAACATTAGAAACTTACGACTCGAACGGTCGAATAACGGAGAGGGATGAAGTATATTTAATCAATAATATTGCCAGCGGACCGGGGAGTAAAACGCTATATCGACCAGATGGGAGTGTATCTTGGCAATATACCGGCCCGTTTGCAAATGGTCGCCCTGCCCCGGGGCAATCGGCTGCCCCATCTGTTCCAAAAAATACGCCAACCATTTCTCAGAAAGCGGCTTCTCAGCAACCTGTTCAGGGTGTTTTTGATAATACTTCAAAAGCAAGCTTCACGTTTATGGGCATCAGGCTGGGCGTGCCTATAACGGCGTCGGTGCCTGAGTGCCCCGCTGCCCCGGAAAAAGGACAAGTATGCTACGAAAATATTCGGGGCACATTGAATTTGAGTAATTTTCCCGAAATTGGATTGGCATATTTACTTGGCATCTTAACCCTATACGACGACAACAAAAACCCGATTTACGAAATAGATATCAATTTCCTGGAAGCAGATTTGTCGGATGTTGTTGCAATGTTTACGGCGAAATACTTAAAACCAACATCAACAAAGACGGCTTACATTGACGTCAATGGTGAAAGGCAGGGCTACACATCGCCAACGTGGGATTTGGGGGAGATAAAAATTGTCATATTTATGCAAGCTATAAACAATGGCATCAATCCTTTGGTGAAGATCATTGATAAGAAACTTAATGCCATACAAGAAGCCTACGATGCACGACAGAAGGAAAACCAGATTCAAAGCGGCGCATCAAAGTTCTGATGGTCACATTCTTTGATGATGAAGAGAAGATCGGGAGCGCCGGAGTTCATCCTCCACGATCTGCGAGAGCTACTTGCCAGCGTGGCAGCCCGACAGGGCGTCTCAGACGCGATCCTGCGCCGCATTCTTGGACATGCGCCGAAGCGTGGCGACGTGCTTACGTCAGAGCGTAGGTAGGGGGGAGAAGGAAGACGTTCAGTCATTCGTTCGCAATCGCACTATTTTTTGAGCCACACACCGCTATGCTAAGTTTTCCATGCAAGAAGGGCGAACTGTAAATAATTTGAAATATATGCGGGGGGTGCTGGACATGTTTGGAATTAATGGAGCGGTTGCGCAAGGCTTCTACGATAAGGCGCCAAACACATTTAAAGTGATGCAGCACTTGGTTATGGCGATGGATGATGTCGCTAAACATGCTGGGAAAAAGACTTGGTTTGGTCGAGATAAGACTGAACAGGTAGCCGCAGCGTTGGCCCAGAATATCGAGAGAGCAATTGCGGCGATGCGAAGCGATGGAATTATTGCGGAATTAGTATCGGCAGAAGATGTTCGTCATCAGTTACAAGAACAACTCGCAAAATTTTTTGAAGCCTTCCCGACGTGGGTTAACGCACAAATCTTCGCAACGATTTTCTTTTCTCAGGATAGCTCTTTGCAGATCGTGAAAGATCACATGAGAGCGTTGAATCGTGGGGATAAAGGTGGAACACTTTATGATAAAGCAAAAGCCGCGAGTCGAGAAATAATCATTGCAGGCTATCGTGAAATTGCTAGGCAAGCTGAGTGTGCGCCTAGCTCAAAGACGTCAGATGATGAGATTATCGAGATTTATCAGATCGTTGCGACAGCTTTCCATGAAGTCGCGGAGATAAGGGGTGAAAGGTTGTCGGCTGGCATCAAGAATGCGATCGTTCTAAAATTCCTTCAGTTAAAAGAATTGGACGTTTCCGTTGATTTTTTCGCGGAACATCTCAAATATGAACTGGATCGCTATCGCGCGAGTGGTCTACGAGATGACTATAAGCGCGAAATAAATCTAATCAAAGTGCTTGGCTTGGAGTAGGTGCCGGTTCAGATGCTGGTGCCGGCATCAATAAAGGAGAGACCAAATGGGCTTGTTTTCGACAGTACGGGGCGCGTTCGCAGTTAGTTTGGAACTTGAAAAGGCAAAGACTCTGGCTAAAGAAATTGAAGACGCCATGAAGAACATATCACTTGCGGAAGAAAATCTGCGCATAGCGATATGTCAGGAGTTTCTGAGTCAGCGCCAGATTCTTCTCCGCGTAAAACCTACCTTGACTACCGAGCAACAAATCGAAATGGGGCGACGTCAACGTCGTTCCGCAGAAGACATAAGTAGGAAAGCGCGTAGCCGGGCCGATGAAGCACTCGGTTACGGGATGTGGCTTGGCGGTGCTTGGCTTGAATGTGGCGCTTCAAAATTTGAGCCTTGTGTTGTTGCTTACACCGTAATGGAACAGATGGTTCGCGGCTAATCATGAATGTGGGGGGGGGGACGCAATAGCCGGTAACACGCCTATAATCGTCGGTGCCCATCATTGCGGTCACCGACCGCTGTACCGTGGTCGGTTGCATTGGTGCGGTCACCACCATTGAAAGTGAAGCACTGTTGCCGCCAATGGTGGCGATGTTGCACTTTCGCCGCCGACTGTCGCACCGACCGTTGCCAATGCAATTGACCGGCGAAACAGTTGTTCCGGTGGCCGCGCACTGGTACTCGAAGTATTTTGAGACTTCAGAGACGAGAGTTGCTTTATCCATGGCTATCGGCTCAATTTAAGCGGTTTCCACATGGGGGAGCGCAGTTTCGCGAAATCTGTTCGTCTGCCAAGGTAGTCGGGCGACACTTCACACATGTCGCCCCCAAAACCGGTCAACCTAGCTTTTTTGCCAACTCCGTGGCGGATGGATGGTAGTACCTCTTCAACATCCCCAAGTTTCGGTGTCCCGAGACTGCGGCCAGTTCGATCAGGTTCGGTAGTTTTTTCGATAATCGGGTGATCGCAGTGTGCCGCAGGTCATGCCAGTGGAAGTCCCCGATGTTCGCACGTTTGCAGGCCTTTCTGAAGGCTGCATGCAATGTGTTGCCTTTGACCGGAATAACCAGACCATCAATCGAACGGGGCAGGTCAGCCAAGATACTGATTGCCCTTCGGGACAGTGGGACGGTTCGCGAAGCACCATTCTTCGTGATCGGCAAATATGCGGTCTGGGCTTCAAGATCGACGTTTGTCCATCGTAGCTCAAGCAGTTCACCGCGTCTCATTGCCGTTTCCAAGCTGAGAATGGCCGCAGGAAGCAGCCATATGCTTCGCCGTCCGGTTGCCACCATGGCCGCAAGAAGGCGTGTTTCTTCGTCGGTGGCGAGAACACTATCTCTGCCTTGTGTTGCTGGCGGCTTGCGAACCAACGTGACCGGATTGGTGACGTTGATATCCCACTCACGGCGCGCGTGATTGATGATTGCCGACAGGTACGCCAGTTCCCGAGTCACGGTGGCTGGCTTGAGCTTCTTCAGACGCTCATCCCGGTAGGCAGCAATAGCCTTTGGGGTTAGGGCAGCGATACTCAGTTTCGCGAGTTTGGTGCGACAGGTCGCCCGAAGTCGCACTATGTCGTCCGCTCCCCCGCGCTGCGTGGGGCAGACCTCATCGATGTAACGCTCGATGATGTCTTGCAGTGTGTTGGCTTCGGCTTCACTGCGGCTGACGAAGCCTCCACGATCCATCTCCGTTTCAACTGATCGCGCCCACTGTTCTGCGTCGGCCCGGATACTGAAGGTCTTTACTTCGACTGGGAATCCCTTGCGGCGGATGCGTACTTGCCATTTGTCACTTCTACGATGTATAGCGGCCATGCCTGTTCCTTAGTGGAGCAGGATTGGAGCAAGATCGATTATTCGTACCGCAAACGAGCGAGATTCCCGAAGCGCGACAAGGCCGCAACTGTGATGCAGAGTTCGTAAGGCGTCGAATTACGACTTACAAAATAATGCCTTACCCCTGCGCCACCCAATCCCCCGACTTCCCGCCGTGCTTCTCCATCACCTTCACGTCGGTGATCGTCATCCCCCGATCCACCGCTTTGCACATGTCATAAACGGTGAGCAACCCAATCTGCACTGCCGTCAGCGCTTCCATTTCCACGCCCGTGCGGCCGAGCGTTTCGACCTGCACTGTGCAGTGCACGCCGGGCAACGCCTCATCGAGCGCAAAATCGACGGCAACGCGCGTGAGCGCGAGCGGGTGGCACAGCGGGATCAAATCGGCCGTGCGCTTCGCCCCTTGGATCGCCGCGATGCGGGCGATGCCGATGACGTCGCCCTTCTTGGCGTTCCCATCGCGAATGAGCGCGAACGTCTCCGGCTTCATCCGAATCGTGCCGCGCGCCACGGCGATGCGTTTCGTTTCGTCTTTGCCGCCGACGTCGACCATATGGGCTTGGCCGGCCGCGTCGAAATGGGTCAATTCAGGCATTTCATGCTCCTTCGAACGGCGCTTATCTTAGCAGTCGCCGAAGCAGCGCAGGACGCGCCGCCGATGGCTGGCGAGATGCCGCCAACCCTCGGCTCAGACTTGCCTCACGCAAACCGGAAGAGCTTGGCGGGCGTGTCCACCAGCACGGCGCGCCTTGCGTGCTCGGTCGGCAACAGCTTGAGCATCAGCGCATAAACGGCGCCGTAACTTTCCACCTGCTCGAACTGCGTATGCGGCCAATCGCTGCCCCATATCAGCCGATCGAATCCGAACGCGCTTTCGAGCAGCGGCATGGCCGCGAGCGCGGTTGCTGCGCCGTTTGCATCGGGGCCGGACTTCGCCACCGCGTTGCGGTACGCGCCCGACACCTTGACCCACACGCGCCTCGTCGCGCCGAGCGTGAGCAGATAGCGAAAGCCCGGATCGTCGATGCCAAGCGCCGGCTTCGGCCGTCCGAAGTGATCGACGACGATGTCGATCGGCTCGCCGCGGCGCTCGAGCAACGGTCCGACGACGCTCGGCAACCGCTGCGCCTCGCAATGCACTTCGATCTGCCAACCGAGCGAAGCGATCTTCTCGAGCGTCGTTTGCCAAACGGCGCTCGTATAGTCGGGGTCGGGCAGGCTGAACAGATTGAGCCGAATCCCGACGATGCCGGCGCGTGCGAGCGCATCCAACTGGCCGGGCGCTGCCGCCACGGCCGCGGGATCGATGACGGCGATGCCGCGCAAGCGCTGCGGCGCCTGTGCGATCGATTGCGTCAGATATCGGTTGTCGGTGCCGAGGAAGCTCGGCTGGATCAGCACGCCGTGCGACACGTCATGGGCATCGAGCTGCGCGAGATAACGCGAGAGCGGCGCGTCGTAGGCCGGCGCGTAGCGGCGCCGTTGCGCGAGCGGCAGGTCGTGGGAAAACACGTGCGCGTGCGTGTCGATCGCCGTGATCTTGCCGGCGCGCGCGCGTTTGGGCGTATCCGCGCAGGCGCCTAGCGCGGTCGTCGTCAACATGGCCAATAGTCCTCGATTGAAAGTTCGGCGCGTCAGCTTACCGTTCGCCATTCGGTCGTCTCCAGTCATGTGTCGTGTTGGACGGGACGCCGGCATGCGGCGGCCCCGAGAGTATGCCTCGCACGTTCATCGGCGCGCGGGCGCGACGCCGGATGAGCTTGCATGCGCGTCGCCGTCCGGCAAGGCATCCGCTAGCGCACGGCCGCGTGTTTCGGGCAGCATCAGGACGGCGAAGACGACAATGGAGTAGGCGATCGCCGCATCGACGCCGATAGCGAAACCGAGCGTCGTTGTTTTGGCGAGGTGACCCACCATCACGGGAAAGGCAGCGGACACGACGCGCCCGAAGTTGTAGCAAAAGCCGACACCGGTGCCGCGCATGCCGCGCGGGTACAACTCGTTGAAGAGCGCACCCATGCTGGCGGGGATCCCGGCGGCAAAGAATCCGAGCGGGAAGCCGACCACGAGCATCGCCCCGTTGGTCAACGGCACGAACAGATAGACGAGCACGGTGGCGACGCACGCAATCGAAAACAGCAAGATGGTCCCGCGGCGGCCGATCCGATCGAGCAGTTGCGAACTTGCGATGCAGCCGCAAAAGAACGCGAAGATGATCACGGCAAGATAGCCGCCGGTGCCGAGGACGGACAGGTGACGCTCGGTTTTGAGGTAGGTGGGCAGCCACGTCATGAGGGCGTAGTAACCGCCGTGCGCCCCGACGCCAAGCAGTGCGCCGATCAGCGTCATCCGCAAGACGCGCGGCAAAAAGATATCGAAAAACGGAATGCCGGGCGCGCTGCTTCGTGCGGCGTTGCGGCGTTCGGCGGGCGCTACCGGTTCGACCACGCCACGGCGCACGTAGATGACGAGCAAGGCGGGCAGGAGTCCGAGCGCGAACATGGCGCGCCATGCCGTCGCGCCGGGGAGCAGCGAAAACATGGCGGTATAGAGCAGGACGGCGGCGGCCCAGCCCACGGCCCACGCGCTCTGCACGGTGCCCATCGCTTTGCCGCGATGCTCGGCGCGAATCGACTCGGCCATCAGCACGGCCCCGGCTGCCCATTCGCCGCCGAAACCGAGCCCCTGCAGCGTCTTGAGCACGAGGAACTGGGTGAAGTCCTGCGAGAAGGCGCAGGCGAAGGTGAAGACCGAGAAGAAGGCCACTGTGAGCTGCAGCGTCCGGACGCGGCCGATGCGATCGGCCAGTGCGCCCGCGATCCAACCGCCGAGCGCCGAAGCGACGAGCGTCGCGCCGCTCACGAGGCCTGCTTCGGTTTTACCAATGGCCCATTCGGCGATGATCGCGGGAATGACCAGGCTGAACATCTGCACGTCGAGCGCATCGAGGGCCCAGCCGCCGAAGCACGCCCAAAACGTGCGGCGCTCGGTGGGGGAAATGTCTTTGAACCAGCTGAACATCGTGTGTCTCCTGATAGCGCTTGGGCGCTAGTTATCCTGGGCTGCCGCGCGTTGTGGGGTGCGACGCCTTGCAATCGGGCTGCGTCCTCACCGAATCTCGACTTGATAAATGAATTCGCTGGCCGGCCCGCGCGAGCGCCGCCATTCGAGCGGTCGGCGGTCGTAGCCGTAGGCGAGCCGCTCGATCACCACGACGGGGGTGCCCGGCTCGATCCGCAGCAATCGTCCATACATCGCGTCGACGGTTTCGACGGTGAGCGTCTCGCTCGCCGATGCGATGACTTGGTTGCACTCGGCTTCGTAGACGGGATAAAGCAGATCGCCGATCTCGTCGGCGGCAAGGGTCGCGAAGGCGGCAAAACGCTCGTAAGGCAACCAGATTTCTTCCGCGAGGATCGGGTGCTCGTCGATCAGACGCAGCCGCGACATGTGGATTACCCGCGCATCGGCATCGATCTGCAGCGCCGTGCTGAGGGCCGAGGGCGCCGCCACCACCTCGCGCATCAAAATCCGGCTTGTCGGAATGCGGCGCTCGCCCCGGCGGTTTTGAAAGCGGAAGAAGCGGAACAGCGAGCCGTCGAAGCTCGCGCGGCGCACGAACGTCCCGCGCCCCTGAAAGCGCTCGAGCATCCCTTCGGCGACGAGTTGATCGACGGCCTTGCGCACGGTGCCGACCGCGACGCCGTGGGTGCGAGCAAGTTCTTGCTCGGTTGGAATGGCTTCGCCGGGACGCCAACGGTGCTGGCCGATTTGGGCGGCGAGTTCGTCGCGCAGGCGCTGGTAGCGGGGAAGGCGTTCGTCGGCTTGCATGGGGCGTCCTTCAAACATAAGGCAAAGATATTTGGTCAACTAGTCATATATATGTTTATATGAAGCGAGTTCATGGGCAATACGGGAAGACCCTCGGGACCATCGATCAGGGGAGAGGCGGGGGACGCGCCCTCTGGCGCCCCGGCCTATCAGCAAGGCGCCAGGGGAACGAGCGAGAAGAAACGCCCGCAGTGCTTGGCCGCAGGGTTAAGGAGCGAAATGCCGCGCTTCAGCAGGCGTCTTGGCCTGCGCTAGCCGGACTGGTCACGAAGCCGAAGCGCGCGGGCACCTCGGCGCGGCGCACGGTTTCGATGGCTAGCTGCCGATTGGAGCGCCAATCGAGTGTGCCCGACAGAGCGTCGGCGTCGAGCGTCGCCAGTTGCGTGAACAAGTCCAGATCGTGATCGTGCAGCACCGCCACGCGTGCCCGTGGCGATGCATCGGGGAACAGGACGTTGCCTTCGTCGTCGATGAGGACGGCCACCGGCTCGAACAGCGCGCCCGTTTGGTCGGTCAACGTGGGTTCGCCCGGCGCGGGCAACGCAAGCCGCACGACCCACGGGGTATACGCCAACTCGACGAACACGCGTTGCGGTCCGTTCTGAAAGAACCAACGGCCGGCACCGTCGCATTCGTAGTTGCGCTCGATGAAGCTTCGCAGCGCCGCGTGGCGGATAGGCGTGCCCAATTCCTCGCGCGCCTGTGCGCCTTCGTCGCGCATGCGCCAATCGCCGCGCCGATCCAACAGCAGCCAGCCCGTGCAGTGCGGCACGTTGGGCCATTTGGCGAGCGCGGCTTTGACGATGTCATCCATTGCGCGTATGCGGTTCGAGGAAGGTGAAGATGCGACGTGGCAGCCAATCGATGCGGCCCGGAAACGGCCCGGTCATGAAGCCGACGTGCCCGCCTGCCTCGGGCTGATCAAGCTCGATCGCAGCCGAGACTTCGGCGCGCGTAGGCAGCGCGGCGCTCGGTAGAAACGGGTCGTTGCGCGCGTTGAGCAGGAGCGTGGGCACGACGACCTCGGGCAGGAGCGGGCGCGTCGTCGCTCGCGTCCAGTAATCTTGCGCGTCGCGAAAGCCGTGCAAGGGGGCGGTCACCGCATTGTCGTACTCGTACATCGTCCGGCTCGCCAGCATGGCGTCGCGGTCGAACAGTCCCGGATACTGCTCCAACTTTTGCAGCCCCTTGCGCTTGAGCGTCTTCAGGAAGCTCAGCGTATAAACGAGCGCGAATCCTTGCGACAGCGCGCGGCCACCCGCATGGACATCGAGCGGCGTGGAAATGGCCGCTGCCGCCGCGACGAACGAGGCATCGGCGCCGCGCTCGCCGAGCCAGCGCAGCAAGACGTTGCCGCCGAGCGAGACGCCAGCTACGACGATAGGCCCGGGGTGCGCCGCGTGCAGCCGGCGCAGCACCCAGTCCACCTCCGCGCTGTCCGCGAGGTGATAGAACCGGGGGGCTAGATTGATCTGGCCGCTGCAGCTACGAAAATGCGGCACGACGCCGTGCCAGCCGAGCGCCCGAGCCGACGCCATCAATACGCGCGCATAGTGCGAATCGGAGCTGCCTTCGAGCCCGTGAAACAGCACGAACAACGGCGCGTCGCGCGCGGGCGCGGCGGCCGAGCCCGGCGGGTACGCGATCCAATCCAAGTCGATGAAGTCGTGATCGGGCGTGTCCCACCGCTCGCGTCGATAGTCGACGCTCGGACGGCGCGCGAACAGGGCGGGGATGATCGTTTGAGCGTGGCTGGTGGGCAGCCATCGGGGCGGGCTATAGAGCAATTCGACGAGCCCGCCTGCGGCCGCGCGTTCGTCGGCCGGTGACGAAGCCGGTTTGTCATGTGTCGTGCTCATGACCTTCCCCAAAAACAGGTCCGCAGCCGGCCCGCCGCATGCGAGCGCTTGCCAGTGACCTCAGTGCAATGCCCCTTGTCCGTGTCGAATCTTGGCGGCGAACTCGCTGGCCGTGTCCTCCGGCATCGGGCTCGCGTGAATATGCGCGATCCGCCATTCGCCGCGCTCATGAACCATCACGTACGTTGCATAGACCATCCGCGGCGGCGCGAGCGGTTCTTGGAACCGATGCGCTTCCGCGACCGTGTAGACGACCGTGCCGAGGCTGTCGTACACGCGCACGTCGAGCGGATCGATCGCCGTCGGGAGCGCGTGGGCGTCAGCTAGGGCGACGAGGCCGGCGCGGATCTGATCCACGCCATGCCAGTGCGCCCCGCCCGCGTTGACGTAACTCGCGAACTCCTCATCGATCCAGAGAGCCATCAGCGTGTCCACGTTGCCGTCGGCGACGGTCTGATAGAACGCGTTGAGCGTGTCGGCTGCAGCTTCGAATAAGCGGGCAAAACGTGGCATGGCTCTGGGCTCGTGGGTAGCGCGCGCAATCGCGCCGGGCTTTCGTTGATCAGTCAGGCTCGGCGAGCGGCGTCCACGAGACAATGAACGCATAAAGGCGCGCGGCCTTCCGTGCGTCAGCGCTCGCCAAGCAGCATGGCGCGCAAATCGGCGAACACTTGCTCCGGCGACAACTCGCGCAGGCAGCGCAAATGGCCGAGCGGACACTCGCGTGCAAAGCACGGGCTGCACTCGAGATGCAGCCATTGTACCTTCGCAAAGTCCGATAACGGCGGCGTGTGGCGCGGATCGCTCGATCCGTAAATGGCCACGAGCGGCCGGCGCAGCGCCGCGGCGACATGCATGAGGCCCGAGTCGTTACTGACCACGGCGCCCGCGCGTGCAATCAACGCGCAGGCTTCCCCGAGCGCCGTCTGCCCGCACAAGTTGCGCACGTTCGGCGCTTGCTCGGCGATCGCTTGCGCAAGCGGGGCATCCTTGTTCGAGCCGAGCGCGACGATCTGCGTGTAGGGGAACGACTGGCCCACCATGCGCGCGAGCGCGGCGAAATGCTCGGTCGGCCAGCGCTTGGCGCCGCCGTACTCCGCGCCGGGGCAGAACACGAGAAGCGGCACTCGCGTATCGAGGTGAAAACGCGCCGAGACCCGCACCGACTCATTTGGATCGGCCTCGAGACGCGGCATCGGCAACCGCGCGCCGAGGTCGGGCACGTTGGCCCCCGGCGCATACGCGAGCGCGGCGTAATGTTGCGCCATCGGCCCGCGTTGTTCCTTGCTCCGATTGGGGTGGCGCACGTTCAGCAGCCCGATGCGCCCTTCGCCCGTGTAGCCGATGCGCAGGCGAATCCCGGCGAGCCAAGGGATCAGGGCCGATTTCAGCGAATTGGGCAGCACGTAAGCGACGTCGTAGCCGTGCTCGCGCAAATCGCTCGCGAGCTGCCAGCGTCTGAACAATTGCAGCTTGCCGTGCGCGAGATCGGTGGCGTGTACTGTCCCGATTTCAGGCATGCGTTCGAGCACGGAGGCGACCCAAGTGGGCGCAACCGCGTCGATGACGAGGCGAGGGTGAAGTTGTTTGAGCAGCGAGAACAGCGGCTGCGCCATTAATGCGTCACCGATCCAATTCGGTGCGATAACCAACGCGCGACGCATCAGTGTGTGTCCGAAAGAAGGCTAGCGCGGCGCGCGACAGGCGCCGCATTCGGCGATGAGGTGGCGGGCGTCGCCCGGCGGTTCGCGGCTCGCCGCCTGACGGCGACGGCAAGCCGCTGCCCGCTAAGCGCCGTCACGCGTAGCGCCGGCTTTGCGCGGCGTTACGCGCCGGGCGGCGCAGCGGGGGACGCGGCGGATCAGTGGTGCTTGACGAGCTCGCCGTCGCGCAGCTTGTAGCGCGTGCCGCAATAGGGGCAGCGCGCTTCGCCGTGCGTGATGTCGATGAACACGCGCGGGTGCGTGCTCCAGCGCGGCATCGACGGGTTCGGGCAATAGGCGGGCAAATCTTTGGCTGACAGCTCGACCAACGGCATTTCCTTCGTTTCGCTCATGAGACGATTCTCGTTATAGGCGGTATGGCGTGTGGCGTTCCGAATCAAATCTTCGTGAGCCAGTGCGTGTACTTCGGATTCTTTCCGGCGATGACGTCGAAGAATGCCGACTGCAGCTTTTCCGTGATGGGGCCGCGCGAGCCGGCGCCGATCGTGCGGTTGTCGAGTTCGCGGATGGGCGTGACTTCAGCCGCCGTGCCGGTGAAGAACGCTTCGTCGGCCGTATAGACTTCGTCGCGCGTGATGCGCTTTTCGATCACTTCGATGCCGGCGTCGCGCGCGAGCGTCATCACCGTATCGCGCGTGATGCCGTCCAGGCACGAGGCGAGATCGGGCGTATAGAGCTTGCCGTTGTTGACGAGGAAGAAGTTCTCCCCCGAGCCTTCCGACACATAGCCGTCGACGTCGAGCAAGAGGGCCTCGTCGTAGCCGTCGGTCGTGGCTTCCTGGTTCGCGAGGATCGAGTTCACGTACCAGCCGGACGCCTTCGCGCGCACCATCGACACGTTCACGTGATGGCGCGTGAACGAGGAAGTCTTCACGCGAATGCCCCGGGTCATGCCTTCTTCGCCGAGATACGCGCCCCACGGCCAGGCGGCGATCGCCACGTGGATCGTGTTGCCGCGCGCCGACACGCCGAGCTTTTCCGAGCCGACCCAAATGATCGGGCGCAGATAGGCCGTCTCGAGCTTGTTCTCGCGCACGACTTCGCACTGCGCGGCGGCGAGCGTCTCGTGATCGAACGGCACGTTCATTTGGAAAATCTTCGCCGAATTCAACAGGCGCTTGGTGTGCTCTTTCAGGCGGAAGATGGCGCTCGCGCCGTCGACCGTCTTGTAGGCGCGCACGCCTTCGAATACGCCCATGCCATAGTGCAGCGTATGCGTGAGGACGTGGATCTTGGCGTCGCGCCAGTCGATCAGCTTGCCGTCCATCCAGATCTTGCCGTCACGATCGGCCATTGACATAGGTATCTCCTAGCGTTGCGGTGGGGCTAGCCCGACGAGTTCGCCATTTTAGCGTCTTTTGCCACAGTGCCAATCACGCGGTAGCAGGTTTGGGTCGCTCGGCCTCTATAATCTGACACCTTCCAATTCGAATCATGAGCGGCAGGGTGCGCAAAACGCGCCGCCGCCGCGCGCCGCCCATGCTCTCTCGCCTCAGCCCCGCCGATCGCGCCGCCTTCATGAGCGGCGTGCGCGACTATTCGCCGACGCTGATGGCGATGTTCTCGTGGGGGCTCGTGACCGGCGTGGCCATGAGCAAGTCGGTGTTGACCGTGCCGCAGGCGCTCGGCATGTCGGTGCTCGTCTACGCGGGTTCCTCGCAGCTCGCGATTTTGCCGCTTTTGGCGGCCAAGCTGCCGATCTGGACCGTCTTGCTCACCGCCGCGATGGTCAATACGCGTTTCATCATCTTCAGTGCGGGGCTCGCGCCGCACTTCTCGTATCTGCCCTTTTGGCGGCGGCTGTTGCTCGGCTATTTCAACGGCGACATCGTCTACCTGCTGTTTCTGAAGAAATCGTTCGCGAACGGCTATGTGCCGGGCAAGGAGCCGTATTTCTGGGGGATGTCGGTGCTGAGCTGGGTGTTCTGGCAAGGGTCGTCGATCGCCGGCATCCTGCTCGCGAGCGTCGTCCCCGACAATTGGGGGCTCGAACTGGCGGGCACGCTCGCGCTCGTGCCGCTCATCGTCAGCGCCGTCATGAACCGTTCGACGTTGGCGGCCGTGGTCATGGCCGGCGTGGTCGCACTCGTGGCGATCGATTTACCCTACCGGCTGGCGCTGCCGCTCGCCGTGTGCGCGGCCATCGCGTCGGGCAGCATCGCCGATCTGCTGGCTGAGCGCGCCGATTTTCGCCGCATCCGCGCCGCGCGTCCCGGCAAGCGCAGCGCCGGTTTCGGCAAGGAGCGCTGAGCGATGTCGGCTACGCAGATCTGGCTCGCGATCATCGGCATGACGCTCGTCACGGCCGCGACGCGCGCGTTTTTTCTGCTCGGCGGCGAGCGCGCCGTGCTGCCCGAGCGCGTGCAACGGGCGTTGCGCTACGCCCCGGCGGCGGCGCTCGTCGCCGTCGTGCTGCCCGATGTCCTGCAAACGCCGCAGGGCCTTTCGGTCGCGCTGTCGAATCACGCGCTCTACGGCACGCTGGCCGGGCTGGCATGGTTCCTGTGGCGACGCGGGATGCTCGGCACCATCGTGGTCGGCATGCTCGCCTATACGGTGCTGCGTTTTTGGGCCTAGCCAGCCCCGTCGGATTCACACAAAAACGACATACCTTCCCCGAATACGCGACATTCGTCCGCGTATCGGCGAGGGCAGGGAGACGATCGGCTAAAATGCACGTCTGCCGCCGTGCCGTGATCTGGGCCGACCCGTTCGCCGCGCGCGCCGCCGCCCGCCAATCAACCTGCATGCGTACATTCCCATGAGCCAAGTATTGCGTCTCTCCGATCTGATCGCAAAGGGCTTGCTGTCCGGCAAGCGCGTCTTCATCCGCGCCGATCTCAACGTGCCGCAGGACGAGCACGGCAACATCACCGAAGACACGCGCATCCGCGCGTCCGTGCCGGCCATCCAGGCCGCGCTCGGTGCCGGGGCGGCGGTGATGGTCACCTCCCACCTCGGGCGTCCGACCGAAGGCGAGTTCAAGCATGAGGATTCGCTCGCGCCCGTGGCGGCGCGGCTCGGCGAGTTGCTCGGCCGCGAGGTGCCGCTCGTCGCCAACTGGGTCGAGAACGGTGTGAACGTCGCGCCGGGCCAGCTCGTGCTGCTCGAAAACTGTCGCGTCAACAAGGGCGAAAAGAAGAACAGCGACGAACTCGCGCAGAAAATGGCGCAACTGTGCGATGTCTACGTGAACGACGCGTTCGGCACCGCGCACCGCGCCGAAGCAACGACGCACGGCATCGCCAAGTACGCGCCGGTCGCCTGCGCGGGCCCGCTGCTGGCGGCCGAGCTCGAGGCGCTCGGCAAGGCGCTCGGCAATCCGAAGCGCCCGCTCGTCGCGATCGTCGCGGGCTCTAAAGTCTCGACCAAGCTGACGATCCTCAAATCGCTCGCCGAAAAGGTCGATCAGTTGATCGTCGGGGGCGGCATCGCCAATACCTTCATGCTCGCGGCCGGTCTGAACATCGGCAAGTCGCTCGCCGAGCCCGATCTCTTGAACGAAGCGAAAGCCATTATCGAAGGCGCCCGCGCGCGCGGCGCGTCGGTGCCGATCCCGTCGGACGTCGTGGTCGCCAAGGAATTCTCGGCTACCGCCGCCGCCGTCACCAAGCCCGTGGCCGAGATCGAAGCCGACGACATGATTCTCGACATCGGTCCGCAAACGGCGCAGGCGCTCGCCTCGCAGCTCGCCAGCGCCGGCACGATCGTCTGGAACGGCCCGGTCGGCGTGTTCGAATTCGATCAGTTCGGCAACGGCACGAAGACGCTCGCCGAGGCGATCGCGCATTCGTCGGCGTTCTCGATCGCCGGTGGCGGCGATACGCTCGCGGCGATCGCCAAATACGGCATTCACGACCAGGTCAGCTACATTTCCACGGGCGGAGGCGCGTTCCTCGAATTCCTGGAAGGCAAGAAGCTG
Organism: Paraburkholderia sp.; assembly: GCA_004322045.1. Taxonomy (GTDB): domain Bacteria; phylum Pseudomonadota; class Gammaproteobacteria; order Burkholderiales; family Burkholderiaceae; genus Trinickia. The sequence goes on from SCRN01000004.1 coordinate 55,300, forward strand.
CCCGCCGTCGAAGTGCTCGAATCGCGAGCCTGACCGTGGGCGCGCGCGCTCCGAAGTCCACCAAGCGCCCGGCGCGCCGCCCCGCGGCCGCCGAAGCCCCGGCTCGGGCGCAGCCCGATGCAGCCGCCCCGGTGGTGCTCGGCGAGCCGCCGTTGCCCGCCGAACCCGCGGCTGCAGCGGCGCCGGCCGGCACGGCCGCGGAAGTCCTCGCCAGGTCGGATCCGGCCATTCTCAATAAAGTCCATAAAGCGACGCCGGCACGACCCGGCGCGCAATCCAGCACGAGCGCTTTGCCCCAGCCCCAGGCGCCCGACGCATCGTCTCGCAGCCCGTTTACCAGCGACACCACTCAGACGAGGAGATACATGCATCGCGCCACCAAGATTGTCGCCACGATCGGACCGGCATCGAGTTCGCCCGAGGTACTTTTCCAGATGATGCAAGCGGGCCTGGACGTCGTACGCCTGAACTTTTCGCACGGCACGGCCGACGATCACCGCAAGCGCGCCGAATACGTGCGCGAGGCGGCGCGCCAGACGGGGCGCGAAGTCGCCATCATGGCCGATCTGCAAGGCCCGAAGATTCGCGTCGGCAAGTTCGAGAAGGGCAAGACGATGTTGGAGCCGGGGCAGCCGTTCGTCCTCGACGCGAACTGCGAGCTCGGCAACGACGAGCGCGTCGGCCTCGATTATCGCGACCTGCCGCGCGATCTGCGCCCGGGCGATGCGCTGCTGCTCAACGACGGGCTCATCGTGTTGACGGTTTCGCGCGTCATCGGCGAAGAGATCCACACGATCGTCAAAGTGGGCGGCGAGCTGTCGAACAACAAAGGCATCAACCGCCAAGGCGGCGGCCTGACGGCGCCTGCGCTGACGGCCAAGGACATGGAAGACATTCGCACGGCGATGTCGATCGGCGTCGATTACATCGCCGTGTCGTTCCCGAAGAACGCGACCGACATGGAAATGGCGCGTCAACTCGCGAACATCGCCGGTGTGCCGTATGGCAACAAGCCCAAGATGATCGCGAAGATCGAACGCGCCGAGGCCATTCCGGCGCTGCAAGGTATCTTGGACGCCTCCGACGGCATCATGGTCGCGCGCGGTGACCTGGCCGTGGAAGTAGGCAACGCCGCTGTGCCCGCGCTGCAAAAGCGCATGATCCGCATGGCGCGCGAATCGAACAAGCTCGTGATCACGGCCACGCAGATGATGGAGTCGATGATCCACGCGCCGGTGCCCACGCGCGCCGAAGTGTCGGACGTCGCGAACGCCGTGCTCGACGGCACCGACGCCGTGATGCTTTCGGCCGAGACGGCGGCGGGCAAGTACCCCGTGCAAACCATCGAGGCGATGGCGGCGATCTGTGTCGAAGCGGAAAAGTCCGAGCACGTCGAACTCGACAAGGATTTTCTCGACCGCACATTCACGCGCATCGATCAGTCGATCGCCATGGGCGCGTTGTTCACGGCCTATCACCTCGGCGCGAAGGCGATCGTTGCGCTGACCGAATCGGGCGCAACCGCCCTGTGGCTGTCGCGTCACTGGTCGCACGTGCCGATCTTCGCGCTCACCTCGCGCGTGACGAGCGAGCGCGGCATGGCGCTGTATCGCAACGTCACGCCGCTGGCGGTCGAGCCCAACAGCGATCGCGATCAAGCGCTGAAGCAGGCGGTCGAAGTGGTCGTGTCCAAGGGCTTCGCCTCGCACGGCGACATGGTCGTGCTGACCGTCGGCGAGCCGATGGGCCAGGCCGGCGGCACCAATACGCTGAAGATCGTGCGCGTGGGCGACCCTTATTGACGCCTGTCGGCTCAGTTGTCGGCAAGCGGCGCACCGGACGTTGCCCGGTGCGCCGCTCGATCCCAAGTGCGGGTGAGGCCCCGGCTTCGCGATAAAATCGCGCATTCGCACAAAAAAGTGCCGACCGAGCACCCAGATTTCAATCCAAGGAGTACAGCATGCCTCTCGTATCAATGCGTCAACTACTGGATCATGCCGCCGAGCACGGCTACGGCCTGCCGGCATTCAACGTGAACAATCTCGAGCAAGTGCAAGCGATCATGGCGGCGGCCGATCAGGTGGGCGCCCCGGTCATCATGCAAGCGTCGGCAGGCGCCCGCAAATATGCGGGCGAGGCGTTTTTGCGCCACTTGATCGAAGCGGCAATCGAGTCGTATCCGCATATTCCGGTCGTGATGCACCAGGATCACGGCCAGTCGCCGGCCGTGTGCATGGCTGCGATCCGCAGCGGCTTCACGAGCGTGATGATGGACGGCTCCCTGCAGGCCGACGGCAAGAGCGTCGCGTCGTACGAATACAACGTCGATGTCTCGCGCAAGGTCGTGGAGATGGCGCATTCGATTGGCGTGACGGTGGAGGCCGAGCTAGGTGTGCTGGGCTCGCTCGAAACGATGAAGGGCGACAAGGAAGACGGCCATGGCGCCGAAGGCACGATGACGCGCGAGCAGCTCTTGACGGACGTCGAGCAGGCCGCCGATTTCGTGCAAAAGACGCAGTGCGACGCACTGGCAATCGCGATCGGCACCTCGCACGGCGCCTATAAGTTCACGAAGAAGCCGACGGGCGACATCCTCGCGATCGACCGCATCAAGCAAATCCACGCGCGCATCCCGAACACGCATCTCGTGATGCACGGCTCGTCGTCGGTGCCGCAGGAATTGCTGGCCGAGATCCGCGAGTTCGGCGGCGACATGAAGGAAACCTACGGCGTGCCGGTCGAGGAAATCCAAGAAGGGATCAAGCACGGCGTGCGCAAGATCAACATCGACACCGATCTGCGCCTGGCGATCACGGGCGCGATCCGCCGTTACCTGTTCGAGAATCCGAGCAAGTTCGACCCGCGCGATTACCTGAAGCCGGCGCGCGAAGCCGCCAAGAAGGTGTGCGTCGACCGCTACCTCGCATTCGGTTGCGAAGGGCAGGCAGGCAAGATCAAGCCGATCGCGCTCGACAAGATGGCGGAGAAGTACAAGGCGGGCGAGCTGGCGCAAGTGGTGCGCTAGCCCCCGTTGCCGCGCTAGGGCCTGTTCACGCTCGTTGCCTGCTTGCAAGCGTGGTCAGGCCGGGCGTGGCGGTTGTGAGCGATCGCCGTTCCCGATCCGATCGATGGGAACGGCGTTTGCCTTTTGTTGTTTTGCAGTGTGTGGTTGGCGGGCGGTCGTTCTCGGCCGCTTGCGCGCATGACGCTTGCCGGCGTCTTTCGTTTCATTCGTTCATCACTTTTGACTGACGGCTCACGACGATGTCTACCCTTTACGAATCTTCGCTTCACTCGCTGCCGCTGCTCGGGCGCGGCAAGGTCCGCGACAACTACGCGGTCGGCAACGACAAGCTGCTGATCGTCACGACCGATCGTTTGTCGGCTTTCGACGTCATCATGGGTGAGCCGATTCCGCGCAAGGGCGAGGTGCTGAACCAGATGGCCAATTTCTGGTTCGAGCGGTTGCAGCACATCGTGCCGAACCATATGACGGGCATCGCGCCCGAGTCGGTCGTCGCGGCCGATGAAGTCGAGCAAGTGAAGGGGCGCGCGGTGGTCGTCAAGCGGCTGGAGCCGATCCTCGTCGAAGCCGTCGTGCGCGGCTACCTCGCCGGCAGCGGCTGGAAGGATTACCAAGCGACGGGCGCCGTGTGCGGCGTCGCGCTGCCGCCCGGGCTGCAAAACGCGCAGAAGCTGCCCGAGCCGATTTTCACGCCGGCGGCCAAGGCCGAAATGGGACAGCACGACGAGAACATCACGTTCGAGGACTGCGAGCGCCGCATCGGCACCGAGCTCGCCGCGACCATCCGCGACATCTCGATCAAGCTGTACAAGGAAGCGTCCGAATACGCAGCCACGCGCGGCATCATCATCGCCGACACGAAGTTCGAATTCGGTCTGGACAACCACGGCGAACTGTTCCTGATGGATGAGGCTTTGACGGCGGATTCGTCGCGTTTTTGGCCGGCCGATCAATACCAAATCGGGACGAACCCGCCGTCGTTCGACAAACAGTTCGTCCGCGATTGGCTCGAAGCGCAGAACTGGGGCAAAACGCCGCCCGCGCCGAAGCTGCCCGTGGATGTGATTGCCAAGACGAGCGAGAAGTATCAAGAAGCACTCGAGCGGCTAACGGGTCGCAAGCTCGCGTGAGCGCGCGCTCGCTTCGAAAGGAAAACCGCACGATGAGCGAAGCAGCACAAACGGCCCAAACGGCCCACACGCATAGCGCGCCGGTGATCGGCGTGTTGATGGGATCGAGTTCCGATTGGGACGTCATGAAGCACGCCGTCGCGATCTTGCACGATTTCGGGGTGCCCTACGAGGCAAAGGTCGTTTCGGCGCACCGCATGCCGGACGAAATGTTCGCGTATGCGCAAACGGCGCGCGAGCGCGGCTTGCGCGCGATCATCGCCGGCGCCGGGGGCGCGGCTCATCTGCCCGGGATGCTGGCCGCGAAGACCACGCTGCCGGTGCTGGGCGTGCCCGTGGCCAGCAAGTATCTGAAGGGCGTCGATTCGTTGCATTCGATCGTGCAGATGCCCAAGGGCGTTCCGGTCGCGACGTTCGCGATCGGCGAGGCCGGTGCGGCGAACGCGGCGCTGTTCGCCGTGGCGATATTGGCGGGTACGTCGTCGGAGTATGCCGAGCGGCTCGCGGCGTTTCGCGTCAAGCAAAATGAGGCGGCCCACGCGATGGTGCTGCCGGCGCTGTAAAAGCAGTGGCCCGCCGTGGCGGCGGGCTGCTTCACCGGTCCCGTTTTTGCGACCATGGTTTCCCGTCCCGCTTGCTGCTCGATGAGCCGCGGGCGTGACCGATGACTCTACGATGACTCAAGAGAACACCCCCGTTTCACCGATCATGCCCGGCGCTTGGCTCGGGATGGTCGGCGGCGGCCAACTCGGCCGCATGTTCTGCTTCGCGGCCCAGGCGATGGGCTACCGTGTGGCAGTGCTCGATCCCGACGAAGCGAGCCCCGCCGGCAGCGTAGCCGACCGGCATGTGCGCGCCGCCTATACAGACGAAGCGGCGCTGACCGAGCTGGCGCGCCTGTGCGCGGCCGTGTCGACCGAGTTCGAGAACGTGCCGGCCGCGAGCCTGGACTTTCTGGCCCGCACGACGTTCGTCAGCCCAGCCGGGCGCTGCGTTGCGATCGCTCAAGACCGGATCGCCGAAAAACGCTTCATTGCCGAGGCAGGGGTGCCGGTTGCGCCGCACGTTGCGATCGAGTCGTCCGATGCGCTCGCCGCCATCGACGACGCGGCGCTCGCTGCCGTGCTGCCGGGCATTTTGAAGACGGCGCGGCTCGGCTACGACGGCAAGGGCCAAGTGCGCGTCGCAAGCGTCGACGAAGCGCGCGAGGCCTACAGCGCGCTCGGCGGCGTCCCGTGCGTGTTGGAAAAGCGGCTTCCTCTCAAATTCGAAGTCTCGGCGCTCATCGCGCGCGGGGCCAATAGTGCAACGGCCGTCTATCCGCTCGCGCAAAACCTTCATCGCGGCGGCGTGCTTGCGGTGACGATGGTGCCCGCGCCCGATGCGTCGCCCGCGATCGTCGAACAGGCGCAGTTGGCCGCGGCCAGTATTGCCGAGAAGCTCGACTATGTCGGCGTGCTCTGCGTCGAGTTTTTCGTGCTCGAAGACGGCTCGCTCGTCGCGAACGAAATGGCGCCGCGCCCGCACAATTCCGGCCATTACACGGTCGATGCCTGCGCGGCGAGCCAATTCGAACAGCAAGTGCGCGCGATGACGGGCATGCCGCTGGGCGACACGCGTCAGCATTCGCCTGCGGTCATGCTCAATATCCTCGGCGATGTCTGGTTCCCCGCCAGCCCGAAGGGCGGCGCCGGCACGACGCCTGTCACGCCGCCTTGGCACGAGGTGGCGGCGATGCCGGCCGCACGCTTGCATCTTTACGGCAAAGAAGAGGCGCGGCCCGGGCGTAAGATGGGGCACGTGAATTTCACCGCCGCGACGCTCGACGAAGCGCGCACGGCCGCGCGCGATTGCGCGCGTCTGCTGCATATCTCGCTCGCCTGAGCGGGCGGCCCATCGTTCAGGCGTGGCAACGATGCCCAACCGCTCTCCTTCCCCCGGCGTGCCGACCGTGTCCGATGCGCAAATCGATGAAGCCGCTGCGCTGCTCGATGCGGGCGAGCTCGTCGCATTTCCGACCGAGACCGTCTACGGCCTCGGGGGCGATGCCGAGAGCCCCGCTGCCGTCGCGCGTATCTACGCGGCCAAGGGGCGGCCGGCGAACCATCCGGTGATCGTTCATTTGGCGCCGCACGGCGATCCGCAATACTGGGTGGTGCATTTGCCTTCCGATGCGCGCAAGCTGATCGATGCATTTTGGCCGGGGCCGCTCACGCTGATCCTCGAACGTGCGCCGCACATTCCCGATGCCGTGAGCGGGGGACAAACTTCCGTTGGCTTGCGCTGCCCATCGCATCCGGTGGCGCAAAGGCTGCTCGCGGCGTTCAGCGCGCGGCGCGGTGGGCATGGCGGCGTGGCGGCTCCGTCCGCCAATCGTTTCGGCCACGTGAGCCCGACCACGGCGCAGCACGTGCGCGACGAGTTCGGCGAAGCGATTCACGTGATCGACGGCGGGCCGTGCGACGTGGGGATCGAATCGACGATTCTCGATCTTTCGCGCGGCTTTCCTGCGTTGCTGCGCCCGGGGCGGGTGACGCCGCTGGAGATTGCCGCCGTGCTCGGCGTCGCGCCGAGGCTGCCGGACGGCAGCGATGCGACGGCGCCCCGCGCCTCGGGCACGCTCAAGGCGCATTACGCACCGCGCACGCCGCTTGCGCTGTTGCCGTTCGCGGCGCTCGAACCGATGCTGGGCGAAGCCAGCGCGGCAGGCGTGCGCGTCGCATTGGTCGCTCGCGTTTCGCGCGCCGGCGCATGGGCGGACGCGCCCAACGTTCATTTCATCGCGGCGCCCGAAGATCCGCATCTCTACGCGCGCGAACTCTACGGCTTGCTGCGCGCGCTCGACCGTGCGCAGGTGGCTCGCATCTTCGTCGAAAAGCTCCCCGACACGCCTGAATGGATCGCGGTCAACGACCGGCTCGGCCGCGCGGCGGCGGCGTTCGCGTCCGACGCGTAGCGCCGCGCGCGCCGCCTCGCCCGCTATTACTTGCCGATGCCGGCTGCAGCAATCTGGCGTTCGACTTGCTGCGCGAACAACGCGTGCAGGCGTGTCGTCGGGTGCACGCTGTCGGCGAACATATAGCTCTGATCGGCCCCGGCCACCGTGTACATCTGCGGCGAGCAGAACAGCGATGAGGCGAGCGAAGCGCCGAACTGCGCGGGCGTCATGCCGTTCAGGACGCTCGGGTTGGCCTGGCCGTACGCGGTGGCCGAGGAGGCCATCTGCGTGAGGTTGCAGGCCGTGCCCGTGTTGGCGACGGCGAAGCCGTTGGCCGTTGCGTTCGCCGACACGTTGTCGATGAACGAATAGGCGTCGACGTAGATCACCTTGTTCATGATGCCGCCCTGCGTCAGGGCCGTGGTGAGCGTCAGATTGAATGCTTGGCTCAACTGCGTGAGCAGCGCGCCGCCGTCCGACGACGACAAGCCTGCCGGCGTCTTGCCGATGTCGGGCACATTCGCGAGCACGACCTTCGTCGCGCCGTTTTGCAGCAGCGTGCCCACGGCGCCGGCGAGCGCGATTGCCGCGTTTTCCACCGCGGTCACTTCCGTCGCCGCGCTGGCCGGATTGGCGGCGATGATTGCTGCAGCCGTGAAGATGTCGTTCGGGCCGCCTTGGATCATCACGAGCTGGTTGCCGTTGAAGCTGCCGTGCGCGCTCAGGTAGTTTTGGATCTGCGTCGTAATCGGCACCGTGCTCAGAACCGGGTTGCCGACGCCGGGTTGCAGCGCGACGCGCGCGCCCCCTTGTGCGTAGCCTAGACCCGATTGCGCGGTGGGCGTGGCCATCGTGAAGCCGCCGGAGTAGGCGGGCGTGAGCGAACTACCGTAGTAGGCGGCGACGTCTTCGACCCAAACCGAACCCGGGTTCGTCGTGAACTCGCCGCCGCCGAAGTTGGCCTTCGCGTACCAGGCGTAGGTGCCGACGTCGGAGAGACTATCGCCGAACGAGACGGCCTGCAGCGCCACGCCGCTCGGCGGCGTCGAACTGGCCGGCGTCGAGCTGCCGCCACCGCCGCCGCAGGCTGCGAGCAGCGCGAACGCCGCGCTCGCGATCGAGCTTTGCGCGAGGCGCAGCCAAGTGTTTCTTCGTGTGTTCTTACCGTGTTCCATCGACTTCATCTCCTCGTGTATGCGGCATGGCCGTGATCTGATGTGTATTGCGCTCGCGCCGCGTGGTAAGCCGCCGCCCATTCGGGCGGTCCGAAGATGGCGCGCAGTTTATCGGCAAAGCGGGGCGCGCGCATCGCGTCGGCGAGCATCGAGCGCCACTCATGAAAAGTGGCTGTCAAAGGGTTGTAGGTGCGCAGCGGTTCAACGATGCCGTACTGCGGCGCATCGTCCTCGTCCTCGGGCACATAGGTGCCGAACATCCTGTCCCAGATCACCAGCACGCCCGCAAAATTGCGATCGATGTAACGCGGGTTGCGAGCATGATGGCAGCGATGGATCGAAGGTGTGTTCAGCACGTATTCGAGCCAGCCCAAGCGACCGATCGCCTGTGTATGCACGAAGAATTGAAATGCCAGATTGATGAGCACGATGGCGATGATCTGCTGCGGCGGGAAGCCGAGCAGCGCCAGCGGCGTCCAAAACGCCCACATGCCGGCGATCGGGTACATCAGGCTTTGCCGGAAGGCCGTCGATAGATTGAGGCGCTCGGAAGAATGATGGACGACATGCGCGGCCCAGAACCAGCGAATGCGGTGGCTGCACCGGTGAAAGACGTAGTACAGCAGGTCCTGGACCAGGAATAGCACCGCGAACGAGAGCCACCCGCCATGCCAAGTAAAGAGTCGAAAGTGGCTGTAGATATACGCGTAGAAGGGGACGACGGCGAGCCACGCTAGCTTGTCGGCGCCTTGATGCATCAGGGCGAGCGCGGCGTTGCACAGCGTGTCGGGCCAACTGTAGAGCCGATCGGCCCGGCGCGTGCGCGCGAGGTGCCACGCCTCCCAGCCGATGCATGCGAGAAAGACGGGCGCCATGGCGAGCAGAAGCAATTCGGCGTCGAATTGCATGACGTCTTCCTCCTTCGTGTCTCGTAGTTATGGATGCTCGGATTCCTCGCGGCATGCGCGGCGGCCTTGGCGCCGACGCGCGGGACACACGCCTTCATCCGCTCGCACGCCGGTCGTTGCCCGACAGCGTACACGCTCGCACCGCGGCCGGCGTCATTTGGTCGTAGAAGAAATATTCGGTGGGCGGCGCCGAACGCCGCACGCGGGCCTGTCCCCCGTTGCGGTGTTTGCTCTCGGCGCTGCTGCGGTGAGCGCAGCCCGGAATGAGCGTGGATAGGCCCTAGCGCAATCCCCGATAGACCCACTCGAGCAGGGCGTCGTGGGCGGCGCGCGCCCCGCCGGCGCGCTTGTCGTTGATGAAGCTGACCACCACGTAGCTTTGGCCATCCGCAGCCGCGACATAGCCTGCGATCGCACGTACGTCGTTGAGCGTGCCTGTCTTGATATGGGCGTTGCCGAGCACCGGTTCGCTGCGCAGCCGGTTGCGCATGGTGCCGTCCACGCCGGCGACGGGCAGCGACGCGACGAACACCTGCGCGACCGGGCTCGCGTTCGCGTTTTGCAGCAAGTCGGCCAGCGATTTTGCGCTGATGTGTTCCTCGCGCGAAAGGCCGGAGCCGTTCGCGAGCGTGAGCTCGGGCATATCGAGCGCTTGCGTGTGCAGAAAGCGTTCGATCACGGCGGTGGACTTCGCGGGCGTGGCGGGCGGTTTGTCCACAACGGCGCCGATCGTCAAGAACAGGTTGCGCGCCATGACGTTGTTGCTGAACTTGTTGATGTCGCGCACGACGTCCGCCAACACGGGGCCGCGATGCGTCGCGATCAGCCGCGCGCCGGAGGGCACCGGCCCCTCGTGGGTGGTGCCTTCGAACGAGCCGCCCACCGAGCGCCATAACGCGAGAAAGCCGCCGGCGAAGAAGGCGGTGTGATCGAGCATGGCGAGATTGATCGTGCGCGGTCCGCAGCGCAACGGGTAGTCGCCCGAAAACAATGCATCCACGGTGCCGTCCTGCTGGCGCGTGACGCTCGGCGTGAGCGCCGTGTCCACGCCGACGCAGGCCCCGGCGCTGGCGTGCAGCGTGTTGTCGACCTGCAGTTGCGCGAGCGCCGGAATGACGTCGATCGCGACGCTGCCGTCCGGCGACGGCGTGAGCGTGAAAGACAGCGATTTGAACGCGTAAAGCAGCGGATCGGGGCCGACGTTGTACGGCGCTTCCGCATCGTCGTCGAAGGGCGGCAAATCGCGCGTGGACGGATCGAAAAAGCGCTTGTCGAGGACGAGCGCGCCGTCGATCCCGTTGATGCCGGCTTGGCGGATTTTATTGACTAGATCGATCAGTTCCTCGGGCACGAGCTTCGGATCGCCCGTGCCCTGGATGTAAAGGTTGCCGTGCAGCATCCCGTTGCGGTCGAGGTCGCCGTCGGCATACGCGCTCGTGCGCCAACGGTAGTCGGGGCCGAGCACCGACAGGCCCGCGTATGTCGTGACGAGCTTCATGGTCGATGCCGGCAGCATCGGCGTTTGCGGGTTCAGAGCGACGAGCGGCGTGCGATCGCCGATGCGTTCGACGACGACGCTCACCGACGAAAGCGGCACGTCCGCGCGCTTGAGCGCACTCGTGACCGACACGGGCAACTGCGCCACGACGGGTGCGCGGGCATGACGCCGCAGTTTGCGGGCGTCGGCCGGGCCGGCCGCGGTGAGGGTGATAGCCGTGATGAGTGCGCATGCCACGCGCCAACGAGCTTCGCCGCGCGGCGGGCGCGGGGCGGATGCGGCGCATGCACGGGTCGCAGCCGACGGATCGAGTGCGGGACGGCGAGAGAAAAGGCGGAACGAAGCAAGAACGGTGGGGCGGCGAGTCGACGGAAATAGTGAAGCGATCGTCATGGAGGATTGCGCAAAAAGCCGATGGCGAGGGTGCGGCGCGCGGGATGCGACGCGGCGAGCGCTTATTGTAGGGCGCGCGCGGCGGGAACCGCACGGGAAGTTTCCGGATCGGACCCGCTAGAATGCACGTATATGGGTCAACTCCGAAGTGCCGAGACCGAGTGTGAGGCGATGAGAATATTGCTAGTCGAAGACGACCGAATGATCGCCGAAGGCGTGCGCAAGGCGTTGCGCGGCGAAGGCTTCGCGGTCGATTGGGTGCAGGATGGCGAGGCTGCGCTGACCGCTGCGGGCGCCGAGACCTACGATCTCGTTCTGCTCGACTTGGGCCTGCCCAAGCGCGATGGGCTCGACGTGTTGCGCGCATTGCGCGCGCGCGGCAATGCGCTGCCGGTGTTGATCGTGACGGCGCGCGACGCCGTGGCCGATCGCGTGAAGGGGCTCGACGCCGGGGCCGACGACTATCTCGTCAAACCGTTCGACCTCGACGAGCTTGGCGCGCGCATGCGCGCCCTCATTCGACGCCAAGCCGGCCGGTGCGAGTCCGTGATCCGGCACGGCCCGCTGACGCTCGATTCGGCCGCGCACCAAGTGACACTGGACGGCGCGCCGGTCTCGCTCTCGGCGCGAGAGTTCGCGTTGCTCGAGGCGCTGCTGGCACGGCCAGGCGCGGTGCTCTCCAAGACTCAGCTCGAAGAAAAGATGTACGGCTGGGGCGAGGAGATCGGCAGCAACACTGTCGAGGTGTACATTCACGCGCTGCGCAAGAAGCTCGGCGCCGATCTGATCCGCAACGTACGCGGCCTTGGCTACATGATCTCGAAGGATTAGGGCGACCAGCGCGACGCTACGCACTGCAACGCAAACCGAGGAACCGACGTCTCGATGCAATCCATTCGCCGTCAATTGCTGTTTTGGCTGCTCGGAATCGTGCTGGCCGGCGTGGGCCTGGCCGGCTGGTTGATTTACCGGCAGGCCTTGGCCGAGGCCAACGAGCTGTTCGATTACCAACTGCAGGAAATCGCCGCTGCGTTGCCGTCCGAGCCGTTCGCGCAGATTTTCGGCGCTCACAACGACGCCGACGAAGGGATCGTCATTCAGATCTGGAGCCGCACGGGCGCGCTGATGTACTACTCGCACCCGCGCGCGCCGCTGGCCCCGCGCGCCGAGCTCGGGTTTTCGACCGAGCGCACGGACCGAGGCGATTGGCGCGTGTACGGCGCCATCGTCGGCGATAACGTCGTGCAACTCGCGCAGCCGTTGTCCGTGCGCAATCGTCTCGCGGCCAACGTCGCCTTGCGCACGTTATGGCCGCTAATCGTCTTGCTGCCGTTTCTCGGCGCGGCCGTTTGGGGCGTCGTCGGACGCGGGCTCGCGCCGCTCGCGCGCGTCACGCGCGCGCTCGACGCACGCCGGCCGGATGCGCTCGACCCGCTGCCCGATGCGCGGCTGCCGCTCGAAGTGCGTCCGCTCGTGCGCGCGCTGAACGGGTTGCTCGCGCGCTTATCGTCGGCGCTGGACACGCAACGCGCGTTCGTCGCCGACGCCGCGCACGAACTACGCACCCCGCTGGCCGCCGTGCAGATTCAATCGCAGCTCGTCGCGCGTGCGCAAGACGCCGATGCGCGCAAAGAGGCGCTGGCCGACTTGCAGGCGGGCGTCACGCGCGCGACGCGCTTGGCCGAGCAACTGCTCGCATTGGCGCGGGCGGAGCCCGATGCGAACGCCGTCAAGGAAGCCATCGATTTGCGCACGCTGCTCGCCGATTGTGTCGCCGCGCATGCGCCTATCGCCGAGCGCCGCGGCATCGATCTCGGTTTCGAGCGGGCGCAATCGGCCACCGTGTCGGGCGATGCCGATTCGCTGCGCGTCATGTTCGGCAATCTGCTCGATAACGCCGTCAAATACACGCCGGCCGGCGGCCGGATCGACGTGACGCTTTCCGCACAAGCCGACGGCAGCGGCGCTTGCGTGCAGATCGCCGACAGTGGGCCGGGCATTCCGGCCGATGAGCGCGACCGCGTATTCGACCGCTTTTATCGCGACGCGTCGGCGCGGGCGCGCACCGACGTCTCGGGCAGCGGGCTCGGACTCGCGATCGTCAAGCGCGTCGCCAGGCAGCATGGCGCCGCGATCGAACTCGGCGATGCGCCGCTCGGCGGCCTGCTCGTCACGGTGAAGTTTTCCTGAGGCGCAACGCGGCGCGAGCCGGTCGGGCAGACGTCCTGCCTCGTTTTTGGACCGGCAATCGGACCGTTTTACGGTTAAGTCTCCTTTAAGCCAGCGCTTTTACTCTGCTTCACATCAAGCAAGGAGGCCTTTTCCTATGAACGCAAGAACGCTCTCTCGCGGCGCCGTGGCGATCGCCGTCGCCGCCGCGCTCTCGGCCGGCTATGTGGCCGGCACGCGTCACACCGATCCGCACATCATCACGGCCGCGCAAGCCGCCGCGCTGATGCCGGCCGAGGCGGCCGCCAAAACGGGTATCCCCGACTTTTCCGGGCTCGTGGAAACCTACGGGCCGGCCGTCGTCAACATCAGCGCGAAGCATGTCGTCAAGCATACGGCGCGCCGCTCGATGCAGCAGTTGCCGGTCGATCCGAACGATCCGTTCTACCAATTCTTCAAGCGGTTCTACGGCCAATTCCCGGGCGCGGGCGGCAACGGCGGCGAAGATGGCGGCGGGCAAGACGACACGCCAAGCGCGAGCCTCGGCTCGGGCTTCATCATCAGCAATGACGGCTACATCTTGACGAACGCGCACGTGGTCGATGGCGCCAACGTCGTCACGGTCAAGCTGACGGACAAGCGCGAGTTCCGTGCGAAGGTGGTGGGCGCCGACAAGCAGTCCGACGTGGCGGTCCTCAAGATCAGCGCGACGAATCTGCCCACCGTGAAGATCGGCGATCCGAACCAGAGCAAGGTCGGGCAATGGGTGGTTGCGATCGGCTCGCCGTACGGTTTCGACAATACGGTCACCTCGGGCATCATCAGCGCGAAGGCGCGCTCGCTGCCCAATGAGAACTACACGCCGTTCATCCAAACCGACGTGCCGGTCAACCCAGGCAACTCGGGCGGTCCGCTGTTCAATCTGCAAGGACAGGTGATCGGGATCAATTCGATGATCTACTCGCAGACGGGCGGCTTCCAAGGGCTCTCGTTCGCGATTCCGATCGATGAAGCGATACGTGTCAAGGACGAGCTCGTCAAAACCGGCCACGTCAGCCGCGGCAGGCTCGGCGTGGCGGTGCAGGGCGTGAATCAGACGCTGGCCGATTCCTTCGGCCTGCAAAAGCCCGTGGGCGCGCTCGTCAGCTCGGTCGATCCGGGCGGTCCCGCGGCCAAGGCGGGTTTGCAGGCCGGCGACGTGATTCTGGCCGTCAACGGCTCGGCCGTGAACGATTCGACCGATCTGCCTTCGCAGATCGCCAGCATGAAGCCGGGAACCAAGGCTACGCTCGATGTCTGGCGCGATAAGAGCAAGAAGCAGTTGACCGTGACGCTCGGCTCGCTGTCCGATACGAAACTCGCCGACAGCGGTGGGCAGGCCACCGAACAGGGCCGCCTGGGCGTCGCCGTGCGCGCGCTCACGCCGCAGGAGCGCAGCGGCACCTCGCTCTCGCACGGGTTGCTCGTGCAGCAATCGAGCGGTCCGGCAGCGAGCGCGGGCATTCAGCCCGGCGACGTCATTCTCGCGGTCAATGGCCGCCCGGTCACCTCGGTGGAACAGTTGCGGCAGGTGATCGCAAAAGCCGGCAATAGTGTCGCGCTGCTGATCCAACGCGACAACGCGCAGATCTTCGTCCCCGTCGATTTGGGCTGAACCTGGCGCGCGCCGTCCCATAGCCGGATGGCGCGCGGGAACGGGCCTTGCTCGCCCGTTCCTTTGAGCGCTGCAGTCGCCCAGGCGGTTTCTCGACGGCGGGCGCACGATCTGAAAGGAGCGATGCCATGAAAACGCAAACGAACAAGAAAACGGTCCTCGCCGCGGCTTTTGCCGCGCTCTCGCTCGGCGTGACGGCCGGGGCATTTGCGCAGGGTTCCGGCGCGGTCGGCGGTACGACCACCGATATGACGAGCGCCGGCAACGAGAACGGCGGCGGGATGCCGCAAATCCAGCACGAGGGTGATGTCGCCTATGTGTCGGGCGGCGTGGGCAGCGACGAATCGGCGGCGCTCAAACGCGCCGAGCATCAATGGCCGCTCGCGATGCGTTTCACGGGACCGGGCGCCGACTATCTTGCCGATGTTCACGTGCGCATCGTCGGCCCGCACGACGCGCAGGTGCTCAAAGCCGATTCGAAGGGGCCTTACATGTTGGTGAAGCTGCCCGCGGGCACCTATACCGTCCACGCGCGGTACAAGGACGAGGACCAAACTCGCCAGGTTCATGTCTCCAAGGGGCCGGGCGCGCGCGCCGATTTTCACTGGAATACGCAGTAGGATACGCAGCAGCGCACAGTTTGGTCGCCACGCGGCCCGACTTTCGCAGATAATGAAGCCACGGGCGCCCGCTCGTGGCTTTTTTGTGCATCGCACACGGGCACCCGGCATACGCCTTGCGGGAGGAACTGCCATGACGAATGCCGATGCCTCACACCGAGTGGAAATCGAGCCGAACCGCCATCGTTTGCGCGTCATCCATGGCGGCATCACCATCGCCGACACGCGGCGAGGGTTGACGTTGAAGGAAACGGGCTTGCCCGGCGTCTTCTATTTTCCGCGCGAAGACATCAACATGACGCGCCTGCAACGGTCGCAAAGCAAGTCGCACTGTCCGTACAAGGGCGATGCGTCGTACTTCCATTTGCTGACCGAGGAGGACGGCCCGGTCGTGGATGCCGCCTGGAGCTACGAATCTCCATTGCCCGGCGCCGAAGCGATCAAGGATTGTCTCGCGTTCTATTCGGCGCGAGTCGATCGCATCGATCAGACTTCCTAGCCGCTGCGAGGGCCATCGAGGAACCGCCATGGAATTGACCGACGCGCTGCGCATCCCGCTCGCCCCGTCAGCGGTCCGCGAGGCTTTGCAGGACATCGCGCTGTTGCGGGCGAGCCTCGAAAATTGCGAAGCCTTCAGCCGGTTGCCGAGCGGCGAGTACGCGCTGACGCTCACGGTGCCGCTGGGACCGCTGCGTGCGCGCTACGAGGTGCGCGCGCATCTTGCCGGTTCCGACTCGCGCCAGGTCGGCGGGCAACGCCCGCGCGATACCGATTCGCTGCATCGCACGTTGAACTTCAAGGCTTGCGCGGCGGGCGTCGGGTCGCTGCGCGGGCAGATCGACGTGACGCTCTCGGATGGCGAGCCTGTCGAAGCAGGTGGCGAACGGAGCGGCGAACAGACTGGCGAGCGGGCGGGAGAGGCGAATGAAACGCGCATCGACTATTCGGTTTGGGCGACGCTGACGGGGCCGCTTGCGGAGCTGCCGCCGCGGCAGATCGAAAACGCGCTTCACGATCTCGCCGACGATTTCTTCGCCGAATTCTGCGCAGTGGTCGAAGCCAAACATGGTAGACGTGCGAACCGTGCCGCGGGCGGTGCGCGGCGTCAGCACGTGTTTCTCAGGCCGATCAGCCTCGCGGGCCATGGACGCAAATCCTGGGAAAACGATGCGGCGGCCGCGCTCGGCGGCAGAGCCGCGGGTACGCTGGCGTCACTGCGCGGCGCTCACGGGCTGCATCGCGCGTCGCCGCCTCAGGTGATGCCGGCCTGGGCCTGGGTGGTGGCTGTCGTGCTCGTCGCCGTGTTGCTCTACGCCTCGCACTGGCTCACCTGAACCGGCGAGCCCGTATCCGGGCACCGCGCGTCACGTCCCTCGAAATTCACGCCGGTAGTTCGATGGCGAGGTCTTGAACGCCTCGGCGAAATGCTGGCGCAATGACACGGCCGAACCAAAGCCAGCCGCCTCGGCGATGCCGTCGATGCTCTCGGCAGTGGTCTCGAGCAATTGCTGCGCGCGAGCGAGCCGTGCAGCAAGCAGCCATGCCCCCACGGTCGTCCCTGTTGCCGACTTGAAGCGCCGCGTGAACGTGCGGCGGCTCATCAAGGCGCGCTCGGCAAGAGAATCGAGCGAGTGCGATTCGCCCAAGTTTTGCTGCGCCCATTCCAGCAAAGCTGACAAGCGATCGTCGCGCGCATCGACGCCGACGGGTTGCTCGACGAATTGCGCTTGATTGCCCTGGCGATGCGGCGGCACGACCAGGCGCCGTGCGACATAGTTGGCCGCGCGCGCCCCGCAGCGGCGGCGCAGCAGATGCAGGCAGCAGTCGAGACTGGCGGCGGTGCCGGCCGAAGTCAGCACGTCGCCGTCGTCGACATAGAGCACGGCCGCATCGACGCGAATCGACGGGTACCGGCGGGCGAAGGTCTCGGCCCAGGCCCAATGGGTCGTCGCGGGCCGGCCGTCGAGCACGCCGGCCGCGGCGAGGACGAAGGCCCCCAGGCACAGGCCGACCATCAGCGCGCCGCGTGCGTGGGCGGCGCGCAGTGCGCCGACGAGCGCGTCGTGCGGTGTTTGATGGGCATCGCGCCAACTCGGCACGATGACGATGTCGGCCTCGTCGATCGCATCGAGCCCGTGCGGCGCGGCGATCGTGAAGCCTGCCGTCGTCCGCAGCGCGCAGGGCTCGACGGCGCAGACGCGCAGGTCGAAGCGCGGCACGCCGCCGCCGCCGTAGTCTTCGCCGAAGACGAGGCAGGGCACGGACAGATGAAATGGGCTGATGCCGTCGAACGCGACCACAGCGACGACGGGCGGGCGATCGGGCAAACGTGCGGCGAACGTCAAGGCGGCCTCCGGGCACAAGGCGAACTAAATCGAAAGAAGGCGAAAGAAGTCGTGAAGCGGATTGGCCCGATTCTATCGGTATCTGGCGCTAGGGCCACTGTGAAAGCCGGCGCGATCGGGGAACAATGAGGCTCATCCCGTCGCCGCGCCGCTACGTCCAACGGCGAGGCGGCGCCCTTCAGTCAAGTATCGAAAGGAGTTGAGCCATGACCACGTCCCCGCGCCGCGCACTGATCGTCATCGACGTTCAAAACGAATACGTCACCGGCGATCTGCCGATCGAATACCCGCCGCTGCAAGTTTCGCTGGCGAACATCGGCCGCGCGATCGACGCTGCGCATGCGCAACACGTGCCGGTGATCGTCGTGCAACATCTGTCGCCGCCCGACGCGACGCTATTTGCGAGAGGTTCCGAGGGCGCGGCTTTGCATCCCGTCGTCGCTAGCCGCGCTTATGATCACTTGATCGAAAAGGGCCTGCCGAGCTCGTTCGCGGGCACGGACCTGGCCGATTGGCTCGCCGCACACGAGATCGATACGCTCGCGGTCGTCGGTTACATGACGCAGAACTGCAACATATCGACCGTGCTGCATGCGTCCCATGCGGGGATGAAGGTCGAGGTGCTTAGCGATGCGACGGGCGCGCCGTCGTACGAGAACGAGGCGGGCTACGCAAGCGCGGAAGAAATCCACCGCACGTTCTCCGTCGTGATGCACGCGCGTTTTGCAGCGGTCGTCGGCACGGACGATTGGATTGCAGCGGTGAACGATGGCAAGCCGCTCACGGGAGGCTCGATCGCGGCGTCGAACAAGAAGGCGCGCGCCCGCGCGGTTGTCACCGCTTGATGAGGCCGAACGGGGCACTCCCCAATCGACGACGGGCCGCCGCATAGCGTTACGCGACGAGACGGCAAGCGCGCATCATGAACGCTCGCGAGGCGATGGTGTCGGACGATCTAGCCGTCAAATCGGACGGTTCGATTTTTGGGAGAGTCCAAATGAAAGCGCGTCGCCGTCTTTATTCGCGTGTGGCCGTCGCAAGTGCGATCGCCTGTTCCTCGGCATTGGCGGGCTCCGGCGTCGCGCACGCCGAGGATAGCGCCACGAGCATGCCGGTGTCATTCAAGCCGGCGCAGCGAACGGTCGATGCCTACGCGGTATTCGGCGACGGCGCCGCGAGCCGGGGCGGCGACATGCATTGGCGCGCATACGAAGTCGGCTTCGGCGATGCCGTGACCGATCACCTCTCGGTCTTCGTTGCGTATTTGAACGAGGGGCACCCGACCGATCACCACCGCGACGGCTTCGCCGCGCTGGGCGCTTTTCGCTGGCCCATCGGCGAGCGCGTGGCGTTGGAGTTGTCGGCGGGACCGTACTTCAGCATGGACACGACGCACGTCGATAACGACACGCGTAACGAAAAGCGATGGGGCATGCGCGCCTCGGCGGCCGTGCGGTACTACCTCGTTCCCAACGGCTTCTTTCTCAAGCTGCAATACAACCACGTCCAGATGATCGACGGGTTCAATTCCGACGCGGTGTTGTTCGGCATCGGCTCGGACTTTGGCGGCGATCCTAGTCCGGTGCTATCGGACGGCAAAACCCAGGTAAGCGTTTGGGCCGGAACCTCGCAGACCAATCGCCCTCAAGTGCCCATGGAAAAAGGCTACATGGTCGAAGTCAAGCGGCCGATCGACAACGCGTGGGCGTATTCGGCAAGCTTGATTTACGAAGGCAACAACGGCGTGGCAGGCAGGAGGGGTGGCGCGGCGCAAGTCTGGTACGTCGCGCCGCTCAAAGGCGGATGGACATTATCGGCAGGCGTCGGCCCGTACCTCTCTTACGATCGCGACGAGTCGTCGAGCAAGACGCGGCTCAACGCGTTGCTGAGCGCCCAGGCGACCTACCAGATGACGAAGGATTGGGCCGCGGCGGTACGGTTCAATCGGGTCGCGAGCGGCAACGATAAAGACCAAGACATGTTCATGGTGGGCTTGGCGCGCAACTTCTAGCGCGGCCCATCGCGTACGGCAGACCCGCCGCTGCGCGTGCCCGGGTTTAACCGCTCACCGCATGTGCCGGCTTGCGCAGCGCCCCGCTCGTGCGCAGGGCGTCGATGCAAGCGTCTATGAAGGCGTCGGTGTGCGAAGCGAACTCGACCGAAGCGGGCAGCAGCAGCGTGTCGCGCAAGCACCCGCCCACGACGGCGTGCAGATAGAGCGCGCTGCGGCGCGTATCGAGATCGGCAGGCAATTGCGCTTTCTCCACCGCGAGCAGCAAGTCCTGCTCGATCTTGCCGACGCCTTCGCGCATGCTGGTCTGGTGGCGCTCCTTGACCGGCCCCATCTCATCGACGAATTCGCATTTCAAAAACAAGATGTCGAACACGCGCCGGCGCCGCGCGTCGTCCGACGCTGCATGCAAACACCATTTCAAGACCGTGGTGAGGCGGGCCAGCGGATCGTCGCCGTCGAGGTCGTCGGGCCTCGCGCCGAGCTCGTCGAGCGGTAACAGCACGCGGTCGAACATGGCCGTGAACAAGTCCCCCTTGTTGGCGAAGTGCCAGTAGATTGCGCCCCGCGTGACGCCCGCCTGCGCCGCGATATCTGCGAGCGACGTACGCGATACGCCCTTGTCGTAAAAGACCTGCTCGGCCGCATCCAAGATGCGGTTGCGCGTTTGCAGGGCTTCTTCCTTCGTTCGTCTGACCATTTTGCGATGCCCGTGGCGCGGGCGTGAAAGCGCGGGGGGAGGCCGCCGCCGGCTGCTTTGCTACGAATTTGCTCGAAAAAGCAAGCGTGGCGCGGGCCTGGAATCTTGTGTAACAGATGCCATTTTACATACAGTCGAGTATGTATATACAATACGCCGCAGCGTTTGAAGCGCCGTGAGTCAAATCGCGGGTAATATCGTCAGTCGTTTGTGCGCGTAAGCCGGCCGTCGTTTGCCGCCGCTCGCGCGCTCCTTGGCGGCTCGCGCAGCGCCCCCCCACGCGGGGCGCGTGCGATCCTCGCCCATCGGCTGATATCAAGCGTCAAGCGTTTCGCGACCACCGTCGCGCTGCGCGCCTCGCAGGGGAGGAGGCGCGACAGGATCATTTCGTTCCCAGTCAATAGACCAGAGGTTGCTCCATGCGTGTCCAACCGGTTCCATTTCGCTTAATCTGCGCCGCGGCGGCGGCTGTCGCGCTCGCAGCGTGCGGACAGAAACCCTCGGCGCCACCGCAGCAAACACCGGAAGTCGGTGTCTTTACCGTGCAGCCGAGCACCGTGCCGGTGGTCACCGAGCTGCCGGGCCGCACCAGCGCGTTTCTCGTCGCCCAAGTGCGCGCGCGCGTGGACGGCATCGTGCAGCGGCGCGAATTCACCGAAGGCAGCGAGGTGAAGGCCGGCCAGCGGCTCTATAAGATCGACCCGGCGCCTTATCAAGCCGCGCTCAACAGCGCGAAGGCGACGCTCGCCAAGGCGCAAGCCAATCTCGCCACCACGACCGCGCAGGCCAATCGCTACAAGGTGCTCGTCGCCGCGAACGCCGTCAGCAAGCAAGACTACGACAACGCGGTTGCCGCGCAAGGTCAGGCGCAGGCCGATGTCGCCGCCGGCAAGGCCTCGGTGGAAACGGCTCAGATCAATCTCGGCTATACCGATGTCGTCGCGCCGATCTCGGGCCGCACGGGCGTCTCCCAGGTTACGCCTGGCGCCTACGTGCAGGCGAGCCAAGCGACGCTGATGAATACGATCCAGCAGCTCGATCCGATGTACGTCGATTTGACTCAATCGAGCCTCGATGGCCTGAAGCTGCGCCGCGACGTGCAGGAAGGGCGGTTGAAAACGACCGGCCCGGGCGCCGCGAAGGTCACGCTGATTCTCGAAGACGGCCGCCCCTATCCGCTGACGGGCAAGTTGCAGTTTGCCGACGTGACCGTCGATCAATCCACCGGCTCGGTCACGATCCGCGCGCTGTTTCCGAACCCCAACCGCGTGTTGCTGCCCGGCATGTTCGTGCGCGCGCGCATCGAAGAAGGCGTGAACGAACACGCGATGCTCGTGCCGCAGATCGGCGTGACGCACGATCAAAAGGGCACGCCGGTCGCGCTCGTGGTCGGTCCCGACAACAAGGTCGCCCCGCGCACGCTCGTCACCTCGGGCATGCAGGGGCCCAATTGGATCGTCGATAGCGGTTTGCAACCGGGCGACCGTGTGATCGTGCAGGGCACGGAAAAGGTCCATCCCGGCATGCAAGTGAAGAGCGTGCCGGCCCAATTGCCGGCCGCCGCCGGCGCTTCGGCCACGCCCGCCCCCGCGCCCGCCACGTCAGGCGGCAGCGTGGCTGCGCCTGCCGGCGGCTCCGCCGCGCCGGCATCCGGCGCGTCTGCAGGTTGATCACGGAGAGCCCGCTACATGGCTAAGTTCTTTATCGATCGGCCGATCTTTGCCTGGGTGATTGCGATCATCCTGATGCTGGCGGGGGTCGCGTCGATCTTCAATCTACCGATCGCGCAGTACCCGACGATCGCGCCGCCTTCGATCCAAATTTCGGCGAGCTACCCGGGCGCATCGGCCAAGACGGTCGAAAACACGGTGACGCAGGTCATCGAGCAGCAGATGAGCGGGCTCGACCATCTGCTCTATCTGTCCTCGACAAGCGACGACTCGGGCACGGCCACCATCACGCTGACCTTCGATGCCGGCACGAACCCGGACATCGCGCAGGTGCAGGTGCAAAACAAGCTGTCGCTCGCCACGCCCTTGTTGCCCACTGTCGTGCAGCAGCTCGGCACGAAGGTGACGAAGTCGAGCAGCAGCTTCCTGCTCGTGCTCGCGTTCGTCTCCGAAGACGGCAGCATGAGCAAGTACGATCTCGCCAATTACGTCGCGTCTCATATCCAAGACCCCATCAGCCGGCTCAATGGCGTGGGGACAGTGACGCTGTTCGGCACGCAATACGCGATGCGGATTTGGCTCGATCCGCACAAGCTGACCAACTACAGCTTGACGCCGGGCGACGTGGTCACGGCCCTGCAACAGCAAAACGTCCAGATCGCGGGCGGGCAGCTCGGCGGCACGCCGTCCGTTCCCGGCCAGATGCTGCAGGCGACGATCACCGAGCAGACCTTGCTTCGCACACCGGCGGATTTCGGCAATATTCAGTTGAAGGTGAATCCGGACGGCTCGCAAGTGCGGATCAAGGACGTTGCGCGCGTGGAACTGGGCGGCGAAACGTACAACTTCGACACGAAGTACAACGGTCAGCCGACGGCCGGCATGGGCATTCAGCTCGCCACGGGCGCGAACGCGCTGCAGACGGCCAAGGAAGTGCGCGCGAAGATCGACGAGTTGTCGAAGTACTTCCCGCACGGTCTCGTCGTGAAGTATCCGTATGACACGACGCCGTTCGTGCGCTTGTCGATCGAGGAAGTGATTAAGACGCTGCTCGAGGGCATCGTGCTCGTCTTCCTCGTGATGTACCTGTTCTTGCAGAACCTGCGCGCCACCTTGATTCCGACGATCGCCGTGCCGGTGGTGCTGCTCGGCACGTTCGCGATCATGAACGTCGTGGGTTTCTCGATCAACGTGCTGTCGATGTTCGGCCTCGTGCTCGCGATCGGTTTGCTCGTCGACGATGCGATCGTCGTCGTCGAAAACGTCGAACGCGTGATGCGCGAGGAGGGCCTCTCTCCACGCGAGGCCACGCGCAAGGCGATGGGGCAAATCACGGGCGCGCTCGTGGGCGTGGCACTCGTGCTGTCGGCCGTGTTCGTGCCGGTGGCGCTGTCGGGCGGCTCGGTCGGCGCGATCTATCGGCAGTTCTCGTTGACGATCGTCTCGGCGATGGTGCTGTCGGTGCTCGTAGCGCTGGTGCTCACGCCGGCGTTGTGCGCGACGATCCTCAAGCCGATCCAGCCCGGCGAGCATGCCGCGACGACAGGCTTCTTCGGCTGGTTCAACCGGAACTTCGACAAAAGCCGCGACAAATACCATCGCGGCGTGCATCACGTCATTCGCCGCTCCGGGCGGTGGCTCGTGATCTATCTCGCGGTGATCGTTGCCGTCGGTCTGCTGTTCGTGCGTCTGCCCAAATCGTTCTTGCCCGACGAAGATCAAGGCCTCATGTTCGTCATCGTGCAGACCCCGACGGGCTCGACGCAAGAAACGACGGCGCGCACGCTGGCCAATATCTCCGACTATCTGCTCAAGCAGGAAAAGTCGCTCGTCGAATCGGTGTTCACGGTGAACGGCTTCAGTTTCGCGGGGCGCGGCCAAAACTCGGGGCTCGTGTTCGTGCGGCTGAAGGACTATGGGCTGCGCCAGGGTTCCGACGAGAAGGTGCAGGCGATCATTCAACGGATGTTCATGCACTATTCGCGTTACAAGGACGCGATGGTCATTCCGTTCAATCCGCCGTCGATTCCGGAGTTGGGCACAGCGTCCGGCTTCGATTTCGAGCTGACCGACAACGCGGGCTTGGGCCACGATGCGCTGATGACCGCCCGCAATCAGTTGCTGGGGATGGCGGCCAAAGACCCGACGCTCGCGCTCGTGCGCCCGAACGGCCTGAACGACACGCCGCAGTTCAAGGTCGACATCGACCGCGAGAAGGCGCAAGCGCTTGGCGTTTCGCCGCAAGCGATCGACCAGACCTTCTCGGTGGCGTGGGCTTCGCAGTACGTGAACAACTTTCTCGATACCGACAACCGGATCAAGAAGGTCTACGTGATGGCCGACGCGCCGTTTCGCATGACGCCCGACGATATGGGCCACTGGTACGTGCGCAATTCGTCGGGCACGATGGTGCCGTTCACTTCGTTCGCCACGGGGCATTGGACTTTCGGTTCGCCCAAGCTCGAACGTTACAACGGCATCTCATCGATGGAAATCCAAGGCGCGGCCGCGCCGGGCAAGAGCACGGGCCAGGCGATGCAGGCGATGCAGAAGATCGCGGCCAAGCTGCCGGCCGGCATCGGCTACTCGTGGACGGGGCTCTCGTTCCAGGAAATCCAATCGGGCTCGCAAGCGCCGATTCTCTACGGCGTGTCGATCCTCGTCGTGTTCCTGTGCCTGGCCGCACTCTACGAGAGCTGGTCGATTCCGTTTTCGGTCATCATGGTCGTGCCGCTCGGCGTAATCGGCGCGCTGCTCGCCGCGACGCTGCGCGGGCTCGAGAACGACGTATTCTTCCAAGTCGGCCTCTTGACGACAGTCGGCCTATCGGCCAAGAACGCGATTCTGATCGTCGAATTCGCGCGCGAGCTGCAGCGGGGCGAGGGCATGGGGCCTGTCGAGGCAGCGATGGAAGCGGCGCGGCTGCGGTTGCGCCCGATCTTGATGACATCGCTCGCATTCATTCTCGGCGTGCTGCCGCTCGCGATCAGCAATGGCGCGGGTTCGGCCAGCCAGCACGCGATCGGCACCGGTGTGATCGGCGGTATGTTGACTGCTACGTTCCTTGCCGTCTTCTTCATCCCGATGTTCTTCGTCGTGATTCGCGCGAAGTTCGCGGGAGAGGCTGAGGACTCGGACCAAGCAGCACGCCGCGCACAAGAGCACCATGCGGCGCCGCATCTGCCGGGTAAGGGCGGGAACCAGAACGGCGACGAAGGACATTGAAGATGCATATTCGACACCCATCCTTGATTGCGCTTGCGATCGCGTGCATAGCGGCGGGTTGCACGTTCGAGCCGAAGTACGAGCGCCCGGCCGCGCCGGTGGCGGGGACGTTCCCGGCCTCGGGCGTCTATGCGACGCAGCCCGCCACGACCGCAGGCGACACGGCGAGCGGTCGCGCGGCGGTCGACATCGGCTGGCGCGAGTTTTTCTCCGATCCGCGCTTGCAGCGCTTGATCGACGTCGCGCTCATCAACAATCGGAACTTGCGCGTGGCCGTGCTCAACGTCGATGCGGCGCGTGCGCAATACCGCATCACACGCGCACAATTGTTTCCGGCCATCAACGCGCAGGCGAGCAAGACGGTACAGCGCACGCCGCTCGATCTCTCGCCAAGCGGGCGGACGATTTCGCAGGAGTTCGACGTAGGGCTCAACGCGTCCTGGGAGATCGACTTCTGGGGCCGCATTCGCAGCTTGAAAGACCAGGCGCTTGAGCAATATCTGTCGACGGCGCAGGCGCGCAAGGCGGCCGAGATCTCGCTTGTCGCGCAAGTGGCGAATCAGTACCTGCAAATGCTTGCGGTCGACGATCTGCTCAAGATCACCGACGATACATTGAAGACGGCCGAGGCGTCGTACGCGCTCACGAAGCTGCAGTTCGACAACGGCACGGGCTCGGAGCTCGATCTGCGGCAAGCGGAGACGATCGTCGAGCAGGCGCGCGCCAATCGCGAGGCGCAAGCGCGTGCGCGCGCACAGGCCGAGAATGCGCTGGTCTTGCTCATCGGTCAGCCGCTGCCGGACGACCTGCCGCAAGGCCGCGGGTTGGACGATCAGAAGTTGTTGACCGACATCCCCGCTGGCTTGCCTTCCGACTTGCTGACGCGCCGGCCGGACATCATGCAAGCCGAGGCGACGCTGCGCGCGGCCAACGCGAATATCGGCGCTGCGCGGGCCGCGTTTTTCCCGCAGATTTCGCTGACGAGCTCGCTCGGCACGGCGAGTCCCACGCTCGGCGGCTTGTTCAAGCCGGGCTCGGCGGCGTGGGCCTTTGCGCCGCAGATCAAGCTACCGATCTTCGAGGGCGGGCAAAACCTCGCCAACCTCGATTTGGCCAATGTGCAGAAGCGGATCGAGATCGCGCAGTACGAGAAGGCGATCCAATCGGCGTTCCGCGAGGTGGCCGACGATCTGGCTGCACGCAGCACGTACGACGGGCAGATCCGCGCACTCGAACGCACGACCTTCGCGCAATCGCGCACGCTGGAGTTGTCGCAGCTACGGTACAAAAACGGCGTCGACAGCTACTTGCAAGTGCTGACGGCGCAGACCAACCTTTACACGGTGCAGCAGTCGCTCGTCAATGCTCGGGCGGCGCGGCTCGAAAACCTCGTGAATCTCTACTTGGCGCTCGGCGGCGGCTGGATCGCCAATACCGGCGACGCGCCGCGGCCGGCCGATGCGCCGGTCGATTACGGCGCCGCTTCCGCGCCGGTGGGGGCATTGGCGGCGGCGAAATCGGCGGGGTGAAGTAAAGGGCTATAACGCCAATCGCGGCGCCACATAGGCGCCGTACTGCGGTCCGACGCCCCAAGACTGCACGGGGATCCGGTAGCCGCTCACGAAGTGTCCTTCGATGTATTTGTCGCTGCCGCCGTAGCTTCCGTCGACGTGGAAGGCGGCGAACGCGACGATCGGCACGTAGCTGTGCGTATCGATCTGCGCGGCGACCGGTATGACGATCGTCACGCCAACCGGCACGTCGCTGTAGAGTGTCGTCTTCACCCCGGGCTCGATCCAAATGCTGTCGCCGATCGAAAGCGGCGAAGGGTTGCCCGATGCGATGAGCCCACGCACGGTGGGCACATCGTTCGCATTCATCAGAAACGCCGTCCATTGTCCGGCTTCGCAACTTGCGCCATAGAGTTGCCCGTTGCCGATTTGAAATTCGTACGGTTGCCCCGTCGACGGATCGATCGTCGGTTCGTTCGTTTGCGCGTCCCAGTACTGGTTCAGCACGCACTGGTCGACGACCATCGGAAATAGTCCCCCAGCGCCGACGGTCGACGGCGCGGCAGCCACCGCGACGGCCGTGGCGCTCGTCGGCGTGCTCAGCAGATTCAGAAAGCCGCCGAGCAGCAACGATACGGCGCCGCCGTTTTCGCTCGCACCGCGGGTGACCGTCACTTGGACCGCAGGCGCGTCGTAGGCGCCCGGCGTAATCGTCTGGGCCTCTAGCGTGGAAGGCGCTCCGGTCAGATTCCAGAACCCCGTTTGCACGCTCCCGGCCGAAAGCT
This sequence comes from Paraburkholderia sp., assembly GCA_004322045.1. Classification (GTDB taxonomy): domain Bacteria; phylum Pseudomonadota; class Gammaproteobacteria; order Burkholderiales; family Burkholderiaceae; genus Trinickia. The sequence goes on from SCRN01000004.1 coordinate 83,057, forward strand.
TTGTGCCATCCGATGCGTTCAGCGAAACCGCAGCGCTCGTTGAGCTGGCGGCATCGGCCCAATCGGGGCCGCTGCTGCCCGAGAGCAGTTTCGATGCGCCCGCCAGCGCCGCGGCATCGGCGGCGTTCTGCAACTCGTTGCGTACGGTCGCCACGCGGGGCAAGTCGACGGCGAACGCACCGAATGTCAAAAGAATCGTGACCGTCAGCAGGAACCAAAGCGGGACCGAGCCTCGCTGCCGGCGCAGCGAAGCATGCGACGATGCACGGCGCACGGTTTGTCTACTCATAGTTCATGACCGTCGTCGCCTTCACGGTGACGGGTCCCGTCAACGAACTGAACGCCGAGCCCAGCACGAGCCCCTCATAGGTATAAGTGACCGTGACCGTGAGCGGGCTGCCCGGCGATGTGCCTGCGGACTGATCGACATTGACGGCAGGCGTCGTCGCCGTGCCGCCCGTCACCAAATTGCTTTGCGCATAAGAGAGTGCGACGTTTGCAACGTCGGTCGCGGCCATCTGCGGCACGCGCACGACCACGCCGGCGCGCGCGGCTTCACGGCTCGCGTTCGTGATGACGGCTTTGTCGCATAGAAGCAGGCTCGTATCGACGATGCCGAACAACACCGTCATCAAAAACGGGAAGACGAGCACGAACTCGAGCGCGACGACGCCGCGCTCATCCGATACGAAGCGCGCAAGCCGTTTCATTCGATGGCTCCCGCGATTGCCGGGCTTGCCGACGGCACCGCTTCGACGCGTGCGGCGCGCGATGCGGCGGTGTCGCCGGTCGAAGCGGCTGAGTCCGCCCGATCGGACCAGCGTTCGCGCAGCTCACGATAGAACGACAGGTTGTCCTCTGCCGATGCAGCGGGCATGTCTGCGGCGAGAATGCTTTTCGCCGCTTCGGCATTGCCGAGCAAACCGTAGGCGAGCGCCAAGTTCTCGCGCGCTTGCACGGGCGCGTCAGGCAGCCCGGCGATGTCGAGCAGCACGTTTGCGCCTTCGCGCGCGCGCCGCTCCAAGATCAATGAGAGTCCGAGGTTGGCCTTCAAGCCCTGAGCTTCGGGGTGGTGCGTCAACGCCGCGCGGTAGACCGCCTGCGCCTCGGCGTGATTGCCTTGCAAATCGAGCGCGGCGCCGAGTCCCTCGGCGACGACGGCATTCTCGGGGTGCGCAGCGGCAAGCCGCCGATAGCGCGCGATCGCTTCATCGAGCCGCCGCTCGCGCAGCGCTACGCGCGCGAGCCCGAGTTCGGCGCGCGGATCGCCGGGTCCGGCAGCCGCCGCCTGGCGGTACAGCACGCCCGCGCGTGCGAGGTCGCCGGTGCCGTAGATCGCGTCGGCCAGGCCGAGTTGCGCGGGCAGCGAGTGTGGGTCGGCTTGGAGCGCGCGCTCGAACAGCGAAATGGCGAGCTGCGTGTCGCCGCTCTCGAGTGCGCTTTCGGCGATGCGAAGATCGGTGCTCTTATCGGCGCCGCGCTCGGCGACGACGGCGCGCGTCTGAACGTGCGGCCCGCTGGCGCAGCCGGTCAGCAGACCGGCTGCGAGCGCGGACATTGCCAACGCGGCAACGACGAGGCGCCGCGACGGCGTCAGGATCGAATGCATGAAACCTCCTGCGGTCGTTTCGACCGTCACTTCAATGATGAAACACCGCAATGAGCCGGATGACGGCCGGCCCCGCCGCGATCAGCGCAACGGTCGGCATGATGAAAAGCATCATCGGCAGCGTCATCTTCGGCGCAAGCTTCGCAGCCTTTTCCTCGAGCGCGATGATCTGCATCGAGCGCTCGGTGCGAGAGAGCATGCGCAGCGACTGCGTAATGGGCGTGCCGTACTGTTGCGATTGCACGAGCGTCGTCACGAGGGCGCGCATCGAAGTCAGGCCGATGCGCGCGGCCATTGCATTGAGCGCCGCCGCGCTGTCGCCGCCGATCTGCAGTTCGTCGGACGTCACAGAGAACTCATCGGAGAGCGCCGGGCAGATCGTGCGCAACTCGGCCGCCACGCGCTTGATGGCGACGACCAGGCTGTTGCCCGCGTTGGTGCAGATCACGAGCAAATCGAGCGCATCGGGCAGCGTAAGCGAGATCGCGCGCTGACGGCGTTTGATCGCGAACCCTAGCGCGATCTCGGGCAGCATCATGCCGACGACGAAAGCTGCGGCCATCGTCAACGCGCGCATCACGAAATAGCCGCCGATGCGCGGAATGTGGCCGGCGAGCATGATTGCGCCGAACGCGAGACATACGCCGCAGACGATCTTGAGCCCCGCGAGGATCGAGACGGCACGCTTTTCGCGAAAGCCCGCGCTCGCGAGGCGCATGGCGAGCTTGCCGCGCTCGGCCGCATCGATGATCGGCATGCGCTCGCCGATGCGCGCGACTTTATGCGCGAGCCGCTGCGGCACGTTGCTTTCCCGCGGCTGCGCGCTCGCTTGCGCGATGCCGTGGCGCACGCGTTGCGCAATGCGCGAACGTGTGCTCGCGCCGCGCAGGATCAGCCACAGCGTCGCGCAGGCGAGCAAGGCGACGAGCGCAAGGTTCATCCAAACGTCGGTCACGTTCATCGCGAGGTATCCAGGTTGGCGATCTTGCGGATCAACGACATCCCGATCACGAGCAGCACGGCCGCGAGCACGAGCATCTTGTGACCGGCGCGCGTATTGAACAGCAGCGCGACATAGGGGCGGTTGACGACGTAAAGGAAGCCCATGATGAAAAACGGCACGCCGGAGATGATTTTGCTGGCGATGCGCCCTTCGGCCGTGAGGGCCTTCGTTTTCGCGCGAATATCGCGGCGCGTGCGCACGATGGCGGCGAGGTTCTCGAGCGTTTCCGCCAGGTTGCCTCCTGTTTCGCGTTGCAAGACGAGGCACACGGCGAAGAACGAAAAGTCGGCGAGCTGCAATCGCGCGGCCGCTTGTTCGAGCACGTCTTTCACTTCAGCGCCGACGAGCAAAGCGTCGCCCATGGTGCGAAACGTCGAGCGCACCGGTTCGTCGCTCTCTACGCCTGCGGTGCAAATGGCTTGGACGGCCGGTATGCCGGCGCGCACGGCGCGAATGATCAGATCGAGCGTGTCGGGAAACGCTGCGAGAAAACGCTGCTTGAAGCGAGCGATGATGAAAAGGTAGACGCCGCGCACGGCGATGAGGGCGTCGACGAGCGCGCCGAGCACGCGCGCCCACAGCGGAATCCCAGCAAGCGATCCCGCCACGAACGAGGCGAGGCCGATCATCACGGCCACGGTGACGATGGTGCGAACGCCCGCGCGGCCCGCGATCGTCTCGATCCGTTGCTGCTTGGCGCGCAGCCATGCTTGCCAAGCCGGTTCGTCGCCGGGGTGGCGATCGAGACTCACGAGCTGATGCGAGGGCGTCTCGTTCGGCGTTTGGCGGCTCTGTGCCAGCGGGTCGCGCAGCGCGGCGACGCGCACGGCGATGCGCTGCGTGGGCTGGCGTCGCACCATCTCGCGCAGCGAGCGTGCGATCAGTCCTACGACGACGATCGCGAAGAACGCGGCAGCGGCGACGACGTCGGCGGGCGTCACGATTGCATTGCTCCGATCAGTTGCTCTTCGAGGCCGTAGTAGGCCGCGCGCTGAGCGAAAGCCGGCCGCAGCGACGACGATTCGAAAGCGCCGCGCACCTGCTCTTCGTAAGCGCCTGTATTGAAGCGAAAGGCGAACAGATCCTGGGTGATGACGACGTCGCCCTCCATCCCGGAGATTTCCGTCACGCGCGTGACGCGGCGCATGCCGTCGCGCATGCGCTCGATTTGCAGAATCATGTGCACGGCGCTTGCGATTTGACGGCGGATCGAGACGAGCGGCAGATTGCCGTTGGCCATCATCACCATACTTTCGAGCCGGGTGATCGCATCGCGCGGCGTGTTCGCGTGGATCGTCGTCATCGATCCGTCGTGGCCCGTGTTCATGGCTTGCAGCACGTCGAATGCCTCGGTGCCGCGCGTCTCGCCGAGGATGATGCGATCGGGCCGCATCCGCAGCGCGTTGCGCACGAGATCGCGTTGCGAAATGCCGCCGAGGCCTTCGCTGTTTTCGGGGCGCGTCTCGAGGCTCACGACGTGCGGCTGCTGCAGTTGCAGCTCGGCCGCGTCTTCGATCGTCACGATGCGCTCGTGCGGATCGATGAAGTTCGACAGCGCATTGAGCAGCGTCGTCTTGCCCGAGCCCGTGCCGCCGGAGATGACGATGTTCAAGCGGCAAGCGCTGGCGATGCGCAGTACCTCCACCATTGCCGGCGAGATATTGCCTTGCTGCGCCATGCGGGCGAGCGTGATGTTGCGCTTGGCGAACTTGCGAATCGAAATCGATGCGCCGCGCAAGGCGATCGGCGGCAGCACCACGTTGACGCGGCTGCCATCGGCCAGGCGCGCGTCGACGAGCGGACTGCTTTCGTCCACGCGACGGCCGACGGCCGCGGCGATACGCTGCGCCACGTTGATGACGTGCGCATTGTCGCGGAACTTCAGCGGTGTCAGCTCGAGGCGCCCGCCCCGCTCGACATAGACCTGATCGGGGCCATTGACGAGAATGTCGGTGACCTTCTCGTCGGCGAGCAACGGCTCGATCGGCCCGACGCCGAACATATCGTTGAGCATTTCGTCGACGATGAGCGCCTGCTCGGCTAGCGTAATCGTCAGCCGCTCGCGCGCAATCGTTTCGGCGGCGATCTGCTCGATACCTTCGCGCACCTGCGCACGCGACATCATCAGCGCGGCCGACATGTTCATCGACGAGAACACCGCCGAGCGGATCGTCTTGAACATGTCCGAGCGAATCAGCGCTTCGTGACGATCGCTCGGCATCGGCATCGGCGTCACGGCGGCGCCATTGGTGCGGGGTTCAAGCTCGTGTGAGGGCATGGGCATGGGCGTGGGCGCGGCCGGCGGCACGATGGGCGCTGCGGCCGCAACCGCGGCTGCGCGGGGCGAGTGACTTGCCGCGGCCGCGCGCTCGTTGGTCCGCGTGCGTCCGTCGACGTGCTCGGCCTCGAGCGCGGCGCTCGATTGGGGCGCGAAGGAAGGCGGATTGCTGCGGCGGCCGAACATCATTTCGCGCTCCGTTTCGGCAGCAGGCGCGCATACCAGGGGCTGCGGGCGGTGACGGCAGGCGCGTCCGAGCCCGTGATCGCATCGGCGAGCGCGACGACCGCGCGCGCGAACGCCGAATGCTTGCCGTCCGCAATCGCTTCGCCGAGATTTTCTGCGACGGCGAGCGTTTGCGGCTCGTACGGAAAGTCGAGCACCGACGCGCGCCCGAGCGCATGCACGAAGTCGGCCTGCGCGACGCGCCCGCGCACGGGCTGCTGTGCGTTGTTCAGGAGCACCGACACGGCGGCATCGGCCGGGCGGCCCTCGGCGAAGCGGCACAGGCGCGCCGTTTCGCGCGCGGCGTGAACGGAGCGATCGGAGACGACGTGGATCGTTTCGCAGGCGTCGAGCGTTTCTTCGACGAAGCCGCCCGCGCGCTGCGGCAGGTCGAGCACGACGTAGTGAAAGTGGCGCTTGAGCGCCGCGACGAGTTCGCCGACGGTCCCGGGACGCAACGCGAGCGGCTGCTCATAGGGAAGCGCGGCACTGAGCACGGAGAGGCGATCGCTTTGCGCGACGGAGGTTTGATGAATGAGTTGCTGATCGAGCCGCTGCGTGTTTTGCAGCAGCTCGGCAAGACCGTTGTTCGACGAGATGCCGAGCATCGATGCCGCCGCACCGCCGTGCAAGTCGAGATCGACGTACGCGATGCGCCGGCGCGTTTTGTCGGCTAGGTGCCGTGCCAGCGCGGTGGCAATCGTGGTGACGCCCACGCCGCCGCGTGCGCCGATGAAGCCGATCGCCTTGCCCGCGCGCACGGAGGCCGACGGGTCGCTCGCCGTGAGCGCGCGCTGCACGAGTTCGACCGTCAGCGGTTTGACGAGATAGTCCTCGACGCCCATGCGCAAGAGCGAGCGAAACAAGCCCACATCGTTGCGATCGCCGACGACGACCACGTTGACCGAAGGATCGACGACTTCCGCGAGCCGCATCAGGTCCGACACGGGCATCGACGAGTCCGAGACATCGACGAGCAGATGCCGCGGCGAATGCTCTATGCCGCGCATGAGCTCGATCGCATCGCCGATGTGCCCACGCGTGACGAAGGCGTGTGTGATGCCTTGATCGAGCATCAGGTTCTTGACGACTTCTTCGCTGCTAGCATCCCCGACTACAGCGACGATGCGATCGGTCGCTTGCGGTGCGGCGCGACGATTGGCGGAGCGCAGTTCGAAAGCACCCATGGTATGTCCGTCCTTAATGCGCGACCGACGTCGTGGTGGAGGTCGAGCGCAGCGGCTGTGCGCGCCCTTCCTCGTACGCGCGCACGGCGCTGGCGCCGAGCGCGGCATCCGCGCCCGCATACGGAAAGGGGGCCACTAGATCGGCCGGGCGCACGAGCATGGCCGCGAGATTCGAGTAGGTCGCACAACCGAATGCGACGCCTGGCCGGCCGCGGCCCGCATCGAGCATATGCGACGGCTGATTCAGTTGATCGCATTGCGGTGCGATCGCCCGCCCGCCGTTCTCGGAGGTGAAGCCGATCACCGAATCGTTCGGCATGCCGAGCGGCGGATGCTCCGACATGCAGGCCGTCAGGCTCGACGCTGCGGCGATCCCAATGATCAAGGAAATGACGAGGGGGGCGAATCGGCGGCGCATCGCTTGGCTCCTATCCTATTGTCCGGTTCAGTACACGAAGCCGGCCGCGCCGACGAGGCGTGGCCCTTTGCCCGCGAGCGGATCGAGGCCGATCGCGCGCTGCAGCGCGTATTCGACGTCGCTGCTCGGACGCGTGACGCTGTCGAGCGCGTCATGCGTCTGTCCCGGGCCTACCGGTTGAACGATGTAAGGGGTAACGATCACGACCACTTCGGACTTGTTGTTCAAGTAGTCCTTCGAAGAAAACAGCTTGCCGAGCACCGGGAGGCGGCCGAGACCGGGCAGTTCCGAGAGCACGTCGCTGGTCTTGCTTTGCAGCAGGCCGCCGATGGCGAAGCTTTGGCCGCTCGCGAGTTCGACGGTCGTCTCCACGCGGCGCACCGTCAGCGCGGGGACTTTGATCGAGCCGGTCGTGACGCTGTTGGTCGGATCGATCTCGCTCACCTCGGGCCGCACCTTGAGGCTGATGCGGTTGTTCGCCAGCACGGTCGGCGTGAAATCGAGCGAGACGCCGTACGGCTTGAACTCGATCGTGATCGCTCCCGTCGTGTCTTGGGCGACGGGAATCGGGAATTCGCCGCCGGCCAGAAAGCTCGCGGTCTGGCCGGACATCGCCGTCAGGTTCGGTTCGGCGAGCATCGTGATCAAGCCTTCCTGATCGAGTGCGTCGAGCACACCGTCGATCGAGGTATGCGCCGTGTGAAAGCCACCCACCACGGAAAACGCGCCGGTGGGCGACAAATTGAACAGCTTGGCCGTCGAATCGACGATGGCGCGCCCGCTGAAGAGCCCGCCGATGAAGTTTCCGCTCGAGCCGAGCGAGCTCCAATTGATGCCCAATTGCTGCGTAATGTTGCGATCGACTTCGGTGATGCGCACGCGCAAATGGACTTGGATCGGTTGCGCGAGCGCGAGCCGGTTGACGAGCGTTTCTTGCTCGTGCAGATATGGTTTCAAGGTTTGCGCGACTGCGTCCGCATCGGCTGCGCTCGGCACGTGTCCGCTCACCATCAACGAGCCGGGCGCGCTTGCCACCGTCAACCGCCATTGGGGGAAGCGCGCATCGAGCAGCCGCTGGATCGACGCCGTATCCATCGCCACGTTGATCGTCTTGCGCAGGATGGGGCGATTGTTCGCGCCGAGCGCGAACAGCGTCGTCGTGCCGGCCTTCTTGCCGAGCACGAACACCGTTTTGGGGGTGGGCACGTGGACGTCGGCCACATCAGGATCGGCGACGAAGACGGCCACGGCCGCTTCGGGCAACTGCACCATTTCCCCGCCGCCAGCGGGCACCGACAGCACCGAGTCGCTATCGGCTGCGTGGGCCGGCGCCGTCATCAAGTAAAGCCACGCGACGGCATAGAGCAGGCTTGCGAAGATGGCGAGCAAGCGCGAGCGGGGATACGGATGCGCGCGTCGCGGCGTAAGCCCTTGAAAGCGCAGAAAAGATCGATTCGAGCGAAGCATCATTTAGCGATCCTAAGCAGCAGGATGGGGTGTCGTCGCCGTTCCCGGCAGGGCGCCTGGCGTCGCCGCGGGGCCGGCCGGCGGGGTGCCCGAGGGCAGCGGCGGCACGCCCGGTGCTGCTGCGGCTGCCGTTGGCAGTCCTAACGAATTGGCGCCAAGCGCATCGGTTTGCTTGGAGCCGCGGTAGACGACGACCGCGCGCGCGCTTGCCGCCTGACGCGGCGAAGCGGCGTGCGTCGGTGCTTGCGGCGCGGGCGTCATCGCACGCAAGCCGCGCGACACGTCTCGCGCCCACATGGGCGGGGTCTGCGGTTCAATCACGTCTTCGGGCTGCGAAGCCTGCCGATCGCGGGTGGCGAAGCTGCGCAGTGCGAGCGATAGCGAGCCGAGATGAGCGCCCACCGTGACGACTTCGGCGCTGCGCGGGGTCACCTCGAACGTGACGGTGCGCGCGCGGGCGTTTGCGGTGCTGGGCTTGGTGTCGTCGTCCTTGGGGCGTTTGAACGCGGTTCCGACCGCCAGCACGCGCACGCGCTCGGCGATGGTTTCGGTCTCGACCGTTCGATCCGAAGGCGTGGGTGTGCCTGTGGCGGTGGGGATTTGCTGAGTGAGCAAGACGTCCACGTAATCGCCCGGCTCGATGAGGCCGGCGTTGCCGGAGACATCGTCGATCGCGACCGAAATTGCGCGCATGCCAGGTTGGAGCGCGGCGGCGAGAAAGCCCGGGGAGCTCGGCGAGATCACATCGGAGGCGCCAAGCGGCGTGCCCGCTTTCACGGCGTGACGCAGCAGGTCGCCCTTGAGGTCGACCGCGTCGGCTTGGCCATCGACGAGCGCACCCGTCGGCGCATCGCTGCGCGGCATGCTCTTCCAGGTGAGATCGCTATCGCGCAGCAACAGGCCGTCGGGCAGATCGGCCGCGGCGGCGCGGATGCTCACCATCGCGGGCGGCTTCGCGGGGCCGGGGCGCGAGGCCGCGACGTAGAGCGCACGCAAGACGAATGCGCCGATAGCGGCGACGACGATCAAGCCGGCGAGTTTCAGAATATTTTGCATGGCGACGGCGATCCGTTATGTGAGCCGTGCATTAGTCAATAGCAGCCACGCTGCGTGCCCCACTACGGGCGCATAGCCGGGCGCGGGGGGCAGCCATATTGCGGCGACGCCGCCCGCCGCGAGGGCGACGCCGTAGGGCACGCCGCGCGCCGGCGCGAGCCATCCGAGTTCGGGGTTCGCCGCGGCCGCGCTTGGTGCGCGACGCAATGCGAGTTGGGCGAGCGCGAGCAGCAGACCGAGAAACGAGACGATGAAGAAGACGGTGCTCGCATACGCGGGACCGCTCCATAAGAACACCGCGGCGAAGAGCTTGGCATCGCCGCCGCCGAGCCACCCGAAACGAAACAGCAGGGCAGAGAGGACGAGCGCGAGCGCGCCGGTGGCAAGATGGCGCTCGAATCCGGCCAAGCTTTGCGCGCTGAGCCACGCGTGTGCGAGATAAAGCGCAGCAAACGCGGCCACGATCGCATTGGGCAGGCGTCGCCGACGTAAATCGGAGAGCGCCAACATCAGCAACAGGGCGCTGGCTAGAGCGTTGATCAAGAACATATGTTTGCCTTTCGATCGACGTGCGCCATAGCCCGCAAGGAGGAGCCGTTCGGCGCTCGGGCCGAACGGTCTCATTGCATCAATGACCGTTGGTCTGAACGCTCGTCACGTGCGTGATCATGTTGTTGAACAGGGCCGGTAGGCCGCTGGCGCCGCCGAAGATCGCGCCCGCTGCAGCAACAGCCACCACGACGATGCCGGCCAAGACCGAGTATTCGAGTGCGCTGACGCCGCGCTCGTCGCGCGAAAGGAACCGTACGAAACGCAACATATTTAGGACTCCTTATTAAGAGACGAAGGGGGCCGCTGGACCACTTTCGCAACAGGGGGAGGGAGACATCTGCTCCCAAATTTGTTTACGGCAATCGTTTGCGCGGCTTTAGCCACGTTCGTCGGGTCCCTAAATTTTTGCCTCGCAACGATTTCGTATGATAAAAGTAGCTCTGGGTGCATGACCTCCCGCAGAGGTGTATGCAGCAAGGGATTGTGAGAATTGGGGGTGCAACTTCCGAGGATTAATCGTACGATAATTCGTAGGTGTAAACGATAGCTCAGTTCTCCTAATTATTTTTTCGATGATGGTTCGGCAGCGTGCGCCGCGACCCTCGACTCGCTCGAGCGTTGCACAATGAGCCCTCTTCCAAGAGCCGTTATGATGTCTGTCGCGCAGACCATGCGTAGCTGCACCCTTCGATTGCTGACGCATGGAAGACCTCTTGCTCGGCCCGCTGAATTGGAGAACCCGATGCTGGAACTCGTCGAGACCCACCTTTCTCATGGCGGCAAGCAGGCGCTTTATCGGCATGACGCCAAGACGATCGGCTTGCCGATGCGCTTTTCGGTCTATTTACCGCCCCATGCGCAGCATGGCCGCGTCCCGGCGCTGTTTTTCCTGGCGGGCTTGACCGCCAACGAGGAAACGTTCCCGATCAAAGCGGGCGCGCAGCGTTTCGCCGCCGAACATGGCATTGCGCTCGTCGCGCCCGATACGAGCCCGCGGGGGGCGGGCATCCCCGGCGAAACCGATGCGTGGGATTTCGGCGTGGCGGCCGGTTTCTACCTCGATGCCACCCAGGCGCCTTGGTCGCGCCATTACCGAATGTATTCCTACGTGCGCGACGAGTTGCGCGAGGCCGTTATCGCCGCGCTACCGATCGATGGCGCCCGCTTGGGCATTTTCGGTCATTCGATGGGCGGCCATGGCGCGTTGGTCTTGGCGCTGCGCAACCCGGGCCTGTACCGCTCGGTGTCGGCATTCGCGCCGATCGCCGCGCCGATGCAATGCCCATGGGGCAAGAAGGCCTTTTCGGGTTACTTGGGGGACGATATCGAGGCTTGGCGCCAATGCGATGCGAGCGAACTCGTGATGCGGGCCGACACCGGCCGTTTCGAAGCGGGCATCCTCGTCGATCAAGGCTTGGCGGACAAGTTCCGCATCGAGCAACTGCACCCTGACGTTTTCGAGCAGGCGTGCCTGAAAGGCGGCCAACCGCTGACGCTGCGCCGTCATGAGGGGTACGACCATGGCTACTATTTCATCGAGACATTCATTGAAGATCACATCGCGCATCACGCACGCGCGTTGACCTAGCGTAAAGAAATTTCCGACGCTCGTGCTACGCTCGAACATTCGGGCGCAGACAGCCCCCCTCTTCCGAGGGCGAAGGCCGACGCCGCACGCGCCCGAGCTAGCGAGTCAGCATGCCTATTCATTACCTTCGCGCATTTACGGATCCCGACCGCACGGACGAAGCCAACCGCCGCCTGGGGCGCTCGCTCGCGTTCGTGGCCGGCGCGGCCAACGCAGGCGGCTTCTTGGCTGTGGGGCAATATACGTCGCACATGTCGGGGATGGTCTCTACCACGACAGACGCTTTGGCGCTCGGCGAGCTGGGGCTCGCGGGAGCGGGCTTCGCGTCCCTTGTTTCGTTCATCACGGGCGCGGCGGTATCGGCGATGCTGATCAATTGGGGGCGGCGCCAAGAGCTGCGCAGCCTCTACGCGATGCCGCTCATGCTCGAAGCGTCGTTGCTGCTCATATTCGGCTTCCTCGGAGCGAATCTTGAAGCGCATCGGCTGCTGTTCGTGCCGGCAACGGTCGCGCTGTTGTGCTTCGTGATGGGCTTGCAGAACGCGATGATCACCAAGATCTCGAAGGCGGAAATCCGCACCACGCACGTAACGGGGCTCGTGACCGACATCGGCATCGAGCTGGGCAAGCTCTTCTATTGGAACGGCCCCTTCTCGCATCCGACGCTCTATGGCGCGCCGGTGTTGGCCGACCGCCGCCGGCTGGCGCTGCTGGTATCGTTGCTGGCTTCGTTCTTTTGCGGCGGCTTGGCCGGCGCCATCGGCTTCAAGCACATGGGCTTCATCTCGACGGTGCCGCTTGCGACGGTGCTCGTGGCGCTTGCCGCCGTGCCCTTGGTGGACGATATGCTCGGTCAGCGCTTGTGACGCGTACGCTCACACCTGCTTGATCGGCCCCGCGTATTGCGCGACGAGCGGATCCGTCGTGACGAGGACGATGCCTTCGGCGATCGACTGCGCGACGAGCATACGGTCGAAGGGGTCCTTATGGTGCCCCGCTAAGCCCTTCAGCGCGAGCACGTGCTGATTCGTAATCGGCAATTCCAAATAGCCGTTATCGACGAGCGCGCGGCGAAACAGGCGCGGATCGACACGGAAGTCGCTCCGGCCCAAGTCGCTTTTGATCGTGATCTCCCAAAGGCTCGCGGTGCTGAACACGAGCGCATTGTCTTCATCTTCCAGCAGGGCGCGTGCAGCCGGCGAAAGCTGTTCCGGTTGCGCCGCCGCCCACAGCAGCAAATGCGTATCGAGCAAAACTCTCATGTGCTTGCGCTTCCGAAGAGGTGCTCGATCTCTGCGGCTTGCATGCGATCGAAGTCGTCCGGAACGAGCAATTCGCCCGCGAGGAAGCCGAGGCGCCGCTGTTCCTCCGGAGCGAGGGCATCGAGCGCCACGACCTTGACGATAGGTCTGCCCGCCTTGGCGATGATGAAAGGGTTGCCCAGCGCGGCTTGATCGACGAGCCGCGACAGGTGGGTCTTCGCTTCATGGATGTTCACGATTTTCATGGTGTAGTTGCAGTGGACTAAGTTTTGTTAGTTTAGTCCATTTTTGCAATAGACCGAAAGGCCAATGCATTCTTGCGCACCGCATCATCGAAAATCCCACCCCCGCCTTGACACGCCAGAGCGCGTATCCGATCATTCGATCACCGATTGAGCAATTGCTCTTCGAGTGAGCGATCGCTCTGCGGGATCGGCAGTCCGGAAACAATCGCAAGCAGGGTGGGGGAAGCGTCCCGCCGCAGCTGAGTACGAACCGCGCTTTCGACGAGAGCGCTCATGCCTTTCCACCACAACGTACAAGAGTTAAGGAGACAAGCGATGCAACGTAATTTCGGCTATGCCTTGGCGTCGACCCGGCGTGCGATCGCCGTCGGCGCCCTCATGTCGATGGCCATGGCCGCTTTGCCGGCGGCAGCGGCCACCATCACGATCGCCGTGGTGAACAACCCCGACATGATCGAGATGAAGAAGCTCTCGTCCGATTTCGAAAAGAGCAATCCGAGCATCAAACTGAACTGGGTGGTGCTCGAGGAGAACGTGCTGCGCCAGCGCGCCACGACCGACATCACCACGGGTAGCGGCCAATTCGACGTCATGATGATCGGCGCGTACGAGGCGCCGCAGTGGGGCAAGCGCGGCTGGCTCACGCCGATGAGCAATCTCTCGGCCGATTACGACGTGAACGACGTCATGAAGCCCGTGCGCGATAGCCTGTCGTACAACGGCACGCTTTATGCCCTGCCGTTCTACGCGGAAAGTTCGATGACGTTCTATCGCAAGGATCTGTTCGCGGCCAAAGGGCTGACGATGCCGGCCAAGCCGACTTACGACCAAATCGCGCAGTTTGCCGACAAGCTGACCGACAAAGCGGCGGGCGTCTATGGTATTTGCCTGCGCGGCAAGGCCGGGTGGGGCGAGAACATGGCTTATCTGACCACCCGCGTGAACACGTACGGCGGCCGGTGGTTCGACGAAAAGTGGCAGGCGCAGTTGACTTCGCCCGAATGGAAAAAGGCCGTGAGTTCCTATGTCGAGTTGATGAAGAAAGACGGCCCTCCGGGAGCGAGCTCCAACGGCTTCAACGAAAACCTGACGTTGATGTCCTCGGGCAAGTGCGCGATGTGGATCGACGCCACGGTGGCGGCCGGCATGCTCTATAACAAGAGCCAGTCGCAGGTTGCCGACAAGATCGGCTTTGCCGCGGCGCCGACCGAAGTCACGCCGAATGGCTCGCACTGGCTGTGGGCCTGGGCGCTGGCCGTTCCGAAGACGTCGAAGAAACAAGACGACGCCAAGAAGTTCATCGAATGGGCGACGGGCAAACCCTATATCGAACTCGTCGCCAAGGACGAAGGCTGGGCGTCGGTGCCGCCCGGGACGCGCGAATCGACCTATAACCGTCCCGAGTACAAGCAGGCCGCGCCGTTCTCCGAATTCGTCGAAAACGCGATCAAGACGGCAGACCCGAATCACCCGACGGCCAAGCCCGTTCCGTACACGGGCGTGCAGTTCGTCGGTATCCCCGAATTCCAATCGTTCGGGACCGTCGTCGGGCAGAGCATCTCGGGTGCATTGGCCGGTCAAATGAGCGTCGATCAAGCGCTCGAGGCCGGTAACGCCGCCGCCAATCGCGCGGTGCGTCAAGCCGGCTACCAGAAGTAAGGTAAGCCGACGGGCGGTGCGCGGCTCGCGCGCACCGCTCTCGTGCGGGCAGCCAGCCATGGCGCGTGGCGGCCCGCTTTCGACGTCATCGGGCGCGGTGACGCGATCGTTAAGGAGTCCGAACGATGGGACATCTTCATATGCCGCTCTCGCACGCCGCAGAGCAAGACGCCTTGCCTACCCCCGAGCGGCGCGCCGGATCGACGCGTTGGCTGGCGGCCCCTTCGGTCGCCGTGCTGGTGCTGTGGATGACGATACCGCTCGCCATGACGATCTGGTATTCGTTCTCGCGCTACAACTTGCTCAATCCCGACGAGAAAGGTTTCGCCGGGTTGGACAACTACCGCTATCTGATCACCGATCCTTCCTTCGTGCCGTCGATCGTCCACACGCTCGAGCTGATCGGTTCGGTGCTCGTGATCACGGTCGTGGGCGGCATCTTGATGGCGCTGCTGTTCGATCGGAAGTTCATCGGCCAGGGCATTGCGCGCCTGCTCGCGATTGCCCCCTTCTTCGTCATGCCGACGGTCAGTGCGCTGATTTGGAAGAACATGATGTTGCATCCGGTGTACGGGGTGGTCGCGGCCGCGATGCGCTGGTTTGGCATGCAGCCGGTCGATTGGTTCGCCACCTATCCGTTGTCGGCCATCATCGTGATCGTCGCGTGGCAGTGGCTGCCGTTCGCGTTCTTGATCTTGTTCACGGCCATTCAATCGCTAGACGAAGAGCAAAAGGAAGCCGCGCGCATCGACGGCGCCGGCCCGGTCGCGATGTTCTTCTACATCACACTGCCGCACTTGCGGCGCGCGATCGCGGTTGTGGTGATGATGGAGACGATCTTCTTGCTGTCGATCTTCGCTGAAATCTACACGACCACGTCGGGCGGCCCCGGCAATGCGACGACGATTCTTTCGTATTTGATCTATGCGCTGGGCCTGCAACAGTTCGACGTCGGTCTTGCATCGGCTGGGGGCATTCTGGCCGTGGTGCTCGCCAATATCGTCGCGTTCTTCCTCGTGCGCATGCTCGCGAAGAACTTGAAGGGAGAATACGAAGCATGAGCCATCCAACCGTACCCTCCGCGCGAGCCGGGCTCGCGCAAGCGCCTGCGTTCGACACCGTGAAACGGGCGCTGCCGGGCTTGCTCGCCTGGATCATCGCGCTCGCGTTGTTCTTCCCGATCTTTTGGATGACGATCACGGCGTTCAAGACCGAGCGCGACGCGTACTCGATGTCGCTGATCTTCACGCCAACGCTCGATAGCTTCCGGGAAGTCCTCGCGCGTAGCGACTACTTTCTGTTCGCGCGCAACTCGATCCTGGTGTCCGCGGGCGTCACCGTGCTGAGCCTGCTGCTTGCCGTGCCCGCCGCCTACACCATGGCGTTCTTCCCGACGCGCCGCACGCAACAGATGCTGCTGTGGATGCTGTCGACGAAGATGATGCCGTCGGTGGGCGTGCTCGTGCCGATCTATTTGATTTGGAAGAACGCGGGGCTGCTCGATACGGTAACGGGGCTCGTCATCGTCTATACGTTGATGAACCTGCCGATCGCCGTCTGGATGGCTTTCACCTACTTCAACGAGATTCCGCGCGACATTCTCGAAGCAGGCCGGATCGACGGGGCCGCGACCTGGCAGGAGATCGTCTATCTCTTGATGCCGATGGCGTTGCCTGGATTGGCCTCGACTGCGCTTTTGCTCGTGATTCTGTCGTGGAACGAAGCGTTCTGGAGCATCAACTTGTCGAGTTCGAGCGCCGCGCCGCTGACCGTGTTCATCGCTTCGTACTCAAGCCCCGAAGGATTGTTCTGGGCGAAGCTGTCCGCGGCATCGCTGCTTGCGGTTGCGCCAATTCTGCTCGTGGGCTGGGTATCGCAAAAGCAGTTGGTGCGCGGCCTTACGTTCGGAGCCGTCAAATGACGGAATCGACCACCAACGCAGAGGCGCTGCGGCGCGATCGAGTGCTGATTTGCGATTGCGACGGCGTGCTGATCGACAGCGAGGCCGTCGCGGCGAAGATGCTCGTGCACGAGCTGCAGGCGCGCTGGCCGCATGTCGACGTAGAGCCGGTCGTGTTGCCGCTGCTTGGCCTGCGCATCGAACGCGTGCTCGAAGCGAGCGCCGCTGCATTCGGCCAAACGCTTGCGGCCGTCGAGATGGATGCGATACGGCGCAGCGTCGAGGCGGCGGCGCAGCAAGCGCCGATCGTTGCGGGCGTGGAGGCGGCGCTTGCGCAAATACCGCTCACCAAAGCCTGTGCGAGCAATAGCTTCACGGCCTATGTCGACGCTGTGCTCGCGCGCACCGGGCTCGCTCGGTTTTTCAGCTCGCGCGTGTTTTGCGCCGATCGCGTGCCGCGGCCCAAGCCCGCTCCCGATATCTACATCGCCGCGGCTGAAGCGCTCGGCGTCGGGAGCGACGCTTGCCTCGTCGTCGAGGATAGCGCCGCGGGCGTCACCGCCGCCAGCGCGGCGGGCATGATCGTGCTCGGTTTCGCGGGCGGCACGCACGCGGGGCACGGCGGCCGCGCCCACGTCGACGCGCTCATGCAGGCGGGCGCACAACAAGTATTCGACGACATGCGCGCGTTGCCTGCGCTGGTCGATCAATGGATGGCCGGCTTCGCCGATACGGCGCGCACGGCGATGAATGGGAAAGGAGACGCATCATGGCAAGCTTGACGTTGCGCAGCATCGCCAAACGTTACGAGGAACATGAAGTTTTACGCAACGTGAACCTCGATATCGCCGATGGCGAGTTCGTCGTGTTCGTGGGGCCGAGCGGTTGCGGTAAATCGACGTTGCTGCGGATGATCGCAGGGCTCGAGGGCATCAGCGGCGGCGAATTGCTGATCGATGCCGCGCGTGTCAACGACGTGCCGCCGGCCAAGCGCGGGATCGCGATGGTGTTCCAGTCCTACGCGCTTTATCCGCACATGTCGCTCTACGACAACATGGCGTTCGGGCTGAAGCTCGCGGGCGCCAAGAAGCCGGAGATCGACGATGCGGTGCGCAACGCCGCGAAGATCCTACACATCGATCATTTGCTCGACCGCAAGCCCAAGCAGTTGTCGGGGGGCCAGCGTCAGCGCGTGGCGATCGGACGCGCGATCACGCGCAAGCCGAAGGTGTTCTTGTTCGACGAGCCGCTATCGAATCTCGATGCTGCATTGCGCGTGAAGATGCGGCTCGAATTCGCACGGCTTCACGACGAGTTGAAGACGACGATGATCTACGTGACGCACGACCAGGTCGAGGCGATGACGCTTGCCGACAAAATCGTCGTGATGTCCGCGGGCAACGTCGAGCAGGTGGGCAGTCCCAACCGGCTTTATCATGCGCCGGCCAATCGGTTCGTCGCCGGCTTCATCGGATCGCCGAAGATGAATTTCCTCGATGGCGTCGTCGAGCAGATCGTCGACGATGGCGTGCTCGTGCGTTATTCAACGGGAGAGACGCAGCGCGTGGCAGTCGAGACGCGCGCCTTGACTTCATCGAACGTGCGCACGCTGCAACAGGGCGCGCGCGTGACCGTGGGCATCCGGCCCGAACATTTGCATCCGCGGCAGGCGGGCGGCGCCAACGTGTACGGCGTCGTGGCACGCACGACGACGGTGGAATCGCTCGGCGACGCGGCCTACCTCTATGCGGAAACGCCGGTTGCGCCCGACGGACTGATTGCGCGTATTCCTCCGCTCGAGCGGCACGAGCGAGGCGAAACGCTCGTGCTCGGCGCCGCCCCCGAACATTGCCACTTGTTCGACGAGGACGGACTTGCGTACGAGCGCAAGATCGTGGAGGTGTTGTCGGCAGCCTGAATAAGAAGGGCGGCGTAACCGGGCCCGAGCGCGCCGCGGGACGGCGCGCAGACCGGCCGCACTTTTATCGGACGGCACGGGCGCGGATCCAGTTGGCGCGAGGCAGGGATAGGGCGCCAGATGCGTGCGCATCGGCGATTTAACAGGACTAAAAGAAAGGGCGCGAAGCGTGCGATAAGCGACGCACGACCTTGTCGATTATTGCCGTTAGGCGTTCGCGTGCGCGCCGCGTCCTTTTGCACGCTTGGCCGTGTGCTCGCCTTCGCCGAGCGCCGCGCGGGCGCATGCCTCGTCGGTCACGAGCCCCGATAGCCAGCCGCCCTTGAGCACTGCGAGCACGGCGCCATGTTTGCGTGCGCCGCCGGCAAAGCCGATCGTCGGGCGCTTGGGCGGCGAGTCGAGCGGAACGCTGGTCACGCGTCGCCCGGTCGGCGATTCGACTCGGGCGCCGTTGGCATCGATCGGCAGTCCCAGCATTTCGGCCACGGCGCCGCGGCCGGTCAACTCGCCCACTTCGGCCGCGGTGATGAACCCGTCGATATGCAGGGGACATTTCGGCCCGATGTCGCCGATGCCGACGAATGACACGTCCGCCTTCGCCGTCAAGGATTCGACGATGCGATAAAGGCGGTGATTGACCCACTGCGCGCGCTCGGCCTCGCTGTCTGCGATCAGCGGAGCAGGCAAAAGAAAGTGCTTGCCGCCCGTCTTTTCCGAAATATGCAGCGCGACGTCGTAGCGGTTGGACGAGCCGTCTTGCGCGATCGCACCGACCATCGAGACGAGCCGATGTTGCGGCCGATCGATTTGCGCGAGCTGATCGACGGCGGCTTTCAGCGTTCGCCCGCTGCTGACCGAGACGATCATCGGTTTTTCCTCCGCCAAGTAGCGCTCCATGACCTG
Source organism: Paraburkholderia sp. (assembly GCA_004322045.1). Lineage (GTDB taxonomy): Bacteria > Pseudomonadota > Gammaproteobacteria > Burkholderiales > Burkholderiaceae > Trinickia. The sequence goes on from SCRN01000004.1 coordinate 102,327, forward strand.
CGCGCCGGCGACGGCGAGCTTGCGATCGACCGCTTCGGGCGTGTCGTCGTCGACGGGAACGACTTCGCACATCGATAGGCCAAAGCGGGCCTTGAGCTGCTCGGCCAGTGTCAGGCAATCGGCGAGCCGATGCTCGATGCGCACCCGCACGAGATTCTTCTCGACGGCGAACGCGACGAGACGCTGCGCGACAGGGCGCGACACCTGCAGCTTTTCGGCGATCTCGTTTTGCGTATTGCCCGCGACGTAGTAGAGCCACGCCGCGCGGGTTGCCAGGTCGAGCTTTTCGTTGGATTTGGACACGGTCGTATGCGCTGAGCGGATGAAACTGCGAGACAGAGAGTCAGAATTAAGCCAGCCGCGCGCGCGAGGGCTCGAACAGCGGCCGCACGTGGCGATAGAGCTCGCGGTAGGCGGTGAGCCGCGCGCGCAATTGCGCGTGACGCTGCGGATTCGGCGTGAACTGTGCGACCACGGGCGGTTTGGCCAGGACTTCTCGCGGCTCGCCGCCCGCCGCCAGCCAGCCCAAGCGCGCCGCGCCCAGCGCCGCGCCCGTTTCGCCGCCGCCGTGCTGCCGTGTCGTGGTGGACAGCGCGTCGGCCAGGAGTTGCGCCCAAAACGCGCTGCGTGCGCCGCCGCCGAGCAGCGAGAATGCGCTCGGCGCCGTGCCGGCCGCCGCGAGCGCATCGAGCCCGTCGGTTAGCGCCAGCGTGACGCCTTCAAGCACGGCGTAGCCAAGCAGCGCGCGATCGGTTGCGTGCGTCATGCCGAAGAAGACGCCTTGCGCGTACGGATCGTTATGCGGCGTGCGCTCGCCCGAAAGGTAAGGCAGAAAGATCGGCGCCGATTCCAGGGCGTCGGGCGTGAGCGCGGCGGCTTCGCCAACGAGCGTCGGCTCGTCCGTGCCGGTCAGCTTGCAGACCCAGCGCAGACAGCTCGCAGCCGAGAGCACGACGCTCATCTGATGCCAGCGGTCGGGAATCGCGTGGCAGAACGCGTGCACGGCAGAGGCCGGGTTCGGGGAAAAGCGGTCGCCGACGACGCACAGGACGCCCGAGGTGCCGAGCGAGACGAACCCATCGCCCGGTTCGGTTGCGCCGATGCCGATGGCGCTCGTCGCGTTGTCGCCGCCTCCGGCCGCGACGACGACTTCCTTGCCGAGCCCCCATTCGCGTGCGATCTCGGGGCGCAACACGCCCGAGGGCGCGCTGCCTTCGCAAAGGGCCGGCATTTGCGCACGGCTCATATCGCAGGCTTCGAGCAGCGCATCGGACCAATCGCGCCGCGCAACGTCGAGCCAGAGCGTGCCGGCGGCGTCGGACGGATCGGAGACTTTCTCGCCCGTCATGCGCAGCCGCAGATAGTCCTTGGGCAGCAGCACGCACGCGGTGCGGCGAAAAATATCGGGCTCGTGCCGGGCGACCCACAGCAGCTTCGGTGCGGTGAAGCCCGGCATCGCCAGATTGCCCGCCACCGCGTGCAATTGCGGCGCACGCTCGGTGAGTTCGTCGCATTCCGCAACGCTGCGCATGTCGTTCCAAAGGATGGCCGGACGCAGCACGCGATCGGCCGCGTCGAGCAAGACGGCGCCGTGCATTTGCCCTGATAGGCCGATGCCGCGCACCTGTGCGAACGCGTCCGGGCACACGGCGCGCAGCTTCGCGATGGCTTCGCAGGTGCCGCGCCACCAGTCGGCCGGGTCTTGCTCGGCCCAGCGCGGGTGCGGGCGCGAGACGTGAAAGGGCGAGCCGGCCGTGGCAAGCACGCGTGCGTCGGGCGACAGCAACAAGACTTTGACTTCTGATGTGCCTAGGTCGATGCCGAGATACATGGCGGGCGGCCCCTTGGTCGATGCGGTGGTTCGTGGCGAAGACGACAACGAAGACGAAAACGAAAACGCGAATGCGCTACTTTAGCCGCGCAGCGCGCGATGCGCCAATGTGCTTGACCTGCGCGCCTTCAGCGCGAGGCCAGCCAGGCGTCGACGCGCTCCAGCGCGGCTTCGATCACGCGTAGCAGCCGCGCATCTTGCGCCATGCCGCCCCAAAGCGTGCGCGCGGCGCAGAACTGCGCCAGCGGGTTGGGTGCGGCGAACCATGCGCGCACGGCCGCTTCGTCGAGCAATCCATCTTGATAGGTGTAAGGCAACGCGCCTTGCCGCCAGCGATCGAGGAAGCGGAAGAACAGCGCCGGCAAGATCGCCGTGGCGTTGGGCTGGGCGTTGCGCGCGAAGCACTCCGCCAGCGTCGGTGCGATGAACCCGGGGATCTTCGAGAAACCGTCCGCCGCGACGCGCTGATTCGTGTCCTGGATGTACGGGTTGCTGAAGCGATCGAGCACGACGTCGCGGTACCGCGCCAGATCGAGCGGGCTCGGCGTCAAACAGGGGATCACGTCTTGCGTCACGTACTCGAACGCGAACCGGCGCACATCGGGATCGACGGTGCCCTCGTGAATGTAGGTGTGGCCGACCAGGGTGCCCGCCCAAGCAATGCAGCTGTGGCTTGCGTTCAGGATGCGGATTTTCGCTTCTTCGTACGGATGGACCGAATCGACGAGTTCCGCGCCGACGCGTTCCCACGCGGGCCGGCCCGCCTTGAAGCGATCTTCGATGACCCACTGGATGAACGCTTCGCCCATCACCGGGCAGGCGTCCGGTACGCCGGTCGCTTCGAGCACGCGTGTGCGCACTTCCTCGGTCGGGCGCGGCGTGATGCGGTCGACCATCGAATTGGGGCAAGCGGTGTTGTGTTCGAACCAATCGAGTAGCGCCGTCTCGCCGCGTGCCGCGAGAAACGCTCGCATGCCGGCCTCGAACCGCTCGCCGTTGCTGCGCAAGTTGTCGCAGCTTTGCAGCGTGACGGCGCCCGAACCGGCCCCGCGCCTCGCCTCGAGGATGGCGGCGAGCGCGCCGTAGATCGTCGTGCGCCCGCCCGCTAGATCGCCGGCCAGGTCCGGATTGGCGGTATCGAGCCGATCGTGCTCGTCCAGGTAATAGCCGCCTTCGGTCACCGTAAACGAAATGATCTTGCAGGCCGGATCGGCGCCGGCTTCGACGAGGGGTGCAAGCGTTGCCGACCACGGCAGCACGCGCTCGATCGAACGAATCGTCTCGTAGGCGCGCTCCCCTTGGGGCGTAACCGTCTCGAGCGTATAGACGCCTTTCTGTTTGGCGAGCGCATCGAGCGTGGCATTCATATCGCCACGAATATTGCCCACGGTAAGAGACCAGCGCGGCTCGCCCGGCGCAGTCGCGGCCGCCAGCCGATGCAGATACCAGGCCTGGTGGGCGCGATGAAACGAACCCGCACCCAAGTGCAAGATGAAATTCGAACCTATGCCGCGCTCGCTAGCCATCGTTTGTCTCCCGCTCCCAATCGGAGCTTTTGTTCTCCGGATGAGCGAATGATCGGTTTGCGGCGCGCGAAAGTCAAGGCGCGCTGCAACGAAGGTGAGTTCGGAAACGGGGCGCTAAGGTTCGGGGCTGGGCAGCTATCGCCGGCGCAGTAGGCTCGCGCCGTAAATGAGGGCGGACAACGCGGTGATCCAAAAGCTCGTCGGCCAATCGGTGTAGAACGCCAACGTGACCCCGAGCCACGCTTGCGCCAGCGCGAACAGGGCGGCAAGGCCGACGCCCGTCGCCAGCCGCGTCGACAGATTCTGCGCGGCGGCGGCCGGACCCACCATCAAGGTGAAAACGAGGAGCACGCCGACGATTTGAGTGCAGGCCGCGACAGCGAGCGCCGCGATCGCGAGAAACAGCACCGAGACCAGGCGCAGCGACACGCCTTTGGCTTCGGCTAGCTCGGGTTGAAGCGTTGCGAACAGGAGCGGCCGCGTGATTGCGCCCAATGCGAGCAGGCTCGCGGCGCCGATCCCGGTGAGCACGAAGAGCGTCGAAGTCGTGACGCCCAGCACATTGCCGAACAGCAGCGCCGTGACCTGCGTCGCATAGGCCGTGAAGAAGTGCAGGAATAGCAGGCCGCAACCGAGCGCGAGCGAGAGCACGACGCCGATTGCGACGTCGCGGCCGGCCAGGCGTTCGCCGAGCGCGCCCATCGATACGCCGGCCGCCAATGTGAAGCCGATCATGCCCCAGAGCGGCGAGATGCCGACGAGCACCGCGCCGGTTGCGCCGGTGAACCCGACGTGCGACAGCGCATGTCCGGCGAACGTTTGTCCGCGCAATACGAGGAAATAGCCGACGATGCCCGCGAGCACGGCGACGATTCCGGACGCCGCGAACGCATTCACCATGAAGTCGTAGTCAAACATCGTGCGTGTGTCCCTGTCCCTGTCCGTGTTCGTGTTCGTGCGAATGACCATGGCCGTGGGCGGGGCCGTTCATGCGATTCGCCGCGCCCTCGCCGTCCTCCTGCTCCTGGTCATGCCCGTGATCGTGCTTTTCGACTTCCACATCGCCGGACATGACGAAGATGCGCCCGCTCACGCGCACGACGTCGATGGGCGCACCGTAGAGCCGCGACAGCACGGGCCGCGTGATCACTTCATCGACGGTGCCGAGCGCCGCCGCGCCGTTGCCGAGGTAAAGGACACGATCGATGGCATGGAGCAACGGGTTCAGTTCGTGCGCGGAGAACAGAACGGTGATGCCCAGTTCGCGCTGCACGCGCCGCACGAGCTCGACGACGATTCTTTGGCGATGGGGATCGAGGCTGATGAGCGGCTCGTCGAGCAACAACAGGCGCGGTTTGCCGAGCAGGCACTGCGCGAGCAGCAGCCGTTGGCGCTCGCCGCCCGAGAGTTCCGATAGCGGGCGGGCGGCCAGTGCTTGCCCGCCGACCAGATCGAGCACCCGCTCGACGTCCGCGCGCGTCGCCGCATCGGCGAGCGGCAGCCCCCACCGATGACCGTCGGCGGCCATCGCGACAAAATCGCGTCCGAGCACGCGCCGGCTCGCGAGTGCGCTGCGCGTTTGCGGCATATAGCCGATCAACGGATTGCCGCGTTCCACGTTGCGCCCGCCGATACGGATCGCGCCGCGCGCCACGGGGACGAGTCCGAGCACCGCGCGCATGAGCGTGGTTTTGCCTGCGCCGTTGGGTCCGAGCACGCCGACAAACTCGCCTTCCCCGATGGCAAGGCTTGCATCTTTCAGGATCGTGCGGCCGGCGAGCGCAAGCGAAACATGCTCGAGTTCGAGGGCAGGGCTGCTCGGGGGAGGACGGCGGAGCGCGGCCGACGGCTGCGCGCGGCGTTCCCTTTCGTCGTTCATGGCTGGCTATCTCCCAGTGCTTTTGCGAGCAAGTCGATCTGTCCGCTCATCCACTGTTGATATGTCTGTCCGGCCGGCTCGGTTTCGGTGACGCGCACGGCCGGCACTTGCGCTTGCTTGGCGAGTGCCAGCATGCGCTCGGTCAATTTGCTGACGGCTTGCGCGTTGTAGATGAGTGCGCGGACGCGTTTGCCGCGCAAGTCTTGCTCGAAGGCGACGATATCGGAGGCCGCGGGCTCGGTGTCGTTCATGACCGACAGTTGAAAGCGCGTGTTGCGCATTGCAAGGCCGATCGCATCGGATAGATAACCGGCGACGGGCTCCGTCGCGGTCACGGGGGTGCCCGCATATGACTTGCCGAGCCGTGCGATGTGCGCCTCGATCGGCTTGATCGATTCGATGAAGCGGGCCAGATTTGCGTCGTATTGCGCGCGATGTGCGGGATCCGCCGCCGCCAGTGCGGCGCTCACCGCGCGCGCGAGTGCGGGCATGGTTTGCGGTTTGTACCAGAGATGAGGATTGTCGCCGGGTTTGGCGCCGACGAGCGTCGCCGCCACGATGACGGTGCGTTTGGCCGAGGGCGACGCGGCGAGCAGCTTCTCCATCCATGGATCGTAGGCTGCGCCGTTATAGACGACGAGCGTCGCGCTATGCAGCGCGCGCGCTGTCTTGGCGCTGGCCTCGAATAGATGGGGATCTTGGTCCGGGTTGCTGAGAATGCTCGTCACATCGACGTAATCGCCGCCCAGTTGCTTGACGACGTCGCCGTAAAAATTCTCGGCCGCGACTACGGTCACGCTCGCTTGCGCTGCGACTGCAGGCGTGCAGGGCGTAAATGCGGCCACGGTCACGAGGCCCAGCGCCGTCCCGATGCGCACGGCCGCGCGCGCGATCGCTCGGATCGAATTCATTCGTTCTCCTGAGTAAGCTGGCTTGAAATCACCGCGGCGAAGCCGGGACGCGTTTGTGCTTGCAGTCGCTACATAGCCCGCTCAGTTCGACGACTTGCTTGTGCACCTCGAAGCCGTGCGCGGGCGGCGACGACGAGAGCCGTTCCGCGAGTTCTTCGCCGGGGATTTCGAGGGTTTCGCCGCAGCGCTCGCAGATGAGGAATTGGCTTTGATGCGGCTTGCCAACTTCACAGCAGGCGACGAAGGCGTTGCGCGATTCGATGCGATGCACGAAACCGTGTTCGACGAGAAAGTCGAGCGCACGGTAGACGGTCGTAGGCGGCACGCGGCCGCGTTCCGGTTCGAGCGCGGCGAGTAGATCGTAAGCGCCGATGGGCCTGCCGGCCGCCGCGACGAGCGCATAGACCTGACGCCGCAATTGAGTGAGCGTCAAGCCGTGCTCGGCGGCGTAGGCGTCGGCGCGCGTGAGGCGCTCGTTTAACGGGAGGGGGTCGGCCGACATCGCATCGTTCCGGGGTGATATCAAGACGACATGATATAACATATCGTTCGATGGTGCACTCCGGCAGCAGCGCTACCGTTCGCCGCAGGGCAAGCGCTTCGTTTGCGCGGCGTCCCTATCCGTGGCGAACTCGCAAATGTTGGCAAAGGCCCGGCCGCTCGATCCGCCGGTGGTGGAGCGCCCGAGCGCGACAGGCTATCGTTGCGCAATGAAGCCACGCTAACGGCGGTGGGCGCCGGGCTTGCACGACGCAAACTTGTCGAATCGCTACCATGGGTTTTTGCTGCTTGCCGCCGACGAAGAGAGACGCGCGTCCGGCCCCGAGTCGTCTGGCGCACCGGGGCTCGGTGCGGGCGGCAACGATCGAGTCCGGCCGCCGGCGCATGGAGCTCGTCGGCCGGCGTCTTCCCGCTCCCGGGCTACAGCCGGAGCCGTCTGCCGACCGGCCCGTCCTTGCCCTCTTGCACCATGCGGCGCTGCTCGCCACCGCTGCGGATTATGTGGCCGGTATCGGTCTGTCGCGCGAAACCACGCGTGAAATTGCGGCAATCGGAAGAACGCCGCGGGTTCAACGAGAAATCGACCGCCTGACCGGTCTCATCGCGTCGAACAAAGACCTCGCGTGCTTTATCGAGACCCCGCATGCGAAATGCTACGAGGCATCCCGCGTGGTGTACGACGTCTTATTCAAAGCCGGTTACGTGACGCAGTTGCGGGTATTGGGGATGTGGGACGGCATCGGCGACGACTTGCGCAATCACATGGTCGTGCTGGCGAGGATGGACGGGGTGGTGTTCTTCGTCGATATCACCGCGCATCAGTTTCCCGAGGTGGGAATCAAAGGGCCGCTGGTCGATATCGAACCGAACGCAATGGCGAGATTCATCGCCGGCGGCACGGCGCTGATCAAGTATTGCGACTTTTCCTACTACGGCCCGGCGCTTGCCTTTGCTTCCTATTCCCTGCTCTCGGGTGCCCAACAACCGCTTGCCGGTGCAACCGTGTTGAAGCCGTTTCCCGATTGGTATGCGCGTAGCCTGGCCGAGCGTGGCCTGGCCTGACGCGGCCCGGAGCCCATCAAACCAGGCCGCCGCGCTGGCCGATGCACAGGCGGCGCGGCGCCGAACCTACAACACGGTCCGTACGTGCCAAAGCTCGGGAAACAGCACGACATCGAGCATCTTACGAAGATAGGGCGCGCCGCTCGTGCCGCCCGTGCCCTGCTTATAGCCGATGATTCGTTCGACCGTGGTGACATGGCGGAATCGCCATTGCCGGAACGCATCTTCGAGATCGACCAGCTCTTCGGCCATCTCGTACAGGTCCCAATGCTCGGCCGGGTTGCGATACACCTGCAGCCATGCCGCTTCGACGGAGGCGTCGTGGACGGTCGGCTCGGTCCAATCGCGCTCGAGCCGCTCAGGCGCGATCGAAAACCCGCGCCGCGCGAGCAGGCGAACGACTTCGTCGTAGAACGAGGGCGCTTCGAGCGCGGCCGTGACGTCAGCGAGCACGTCGGGCCGATGCGCATGCGGCCCCAGCATCTGCGCATTCTTGTTGCCGAGCACGAATTCGATCTGCCGGTACTGATACGACTGAAAGCCCGACGACGAACCCAGGTACGGGCGCATCGCCGTATATTCCGACGGCGTCATCGTCGCGAGGACATTCCATGCCTGCACAAGCTGCTCCATGATGCGCGAGACGCGCGCCAGCATCTTGAATGCCGGCGGCAGCTCGTCGCGTTGCACGCAACCGAGCGCCGCACGCAATTCGTAGAGCGCGAGCTTCATCCATAGCTCGCTCGTTTGATGCTGAATGATGAACAGCATCTCGTTGTGGTCCGGGGAGCGCGGGTGCTGCGCATGCAGAATCGAACCGAGCGAGAGGTAGTCGCCGTAGCTCATCGATTTGGAGAAATCGAGTTGCGCGTCGTGCCAGCCTGCGTCGCCCTGCGGCACGTGCGGCGCAGCCTTCAAAATGGCGGCCTGCGCTTCGTCGGCGCCGCTTCCCCCGTGGCCGAACGGGCAGCCGCCCGTTTTCGGCGGCGCACTCTCTTGCGTGTCGGGCATGTCGGTCAAGCGCATATGTTCAGTCATTTCGGGCTCCTTTCCATTCAGGTGACCGAATGCCGGGCGGCGAATTCGGGCGCGCGCCACGCATCGGTTTCCAGCACGTCGCGCAGCGTCTCGACGGCGTCCCACACGTCGACGAAGCGCGTATAGAGCGGCGTGAAACCGAACCGCAATACGCTCGGTTCACGGTAATCGCCGATCACGCCGCGGGCGATCAAGGCCTGCATGACTTCATAGCCGTGCGGATGCTCGAAGCTGACATGCGAGCCGCGCTGCGCATGCGCGCGCGGCGTGACGAGCGTCAGCGGCTGTCCGGCGCAGCGGGTCTGCACGAGTTCGATGAACGCATCGGTGAGCGCGAGCGACTTTCGCCGGATCGCTTGCATATCGGTGGCGAGAAAGACGTCCAGCCCCGCTTCGACGAGCGACATCGAGACGATCGGCTGCGTGCCGCACAGAAAGCGGCCGATGCCTTGGCCCGGCGCATAAACCGGATCCATTTCGAACGGCGCGCGATGTCCCCACCAGCCCGACAGTGGCTGCGCCAGCGCGTCCTGATGGCGTCTGGCGACCCACGCGAAAGCAGGCGAGCCGGGGCCGCCGTTCAGGTACTTGTAGGTGCAGCCGACGGCAAAATCGGCATGCACGCCGTTCAGATCGACGGGCACCGCGCCGGCCGAGTGGGCGAGATCCCAAAGCGCGAGCGCGCCCGCGCGCTGAATGACCTGGGTGAGCGCGGCCATGTCGTGCATGTAGCCGGTTCGATAATTGACGTGCGTGATCATCGCCACGGCCGTGTCCTCGCCGATAGCGTCGGGCAACTCGGCGGGATCGTCGACGAGCCGCAGCGAATACCCGCGATCGAGCTGCTCGATGAGCCCTTGGGCGATGTAGAGGTCGGTCGGAAAGTTGGCCCGTTCCGAGACGATCACGCGCCGGCCGGAATCGCGCTCGCAAGCCATCTTCAGCGCCGCGGACAGCAGCTTGAACAGATTGACCGAAATCGTGTCGGTGACGACGATCTCGTCGGGCGCGGCGCCGACGAGCGGTGCGAGCTTATCGCCGAGACGGCGCGGCAACGCGAACCAGCCCGCCGCGTTCCAACTGCGAATGAGCCCTTCGGTCCACTCGCGTGCGATGACCTCTTGCGCCCGGGCGGCGGCGGCAGTGGGCGGCACCCCGAGCGAGTTGCCGTCTAGATAAATGACGTCGGGGGTCAGCGCGAACCGGTCGCGCAACCCTGCAAGGGGATCGTCGCCGTCGAGCGCGATCGCATCGTTACGAGTCTTCATGAGGTTCATCGAAAGGTTGAAAGTAATGAAAGGTCGACGCTCGTATGGGAAAAACCGAAGCGACCGGTGCGAACTTGGCGGCCGAGCGTGCCGCGGTTATCGCCTGAGCACGGCCCGCACGGGGCTTGCATCGAGCGTGGTGAACTTGAGCGGCAATGCGATCAATTCGTAATCGCCGGGCGCGACATCGTCGAGCACGAGCCCCTCCAAGATCGACATGCGTTGAGCGCGCACGCGCCCGTGAGCGTCCATCGTCTTGGACTCCTGCGGGTCGAGCGACGGCGTGTCGATGCCGATTAGCGTGACGCCGCGTTGCGCAAGAAAATCTATGGTCTCGGGAGCGACGGCGCAAAAAGCGCTGTCCCAGCGCGCGACGGGGGCCTGCCTGTAAGTGCGCAGCAATACGCGCGGCGGCAGGGCGTCGGCGTACTGGGCGATATGGTCGGGCAAGACGAGCGGCGCGGCGCCGATGCAATGGATGACGCGGCACGGGCCCAAGTAGGGATCGAGGGGGACCGCTCCGATCGCGGCCCCGTGCGCATCGTAGTGCAGCGGCGCGTCGGCGTGCGCGCCCGTGTGCGGCGAGCAAGTAAGCCGCGCGACATTGACGGGCGAACCGGCCTCCATGCGCCAAACGCGCTCGACGCCCACCGGCGTGTCGCCGGGCCAGACCGGCGTATCCGCGCCGATCGGCGGAGAGATGTCCCAAATTGTCTCCTGCATGTCTCCTCACTCGTCGGCAAGCTTTGCGTCGATGATAGGCAACTTCGCGCGCAAAGTGCTTGCGAAATTCTCGCCACCGCCGGGGCGGACTAGAACATAATTCGAGACAAACCTAAAAAGGGGGCCAAAAATGAACGCGATCTCGCTAGACGCCACGGATTGCCGCATCCTGAGCGTCCTGCAGAACGAAGGCCGGATCAGCAATCTGGATCTCGCGGACCGTATTTCGTTATCGCCGTCGGCGTGTTTGCGCAGGCTGCGGCTATTGGAAGAGCAAGGCGTGATCGAGCGTTACCGGGCATGCCTGAACCGCGAGGCGCTCGGTTTCGAGCTCGAAGCTTTCGTTCAGGTTTCGATGCGCAACGATCAGGAAAATTGGCATGAACGGTTCGCCGACGCCGTGCGCGCGTGGCCGGAAGTCGTCGGGGCCTTCGTCATCACCGGGGAAAGCCATTACCTGCTGCACGTGCTGGCGCACAACCTCAAGCATTACTCCGACTTCGTACTGAACAAGCTGTATAAAGCACCCGGCGTCATGGACATCCGCTCGAACATCGTGCTGCAGACCTTGAAAGTGGACTCCGGGGTCCCCGTCTCAGCGGAAGGCGGGCCGCGTTAGCGCTGACGCGCCGCGCCTAAGAAGAATCGAAAATAGCGCGCAGGCGGGGGTAATTCGGTCCTAGATGACGGCTCGAATGCGCTTGCCGGCGCGCGTCGCCGTAGGTTGTCCGCTCTTTGCGACCTTGCGTGGAGGTACAAATGAAGTGGAAAGAAGCGGCCATCGTTCTCCTGGATCCCGCCGATCGGGTCATCAGAGATGCGGCTTATGTCTGGCGGGAGCGCTATTGCATTCCCACCGAGCGAAGCTTCTCGTTTCGATATCCGCCGGGGCGGGCGCTCGCCGGGCAACCTCCGTTGGGGTTCAAGCCGCTCGAACCCGGATCGTTGTCGTTTAGCGGCCTTGGAACGAAGCTCATCGTCGTCAGCCACGGGCTGCCCGACGGATTGGCGCTGCGGCGCACGATTCTCGACAGCGGGCAAGTTGCGAAATTGCTCGCGGTGTGCGGCTTGAGAGAAGTCGGCCTGCTGGCGTTCAAAGGGTGCCTGATCGGCAAGGCGGCGTTTCTGGACAGGCTCGTCGCGCATTTGTCGAGCCGGAGCATCGGGGTGGGCTGGCTGATCGGCTACAAGGACGTGTCGCGCACGCAAACGCTGATTCTCGATACGCCCGCGAGCGGGCCGCGCACTTACGGTTATGAAGCGATCGGCACGATGGACCTGCTGGTGCGCAACGCAACCGAGAAGCTGCCCGACGCCGAGCGCGTCAAGATCGTCAAAGGCAACCGCTTCGTCCTGCCGACGGGTGGAGCGAGCCGGCGCTACGGCGCGCAAGCGACGTGGGTGTGATCGCGGGGCCGCTAGAACGTGGCGAGGGAGAGGGATCTAGAGCGGCTTGACCCCATGAAACGCCCCCCCATGAAAAATGAGCGGGGCGATTTCGTCGGCGTTTGGATGCACGCCGCAGCGTTCGACTTCGCCCACGAAGATCACGTGGTCGCCTTCCTCGTAGCGGCTGCGGTTATGGCACTCGAACCATGCCAGCGCGCCGTCGAGCACGGGCATGCCCGTATCGCTGGCCGCGTGCGAGACGCCGGCGAAGCGGTCGCCCTTCACCGTCGCGAAGCGATTGCATAGATCGAGCTGCTCGGCCGCCAGCACGTTCACCACGTAATGGCTGTTCATCTGGAACACGGGCATCGAGGCCGACTTAGTCGCGAGACTCCACAGCACGAGCGGCGGGTTGAGCGACACCGAATTGAAGGAGCTGGCCGTGATGCCGATCAGTTGCCCAGAAGGCGCGCGCGTCGTGATGACCGTCACGCCTGTAGCGAACTGACCGAGCGCGCGGCGAAAGGCGGCGACGTCGAAATTCGGAGGGCTCGCGCGCTTCATGTGGCCACGGCTCCGGCTTGCGAGGCAGCCGCGGAAGGCAGCCCATACGAGAGCGCGGGCGAAAAGAAGAAGTCCAAAATTGAAATTTCGTTGCTTGAGTCGGCGAGTAAGCTGAGATTTTAATGGAATCGGCTCGTCTTGCCGCGCCGCTTATCTTGCCGTCGTCGGCGAGCGCCGATCGGCGTCGCAGGTTGTCTCAAAACGCACTAAGCTTGTCTTTCTGAGCGCAGCGCGCGAGCGCACGCGCGCTGCACCGTGTCGTGCTTGAAACAGGAGAGCGAAAGCCATGAGTCAGACGAGCGAAACCGCCACGTTGGGCGGCGGATGCTTCTGGTGCCTAGAGGCCGTCTACGCCGATGTCGAGGGCGTGAGGAGCGTCGAATCGGGCTACGCGGGCGGCGCGCTCGCGCATCCGACGTACGAGCAGGTGTGCGACGGCGGGACGGGGCATGCCGAGGTGGTCAAAGTAGAGTTCGATCCCGCACGGATCAGCTACCACGAGATCTTGAAGATCTTTTTTGCGATCCACGATCCGACGCAACTGAACCGCCAAGGCAACGATGTCGGTGAGCAGTACCGGTCGGTCATCTTTACGCATGACGATCGCCAGCGCGAGATCGCGATCGAGGCGATTCGCGAGCTCGAGCGCGACCATGTCTACGACGCGCCGATCGTCACGCGGGTCGAACCGCTCGAGGGCAATTACTGGCCCGCCGAGCCCTATCATCAGCGTTATTTCGCGCAGCATCCCGAACAGGGCTATTGCACGTTCGTCGTCGCCCCGAAGGTGGCCAAGTTCCGCGCGAAGTTCGCGAGCTGGATGCGCCCTGGCGCGTGAGCCGCGCCGGTCGCGTCGTGGCTCCCTCCGATTTCGGCCCCCCCGGCCGCCCGGGCGATACCGCGCAGTTCGCGCGTGCCTATGCCTATGCCGCCGCCGCCGCGCCCTCGCCCGGGCGCGCCTCATCGCGTAACCGAGCGCAAGCCGTGGCGATCTCGCGTGCGAGTGCGACGCAGCTGAGCGGCGCCGAGCCCTCCGCCTTGTTGTTCGTGACGATCAACACGGGCTGGCCCGCGATGGCATACCGGGCGGCGAGCTCCGCGAGCGCGGCGCGAGTGGCCAGGTCTTCGTCGACGAGCTTGTCGAACGGTTCGTACTTGGCCTTCGCTTGCTCATACTTGAACCCGCCATGCAGGCTCCAGCGCACGATGAGCGGCCCGCTCGGCGCGTCGCCGTCGAGCAGCGCAAGCGCGGCCGCCTGGCGCAACGGCTCGGGCATGCGCGCATGTAGCCCCACGCAATAGCGCACGCCGCGCTCGCGCAGCATGCGGATCAAGCGCGGCGTGAGCAGGCACGCATCGCGAATTTCCAACGCGTAGCAGGGATTGAATGCGTGGGCCGGGTCCGCGCTGAACGAGGGCAAGGGGGGCAGCGCGTCGAAGAATGCGCCCAGTCTGTCGACGAACGCGGCGGGGTCGGCCAGGATGCGCTCGGGTAAAGGCGGAAATTGGAATACGAGCGCGCCCGCCTTCGCGCCGAGCCCTTCTAGGCAGGGTGTGACGAATTCGCGGCTGGCGAGCTGCGCGTCGAGGAAACAGGGATTGTCGGCGATCGGCATGCCGCGTTCCGCGCGCAGCGTTGCGTCGGTCACCGAGGCAGGCGCTTTGACGATGAAGCGAAAGTCGTCGGGAACCTGTTGCGCATAGCGCAGGTAATCGGCCACGGAAAGCGGCGCGTAAAACGAGCGGTCGATGCTGACCGTGCGCAGCAGCGGATGTGCGCCGTAGGCCCCGAGACCGTCGCGCGCGAGCTTCGCGTCGCTGTAGGCTTGCCCGTAGACGATGCCTTCCCAGCCTGGAAAGGACCACGACGAGGTGCCCAGATGCACCTGCCGCGGCAATGCCTGCGCCGCGTCCAGTACGTCGGGGGATGGTGTTGCGGGCAGCACGGCTTTAGTGCGCCGCGGGCGCTGGCCGGGCGTGTCGCCGGCGGCGGCGGGACCGCCGCCGCTCGTGGGCGGATTGGACGCGCGAGGCGGCGCCGGCTCAGGCGGGCCGGCGTCCGAATTGCCGAATAAATCGAATTGCGGGTCGTCGTTCTCATCTGCCATCGAATGCCGGGCCCGCCCATGGGCCCAATTCCACGCTATGCGCCAAGCGGCCGATCGTACATGTAGCGGCGCGACCAAGGCAACGTTTGGGCGCTTCGGCCGGCTTTGCGGCAGACGATTTGAAACAGTGAGACGTCGTCGTGTTCGAATGCATAGGCGCAGCCCGCAAGGTACACGCGCCAAATGCGGAACTTCTCGTCGTCGACGAGCCCTTTCAGCGTTTCGCTCTTGGCCTCGAAGTTCTCGGTCCAGATTTCGAGCGTGCGCGCGTAATGGCGCCGCAAGCTTTCGGCGTCGACCGGCTCGAGACCGCCGCGCTGCATCGCTTCGAGCGCGAGGCTGATATGCGGCAGCTCGCCGTCGGGGAACACGTAGCGATCGATGAAATCGCCGCCGCCGAGCGCCGTTTCGCCACTGTCGTAATCGGTCGACGTGATGCCGTGGTTCATGGCGATGCCGTCGTCGGTGAGCAACTCGCGAATCTTGCCGAAATAGAGCGGCAGATTCTTTTGACCGACGTGTTCGAACATGCCTACGCTCGTGATGCGGTCGAATTGGCCTTCGATGTCGCGATAGTCCTGCAACCGGATTTCAATTCTATCGGCGAGGCCCGCGGCTTTCACGCGTTCGGTGGCCAAATCGAATTGATTCTGCGACAGCGTCACGCCTACGCAACGCGCGCCGAACTTGCTCGCCGCGCGCAACACGAGGGCGCCCCAGCCGCAGCCGATGTCGAGCAGCGTGTGGCCAGGGTGAACTTGGATTTTCGTGAGGATGTGGTCGATCTTCTTGATCTGCGCGGTGGCCAAATCTTCGTCGCCGTTTTCAAAGTAGGCGCACGAATAGACCATGTTCTCGTCGAGCCAAAGCTGATAGAACTCGTTCGAGACATCGTAGTGATACTGGATCGCTTTCTTGTCGGACGCTTTCGTATGATTGAAATAGCGTCGCACGCGCGCGAGTTTGCTCGCACTCGTGACGGTGCTCTTGGCGAGCGAGTAACCGACCGTGATGATGTCCGAAAGCTTGCCCTCGATGTCGATCTTGCCTTTTACGTAGGCTTCGCCGAGATTGTCGAGACTGGGATCGAGCAACAGCGGCAATGCCGAAGCGGTGTTGACCTTGAGTGTGACTTGCGGCGCGGCGAAACGGCCGAAGTCGAGTTGCTGCCCGTTCCATAAGACGAGACGCGCGGGCAGGTTCGTCTTATCGCGTACGTCGTCCACCCACTGCGCTAGCTTTTTCTCCCAGAACATGCGTTTTCTCCGTATTCGTCGTTGAAAATGCAAAGCAGAGCAAAGCAGCCGTCCGCAGCTCGCGCGCGAACGCGGGCGGCGATTTCGATTTCTTGCATCGGCGCGCGAGCGGTGCGCCCTAGCGCACGACGCTCGCGGCCGCAGAGCGCGGGGACTTCGTGCGGCGCAGCGCGCTCGCCGTCAAGGCGCAAGGCGCGAGATGCGCCAGTCGCCGGCGCTCTCGCGCGTGTAAAGGATTCGGTCGTGCAGCCGCGATGGCCGTCCCTGCCAGAATTCGATGGCCTCCGGCACGAGCCGGTAGCCGCCCCAATGCGGCGGGCGCGGCGGATTCTCGCCGAAGCGCTCGGCGAACGATTTTTCGCGCGCTTCGAGCAGCGACCGGCTTTCGATCGGATGGCTTTGCTCCGACGCCCATGCGCCGATGCGCGAGCCGAGCGGGCGCGAATGGAAGTACGCGTCGCTTTCGTCGGCGCCGGTCTTGACCACGGTGCCTTCGACGCGCACTTGGCGTTCGAGCTCGATCCAATAGAACAGCAGGCTCGCGTGCGGATTGACCGCTAAATCGGCGCCTTTGCGGCTTTCGTAATTCGTGTAGAAGACAAAACCGCGTTCGTCCACGCCCTTGATAAGCAGGATTCGCGCCGAGGGATAACCGCGCCCGTCCACGGTGGCGAGCGTCATCGTATTGGGTTCGGGCAGCCGCGCATCGAGCGCTTGCTTGAACCAAGTCTCGAATTGGCGGATCGGATCGGCGTCGACGCTCGTTTCGTCGAGCGAGCCGCGGGCATAGTCTTTACGGAGATCGGAGAGGGTAGTAGTCATATTCTTATGTGACCGCTTCAGTCGGGGGTCAGTATAGCCAACCCGGGAAAAACGTGCCGCGTGTCGACCCGGCGAATGAGAGGATCGTCGCCGGGTCGTCGGCGCGCCGGGAGCGGCTCGGCGCGGGCCGATGAGGCACAATACGAGCTTCGTTCGCATCATTGTCACGCATCATGTCCAGCCTTCGCGCCACTGTGCTCAATCCGGATCTTACTCCCGCACCGGCGCTTGTCGACGCGCCCGAAACCGCAGATCGCGAGCGCCGCTTCGGCGGGGTCGCGCGGCTCTATGGCCCAAACGCGCTCGCCGCATTCGAACGCTCGCATGTCGCCGTCATCGGCATCGGCGGGGTGGGCTCTTGGGCCGTCGAGGCGCTCGCGCGCAGCGCCGTGGGCAAGCTGACGTTGATCGACCTCGATAACGTGGCCGAGAGCAACACGAACCGCCAGGTCCACGCGCTCGACGGCAATTACGGGAAGCCGAAAGTCGATGCCATGGCCGAGCGCGTCGCGCTCATCGACCGGCAGTGCCAGGTCGTGCGTGTCGAGGACTTCGTCGATCCGGAGAACTTCGACGCGTTGCTTGGCGGCGGCTTCGATTATGTCGTCGATGCGATCGACAGCGTGCGCACCAAAACGGCGCTGATCGCCTGGTGCGTCGCGCACGGGCAGCCGCTCGTCACCGTGGGCGGGGCAGGTGGCCAGTTCGATCCGACGCGCATCCGGATCGACGACCTCGCATTGACCATTCAAGACCCGTTGCTCTCGAAGGTGCGCGCGCAGTTGCGCAAGCAGCACGGTTTTCCGCGCGGGCCCAAGGCGAAGTTCAAGGTCAGCGCGGTGTATTCGGACGAGCCGCTCGTCTACCCCGAGGCGGCGGTTTGCGATATGGACGACGTCGCCCAGCACGTGACGACCTCGCCCGGGCACGCGGGGCCTGTCGGGCTCAACTGCGCAGGGTTCGGCTCGAGCGTTTGCGTGACTGCGAGCTTTGGATTCGCCGCCGCGGCCCACGTGCTGCGCGCATTGGCCAAGGCGGCGAACGCCGCGGGATGACGCGCGCCGGCTAGCAGTTTCGCTCGATGCGGCCGGCTAGCGAGGCACGGGGCCGCGGGGGCGCTGCGTCAATGCAGCGCAGCACTGAGCTTGCGGCGCCACGCCGAGACGAGTTCGTGGTCGTACGCCACCAAGTCGAACACCGACAGCATGGTCTTGCGGCCGACGTCGTCCTGGAACGAACGATCGCGCTTCACGATTTCGAGCAGGTGGCCGAGCGCCTGTTCGTACGCGCACCGCGCGATCAGCGCGTTGGCCAAGTCGAAACGCGCCTCCAAGTTGGCCGGATCGGCCGCCACGGCGGCTTCGAGCGTTTCCGTCGACGGCAGCTCCGCCACCGCATCGAGCGCATCGAGCCGCGTCTTCAGCGCGTTGTAGCGCACGTCGATGCCCTGCGTCGTCTTCGACGAAAGCAGCCCCGCTTCGCGGCGTGCGTCGTCGCTCCGATCTTCGTCGAGCAACAGCTCGATCAGATCGAGCCGCGCCTCGTCGAAGCCCGGGTCGAGCGCGAGCGCGGCCAGCAAGTGATCGCGCGCCACCGCGTGTTGGCCTTCCTGCAAGGCATGCAGGGCTGCTCGCCGCTCGAGTTGCGCCGGATTCGGCACGATGCGCTCGATAAAGGCGCGCAATTGGCTTTCGGGCAGCACCCCGGTGAACTGATCGATCGGCCTTCCGCTCTCAAATGCGATCACATGCGGAATGCTGCGCACCTGAAAGTGCGCGGCGAGTTGCGGGTTCTCGTCGACGTTGACTTTAACGAGGCGCCAGCGGCCGGCGAAGTCATGCTCGAGTTTCTCGAGCAACGGGCCGAGCGACTTGCACGGGCCGCACCACGGCGCCCAGAAATCGACGAGGACGGGAACGAGCGCCGAAGCCTCGATCACGTCGTTTTCGAAAGTGGCTAGGGTGGTGTTCATGATCTCCCTCATTAGGCGTTGATCAATGGCGCAGATAGGGGCTGGCGCGCGCCATTTCAACGCTCGAGCGGTTCAGGTAGTGGGGGGGGGCGAAGCAGCCTACGCAGGCGGGCGTCAGGCTGCCTGCTAATGGGACGGGCGCTCGGGAAGCGGGATCCATTCGGTTTCGCCTGGAACTTTGCCCATCGTTTGTGCAGCCCAAGCTTGTTTCGCCCGTGTAATTTTTTCTCGGGAACTCGCGACGAAATTCCAGTCGATGAACCGCTCGCCTTCCAGCGCCGCACCGCCGAGCAGCATCACCGTCGCACCCGTGCGGCTCGAGAGCGTGACGGTTTCGCCGGGGACTAGCACGGCCATGTGCGTGGCGGCGAGCGGCTCGCCGTCGATCGCGAGGTCGCCGTCGACGAGATAGACGCCGCGCTCCTCATGTTCGGGTTCGAGCGCCACTGCGCCGTCGGGGGAGAAGCTTGCGGCGACATACAGCGTGGGTGAAAAAGTGCGGGTCGGCGCCTGCGCGCCGAATGCGCTGCCTGCGATGACGGTCAATGTGACGCCGTTGCGTTCGAACTGTGGCAACGTGGCCGCCGCGTGATGCTCGAACGCCGGTTCCGCGTCTTCATCGGCGAGCGGCAGCGCGACCCAGGTCTGGATGCCGTGCAGGACCTGTCCGCGCCCTCGCTCTTCGTCGGGCGTGCGCTCGGAGTGGACGATGCCGCGGCCGGCCGTCATCCAATTGACATCGCCCGGCGTGATTTTTTGCACGGAGCCGACGCTGTCGCGATGAAGCATCGCGCCTTCGAACAAATAGGTGACGGTTGCGAGGCCAATGTGCGGGTGCGGCCGCACGTCGACGCCGGTGCCGGGTGCATAGCTCGCGGGACCCATATGGTCGAAGAAGATGAACGGACCGACGAGCCGCGCGGCGAGTGCGGGTAGGACGCGGCGAACCGTGAGGCTGCCGATGTCGCGCATCGACGGCTTGAGAATGGCTTTGACGGATGACGGCAAGGCGCGCTCCCTAGGGCTGGGCGCACCATTGTACTGCGCCATGCACGTTCGACGAGCGCCGTTTCCCGCGCCGTCACGCCATCCGATTCTTGGCGAGCGGCGGGTTGGCCGCGAAGTAACGTTTGATGCCCTTCAGGATCGCGCTTGCCATCTCCGCGCGATAGCCGTCGTCGTTCAAGCGAGCCTCTTCGTCGGGGTTGCTGATGAACGCGGTTTCGACGAGGATCGAAGGAATATCGGGCGCCTTGAGCACGGCAAAGCCCGCTTGCTCGACCGAGCCCTTGTGCAGCTTGTTGATCTCGCCCACTTCCTTGAGCACGAACGAGCCGTAGCGCAACGAGTCGCGAATCTGGGCGGTCGTCGACATGTCGAACAACGCGCGGTTGACGGATTCGTCCGCCGTCTTGACGTTGATGCCGCCGATCAGGTCGGACGAATTCTCCTTGTTGGCCATCCAGCGCGCCGCGGCGCTCGACGCACCGTGCTCGGACAGCGCAAACACGGAGGAGCCCCGCGCCTGAGGCGTCGTGAAGGCGTCGGCGTGGATCGAGACGAACAGGTCGGCGCCGACGCGCCGCGCCTTTTGCACGCGCACTTGCAGCGGCACGAAGAAGTCGGCGTCGCGCGTCATCATCGAGCGCATGTTCGGCTGGGCATCGATCAACGCGCGCAATTTCTTGGCGATGTCGAGCGCCACGTGCTTCTCGTAGGTGCCCGCGCTGCCGATCGCGCCCGGGTCTTCGCCGCCGTGTCCCGGATCGATTGCCACGGTCAAGAGCCGTACGGTCTTGCCGGTCTTCGGCGTGGTGAAGGTGTAGGTGTCGCCGTCGGCCAGGCCGTCGCCGCCTGCATTATTCCCTTCGGGCTTGTGCTGCGCGAAGGCGGGCGGCTGCGCGGCGGGCTTCGCCGGTTTGCGCGCGTTACCGGCGGCGCCATTCGTGCTCGGGCCGGAAGCGCCCGGCGCGCTCGGCGGCGTGCTTTGCGCATAGCGCTCGAAGAAGGCTTCGCTGTTGTCCGACGCGGGGGGCGGCGGGGCGGTCGGCCCCGCGAGCGGGGCAGGCGCCGGTTGCAGCGCGTCTTCGCTGCGCTCTTTCCGGTTCAAGCGCTTTTCTTTGCGTTCGGTTTCCGCGAGCAATTCCATCAGCGGATCGGGCGCGACGGTCGGATACAGATCGAGGACCAAACGGTAACGATAGGCGCCGACGGGCGGCAGCGAGAAAACTTGCGGCTTGACCGAGCCTTTCAGATCGAAGACGAGGCGTACGACGTGCGGCTGGAATTGGCCCACGCGCACGGCACGCAGTTGCGGATCGTTCGGCGTGATCTTCGACACGAGATCGCGCAGCGCCTGATCGAGATCGAGGCCGTCCAGATCGACGACGAGGCGGTCGGGCCCTTGCAGCAACTGTTGCGTGGATTGCAGCGGCTGGTCCGACTCGATCGTCACGCGCGTGTAATCGCGCGCCGGCCAGACGCGCACGCCCAGCACCGAGCTAGCGAGCGCCGAGCGCGAAAGACCGAGCGACGTGGCGAGCCCGACGATGAGCGTGGACGCTCCCGCGCGCAGCATTTGGCGGCGGCGCCAATTATGGGTGGCCGTCGCGGCCGATTCGATCGACTTGAACGGCTTGATCAACATCTTTCGAGACATGCTTTTCCTGATTCGCTGTACGCGCGTGCGTCGAGCAGGCGCCGCTCGTCGTCGAGCGTATCCAGCGCGAAGACCAGATCGGGCGTAGCGAGCAGCGCGCCCGCTTTTTGCGGCCATTCGACGAGGCAAATCGCACCGCGATCGAAGTATTCGCGAAAACCGGCGTCGGCCCATTCCGCCGGATCGGCGAAGCGGTACAGGTCGAAGTGAAACACTTCGAGCGAGCCGCCTTCGCTTTCTTCGCGCTCGAGCGTGTAGGGCTCGACGAGCGTGTAAGTGGGGCTGCGCACGCGGCCCGAATGGCCGAGCCCTGCCAAGGTTGCGCGCACGAGCGTGGTCTTGCCGGCGCCCAGATCGCCCAGAAGCTGCACATGCAGACCGGTGAAGCCCGGCGTTCGGCGCACCTGATCGATGGCATGCGCGAAGCGCTCGCCGAATGCGTCGGTGGCCGCGAGGTGATCGAGCGTGAAGCGGCGCTCGAGAAGCACTTTCGCGTGTGGAAACAACGACGGATCGGGCGAGACGGGCATTCTCGTAAAATAGCGGGATGAAACGAAGTTCCGAACAGGCCGCCGCCGGCCCGAGCCATGCGACCGGCCTTGCTACCCCGCCCCTAGACGATGCCGCTCTGGTTGCGCTTGCTGAGCGCATCAAGGCATGGGGCTGCGAACTCGGGTTCGGCGCCGTCGGAATTAGCGACACCGATCTTTCCGACGCAGAAGCGGCGCTTGCCGCTTGGCTCGAGGCGGGTTGCCACGGCGAAATGGATTATATGGCGAAACATGGCGCCAAACGCGCGCGGCCGGCCGAGCTTGTGGCCGGTACGCGACGGGTCGTCACCGCCCGGATGGCCTACATGCCCGCAGCGACGCTGGCGCAGGCCGCACCTGAAAGCCCATCGTCAGCTGCGCCAAGCGGCGCGAAGCGCGATTGGCGTGCGCGCGAGTTGGCGCGTTTGGCCGATCCGTCGGCGGCCGTGGTCTCGGTGTACGCTCGCGGACGCGATTACCACAAGGTGTTGCGTCAACGTCTGCAGCAATTGGCCGAGCGCATCGAGGGCGAGGTCGGCGCGTACGGCTATCGCGTGTTCACCGATTCGGCGCCGGTGCTCGAAGTCGCGCTGGCGCAAAAGGCCGGCATCGGCTGGCGGGGCAAGCACACGCTGCTGCTCGAGCGCGACGCGGGCTCGTTGTTCTTTCTCGGCGAAATCTACGTCGACATCCCATTGCCGACCGATGCGCAAAGCGCGCCCGAGCGCGCGACGCGCGAGGCCGGCGCCCATTGCGGGCAGTGCACTCGCTGTATCGACGCCTGCCCGACAGGCGCGATCGTCGGGCCGTTTCGCGTCGACGCGCGCCGTTGTATCTCGTATCTGACGATCGAGCTCAAGGGCAGCATCCCCGAGCCGCTGCGTCCGCTGATCGGCAATCGCATCTATGGCTGCGACGATTGTCAGCTCGTGTGCCCGTGGAACAAGTTCGCTCAGGCCGCGCCCGTCGACGATTTCGACGTGCGCCATGGGCTCGATCGAGCGCGGCTCGTCGATCTATTTGCGTGGAGCGTCGAAGCGTTCGACGAGCGCATGCAAGGCAGCGCGATCCGGCGCATTGGCCACGAGCGATGGCTGCGCAATTTGGCGGTGGCGATGGGCAACGCGCTGCGCGGCACGATCGATGAGGACGAAAGAGCATGCATCGTCGCGGCGTTGCGCGCGCGAGCCGAGGACCCATCGCCGCTCGTGCGCGAGCACGTGCATTGGGCGCTGCAAGCGGCGTAAGCTTACGCCCGTTACCGGAGAGAAGCGATGTACAACGCTGTCGTGACCGCACCGTTCGGCAAGGTCGGCGTGCAAGTGGACGCTGCGGCCGGCTTTGTGCGCGAGATCGTCTATCTCGATGATTCGATCCCCGCGTCGGCGCCCGATTCGGCGTTGGCCGAGCGGGCGGCGCGTCAGATCGAGCGCTATCTCGCCGATCCAGCCACGCCGTTCGAGTTGCCGCTCGCCGATGTCGGCACGCCGTTTCAACGACGCGTTTGGCAAGTCATGTGCGAGATCCCCCTCGGCAGCGTCCTCACCTATGGCGCGCTGGCGCGGCAGATCGGCGGCGTGCCGCGCGCGGTGGGGCAAGCGTGCGGCGACAATCCGTTTCCGCTCGTGATTCCGTGTCACCGCGTCGTGGGCGCGAGCGGACTCGGCGGGTTCTCGCATCATGGCGGCGACGGTTTCTACCCGCGCGTGAAGCGCTGGCTGCTCATGCACGAGAGCAATCAACTCGCGCTTGCGCTATGAGCGAGGCGAACGCACCGCTGCCCGTCGCTCCGCTCGACGTTCGAGAGGCATCCAACGACGCGGCGCCGCCAAGCGAGACGCCGCTCGACGCCGCGGCGCTCGCGCTGCAGTCCGGCAACCAGCGCTCGATCGACGCCTTCGCCGATGCGCTATGGCTCGAGCACGGGCTTGCACGCAACACCCTCGATGCCTATGGGCGCGATCTGCGGCTCTTCGCCGACTGGCTCGCGCGCACGCACGGCGTCGGCATCGATGCGGCCGCCGAGGGGCACGTCAATGGCTACCTCGCGGCGCGCAGCGACGGCAAGACCACTTCGGCCAACCGCCGTCTTTCGGTCTTTCGCCGCTACTACGCGTGGGCGCTGCGTGAGCATCGAGTGACGAGCGATCCGACCATGCGGATTCGATCGGCAAAGCAAGCGCCGCGCTTTCCGTCGACGTTGACCGAAGCGCAGGTCGAAGCGCTGCTGGCCGCGCCCGATGTCGACACGGCGCTGGGCCTGCGCGACCGCACGATGCTCGAGCTCATGTATGCGAGCGGCCTGCGCGTGAGCGAGCTCGTGTTGCTCAAAACCGTCGAAGTGGGCTTGAACGAAGGCGTCGTGCGCGTCATGGGCAAGGGTTCGAAGGAGCGGCTCGTGCCGTTTGGGGAAGTGGCCCACGGCTGGATCACGCGCTACCTGCGGGAGGGGCGGCCCGGATTGATGGCCTCGCGCGCGGCCGACGCGCTGTTCGTGACCGCCCGCGGCGAAGGCATGACGCGCCAGCAATTCTGGAACATCATCAAGCGGCATGCGCGCGCGGCCGATGTTCGAACGCCGCTGTCGCCGCATACGCTGCGCCATGCGTTCGCCACACACCTCATCAATCACGGGGCCGATTTACGCGTGGTGCAACTGCTGCTCGGCCATGCCGATATTTCGACGACGCAAATCTATACGCACGTCGCGCGTGAGCGCTTGAAGACGCTGCATGCAATCCATCACCCGCGCGGATGACCCGATCATGCCCGCCTTGGCGCGATGCCCTGGCCGCGGCGTGAAACAACGGCGCCGTTGCGCTTACAATGCGCCGATGAGCAAAAGCAAACATATCTCGGAGACCCAGGCGACGCAGTTCTTGCGGCGCCACAACGTGAGTTTCGGCGAGCACCCATACGACTACGTCGAGCACGGCGGCACGGCCGAATCGGCACGTCAGCTCGGCGTGGACGAGCACCTCGTCGTGAAGACGCTCGTCATGGAAGACGAGCACGGAAAACCACTCATCGTCCTCATGCACGGCGATCGCACGGTGTCGACCAAGAACCTCGCGCGGCAAATCGGCGCGAAGCGCGTCGAGCCGTGCAAGCCGGAGGTCGCCAATCGCCATTCGGGTTATCTCGTCGGTGGCACCTCGCCGTTCGGCACTAAGAAGACGATGCCGGTCTACGTCGAATCGAGCATTCTCGAACTCGATTCGATCTACCTGAACGGCGGACGCCGCGGCTACCTCGTCAGTCTCGCGCCCTCGGTGCTGACCGCGTTGCTCGATGCGCGGCCTGTGCAGTGCGCAAGCAGCGAATGAACCCTGCGCCGCGAGCTGCGAGCCGCGTAGAATGAGCCGCCCGCGCGTTTACCGGGCGATGCCCGCCCAATCGAAAGAGTGTCGTTTATGCAAATGTTGATCGCTACCGTTGCCGCATACCTGATCGGATCGATCTCGTTCGCCGTGATCGTCAGCGCCACCATGGGGCTAGCCGATCCGCGTTCCTACGGATCGAAGAACCCCGGCGCCACGAATGTCCTGCGCAGCGGCAATAAGGCCGCCGCCATCCTCACGCTGCTCGGCGACGCGTTCAAAGGCTGGTTCGCCGTTTGGCTCGTGGCCCGCTTCGGCCCGCGCTATGGCCTGGACGACGCGGCCGTGGCGCTAGCCGCGATCGCCGTCTTTCTCGGGCATCTGTACCCCGTCTTTTTCAAATTCAAGGGTGGCAAGGGCGTTGCCACCGCTGCGGGCGTGCTGCTTGCCATCCACCCGGTGCTCGGCCTTTCGACCATGCTGACCTGGCTCATCATCGCGTTCTTCTTTCGGTATTCGTCGTTCGCCGCGATCGTCGCCGCCGTCTTCGCGCCGCTGTTCGACCTGTTCCTATTCGGCCCCAATCGCATCGCTTGGGCTGTATTCGCCATGAGCGCGCTGCTCCTGTGGCGCCACCGCGGCAACATCGCCAAGCTGATCGCCGGCACCGAAAGCCGTATCGGAGAAAAGAAGGCGGCGGCCGGCGCCAAGCACGATGGCGGCGCCGCCCACGCGCGCAAGCATTGAGAGCCGCGCGGGCGCGCCGTGCGCGCCCCGGCCGAACGCGTTAGTCGCGGAAGTTGTTGAAGTCGAGCGGCGTGTCGGTCACGTCCTTGCGCAGCATGGCGATGACGCTTTGCAGATCGTCTCGCTTGGTGCCCGCCACGCGCACGGCGTCGCCTTGAATGCTGGCCTGCACTTTGATCTTGCTGTCTTTGATGAGCTTGACGATTTTCTTCGCGAGATCGCCCGAAACGCCCTTCTTGATGGTGACGACTTGCTTGACCTTGTCGCCGCCGATCTTCTCGATCTTGCCGTAGTCGAGAAAGCGCACGTCGACGTTGCGCTTGGCCATCTTCGATAGCACTACGTCTTTGACTTGGCCGAGCTTGAAGTCGTCATCGGCGAACATCGTCAGTTCGCGTTCCTTTTGCTCGACTCGCGCGTCCGATCCCTTGAAATCGAAGCGCGTGGAGATTTCCTTGTTGGATTGCTCGATCGCATTCTTGACCTCGATCATATTGGCTTCGCAGACGACATCGAACGACGGCATATTCATTTCTCCAAACTGTGTATGGGACGGCGGTGGAACGCGAGACGCGCCAACGGCCGCCGCAATGGCTTGCATGAGCGCGGCGCCGTGGCACGGCGCGCACTCGCTATAATCACGACCGACCGCCATTTTACCGACGCCTTTCTTCCGAGAAAACGCCGGACGAGCGTCGCGCAGCGATATGCATCGCATTGTGCGACGGTTTGTCCGCCTGCACACGCAAGCGCGCCCCCTGCCGATGTCCGTTTTCGATACCGTACCGCCTCTTTTGTCCCACTATTCCCTTCGCGGGCACAACACGTTCGGTCTCGAGGCGTTTGCGCGCTGGTTTTGCCGCATCGAATCGCCCGCGCAGTTCGCGGCCGTCTTGCGCGACCCGCGCGTGGCAAGCCTACCGCATCTGGTGCTGGGCGGCGGCAGCAACATCGTCCTCACGCGCGATTTCGAGGGCGTTGCGATGCACGTTTGCCTTGCGGGCAAACGTCTCGCGCATGAAGACGATCGAGCTTGGTATGTCGAAGCGGCCGCGGGGGAAAACTGGCACGAGTTCGTTGCATGGACGCTCGCCCAGGGCCTGCCGGGCCTCGAAAACCTCGCGCTGATCCCCGGGACGGTGGGGGCGGCGCCGGTTCAAAACATCGGCGCTTACGGGCTCGAGATGGCCGAGCGCTTCGCATCGCTGCGCGCCGTGGAACTGGCGACGGGCGAAACCCACGAGCTCGATGCGGCGCAGTGCCGCTTCGGCTATCGCGATAGTTTTTTCAAGCGGGAAGGGCGCGGGCGCTTCGCGATCACCTCGGTTACGTTCCGCTTGCCGAAGGCGTGGACGCCCCGCGCGGAGTACGCCGACGTCGCTCGCGTACTCCAGGCGAGCGGCGCCCAAGCGTCGCCGCAGGCGATCTTCGATGCGGTGGTGGCAGTGCGTCGCGCGAAATTGCCCGACCCTGCGCAACTCGGCAACGCAGGCAGCTTCTTCAAGAATCCGGTTGTCGACGCGCAGACGTTCGAAGCGCTGCACGCGCGCGAGCCGCAAATCGTGTCCTATCGGCAAGCCGACGGACGCTTCAAATTGGCGGCCGGCTGGCTCATCGATCGGTGCGGTTGGAAGGGGCGCGCGATCGGCGCGGCGGCAGTGCACGAGCGGCAGGCGCTCGTGCTCGTGAACCGCGGCGGCGCAACGGGGGCGCAAGTGCTCGCGCTCGCGCAAGCCATCCAGGAAGACGTTCGCGCGCGTTTCGGCGTTTGCCTCGAAGCCGAGCCCGTGGTGATCTGACCCACGCGGAGCGGCGGCACCCGCTCGGGCCGCCGGGTCCGTCAGTGGTTGAGCTTGCCGAGTAGCAAGAATTCCATCAGCGCCTTCTGAACGTGCAGCCGGTTCTCGGCTTCGTCCCATACGACGCTTTGCGGCCCATCGATGACTTCGGCGCTGACTTCCTCGCCGCGGTGTGCGGGCAGGCAGTGCATGAACAGGGCGTCGGCTCGCGCGCGTCTCATCATGTCGGCATCGACGCACCATTGCGCGAACGCGGCCTTGCGCGCCTCGTTCTCGGCTTCGAAACCCATGCTGGTCCAAACGTCGGTGGTGACGAGATCGGCCCCTTCGCACGCGACGTTCGGATCGTCGAATTCCTCGTATGCGGATTCGCTCCCCGGCGCCACGAGCGCCGGGTCGAGCTTATAGCCGGCCGGGGTCGATACACGCAGCTTGAAGTCGAGAATGTGCGCCGCTTCGATCCACGTGTAGAGCATGTTGTTGGCGTCGCCGACCCAGGCCACCGTCTTGCCGGCGATGGGGCCGCGGTGCTCGTAGAACGTGAAAATATCGGCAAGCACCTGGCACGGATGGTATTCGTTCGTCAGGCCGTTGATGACGGGCACGCGCGAATTCTCGGCAAAGCGGCGCAGGATGTCTTGCCCGAAGGTGCGGATCATGATGATGTCGACCATGCGCGAGATCACCTGGGCGGCGTCTTCGATCGGTTCGCCGCGGCCGAGCTGGGTATCGCGCGTGCTCATGAACACCGCGTGGCCCCCGAGCTGGAAAATGCCGGCTTCGAAGGACAGGCGCGTGCGCGTCGAGTTCTTCTCGAAAATCATCGCGAGCGTGCGGTCGTGCAGCGGGTGATAGGTCTCGTAGTTCTTGAACTTGCGTTTCAGGATGCGCGCACGCTCTAGCACGTACTCGTAGTCGTCCCGAGAAAAGTCGTTGAACTGCAGGTAGTGACGGATTTGATTGGCGGCCATGAAAACAAATACGGCGGGCTTGACCCGGTGCGCCGGCACCGGACGGCGCCGCCGTCGGATGTGGTAACTCCATGCAGCATAAAGGATTTTTTTCCGTTTGACGAGCCGCGGGGGCGCGCGCCGTGGCGCTGCTCCGTTTGTGTGCAGTGCGGCAAAGACCCGCCACGGTGATATAATCGACCAGTTTTCCCAAGCCCGGCGGGCAGGCTTCGGGCAAGTCTCATGGGTTTCTTACATGGCCGAAGCATCCCACACTGAATACTTCATTCAAGGCGTCACGAAGAACGGAAAGAAGTTCCGTCCAAGTGATTGGTCCGAGCGTCTCGCAGGCGTCATGTCCTGCTACGGCCCGGGCGCCCAAGGTCCCAACGCGCGGTTGCAGTACTCGCGCTACGTTCGTCCCATCCTTCTCGGCGATCTAAAGTGTGTCATCGTCGATTCGCGTCTGCGCGACATCGAGCCGATGGCGTTCGACTTCGTCATGAACTTTGCGAAAGATAACGATCTGGTCGTCACCGAGGCGTGCGAACTGCCCGACGATCACGGGGCGTCCCGCCGGCGATAAGCCGAAAGAAAGGCCGCTTCCTGTTCGAGCGGATACCGAACCTGCCGGGTGCGTCGCCGCGCCGAACGCGCACCGAACACGAATCGCTCGAACATCAATGCGCAAAAAGGCCCGCAGTTCAGAACTGCGGGCCTTTTTGCTGGTAGGTGCTATTGCGGCGGACACGCCCGATGGACGCCCCGCACACGAAGCGAGGCGTCGCGCGCCTCGCTCGTCGCATCCTTACTGTGCGGCGGCGGCTTGCAAGCCCTTGATGGCTGCTGCCAGGCGGCTCTTATGGCGAGCGGCCTTGTTCTTATGAACGATCTTCTTGTCGGCGATGATGTCCATCGTCTTCGACGACGCGCGGAAGAGTTCCGCTGCCTTGGCTTGATCGCCGGCGTCGATCGCCTTGCGAACGGCCTTGAGCGCCGTGCGGTACTTCGAGCGCAGCGCCGAGTTGTGCGAGTTCGCCTTGGCGGCCTGACGGGCGCGCTTGCGTGCTTGTGCGGAGTTAGCCATGAGAGTTCCTTGTCCTGTACTGTTTCGGCGCCCGGCCGGTAGGCCGATCGAGTGCCGCTTTTTGGTCCATACCCCTGGAAGCGATTGCCCAGAGGCGCAAAAAACATCGGCGTAGCATGTTGACGGTTTTCGCGAATTGCCGCGAACAACGCACGCGCCTAGTCACTTGCGCGACACCGCTCGCCGCGGGTCCTTAGCCGGCCTTTCGGGCGGCAACCTGGGCCGGCTGAAAACGAGAAAAAGCCGGCGGGCGACCGAGGTCGAGCTTCGAAACGCGCGAGTATAGCAACAAAATCAGGTACATGGCAAGCGCCGAGGTAATCGCGCATGCTTGCAACCCGTCGCCGCTTTGCCGGTCGAAACGCCCGGATCTCCGTTCGGCCGGGCCGCTTGCGCCCACGGCGCGCTGCCCGCAAGCGGCGCTCGCCGTGACGTGCGCACGTGCTCGCGCCGATGTCTCGAACCCCGCCGGCACGGCGGCGACGCGGTTCTCCGGCTTCCGATACACGTATGGCCGAGCCGCGGGTGTCCGTATAATGAGCGCCCCATGAATCTATTCCGAGCCCTGCTGACGGTCAGCGGCTTCACGCTGCTGTCGCGCGTGACCGGTCTGGCCCGCGAAACGCTGATTGCCCGCGCGTTCGGCGCCAGCCAATTCACCGACGCATTTTACGTCGCCTTTCGCATTCCGAACCTGCTGCGGCGCTTGTCCGCGGAAGGGGCGTTCTCGCAAGCGTTCGTGCCGATCCTCGCCGAGTTCAAGAATAGCCAAGGGCACGATGCCACCAAAGCGCTCGTCGACGCCATGTCGACGGTCCTTGCCTGGGCGCTCGCGCTCGTCTCGCTGCTCGGCGTGCTGGGTGCGTCATGGGTCGTCTACGTGGTCGCTTCGGGCCTGCGCGACGACGGGCAGGCCTTTGCGCTTGCGACGTCGATGACGCGCATCATGTTTCCTTACATCATCTTCATTTCGTTGACGACGCTCGCCTCCGGCGTGCTCAACACGTACGGCAGCTTTTCATTACCGGCGTTCGCGCCGGTGCTGCTCAACCTCGTGTTCATCGTCGCGGCCGTTTTCGTCGCGCCCCATATGAAGGTGCCCGTCTTCGCCCTTGCATGGGCGGTCATCGTCGGCGGTCTGCTGCAGTTTCTCGTGCAACTGCCCGGGCTCGGTAAAATCGACATGGCCCCGCGCATCGGGCTCAATCCGATCGCGGCGCTCGCGCATCGCGGCGTCAAGCGCGTGCTGCTGAAGATGGTGCCGGCGACGTTCGCGGTATCGGTCGCCCAACTGAGCCTGATCATCAACACGAATATCGCGTCGCGCTTGGGGCCTGGCGCCGTCTCGTGGATCAACTACGCCGACCGGCTAATGGAGTTTCCGACGGCCCTGCTCGGCGTCGCGCTCGGCACGATCTTGCTGCCGAGCCTGTCGAAGGCGCACGTCGACCAAGATCCGCATGAATATTCGTCGCTGCTCGATTGGGGTTTGCGGGTGACGTTCCTGCTTGCCGTGCCGAGCGCGCTCGCGCTGTTCATATTCGCCGAACCGCTCACCGCGACGCTGTTCAACTACGGGCACTTCGACGGCCGCTCCGTCGTGATGGTGGCGCGCGCGCTGACGGCCTACGGCATCGGTTTGATCGGGCTCATCCTGATCAAGATTCTCGCGCCGGGTTTTTACGCAAAGCAGGACATCAAGACGCCCGTGAAGATCGGCATTGCCGTGCTCGTCGTCACACAGCTGTCGAACTACGTGTTCGTGCCGGTGTTCGCCCATGCCGGATTGACGCTCAGTGTCGGGCTCGGCGCTTGCGTCAATGCGTCGTTGTTGTTCATGGGATTGCGTCGGCGCGGCATCTATACGCCCTCGAGCGGTTGGCTGCGCTTTTTCGTGCAGTTGGCCGGCGCCTCGTTGATGTTGGCGGGCGCCATGCATTGGTGCGCGATCAATTTCGACTGGATCGGGCTGCACGCGCGGCCCGTCGCGCGCATTGCGTTGCTTGCGGCGTGTGTCGTGCTGTTCGCGGCGCTATATTTCAGTATGCTTTGGCTGATGGGCTTCAAATACGCGTACTTCAGAAGGCGTGCCAAGTGACGGCTATGACATCCGTTCTCGATTACTTTGCCACCCTCGTTGCCGACGACGACAGTCTGCCGCTCACGGAGACAGCGATTTCGCTCGCGCAGGATGCGTACCCCGATCTCGATCTCGAAGCGGTGCTGGCCGAGCTCGACGAGTTGGCGTTGCGCTTGAAGCGACGCCTGCCCGAGGCCGCGGATCTGACCGAAAGAATCGGCGTATTGAACCGCTTTTTCTTTCGCGAGCTCGGCTTCGCCGGCAATCTGAACGACTACTACGACCCCGACAACAGTCATCTGAATATCGTGCTCAAGCGCAGGCGCGGCATTCCGATTTCGCTGGCGGTGCTCTATCTCGAGTTGGGCGAGCAGATCGGCGTCCCGGTGAAAGGCGTCTCGTTCCCAGGCCATTTCCTAATGCGCGTCACGTTGCCGGAAGGCGACGTCATGCTCGATCCTACGACGGGGCAGTCGCTGTCCGAAGCGCAGATGGTCGACATGCTCGAGCCATACATCTCGCACACGGAGCAGTCGGTCGGCACGGCGCTGCGCATGCTGCTGCAGCCGGCCACGCCGCGCGAGATTCTCGCGCGCATGCTGCGCAACCTGAAAGCCGTTTACCTGCAAACCGAACGGTGGCAGCGGCTGCTCGCAGTGCAACAGCGGCTCGTCGTTTTACTGCCCCAGAACATCGAAGAAGTGCGCGATCGCGGCCTTGCCTACGCTCGGCTCGATTACTTGCGGCCGGCGCTGGAGGATCTCGAACGCTATCTGGAGGAACGGCCCGATGCCGAGGATGCAACGGCTGTCGAGTCGCAATTGAGCGAGTTACGCCAACGGGCGAACTCCAGCGGCGACTGACTGCGAATACGCGCCGCATGCCGCGCGTTGCCCGACATCACCGCTCGACACATCATGACACACCACGACACAACGCCCGCTCGGCGCTTGCGCGCCGGGCGGGCGTTTGCATTCGGAGCCGGCTGGGCGGCCGACCGGTAAGGTTACTTCGGCTGCATCCGGATTGCGCCGTCCAGACGGATCACTTCCCCGTTGAGCATCGGATTATCGAAGATTTGCTTCACGAGCATCGCATATTCGCTGGGCTTGCCGAGTCGAGGCGGAAACGGAACCATGGCGCCAAGGGCATCCTGCACTTCCTTCGGCATGCCGAGCAGCATCGGCGTTTCGAAGATGCCGGGCGCGATCGTCATGACGCGAATTGCATTGCGCGAGAGGTCGCGGGCGATCGGCAGCGTCATGCCCGCCACGCCGCTCTTCGAGGCTGCATAGGCGGCTTGCCCGATTT
This sequence comes from Paraburkholderia sp., assembly GCA_004322045.1. Lineage (GTDB taxonomy): Bacteria > Pseudomonadota > Gammaproteobacteria > Burkholderiales > Burkholderiaceae > Trinickia. The sequence continues at coordinate 135,660 of SCRN01000004.1, forward strand.
GTCCGTCGAAAGCGGCGACCGAAGCCGTATTGACGATGACGCCGCGCTCGCCGTTCTCGTTTGGCTCGTTCTTCGCCATCGCGGCGGCCGCGAGCCGCAGCATGTTGAAGGTGCCGATCAAGTTGATTTCGATCGTGCGCTGGAATTTGTCGAGCGGATGCGGCCCATCCTTGCCGACCGTCTTGATGGCCGGCGCAACGCCCGCGCAGTTGACGAGCCCGACGAGCGGGCCGAGCTTCGTTGCCGCTTCGACCGCTTGCGTGGCATCGGCCTCGCGGCTGACGTCGCACTTGACGAAGACGCCGCCCAGCTCGCTGGCGAGCGCCCGACCTGCATCTTCGTTCAAATCGGCGATCACGACCTTGCCGCCTTGTTCGGCGATGAGGCGTGCCGTTGCCGCGCCCAGACCCGACGCGCCGCCGGTGACCAAAAATGCGTTGCCGCGAATCTCCATGCTAAAGGCTCCTTACGTGTTCTGAGAGGGTGCATGCCCGGCCCCGCACGGCTCGTGACCGCTTGGCTTTCGGGCCCCCGACGATTGTATACGGTCGCAGGCACAAAAAAACCCGCCGGTAGGGCGGGTTGCACGGCGTTGCCGGCGCGTTACTTCAGCGCTTCGAACACGCGCTGACGAATTTCGTCCACGCTGCCAAGGCCGGAGATGCGGCGGTATTGCGGAGCGCTCAGGCCGTTTTCGACGCCGCGCTGCGCCCATTGCTGGTAGTAGTCGATGAGCGGTTTGGTTTGCGCGACGTAGACATCGAGACGCTTCTTCACCGTCTCCTCTTTGTCGTCTTCGCGCTGCACCAGCGGCTCGCCGGTCAAGTCGTCCTTGCCTTCGACCTTGGGCGGATTGAACTTGACGTGATAGCTGCGGCCCGATGCCGGGTGCGTGCGGCGGCCGCTCATGCGGACGATGATTTCGTCGAACGGAACGTCGATCTCGAGCACGTAATCGATTGCGACACCGGCGTCTTTCATTGCTTCCGCTTGCGGCAGCGTGCGCGGAAAACCGTCGAATAGATAGCCGTTCTTGCAATCGTCTTGCAGCAGGCGCTCTTTGACGAGATTGATGATCAGCGTGTCGGGGACGAGCTCGCCCGCGTCCATGTACCGCTTCGCTTCGACGCCGAGCGGCGAGCCCGCCTTGACGGCGGCGCGCAGCATGTCGCCGGTCGAAATCTGCGGGATCCCGAATTTTTCTTTGATGTAGTTGGCCTGGGTGCCTTTGCCGGCGCCCGGTGCGCCCAACAGGATCAAACGCATGCTCATTCTCCGAATTGTTGTGAATGCTGCGGCGCGAAAAGCAAGGCGCAATGGCCGAGCGCAATACGCTTCTGCTTCTACGAATCGGGCCGTCGGCGGCGCAAACGCGCGGCGGCCGCATGAGGCTCGCCGCATCGTTCGGAACGAGGCGCAAGCCGCTCACGGGCAACACGGCGGACGAACGGGAATCGGAAGCGAATAGTGCGAATGCTCGCGCAATCGAGCCTGATTATGCCATGCGTTAGGCCTTCGACAGGAAAAAGAAGGTTAGCGTTTTGACAGGAAAAGTGTGCGCACGCGCTCCAGATCGGCAGGCGTATCGACACCCGGCGCCGGTGCTTCGTGCGTGATGCGCACGGCAATGCGTTCGCCGTGCCACATCGCGCGCAACTGTTCGAGCATTTCTGCTTGCTCGATCGGCGCCTGCGCGAGCGTGGGGTAGGTGCGCAGAAAGCGCGCACGGTAAGCGTACAGGCCGATGTGCCGGAAGACGGTATCGGCGGGCGGAGCGGGCATTGCGCGGACATCGATCGCTCGTGCACTCGCTTGGCCTTGATAGGCGTCCCGCAGCCAAGGGATCGGCGCGCGCGAGAAGTACAGCGCGACGGCGCGCGCATCGAGCACGACCTTTACGACGTTCGGGTTGAAGACTTCGGCCGGATCGGAGATCGGATGAGCGGCCGTGGCGATCGCGCAGTCGGGGTGCGTCGCAAGGTGCGACGCAACGTCGCGCACGAGCGCCGGGTCGATCAGCGGCTCGTCGCCTTGCACGTTGACGACGATCGTATCGTCGGCCAAGCCGAGCCGCACCGCCACTTCGGCAAGGCGGTCCGTCCCGGACGGATGATCGGCGCGCGTGAGCAACGCTTCGAAGCCGTGGATTTGCGCGGCTTGAAGCACGCGTGGATCGTCGGCGGCGATCAGCACTCGCTCGGCGCCCGCGTCACGCGCACGTTCGGCGACGCGCACGACCATCGGTTTGCCGGCAATGTCGGCGAGCGGTTTTTCTGGCAGGCGCGTCGAGGCGAGGCGAGCAGGGACGACGGCGACGAAAGGCGGCGCGTCCGGAAGAAAGGAGGCGGTCATCGGAGACGGGGCGGGCAGAGGCGATTCGCGTCGGGTTCGCGTCGGGGCGCGGCGCGTCAGGCGCCGCCCGAGGCCGGGTCGAGCGGCTCGACCGGGGTGCCTTCGACGGTCTGGCGCGCTTCGTCCACGAGCATGACCGGGATGCCGTCGCGAATCGGGTAGGCCAGCTTGTCGGCGTGGCAGATGAGCTCTTGCTGCGCCCGGTCATAGCTGAGCGGACCCTTGCAGATCGGGCAAACGAGGATTTCAAGCAAGCGAGCGTCCACGGAGTTTCTCCACAACCAAGGCGATGAGGCGAGCGGGGAGCGTGGCTTCGACCGGTACGACCCAGATTCGAGCGTCACGCCAAGCGCTCAATTTTACTGCATCCTTCTCGGTCACCAGGATTGCGTCGACCGGCTCGTTGATGAACGGGTTGTCGCGAAAGGCGTAGTGATCGGGGAGGGGCCGCGTGTCGGGCGCGATACCGGCAGCGCGCAGGGTCGCAAAAAAACGCTCGGGCGAACCGATGCCGGCCGCCGCCAACACGCGCGCGCCGGCAAACTGCGCGAGCGGGCGGCGCAGGCTCGGATCGCTCAGATGCCAGGCGTCTCCGGGCGCCAGCGTCAGCGCGAACGTATCGGGCCACGGCGGCAGCGCGCGTTCGAACGGGTTGTTGACGAGCGTCGCGTCGCGACGGCGCGACAGCGGTTCGCGCAGAGGGCCGGCAGGCAGCAGAAAGCCGTTTCCGGCCAGACGATGATCGAAGACGACGAGCTCCACGTTACGGGCCAGGCGGTAATGCTGCAGGCCATCGTCGCTGACGATCACGTCGACGTCGATATGCGCCGCGCGCAGCGCCTGCGCACAAGCGACGCGATCGGGCGACACCCACACCGGCGCACTCGTGCGCCGGGCGATCAAAACCGGCTCGTCGCCGACTTGCTCGGGCGCCGAGGCCGACGTCACGGGGCGCGGCTCGCGGCCCTTCGCGCCGTAGCCTCGCGATACCACCCCCGGCGTGAACCCGGCCGCGCGCAGCGCTTGAACGAGCGCGATCACCGTCGGTGTCTTGCCCGTGCCGCCCACCGTGACATTGCCGACGACGATGACCGGCACGCCCACGTCCACACGCTCGCGCCAGCCGAGTGCGAAGGTGGCCCGCCGGGCGGCGGCAATGGCGCCGAATACGCAAGCGGCAGGCGTCATCGCCCAAGCAAAAGCGCCGCGGCGTTGCCATTCGCGCGTCATATACGCTTGCACGCGGGCTTTGAGTTGGTCGGCGAAGCGGTCCATGGTGGTTGCGGTCGTGAGGTCGTCGAAAGGTCGTAGCACGGAGCCGGCACTGTAGCCTGGCCCCCGCGCAGCCCGCAAGCCGCCTTGGGGCAGATTGGCGGCGGATTGGCCAATCGGCCGACGGCATGCGAGATACCAGCGCGCTGTGGATAACTCTGTGAAGAACTTCGCTCCTCGCGCACCGGAAGGCCGGTAGATCAAGCTTCTTATCGGCCGTGACTAAAGTCCTACTAAAAAATTGTCCTTATAAATCATCACATTAAGACGGGATGACATGGCTTTGGGCGGTTCCGGCGGCCGTTTGAGGCGAATGTGCGCAGCGCTTCGCTATGTGGGAAACCTTGCACGAATTTGCGCATGCACTGGACGGCGGCCGTCCGACGGTCTATCGTCTGACCGGCCAAAAACCAAGGTTCCGCATGCCATCCCGTAATTCCGTTCCGCCCTCGGCCGGGGCCGCGCCGCTCGGCCCGGGTTCGTTCGAGGCCGATGTCGCCGTTCCCGTGTCCGTGCTCAACCGTGCGATCGGCACGATGCTCGAACGATCGTTTCCGCTCGTCTGGGTGGCGGGCGAAGTGTCGAACTTCACGCGGGCTGCGAGCGGGCACTGGTACTTTTCGATCAAGGACGCGCAAGCGCAGATGCGCTGCGTGATGTTCCGCGGGCGTGCCCAGTACGCCGAGTTCGTTCCGCGCGAAGGCGACAAGATCGAAGTGCGCGCGCTCGTGACGATGTACGAACCGCGCGGTGAGCTCCAATTGAACGTCGAGGCGGTGCGCCGCACCGGCATGGGCCGTCTCTACGAGACCTTTCTGCGGCTCAAGGCGCAACTCGAGGCCGAGGGGCTGTTCTCGCCCGAACGCAAACGGCCGCTGCCGACGCATCCTCGCGCGATCGGCATCGTGACTTCCCTGCAAGCCGCGGCGCTGCGCGACGTCCTGACGACGCTCGCGCGGCGCGCGCCGCATGTGTCCGTCATCGTCTATCCGGCCCCAGTACAAGGCGCCGGCGCGGCCGAGAAACTCACGGCGATGGTCCAGACGGCGAACGCGCGCCGCGAAGTGGATGTGCTCATCGTCTGCCGCGGCGGCGGCTCCATCGAAGATCTATGGGCGTTCAACGAGGAGGTGCTGGCGCGAGCGATTGCCGCCAGCGCGTTGCCGATCGTCAGCGGTGTCGGCCATGAGACCGACTTCACCATCGCCGACTTCGCGGCCGACGTGCGCGCGCCCACGCCCACGGGCGCCGCCGAACTCGTGAGCCCGCAGCGCACGATGCTGTTGCGCGATCTCGATCATCGTACGGCGGCGCTGGCGCGCGGGTTCGGCCGGTTGATGGAGCGGCGCGCCCAGCAACTAGATTGGCTGGCGCGCCGGCTGGTCAGTCCGGCCGAGCGCTTGCGCCGGCAGCGCACGCATCTTCAGCAATTGCAGGTTCGCCTCGCCTCGGCGGGGGCGCGTCCCTTGCGCGATGCGCAGGCGCGTTTCGCGCTCGTCAGGTTGCGCTGGCAACGCTGGCGGCCGGATCTGTCGGCGCCGCGCGCGCTCGTGCTTGGATTGCGCAGACGTCTCGACTCTGCATTCGAGCGCGACCGCGAGCGCCGTGGCGCGAAGGTCGCGGCGCTTTCGGCTCGGCTCGACGTGTTGAGTCCACAGCGCACGCTCGAGCGCGGTTACGCCGCGCTCATCGACGCGCAGACGGGGCGCGCGGTGCGTTCGCCCGCGGCGCTCAAGCGCGCGCGGCGCTTCACGATTCATGTCGCCGAAGGGTCGGCTGACGTCACGCTCAAAGACGTGCAACCGCGGTTGACCGACGGTTTTTGATCTCGCTGCGCTTAGGCGGCCTGCCAAGCTGGCGACGGCGTTCGCTGCGCCAGCACACGGAGCAAGCATCCCGAAAGCCACGGCTATCGATCGCGGATGTAAGCGCGTGGCTGTCGCCATCATCGGTCATCTTCGCCGATCCGCTGCGACGAAATGCACCTTGCTGAAGCATTTTTTACGCAAATTGCCGTGCGCGACGGTCGATGCTGCGCATAAAGGCCACCGGTTTGCGGGGTTATTCCAAGTCGCCTACAATCCAGTGCTCTACAGCGTTAGCCGCCTACATCCCCATAACACACAAGGATCAGCACCATGGAACATACGCTCCCGCCGCTGCCGTACGCGAAAAACGCGCTCGCTCCGCATATGTCGGAAGAAACGCTCGAATACCACTACGGTAAGCACCACCAAGCCTACGTCACGAACTTGAACAACCTCATCAAGGGCACCGAGTTCGAGAATCTGCAGCTTGAAGAAATCGTGAAGAAGGCGTCGGGCGGCGTCTTCAACAATGCAGCGCAAATCTGGAATCACACGTTCTTCTGGAACTGCCTGAAGCCGCAAGGCGGCGGCGCGCCGAGCGGCGCCCTGGGCGACGCGATCAACGCCAAGTGGGGTTCCTTCGATGCGTTCAAGGAAGCGTTCTCGAAGGCTGCGGTCGGCAATTTCGGTTCCGGCTGGACCTGGCTCGTGAAGAAGGCCGACGGCTCGCTCGACATCGTTTCGACGAGCAACGCCGCCACGCCGCTGACGACCGATGCCAAGCCCCTGCTGACGATCGACGTCTGGGAGCACGCTTACTACATCGACTATCGCAATGCCCGGCCGAAGTTCGTCGAAGCGTTCTGGAACCTGGCGAACTGGGATTTCGCGACGAAGAATTTCGCGTAAATCGGCGCAATGCGTCGAAAGGCGGGCGCACACGAAGCGCCCGCCGCGATGAAAGAACCGAAGGCTCTGCCCGCGTGCAGAGCCTTTCTTTCATGGGCCGCCGGCATCAGCCGCGTGCATGCCGTGTGTAGCGTGCCTCGGCTCAGAGCATCGTATGGCGTGCGATGTCGGCCAACGAATTGCGGTCGTGGAGCACGTCGTCAATCAGCCCATACTCCTTCGCCGCGGCGGCCGACATGAAGTTGTCGCGGTCCGTATCCTTGGCGATCTGCTCGACCGACTGTCCCGTGCGCTCGGCAAGCACCTGATTGAGCCGCTCGCGCAAGAACAGAACTTCCTTCGCCTGAATCTCGATATCCGCTGCCGTGCCTTGGCTGCCGCCGGACGGTTGGTGAATCATGATGCGGGCGTTGGGCAGCGCGAAGCGTTTTCCTTTCGCGCCCGCGGCCAGCAAGAACGTCCCCATGCTCGCGGCGAATCCCGTGCACAGCGTCGAGACCTGCGGCTTGACGAACTGCATCGTGTCGTAGATCGCCAGTCCGTCGTAGACTGACCCGCCCGGCGAATTGATATAGAAAAAGATGTCCTTGTCGGGGTTCTCCGATTCGAGAAAGAGCATCTGCGCGACGATGAGGCTGGCTGTCTCATCGGTGACGGGGCCGACCAGAAACACGATGCGCTCGCGCAATAGCCGCGAGTAAATGTCATACGCGCGTTCGCCACGACCCGATTGTTCGATGACGGTCGGCACGAGCTGGCTTCGAGGGTAAGAATGCATGGGCGCTTCCTCGCATGAGGTCGATGGTGGCCACGGTTCGAGGATACTCGCCCGCAGCCTTCCTTGTCATGACGCTCGGTGGGTCGTCGATGTGACGCAAATCGTCGATATTCGCGTCCGCCGCTGTAAAAGCAAAAAAAACGGGGAAGCGCGTAACATCGGCACGTTCTCGAACGTCAACGAAATGAGGTGCGGCGCGCGCCGCTCGCTCGACTTTTGGAGCTACTCAATGACGAAAGAAGAAACAGACAAAATATCGGCTTTCGAAGCCGCTCGCACGCGGCTCACATCGATCGCCTATCGCATGCTCGGCAGCCGGGCGGAAGCCGAGGACGTCGTCCAAGACGCTTGGCTGAAATGGCATGCGGCGGCGCGAGACGAGCTGCGTACGCCGCTCGCGTGGCTAACGACGGTTACGACGCGGCTTGCCATCGACCGCATCCGGCGCTTGCAGTCGGAGCAGACGGCGCGAGCAAGCGAATGCTCGACGCAGCCTTGGCTGGACGAGTGGGTGCCCTCGGCCGAGGACGCCGCGCTGCATGCGTCGTCGGTCTCCGAAGCCGTGGCGCGGTTGTTCGAGCGGCTGTCCGCCGACGAGCGCGCCGCATTCGTGCTGCATGAGGCCTTCGATTGCGACTACGCGCAGATTGCCGAAGTCGTCGGCAAGACCCCGGGGCATTGCCGGCAATTGGCGCATCGCGCCCGCCAACGCTTAGTGGGCGAGCACGCGCGGCGCGCCGGCGGGCAGGCCAACCGGCCCCGGCCGGCGGGCGAAGCGCGCGCCGCGAGCGCCGAGCGTTTGCGCGAGGCGATCGTTCACGCCGACGCCGTGGCCGCGATGCAGCTATTCGCGACACGGGAACCGATCGTCGCGGCGGCGACGTGCGATGTGGCCGGGTCGGCCCGTGTACGTGCACGGGCGCCGCTTCGTGCGAAGGACGCTTCGGCGCTCGCGGCCTATGCCGCGGCCGAAGCGCACCCGCTGCCGTCCGGCTTCGGCTCGGGCATTGCGCTCGTGTGCGCATGCGAGGTCGTCGCAATCGTGCGCGTGACGCCGCTTCCATCGAATTGCACGGGCGCGGCCTGCGCGATCGCGATCGCGATCGTGACCGATGGCCCCCTAATGCAAGCACTCAACGCGCGCTTCGGCTTGCGCGCGATCAAACACCTATTGGCACGCATCGCGGGCGCTACCGCTACCGCAGACTGCGCGATTTGACAGCCCTGCGCCCACGATGGGCTCACGCGCCCAGGTGCTCACCGCACGCGCGAAGCGCCTTCCCAATCGATATCCACGCAAAGCACTTGCAGCCCATGCGCCGTTTCGGCTGCGACGGACGCCGTCACGCATAGATGCGCCTCGTTCAACGATAGGTAGGGCGCCGTGACATGCACGGGGCCCGGTGCGCGAACGGCTTCCGTGAAGTACGGCCGGTGCGCCCAACTCGCTCCCTCCGAATGCAGCAGCGGGCTGAAACGCTTTGCGCGGCGCGAGACGACGCGGCCCGTGGGCACGACGTTGTCGCCGATCTGCCGGCCGTGTGCGTCGAGCACGAAGCAGCGCGCCGTATCGGGAAGCGAGAGCAATGCATCGCAGGCCGTCGCCACCGGCGTTCCGGCGACGAAACTCGCACAGGCTTTCGCAAGCGATTCGACGTACGGCGCCAGACGCTGAGCTTGCTTGCGCTCCCTGCGAGCCACCCGCTCTCGCAGCGCCGCCGAAAGCGCGTCGATGAGCCCGGCTGCGGCCTGAGGTTGCACGGGGTCGACGCTCGGCTCGGCGAAGTAGCTGCCTTGCACGAAATCGACGTTGCATTCGAGTGCGATCAACGCGTCGCGTTCGGTCGTGAGGCCCCCCATCAGCACCAACTGCCCCGATTCGTGCAGCAGCGACACGAGCTGCGGCAGCACGCGCTCGAAATGCGAATGCTCGCTCGCTTGCGCGAGAATGCCGCGATCGAGCGAGACGATGTCCGGATGCAGATGCCAGACACGGTCGATGTTCGAGTGCTTCGCACCGAAGCCGCCGAGCGCGATCAGAAAGCCCGATTTGCGCAGACTATCGACGATCTCGGCGAAGCGGCTCGTTTCCCCGCCCGCTTGCTCGGGCACTTCAAGCACGACGCGCTGGGGCGGCAGGCCCAGCGATTTCAGATTAGCGAGCAGCGCATCGCCGTAGCTCGTATCCATGAGCGCGGCCGGATGCAGGCTCAGAAACAGCCATTCGTCGTGACCGTCGATCGCGCTGAAGTTGCCCAGATGGAGCGACTCGGCCAAGCGGCCAAGCTCGAGTAAATCGCCGCGCCGGGCCGCCTGCGCGAACACGTCGCGCGACGGCGCGAGCTGACCGTGCTCGTCGTGCGCGCGCAAGGAGGCGTGATAACCGATCGCGCGGCGATGCGAGACCGAGAACACCGGCTGGAAGACGCTGAACACGGTGTAACCGCCGTAGACAACGGTGCGGCGGCTACCCGCGTCGTCCGCGACGGGACGCGGCGGCTGAAAGCCGGGAGGATCGAGATCGACCATGCTCATTGGAAGTCGAAGGGAGATGAAAACGGCGCCGCGGCGCACACTTGCCGGCGCGCCAATCGGTACTTATTGCAAACTGTACAGCATACGTGAGCAAGATTTATGCGAGATGTCAAAGCGTCGCGCGAGGGTCCCCGGGGCGTGGGTCGCTCGCCGAAAAGCACCGCAGCCGCGCACATGGGTGGTGCTCTCGCCGGTTCGGGCGCTCGGCGGCAGCGCCTGCGTGCCCCACGGACGCACGCGTGAGTCCAATTCAATCGAACAACGTCATCGCGCTCTCGCGGGCACTGGGCGTATCCTCGTTCGGTTCGAGCGCTGCTGCGCGCTCGAAAAACCGCAGCGCACGCGGATCTTGCGCGTAGGCCGCGTTGATGCGGATCCACGGGCTCGGCTCCCCGTGCGGGCGGAAGTAGCTGCCCGGCGCGATCGTTACGCCGCAGGCGGCGGCGCAGTCGATCAGTTGCTGCTGATCCTCGATATGCGGCACGCGAGCCCAAACGAACTTGCCGCCGACGGGCGACGCAAACAATTCCCAGCCGCTAGCTTCGAGCGAACGCGTGGTCGCGCCTAGCGCGTCGCTCATGCGCCGGCGCAGCCGCTCCAAGAACTTTCGATAGGCGCCCCGCTCGAGCATGGTCAGCGCGACCGCCTCGGCGAAAGGCGATCCGCTGATGCTCGTGAGCATCTTGATGTCGCCTAGGTCTTTGACGATGCGGCGGCTCGCGGCGACGAAGCCGATTCGCAGCGACGAGGACAAGGTTTTCGACAAGCCGCCGATATAAACGACGCGTTCGAGTTGATCGAGCGCGGCCAGCCGGTCCGTCGCTTCGCCTTGAAAATCGGCATAGATATCGTCTTCGACGAGCGTGAAGTCGTATTCGTGCGCAAGCTGTAGCAGGCGGAACGCAACGGATGGCGCGAGCACGGTGCCCGTCGGATTGTGAAAAACCGAATTGACGAACACGGCGCGGGGCCGATGGCGTTTCAGCTCCGCTTGCAGCACCGCGATATCGGGCCCGGACGCCGTGCGCGGAATCCCGACCACGTTGATGCCGTGTAATTTTAGGAGTCCGAACAAATTGTAGTAGCCCGGATCTTCGACGAACATCGTGTCGCCCGCGCGCAGCAGATAGCGCGCGATGAGATCCACGGCTTGGCTCGCGCCGAAGGTGATCAGAATCTGCGAGGCGTCGGCGCGAATGCCGAGCGGCGCGATGCGCGCCTGCAAATGTTCGCGCAATGCGCCGCTGCCGAGCGGCGTCGCATAGTCGATCAACGCGCTTTGATCGGTGCGCGCGACATGACGCACCGCCTGCGCGATTCCGTCCATATCGCGCCATGCTTCAGGGATAAAACCGCTGCCCAGTTTGAGCGTGTCGCCCGGGTGATTGAACTGCTGCAGGATGTAGTTCGATTCGTCCTCGGCGCGCCGCGGGTCCGAAGCGCCGCAGCGATCCAGCGCTGCGTGCGCGCGTGCGCTCACGTAAAAGCCCGACCCATGGCGCGATTCGATGTAACCGAGCGAGACCAGCCGATCGTATGCCTCGATCACCGGAAACCGGCTGATCCCGCAGTCCAGCGCGAGCTGCCGGATCGAAGGGAGTTTCGCTCCGGCGTGCGCGTCGCGCGAGCGAATCCATTGTTCCATGGACGACACGATTTGCTCGGTCATCGGCACACCACGCTCTCGGTCGATCGCAATCTTCATCGCCGCTCCCAACTGTTCGGTATTTCGACTGAACAGTTTCGACAAAACTGTTCGTTACTGTGCATGTGATTGTAGCCGCCCGATCGCAATAATGCGTAGACGAAATGTTTTTGAAGGAGTAACGCGATGCGCGAAATCCGGACGTTCGAGATGGAATACGACGAACCCGCTGCCGCGTGGCGGGTGGAGCACCCGCTGATCGTCGAAGTGGCGCGCGGCACGCTCTGGCTGACGCTAGAGGGCGACGCCGAAGATTACTGGATCGACCCTGGCGAGTCGTTTCTGTTGCCCGTCGGCGCGAAGGCATGGATCGGCTCCGGCCGCGGCGACGTGCGCTTGACCGTGAGGGGCGCGGGTGCGAGGAACCCGGCATACGAGAACGCCGCGCTCTTGCGCCCGAGCATCGAGCCGAGTCACCGCCGGTCAGGACTCTTATCGACGCCACGTTGGCGTCAGGCGGCGGCTTGATCGACAGCGAACCCGATCCTAGACTCGGTGACATCTTCATTGCGATGGTTTGGGATCATGACTGCCTTCGGTGCGCTCGAACATATCTGGTCGCTGGCCGGCTGCGACGCCACAGCGCTCGACGACATACGCCTCTTGGGCGACGACCCGGGCTTGCCCTCGGTCTATCGCGTCGGGGCGCTTGCCAACGCGACCATCGGTGCGGCTGCGCTGGCCGCGGCCGAATATCATCGATTGCGCACCGGCTGCAGACAACATGTCGAAGTCGAGCAGCGGCGCGCGCTCGCAGCGTTTCGCAGTGAGCGCTATCTGCGCATCGACGACGGTCCCCCACCGCAGCTGCGCGACCCGTTGATGGGCTTTTACGAGACTCTCGACGGGCGCTGGATTCAGTTGCATACGAATTTCGCGCACCATCGGGCAGGCGTCGTCAAGCTGCTAGGGTGCAAGGACGATCACGCGTCGGTGAGTGCGGCGATCCGCGAGCGCGACGGCGCATCGCTCGATCAGGCGCTCGCCGATGCGGGCCTTTGCGCTGCATTGGTTAGGAGTCCAAATGAATGGGCTGCGCTTGCGCAAGCCTCGGTGCTCGCGTCCTTGCCGCTGTTCGAAATCGAGCGCATCGACGCGGGGGCCAACCCCGATCCGGGGCGAGCGCCTTGTGGCCGAGACCTGGGTGACGGCGTTGCATCGGGGCGCGCCGCCACGCTATGTCTGTCGGGTGCGTCGACTGCACGGCCGTTGAGCGGCGTGCGCGTGCTCGACTTGACGCGAATCATCGCGGGTCCCGTCGCCGGGCGCACGCTGGCTCAACATGGCGCCGACGTCATGCTGGTAAATGGCCCGCATCTACCGAACATCGCGCCGCTCGTGATCGACAACGGACGAGGCAAACGATCTGCATTCCTCGACTTGCGTCGCGAAGCCGAACGAGCGACGTTGCTTGCGCTGCTGCAAGACGCCGATGTTTTTCTGCAGGCCTACCGTCCGGGAGCCTTGGCGGGGCACGGTTTTTCGCCCGAAGCGCTCGCGCGGGCGAAGCCGGGCATCGTCTACGTTTCGATCTGCGCGTACGGGCCGACGGGGCCCTGGGCTCAGCGGCGCGGGTTCGACTCTCTCGTGCAGTCGGCGAGCGGCATCGCCTGGACGGAAGCGCAGGCGGCTAACACGCCCGCACCGAAGCATTTGCCGTGTCAGGCGCTCGACCATGCGACGGGATATCTGGCCGCGTTCGGCACGATGGTCGCGCTCATGCGGCGGGCAACCGAAGGGGGCAGCTGGCACGCCAAGGTGTCGCTCGCCCAGACGGGACAGTGGCTGCAATCGCTGGGGACGGTCGCCGACGGATGGCGTGCGCCCGACGTATCCCTCTACGACGTGCGCGACCTGATGCAAACTATGGACACACCGTTCGGCCAAGTATTGACCGTGGCCCCGGCCGAGACCCTATCGGCCACCCCGCCGCGCTTCGAGCGCCCGAGCGTGCCGCTCGGCGCCGATGCGCCGTCCTGGGCCGCTTAACGATTCGTTCGCGCGGGCGATGCGCGGCGTGTGTGCGCCTTCACTTGCGCAGTTCCGCGACGAAGTCGTAGTAGTCGTTGCGGCAGTAGGTATCGGTCAACTCGATCGCGCGCTGATCGGCGCAGTAGCCGATACGCGTGATGAGCAGCAATGCGTCGTGCGGCGCGATGCCCATCTGCTGCGCAATTTCGTCGTTCGCGTTGACGGCGCGAAAGTGTTGCAGCGCGCGCACGATGCCAAGGCCGCGCTGTTCGAGGTAGCTATAGAGCGAATCGCCGATCGCATTGGGATCGGGTATGACGGAGGCGGGCAGCGTGGAATTCTCGACGGCCATGACGATGCCGTTGGCGAGGCGCAGCCGCTTTAGCCGCGTGACTGCCGCCGCGGGCGACAAGCCGAGTTGAATCACTTCGTCGCGGCTGGCGGGTTGGATCTCGCGCGAGATCCATTTGGAGCTCGGCGTGAAGCCGCGGCGACGCAGCATCTCGCTGAAACTGGAAAGACGCGAGAGCGGATCGTCGTAACGCGGTGTGATGAAGCTACCCGCGCCTTGGGTGCGGCGGATCAACCCTTGTTCGACGAGCAGTGCGATCGCTTTGCGCGCGGTGATGCGCGATACGCCTAGTGCATCCGACAACACGCGCTCTGAAGGCAGCGCTTCCCCTGCGTTCCAGCGGTTCTCGTGGATCGCTTGGCCGAGCTTTCGTGCCAACTGCAGATAGAGCGGCGTATCGTTTTCGGGATCTGGGCGAAGATCGCGCCAGCGGTCTTCCGAAGAAGCGGTTGTCATGGAGTTCGCGTGGCGAGGGGCAGGCTGCAATTCTAAGGCATCGCGGTCCGGGTGTGCCGCGTGCGCCATTTGTCCAATGGATCGATCTTGCTCGGTGCGCAGCGCAGCGCGGCGAAAGCAAGCGGCGTGAAGGCGCGCGATACCGGCGGGTTGGAGGAGCGGGCGCTCGAGGTCGCGTTGAGCGAGCAGGAGCTCGCGGGGATCGATGCGGCGTTGAAGCCGCCGCGCAGAAAGACGCCACTCGAGATGTTGTAACTGCGAACGTTCCGTGACGGTTGGCGTGCATCGCATGAAGCGCGATGCCGGTCGGTGCGTTCGCGTACCGTCGGGGAGACCGTGCCGGGGGCGTGAGTCGCCGATGATGACGCAAGATTGAGACAAGCGCTTCGGCATGGTGAGTGATCGAACGGCGGTGGCAGCGGCGCGAGAACCGCCGTTCGATTGAGGGTGGCAGTGTCAGTGGTTGCCACCGGACCCGTGACCACCGCCCGAGCCATTGCCGTTTCCACCGCCAGAGCCGTGGCCGCCCGAGCCATTGCCGTTTCCACCGCCGGAGCCGTGGCCGCCTGAGCCATTGCCGTTTCCACCGCCGGAGCCGTGGCCGCC
>SCRN01000029.1 GCA_004322045.1 Paraburkholderia sp.
GGGAATGCCGAGCGAATTGGCGGCCACGCCGCCGCCGGAGAGGTAGACGGCTTTAAAGCCGGTGGCCTGCGCCATCTTGGCCGCATAAGCGGTGATCGCGCCGACGACTTGCAAGGGCTGCTCTTGCGCTACGGCGGCGCGAAATGCCGCACCGGCCGAACCGACAGCTGAGGGTTGTGCAGTCATGATGTCCCCGGGGGGCTAGCGTGAGTGTTGAAAAGGGGCGCGGTCTCGGGCGGCAGAGGCCGGCCCGTTGCACGCGCTCGACGCAGCACCGACCAATAGAAACGGTAGCTCGCGCGGTCATGCAGTGTATCGCCGTGGCGTGTGGGGCCCCATTGCGCGGCTTGAGCCGCCAGCAGAATCTCCGCGGCGGCGGCGATCGCCTCGTCACGCGGCGCGAACGCACCGACGATGACAGGAACTTGTGCGGGATGGATGCTCCACATGCGGGTGTAGCCGAACTCGTCGCGCGCGCGTGCGGCATCCGCGGCCACGACCGACATGTCGCGGATTTCCGTGCTGACGTTGTGCGAGGGAACGCGCCGATGTGCGTGGCAAGCCGCGGCGATTTCGAGCTTGGCGCGCCGCACGAGCGGGTGGTCGAACTGCCCCGGCGAGCGCATCGCCGAATCGGGAATGGCGCCATCGTGCGCCGATACGAAATCCATCAAGCCGAACGAGAGCGCTTCGACGGTCGGCAGCGACGCGAGCCGGAAAACATCGGCGAGCGCACCGTGGGTTTCGATTAGAAGCTGGGTGGGAACCGGCTTCTCGATCCCGAACTCGCGGCGCGTCGCTTCGATGAAGGCGCACACCTCGGCGGCATCGGCCACGTTGCGCACCTTGGGAAGCACCAGATACGCGGGCGCGCGCTTGGCCGCGCGCAGGATGAGCCGAACGTCGTCGCGCCAGTGCGAGTGGGTGAAATCGTGAATGCGCACGCCCACGCGCCCGAAGCGATCGTGTTCGCCGCCGATCAGCGAGGCAACGAGCTCGGCGTGCTCGGCCTCATGGCCGACCGCTGCGCCGTCTTCGCAATCGAGCGTTACATCGAAAACCGGCCCGAGTTGCGCCTGCAGCGCAAGCGATTTGAGCATCAGCTTTTCGCTTCCCGCATAGTGGTCGCATACGGGCAAGGGCGCGGGCGGCGCTTCGCCATCGAACAGCACTTCCGCGGGAGTGAGGGCGCGCATCGTCGGCGTCGGCAGCTTCAATCGTTACGAGAAAACGGATTCGAACGGGCTCTGCTTCGTGCCGCATGCGAAGCGGCCAATTGCCGCAAAGCGCGTGCGAATCCGGACGAAAGGCCGGCACCCGTTGCCTGCGTGAAAATGACGCAGTGCGCAGCGCTGGCCTCTCGAGCGGCATGCCCGCTTGCGCGGGCGATGCCGGGTGCGGCGATCAGCCGAGCAAATGTTGCACGCCGTCGCGCTCTTCGAGGAGCTCCTTCAGCGTGAAATCCATCTTCTCGCGCGAGAAGGCGTCGATCTCGAGCCCTTCCACACGCTTGTATTCGCCGTTTTCGCACGTGACGGGCACGCCGTAGACGATGTCTTCGGGGATGCCGTAGGAGCCGTCCGACGGGATGCCCATCGTGACCCACTTGCCGTTCGTGCCGAGCACCCAGTCATGCACGTGGTCGATTGCCGCATTGGCAGCCGATGCGGCCGACGACAGGCCGCGGGCTTCGATGATCGCCGCGCCGCGCTTGCCGACGGTCGGGATGAACACGTTGCGGTTCCACTCGTCGTCGCTGATGAGCTTGGTGAGCGATTGACCTTCGACCGTCGCGAAACGGAAATCGGGGTACATCGTCGGCGAGTGATTGCCCCAAACGGCGAGCTTTTCGATCGAGGCGACGGGCTTGCCCGACTTCGCTGCGAGTTGCGACAGCGCGCGGTTGTGGTCCAAGCGCAACATGGCCGTGAAGTTTTTCTTCGGCAGATCCGGCGCCGATTTCATGGCGATGTAGGCATTCGTGTTCGCCGGATTGCCCACGACGAGCACCTTCACGTCGCGGCTCGCGACTTCATTGAGCGCACGCCCTTGAACCGTGAAGATTTCGGCGTTGGCGGAAAGCAGATCCTTGCGCTCCATGCCCTTCGAGCGCGGACGCGCGCCCACCAGCAGCGCGACGTCGGCATCCTTGAATGCGACCTTCGGATCGTCCGTCACGACCACGCCCGCGAGCAGCGGGAATGCGCAGTCTTCGAGCTCCATGACGACGCCCTTGACCGCGCCTTGCGCTTGCGGGAGGTCGAGCAGTTGCAGAATGACGGGCTGGTCCTTGCCGAGCAGATCGCCGTTGGCGATACGAAACAGCAGCGAGTAACCGATTTGACCTGCGGCGCCGGTGACGGCAACGCGCTTTGCGGACTTAGCCATTGAACTCTCCAGGGATGCGTTGGTGCGTGTTGGTGCGACTACGCTAGGGAAAAGCGCTATTTTATGCGCGTTAAGCAAAGCGTGTAGGCGTGGTGTCCCAAGACACTCGGCCCGTGCCCGCGACGGAGTGTAGGAGCGAGATTGGGCAAAGTCAACCGTATCTTATGTCTTATATAAGACATATGAATTCGCGATGAAGACCTGGACGGGTGCGCGCCCTTTGTGTTGAAATGCGCGGATGAATCCGAACCAGGCAAGCGCTAGCAACCCGAACGGCCAGAGCGGCGACGGCCCGGCCGCGGGCGGGGCTTCGCCTACGTTCAGCCCGCTGTATCAGCAAATCAAGGGACTGATCACACAAAGTCTAGAATCGGGCGAATGGAAGCCGGGCGAGATCATTCCCAGCGAAGTCGAGCTGGCTGTGCGCTATAAGGTCAGCCAGGGCACTGTGAGAAAGGCGATCGACGAACTCGCGGCCGAGAACCTGCTCGTGCGCCGCCAGGGCAAGGGCACGTTCGTTGCGACGCACAACGAGGACCGCGCCCAGTTTCGCTTCTTGCGGCTACTGGCCGAGGACGGCGCGGAACATCCTCACATCAGCAAGCTGCTGGAATGCCGGCGCTTGCGGGCGCCGGCCGAGATCGCCCGTCAGTTGGATTTGAAGCCGGCCGACCCCGTCGTCCTGATTAAACGGTTGCTGCAGTTCGACGGCGTGACGACGGTGCTCGACGAAATCTGGTTGCCGGGCGCCATGTTCCGCGGCCTGACGCTCGAGCGCCTGAGCGAATACAAAGGACCGCTGTATGCGATGTTCGAAGCGGAGTTCGGCACCCGCATGATTCGGGCGTCCGAGAAGATCCGCGCGGTGGCGGCCGAGCCGGCGGTAGCCGAGTTGCTCGGCGTGCCCGCTGCATTTCCACTGTTATCCGTGGAGCGCGTGTCCTATACATACGGAGATCGGCCTGTCGAAGTGCGCCGTGGTTGGTATGTCACAACCGGGTACTACTATCAAAACGACTTGAGCTGATGCGGGTTTGCGCGCCGCGCAGACGGCGCCGGACCGGGTGGAGATGGGCGCGTTCGTTGCACGCAATGCAACGGTGTTATCCGGGTTTCGCTGCGCCGCGGAATGAAAAGGCGCTAAAATCGCGGGTTAGTGTGACTACATAGTAGGGGTCTAGCATGGCAGAAGCCGTAAAAAAACCGAGACCTGAGTACCGGAACATCGGTCTGGGGCAAATCTTGACGGCGTACCGTCTACCGTTAGCGGGGCGAGTGTCGATCCTGCATCGGGTCAGCGGTGCGCTTCTCTTCGTGTCTTTGCCGTTTCTGCTTTACCTCTTCAGTCAGAGCCTCACTTCCGAACTCAGCTTCGAAGTCTTCAAAGGCTTTCTCTCCAACATCGTCGTCAAGCTCATCACGCTCGCGCTGGCGTGGGCGTTCCTGTTCCACTTCTGCGCCGGTATCCGTCACCTGGTGATGGACACGAATCATGACACCGTGTCCAAGCAAGGCGGCAAACACACTTCCGTGATCGTCTTGGTGGTGTCGTCGGTTCTGACGATCGCCTTCGCGCTCAAACTATTCGGAGCTTTCTAAGAAAAATGGCTGCCAACAACCGAATCGGCTCGAAGCGCCTCGTCGTCGGCGCGCACTATGGCTTGCGCGACTGGCTCGCGCAACGTGTCACGGCCGCGATCATGGCCATCTACACCGTCATCCTGCTCGTATGGTTTTTCGGCGCGCAAGATTTCTCCTACGACGGGTGGGCCTCGATTTTCGCCACTCAATGGATGAAGCTGGCGACGTTCGTCACGTTGCTCTCGCTCTTCTACCACGCGTGGGTAGGCGTGCGCGACATCTTGATGGACTATGTGAAGCCCGTCGGCACCCGGCTGGTGCTGCAAGCGCTGACGATCGTCTGGCTGCTCGCGTGTGCGGGCTACGCTGCGCAGATTCTCTGGAGAGTGTAAAGAATGGTTGCAATCAAAAATTCTCTGCCGCGTCGCCGCTTCGACGTGGTCATCGTCGGCGCGGGTGGTTCGGGGATGCGCGCATCGCTGCAGCTCGCACGGGCCGGGTTGTCCGTGTGCGTGCTCTCGAAAGTGTTTCCGACGCGTTCGCACACGGTGGCCGCGCAAGGCGGCATCGGCGCATCGCTCGGGAACATGAGCGAAGACAACTGGCATTTCCACTTCTACGACACGATCAAGGGCTCCGATTGGCTCGGCGATCAAGACGCGATCGAATTCATGTGCCGCGAGGCGCCGAACGCGGTCTATGAGCTCGAGCACTTCGGCATGCCGTTTGACCGCAATGCCGACGGCACGATCTACCAGAGGCCCTTCGGCGGCCACACGGCCAACTACGGCGAGAAGCCGGTCCAGCGCGCGTGCGCGGCGGCGGATCGTACCGGCCACGCGCTGTTGCACACGCTTTATCAGCAAAACGTCGCGGCGAAGACGCAATTCTTCGTCGAATGGATGGCGCTCGATCTGATCCGCGATGCGGACGGCGACGTGCTTGGCGTGACGGCGCTCGAGATGGAGACGGGCGACGTCTACATCCTCGAAGGCAAATGCACGCTGTTCGCCACGGGCGGCGCGGGCCGCATCTTCGCGGCGTCGACCAACGCGTTCATCAACACGGGCGACGGTTTGGGCATGGCCGCGCGCTCGGGCATCGCGCTGCAGGACATGGAATTCTGGCAATTCCACCCCACGGGCGTGGCCGGGGCGGGCGTGCTGATCACGGAAGGCGTGCGCGGCGAAGGCGGCATCTTGCGCAATTCGAACGGCGAGCGCTTCATGGAGCGCTATGCGCCCACGCTGAAGGACTTGGCCCCGCGCGATTTCGTTTCGCGTTCGATGGACCAGGAAATCAAGGAAGGCCGCGGCGTGGGTCCGAACAAGGATCACGTGTTGCTCGACTTGTCGCATATTGGCGCCGAGACGATCTTGAAGCGCCTGCCGTCGATTCGCGAAATTGCGCTGAAGTTTGCGAACGTCGATTGCATCAAGGAGCCGATCCCCGTCGTGCCGACGATCCATTACCAAATGGGCGGCATCCCGACCAACATCCACGGTCAAGTGGTGGGCACGCCGCGCGGCCACGAGGAAGTCGTCAATGGCTTCTACGCCGTAGGCGAATGCTCGTGCGTCTCGGTGCATGGCGCGAATCGCCTGGGGACGAACTCGCTGCTCGACTTGGTCGTCTTCGGCCGCGCCGCGGGCAATCATATCGTCAAGCACGTCAAGGAAATCAAGGAGCACAAGCCGTTGCCGGCTGACGCCGCCGATTTCGCACTGTCGCGCTTGGACAAGCTCGACAAATCGGCCTCGGGCGAATACACGCAAGCCATCGCGGCCGATATTCGTTCGACGATGCAATCGCACGCCGGCGTGTTCCGCACCTCGAAGCTGCTCGCCGAAGGCGTCGAGAAGATCAAGGAAGTCGCCGAGCGCGTGGATCACGTGCATTTGAAGGACAAGTCGAAGGTGTTCAACACGGCCCGCGTCGAAGCGCTGGAGCTCGCGAACTTGAAAGAAGTGGCCCGTGCCACGATGGTTTCGGCCAACGCGCGCAAGGAAAGCCGCGGCGCGCACGCTCAAAGCGATTACGAGGAACGCGACGACGTCAACTGGCTGCGCCACACGCTTTGGTTCAGCGAAGGCGATCGCCTCGACTACAAGCCGGTGCATATGAACCCGTTGACGGTCGAATCCGTGCCGCCGAAGGCTCGTACCTTCTAAGCCGGCGCAATCCAAGGACACACGCGAAATGGCAACACGTACTTTTGAAATCTACCGCTACGACCCGGACAAGGACGCCGCACCCCGCATGCAAACGTATGACCTCGAAATCGGGGTCGGTGACCGCATGCTGCTCGATGCGCTCATCAAGCTGAAAGCGCTGGACGAGACGCTGTCGTTCCGCCGCTCGTGCCGCGAGGGCGTATGCGGCTCCGACGCGATGAACATCAACGGCAAGAACGGTCTCGCATGCTTGACGAATCTGAACGATTTGCCGCAAAAGATCGTGCTGCGTCCGTTGCCGGGGCTGCCCGTGGTGCGCGATCTGATTTGCGATTTCACGCAATTTTTCAATCAGTACCACTCGATCAAGCCGTACCTGATCAACGACACGCCGCCGCCCGAAAAGGAGCGTTTGCAGTCGCCGCAAGAGCGCGACGAACTGGACGGCCTCTACGAGTGCATTCTTTGCGCGAGCTGCTCGACGTCATGCCCGAGCTTCTGGTGGAACCCGGACAAATTCGTCGGTCCGGCAGGGTTGCTGCAGGCCTATCGATTCATTGCCGATAGCCGCGACCAGGCCACTGGCGAGCGTTTGGACAATCTTGAAGACCCGTACCGTCTGTTCCGTTGCCATACGATCATGAACTGCGTCGATGTGTGCCCGAAGGGCCTCAATCCGACGAAGGCGATCGGCAAGATCAAGGAATTGATGGTTCGTCGCGCGGTCTGAGATGAGACTGAATCTTCCGCGCTCGCTGTACGCGCCGGCTCCCGACGATTCGATTGGCGCGTCCGGGAGCGGCGCGGCGCATACTGATGCCTCGCATCAGTCCGACCCTCTTCGCCGTGCGCGCCTTCGTTGGCGCTCGCGGCGGGGGTTGCTGGAAAACGACTTGATCTTCGAGCGTTTTTTCAGCCGATACGAGGAAAGCCTTAGCGATGACGACGTGGGCGCGCTCACTCGTCTGTTCGAGCTGGGCGACAATGACCTGATGGACTTGCTTCTCGCTCGCAAGGAACCGGAAGGCGACCTTTCCGACCCGGACATCGTCCGGGTGCTGGGGCTGTTGCGCGCCGTTTGAGCGCCGCATTGCTGGACGCGCCGCGCGCGCATGATCGGAAACCCGTTCCAACTTCGATTGAGGATGCTATGACTCCGTCAGATGTTAAAGCCACGCTCTCATTCAGCGACAATTCGCCGAGCGTCGAACTGCCGATCTACAAGGGCACACTGGGTCCCGACGTAATCGACATCCGCAAGCTGTACGGCCAAACCGGCAAGTTCACGTACGACCCCGGCTTCATGTCGACGGCGTCGTGCAACTCCGCCATCACGTATATCGATGGGGATAAGGGCGAGCTGCTCTACCGCGGCTACCCGATCGACAATCTCGCGCAAAACGCGGACTTCCTCGAGACGTGCTACCTGCTGCTGAAGGGCGAACTACCCAACGCCAAGCAGAAAGCGGAATTCGTGGGCACGGTCACGCGCCACACGATGGTGCATGAGCAAATGCAGTTCTTCTTCCGCGGTTTCCGTCGCGATTCGCACCCGATGTCGATCCTGGTGGCGTCGGTCGGTGCATTGTCGGCGTTTTATCACGATTCGTTGAACATCAACGATCCGCATCACCGCGATGTCTCGGCCATTCGCATGATTGCGAAGCTGCCGACGCTGGTCGCGATGGCGTACAAGTACAGCATCGGCCAGCCGTTCGTCTATCCGAAGAACGATCTGTCGTATAGCGCGAACTTCATGCGCATGATGTTCTCGAATCCGTGCGAGGAGTACAAGATCAACGACGTGCTCGTGCGCGCGCTCGATCGCATCTTGATTTTGCATGCCGATCACGAGCAAAACGCTTCGACCTCGACGGTTCGTTTGGCCGGGTCCTCGGGCGCCAATCCGTTCGCTTGTATCGCCGCGGGTATTGCTTGCCTGTGGGGGCCGGCGCATGGCGGTGCGAACGAGGCCGCGCTGAACATGCTCGAGCAAATCGGTTCGCCCGACAACATCTCCGAGTTCATCAAGCAAGTGAAGGATAAGAACTCGGGCGTGAAGCTCATGGGCTTCGGCCACCGCGTGTACAAGAACTACGATCCGCGCGCGAAGCTCATGCGCGAAACGTGCCACGAAGTGCTCGAGGAACTCGGCTTGCACGATGATCCGCTGTTCAAGCTCGCGATGCAGCTCGAAAAGATCGCTCTTGAAGACGAGTACTTCGTGTCGCGCAAGCTGTACCCGAACGTCGACTTCTACTCGGGCATCGTTCAACGCGCGCTCGGCATTCCGACGTCGATGTTCACCTGTATTTTCGCGATGGCGCGTACCGTAGGCTGGATCGCCCAATGGAACGAGATGATTTCGGAAAACGAGCAGAAGATCGGCCGTCCGCGTCAGTTGTTCATTGGCGAGACGCCTCGCGAAGCCAAGCCTATCGGCCAACGCGCCTAACAGCGCAGACGCGGTTGCGCCGGCTGGACAAGCCGGCATGGATCGACAAAGCCCCGACGGGTCGCACCGTCGGGGCTTTGTCTTTTTGACGCGCCGCTGTGCGTCGCCGGACTATGCCATCTGGCGTACTCCCGCTTGGATCACTTACCCGGTACGCTTCATTCGTCGATCAACCAAGGTTGTCTATTGACAACCAAACTAGCGAGCGGTATTCTTGCCGCGTTGACGAATGCAAAGACCACATCCGAAGAAGGAAATCGAAGCAGCACTCGTGTATGCCGAGGCTCGTGGCTGGCGCATCCAGCCGAAGAAGGGGAATGGGCATGCTTGGGGAAAAATGCTTTGCCCGTACAACGATGCCGATTGTCGCTGCGGAGAATTCTGCATCACCAGTGTGTGGAGTACCCCGCGCTGCGCAGCCAATCACGCGAAGGACTTGAAGCGCGTAGTCGATCACTGTGCTGTGGCGCAATGGATCGGCGCCTTGACATCGCGTAAGGCTACAAACACTTAGGAGTACGAATGAAATACAGCTTTACACTCAAATTTCGGTTGGCGGACGACGACTCGGATCACGAACAAATCGTCGAGCGTCTTTTTGAAGCGGGTTGCGACGACGCTACGATCGGCATCGGCCAGCCGGGGCGAATCGCACTTGCGTTCACACGTGAAAGCACGGATGCATGGTCGGCGATTTATACGGCGCTGCGCGATGTCAAGCGAGCGATCGCATCGGCCCGCCTCGTCGAGGCCGGCCCGGACTTCGTCGGCCTGACCGATGTTGCCGATGTCGCCGGGGTCACCCGCCAAAACATGCGCAAGTTGATGCTCACGCACGCATCGCAGTTTCCGCTTCCGGTGCATGAGGGCAATCCGTCGGTGTGGCATCTTTCGGACGTACTCGCTTGGCTCATGAGCCGTGGCGGCTATGCCGTCAGCGTTGATCTCATCGAGGTCGCAAAGTCGACCAAGCAAGTCAATTTGGCCAAGGAGGCGCGCGCGCTCGAGCCGCGCATCACACGTCAATTGTCGGCGCTCGTGGCATGAGCGCGAGCCGGCGCACCCGTAGCATCAGGATGGCAACGAACCTAAGGGCAGCCAGATCCAACGCGCGCGGTAGTCGCCGGCCACGCTGTCTCTAGTCTTGCCGATTCGCGTGCGGTGTACCAAGCGAGCCTGCCGCCGTGCCGAGGCGCATGGTCGAAGCACGGCTTGATCAAAGTGCGGCCGAGCGCGGTCAACCGCGCCCCTTTTCCATTTGCACGGTGCTCAAGCGGGAAGTGCAGCCCGACCTGGCCCGCGTCTTGACAACTTATTCGCCGCATAAGATCATCTGCCCACGGATAGAGCAAATGATCGACACTCGCCACCGCTGCTCGATCGAGCCGGCGACGACGACAAACCGAAAAGGGCGGAGACGATGTCAGGAGAACTGCAGGGAAAAGTCGCTGTCGTAACGGGCGCAGCGTCAGGAATCGGGCGAGCGAGCGCCGATGCGATGTTGTCGGCTGGCGCGCGCGTCGTGCTGGCCGATCGCGATCAAGCTGCGTTGGCTGCGCTATGCGGTGAACGCGGCGATGCCGCCATGCCGCTCGTGATCGATCTTCTCGATCCGAAAGCGTGCGCTGCGCTCGTGCCTCGCGCCCTCGAAATGGCGGGGCAGATCGATATCCTGCATGCCAATGCGGGAACCTACGTCGGCGGCGATTTGGTGGATGCCGAGACCGAGGCTATCGACCGAATGCTGCACCTGAATATCAACGTCGTGATGAAGAACGTCCATGACGTGCTCCCCCATATGATCGAGCGGCGGACCGGCGACATCATCGTGACGAGTTCACTGGCCGCGCATTTCCCCACGCCTTGGGAGCCCGTCTACGCTTCGTCGAAATGGGCGATCAACTGTTTCGTGCAAACGGTGCGTCGTCAGGTTTTCAAACATGGCATACGTGTCGGCTCGGTGTCGCCCGGCCCCGTCATCAGCGCATTGCTCGCCGGCTGGCCTGAGGAAAAACTCAAAGAGGCGAAAGATTCGGGCAGCTTGATCGAAGCCGACGAGGTTGCGTCGGCCATCCTCTTCATGTTGACGCGGCGGCGCGGCGTGACGATCCGCGACATCGTGCTGATGCCTACCAACTTTGATCTGTAACGCTCACACGCACAAACGCCGCGGCGTCGACGGCTTGTCGTGCCTCGACTCGCTCATGCGGCACGCAGGCTACGCGGATCATGGACCGTCTACGTCCGAGGCCGCAGCGCATGCGATTGGCGATGCGGCCTCGAACCTTGCGAAGTAGGCCGGAATCTCTGCTGCCGGCAGTGGCTTGGCGAAGTAGTAGCCCTGCATCAGGTGGCAGCCGCTCGTCCTGAGGAAGGCCAGTTGGTCCGCGCTTTCGACGCCTTCTGCCACGATCTGGAAATCCAGATTTCGCGCGAGCGCGAGGACGGCGCGGATGATCGCCTCGTCCGTGCGATTGACACCGATTCCGCGAACGAACGACATATCGATCTTGAGCCTGTCGGCGTGGAAGGTGCGCAGATACGACAAGCTCGAATAGCCGATCCCGAAGTCATCGATCGCGATCGATAGGCCCATCTGGCTGAGCGTGTGCAGCGCCGGAAGCGCGCCGGGAACCACCAGCGCACCTTCAGTGATCTCGAGCTCGAGGTGGTGACTGGCGAGTTGCGAGGCCGCGAGCACGCGTCGCACGACATCGCAAAAATCCGCGCGCGCGAGCTGACTGGGAGAAACATTGACCGACATGCGCAATTGCGGATAGATGCGCGCCCAGTGTTTGGCTTGGGCACAGGCCGTACGGAGGACCCATTCGCCCAATTGCTCGATCATCCCGTTTTCTTCGGCAAGCGGAATGAACGTGGTCGGGCTCACGGCGCCGATCACGGGGTCCCGCCACCGGATCAGCGCTTCGACGCCGCATACACGGTGCTCGCGCACGTCGATCTGCGGCTGATAGACGAGCTCGAATGCGTTCCGCTCGATGGCGTCGCGCAATCGGCGCAATAGTGCAATCCGTTGATCCGCCGCGTCCGCAAGATCGCGCTTGAAGCGCTCGATGCCGTTGCGGCCTCGCGCTTTGACTTCGTACATCGCCAGATCGGCATGCTTGAGAAGCGTTTCGGCGTCTGCGCCGTCCGTGGGATAGCACGCTACGCCGATGCTCATCTGCACGCGCAACTGAGTATCGTCGATGGAGACGGGCGCTTCGAAGGCGTGCGCGACGCGCTCGAGCAGCGCAGCAAGCCTGCCTTCTTCGTGCGGCCGCCCGAGCATCGCCACGAACTCGTCGCCCCCATAGCGCGTAACGACACTATCCGAGCCGAGGCAAGCGGACAGGCGTTCCGCGACCTTGCGCAAGAGTCGGTCGCCGGCGCCGTGACCGAGGCTGTCATTGACATCCTTGAAGCGATCCAGGTCCATAAAAAGCAAAGCGAAGCTGCGTTGTTCCGCAATTGCTTGGTCGGCCAGTTCACGCAACGTCAGGCGGTTCGGCAGGTCGGTCAGGGCGTCTCGGCGCGCGTGCATGACGACGCGGTCGCGAGAGTCGATCAGTTCGGTCAGATCGCTGACCACCGTGATGTGATACGCAAGCGCGCCGCGCTCATCGGCTACCGATGCCATGTCCATCTGATTCCAGAACGGCGCGCCGTTTGCGCGCCGGCTCTGCAGTAGAACGGTCGAGTCGCTTCGCTGCGCTATCGAGGCGCGAATTTGCGGAAACAATTCGCGCTCGCTGCGTCCCCTGCACAACGATGCATAGTCATGGCCGATCATTTCGGACAGCGCATAGCCCGTTATTCGTTCAAAGGCGGGGTTGGCGTATTCGATCACTTCGCCGTCCTCCGCGGCCCGGCTGATCAGCACGCCATTGCCGATGGCGTCCAGCGCACGGCTGCGCAGCCGCAGTGCGAGTTCGGCGCGCTTGCGCTCGGTGACGTCGATGGCGGTGATGAAGCACGCCGGACGTTTAGCGTAGGCGAGGAAGTGATACGAGAGATCCACGTAGAGCGGCGTTCCATCCACTCGCCGGTGACGGCAAATCCCGGCCGCGCCGCTCGAGGTGCCCGCCGAATGAATCTTGCTCAGATCGCGACGAAATGCCGACATGTCGGCTTGCGCATAGAGCGACGCCATGTTGCATCTGCAAAGATCGTCCCGGGTACTGCCGTATTGCGTTGCTGCCGCTCGGTTCGCGGTGATGATCTGCAGCGTGTCCACGTCGAAGATCAACATCGGTAGCGGATGATGCTCGAAATATTCGCGGAAGCGCCGTTCGTTTTCCTCGGCGACGAGGCGCGCGCGTTGTCGCGCGAGGCCTTCGCGATAGTGGGCGATGAACGCATAGCTGAGCAGGGAGCAGGCCACCAGCGCACTGAGTGCGAGCACGATCCCCTCGATTTCCATGTGCCGGTTCGCGCTTTCGGAGGTGCCGTGCAATATCGCGGTTTGCGCATCCCTCAAGCTCGTCAATTGGCGGACGATCTGGTCGAGCAACCGGTTCGCATCGAGCAGCCGCGCGCTATCCACGGACGCGCGTCCCCCTTCGAGACGCGCGTTGACGGAAATTTCCGCCAGTTGCCATGCCCAGCGCGCGGTTTCTTCACGCAGGAGATGAACTGTCGCCGTATCCGGTGCGCTATTTGCGTAGCCTTTCTCTAGTCGGCCGAAGCAACCGACGGCTGCGCCCACACGCTGGACCGGCCACGCGAACGACGCCTGGCGAGCGGTGCCGAACCCTTGTAGGAAGTCCGCGTTGGCCGCCAGATAGATGTTTTGGAGGGTATCGATCTCGTTGCGTATGCGTGCTGCGTGGATCCTGACTTCGTCGACGTGCTCTCTCCACAACAGCGTGTACCCCGTGCCGATCGCGAACATGCCGATGCCCGCCAGCACCAGTGCAACGGTGAGCGGAAGTCGGCTAGCCGCATGCGTATGACGCTGCCACCACCTCATCGCGAGGCCGGTGAGATCGAAAAAGGGGGCGAATTTCATCGGATCGAACTAAGGGCGCGTAAGAGCACAGAGCTTGGCAAGACGCGCAAAGGGATGCACCGGCGCCCAGGGTCGCACTGTGGTTCCTTACCCGTATATCGGTCGTCGGTAAAAATACTTCAGTGAGCGATCACCCTAATCGCTGCGCTGGGGAACCCGGGAGGACATGAACCTGGTACTGGAACTACCACCCAACTCACTGTTTTTTATCACTTTTTCCCGATATGCGGGTGTCGTCGCGGCGGTCGGCGTGGCATAATCGACCGCACCGGGATTGCCCGTTGCCACGATTACCGCGCATACCATGTCAAAGACTCTCTACGACAAGCTGTGGGACTCGCACGTCGTCCATACCGAAGAAGACGGCACGACGTTGCTCTACATCGATCGTCATTTGCTGCACGAAGTCACGAGCCCGCAAGCGTTCGAAGGGCTCAAGCTCAACGAACGCCCGCTGTGGCGCGTGAGCGCGAACCTGGCGGTGTCGGACCATAACGTGCCGACGACGGATCGCAGCCACGGGATCGCCGATCCCATATCGAAGCTGCAGGTCGATACGCTCGATGCCAACTGCGACGCCTACGGCATCACTCAATTCAAAATGAACGACATGCGCCAAGGCATCGTTCATATCATCGGCCCCGAGCAGGGCGCCACGCTGCCCGGCATGACGATCGTCTGCGGCGATTCGCATACGTCGACGCACGGCGCGTTCGGTGCGCTCGCGCACGGCATCGGCACGTCGGAGGTCGAGCACGTGCTCGCCACCCAAACGCTCTTGCAAAAGAAGAGCAAGAACATGCTCGTCAAGGTCGAGGGTCCGCTGCCGCGCGGCTGCACGGCCAAGGACATCGTGCTCGCGGTGATCGGCAAGATCGGCACGGCCGGCGGCACGGGCTACGCCATCGAATTCGGCGGCTCGACCATTCGCTCGCTGTCGATGGAAGGCCGCATGACCGTCTGCAACATGGCGATCGAAGCCGGCGCGCGCGCAGGCATGGTCGCAGTCGACGATACGACGATCGACTACCTCAAGGGCCGGCCGTATTCGCCGCAGGGCGTCGAATGGGATCACGCCGTCGAATACTGGCGCACGTTCGTCTCCGATCCGGGCGCGCATTTCGACCGCGTGGTCGAGATCGACGCGGCGCACATCGTGCCCCAAGTGACCTGGGGCACATCGCCAGAGATGGTGACGGCGATTGACAGCCGCGTGCCGGATCCCGAGCGCGAGAAGGATCCGGTCAAGCGCGACGCGATGGAGCGTGCGCTGCAGTACATGGCGCTCGAACCGAACTTGCCGATGGAGTCGATCAAGCTCGACAAGGTATTTATCGGCTCGTGCACGAATGCGCGCATCGAGGACATCCGCGCTGCTGCCTACGTGGTGAAGAAACTCGGCCGCCGTGTCGCGGCGAATATCCGCCTGGCGATGGTGGTGCCGGGCTCCGGGCTCGTCAAGGCGCAGGCCGAACGCGAAGGGCTCGACAAGATTTTCGTCGACGCCGGCTTTGAATGGCGCGAACCCGGTTGTTCGATGTGCCTCGCGATGAATGCCGATCGGCTCGATCCGGGCGAGCGCTGCGCCTCGACGTCGAATCGCAATTTCGAAGGGCGTCAAGGTGCGGGCGGACGCACTCACCTGGTGAGCCCGGCGATGGCTGCGGCGGCCGCGATCGAAGGTCATTTCGTCGACATTCGCAAATTGGGGTGAGGTCATGAAAGCTTGGACGTTCTGGCGGCGCGCCGCATCGATTGCGCTTGTCGGCACCTTGCTGGGCCTCGCGGGCTGCAATACGGTTGCCGGGTTCGGTCAAGACATGACCGATGCGGGCCACGCCATCAAGAAGGCTGCGGAGTAAAGAATATGGACAAATTCGTCGTACATACCGGGCTCGTCGCGCCCCTCGATCGGGAAAACGTTGATACCGACGCCATCATCCCGAAGCAGTTCCTGAAGTCGATCAAACGCACCGGCTTCGGGCCGAATCTGTTCGACGAGTGGCGTTACCTCGATCAGGGAGAGCCCGGCCAGGACAATTCGCGCCGGCCGCTGAACCCCGACTTCGTGCTCAATCAGCCGCGCTATAAAGGCGCATCGGTGTTGCTCGCCCGCAAGAACTTCGGTTGCGGCAGCTCGCGCGAGCACGCTCCGTGGGCGTTGCAGCAGTACGGCTTTCGCGCGCTGATCGCACCGAGCTTCGCCGATATCTTCTTCAACAATTGCTTCAAGAACGGCGTGCTGCCGATCGTGCTCTCGGAGCAGCAGGTGGATCATCTGTTCAACGAGACCTACGCGTTCAGCGGCTATCAATTGACGATCGACCTCGAGGCTCAGCGTGTGCGCACGCCCGATGGCCGCGAGTACGCATTCGAAGTCGACGGCTTTCGCAAGTATTGCCTGCTGAACGGTTTCGACGACATCGGCCTCACGCTGCGTCACGCCGACAAGATTCGCGCGTTCGAGGCCGAGCGGATCGCCAAGCAGCCTTGGCTCGGTCACCGAATCATCGGCTGACGCACCGCGCACCGGCAAACCGACAACTCGATAGGACTCCTAATGAAAATTGCTGTGCTCCCCGGTGACGGCATCGGCCCGGAAATCGTCAAGGAAGCGGTCAAGGTACTCGATGCGCTCGGCGAAAAGTTCGAGATGGAAGAGGCGCCCGTCGGCGGCGCCGGCTACGAGG
Source organism: Paraburkholderia sp. (assembly GCA_004322045.1). Lineage (GTDB taxonomy): Bacteria > Pseudomonadota > Gammaproteobacteria > Burkholderiales > Burkholderiaceae > Trinickia. The sequence goes on from SCRN01000029.1 coordinate 16,300, forward strand.
CGAAAGGACATCCGCTGCCCGAATCGACGCTTGCGCTCGCGAAAGAAGCCGACGCCATCTTGTTCGGCGCCGTGGGTGATTGGAAGTACGATTCGCTCGAACGCGCGCTGCGTCCGGAGCAGGCGATCCTCGGATTGCGCAAGCATCTCGATCTGTTCGCCAACTTCCGCCCTGCGATCTGCTATCCGCAACTGACGGGCGCGTCGTCGCTCAAGCCCGAAATCGTCTCGGGCCTCGATATCTTGATCGTGCGCGAACTGAACGGCGATATCTATTTCGGTGCGCCGCGCGGCGTCCGGCAAGCGCCGGACGGCCCCTTCGAAGGGGCGCGCGAGGGGTTCGACACGATGCGCTATTCGGAGCCGGAGGTGCGGCGCATCGCGCACGTAGCGTTCCAAGCGGCGCAAAAGCGCGCGAAGCGGCTTACGTCGGTAGACAAGGCCAATGTGCTCGAAACGTCGCAATTGTGGAAGGACGTCATGATCGACGTGGCGAAGGAATATCCGGACGTCGAGTTGTCGCATATGTACGTGGATAACGCCGCGATGCAGCTTGTTAAGGCGCCGAAATCGTTCGACGTCATCGTCACGGGCAATATGTTCGGCGACATTTTGTCCGACGAGGCGGCCATGCTCACGGGCTCGATCGGCATGCTGCCTTCGGCCTCGCTTGATCGCAACAACAAAGGCCTGTACGAACCCTCGCACGGTTCTGCGCCCGACATCGCCGGCAAGGGCGTGGCCAATCCGCTCGCAACGATACTGTCGGCGGCGATGATGCTGCGCTATTCGTTGAATAAGGCGGAGCAGGCCGACCGTATCGAGAAGGGGGTGCAGAAGGTGCTCGAAGCGGGCTACCGCACGGGCGACATCGCCACGCCGGGTTGCCGCCAGGTCGGCACGGCGGAAATGGGCGACGCAGTGCGCGCGGCGCTCTGATCGACGCGACGGCGTTTCGTGCGGCCGGGCGTTGTCGTTCCGTTCGCACGAAACCGCTGAAATCAGGGTTTTTTGCTGGATCGACTGCACCGGCTGGCGCGCCGATGCGGATTTTTCGTGTAGACTGTGCCGATGGCGAAATTGTCCCCAATCTCCTCGATTGAAAACCTGCACGGCGATACGGCCCGTGTGGGTGGGTTCGCCATGGCTGGCGTCGTCGGCATTGCCGGCGCCATCGCCATTATTACGATTACCCCCAAAACGATCACGAAACGCTGATCGTCCGTCGTGCCCGCTCGTCTTCCCCGCGCGGTCACGCCGGGCAAAGTTGCGGGGAAGCGTCCACTCCAAGGGTTAGTCATGAACGTAGGTCTCGTAGGTTGGCGCGGCATGGTCGGCAGCGTCCTGATGCAGCGGATGCAGCAGGAAGGCGATTTCGATCTGATCGAACCGGTGTTTTTCAGCACCAGCAACGTGGGCGGCAACGCGCCGTCATTCGCCAAGAACGAGACGAAGCTCAAAGATGCCAAGAGCATCGACGATCTGAAGAAGTGCGACGTCGTCATCACCTGCCAAGGCGGCGATTACACGAACGAGGTGTTCCCGAAGCTGCGTGCGGCGGGTTGGAACGGTTACTGGATCGACGCCGCGTCGTCACTGCGGATGGCCGACGACGCCGTCATCGTTCTCGATCCAGTGAACCTGGACGTGATCAAGGACGCTCTCGTCAAGGGCACGAAGAATTTCATCGGCGGCAACTGCACCGTCAGCCTGATGCTGATGGCGCTCGGCGGTTTGTTCAGCGCCGACCTCGTCGACTGGATGACGGCCATGACCTATCAGGCCGCCTCGGGCGCGGGCGCGCAAAACATGCGCGAGCTGCTCTCGCAAATGGGCGCATTGCACGACGCCGTCAAGCCGCAATTGGCCGATCCGGCCTCTGCCATTCTCGATATCGACCGCCGCGTGCTCGAAACGATGAATTCCGACGCGATGCCGACGCAGCATTTCGGCGTGCCGCTGGCCGGTTCGTTGATCCCCTGGATCGACAAGGATCTCGGCAACGGCATGTCCAAGGAAGAGTGGAAGGGCGGCGCCGAGGCCAACAAGATTCTCGGCAAGCCGGCCATGGGGCAAGCCGGTTCGATTCCGGTCGATGGCCTGTGCGTGCGCATCGGCGCGATGCGCTGCCACTCGCAAGCGCTGACGATCAAGCTGAAGAAGGACGTGCCGCTCGACGAGATCAACGGCATCCTGGCGGCGGCCAACGATTGGGTGAAGGTCGTGCCGAACGAGCGCGAAGCGTCGATGCGTGAATTGTCGCCCGCGGTCGTGACGGGCACGCTGTCGGTGCCGGTCGGCCGGTTGCGCAAGCTCGCCATGGGCGGCGAATACCTCTCGGCGTTCACGGTGGGCGATCAACTCCTGTGGGGCGCTGCCGAGCCGCTGCGCCGCATGCTGCGCATCCTGTTGGAGAAGTAAGCTGCATCGCGCGCGGGCAGCGCGCAGCGGGCGCCGAAGCGAGCGGCCCGCCAAGCTGCGCAGTGGTTTTGACCGGGTTCCTCACGTAAACTATGCGGCTACGACGCAGAGGAACCCCGAAAAGGCGTCGCCTTGTCGCGACGCCTTTTTCATTGCCGCAGCGAATGTTGGTCTCTCCCAAACGCCATATTGAGGCGCGCTTGACGCGCGTGACATCTTCATGACAACACGTTCGACGCGTCGCACTGTCCCGCTCGCGATCGCCGGTACGGCGCTCGTCTTCGCATGGCTCGTCGACGCATCGCCGCGGGCAATTGCCGCTCCCGTCGCCGGGGCCGCTCCCACCGCCGCGAGCGCGCAAGCAGCGACGCCGGCCGTTGCCCCCGGAACCACTCAGTACGCGGTGAAGCCGGGGCAATCGCTCGCCGACATCGCCGCGGCCGCCACCCAATCGCGTGACAAGGCCGTGCTCGGCCGCGCGGCAAAAGTCATTTTCGATGCCAATCCGTCCGCGTTCTCGCGCGGCGATCCAAGCTTGTTGAAGCTTGGTGCGGTGCTGAACGTGCCGCCGCTCGATGCCTCAGGCGCACTCGCCAAGAGTGAGCCTGAGCCGGCCGCCGCGCCAGCCGCGGCTAGTGCGCCGAGCGCAGCTTCAACGGCTGCCGCCGCTTCGCAGGCCGCCGCTGCCGGCGCGAAGGCAAGCGGCGCGCAAGCGGCAACAGCGGCATCGTCACCCGCGGCCGCCGTATCGCAGGCATCGGGAGCCGCCGCCGCTTCGGCGGCGGCCAAGCCGGCGGCGCCGCCCGCGACGCATCCGCAACCGAACGCTCCGACCGCGGTGCCTAGCGGGCACGCGTGGAGCGGAGCGATCGAACCCGCGCCCAGCGCTCCCTCGAGCGCGCCCGCGGAAGCTGCGGCAAGCGCGGCCCAGGAGTCCGCGGCCGGCGCTGCCTCGGGCGCTGTGGCCGGCCAACAGGCGGCGAGCGGCGCGGCACCGGCTGGTGCTTTGCCTGCCACGACTGCGAGCGTGGCGGGCGCTTCCGCCGCCGCAGCGCCTGCCCTCTCGGCGTCACACCCCAAAGTCTCGAGCCTTCAGCAGTTGCTGACGCTCAAGAACAGGGTGTTGATGGAATTGCAGCGGCACGGGTTCGGAACGTCCTCGTCAAGTCGTTCCGGTGCGACAGGCAGTGCGCCCGTGGGCGCGTCCGGTTTCGCGGCTGCGCCGCCCGCGTCCGGCGTGGTAGCGCCTGCCCCAGGACCCTCGCGTGCCGCCGCTGCCGCCAATCAGCGTTTCATCAGCGTCGGCGGTTACGGCGTAGCGCGCGACGACATTCCGGCCATTGCCGCCGTGGCGGCCGCTGTGGCGGCGGCGCTGCTCGTTTTGCTCATCGCGCTCGGCATCAGCCGGCGCAAACGGCGCGCACCGGTTCCCTCCGTCGCTTCCACCGGTGGCGCCGCGAGCGCGGCGCCGGCGGCTGAGGAGAGCGCGAGCGCGCAGCCGCTGGCCAAGCCCGCTACGGCGCCGGACGACCCCATCGAGGCGGAATTTCTGAGCATCCTCGCTCGAAACCCCGCGAGCAAACGTGCGTTGATGGGGCTCGCCGGACATTATGCCGAGCGCGGGAACGTGCGCGGGTTCGACGAAATCGCGCAACGCATCTATCGCCTTTCCGGCGGGCGCGGTCCGAACTGGGTTCATGTTGCCGCGCTGGGACGTCAGCTCGATCCGGCGAACCCGTGGTTCGCGCTTCAAGCAGCCGAAAGCGACGAATCCGGCCTGGCTGAGACGCCGGAGGGCGGTGTGGCTGAACAAACGACGTCCGAGGCGAGCGCATCGTCGGAATGGCCGCGCGCGGATGAGCCCGAGCAGGGCCCCCGTGCCGAGGGGCCTGTCGAGCACCTGCCCGAGGGCGCGACAATTCCGGAGTTGACTGACGTCATCGCGCAGCCGGAGCCGGGTATGGAGCCCGAACTCGAGCCCGAGCTTCAGCCGGGACACCAGCCGGGACCCCTGGCGACATCCCAGACGGAATCAACGCCTGCAATCGAAACCGCGCCCGAAGCAGCAGCGCAAGCGCTTGCGGCGCACTCCGAATCGCACCATACGCACGAGTTCGAAGCCGAATCGGGCGAAGCGGCAAGTGCATCTCGGTCCGATGCAACGCTTCCACCGGAAGCCGTCGCGGCGCTCGGCGCCCTCGATTTGGGTTTGCCGCCGCGCGCCGAGTCTTCGGTGCGGCACGAGCCGAACGTGAACGCGGCCCACGAGCCCGAAGCCGATGCCCCTGTCGCGCCGCCGGCCCCACCGAGCGTGACGGGGCTGGGCGCTGCGCCGATCGGGCCACTCAAGCTTTCGTTCAACCTGGATCTGCCGGGTGCGGATGGTAGTGAAGGCGCTATGGCCGCCGCGCCGTTGCCGCAATTCACGCCCGAGCAGCTCGCCAAGATCGCGCGCAACAAGCTCGATCTCGCTGCCGAATATATTGCGCTCGGCGATCTCGGCGGCGCGCGCACGCTGATCCACGAAGTCATCGAGTCGAACGACGCAGCTACGCGAGAGGACGCGCATGCGTTGCTGGCGACGCTAGCGCCGCTTTCGTGACGGCTACTATGCGCATCGCTCTCGGGATCCAATACGACGGCACCGCGTTTTGCGGCTGGCAGTCCCAACCTCACGGCAAGACTGTCCAAGACGCGCTGGAACGTGCGTTGGCCGATTTCGCCTGCAAGCCGTTGCCGACAGTCGTCGCGGGCCGCACGGACACGGGGGTGCATGGGCTCGGGCAAGTGGTGCATTTCGACACCGATCTCGATCGCGAGGAGTTCTCCTGGGTGCGCGGCACGAACGCCTTTCTGCCGGCGACCGTGGCCGTGCAGTGGGCCAAACGGATGCCCGATGCTTTTCATGCGCGGTTTTCGGCGTTCGAGCGCACTTACTACTACATGCTCTACGTGAATGCCGTACGCTCGCCGATGCTGGCAGGGCGCGCGGGCTGGGTTCATACGCCGCTGGACCTCGACGCCATGCGCGCCGCCGCGCAATGCCTGCTCGGCGAGCATGACTTCTCGGCGTTTAGATCGTCCGAGTGCCAGGCCAAGACGCCAGTCAAGCATCTCTACGAAATCGACATTCGCCAAGCGGCCGACATCATCCACTTTCGTTTTCGGGCGAACGCGTTCCTGCATCATATGGTCCGCAATCTGATGGGCTCGCTCGTGGCCGTCGGCCGGGGGCGCTACCCGGTGCCGTGGCTGGCCGATGTGCTCGCAAGCCGCGACCGCAGCTGCGCCGCGCCGACGTTCATGCCCGAAGGCCTGTACCTGGCCCATGTCGGCTATCCCGAGGCCTTCGCGGTGCCGCCCGCGCCCCTCGGCAGCGTACCTTGGAGCGGCATTTGGAGCGAGTCAAGCCATGTCTAGCGCCGTCCCCGTTTCGCCCGCCGTCGGCTCGACCCCTCACCGCACGCGCATCAAGCTGTGCGGCCTTTCGCGGCGGGCAGACGTCGAGCTGGCCGTCGATCTCGGCGCCGATGCGATCGGCTTTGTCTTCTATCCGCCAAGCCCGCGCTCGGTCGGTGTCGCCGAGGCGATCGACCTCGCTTGCGCGCTGCCGCCTTTCGTCTCGGTCGTAGGCTTGTTCGTGAACCCGACCGTGGATTGGATCGGTGAAGTTGCGAGCAACGTGCCGCTCACCATGTTGCAGTTTCACGGCGACGAGACCGCCGCGCAATGCGAGGAGCTAGCGAGCGTGGCCGGGTTGCCTTGGCTGCGCGCATTGCGCGTCGCGGCCGATACGCAGCCCCGCGATTTGGTAGAATCGGCGCTTAACTATTCGTCAGCCGGCGGCTTGCTCTTCGACACGCTCGTCGAAGGCTATGGCGGTGGCGGGAAGACATTCGATTGGTCACTTATTCCAGCAGAGCTCGCGCGTCGGGCCGTTTTGAGTGGTGGGTTGAACGCGCAAAACGTCGGTGACGCCATTCGGCGCGTGCGCCCGCACGCGGTCGATGTCTCGAGCGGCATCGAAGTGCCGGGCGCCAGGGGCGTGAAGGATCCCGCCCGAATGGCGGCGTTCGTGCGCGCAGTGCGCGCGGCGGACGTCGAGTGAAAGCCCAGGCGGCGCGGCCGGACGCGCCTCGCCGCCGCTGCGAAGAGTGACAACCATGTACAACCTCCCGGATCAACGGGGCCATTTCGGCCCATACGGCGGCACTTTCGTCGCCGAAACGCTCGTCCATGCGCTCGACGAGCTGCGCCTCGCCTACGAGCAGTACAGCAAGGACCCCGAGTTCATCGCCGAGTACGAGCGCGAACTCAAATATTTCGTCGGGCGCCCGTCGCCGATTTACCACGCGCGGCGCTGGAGCGAGCTGCTCGGCGGCGCGCAGGTGTTCCTCAAACGCGAGGACCTCAACCACACCGGCGCGCATAAGGTCAACAATGTGATCGGCCAAGCCTTGCTCGCAAAGCGCATGGGCAAGCCGCGCGTGATCGCGGAAACGGGCGCCGGCCAGCATGGCGTCGCGACTGCCACGATCGCGGCGCGTTTCGGGATGGAATGCGTCGTCTACATGGGCTCCGAGGACGTGCGGCGGCAAGCGGCCAACGTCTATCGAATGAAGCTGCTCGGCGCCACCGTCGTGCCGGTCGAGTCCGGTTCGCGCACGCTCAAGGACGCGCTGAACGAAGCCATGCGCGACTGGGTCACCAATGTCGAAAGCACGTTCTACATCATCGGCACGGTTGCCGGTCCGCATCCGTATCCGATGATGGTCCGCGATTTCCAGAGGGTGATCGGCGACGAGTGTCGCGTGCAGATGCCCGAACTCACGGGCCGCCAGCCCGACATGGTCATCGCCTGCGTCGGCGGGGGCTCCAACGCCATGGGCATCTTCTATCCCTACATCGACGATGCGGCGGTCAAGCTCGTCGGCGTCGAGGCCGCGGGCGACGGGATCGAGACGGGACGGCACGCCGCCTCGCTCATCGGCGGCAGCCCCGGCGTGCTGCACGGCAATCGCACCTACCTGTTGCAGGACGAGAACGGCCAGATCATCGAGACGCATTCGGTGTCGGCGGGCCTCGACTACCCGGGCGTCGGCCCGGAGCATGCGTGGTTGAAGGACAGCGGTCGCGCGCAATACGTCGGCATCACCGATGAGGAAGCGCTCAAGGCATTCCACGATTGCTGCCGGATCGAAGGCATCATCCCCGCGCTCGAGTCGAGCCATGCGCTCGCTTATGCGGCCAAGATCGCGCCTTCGTTATCTCGCGAGACGCATCTGCTCGTCAATCTTTCGGGCCGCGGCGACAAGGATATGCATACGGTCGCCGAACGCTCGGGCCTCGCGCTCTGAGTCACCGAGGCATGCGCGATCTCATCGACGAATTCGACGCATCGCGGCCTGCGGCCGCGGGCGGCGCGCTCGGCAGCTCGGGTGCGCCGCGCCTGGCCATCGATCTGCGCAACCGCGATTTCTTGACGGATGCACAGACAGTGCCGGACCGATCGATCGACCTGATCGTCGCCGATCCGCCCTACGGCCTCGGCAAGGACTACGGCAACGATTCCGACATGCGCTCGGGCGAGGCGTTTCTCGAATGGACGCGCGCTTGGCTGGAGCTTGCCGTGCCGAAGCTCAAGGCGAGCGGCTCGCTGTACGTGTTCTGCACTTGGCAGTACGCGCCGGAAATCTTTTCGTTCTTGAAGACCAAGCTCACGATGGTCAACGAGATCGTTTGGGATCGGCGCGTGCCGAGCATGGGCGGCACGACGCGGCGTTTTACGTCGGTGCACGACAACATCGGGTTGTTCGCCGTGTCGAAGGATTATTACTTCGACTTAGACCCCGTGCGGATTCCGTACGACGCAGCCACGAAGAAGGCGCGCTCCCGCAAGCTGTTCGAGGGCAGCAAGTGGCTCGAGGTGGGCTACAACCCGAAGGATGTCTGGTCGGTGTCGAGGCTGCATCGGCAGCATGCCGAGCGCGTCGATCATCCGACGCAAAAGCCCCTCGAGATCGTCGAGCGGATGGTGCTCGCAAGCTGCCCTCCGGGTGGACGCGTGCTCGATCCGTTCATGGGCAGCGGCACGACAGCGGTGGCCTGCGCGCGGCATGCGCGCGCATTCGTCGGCTATGAGATCAATGGAAATTACTGCGCGATCGCGCACGAACGAGTCGCCGCGGTCAGCGGCATATCGTCCGACGCGCCCGCCGTTGCCTCGGAAGCGGCACGGTAGATCGCGCTTATAGGCAGAGAAGACATCATGTCCCGCATCGAACAGACTTTCGCGGCCTTGGCCGCACACAACAAGAAGGGGTTGATTCCCTTCATTACCGCTGGATACCCAGACCCGGCCCGCACGGTGGAATTCATGCATGCGCTCGTGGCCGGAGGCGCCGATGTGATCGAACTGGGCGTGCCGTTCTCGGACCCGATGGCCGATGGCGCCGTCATTCAACGCTCGTCCGAACGCGCGCTGGCCCACGGCGTGACGCTCAAGCACGTGCTGGCCGATGTGAAGCGGTTCCGCGAGCAAGACGCAACGACGCCGGTGGTCCTGATGGGATACGCCAATCCGATCGAGCGCATGGGCGTCGAAGCGTTCGTTGAAGCAGCGGCGCAAGCAGGCGTGGACGGCGTCCTCACGGTGGATTACCCGCCCGAGGAATCGGTCGACTTCGCCCAGCGCATGCGCGCTGCGGGTATCGATCCGATCTTCTTGCTCGCACCCACTTCGACCGATGCGCGGATCGCGGCCGTCGCCGAGGTGGCGAGCGGCTACGTCTACTATGTGTCGGTCAAAGGGGTAACCGGCGCGGCAAATCTGGACGTTTCCAGCATCGCGAGTAAAATCCCGGCGATCAAGTCGCAAGTCAAGTTGCCTGTTGGGGTCGGATTCGGTATTCGTGACGCCTCCACGGCGCGTGCGGTTGCCGAGGTGGCGGATGCCGTGGTCATCGGTAGCCGGCTGGTGCAACTGCTCGAACAGGCGCCGGCGCAGTCGGCTGCAACTGAGCTGACGTCGTTCGTCGCCGAGATTCGCAAGGCGCTCGACGCCGGTTGATGCAGTGGCGGGCCTCACGCCGGACGGGGAAGCTGGCCGGCGCGGGGTGGCGCTCGGTAGTGAAGGCGCTGCGTGCGACGTACGTACGGAACAACACAATTGAAGGAACAACGATGAGCTGGCTCGACAAGCTATTGCCGCCGAAGATCAAACAGACCGATCCGAAAAGCCGCAAAGGCATACCGGAGGGCCTTTGGGTCAAGTGTCCGTCGTGCGAGGCGGTGTTGTACCGCAACGACGTCGAGGCGAACTTGCATGTTTGTCCGAAATGCAGCCATCACATGCGTATCGGCGCGCGCGCGCGCCTTGACGGGTTGCTCGACGCGGAAGGCCGCTATGAAATCGGTCAGGAAATCGTTCCGGTCGATGCGCTGAAGTTCAAGGACAGCCGCAAGTATCCGGACCGCATCAAAGATGCGATGGACGAAACCGGAGAAACCGATGCGATGGTCGTGATGGGCGGCGCGATTCACACGCTGCCGGTCGTCGTTTCTTGTTTCGAGTTCGCGTTCATGGGCGGGTCGATGGGCTCGGTTGTCGGCGAGCGCTTCGCTCGCGGCGCGCAAAATGCGATCGAGCAACAGGTGCCGTTCATCTGCTTCACGGCCTCGGGCGGGGCGCGAATGCAGGAGAGCCTGCTGTCGTTGCTGCAAATGGCCAAGACGACGGCGATGCTGACCAAGCTTGCCGACGCCAAATTGCCGTTCATCTCCGTGCTGACGGACCCGACGATGGGCGGCGTATCGGCAAGCTTCGCATTCCTCGGCGATGTCGTGATTGCGGAGCCGAAGGCATTGATCGGCTTTGCCGGCCCGCGGGTGATCGAGCAGACGGTGCGGGAGAAGCTGCCCGAAGGGTTCCAGCGCGCCGAGTTCCTGTTGCAAAAGGGAGCGATCGATATGATCGTCGATCGCCGCAAGCTGCGTGAAGAGTTGGCGCGGCTGATCGCGCTGCTCACGCGCCAGCCCGCGGATGCCGTCGCCTGAACGTTAAGTTAACCGCAGATCTCACGCGGGACGGCCCGCGGTTTTGAATGACTCATTTCCCCACTCTCGACGCATGGCTCGCGCATCTCGAGTCGGCGCACCCGGTCGGCATCGACATGGGTCTCACGCGCATCGGCAAGGTGAAAGATGCGCTGGGGCTTGCGTTTGACTGCCCTGTCATCACGGTAGGCGGCACGAATGGCAAGGGATCGACTTGCGCGATGCTCGAGTCGATCCTGCGCGCCTCCGGCTACCACGTCGGTTGCCATACGTCGCCGCACCTGCTCGAGTTCAATGAGCGCGCGCGCATCGACGGCCATAACGCGACCGACGACGAACTTTTGCCGCATTTCGAAGCGGTCGAGGCGGCGCGCACGCGCTTGGCCGAACCGGTGTCGCTGACTTACTTCGAATTCACGACGCTTGCGATCTTGCACTGGTTCGCATCGCGCGAACTCGATGCCGTGATTCTCGAAGTCGGTCTTGGCGGGCGGCTCGACGCCGTCAATATCATCGACGCCGACTGCGCAATCGTGACGAGCATCGACATCGATCACACGGAATATCTCGGCGAGACTCGCGAGAAGATCGCCTACGAGAAGGCGGGCATTTTTCGCCCTGGCCGGCCCGCCATCTGCGCCGATCCCGCTCCGCCGCAAACGTTGATCGATCACGCGCAAGCGATCGGCGCCGAACTTTGGCTCTTCGGGCGCGATTTCCGGTATGAAGGACAGGCGGGCAGCGAGCGGCAACAGTGGAGCTATGTCGGCCCCACGGCGCGGCGCTCGGCGCTCGCCTATCCGGCGCTGCGCGGCGCCAATCAGCTGATCAATACGGCGGCGGCGCTGGCCGCACTCGAGGCGCTGCGAGATCGGCTGCCCGTTTCCGCTCAAGACGTGCGGCTCGGGCTCGCCAACGTCGAGTTGCCCGGGCGCTTTCAGGTGCTGCCCGGACGCCCGTCGATCGTGCTCGATGTCGCGCACAATCCCCATGCGGCAGCCGTGCTGGCTCAAAATCTGGGCAGCATGGGCTTTTTCCGGTACACGTACGCCGTCTTTGGCGCAATGCGCGACAAGGACATCGCGGGCGTCGTCAAACATCTCAAAGGCGAGATCGATCACTGGTGCTTGGCCGATTTGCCGATCGGCCGAGCCGCGAGCGCGGCGGACCTGGACGAGATCGTGCGGACCGCAGGCGTCAAAGATAGCCCCGACAGCAGCATCAGCCGTTTCGCTTCGCCGGCCGAGGCTTTCCAAGATGCGCTGAGCCGAGTGACGGACGATGATAGAATCGTGGTTTTCGGTAGCTTCTATACTGTTGCGGGCGTCATGGCCTACCGCAAGTCGCGGCGACATTGACCGACGCGCGCCGCACTGACGGCCGCCCCCCTCGAACTCAGCGGATTCATGGGCTTTTTCTCGTTCGGCAAAAAAGACGACACGCCGCGCCGGCGTGGCGCCAACGCTAGATCCGCGCGTAGCGGTGGTACGTTCGAGGCACGCGACGAGCGACAGAGCCGCCGCAAAGAGCGCGCGGCCGACGCCGATGCGATGCTGCTCGATCCGACACTTCCAGAAAAGCAACGGGCGCGCCGGCGTCTGGTTGGCGCGATCGCGCTCGTGCTTGCCGCGGTGGTCGTCCTGCCCATGGTGCTCGATTCCCATCCGAAGCCGGTGACCAACGACATCGCGATCGATATTCCGAATCGCCCGGCAACGGTCCCGTCGCGCGCTAGCGACGACAACCCCGAGGATACGCAGGCCGCCGTCGCGCACGATCGTGCCGATATGAGCGGTACGACGGCTTCCGGTCCTGGCACGGCGGGAGTGGTTGCCGCGCCGGCCAGCGGGGCCTTGCAGTCTCCCAGCGGGGCGCAAGGTGCGACCAAGCAGGCTGAATCCACGCAGGCCGAATCCAAGCAGACGCAATCGAAGCAGACAAGCACCGCCCCGGCGGCGAATCCCCCCGCCGAGGCAGCGCGAACGGCAAAGCCCATCACCGTTCCCGGCCCTAGCGTCGCGAAACCCGATTCGGGTACGCCGGCGGCACCGCCCGGTTCGCGTTTCGCCGTACGGCTCGGCGTGTTCGCCGACGATGCGAGCGGCCGTGCGTGGGAGAGCAAGCTGAAGGCGGCGGGCGTGCCCGCGTACATCGAACATCGCAAGCAAGCCGACGGTAAAACCCGCACGATGCTGTTCGCCGGTCCGTTCGCCGATCGCGCAGCGGCGTCCGCGGCCGTCGCGAAGGTGCGCGAGGCCGGCTTGACGGCGGGCACGGGCAACGCCTCGCAGTGACGGCGTCGATGCTTACCGCGTTCGATTACGCCGTGCTGGCGGTGATTGGCCTGTCGGCGCTGCGCGGCGCGTGGCGCGGGTTGTTGTCGGAAATATTCGGCCTGATCGGCTGGGTTGTGGCTTTTTTTGTCGCTTCGCGCTACGTGCAACTCCTGGTGCCCTATATTCCAAGCGACTGGCCCGGCGGTGCGCTCACGCAGTGGCTGCTCGCGTTCGCAGCGATCATGGTGGCCGTGGTGCTCGTGGCGAGTGTCGCGAATGCGCTGATCGCACGGTTGGTGGCGGTGACAGGGCTGGGCGGTGTGGATCGCTCGCTCGGGTTGCTGTTCGGTATCGTGCGCGGCGTGGTGTTCGTGTTGTTGCTCGTGGCGCTGGCCGGGTTGACCGAACTGCCGAAGCAACAGTTTTGGCGCGACGCTTTGCTGCGGCCCTATGTCGAGCGAGGCGTGCATGAGTTGAAGCCGCTGCTTCCCCCGGCGCTCGCCGCGTACGTTCGCGTGTGAAGCGCGCGCGTCGGCCCCATGGCCGGCACCATCGTTTTTCGTATCTTTGAAGGACCTGCCATGTGCGGCATCGTAGGCGTAGTCTCCCACTCCCCGGTCAATCAGTTGATCTACGACAGCCTTCTGCTGTTGCAGCATCGCGGCCAGGATGCAGCCGGTATCGCGACGGCGAACGGCAGCACTTTCCACATGTACAAGGCCAACGGCATGGTGCGCGACGTGTTCCGCACGCGCAACATGCGCAGTTTGCCGGGTACCGTGGGCATCGGCCAAGTGCGGTATCCGACGGCTGGCTCGGCCTCGAGCGCAGAAGAGGCGCAGCCGTTCTACGTGAATGCGCCGTTCGGCATCATCCTCGCGCATAACGGCAATCTGACGAATTGGCAGCAACTGAAAGACGAGATGTTCCGCATCGACCGGCGTCATGTAAACACGAACTCGGACACGGAAGTGCTGCTCAACGTGCTCGCGCACGAGATGCAACTGGCAAGTTCAGGCCTGCAGCTCGATCCCGGCACGGTGTTCAAGGCCGTGGCGGGCGTGCATCGCCGCGTGCGCGGCTCGTACGCCATCGTTTCGTTGATCGCCGGTTATGGGTTGCTGGCATTTCGCGACCCGTACGGCATTCGCCCGCTGTGCATCGGCAAGCATGAAACGGAACACGGCGTCGAGTGGATCGTTGCATCGGAATCGGTGGCCGTCGAGGGCATCGGATTCGATTTCGTGCGGGATGTCGCGCCCGGCGAAGCGATCTTCATCGACAACGACGGTCATCTGCACAGCCAGCAGTGCGCTGATACGCCGAGCCTGAACCCCTGCATTTTCGAGTACGTCTATCTGGCGCGTCCCGATTCGGTGCTCGATGGCGTCTCCGTGTACAACGTGCGCCTGCGCATGGGCGACTACCTCGCCGCCAAGATCAAGCGCGTTCTGCCCGACGTGCCGATCGACGTGGTCATGCCGATTCCCGATTCATCTCGGCCCGCGGCGATGCAGGTGGCGGCCAAGCTCGGCGTCGAATACCGCGAAGGGTTCTTCAAGAACCGCTATGTGGGCCGGACCTTCATCATGCCGGGCCAGGCGGTGCGCAAGAAGTCGGTGCGCCAGAAGCTCAATGCAATGGCGATCGAGTTCAAGGATAAGAACGTGCTGATCGTCGACGATTCGATCGTCCGCGGCACGACTTCGCATGAGATCGTGCAGATGGCGCGCGATGCGGGGGCGAAGAGCGTGATCTTCGCGTCTGCTGCACCGCCCGTGAAGTTCCCCAACGTGTATGGCATCGACATGCCCACACGCAGCGAACTCGTCGCCCATGGCCGTTCCGACGAGGAAGTGGCCAAGATCATCGGCGCCGATCATCTCGTCTATCAGGACGTCGATGCGCTCAAGCAAGCGGTGCGTGACATCAATCCGATGCTGGCGCGTTTCGAGGCGTCTTGCTTCGATGGCGATTACATCACAGGCGATATCACGGCGCAGTATCTCGACGTCATCGAGCGCGCTCGGCTCTCGCCGCAATCGCAGTCGGAGCGCGATTCGGCGGGCGACGCCGTGGACGGCACCGTGACGCGTTCGCAACTGCATTTGCAGCTGTCGGTCGAGTAAGCGGCGCCTGCCGGCTTCCAGACTCCGGCGAAACGGCGTCTAACGCTCAAGGCATAAGGCATCAGGACTATGGACGACTCTTTGAACTTCGATACGCTCGCCGTGCGCTCCGGCACTGTGCGCACGGACTACAACGAGCACTCGGAAGCGCTCTTCTTGACGTCGAGCTTCTGCTTCAACAGCGCGGCCGAGGCGGCCGAACGCTTCAAGCATTCCGAGGATTACTACACCTACTCGCGCTTCACGAACCCGACCGTCACGATGTTTCAGGAGCGCCTGGCGGCGCTCGAAGGCGGGGAAGCATGCATCGCGACGGCCTCGGGCATGAGCGCGATTCTGTCGGTCGTGATGGCGGCGATGCAGGCGGGCGATCATATTGTCAGTTCGCGGGCGTTGTTCGGCTCGACCCTCGGCATGTTCTCGCAGATATTCGGTCGCTTCGGCATCACGACGACCTACGTCGACCCGAACGACCTCGACGCCTGGCGTGCGGCGGTGCGGCCCGAGACGAAGCTATTCTTCGTCGAGACGCCCTCCAATCCGCTCACCGAACTGTGCGATATCGAGGCTATCGGCAAGATCGCGAAAGCGGCGGGGGCCTTGTTCGTCGTCGACAATTCGTTTTGCAGCCCGGCGGTGCAGCAGCCGCTGAAGCTCGGGGCCGATGTCGTCATGCATTCCGCGACGAAACTCATCGACGGTCAGGGGCGGGTGCTTGGCGGCGCGCTGGTCGGCACGCGCGCCTTCATCATGGAAAAGGTATTTCCGTTCGTGCGCACCGCCGGGCCGACGCTGTCGGCGTTCAATGCGTGGATCCTGTTGAAGGGGTTGGAGACGCTATCGCTGCGCGCCGGGCGCCATTCGGCCAGCGCGCTGCATGTGGCGCGGTGGCTCGAGTCCAATCCGGGCGTGAAGCGCGTCTTCTATCCGGGACTCGAATCGCATCCGCAATACGAGATCGCGCAGCGCCAGCAACGCTCCGGCGGCTCGGTGCTCGCGTTCGAAGTGGTCGGCGATACGCCCGAGGCGCAGCGAGCCAACGCCTGGCGTGTCATCGACGGGACGAAGCTGTGCTCGATCACGGCCAATTTGGGCGATACGCGCACGACGATCACGCATCCGGCAACGACTACGCACAGCCGCATCACGGCAGAAGCGCGCGCCGCGGCCGGTATCACCGAGGCTCTGCTTCGCGTGGCGATCGGGCTCGAGGATGCGGACGATATCTGCCGAGATTTGGGGCACGGCTTGCAGAAGTAAGCAGCCGGTGGGCGAAAAGGGTGCTGGCGGCCGTTCGCGTATGAGCGCAGCATCGGCTCAATGCATGCGCGTCGCCCGCCACTGCCCGGGTGAGAGCCCAAAGCGCCGCGTAAAGGCATGGGTGAAGGCGCTTTGATCGGCAAAGCCCACCGTCAGCGCCACATCGATCAAGGTATGGCGCGAGGTGCATAGCAGCACGAGCGCCGTGTCCAGGCGAAGCCGCTGCAAATAGCGGTGAGGCGTCGTGCCGAACGCTTCCTCGAACAACTGATGGAAGCGCCGCTCGCCCAACCCGCAGTGCGTCGCGAGATCGACCACGCGCAGCGGCTCGGATAGATGCGCACGCAACCATTTGTCGATGCGGGCGTAGTCGAGCCGCGACGTGGGCGCTTGCGCGCCGACATTCTCGCTCAAGACCATGGCCAAGCGCGCCGCCGTGTCCCATGCCAAACGACGCGCTCGCTCGTTCATGCCGATCGAGCGGCTGGGATCTGCATCGCTGCGTTCCGTTTCGCTTGCTTGGTGGCCGCCGGCCGATGTCGCCGCGTGCATCGTGCGCGCCGCATAGGAAGCGGTATCGCGCACGAGCACTGCAAGCGCGTCATTCATCGTCAATGCCAACGCGCGCGAAAAAAAGCGTTCGGGCAGCGCGAGCGATGCGCAAGGCACGTCGAGGACCAACTGCCGGTTCTCGCCGACACCCGCATACTCGTGGCGCGAGCCAGCCGGAATCAACCAGGCGTGACGCGCGTCGATACGGTGGCCGACACCGTCGACGGCCATCTCCATCACGCCGTCGACGCCGAGCACGATCTGATGGAAGGCATGCACGTCACATGCGCTGTCGGCGCCATACCGGCGCAGCGACAAGGCGGGCGATTCGATCGCGTGATCGTTCATCTTCGTATGGCGTGCTTGCGTCAGCTCGCTGACCGACGCTTATGCCTGGAGCAACTCGACTTCGAAAACGAGCGTCGCATTGGGCGGAATCACGCCGCCTGCGCCGCGCACGCCGTAGCCCAGTTGCGGCGGAATCGTCAGACGACGCACGCCGCCCACCTTCATGCCCTGCACGCCTTCGTCCCACCCCTTGATGACCATGCCGCCGCCGAGCACAAAGGCGAATGGATCGTTGCGGTCCTTGCTCGAATCGAACTTCTGGCCATCTGTGAGCCAGCCGGTGTAGTGCACCGTGACGGTGGTGCCGGCCGCGGCTTCGGCGCCTGCGCCAACGGTCAAATCTTCGTACTTCAACCCCGATTCCGTGGTGACGGTCGTCATGGTCTTTACGCTCCGATGGTGATGAAACCGTCATTGTAGGCGTTCAGCCCAGCCCGGTGCCTATAATGTCCGTCTGCTCAACATGCTTACGGCGTCACCCGGTCATGGCAACGTTGCGGGCCGCGCTTGCTTGCGCACCGCTGCGGCCCGGGTCGCCGAGCGATTTTTCGAGAGGCCGACCGTGTCGACGTTTTCCCACGCCGTTGCCGCATCCGACGAACGTCTCGCTCATTTGCGGGCCGAGGTGGCGCTGTTCATGCGCGATCATGTTTTGTCCCTCGTCTCTCACGATTTACGCAGCCCGCTCAATGCCATTCATAGCTGGGCTTATGTCCTCGAACGCAAGCTCGATGCGGCCGACGCATCCGCTCAGCGCGCGCTGGCGGGCATTCGCTCGGGCGTCGAGCAGCAAGTGAAGCTGCTCGAGGACGCGGTCGACAAAACCCGCGCGGAAACCAAATCGTTGCCGCTCGCGCGCGAGTCGTTCCCGATCGGTGCGCCCGTGGAGCGCGCGGTCGCGGATGCGAGGCTCGCCATCGCCGAAGCGCGCGGCACGTCCATCGAGGTCCAATCGTCGAGCGATGCCCAGCGGTGCGACGGCGATCGCGAGCGCCTCGCTCAAGCGATTTGGACCATGCTCGTTTTTGCTACGGAAGCGAGCGCGCCCCGCGCGACCATCACGCTCGCCAGTAGTCTCGAGAATGCGTGTTGGCGCGTCGAAGTGGGTTATACGGCGAGTTTCGCTGCGTTCTCCGATGCCGAGTTGCCGCATGCCATGGAGCCGTTCGCGCGCAGCCAGGCGATGCAGCCGCGCGAGGCTGGGCGCATTGCTTGGGCGCTCGCGCTGCCGCACCGCGTTGCAGCGGCACACGGCGGTACCTTCGAACAGAGCGCGACCGTCGACGGCGAACGCTCGTCGCTCGTGCTGCGTGTGCCGCTTACCGCGCAGTGACGATCACGCGCGCGGCACGCCTTCTTCGATGAGCAGTGCGACGGGCAGCGCGCTCAACGCCTCGCGCAAGTAAAGCCTGCCCGCTTGGTCCGCTTTCGGCGCGGCGGGACTGAGGCAGTCGAACAATGCGCGCCCCGCGAGCGCGGCCGGCAGCTCGATCGAAGTGTCCTCCCACGCGCTCGGATCGACGAGGGGGAGCCCGCCCGATTCGGGCAGCAGCGATGCCGACAGCCGGGTGGCGATGACGATCGCGTACGCGTCGCCGTGCCGGCGAGCGAAGGCGATGGCGTGACGCGCGCGCGTACCGGATACCGTCAGCGGTATGTACGAGCCTTCGAGAAACAGCGCCGGCGACACCGCGCGCAGCGTCAGCGCGCGATGGACGATCCCGAGCTTGACGCGGCCGTCGCGCCAGTTGCGCAGTTGTTCGCTCGGCGGCGTGTCGACGAGCCAGCCGCGGCGCTGGCCGAAGTCGACAGGCCGCCGGTTGTCGGGATCGACCAGACTGAAATCCCACAGTTCGGCGCCCTGGTACAAATCGGGTACGCCAGGTGAGGTCACTCGCAAGATCGTTTGCAGCAGGCTATTGATCGCACCGGCTCGTTCGATGCGAGCAACGAATGACGACAGCTCCTGCAGAAATCCCTCCCGCCGCTGCGGTGCCAGGATATCGAACAGGAAGGCCCGCGAGGCGGCTTCGTAGGCCTCGTCGGGGGCATGCCAACTCGTCTGCCGTTTCGCTTCGCGCGCGGCCTTCAACTGCCATTGCGCGATGCGTTCGGCGAATACTTGGACGGCGTCGGCATCCGCATGGTCCAACTCGTAGGGCCATGCGCCCACCAGCGTTTGGTAGAGGATCGCTTCGGCGGCTGGTCCCGGCGCCCAATCCGGCGTGGAACCCGGCAAGCGCGAGCAAGCCGTCGAGAGTCCGATAGACGACGGCGAGGACGACGCACGACGATGCGGCGCGTTGAGCGTGGACCACGCGCGCAGTTTCGCGGCCCAATCATCGGCGATTTCACTGAGCACCGCGAGCCGCGCGCGCACGTCCTCGCCTCGTTTGTGATCGTGAGTAGCCGTCGCCACGAGTGTGTAGGGGAAACGCTGCACGCGCTCGAGATTCGCTTCGTGGAACCTATCGACGCTCAGCGCGAACTCACTCGGGTCGGCGCCCACTTCATTGCGTGACAACAAGCGGCCGTAGCGATAGAAGGTCGTATCTTCTATCGCCTTGGCGGCCAGCGGCGCGGTCAGCTGTGCAAACAGCGTTGCGGCGGTGCGCCGTTCGCGGCTCGGCGGCGCGCCGTCCGCGGCGCCCGGTTCGCGCTGCCCGCCGAGCGACGCATCGACGAAAGCGAGCACGCCATGATCGCCGCGCGCCAACGCAGTGCGGGCGGCGTCCAATGCTTGGCGGAAATAGGCATCGTCGGCGCTCGTGCGCACGCCGCTGGCCGGATACATGCGATACACGGGGAAGTGGACCGCCAATTCGGACACCGCGCGTCGAATCGCGCCGAACGTGAAATCGCGCGTGCTCGGGTTCTCGCGTGCGATGCGGTGCAGCCCGCGTGCCGCTCGATCGAGCTCGGCCGATAGGTTTTCGGCGAGGATCTTGCGCCGCGCCTCCCGGGCCGCATCGGCAAAGGTTTCGCGCGATCCCGACAGCTCGGCCCATGCGGCCGTCAGCGTGGCCTCGCCTCGCGGATCGTGCAGCAGCGCGCCGACATCGCTCATGAAGTCGTAGCCCGTCGTGCCGTCGACGCCCCAGTCGGCCGGCAATGCTTCGCCGCGCGCGAGAATCTTTTCGACGACGACATAAGCGCGCGAACGGTCGAGCTGCGGTGGCCGTTCGGCTTCGCGCTCGGCGAGCTTCTCGCGCAAGCGTTGGCAGTATTCGCGCGGATCGACGAGGCCGTCGACATGGTCGACGCGCACGCCATCGATCACGCCTTGCGCAAACAAGCGCAAGACGAGCGCGTGCACGGCGTCGAACACTTCGGCACGTTCGGTGCGCACAGCGGCCAGCGTGCCGATGTCGAAGAAGCGACGCCAATTCACCTCGTCCGCTGCGGTTCGCCACCAGGCGAGCCTAAAGAACTGTCGTTCGAGCAGGCGATGCAACCGCTCGCGCGAAGCAGGAGTGCCGGGCGAATAGGCTTCGAGGACCGCGTCGAACGGTTTCGTTCCGTGTTCCGTTGCAAATGCGCGCATCGCGTC
The DNA here is from genome assembly GCA_004322045.1 of Paraburkholderia sp. Lineage (GTDB taxonomy): Bacteria > Pseudomonadota > Gammaproteobacteria > Burkholderiales > Burkholderiaceae > Trinickia. The sequence goes on from SCRN01000029.1 coordinate 36,890, forward strand.
TAGGGCTGCCTGCGCGCGCCCGCGGTGCTCGGGTTGCGTGGTCAGGCCGTCGAAGCGCTCGGCGAGGGCGGCCAATGCCGCAGGCGCGGCTTGCGTCGCGGTGCGCAAGATCTGCGGATAGTCGACGGGGCATATCGGGAATCGATGCTCCGCGTAGGAAGCGAAGAATCCGCCTTGCCTCGCATCTAACGAGAGCGTGATGCGGCCGGCCGCAAGCTCTTCGCCGTACGGCGCACCCAAGCACGGTGCGAGTACTTTGCCGCGCAGCGCTGGATCGGGCGAGTGCCAGTCGATGTCGAAGTGGCGCGCGTAGGTGCCGTGGCGGCCCCATTCGAGGATGTCGAGCCACCAGCCGTTATGGCCGCCCGCGATCCCCATGTGATTCGGCACGATGTCGGCAATGAGGCCCATTTGCCGCGCATGCACGGCATCGGCCAGTCTCAGCAGCGCCGCTTCCCCGCCGAGTTCCGGATTCACGCGCGCATAGTCGATCGTGTCGTAACCGTGCAGCGATCCGGGCATCGAGGTCGTGATGGGCGACAGATACAAGTGGCTCACGCCGAGCGCGGCAAAGTAGTCGACGTGCGCGAGCGCATCGTCGAGGGTGTTGCCGCAGTGAAGCTGCAGGCGTAGCGTGGAGCGCGGGACGGTCATGGCTTGCGGGACGGTTCGGGGCCGGGGCCGGGGGCGGATCGAGCAGGCGTGCTGTGCCGGCGTTTGCTCGATAGCGCGAGCAGGCGGTCGATCAAGGCGCCGTCTTCGAATAGCGCATCGATCGGCGAGGGCAGACGTCTGCGCCAGTTGGGGTGCTCGTCGATAGAGCCCGGCAAGTTCGGTTGATCGGCGAGACCCAACAGGTCTTCGAGCGGATAGAGCGCGAGCGGGGCGGGCGTCGATGCCACGAAGGCGAGCGCTTCGTCGATCGGCGCCTGATCTTTGGGCGGCGCGCCGACGTCCATCGGCGCCACGCCCGCATGCTGGAATGCGCGCCACAGCGCATGGCGATCCGCCGCCCGCTCGATATGGGCGAGTGCCACCGGATCGCGGCCGTCCGCGCGCGGAGTGGTTTGGCCGATTCGGTCGCGCCAGGCGATGTCGGCGCCGCTCCACCAGCCCGCAATCGTCGGCAGGTCGTGCGTGGTCGTCGTGGCGAGCGCGCTTCGGCTCCACTGCGCGGGCGGCATGAAGCTGCCGCCGTCTTCGCTGCGTTCGAACCAGAGCACGCGGATGCCGAGCAAGCCGTGGCGCGCCAGGCGTTCCCGGAATCCGTCCGGTACCGTGCCCAAGTCCTCGCCGACGACTATCGCGCGGTGACGCACCGATTCGAGCGCGATCAAGCGCAACAGGTCGGTGATCGGGTAGCGCAGGTACGCGCCATCGGCCGCGCTCGCGCCTTCGGGCACGAGCCACAGCCGTTGCAGGCCGAGCACGTGATCGATGCGCAAGCCGCCGCCATAGGCGAAGGTGGCGCGCAACATGTCGATGAAAGCGCTGAAGCCCTGGGTGCGCATCGCGCGCGGCGAGAACGTGGTCAACCCCCACGCCTGACCGGCTTGATTGAACAGATCGGGCGGCGCGCCCACCGAGACGCGCCGCAGCATGTCGTCGGGATACGACCACGCGTGGCTGCCCGCGCTATCGCAGCCGACGGCGAGATCGGTCACGAGGCCGATCGCCATGCCGGCTGCTCGCGCGGCTTGCTGGGCACTTTTCAGGCCGTCGGCGGCGAGCCACTGCAGAAACCGATGGAAGTCGACTTCGTGGCGATGATCGCGCGCGAATGCCTGCACCTGCGGGTTGCGCGGGTCCGTGAGCGATGCGGGCCAATCGCGCCAATGATGGATGCCGTGCTCGCCCCGCTCGATGGCGTCGATCGCTTCGAAGCGTGCGTGGTCCTCGAGCACGTGGCCCCCATGCGCGCAAAACGCATCGAATTGCGCTGCGAGCGGCGTGGCGCTTGCCCACTCGTGCGCGCAAAACCGCTCGTAGAGCGCGCGCAGCACCGCCAAGCGCAGCGTCAGCACACGGGGCCAATCGATGAGCGGCAATGCTTCGACTTCGGCCCATTCTTCCCGCAGCGAGCGTTCGCCGCCCGCGCGGGCCGCATCGAGTACCGATGCGAGGGCGTCGGCGCCTAACGCTGCGGCCGGATCGATGTGGGCGATGTTCAGAAGCAGCCGAGACGACGGCGAGTAGGGGCTGAACTTGCCCGCGTCGGCGCTGAACATCGCGTGCGTGGGGCTGATCGCCAATGCGTCAGCGCCTGCATGCGCACCTTGGCGCGCCAAGGAAGCGAGCGCGGTGTAATCGCCGATGCCGCCGTCGCCGACGCGACGCAAGCCGTAGAGTTGCGCCCCGATGCCCCAGATCGCCGCCGTGCGCGGCGGATCGGCGTCGGCGCGCCGTGCCGCCTGCGCGGCGCCGAGCCCGCCCGCGTCGCGGCACGCGTCGTCGATCGTATAGCAGCGCGGCGGCGCAACGGCCAGCCGGATGCGTTGCCCCCCGAGCTCGAGCGTGTGATAGCCCGGCTCGGCGATCGGCGCGAGCAGCGCCGCTTCGCCTTTGGGCGTGCCCAAGCGGCCTTCGACGGCGCCGCCGCTCTCCAGTTCAATGCGGTAGGTCGTGCCCGCCTGAGCGAGCGAAATCGGCAGCGCGGTCGCGCGATGGCACTCTGCCGTCACGAGCGGCGGCAGGGTATGCTCGGCGCGTTCGGCATCGAGCAGCGCCAACGTCTCATTGGCCCGCTCGCGCGTATCGCACGGCAAGCCCAGTGCGGCCAGCAAGGTGGCGAGCGTCTCGGGCTTCACGCGCTGCGCTTGTTTGTTCGCATCCTCCCAATGGACTTCGAACCCGGCGCGCGCGGCGATTCGCTCGACCGTTTCGCGGCCTGGCGGGGGCGAGGCGGCGGCGGTTACGCTCATGTATCGCTCCTTGGCGGCGTGGGCGCGCGCACGTCATGCCCCAATGCGAACGCGTTGACGTCACCCGTGATCCAGGCGACGAACGCAAAGCCGGGCAGCGCGTTGGCTTGAACGATGTCGCGCGTGCGCGGCGGCGTTTCGAAGATGATCATGCCTTCGGGTTGCTCATCGAACGGCAGCGTATCCGCGGTCAGACTTAGCGCAAGGGTCAATGTCTCGCCGTCGCCAAGACGCCAGCGCGCGACGAGCGCATTGGCGTCGAGGCCGCTGGCCGTTCGCAACGGCGTCGCGCCGAGCGCGCGGGCGTCGCGCAAGCGCGGTGCAATGAGCTTCGCGCGCACGGCGAGTGCCGAGCGATAGAAATGCAGCCAGCCGGCTCGGTCCCCGGCTCCGTTGGCCCGCGATGCGGCGCCCGTGCCGTTCGGCTCCTCTTCGGTAGGCGGCGAAGACAGCGCGAAGGTCTGCGCCGCGTTCGGATCCGGTATGCGCGCTCGGCGCTCGGGATCGCTGAAAGCCGAGAACTTCGCGAATTCGCGCCGCCTGCCTTCGCGTACGGCTTGCGCGAGCTCGCCGCCGTAATCGGTGAAGTACAAAAACGGCTGCGTCGAGCCGAATTCTTCCTCCATGAACAACAGCGGAATTTGCGGCGACAGCAACAAGAGGGCCGTCGCAGCGAGCAACGCCTGCGGCGCGCAGAGCGTGCGCAAGCGTTCGCCGAACGCGCGGTTGCCGATTTGATCGTGGTTCTGGAGGAACATGACGAAGGCCGTCGGCGGCAAATGCGCGCTCGGCTCGCCGCGCGCAGCCCCGTCGTGGATCGGAGACGGCTCGCCTTGATAGACGAAGCCCTCTGATAGCACGCGCGCGAGTTTCGCGATGGGCTTATGCGCGTAGGCGCGGTAGTACCCCTCATGTTCGCCGGTGAGCAGCACATGCAGCGTGTTGTGCGCATCGTCGTTCCATTGCGCGTCGAAGTGCGTTTGCAGCAGGCTGGCCGTATTGCGTTCGTCTTCGAGTACGAGATGCACCTGTCGTCGCGATGCGATCGAAGCATGCACGCGATCGGCTAGCTCGCGCAGCCAGCCGTCGTCGCCGATGGCGTGAACCGCATCTAGGCGTAGGCCGTCGAAACGGTATTCGTGCAGCCAATAGAGTGCGTTCTCGCAAAAGTACTCGCGCACTTGTCTGCGCCGGAAATCGATGGCGGGGCCCCACGGCGTCACGACGTCGTCGCGGAAAAAAGCGCGCGCATACTGCGACAGATAATTGCCCTCGGGGCCGAAATGGTTGTAGACCACGTCGAGCAGCACCGCGATGCCCAATTCGTGCGCGCGATCGATCAGCGCTTTCAGGTCTTCGGGGCGGCCATAAGCGGAATCGGGCGCGAACGGCAGCACACCGTCATAGCCCCAGTTGCGATGGCCGGCGAAATCGTTGAGCGGCATCAGTTCGATCGCCGTCGCGCCAAGTTGCGCGATGTGCGGCAGGCGGCGAGCGACATTGGCGTAGCCGCCGAGCGCACCCACGTGCAATTCGTAGATGACCATCTCTTCCCACGCGCGCCCGCTCCATTGCCGGCATTGCCAGCGGTAGGCGAGCGGGTCGACGACTTCGCTCGGCCCATGCACGTCCTCGGGCTGAAATCGCGAGGCCGGGTCCGGCACGGCCAACTCGCCTTCGAGCCGGTAGCGGTACCGCGCGCCCGCACCGCATGAGGCTTGCGCTTCGAACCACCCCTCGCCGGCGGGCGTCATATCGAGGACGCCCGGTTGCCCTTCATACTCCCATTCGACGCGCACGGCCGAGCGCGCGGGCGCCCAAAGGCGAAAGCGCGTATGCGTGGCGCCCGAAGGCTCGCGTACGACCTCGGCGCCGAACGGCAGCCGATGCGCGGGTTCGGATCGGTGGTCGGACATAGCAGCGGCTCCTTGTGTGCGCATTCGTAAAACGATGATCTAAGCACCCGCCGCGCGGGCCTGCGGCGAGCGCTCGGGTTGCGGTGGTTGCGCGGCGAGCAGCACGAAACCGTGCGCGCCGACTCGCATCTCATCGCCGTCGAGTCGATGCGTCGGCGTGCCGGGGTCTGTGCTGTCCGCGAGCACATTCCATTCCAGGCGCGGCGCCGGCGGCGCGAACATGAGGTCCATTGCGCAGCCGTTGTGCATCAACAGCAGCACCTCGATCTCGCCTTCAAGGTTGTGGCCGGCGCGGCGCAACGTCAGCGCGCCCCCCTGCGGGTCTTGCCAGGTTTCGCTCGTGAGGGGCTCGCCGTGTTCGTCGAACCAGTCGACGTCTTTGATCCCCGGCAACACGTCGGCATCGCCGCGCAAAAAACGCGTGTCGCGCAGAAGCGGATGCTCGCGCCGCAGCGCAATCAGGCGCGCAGTGAACGCAGTGAGCGCGCGGCCTTCTTCCGATTCAGCCAGGCGCCAATCGAGCCACGACAGTGCGTTGTCCTGGCAATACGCGTTGTTGTTGCCTTGCTGGCCGCGTCCGAATTCGTCGCCGGCGGCGAGCATCGGCGTGCCGAGCGAAGTGAAGACGCTCGCGAGCATCGAGCGCGCGACCCGTGCGCGCGTGGCGTTGATCTGCGCGTCTTCGGTGGGGCCTTCCACGCCCCAATTCGCGCTGCAATTTTCGTTGTGGCCGTCGGCGTTGTTCTCGCCGTTGGCCTCGTTGTGTTTCTGTTCGTAAGCCGTGACATCGGCAAGCGTGAAGCCGTCGTGCGAAGCGACATAATTCACCGATGCCCATGGCCGCCTGAAACGATGATTGAACAGTTCCGCCGAGCCGGCGATGCGCGCGGCGAGTTCGGCCCGCATCCCCGCATCGCCACGCCAGAAACGCCGCACGCAATCGCGGAATTTATCGTTCCACTCGCCGAAGCCCGGCGGATGGCGGCCGACCTGATAGCCGCCGGGGCCGACGTCCCAGGGTTCCGAGATCAGCTTGCGCTGCGATAGCACCGGGTCTTGCCGAATCACGTCGAAAAAGCCCGACCCGGGATCGAAGCCGGTGCCTTCGCGCCCGAGCGTGACGCCCAGGTCGAAACGGAATCCATCGATGTGGAAGGCGCTCACCCAATAGCGCAGCGAATCCATCACCATCTGCAGCACGCGGGGGTGCGACAGGTTCAGCGTGTTGCCGCAGCCGGTGTCGTTGATGTAGTGGCGCTCGTCGCCGGGAATGAGCCGGTAATAGCTGGCATTGTCGAGCCCGCGCCAAGATACGGTCGGCCCCAGTTCGTTGCCTTCGCAGGTATGGTTATAGACCACGTCGAGCATGACTTCGATGCCGGCCGCGTGCAGTTGCCGCACGGCGATACGCACTTCGTTCAAGCGGCGACTCGAAAGATATGAAGGGTGGGGCGCGAAGAACGCGCTCGTGTTGTAGCCCCAGTAGTTCGTCAGCTTGCTTTCAAGCAGGAAGCGCTCGTCGAGGAAAGCGTGAATCGGCAGCAATTGCACCGCGGTAATGCCGAGCTCGTGCAGGTGGTCGATGAAGCGCGGTGACGCGAGCGCGGCGAACGTGCCGCGCTCGTGCTGGCGCACGTCGGGATTGAGCATCGATACGCCCCGCAAGTGGGCTTCGTAAATGACGGTTTCAGGCCATGGCACTTCGGGGCGCGCATCGCGCGACCAGTCGAAAGCTTCGTCGATCACCACGCATTTGGGCATGGCGGGCGCCGAGTCGCGTTTGTCGAGCGATAAGTCGTGCCGGCTCGAATGCGGGCGATAGCCGAACAGCGCATCGGATGCGCGAAACGGCCCCATCAGCTTTTTGGCGTAGGGATCGATCAGCAGCTTCGCCGGGTTGAAGCGATGGCCGTATTGCGGCAGATACGGGCCATATGCGCGCAGCCCATAGACCGTGCCCGGGTGCGCCCCGGGCAGATACCCATGCCAGATTTCATCGGTGCATTCCGGCAGCGGCAGACGCGCGAGCTCCTTATGGCCGGCTGGATCGAACAGGCACAGATCGACTTGCTCGGCGTTCGCTGAGAACACGGCGAAGTTCACGCCCAGCCCGTCCCACGTCGCGCCGAGCGGATACGGCGCACCGGGGTCGAGGCGGGCGGGTAGGGAGTTCGACATGCCGCGTCCTTGTTCTGATGGGAATCGCTGTGCTCGTGTTGCGTCGGGTTGGCGGCGCCGAGGCGCCGGCCGTCACTCGGCGCGCAGCACGATGGCGGCGAGCGGCGGCAACGTCAGTACGACCGATTGCGGCTTGCCATGGCTGGCGATCGCTTCGGTGACGACCCCTCCGGCATTGCCCACGTTCGATCCTCCGTATGCCGCTGCATCAGTGTTGAGGATTTCGGCCCACCAGCCCGCGCGTTGCATGCCGATTCGGTATCCGTGGCGCGGCACCGGCGTGAAATTGCAGACGACGGCGACCTCCCGCCCGCTGCCGTCGCAACGTCGATAGGCGAGGACGCTGTTCGAAGCGTCCTCGCCGACGAGCCATTCGAAGCCGCCCGGATCGCAGTCGAGCGCATGCAACGCCGGTTCGGCCGCATACAGCCGGTTCAAGTCGCGCACGAGCGTTTGCACGCCGTGGTGCATCGGCTCGTCGAGCAGGTGCCAATGCGGCGACATGTCGTGGTTGAACTCGGCGTATTGCGCGAACTCGCCGCCCATGAAGAGCAGCTTTTTTCCCGGGTGCGTCCACATGAAACCGAAGTAGGCGCGCAGATTGGCGAATTGCTGCCAGCGGTCGCCGGGCATCTTGCCGAGCAGCGAGCCCTTGCCGTGCACGACTTCGTCATGCGAGAGCGGTAGAACGAAGCGTTCGGAGTAGGCATAGACCATCCCGAACGTCATGTTGTGATGATGGTAGCGTCGATAGACGGGGTCTTCCTGCATGTAATGCAGCGTGTCGTGCATCCAGCCCATGTTCCACTTGAACTGGAAGCCGAGCCCGCCTTCCTCGGGGCGGGCCGTGACGCCGGGCCATGCAGTCGATTCCTCGGCGATCGTGATGGCGCCCGGCACGCCCGGGGCATATTCGACCTCGTGGTTGACGCGTTTCAAGAAGGCGATCGCCTCGAGGTTTTCGCGGCCGCCGTAGATGTTCGGGACCCACTCACCCTCGGCGCGCGAATAGTCGCGGTAGAGCATCGAGGCGACGGCATCGACGCGCAGGCCGTCGACGTGATAGCGCAGCAGCCATGCGAGTGCCGATGCGACCAGGAACGCGCTCACCTCGTTGCGGCCGAGGTTGTAGATCATCGTGTTCCAGTCTTGGTGGTAGCCCTCGCGCGGGTCTTGGTGTTCGTAAAGCGGTGTTCCGTCGAATTGGATCAGGCCGTGCGCATCGTTCGGGAAGTGCGCGCTGACCCAATCGAGAATCACGCCTAGCCCGGCCTCATGCGCCCGATTGACGAAATGCGCGAATCCTTGCGGCGGACCGAAGCGTGCGGATGGCGCGAACGGGGAGAGCGGCTGATACCCCCACGAGCCTCCGAACGGGTGTTCCGCGATCGGCAGGAATTCGACGTGCGTGAAACCCATCCCGAGTGCGTAGGGGATGAGTCGATCGGCGAGCTCATACCAGTCGAGCCCGCGGCGGCCGTCTTCCTCGACGCGCAGCCAAGATTCGGCATGCACTTCGTAAATGGCGAGGGGCGCGCGCGCGTTTTGCAGTGCGCTGCGAGCGGCGATCCACGCGCCGTCTGTCCACGCGAATTGCTCGAGCGCGTTCCAATCGGCGACGATCGACGCCGTGGCAGGCGTGCGCTCCGTTTGCAGCGCGCAAGGATCCGCCTTCAGGGGCAACGTGTGGCCATCGCGTGCGACGATTTCATACTTGTAGCGCGCCCCCGCCGCGAGACGCGGCACGAAGAGCTCCCACACGCCGGCCACGTGCCGCAGGCGCATCGGATGGCGGCGGCCGTCCCATGTGTTGAAGTCGCCGACGATCGATACACGTCGCGCATTCGGCGCCCAGACGGCGAAGCGCACGCCCGGAATGCCTTCGAGCGTGCAAGGCCGCGCGCCCAGACAATCGAGCACTGCATAAGGGTCGGCGCGCGCCAGACGCGCGAGCGCGTCTTCGGACAACACCGGCCCGAAGGAGTAAGCATCTTCCGTCTCTTGCGCGACGCCATGCCAATCGATGCGAAGCCGATAAGGTTCGGCGCGCTTCACGGGGCCGGCGAACAGCCCGCCGGAGTCGATCTGCGCGAGCCTGCCGATGCATTCTCCGTTTGCGCGCGAGACGATCTCGACGCCTGCGGCGCCGGGCAGCATCGCGCGCACGGCGTAGCCCGAAATCGTGCGGTGCATGCCCAGTTGAGAAAACGGATCGGGGTGCCGCCCGTCGATGAGCGCGTCGATATCGACGGGATGCATGCCCGCCATCGGGTCGCGGTCGGCGATCTCGCGAATGCGTGAAGTTTGATCGTTCAAGGAGCCCATTTCCGCATTCTCAGGGTTGCGCGGGCGCGGGGGGCGCGTCGCCGTCGTCCGTCTTGCCAAGCATGCGCGCGGCCAGCATGGCAAGTCCGCGCAGCGGCAAGCCGAGCCAAGTAGGCCGGTTCGCGGCTTCGTAGCGCACCTCATAGGCCGCTTTTTCGACGAGGAACAGGTCAAGCAAGGGGCCTTCCGCTTCCGGCGCAACGAGCGGATGCAAGGCATGGCCGACCGCCTCGCGATAGCCGGCCAGGAAGCTTTGCTGGCCTTCTTCGCGGAAGCGTTCGAACAGCGCGCGCTTGCGGTCGGCCGTTTGCGCGGGCGCATTCTCCGAAACGGGCTGCGCCGCCGCACTGGCATACGAAAGCGAACGCAGCATGCCGGCCACGTCGACGAGCGGGCTGCGCTTCATGCGACGCTCCTCCAAGCTGCGGGCCGGCTCGCCCTCGAAATCGATGAAGTAGACATCGCTTTGCGCGATCAGCACTTGCCCCAGATGGAAATCGCCGTGAACGCGAATACGCAACGCGTCGATGCCGTGCGGCACATGCCGCTCCAAGGCGTCGACGAGCGCCACGCGCCGACCCACGAGATCCTGAGCGAGCGCGCGCGTCTCTTCATCCAGCGGGCCGTTTTCCTTGGCGGCCTCGGCGGCCAGCACGTCGAGCGCATGCTCGAGCATCGAGCGTGCGCCGTCGGTCCAACTGCGCACCTCGGCGCGCGTCGCTCTTTCCGCGGCGAACGCGGGATCGTCGCAGGGCGCCGCCAGCGCGGCATGCAATTCGCCCAGGCGCCGGCCGATCATGCCCGTGAGCGCGCGATAGCCTTCGAGTTTCTCGTTATCGGCGTCCTCGGTTTCGGGCGCGAGAACGAGTTCGTCGATCACGCGGCGCAGGTAGTCGAGCACCCAGTTCCATGCGTCGCCCTGGTTGTCGATGAAGCCTTGCAGCAGCGCCAACGTGTGCGGCACCCCGTGCGGATCGACGCGTACCACTTCGCCGTACAGCGGCGCCGTGTTCGCGTAGCCGATCTCCGTTAGATGCCGGCTCATTTCGGCTTCGGGATGGATACCGCCGATAAGGCGCCGCACGAGCTTGAGCACGGCGCGATCGCCGATCACGAGTGAGCTGTTGCTTTGCTCGGCGGCGATCCAGCGGATCTCCGGCGTGGCGCCAAGCGCGTCCAGTTCGTCGAAACGCGCCGTCGGCACGAAGCGGATTTCGCTCTTTTGCACCGTCGGCACGACGGCCCGTTCGCGCAGCTTTTGCAGCACGCCTTGCGCGAACAGCGGCAACGCGAAAGCGTCGGTCAGATGGCCGATGTTGCGGCCGCGCCGCACGCGAGCAAGCGCGAGTTGCATGAATAGCGGCACCGTCGTCTCGGTGCCCCAGGAGATGGCGAGCGGCAGGACGTAGCGCTCCGTGTGGCGGCCGACGTCCGCCTCGATCTCGGTGAAGGCGAAGCCCGCGTCGGGAATCGTGGTAAGCGAGGCCAGGCGTACCGCATGTAGCTTCTGGTCCTTCGAGGCGAACCAGCGGCGGCGGCTCAAGTACGACGGTAGCACCTCCGATTCGAGCAGCCGCACGTTCTCCGGGGTCGGCCCGGTTTGCCCCGTGCGCAGCACGAGCGTGATGAACTCCGGCAGTTGCTCGGAACTCGCCTGTGCCCAAGACGGACGGTCTTCGCTGCTGCAGAGCAAGAACCACAGAAAGCCGTACGGCGGGAACGTCAGCAGATACGTGAGCTGACCGATCGCCGGAAACACGGAGTCGGCCGTCATCTCGACGGGCACGCGGCCCGCGAATTCGGAGAGATCGAGTTCGACGGCCTGCGGCGCACGCGAGAGGTTCGCCACGCATAGTATCGGCGCTTCACCCTCGATCTCGCGCAGGTACGCCAGGATCTTGCGATTGGAAGGCCGCAAGAAGCGAATCGTGCCGCGGCCGAAGGCGCGCTTGGACCGCCGAGTGGCGAGCATGCGGCGCGTCCAATTGAGCAGGGAATGTGGATCGCGCGTTTGGGCTTCGACGTTGATCGCATCGAACCCGTACAGCGTGCCCATGACGGGCGGCAGCACGAGTTGCTCGGGATCGGCGCGAGAAAAGCCGCCGTTGCGATCGGACGACCATTGCATCGGCGTGCGCACGCCGTCGCGATCCCCGAGATGGATGTTGTCGCCCATGCCGAGTTCGTCGCCGTAGTAGATCACGGGCGTGCCCGGCATCGACAGCAGCAGGGAGTTGATGAGCTCGATGCGCCGCCGGTCGCGCTCCATCAACGGCGCAAGCCGACGGCGAATGCCGAGATTGAGCCGCGCGCGCCGATCGCTCGCATAGGTATTCCAGAGATAGTCGCGCTCGGAATCGGTAACCATCTCGAGCGTGAGCTCGTCATGGTTGCGCAGGAAGATCGCCCATTGACACGACGGCGGCAACTCCGGCGTTTGCCGCATGATGTCGGTGATCGGAAACCGATCCTCGCTGGCGATCGCCATATAGATGCGCGGCATCAGCGGGAAATGAAATGCCATGTGGCATTCGTCTTCATTGCCGAAATATTCCTGCACGTCCTCAGGCCACTGGTTGGCTTCGGCGAGCAGCATGGTGTTCGGATATTCGGCGTCGATCGTGGCGCGAATGCGTTTGAGCACCGCGTGCGTCTCGGGCAGGTTCTCGTTGCTCGTTCCCTCGCGCTCGACGAGGTAGGGCACCGCATCGAGCCGCAGCCCGTCGATTCCCATATCGAGCCAGAACCGCATGACGTGCAGGACCTCGCGCAGCACGGCCGGATTGTCGAAGTTCAAATCGGGCTGGTGCGAGTAGAAGCGATGCCAGTAATAAGCGCCCGCGACGGGGTCGTGGGTCCAGTTCGACGGCTCGGTATCGATGAAGATGATGCGCGTGTTTTCGTACTTCTTGTCCGTATCGGACCAGACGTAGTAATTGCGATGATTGGATCCGGGCTTGGCGCGGCGTGCGCGCTGAAACCACGGATGCTGATCCGACGTGTGATTGATCACGAGCTCGGTCACGACACGCATGCCGCGCGCGTGCGCGCCTTGAATGAAGCGGCGCAGATCGGCGAGCGTGCCGTAATCGGGGTGAACGTTGCGGTAGTCGGCGATATCGTAGCCGTCGTCTCGGCGCGGCGACGGATAGAACGGCAGCAGCCAAATCGTGTCGACGCCGAGTTCGGCGATGTAGTCGAGCTTGGCGATGAGCCCCGGAAAGTCGCCGACGCCATCGTTGTTCGCATCGAAAAACGACTTCACGTGGACTTGATAGATGATCGCGTCTTTGTACCAGAGCGGATCGTCGGGCAACGCCGGTTTGCTCGCACGCCGCGATGTGCTAGCCTGCCCGGTCGATCCGGTTTGCGCGGCGGCCGAATCGAGGGGTTGATCTTCACGCTTCATGGTGCGTCTCCGAGGCGTCGCGCGGGCTGTGGCTGCCGTGCGCTGCGTGGCCCGCGTGGCCGAGTTGTCTCGCCAATGTCTGCGCACGTTCGTCGTGCGGCATGCCCGCGGCCGGCGCGATGCGCCAGATTGCGAACGGCCGATCCGGCTCGATTTGCACGTGGTGGCGGCGCCCGCGCCACTCGGTGCGCGCACCGGTCACGAGATCGGTTACGGCAAGCTCGTCCCATTCCTGCATGCGCCAGTGCTCGAACGCATGCGACGGCAGTTCGATATCGGCCTCTTGCGCCGCGAACGGGTCGAGGCTGATCGCGACGACGACCACGTTCTCGCGTGACGGCGTCGCTTTCTCGAAGAACAAGATGCGATCGTTGTGCGCGGTGAGAAAGGTGAGGCCGAGGTGCGAGTGCAAGGCGGGATTGGCGCGCCTCACGCGGTTGAGCAGGGTGATGACGTCGACGATGTTGCCGGGACGGTGCCAATCCCATGCGCGCAGTTGATATTTCTCCGAGTCCAGATACTCCTCGCTACCCGGCAATGCGGCCGCTTCGCAAAGCTCGAAGCCGCTGTAGATGCCCCACAGTCCCGACAAGGTTGCGGCCAACGCCGCGCGGATCATGAAGCCCGCTCGCCCTTGAGCCTGCAAATGGCGCGGATTGATGTCAGGCGTGTTGACGAAGAAGTTCGGCCGGAAGAATTCGCGCACGTCGGTTTGCGTGAGTTCGGTCAGGTATTCGGTGAACTCGCGCTTGGACTCGCGCCACGTGAAGTACGTATAGGACTGCGAAAATCCGAGCTTCGCGAGCCGATACATGAGGCGCGGGCGCGTGAATGCCTCCGACAGGAAGATCACGTCCGGATCGCGTGCGCGAATGTCGGCGATCATCCACTCCCAAAACGGCAGCGGCTTCGTGTGTGGATTGTCGACGCGGAAGATGCGCACGCCGGCATCGACCCAGAATGCGATGATGTCGCGCAATGCGAGCCACAGGGCCGGTTTCGCATCGTGCGCGTAGAACTCGGGGTTGACGATGTCCTGATACTTCTTCGGGGGGTTTTCCGCGTAGCGCAGGGTGCCGTCGGGGCGCCAAGCGAACCACGTCGCGTATTCGGTCAGCCACGGATGATCCGGTGCGCATTGGATCGCGAAATCGAGCGCTATCTCGAGCCCGTGCGCATGCGCGGCGGCGAGCATGCGCTTGAAGTCGTCGAGCGTGCCCAGTTCCGGGTGAACCGCGGTATGGCCGCCTTCGCTGCTGCCGATCGCATACGGGCTGCCGACATCGCCCGGTTGCGCATTGAGCGTGTTGTTGCGGCCCTTGCGGTTGATCTTGCCGATCGGGTGAATCGGCGGGAAGTAAAGCACGTCAAAGCCCATTTCGCGGATGCGCGGCAATTGTGCGATGACGTCGTCGAACGTGCCATGACGCGAAGGGTCCCCACTCATCGAGCGCGGGAATATTTCATACCAGCTTGCGAAGCGCGCAGCGGCGCGTTCGGCGTCGATGCGGTAAATCGTGGCGTCGCGAGATAGGAACGGCCGATGTCGCGCTTTGGCGACGGTTTCGGCCGTTTCGGGCGCGAGCAAGACCTCGAGCCGCGCCGTTGCATTCGCATTCGAAAAGCGCAACGCGATGCGCTTGAGCTCCGCGATCGCCGCATGCCGAGCGGCATGCTCGCGATGTTCTTGATGGATCTGCTGTTGCGCACCCGTTTCGTCGGCCGTCTCGGCTTCCGCCAGCACGCGCGCAAGCAAATGACGCGCTTCTTCTAGTTCGAGCTCGACCGTTTGATGGGCGTCGAGCTTCTTGCGGATGTGATCGGCGAGCGAGGCGAAATCGTCGCGCCACGCAATCACCGTGAATTCGTAGCGTCCCACGCGCGAGAGCGTGATGCGGCCTTGCCAGAGATCGAGCCCGGCCGGCTCCGCGGGCCGCATGGGCGCCTCGTGCCAAGCGGTTTCGTCGGCTGCACGCCAGATGACGGCTGCGGCGATCTTATCGTGGCCTTCGCCGAAGATCGCGGCACCGATGTCGATCGCCTCGCCGACGACGCGTTTGACGACAAAGCGAGCGCCGTCGACCGAGGGCGTCACGCTCTCGATAGCGATGCGCGGGGCGGCGATCGCCTCCATCGCCGAAGCGGTTGCCGCGCGTTTGGAGGTACGCGGCGTCGCCACCCGGGGGCACGGCCGAGCACGATAAAGGCGCGCCTCGCCCGGGGCCAGTGCGAATGCCTGCAGAGGTTCAGGCGGCGTCGTGCAAGGCTCGGCCAAGGGCTTGAACGCCATGAAATCGCCGGGCACGCCATCGAGAAAAAGTGCGGGTTCGACGAACGCCGGGCGGCTTAGATTGGGGTTCGCGAGCAGCAGCACGGCTTCTCGCGCGCCGCGCAAATCGGGGCATTCGCCGCGCAGCACGGCTGCGACGTTGGCGCCCGCGGCCGATAACTGACGCACCTCGCCCACGGTGGCGAGCAGCGAGGTTTGCCGTTGCAGCGCATTGGCCTCGCGCACGGCAGCCGACAAGTCGAAGCGAGCGCTCGCGCATGCGTCGCGATAGCGCGCGGCGCTGCCGGTCGTGGGCGAGAGCGGTTCGGCGACACCGAATTCGAAACCCATCGGCATGAGCCAGCCCGTGCCGAGCGCGACGCTGGCGGCGAGCGCGCGGCGATACGCCCGCTCGATCGCGGCCGCGTCGGCCGCATAAGCGAACTCGCTGGCGAGGCGCGGCCCGTAGGGCGCTTCGGGAAAGGCGATCGGTGCGCCTACGCGCGCGAGCGCTGCATGTTCATCGGCCAGCCAGTCTTCGCGGAAATCCCACCAGCGCACCGATGAAAAGACGCTGTCGAACCCTACCGGCGCGAGCCGCGCAAGATCGCCGCGCGCGAGCCCGGGCGTGGACGCAAGCAGGCGTACGTTCTCGCATTTGGCGCGCACGGCCGTGCTCAATTCTCGCCAAGCGTCGACGGGCACGTGATGCGGCGAATCGAAGCGAAACCCCGCGACGCCTGCGTCGCTCAGCGCCATGAGGCGCTCGCACCACCAGGCTGTCCATTGCGTTACCGCATGCGGATCGCCGAAGTTCACATACGCTGCGTTGTCCTCGTGCCGCACGTGTCGGGGGTCGAGTCGAACCTGGGCCGGCTCGTAAGGGTGAAACCATTGCGGATGCGTGCGCATGAGCGCGCCGTCGGCCGCAACGCGATCGAGCACGATGTCCAGAAGGAGCCCCAGCCCTTGCGCCTGCGCCGCCTGCGCGAGCCGGCGCAGCGTGTCATCGGCGCCGCCGGTGGCTTCGAAGAGGGGATGCAGCCGTGTATGGTCGGCGACGAGCTGCAGGTGAGCGGCATGCCCCGTGGCGAACGGCGAGCCGATCAGAACGTGATCGAAGCCGAGCGCCGCCGCGCGCTCGAACTGAGCCGGCCAAGCCGCGAGCGGCCCAACGAGCAACGGGTGAATAAAGTAAATCCGCGGCGCATACGTATGACGATGTTCCATCGGTCCGTTCCAGTTCGTCCGGCGATGTGGATGCACGTCCAAAGCGGCGCGGTTGGCGCGCTAGCGTGCGATCGCATCGCATTGTCAGGCGGCGCTCGATGATCCGCGCACCGGCGCGGGCGGTTCATGATGCGTCGCGCGAAAGAGGCGAAAGCACGATGCATGCCGCTGCTCGAGAACCGAATCCCGCATCCGACGAACGAATTGCGTCGACGCCGACCAGTATGCGCGTCCGAGCCGGGGCTGGCATGCCGTTTTCGTCTGGGCGGCCTCGTTTTGGATGCGGCGGTGACGCGCCGCATCGACTAGTCTTCATGGCGAAGGGATCGGTCGCGCCGTCCGACTTATCGGTGTAAATGTGACAGCCGACAGCCCTTTTTTACATCGCTAAGGGCCGGCCTCGATCGTGTGCGCCGTCTTACGCCAGGGTGCATGCCGTGTGCGACGGCAACCCAATGAAATCGCCACCGGGTGAAATGGAGGAGTCATGCAAGACGTAGCCACGCAAAAAATCACGCCGTTTTTGTGGTTCGATCGCGAGGCGGAACAAGCCGCCGCGTTTTATACATCCGTCTTCGAACGCTCGAAGATCGTCGATGTCATGCATTACGGCGAGGCGGGGCCCGGCGAGCGTGGCAGTGTCATGAGCGTGACATTCGAAGTCGACGGCCAGACGTTCATCGCGTTGAACGGCGGCCCGAATCCGCACATGGCGTTTTCGCCCGCGGTGTCGTTCTTCATCCGCTGCCGGACGCAAAACGAAGTGGATCGGCTGTGGGACAAGCTGGGCGAAGGCGGCGAACGGCTGCAATGCGGGTGGCTGCGCGACAAATTCGGCGTGACCTGGCAAGTCGTCCCGAGCGTGCTCGGCGACATGCTGCGCGACGAGGATCGCGGGCGGGCGGCACGCGTCATGCGCTCGATGATGCAAATGTTCAAGCTCGACATCGCCCAGCTGCAACGTGCATACGACGGCGACGGCGACGCCCTATGACGCTATGAATTTGCGGATCGCGATTGTCTAAATGCTGCGACGCGGCTATATTCGCTGCCAGTGGGTAGGTGGGTACCGCCCGCGCATTGATCACGGATAACGAAAGACCGCCTGGCGAAGGCGGCGTTCAAGACCGGAGTCGGGGGGCGAACATCGCCGGCGTCTGCCGGTGTTGTCCTGGAAAGATGCTGGAGCCCACATGACAGATGCCCGAATTCGCCGGCCACACGACGTACCCCGCGTGAAGCCGGCTTCGACCCGCCGCGAATTCTTGATGGGCGCTTGCGCTTCGGCTGCGGCGCTGGCTTTTTCCGCCACGATCGGGTTGCCCTTGGTTTCGCGGCGAGCGTTGGCTTTCGCGCCGCCGGCAGGCGGCGGGCTCGACGCTTTCACGGCCCTTTCGCAGCAACTGACGGGGCGCACCAAGCTCGATGCGTCGCTGGCCTCGCGCATTTACGACGCGCTTTCGAAGGCCGATAGCGCCTTCGTCTCCGATGTCACCGCACTCAATACCTGGCTCAAGACTCACGGCGGCGTGCCGAGCGACACCGTGACGGCCGCGCTCGCGAGCGAAGACGCACGTTTGTCGAAGACGATCGGGCACATCATGCGGGCCTGGTACCTCGGGCTCGTCGGCCAATTGCCGACGGTGAAGGTGCTCGCCTACGAACACGCATTGATGTTCGATCCCGTGAACGACGTGCTGACCATCCCGTCGTATTGCAGAGATGTGCCGTTCTATTGGGCAAAAAAGCCCGCGGCCGTCTGACTACCGCCGGCAAGGCGATGACGGCCGCGGGGGCCTGCGCATTGCTGGGCAGTCCCCGCATTTAGAAAGAACACAAGCAGGACAACGAATCAGGCGAAGCGCTTATGGCAAACAACCCTTCCGCCGACGTCGTGGTGGTCGGCTCGGGCGTGGCGGGCAGTCTCGTCGCGCATCAGCTCGCTCTGGCGGGCGCCTCGGTCATCCTTCTAGAGGCCGGGCCGCGCATCCCGCGCTGGCAGATCGTCGAAAACTTCCGCAATTCTCCAGCCAAAGCCGACTTTGCGACGCCGTATCCATCGATGCCCTACGCGCCGCATCCGGAGTACGCGCCGGAAAACGGCTATTTGATTCAAAAGGGCGATTACCCGTACAACTCGCAGTACCTTCGGTTGGTCGGCGGCACGACCTGGCACTGGGCGGCTGCGGCATGGCGCTTGTTGCCATCGGATTTCAAGCTCAAGACCACCTACGGCGTCGGCCGCGACTGGCCGTTCCCGTACGACACCCTGGAGCCTTGGTACTACGCAGCCGAAGTGGAGTTGGGCGTGTCCGGCCCCGACACCTCGATCGATCTCGGCTCGCCGCGCTCCAAGCCCTATCCGATGGCTCAGCTTCCGCTCTCGTACATGGACGCGCGCTTTAGCGATGTGTTGAACGCGAACGGGTTCAAGGTCGTGCCCGAGCCTGTCGCGCGCAACAGCCGCCCTTACGACGATCGGCCCACGTGCTGCGGCAACAACAACTGCATGCCGATCTGCCCCATTGCCGCGATGTACAACGGCGTTGCGCATGCGCAGAAGGCGGAGAAAGCCGGGGCGAAGTTGATACCGGAGGCGGTCGTCTACCGCATCGAAGCGGACGACAAGGGCCTCATTTCGGCCGTGCATTACAAGAACCCCGCAGGCGGCACCACGCGCGTGACGGGCAAGCTCTTCGTGCTGGCGGCCAATGGCATCGAAACGCCGAAGCTCATGTTGATGTCGACGTCGGAGAAGTTCGCCCACGGCATCGGCAATAGCTCCGATCAAGTTGGCCGCAATCTGATGGACCATCCGGGCACGGGCGTGAGTTTCCTTGCGAACGAAGCGCTATGGCCGGGGCGCGGGCCGATGGAGATGACGTCCGTCGTCAATTTCCGCGATGGGGCGTTCCGCTCCGACTATGCGTCCAAGAAGCTGCATCTATCCAATGGGGTGCCGACGATGTCGGTGACCGCAGCGTTGCTCGATCGAGGCGTCACAGGGGCGGAGCTCGACCGGCAGATCCGCGACCGCGCGGCGCGCACGTTGACGA
>SCRN01000030.1 GCA_004322045.1 Paraburkholderia sp.
CATCCAACGACAATCACAAAGAAGGAGCGACAACCATGGCCGAATAACCGCCGACAATCATCCCGGTCGACCGGCCAAGATGATTGTCGGTAAACCGGCCATTCTGCTTGACGCTATCCACGCACTGAGCCATCCACATAGGGCCGATGCGGTGGAAGCGGTGCGGCACCTGGCTCGAATGCAGCGCGACGTTCGGCATAAGGAAGGCGCCGGTTGCCTGCCCGCGCGGGCAGCCTTTGCGCTCATGCAGCGGCCTCGCGCATCAGTCGTCCACGCATCATCCATAGGTTGCTCAGGGCGAACAGCGTATGCAATTGCTGCGTGTTCTTCATCGGCCGCGATAGCGCACCTTTAGACGCCACCGTGCGCGGCGATGAACATGGCGACGGCCGACCGGCAATAGGATTCGATTTCGTTGTCGTTCTCTGCTCTCGTCTCGTCGAAGCGTGCAATAAGCAGGAGATCGGATCCTTTGAAAAGCGCGGCAAACAAGCGGGCGGACCGGAGAGGATCGGGCACGTTCAGAACCGCCTTCGCGTGCAACTGACGCAACAGGGCCTCGATTTGGGCGATGACATAGGCGGGCCCGGCTTCGTAATGGAGCTTGCTTAACGACTTTTGATTCGTCTTGTCGGCCAAAACCATGGCTTCGACACTGCGGACGTCGGGGCTCAACAGCGTGCGAAGCAGGGATGATCCCACCGCCATGAGTTGATCTTCGGCCGAACCGGCGACGCCTTCAAAAAGGGCCTGTGGTGCAAACTGATGGCAGTGGGCCGCCATGGCCGCGCTGAACAGCGCCTCCTTGTTCTCGAAGTGCCGATAGATGCTTAGCTTGGATATCTTCGCCCGCTGGGCGACTTTGTCCATGGTCGTCGCTTGAAACCCCAATTCCACAAAGAGTTCGCAGGCGGCGTCGACTATCGTTTGGCGAAGCGCCTCGTTGGCAGGCCGGCCGCGCCGGCCCAGGCTGTTTTCGGTCACGAAAATTCCAGTACTTGACAGTATTCAAATTCTTGCACTACGATACCACGCAGTATCTTAAATGTGCAAGCCAAGGGTAGGTTTCAACCGGTTGTGCAAATCAGGTTTCCCCGGGCCACCCGGCGATATCGGATGCGGCATTGTCGGGCCGGTCAACACAGTGATGGGCGACTTTCTCGCCGATGCCGAAGCCTTGCTCGCTGCCCGTCTCGAGCGCGTATCGCTGGACGATATTGCGCACCAGGCCCAGCCCACCCCCTCCATCCACACACGGAGCCCATCACCATGGATGACGTCATCATCATCGGCGGCAGCTTTGCCGGCCTCGCCGCCGCCCTGCAGCTCGGCCGTGCCCGCCGCAAGGTCACTGTTCTCGATACGGGCCGGCCGCGCAATCGCTTTGCCGGCCACTCGCATGGCCTGCTCGGCCACGATCACAAGCCGCCGCTGGACATCCTGGTCGAGGCTCGGCAGCAGCTGGCGCGCTATCCAACGATCCGGCTGGTCAACGCCCGGGCCGAGAGCGTGTCTGGCGCCATCGACGATTTCCGCGTCGTCACTGACGATAACGAAAGCCTAAGGGCGCGCCGCTTGATCCTGAGCTATGGCGTCGCCGACCAGATGCCTGATGTTCCGGGCTTTGCCGAAAGCTGGGGCACGTCCATCGTGCCCTGCCCCTACTGCGACGGCTTTGAAGTCGCCGGCCAGCATTGGGGCCTCGTTTGGTCCGGCCCGCAGTCGCACCAGTCTGTCAGGCTGTTCCGCGATTGGACGGACACGTTGACGGTATTCGCCGATGGTCACGACATTCCACCCGAAATCCAGGCCGATCTGGCGCGCCGCAACATACCTGTCGTCGCTGGGCGTATCACCGAGATCGCCCGTCAAGGGGGCCATATCGCCACCGTCAATCTCGATACCCGCCGCAATGTCGCGGTCGACGTCCTGTTCGCCCAGCCGCGCAACAAGCCGTCCGCAAGCCTGCATGAATCGCGGGGCCTCGCCACGGTGGATACGCCCACCGGCATCGTCCTCAAGGTCGACGAGCGCCGCCAAACCAGCATGCCCGGCATCTACGCCGCCGGCGACCTTGCCACGCCCTTCCTACCCTCGGTCACCCAGGCATCATCGCAGGGCGCGATGGCGGGTATTTTCGCCCAGCAGTCGATGCTGGTTTGAGAGCACAGATTCACTTCTCCCGTTGCGTCGTCGCCTTCGAAAATGTTGGCGTAGATCGGCGCGGTGAAGGACGGATCGTAGAGTTTGAAGGAATGGCAGGAGCGGTTGTCCTTCGAGGTCCGGCGCCGCGGCACCGGTTTCGAGGCCTGAGACGAGCACACGCAGGTATTGCGCCTTATCGCAGGTGGAGGCGGGGTTGTTCGAGACGATACGCACCTTGGCATCGGTTCGGCTCCCCCTTGCCTCGAACAAAGGGTAGCTAGTTAAGAACGAATCAGAGCAAGGATGACATGGCAGAGCAAAATGCCTATCAGGTGGCCGACTGGAATGGTCGAAGCGGGGAGCGCTGGGTCGCCAACCAGGCCCGGCTCGACGCGATGGTGGCGGTGTTCGGCCAGGCCGCAATAGAAGCCGTCGCACCCGCGGCGGGCGAGCGCGTGCTGGACGTCGGCTGCGGCGCGGGCGCGTCGAGTCTGGCTCTGGCCGCCCGCGTCGGCGCGGGGGGCGAAGTGCTGGGCGTGGACATATCCGAACCGCTGATCGGCCGAGCGCGCGCGCTTGCGCCACCGGATACGCCGGTCCTGTTCCAGGTGGCCGATGCCAGCAGCGCGGAGCTGCCCGAGGGCGCGTTCGACATCCTGTTCTCGCGTTTCGGGGTAATGTTCTTCGACAATCCGACAGCGGCGTTCGCCCATATGCGACGCGCGCTGCGGCCGGGCGGGCGGGTCGCTTTCGTCTGCTGGCGCGGCGCGGTCGAGAACGATTGGGTGCGCCTGCCGATGGGCGCGATCAAGGGGATCCTCCCCCCGAGCGCGCCGCCCGCTCCCGAAGCGCCCGGTCCATTTTCGTTCGGCGACCGGGGGCGGGTGTCGCGCATCCTGACGGCGGCCGGCTTCACCGATATCGCTATCGCGCCCTTCGATGCTTCCGTCCCATTCGGCGAGGGCGGGACGCGAGACGCGGCGATCGATGACGCGGTGAAGATGACGCTCGAGGTCGGCCCACTGTCGCGTGCGCTCGCTGATCAACCCGACGACATCCGCGCCCGCGCCTCGGCCGCAGTTCGTGCCGCCTTCGCGGGCCTCCCCGGCGAGCGGTCGGTGATGATCGACGGCGCGGCGTGGATCGTCATGGCACGCAATCCGGCAAGCTGACAGGGATTAACAGGGGAGACGCCCCCGCTCGGTGGAGCGGGGCGTCGTTGGCCGCTCAGATTGATGTCCCTTCTGGCCGAATTGCGGACGCGCATAGACAATCAACGACAACGAATGGCCACACGCCGATGACCGATCCGACGTGTTGCACAAAATTGTCTGCGTCGGCCATGCTTGGGCAACGTCCGCATGTACTTGAGATTGCGCGGTGAAAACCCTTGCACGATCGAGCGCAAAACCTAGTTCTGCGCCTCGCGGCAGCGATGAGATCGCTCTGCGGTGAGTACGTTTCCGCGAACTCGAACTTTCATGTACTCAAAAACGTACTCGCTCGACGTTGGCTTATCGCGAAACGCGAGCAGGTTTCAGTCGCCCCGAAACGCAAAAAGCCCGCAAGAGCGGGCTTCATCGCGAACATCATCCAGTAATTGATCTGGATCTATTTTTCTGGTGCCCAGGAGAGGACTCGAACCTCCACGATGTTGCCACCGCTAGGACCTGAACCTAGTGCGTCTACCAATTCCGCCACCTGGGCAGGTGTGCGTCTTGCAACAAAGACCGCTATTTTACCGTCCCGAAGCGCGCTGTCAAGCACTTTGCGCGAGGCCCACGCTCACCCGTTCACCCCGGCCCCGTTTGGCGCGCCCGCCGCACATGGCCGCGGGCCGTCGTCACCCAGCCCGCAAGCTCGTTCGTCCCGCCATTGACGGGTGTTAGAATGGCGCGCATTGCCGTGTCAGACGTATCGAGCCGAGAACAATCATCGACAAGCGCCCCTTGAGCAAATACCCGTACCCGATTCCGAGCCGCGAGGAAATCCTCGGCGTGCTGCGCACGAGCGATACCCCGCTCGCCGCCAACGACATTGCAGAGACCCTGTCGATCAAGCGCCAGGAGCGTGAAGGTTTCTTCAAACGCTTAGGCGCGATGGAACGCGACGGCCAAATCCGGCTCGACAAGCGCGGCTACTACCAGCTCGCCCATCCGTCCAGCTTCGTCGCCGGCCGCGTGCAAGGCCACCGCGACGGCTACGGCTTCATCATCCGCGACGACGGCCAAGACGATCTGTTCTTGCCGAACGCCGAAATGCAGAAAGTCATGCATGGCGATCGCGTGCTCGCACGCATCATCGGCTACGACCGGCGCGGACGGCCAGAAGGGCATATCGTCGAAGTGACCGATCGCGCCAATAAGCGCGTCATCGGGCGACTCCTCAACGAGAACGGCGCGCTCATCGTGGCACCCGAAGACAAGCGCATCGGGCACGACATTCTCGTCACGCAGAATACGAAGAAGGCCAAGGTTGGCCAGATCGTCGTGGTCGATCTCACCGATTTCCCAAGCCGGCATTCGCAACCGCTCGGCCGTGTGGCCGAAGTGCTCGGCGATATCGACGACCCGGGCATGGAAATCGAGATCGCCGTGCGCAAGTACGGCGTGCCGCATGAGTTCGGCGACAGCGCCTTGGCCGAAGCGGCAGCTCTGCCCGACGAAGTGCGCCCGATCGATATTCGCCATCGAGTCGATTTGCGCGACGTCCCGCTCGTGACCATCGACGGCGAAGATGCGCGCGACTTCGACGATGCCGTCTATTGCGAGCCCGTCAAAGTCGGCCGTGGCGACGGCTTCCGGCTGCTCGTCGCCATCGCCGATGTTTCGCACTATGTTCGCCCCGATACGGCCCTCGATGCCGATGCGATCGAGCGCAGCACCTCCGTCTATTTCCCGCGCCGCGTGATTCCCATGCTGCCGGAAAAGCTCTCGAACGGACTGTGCTCGCTCAATCCCGAGGTCGATCGTTGCGTGCTCGTCTGCGACATGCTCATCACCTCGCGCGGCGAGATCAAGGCGTATCAGTTCTACCCGGGCGTCATGCATTCGTCCGCGCGGCTCACATACACTGAAGTCGCCGCGGTGCTGACCAATACGAAGGGTCCCGAGGCGGCGCGGCGCGCGACGCTCGTGCCGCAGTTGCAAAACCTCTACGGCGTCTACAAGTCGCTGTTCGCCGCGCGCCAAAAGCGTGGCGCCATCGACTTCGACACGACCGAGACCTACATCGTCTGCAATGCGCAGGGCAAGATCGAGCAGATTCTGCCGCGCCAACGCAACGACGCGCATAAGCTCATCGAAGAGTGCATGCTGGCGGCCAACGTGTGCGCCGCCGATTTCATGAAGCGCAACAAGCATCCCGGCCTGTACCGCGTCCACGCGGGGCCAACCGCCGAGAAGCTCGAAAATCTGCGCACGTTCCTGCGCGGCATGGGCCTCTCGCTCGGCGGCGGCGAGACGCCTCACGCCAGCGACTACGCGGCGCTGATGGCGCAGATCCGCGATCGGCCCGACGCGCAAATGCTGCAAACCATGCTGCTGCGCTCCATGCAGCAAGCCGTGTACAGCCCCGACAACATTGGGCACTTCGGGCTTGCGTACGATGCCTATGCGCACTTCACGAGCCCGATCCGGCGCTATCCGGATCTGCTGACGCATCGCGCCATCTACGCGATTTTGTCGGGCCAGAAGTATCGGCCGCAAGCGCCGGACGGCGTGGTGCTCAACACGGCGCTGTCGCCGCGCGCGCGCGCCCTGCAGCAGGCCGACGAGCAAGCGCAAGCGCGGCCGCGCTCGCGCGAGAACACGGCGATCTGGGAAGAGCTCGGGCTTCACTGCTCGGCCAACGAGCGGCGCGCCGATGAAGCGTCGCGCGACGTCGAGACCTGGCTCAAGTGCTATTTCATGCGCGACAAGCTGGGCGAGGAGTACGGCGGCATGGTGAGCGGGGTCACCTCGTTCGGCATCTTCGTGCAATTGGACGCGCTGTTTATCGAAGGGCTCGTGCACGTGACCGAGCTCGGCTCCGATTACTTCCAATACGACGAGATCAAGAACGAGTTGCGCGGCGAGCGTACGGGCATTCGTTATCGGCTGTCCGATCGCGTGCGCGTGCAGGTGAGCCGCGTCGATCTCGATGCCCGCAAGATCGATTTCCGGCTCGTGCGTGAGGCGGCCGTCAAGCCGCCGGCATCGCCGGGGCGTTCGAACGCGACGGTCCGCCCCGTCGGCGAACCGGAAACGGCAGGCCGTGGGCCGCGAGTGCGCACGCTCGCGCCGGCGCTGGCCGAAGGCGCGCGGCGCAAACAGGCCGCGCCGGGCAAGTCCCCGGCCGTGGTCGAAGCGCGCGCTGCGCGTTCGCAAGCGGCCAAGAAGCGTAGCCCCGCCTCGAAGGGCGCGCCCAAAGCGCGTTCGCGCAAAAAAGGCTGACGGCAGCCGGCGCGCGGTAACCGGTGAAGGCGTACCGGGCCGCCGTCATTCCATGTGGCACAGCGAGGGCTCGATGCACCGCTGTGCCTTCGCTTTATTGGCTTGAAGCAACACCGATTTCACTCTGCTATGGCACGTCTAAAAGTTTTATACGGATTTCATGCGGTGACCGCGCGCTTGCGCCACGACGCGTCCACGGTCGAAGAAGTGTTTTATGACGCGACCCGGCGCGATCGTCGCATGCAAGATTTCCTGCATACCGCAAAAGAGGCCGGTGTGCGTTTAATTGCGGCCGACGAGACGCGCCTTTGGGGTCTCGCGCATACCGAGCGCCATCAAGGCGTCGTTGCGCGCGCAACCGATCTGCCGCTCGCGCAAAACCTTGCCGAGCTGCTCGATGGCATCAACGGCCCAGCGCTGTTGCTCGTGCTCGATGGCGTCACCGATCCGCACAACCTGGGCGCGTGTCTGCGCGTGGCTGATGGGGCGGGCGCACATGCGGTCATCGCGCCGCGTGACCGCGCGGTCGGATTGAATGCGACGGCGGCGAAGGTGGCAAGCGGCGCGGCCGATACGGTGCCGTATATCACGGTGACCAATCTCGCACGCGCGCTGCGCGAGCTGAAAGAGGCCGGCGTATGGATCGTCGGCACCGCGGGCGACGCGCAAGCGACGCTCTATGAGAGCAAGCTGGACGGTCCTGTCGCTATCGTCATGGGCGCGGAGGGAGAAGGGATGCGCCGGCTCACGCGCGATACGTGCGATGAAGTCATGCGGATCCCGATGGCCGGCACGGTGGAGAGCCTGAACGTGTCCGTGGCGAGCGGCGTTTGCTTATTCGAAGCCGTCCGCCAGCGCGCGCCCGCGCGCTAGCACCAAGCGGCGCCAGCGCTGGCACTGACGCCGTCAAGCGGCGCGAGCCGGCCAGCGCGCCGCCCTCAACGCTCGATCTGCTGATTCCAACGCGTATCCCATTGCGCGCGATGCGCATTGATCGCATCCCAGTCGACGACGGTCACTTTATGAACGAGCTCGTCGATGTTGCCAAGGCTTTGCTGCATCGACACGGGCATCTTCGCCTGACGGTTGGTCGGGATCTGCTTGCCCGCTTCCGCGGCTTTTTCTTGCGCGGGCGCCGACAGCAAAAACTGCGCGAGCTTTTGCGCAAGCTTCTCGTCGGGGTTGTTTTTCACGACACAAACGTCGACGAGCAGCAGCACCGGCCCCTCCTTGGGGCTGACATAGGCGACAGGCAAGCCCTTGTCCTGCAAGTCGGCAACGCCGGTCGGCGTGAGCGGGAACAACCCGGCTTCGCCCGCTTGCACCATCTCCGAGATCTTTGCCGAGTTCGGGATGTACTCGACGACATTCGGTCCGACCGTGCTCGCCCATTTCGTGAAAGCCGGCTCGACGTTGGTCTCGCTGCCGCCCCAGAGCCGATTCATCGCCAAGAAGCCGTGCAAGCCGAACGTGCTGCTCGATGCCGATTGGAAGACGACCTTACCCTTGTATTTCGGATCGGCGAAATCGAGCCATGAGGTGGGCGGCGCCCAGCCTTTCTCAGCGAACAGCTTCTTGTTGTAAGCGATGCCCGTCATGCCCAACTGCACACCGGCGCCGATGTCGTCCTTCATGCGGGCGAACGGGTAGAGCTGCTTGAGTTCGGCCGAGTCGTCGAGCTTTTCGCACACACCCAAGCTCACGGCCCGCGCCATCACGCCGTCGTCGAGAAATGCGACGTGAACTTGCGGATGATTGCGATTGGCCAGCAGCTTGGCGAGGATGTCCGATGACGTGCCCGGCACGACGACGACTTTCGTATCGTTGGCTTTCTCGAACATCGGCAGCACTTGCGACGTGTAGGCCTTTTCCATCGGGCCGCCGTTCATGCCGATGTAGATCGTCTTCGATTGCGACCATGCGGGCGTCGCGGCCACGCACGCCCCGGCCAACATCGCCGTGGCCGTTAGGGTTCGGAAAGCATTCATTTAGGTCTCCTGATGAAAGGGCGAAGCATTACGCGGGAACGGCCGAGAAGCGATTGACGTCGAACGCGTCGAGCGGTGTCTCGGTGGCGCCGTCGATCACGAGATCGGCGAGGACTTCGCCGACGCCCGGGGCGAGGAGAAACCCGCCGCCGGAAAAACCGAATGCATGGAGCAAGCGCGGCACGCGGCGGCTCGCGCCGATGATCGGATTGTGGTCCGGCGTGCAGCCTTCCACGCCGCTCCAGGTCCGAATCAGCAGCGCGTCGCGCAGGGCGGGCAGTAGCGCGCACGCGTCGCGCATCACCGCGCGTGTCGTGTCGGACGACGGTCGCGCAAAATCGCCGTCGCCATGACCGCGTCCGCCGCCGATAACGCAATTGCCGCGTGCGACTTGCCGCGCATAGATGCCACCGCCGAATACGCCGAGGTTGTGCTCGAGAAAATACGGCAGCGGCTCGGTCACCCACATGTTCGGGTAGATCGGCTTCATCGGCACCGCGTCGCCGAAGCGCTCGGCCAACGTGCCGGCCCAGGCACCTGCTGCGTTGATGAGCCAATCGACTGCGTATGTTTGCTCGCCGGCGCGCAGCAAAAAGCGATTGCCGTCGTGCTCGGCATGCTCGAGCGCCGTCAGTTCCCGCACATCGGCGCCGGCCTCGCGCGCCGCCCGTGCAAACGCCGGCGACACGAGACGCGGGTTCGCGTGCCCGTCGCTCGAACACAGCGAGCCGCCGACCGCTGCGGCGCCCAGCCAAGGATAGCGCCGCCGAAAGGCAGTGCCCGACATCAGTTGCAACGAGAGCCCATGCTCCGCGGCAATCTGTGCATAGGCTTCGAGGCCTTCGAGATCGGCTTCGCTGCGAGCCAAGCGCAAATGGCCCGACACGACGAATTCGCCATCGATCCCGATCCGTTCGCCGAGCCGGTCCCAGATGCGCCGAGCACGCAATGCGAGCGGCAATTGCTCCGCTGCGCGACCCTGACAGCGCACGCCGCCGTAATTGACGCCGCTCGCCTGCGCGCCGCAGTAGCGTCGCTCGATCAATAGCACGCGGATGCCGCGGCGCGCGAGCGCCAGCGCGGCCGATGAGCCGACCAGCCCGCCGCCGACGACGGCCACGTCGTATTGCCGCATTGGCCTATTCATCACGCGCGTCCTCCGGCACCGGCGCAACTTGCTCGTCGCACAGCGCCGCTGCAAGCGGAATGGGCTTGATCGGCGCCTGCGCGCGCAAGCGGCCGAGCGCCTGCGGCGGAAGGCCAGACTCGGCTGCGAGCAGCGCCATCGCCGCTTCACCGCACATGCGGCCTTGACAGCGCCCCATGCCGACTCGTGTCAGCGCTTTCAGGCGATTGATCTCGGTTGCGGCGCCCGATCGAATGCAGTGGCGCACCGTGCCAGCATCGATTTCTTCGCAGCGGCAGACGGTCATCGCATCGGGCCATGTGACCGCGCGCTCGAAGGGCGCGGGAAACGCGGTCTCGATGCCCGAGCGAAACGTCGCGATGCGCTGCAATGCACGACGCGTCGAAGTGGCTGCGTCGACGCGCTCGCCGATCCGTTTCATCGACGATCCCGCTTCGCCATCCAAATCATCGAGCAGCGCCAGTGCGGCGAGGCGGCCCGCGTGCTCGGCCGCATCGGCCCCAGCGATCCCCGCGCCGTCACCGGCCACGTAGACGCCGCGCATCGAGGTGCGTCCCGCTTCGTCGCGCTCGGGCAGCCAGCAATGGTTGAGCGCATCGTAGCGAAAGCGGCAGCCGGCGACATCGGCAAGCTGCGTTTCGGGCCGCAAGCCGAAACCGATGCCGACCGCATCGCATTGCAGCGTCCGCACCGGGGTGCCGGCGCTTCCCGTGTCGTCCTTCGCGCGCCACGCGATGTCCGTCACATGCCGCTCGCCGTGAATCTGCTCGAGGGATACGCCTCGCTCGATCGGTACGCCGTGCGCACGCAGCCAGCCGACGTAATAGAGCCCCTTGGCCAGGACAGCTGGCTGCGCGGCGAGCTTGGGTAGCGCCGCCGCTTGCTTGCCGATGCCGTTGGTATCGAGAATGGCGAGCACCCGTGCGCCGGCTTTCGCGTACTGATAGGCGACGAGGTAGAGCAAGGGCCCTGTCCCCGCGAACACGATGCGCCGTCCGATCGCACAGCCTTGCGCTTTCAACGCGGTTTGCGCCGCGCCCAGGGTAAAG
>SCRN01000031.1 GCA_004322045.1 Paraburkholderia sp.
AATCTACGGACAGAACGATGTCCAGGTGCTGCGCTTCATTCATCAAGCACGCACGCTTGGCTTTCCGATCGAACAGATTCGGCACCTGCTCGCGCTCTGGCAGGATCGCGACCGTGCGAGCGCGGAGGTCAAGCAGATTGCCATGCAGCATATCGCCGAACTCGATGCGCGGATCGAGGAGTTTCGCGAGATGCGCGGGGCGCTCGCATACCTTGCTAGCCATTGCGCAGGTGATGAGCGGCCGGCATGCCCGATTCTCGAATCGATTGGCGGCGATCAAGACGCTCGGAAACTCGCCCATCGACACGCGCGTCTTTCAGCAACGCCAGCCTCGCCGAACTCCCACAACCGAGCGTCGGGAGCCGAAATCGCTTAACCAGATCTTGAGGACCGGATCGTGAAGTGGATGGTCAAACTGGTGCTGAGTTTTCTGATCGCGTGGCTGCCCGTCGCGGGCTTCACGGCGCCAGCACTGCTTTGCCCGGGTCATTCGTCGCCTGTCTCCACTTCGCAGGTCGTGGCGTCCTACATGACAGCGCCGATGACCGATATGCATGCCGCCGCGCCTGGCGCGTCGCAGCACCATCAGCCCAGCTGTCAAAGCAGCGCGGGTATGCTGTCCTGCGCCATTCTCGCGATTCCCTCGGAGACGTCTATTCCCGTCCCCGCGACGTCTTCGTCCACGTACGCGCACCGCAACACCCCCCTGGCATCGCAGTTCATTCCTGAGCTGCCTCAACGCCCGCCGCAAGCGCTCTAACTCCCCGCTGTCTCCCGATCGGACACCGCAGTCGCGGTTCGATCGTGCTCGCCATTACGCGTCGGTTTGACGATTTCGCGACGAACGCGGGGGCGCCCGCGATGCAGATGCACGGCGAAATGATGAAGGTGATGGGCGACATCATGCTCAAGTACGCCGACAAGATCCAGACCATAGCAACGAAATTACCTGGCGTCCGCGTGACGCGGATCGTTGAACAGCTTTCGAATCTCGAGGAGTCTCATCATGAAATGCACGAAAACCATGCTTGTTACGGGTGCCGCCGTGCTTGCCGTTCTGGCAGGCGCCTATTTTGCTTTGCCGCAGTTCCGCGCGCTCATCGTAAGTGCGGGACCGTACTTGCTGTTCCTGCTTTGTCCGCTGTCGATGCTCTTCATGATGAAAAGCATGAACTCGCATAGCGATCGCCGATCGTCGTCGGACGACTCGGAAAACGGCCGTCAGCCTTCGAACGAGTCGCATCTGAAGCGCTGACCGGCGGCGTCGGAAGCCGAGGCGAATGCGCGCCGCATGTCATCGCGTCACGGCTTCGTCGCCGGCACCGCCATCGCGGGCGTCGCTGGCTGGCTGCGCACCAGGCATCGGACGCGACATACGAACGTATCGCCGGCGCACGCCGGCTACAGGACCGCAAGATGGAAACCAGTATTTTCTTCGGGGGGCGGTCATCGCCGCGTTTATGGCCGGCATGCTCGCGTTGTTCGCGCCGTGCTGCATCTCTGTCATGCTGCCGGCCTATTTCGCCAGTTCGTTTCAGAATCACCGCAAGCTGGTGGCGATGAGTTTCGTGTTCGCGGCCGGGGTGGCGACCATCATCCTGCCATTGGTCATGGGGGCGGTCGCGCTACGGCAGCTCTTTGTTTCGCGCCACCTGTTCGTGTATCTGGCCGGCGGTCTCGTGATGATCGGCATGGCAGGTTTCACGTTGCTGGGCGGCAAGCTGCAACTGCCAATACCCGGTCGTCGCGCGACGACGCACGCGGGGCCGCTCGGCATCTACTCGCTCGGTATGTTCTCGGGTGTCGCCAGCTCGTGCTGCGCACCGGTGCTCGCCGGCGTGATCGCATTGTCGAGCGTCGCTCCGTCCGTTGCGCTCGCGATGGGGCTCGGGGGGCGTACGTGTTCGGCATGGTGGCGCCATTGTTCGTCGTTTCGCTGTTGTGGGATCGAATCGACTGGCGGTCGAGCGGACTGTTTCGCACGAGGCATATCACGTGGCGGATTGGTTCGCTGCAACGTACATTGTCAGCGTCGATGCTCGCAAGCGGGCTGCTGCTCGCCGTGATGGGCACGGCTACTGTGTGGATCGCGTTCGCCGACCAATCGATGCCTGCGCCGAGTCACTGGGCGCTGATGCTGTCGGTCAGGTTGCAGCACCTCGGCGAGCTCATCACGACCGCCCTTTCGGTAGTTCCGAACTGGGCGGCCGCACTGGGCCTCGTGATCGCGGTAAGTGCGCTGGCCGTGCGAGCGCGCGCAGTGGCATGGCCGGGAGCAGCAAGAGAAGCAAGGCAACATGCAACAACCGAAGCGTAACTAACGCGGAGGAGAACATGAAACAGATACACGCAAAGCCTGTCCCGGAAGGCCAAACCGGATCTCGGCGAGTGCTCGTGCTGTCGGTTGCCCTGGCGATCTTGATCGCGCTGGTGGCGGCGATCTTCTGGGTGCATGCGCAGCAGGAAGAGGGGCTTGGCGGCCCGTTCGGCCAACTCGCCGGCAAGTATCGGTTTCAGGTAGGCAATCCTGGCCCGGGGCAAATTGCACCGCCGATTCGGTTGATGAGCGCTACCGGCAACGCCTTCGACCTGACCAGCCTGCGCGGCAAATCCGTGCTGCTGTATTTCCAGGAAGGCGTGACGTGCCAACCTTGCTGGGATCAGGCGAAAGACATCGCGGCCCACTTTGACCAGTTCCGCTCTCTTGGCGTCGATGCAGTCGCCACGATTGCATCGGATCCCGCAGATGTGCTGAAGCAAAAAGCAACCGACATGTCGTTGTCGTACCCGGTGCCTTCCGACACCGATCTTGCTGTGTCGTCGGCCTATCACGCGAACGGCTACGGGATGATGGGACGCAGTCGAGATGGCCACACGTTCGTGCTCGTCGGTCCCGATGGGCGGATCCGGTGGCGCGCGGATTGCGGTGTCGCCCCGGACTATACGATGTACCTGCCGATCGCCAACCTGATCGCCGACATGCGGCAAGGCATGCGGAACGCAGGGTGAGGCGGATATGAGATCGCTACGAGTTACTGTGCTGACGCAGGAAGATTGCGCGTCCTGCACCGACGCCATCGCGATACTCGGCCGCCTCTCAGCCGAGTATCCATTGGCGATTGAAACTGTATCTTTTCAGTCCGCGGAAGGCGAAACGCTTGCCGTCAAGGGGGGCATCCACTTTCCGCCAGGCGTTCTTACCGTTTCGCCGCGCCGAAGCGCTGGCGCGAGTGGGCGGGCGCGGGCCTCGTCCAAGCATTCATCGTCGCGCTGTATGCCGAGATGTACGGCTTTCCGCTCACGATCTATCTGCTGTCGGGATTCCTCGGTATCGATATCCAGCGCACTCCGTTCGCAGGGCATCTGTGGGCGATCCTGTTCTCTCACCCGAAGGATTTCACGCCGGTATGGACGACCGAGCTGGGCTACATGGCCGGGCTCAAGCCGGAATTCGACAAGCGCAACACGAAGATCATCGGACTCTCCGTCGACCCCGTCAGCGATCACCAGCGATGGGTGAAGGACATCGAGGAAACGCAGGGTCACGCGATCAACTATCCGCTGATTGGCGATGTCGACCTGGCAGTCGCGAAGCTGTACGACATGATCCATCCGAACGCGAGCGGCGGGCCGCGCACCGCGGTCGACAACGCGACCGTGCGCTCGGTGTTCATCGTCGGGCCGGACAAGAAGGTCAAGGCGATGTTCGTGTATCCGATGAGCGCGGGCCGCAATTTCGACGAGGTGCTGCGCCTGCTCGATTCGCTGCAGCTGAACGCGAAGCACACGGTCGCGACGCCGGTGAACTGGAAGCCGGGTGACGAGGTCATCATTCCGACCTCGGTGTCGGACGACGACGCGAAGAAGAAGTATCCGCAGGGCTTCAAGACCCTGAAGCCGTACCTGCGCTACGTGAAGCAGCCTGGCTAGAGCGGTATGGGTGGGCCGCAGAGACTGCTTCGCGGCCCCGCTCGAAACCGGTTCTATCGACGATGCGCCGAGGCGTAATTTAACGGCATGCGCCTCGCGTGCGCTGTGCCAGGACTTCGAGGGATAAAGCGGTCGTTCGCCCAGGAGCCGCCGTCGCAAGTCGGCAAGCCGATCAATAGATGGTGAAACGCTTTCGCTTCACGGTGATTTTAACCGGCAGGCTTGACGTTCCCATTGCTGGAGTGTCTATCCTGTATTGAGCGGAAGTCCCGCGCGTCGCGGGAGGACTCCGCGGCACCCCGATTCCGGTCGGTGGCGGTGCCGGTCGCGCGGTCCGACTGAATCAGGTCGCCCGATGCACATTGATGGAGGTAGCCTCAATGAACAGACCGCACGATAGCGCGATGGGCCATCACGGTGACCGCGGCACGCATACGTCGAAAAATCACGATGAGCACGGTCAGTGCGCATATTGCAGCACCAACGACGTACGCGACTCTGAGCAGGCCGGGGCCTCGGATCTCGATGAAAACCTGAAAAACACGACCTCTTCGCTGAAGGACCCGGTTTGCGGGATGACGGTGGCGGAGGACACACCGTTCCAGACCGGAGACGGCGGCGACCGGTACTATTTCTGTAGTGAGTCGTGCCTGCAAAAATTCGAAGCGAATCCGGAGCGCTATGCCGGCCCTCATCGAGAGGAACTGCCAAACGACACCCCCGACGGCGCGATCTATACCTGTCCGATGCATCCGGAAATCCGGCAGGATCATCCGGGGCATCGTCCAAAGTGCGGGATGGCGCTCGAGCCGCTGGTACCCGAAACAGGGCGATGAAGACAATCCCGAACTCGCTGATTTTCTCCTGCGGTTCTGGTGGACATTGCCATTGTCGGTCGCCACGTTCCTGCTCGCGATGTTCGGCCACAGGTTCGGCTGGTTCCATCAATCGATGCAGAACTGGGTGGAATTGGCACTGTCCGCGCCCGTGGTTCTGTGGGCCGGTGTGCCGATCTTCACGCGATTCGCGCAGTCGCTGATCCACCGCAGTCCGAACATGTGGACGCTGATCGGGCTCGGCACCGGTGCGGCGTTTGTCTACAGCGTCGTGGCGACTGCGGCGCCGGCCGCCTTTCCGCACAGCTTTGTCGTAGGCGGCAGGGTTGGCGTGTATTTCGAGGCCGCAGCGGTCATTCTGTCGCTGACGCTGCTCGGGCAGATCCTCGAACTGCGGGCGCGCGCACAAACGTCGGCCGCGATTCGGTCGCTGCTCGAACTGGCACCCAAGACCGCCCGGCGCATCCTGGTAGACGGAACGGAAGAGGACGTGCCGCTGGCCGACGTACGTCCGGATGACGTCTTGCGGGTGCGGCCGGGCGACAAAGTCCCCGTCGACGGCATCGTCGTGGTCGGCGCCAGCGCGCTTGACGAATCGATGATCACAGGCGAGGCAATACCGGTGACGAAGCATGTGGGCGACCACGTGATCGGCGCGACGCTGAATACGTCAGGCACCCTCATAATCCGCGCGGAAAAGGTTGGCTCGCAAACAGTCCTCGCGCAAATCGTCCAGTTGGTCGCACAGGCGCAGCGTTCCAAGGCGCCCATGCAGCGCATGGCCGACAAGGTGGCCGGCGTGTTCGTGCTGGCGGTGGTCGCGATCGCGCTGGTGACGTTCATCGCGTGGGGCGTCCTGGGGCCGCAGCCGAGCTGGGTATTCGGATTGATCAACGCCGTGGCGGTGCTGATCATCGCGTGTCCGTGCGCGATGGGGCTTGCCACGCCGATGTCGATCATGGTCGCGAACGGCAAGGGTGCGTTGAATGGCGTGCTGTTCCGCGACGCCTCCGCGATCGAGCAGTTGCGCAAGGTGAACACCCTTGTGGTTGACAAAACCGGGACGCTGACCCTGGGGCGCCCGACGTTCGCGGACACGATCGGCTCGAACGGCTACACCGCTGATGACGTATTGCGGCTTGCGGCGAGCCTGGATCAGGACAGCGAACATCCGCTTGCCGCCGCGCTCGTCTCGGCAGCATCGGAACGCAAGCTCGCACTGGGGCAGGCAGCGGACTTCGTGGCGCTGGCCGGGTCCGGCGTGCGCTGGTCAGTTGACGGGAAGAAGCTCGCACTCGGCAACGGCGCACTGATGCGTGAAACGGGAGCCGACGTCTCGCCGCTTTCAACGCGTGCTGATGCGCTGCGCGCGCAGGGTTCGAGCGTCATATACCTGGCGGTGGACGGCACGCTCGCCGGTTTGCTGGCGGTCTCAGATCCGATCAAGGAAACCACGGCAGAGGCACTTGCTGCTCTCCAGGAAGCCGGCATTCGGGTCGTTGTCGCGAGCGGCGACGCGATCGCGACCGTCAAGGCCGCGGCAGATCGGCTCAAGATCGGCGAGTATCACGGTGAGTGCAAGCCGGCCGACAAACTGGCGCTGGTGTCGAGGCTCCAGAACGAAGGGGCCGTCGTCGCGATGGCCGGGGACGGTATTAACGACGCACCGGCGCTCGCGAAAGCCGATGTCGGTGTCGCGATGGGAACGGGCACGGACGTCGCAATGCACAGTGCACAGGTGACCCTCGTAAAGGGCGATTTGCGCGGCATCGCACGGGCGCGCGCCCTGTCCGAAGCCACCGTACGCAATATGAAGCAGAATCTGGCATGGGCATTCGTCTATAACGCGTTGGGCGTGCCGCTTGCGGCCGGCGTGCTTTATCCGCTAACCGGCTGGCTGCTGTCGCCGATGATTGCGGCGCTGGCGATGAGCCTGAGTTCGGCGTCTGTGATCACGAACGCACTGCGACTGAGAAGCGTCAGCATCTGATGCGCGCGACCAGACGTTTTCGGACGACGATGCGATCGATGATGTAAACAAGAGGCGGGGAGATCGAAGATGGAACGAACAACCGGGATGCATGGTTTCACGCGCCGCCGCTTCCTTTGCGCGCTGGCGGCGTCGCTCGGGTATTATGGCGGCCCGGCTGCTGCGGGCGCGCCCGCGGCTCGACAGCAAAGGCGATACCAGATCGACATCGACGACGTCGTGCCGAGGCAGGGCGTCAACACGAGAATCGTTTTCGGCGACGCGATTCGTCGGCTGATGGCCGCAGGCGCGCTCGATCCCGACAAGTATCGCGCCGTCATCGGCACCCAAGGGCACCTTCCGGCCTGGGTCGAGCGCCTGTTCGCCGCGCCGTCGTCGTCGCCGATCGTGTTCTCCGCCGAGAACGCGCCGTATTTGCTTAATCTGCTCTGGCCGCTCGGCTTGTCGACGCGCGCAGACTTCAACCAGCACAGCCCGATCCGCACCATCCGGCTGCCGTCGTTTGCCAGCACGAGCGGCTGGACGCTCGGACACGCGAGCAACGGCTACGTCTATTTCGACCAGATCGACGCGGTGCGTCTGACGCCCGCGCAGGAAGTGAAAGCGCTCGAAGTGGCGACGAGCACCTATCGACCCTGTTGCGACAACCCGACTTTCTTTCAGGACTGCAATCATGGTTCGGCCCTGCTCGGCCTGATCGAGTTGGGTGCGTCGCAGGGCGCGTCGGTGGACCTGCTCTTTCGCATCGCGCGCGTGGCCAATTCGTACTGGTTCACGTCGCAGTATGCGATGACGGCGATGTATTTCACGTACGTTCGCCAGCAGCCGTGGCGTACGGTGCCGGCTCGGCTTGCACTCGGCCCGGACTATTCATCGGCGAGCGGGTGGCAGCGGAATGTAGCCGACGTGCTGGAGGATAAGAAGGTATCCGGACCGCCGCCGCGGCAAGCGCCGGCGTCGTGCGGTATGCCAGGCGGCAACGATGCCCGATCGGCCGCCCCGCATATCGTGCGGCGGGAGTAGAGCGAGCAGGTCGAAGCCTGCCGCCGAATCTGGCGGCATCGAAGGGGGAGCAATAGATGGGCATCTATGGACGCTACATTCTTCCGCGGCTCTGCGATTTAGCGATGCGCAACGCAATGCTGGCCCCGTACCGTGTGCGCGTCGTCGGGGGCGCGGCGGGCCGCGTGCTCGAGATTGGTTCAGGCTCGGGCCTGAATCTGCCGTTGTATGGCGATAGGGTGCGTGGCGTGTTGGCACTGGAGCCATCAGCGGAACTGGCGGAGATGGCACGCCGTCGCGCGGCGCACGCTGGCACGCCGGTTGATTTCCTGATGGCGTCCGCGGAACGCATTCCCCTTCCGGACGAGAGTGTCGACACGGTTGTGAGCACCTGGACGCTGTGTTCGATCCCGGATGCCGATCGTGCGCTGCAGGAAATTCGGCGCGTGCTGACGCCGTCGGGACGGTTGCTGTTCGTCGAGCACGGTCTTGCACCGGAGCCGGGCGTGCGCCGCTGGCAGGACTGGCTGACGCCCTCATGGTGCTGCATCAGCGGCGGCTGTCATTTGAACCGTCCGATCCGAGCGCTGATCGAGCGTGCTGGGTTGGGGATCGACCAAATCGGTACCGGGTATGCACCGGGGCCCAGATGCTTCACTTACTTCTACGAGGGCATTGCGCGGAAAGAATGAGCGACGGTCAACCTTGAACGCGTGCGGTATGTCGTCAAGCGGGATGCCATAGCCGACGATATCGCCCCGGTCGTCGTACTCGATATCGGGCATCGCCCCGAGCATCGGCGTGTCGCTCGCTTCAGGCCACCCGAGCGCGATGCGTAGCGTTTGCCTCGAGACAGCTTTTCCCTTCGCGAACTCGCGAAGCAGCACGACAAAGAACTGCGCAGAACCCTTCCGGCGATGGATCGCCGAGAGACCGTCGGCGATTTCTGTTGCGTAGCTTTCGGTGTTCATCATCTCGCGCCTCCCACTCCTGAGTGGATGCCACTGCTTCGATGCCGGGGCATTCGTCGTCGCAGGCCGTTCAGCCCGCGCAGCACGACAGTTGCTTCACATCCTTCGAGAAGGTCTGCGCGGCAAGCTTCAGGCCCTCGACCATCGTCAGGTAGGGGAATAGCTGGTCGGCCAGTTCCTGGGCCGTCATCCCCGCCCGAATCGCGATGGCGGCCGTCTGGATCAGTTCGCCCGCTCCCGGCGCCACGGCCTGCACGCCGATCAGACGATGGCCGCGTTCTACGACCACCAGCTTGATGAAGCCGCGCGTGTCGAAGTTGGCGAG
Source organism: Paraburkholderia sp. (assembly GCA_004322045.1). Lineage (GTDB taxonomy): Bacteria > Pseudomonadota > Gammaproteobacteria > Burkholderiales > Burkholderiaceae > Trinickia. The sequence goes on from SCRN01000031.1 coordinate 9,055, forward strand.
CGCACGCGGCACGTTGTCGAGCGTGAGCACGCGAGTGTCGGTTTCGATCCCGTCGTGGTGCGCCTGCGCTTCACTTAAGCCGACGGTTGCGACCTGCGGGTCGGTGAACACCACGGAGGGCATCGCGCTCAGGTCGAGCGCGGCGTTGCCCCCGGTCATGTTGATGGCCGCCCGCGTACCGGCCGCCGCCGCGACATACACGAACTGCGGCTGTTCGGTGCAGTCCCCTGCCGCGTAGATGTGCGGCACGCTGGTGTGCATGCCCTGGTCGATCACGATCGCGCCGTGCGCGTTGACGGCGACGCCCGCGGTGTCGAGGCCCAGGTTACGCGTATTGGGCGTCCTGCCGGTCGCGACCAGCAACTGGTCGGCGCGCAGCTCGCCATGCTCGGTGGTCAGCACGAATTCGCCGTCCCCATGCGCGACGCGGCTCGCCTGGGTGTGCTCGCGCACGTCGATGCCTTCGGCGCGGAAGGCGGCCGTCAGCGCCTCGCCGATCGCCGGGTCCTCGCGAAAGAAAAGCGTGTTGCGCGCGAGGACCGTCACCTGGCTGCCGAGGCGGGCAAAAGCCTGCGCCAGTTCTGCCGCCACCACCGACGAGCCGATCACGGCCAGGCGCTTGGGCAGCGTGTCGCTTGCCAGTGCCTCGGTCGATGTCCAGTAGGGCGTGTCTTTCAGGCCAGGGATCGACGGGACGGCCGGGCTCGCGCCGGTGGCGATCAGGCAGCGGTCGAACGCCACTTCTTGCTCGCTGCCTTCGGTGAGCCGCACGATCAGATGCCGATCGTCCTTGAAGCGGGCTTCGCCACGCAGCACCGTGATCGACGGGTTGCCGGCCAGAACGTTCTCGTATTTCGCGTGCCGCAGCTCGTCGACGCGTGCCTGCTGCTGCGCCAGCAGCCGGTCGCGCAGGATCGCCGGCGGCGTCGCGGTGATGCCCTCATCGAACGGACTGGCCTGCCGCAGGTGGGCGATGTGCGCCGCACGAATCATGATCTTCGATGGTACGCACCCGACATTGACGCACGTGCCGCCGATCGTGCCGCGCTCGATGAGCGTTACACGCGCGCCTTGCTCGACCGCCTTCAGCGTGGCCGCCATCGCGGCGCCACCGCTGCCGATCACGGCCACGTGCAGAGGCTGTTCGTCACTTTCACGCTTGGCGCCTGCACCGAACCAGGTCAGTGCCTTGTCGAGTAGTCCCGTTGGCGTGGCCTCGGCGCCCGCGGCACGCGCGCGATAGCCAACCCGCGCCACAGCCGCCGTCAGCGCCTCGAGCGTCACGGACGGGTCGGTTTCGACTGCGGCCTGCGCCTTCGGGTAGGAAACGCTTGCCGCGCGGACCCCTGGCTCCTGCTCGAGGGCTTCCTTGACATGCGCTGCGCACGAGTCGCAGATCATGCCGGCAATCTTCAACTGAATCATGTCACTGTTCCTCTGTCGTTGTGCTAACGAAGGGGGCCGTCAGCCGCGCGTCGGTGGCAGTTCGCAGCCATTCGGGCCGCAGCGGCGATGCGCCGGGGATCGGAGATCCCAAATCGATACCGCCACCATCATCGCCAAGCCGGCGTACACCATGTAGGCGCTCCAACTGAAATCCCTTAACGGATACCGTGCCACCAGGACAATGCCAGGCCCGACCATGCCCAATGCAGTGCGGCGGCGCCATTGTCGATGAGCGAGCCAGCCAAGCGCGTTGGCCAACAGCACATCGAAACAACCGCAACAGCACATCGATAAACAGCCCTGCGTATCGGCCCAAGAAGCCCAGACCGAGGGCCGCGCCCAGATTGGCGAGTGCACGGAAGCAGCCCGCGCAGCTCATGGCGGAGACGATGCTGCCGAGGGATCCCGTTTTATCGGCCGCCCGCGCGAGCAAGGACATCGCACTGCCTCATTGCGTTCAAGGCTTGACCGACGACGGATAACCCGCGTCCGTCGTGGCCTTGGTCAGGGCCTGTACGTTGGTTTTGCTGTCGTCGAAGGTCACCACGGCCTCCTTCTGGTCGAAATGGACGACCGTCTTTTCGACACCGGGAACCTTGGACAGCGCCGCCTTGACCGTGATCGGGCAGGCTGCGCACGTCATGCCGGGCACCGAGAGCGTCACGGTCTTCGTGGCGGCCCAGGCGGGCGCGCTAAGGGTAGCGGCCAGTGCAGCCAGGGCAACGAGCTTTTTCATGAAAATCTCACTTCTTTCAGTAGAACAGCGGCAGAACGTAGGGGAAGGCGAGCGCGATCAGCACCAGTGCCACCACGATCCAGAAAATGAGCTTGTAGGTGGTGCGCACCTTCGGGACCGCACACACTTCGCCTGGCTGGCAGGCGTTTTCGGGGCGAAAGATGCGGCGCCCGGCGAAGAACAGGGCGACGAGCGCCACACCGAGAAAGATTGGGCGATACGGCTCCAGCGCGGTCAGGTTGCCGATCCAGGCACCGCTGACCCCCAGTGCGACGAGCACCAAAGGGCCTAGGCAGCAGGTTGAGGCAAGAATGGCCGCGACGCCACTGGCCGCGAGCGCTTTACGGTCGTCCTTCGGTCCCGCCATCGACGTCTCCTTTCCGATGATAGGGCGATGAAGTAACCTTACTTCCGTAGTCCAGTACGGAGTCAAGCGGCATGTCGAACGATTCGCGAAGATTGACGATTGGAGCCTTGGCCAATGAAGCCCGCGTCAACGTGGAAACGATCCGGTTCTACCAGCGCAAGGGGCTGCTGCCCGAGCCCCACAAACCGCACGGGGGCATTCGCCGCTACGGCGAGCTCGAGGTGGCGCGCGTGCGCTTCGTGAAGTCGGCCCAGCGCATCGGCTTCAGCTTGGACGAGATCGCAGATCTGTTGAGGCTAGAAGATGGCACGCACTGCGATGAAGCCAGTCGTCTCGCCGAACACAAGCTCGACGATATCCGCGCGAAGCTTGCCGACCTCGCGCGGATGGAGTCCGTGCTCTCCCAGCTGGTTTGCGCTTGCCACACGCGCAAGGGGAGCGTCTCATGCCCGCTGATTGCCTCGCTGCAGGGCAGCGGGCAGGAGCGGATTCCGGGCGACGCTGAGCCGGCTTAAGCATGCCGCGGCTGCAAGCCAGCGCGCGAATCGGCAGTCGAACGGCATTGGCAGCGAAGCGCCAGGACGCTGCCACGACTTGGTTTTCGTATTGCCGGCGCACGCAAATCGCCGGCGGCGGATTCGATAATGGGCAGTTTCAGCCGGGCAAGTGCCGACGTGCAGCTCGACGAGCGCGGCGCCATCGTGATCGACATGGGAATGCACACGAGCGCACCGCATCTCTATGCGGCCGGCGACTGCACCGAACAGCCACAGTTCGTCCACGTTGCGGCGGCGGCCGGCATGCGCGGGGCGATCAACATGACCGGGGCGACGCGCGGCTCGATCTCGATACGATGCCGGCGGTCATCTTCATCGAGCCACAGGTTGCAATTGTCGGCTACAGCGAGGCGCTGGCGCGCCAAGCGGGCCTCGAGACCGACAGTCGCACACTGACGCTCGATCACGTCCCCCGCGCACGATCCGCGCAACGATGGCCATCCAGGAACTGGCCGACCAGCTGTTTCCGTACCTGACGATGGCCGAGGCGCTCAAGCTCGCCGCGCAGACCTTCTCTAAGGATGGAAGCAACTCTCGCGCTGCGCCGGATAACCCGCGGGGGACAACGATGAACCTTGCCCGCTACACCGCCGAACTTATCGAGCGCCTGACGATGGTCAGCCGGTCGGAAGGCTTTGAGGATCTCTTTATCGTACTGTTGCCTGAACTCAGCAAGGGGACGCCGGTTTCTCCCGCCGCGCTCGCGCTGGCCCGTCGAGCGTGTGGCCGTTGCACTCAAACAGTCCGTGAGCACCGAGTGGGACGACGACGGCAACGTCACCGGCTACGGCCTGACGCTGCGCGAGATCGCGCGCGCATTCGCAGTCGGCGGCCAACGCGTCTATACGTGGTGTGCCTTCGACGCATTGTTCTTCCCGGCCCTGATCGACCGGACGGCCAATGTGGTCTCGCGTTGTGCGGCCACCGGCGTGCCCGTGTCTCTCACCGTTACGCCGACCGCGATACAGGACGTTGCGCCGATGCGCGCGGCCATGTCGGGGTAATCGTACCGTTCGCGCCACTCGACGGGATGGCCGGCCTCGCGCCGGAGCCAATCAGGCTGCGGTCGAACGCGACTAAGCGGCAAGCAGCTCCCTGTGCGAGCCGCGGCGGTCAGTCAGCGTCGGCTCGTCAACGTCCATTAAGGCCGATGCCGTCATGGCATCGAATGCGCACCTATGTCTTCAAATCATGACGCTTCTGTTCATACTCTTCCCGATCAATTTCTCCACGGGCATAGCGTTCCTGCAGAATATCAAGGGGTGTTTTCCGCTGTGTTCTGTCACGATCGCCCCAAGGCACACCCAACCAGCGAAGCATCGCCACGACGGCGACGATGACTAGCACCCAGATCGAGACCATAAATAGCCAGCCGAGTCCCATCATCCACCCGCTACCGTTTGCCCAGTACATCATTGCAGTCTCTCCTGATGCGTCGAGGAACCAGCGCCTTGCCTGGAGCGGGGCCTACACGGTTTCGACGCCCCATTCGGCCACGCCGTCGCGCAGTTGCAGCGCCGGATAGCCCTGAGATTGCAATAGAGCAACCGCGTCGACCGACATCAGGCAGAACGGGCCCCGGCAATACGCCACGATGGGCCTGTCCTTGGGAAGTTCGGACAGTCTGGCACGCAATTCAGAGAGCGGCATCGAACGTGCAAACGGCAGATGTGCCTGTTCAAATTCGCAGGCCGGCCGAACGTCAATCACCACAACCTCGCCATCGCGCGCTTTGCGCAAGAGCTCATCGCGACTCGCACCGTGCCACTCGGTGCTCGAGGCAACCAGTTGCCGCAAGGCGTCTTGCAGCTCAAAGAGTCGATCCTCAGCCAGGCTGCGCAGCAGCACCCAAAAACGCGGGACTTCCAGGCTGGCAATGCTGTAGACGATGTGCTTGCCCCGGCGCTTGGGATCCACGAGTCGCGCCGTGCGCAGCTCCTTGAGATGGGCGCTGGCAAGCTTGACGCTGATCCCCGCCTCCCGGGCGAGCGTCTCGACCGTCTTGGGAGACTGGCACAACAGCTCGATCAGCTCGAGTCGCTTCGGGCTGGCAGCAGCTTTGGCAATTCGGGCGACCTGCTCGAACAGGGCGTCCTTGATTTCCCGGTTTGTACTCATGGTCGCAGTAAGCGTGCATCAATTGTCTTGGCAGGTATAGATGCTATTATACTCTAACAATCGTTGGATTGTTTTATCGACTGGAGCATCAGCCATGAAAGCGCTCTTCATCCTGAACGGCCCGCCCTACGGTAGCGAGCTGACCTACAACGCGTTGCGCCTGGCCAACGCGCTCGCGAAGCGGGAGCACAACGAAGTTCGCGCCTACCTGATGGGCGACGCCGTTTTTGCGGCGAAACGAGGGCAGAAAGTGCCCGATGGCTTCTACAACGTAGAGCTCATGCTGGACAAGCTGGCTCGCGGCGGGGATAGCCGCGTTGGCCTGTGCGGCACCTGCATGGATGCACGAGCGATTCAACCGGACGAGCTGGTCGAAGGCAGTCATCGCGGCACCCTCGAAGAGTTGGCAGATTGGTCAGAGTGGGCCGACAAGGTGCTGGTGTTTTAGGAGGTCGGTCATGTTCTTCAAGCAGCGCAGCAATGAAGACGCCTCGATCTCCTACTTCTTCGGTTGTGGGAGCCTGGGCAAAGCCGTCGCGGTGGATGTGGTCGCTGGTGATGAAGGCTGGTTTATCGAGGAGGCCAGGCGAGCTCAGGTCACGATCAGTCACGTTATCGATACCCATATTCATGCCGATCATTACTCAGGCGGACGGTCATTGGCGCAGGCTGTGGATGCGCCGTACTGCCTGCATGAATCGGATCAGACAGCCGTGAAATACGCGATCGAACCGCTGCACGATGGCCAGATGCTCGACGTGGGCAACGTCAAGATCAAGATACTTCACACCCCTGGGCACACGCTGGACAGTATCTGCCTGCTGGTCACGGATCAGCGGCGCGGCGATGCACCCTGGTTTGTCATCACTGGCGACACCTTGTTCGTCGGTTCAGTCGGCCGCCCCGACCTGGCCGGACGGGAAAAAGAGATGGCCGGCATGTTGTACGACAGCGTGCATGGCAAGCTGTTGTCGCTGCCGGACGACATCGAGATTTTCCCCGGCCATCAGGCGGGGAGCCTCTGCGGTGCCGGGTTGTCGGGCGAGCCGTCCTCGACACTCGGCTTCGAGAAGCGCTGGAATCCCGGCCTGTCGATGGACCGCGAAGCGTTCATCGAGTCCCTGATCAAGGAGGTTCCGCCGCGCCCGGCCGATATGGACGCGATGGTGCGAGCCAACCTGGGTGAGGCGGCCTGAGGCATGGACACCGCGTCGATCCGTCTGGGGCTGCGTGAAAATCTCGGCCAGTTCTCGTTGCTGGTCATCGTCAACGCGTTTGTCGGCGCGATGGTCGGGCTGGAGCGCAGCATTCTGCCAGCCATCGCGGAACACGATTTCCACATCGCGGCGAAGGCGGCGATCCTGTCCTTTATCGTCGTCTTCGGCATCACCAAGGCACTGACCAACTATCTCGCGGGGCGTCTGTCCGACCGCTTCGGTCGCAAGCAGGTACTGGTGTCGGGTTGGCTGGTCGCCATCCCGGTTCCGTTCGTGCTGATGTGGGCGCCTGCATGGGATTGGGTCGTGGCCGCCAACGTGTTGCTGGGTGTCAGTCAGGGCCTGACCTGGTCCACCACGGTGATCATGAAAATCGACCTGGTGGGACCGAAGCAGCGCGGGCTGGCAATGGGGCTCAACGAATTCTCCGGGTATGTCGCTGTAGCCGGCAGCGCCCTGGCAACCGGCTGGATGGCGGCACACTTCGGGCTGCGGCCGCAACCCTTTTATCTCGGCGTCGGCTATGTCGTGGCCGGTCTTCTGCTGTCTGTGCTGGCGATCCGCGAAACTCAGCATTATGTCGCGCAGGAGCTGCGCACTCATAAGGCTTCGACGCCCAGAGACCGGCTCAGCCAGGGCGAGATTTTCCGGCGCACCTCGCTGGGTGATCGTAATCTGTCTAGCGTCAGCCAGGCTGGGCTGGTCAACAACCTGAACGATGGCATGGCGTGGGGCTTATTCCCCGTGGTTTTCGCAGCAGCTGGCATGACGCTCGCCCAGATCGGCATCCTCGCCGCGATCTATCCGGCCGTGTGGGGCTGCGCCCAGATATTCACCGGGGCGCTCTCCGATCGCATCGGCCGCAAATGGCTTATCGCCGGCGGCATGTGGGTGCAGGCGGTGGGGATCGCCATCACCGCATCGACGTCGCGTTTAGTGGGTTTCGGATTGGGAGGCGTGCTGCTCGGCGTCGGCACGGCGATGGTCTATCCGACCCTACTGGCCGCCATTGGCGATGTTGCCCACCCGAGCTGGCGGGCTTCCGCCGTAGGTGTGTACCGGTTGTGGCGTGATCTCGGCTACGCGATCGGCGCGCTGCTGGCCGGTATTACCGCTGACCTGTTTGGCCTGGCGTCGGCGATCTGGCTGGTGGCTGGCCTCACTTGCTTGTCCGGCGTAATAGCCGCAATACGCATGAGCGAGACGCTCGCCCGACGGCAACCCAGCGCAACGACCTGAACGCCAGCTCGACGGCGTTGAACTGGATCGCATCTTGAACCGATTTGGCTGGCGATGCTGTCGAAGGAGGACTTCTGCGTCAGACCGCGGCGACCATAACCGTCTCGGCGTGGCCGTCCTGATGGTCGACCTGCGCTAGCCCGGACGTGTGCTGGGTCCGGAAGCCGCATGCCCCGGCCCTTGGCATCGTGGTGACCCAACTGCGGGTCGCGCGCGACGATGGCGAGCCGGCAAACTGCAGGCATAGCCGCCGCGCGCGCCGATTCCACCTATCCAATTGCCATGAATTCAAGACTCAGCGCAGTGTTCATCGCTCTCGCTGCAGCCGCACTGTTCGGCGCGGCCACACCACTCGCCAAAGCGCTTCTCGGCTCCATGTCCGCTTTCATAGTGGCGGGTCTCTTTTACCTTGGCAGCGGCGTTGGCCTCGGCATTGGCATCGTCGCTCGGCGGCTCTGGCGGTCCGATGCAAGGCCGACGGCCAGCCATCGAATCCAAAAAGCCGAACTGCCCTGGCTCATGGGCGCCATCCTGACTAGCGGTGTCGCCGGACCCGCGCTGCTCATGCTGAGGCTGGCGAGCACGTCCGCAGCGACCAGTTCCTTGCTACTCAATCTCGAAAGCGTGCTGACCGCCGTGATCGCATGGGTCGTCTTCCGCGAGAACGTCGACCTCCAGGTGTTCCTCGGGATGGTGGCTATCGTCGCGGGAGGCGTGCTGCTATCGTGGCACCCGGGTCAGGTAGCCGTTCCCGTTGGGGCGCTGCTGATTGTGGGCGCCTGTTTGTGCAGGGCGATCGACAACAACCTGACACGCAAGGTGTCCGCGAATGACGCGATGGTGATCGCTTGGTATCCGCCCGAGAATCGCCGTAGTAGCGAGCGCCTCCGATTTCGCGGAAGATTGATTACCGTTGGGGAGAGCGGTTGTCGGTGGCGCCGATAGGCGGCGACATCGTCGCCGTTGAGGGGACAACGTGTGCGGCGGCGGACTACCGCCGCGGTGCTTCCCGGGCGTCGCAGAAGAAGCTCAGCGTATTGTCGTGCTTGATCTTGACGTGCCACTCTCCCACGCAGTATTTGGCGTCGGAGAACTTTTCCTGCCATCGACGCGAGAGCACTTCGATGCAGGCTCGGCCATCTGGCGGCATGTGTGCTGAGATGGCTATCTGTTGCAGCCTGTTCAGATGGGCGGGGTCGCCCCAGCGAGGCGTGGCTGCGACATGCGCGTTCCAAACCAGCACCACCAGCTTGTATATTTCGCGCACTCCAGCAATCGTCGTGTCTTCCGTAATAGCCTCGGATAGGAACGGCTCCCCGAAGTCCAGGATCGTCTCGGAGATCTTGCGTTCGGGCTTGCCCGCGCTTGCCCTATTCATCGTTTCGTTCCGCTTGATGCACGAGTCCGGTCCAGTGTCGGGTCACCGAGCTCGCAACCGACAAGGACGACGTCGACGCCACGGTCGATGCCGAGCCGGTCACGCCAGAGGGCTTCCAGTTATAGGGTGCTAGTTCCTCGATCCGATTGATCGGGTGGTCGTTGATTCGCCCAAGCACATCGCTCAGGTAATCGTATGGGTTGATGTCGTTGGCCCGACAGGTCGCAGCATCGCGAACCCTTCCTCCAGTCGGTAAAACGGCAGGCCCGAGTCGAAGTGCGCCACGATGATGCGTGCGAGCAGTTCCGGGCTCGCATTGCTCTTCATCAATGGGGACGCTTGGAACGTCGTGCCGCGCACCGTCGAGACGCCATCCTTCACCAGCGCATATCGCGGGCACACATGCTCGACTACCGACATCTTGGCCGGGGTGTACTTGAGCGTGCGCGTGACTGTCTCGCCGATCACCGTCACGCGATCGTCTTGCGACAACTCCTGTTGCGGCATCGCATGCACGACGCGCTCGATCGGCAGATCGCTGGGCAGAGCCGGTCGTCCCTTGCTGCGACGCTTGCGCCGGTCCCCTCCACGGGAATCGATAGATCCGGCTGTTGCGGCGGCAGCGGTGCCTCGTGCGCTTGTTCGAAGATGGCCAGTTGCCACGCGCTCATGCGCTCGCGGCTCGCCCCGAACATCTCCTGCCGCGCATTGGTCAGTTTGGCTCGCATCTCGAGCAGCGCCTGCTGCGTCTTGGCCAGCAACTCGCTTTGCCCTTCGACCCGTTCGCGTAGCCGTTCGATCTCGCGCTGCTGCTGCTCGATCGTCGCATCGCGCGTCGGAATCGCGCCGAGCAATTCGGGAAAGCTCCATGCCCCCAATGCCATCGGAAAGGGTTGTTTCGCGGCAGGGACGTTGAGCGGTTGCATAGGTCAGCATTATCGCTGCGATCGACCCGCTCATGGGCATATCCTCGCGATTCATGCGACCACCGTTGCGTTCACTGCACGCACGCGCCTACACACACCGACGTCGATTCCTTCAAGCCACGTCGTGAGTTCCGCAAGCGAGATGCCGCGCCGCGCGATAGTCGCCGGATCGGCCAGCGAGCCGCTCTCGAATCGCTTGTACATCAGCCCAAATCCCGTGCGGTCATAGACCAAAACCTTGATCTTGTCGCGGCGCCGACCGTAGAACACGTGTCCGCTCAACGCGTCCTGATCGAACATCGGGCCAACAAGCATCGAAAGCGAATCGATCGACTTGCGCATATCGATCGGCTCGGCGGCGACGTACACCTTCACGGCCGTCGAGAGCATCATCATCGCGCCCCCGCACCGATACGATTGATCATCGCCTGCAGCAAAGGCCCGAGCGCAGACACCGGCAGTCGCAGCCGAACCCCATCGCCCAAGATCAACTCCGGCACCTCGCACGCGTTCCCGTTGACGGTGGCGCCCATAGCGCGATCGACGATGCCAACGCGCATAAAGCCCGCCATGCTCTGCGCGACTGCCAATGTGGCGCCCGCGTTCTGTTGCATATCACCGCTTCGCTCGGCATGGCGCGCAAGCGCCAGGTATCCACAACGGCCGGCTCGACGGCATCGCAGCACGATCCGGCGCAGAACAATCCTTCCGGCCAGTCGGCACCACCGATTCGGAGCTGGCTTTCTGTTTGCTGCTCGACTATCTTGCGCCGCTCTGGCACGCCGGCTCGATACCGGAGATCGGCGACAGGCTCGACCGCGTGACGCGCTTTGCAGCGGACATGCGCGAGATGGGCCCGGCAAATTTTCTGTACGCGGACAGCGAAGTCGTTTTCGCTCATGGGGATCGCCGCACGCAGACGGACGGATCCGTGACCCCACCCGGGTTGTGGTCCCTTTGTCGGAAGTGTGCCGTCGACGCCGATGCGCTCACGCGGGCCGGCGTGACGATAGGGGGCGGGGGAGGCGAGCAGGAAATCGTCCTGTTCGCCAGCGTTCCGCTGACCAGTGAACGCCCGTGGCATCAAGGCAGACGAACTCATCGATGCTATCCGACGCCGCACGCTCGACGAGCTGGCCGACTGGTCTGAATGGGCCGACAAGGTGCTTGTGTTATGAGCCGTTGCCCGCGCCGTCACTGCCAACAGCCGCGTGGTGTGGGGCCGGGCAGCTTCAATCTCCGATGCTCAGGTTGTTGAATGCGACGAGGTAGAGAAGAGCTTTCTCGTGACTCGTTGACGCGGATCAATGGATCAGCGTGTTCTGGCGTCGGTCCTGTCTGCCTCTTCGCCTGTTGAATCTCGCGCAAGGCAATTCGGGGGCTATCGCGTGTGATAAGGCCATCGCGCTTGAACTGAGCCAGCGTACGCGATGCTTTTTCCCGCCGCCGTTGGTGCCAAAATATCCGAAATGGAATTTCGAGTTCATGTCAACCCGACGTGTGCGTCGGTACTTCGCAAGACGAAATACCAAGAAGGCTGTAAGCCGGACACCAACCGACGAGCCCAGTGACTAACGGGATGAGGCCGATAAGCCCAAGCCAGCGCAGGCTGCCCTGAAGCAAAACCGGCTGGCTAAGAACTGCTACCCCCACAACGATCCGGATGATCCGGTCGATAGTCCCGACATTTCTTGTCATGCCCCTCGCCTTAAACACCGGTAGTTACAACTGGTTCAGAGGAGCGTTGAGCACGTCGTTGACGCAGCGCGAGCTGACCCGGCCGCCAATGGCTACTCGTTGATCCAATACAGATAAACGCTTACCTTCTTGCCGCCCTCGATATCTACTGGGCGAGCTTGTGTACTGCCAAGGTAGGTCGCCGACACGGAGTATTTTCCGGATGGCAGTTTCGCGAAGAAGAATGGCCCCTCCGATATCGCCGTCACGACTTCCTTGCCCGTCGAGTCCCGAATGTCCATCTTGACGTCCGAGAGATACGCACCTGTGCCCTTTTGCGCAAAGGTCGCAAACAGGTTGTAGTTCTTGCGCATCGCCTGCATGGCTTGTTGAGGCCCTTTGCCGATGCCGCCGCTCACGTAACTGACACCGTTTTCAGTCTGCGGTACAGGCTCCGCCGAAGCAACAAACGACACGCCGAGCATCGCGAGTGCCGTGGCTGCAATCAGCCATGAGCGGACCAATGTGTGCGATCGCTTCATGGTCGTTCCCCCCCCCAGTGGGGCGGCGATAAATCCTGCGCGCAACGCCATAAAAAAAGATACCCGTAAAACCGCAGGGGACATTGATCTGGCTCAAGAACAACCATCGCCGAGGTGCAGACGAACGCGAAGCCATGACAGTCACCGCCTGGAAAACAATTCAGGGGCGCGAGCCGTCGTGCCTCGCTACACTGAAAGACACGGCGACAAGACCGACTGTGACGTAGGAGGCAAGGCTGTGATTTCGAAGTGCGTGCGACCCAGGGAGCAGCCAAATCAATGGATCGCCTGTTACCGTACAACATTCGGCCCGCGACCATTCAACCCGGCATGGTCAATGAGCCGCAGCATAAATTCGTGTGAGGGGAATAGATCATGACACGGACCGTAAGCGGCCGTCGCTCTGTGACCAAGGCCATTATTTATCGCATTCTGATTATGTGTCTGGACTTCGGGACGCTCTATCTGCTTACCGGCACCATTCACGTCGCGGTCGGCTTTATGATCATCAGCAATGTCTATACTTCGATCGGTTACTTCGTTCACGAACGCCTATGGGCGCATATCAAGTGGGGCATTGTTGAAACGTAGCGACGCGCGCGTTCTGCGACGCAATGTGATTCCAACGAGCTCGTCGCTCTCGAGCATCCGCCGATGGCGTGCCATTGCTGACCGGTCAGTCGAAGTAAATCCAGCTAGAACTGCGTGAAGAAACGCCTCGTCGTCGTGTCGGGGCCAAACAACGGCGGCAAGACCACGTTCGCACGCATGTTCGGTCAATTGCACTACCTGGCTCGGCTTGGTTGCCCTGTGCCAGGACGCAATGCGAGGCTCTTTCTGTGTGATGCGCTCTTCACGCATTTCGAGCGCGAAGAGAACACGACGGATATGCGTGGCAAGCTGCGCGACGACCTTGTCCGCATTCACGGCATTCTGACGCAAGCCACGTCCGACAGCCTCATCGTCATGAACGAGATCTTCAGCTCGACAACGCTCACGGATGCGCTGTTTCTGAGCAAGCGCATCATTGGCGCAATCCTCGAAGTTGGTGTGTTGTGCGTCTGCGTCACGTTCATCGGGGAGTTGGCGCGCCTTTCCGATGAAGCCGTGAGTATGGTCAGCGAGATCGATCCTGCCGCGCCGGCGTTGCGAACCTACCGGATCAGGCGCCGCGACGCGGGTTCCAAGGCGTACGCGATATCGGTGGCGCAGCAGTACGGCCTGACCTACGATCGGCTGAAGGAGCGACTCGGACTATGAAGGCCTATCTGCTCCATTGCAACCGCGACTTCAACATGCGGCGCGCGTCTGTCTGGAACGAGGCCGCGCTCATGCAGGATCTCGCGCTAGAGACACTCTATCGCGCCATGGCGCAAGACGACGCGTTCCTATACGAAGTTGCAAAACAGGTCGTGCCCGTGAGCTTGACTGAGCTCGATGAGATCCGCTACCGGCAGGCGGTGCTCGCCGACTGTATCGAACACGAGGATGCGGTGCGACAGCTCTATGCGATCGCGATGGAGGCGCTCGAGACCGAGCGCCACACGTTCCACAGCATTTTCGCCTCATCGCCGGCGATGGTGTTGCATGGCGCCCGCGAGCTCGTGCAGGCATTCCTCGGCGTGCTGCACCGGCTGCGCGCGGCGGCCGACGCTGATGCGGGCAGTTTCCGCTCTGAAGGCTTCAGGCGCTTCTTCGCGACGATCGAGCACGAACTGACCGACGAGTATTTCAGGCAGATCGAGCGCTGCCTGAAAGAGCTCAGGTTCCGCAACGGGGTGCTCATTAGCGCGCGCCTCGGTGATGGGAACAAGGGCATCCTTCACGTTCTGCGCAGGCCGCACGAGCCGGCGCCCAACCCCTTAAGGCGGCTTTTCGCTAAACGCGCTCCCGCACTTACGTTTCGGATCGCCGATCGCGACGAGGCCGGTGCGCGGGCATTGTCTGAGCTGGAGGCACGCGGCGTCCGCCTTGTCGCCAATGCGCTCTCGCAGTCAGCGGACCACATCCTGAGTTTCTTCTCGATGCTGCGTGCGGAGCTCGCCTTCTATATTGGCTGCCTGAATCTGCGCCATGAGCTCGAGCGGCGCGGCGTGCCAATGTGCTTTCCCGTGCCGCACCCGGCCAGCGAACGGATTCACGCGATGGAGGGACTCTGCGACGCGAGCCTGGCGTTGCGCCTTGCCGCCGCGCCCGTTGGCAATGACGTGAAGGCGGGCGGCAAGACACTCGTCGTCATCACGGGCGCGAACGAAGGCGGCAAGTCGACGTTTCTGCGTGGTGTGGGGCTTGCCCAACTGATGATGCAGGCAGGCATGTTCGTCACGGCTGCGTCGTTTGCCGCGAACGTCTGCGATGGCATCTTCACGCATTACAAGCGCGAGGAGGACGCGACGATGAAGGGTGGCAAGCTCGACGAGGAATTGAGACGCATGAGCGAGATCGTCGATCACGTGCGAGAGAACGCGCTCTTTCTGTCGAACGAGTCGTTCGCGGCGACGAACGAACGCGAAGGGGCCGAGATTGCGCGCCAGATCGTGTCGGCGCTGTTGCAAAAGCGCGTGAAGATCGTGCTTGTCTCGCACCTCTATGCGCTCGCCGGCGAACTGCACGCACAACGGAGTCCGGCCATGTTGTTTCTGCGCGCCGACCGCCAGGCAGACGGCACACGCACGTTCAAGCTGATCGAGGCGGAGCCGCTACAGACGAGCTACGGCGAGGACCTCTACAAGCGGATATTTGTGAAACCGGCGAGCGCAGCCGAGGCCGGCGCGGAGGCCGCCATCGCGCAGCGCGCATCGTCGGGTTTTGAGTAAAGCGAACTTTCGCATGGAGAGCATCGTGATCACGATCGACATCCCCGGCTTCGGCGAACTGACGCTCGCTCATCTCATCGCCGACTACAACGGTACCCTCGCCGTTGACGGCAAGCCGCTCGACGGCGTGAAGGAACGGCTGTCCGTGCTCGCGCACGAACTTATGCTGCATATCGTGACCGGCAACACCTACGGCGACGCGCGCGACCATGTCGCCGGCTGGCCGGCCGAAATTGTTTGCCTGTCTGGCGAGCCGCATCAGGCCGAGGCAAAGCGCGGGTACATCGAGAGCCTTGGCGCGAACCGAACCGCCGTGATCGGCAACGGCCGCAATGACGCGGTCGCGCTTCGGCTCGCGGCACTCGGCATCGTCGTCCTGGGCATGGAAGGCGCGGCGGTCGAAGCGATCGAGAGCGCCGACATCGTGGTTCACCACGCCGTCGACGCGCTGGGGCTGCTCTTGAAGCCGAAGCGCCTCGTGGCCTCACTGCGAAGCTGAAGGAGCGTAGCCATGCACGACGACGGCAACACGGACTTCGCACGCGGGTGCGTGCTGTCGGATGGGGAGGTGGATTTCCTCTGGTGGTTTATTCAAGGCAGCATCATGGACCCTGACGTCCGCCAGCGGCTCGACGCTCACTGGGGCCTTTGTGCGCGCCATGGTTTGGCGTTTTTCATCGTCGAGGCTGCCTTCCGTCCGCACCTCATTCACGGCTGCTCAATCCTTTACGGCGCACTGATGCAGCGCGCTGTGAACGTGCTTGATGACCGGGGAATGCACGGTCTCGTGCCGGTGAACGTCTGCCGCTACCTGCTGCGTGCGACAGGGCCGTGCCATATGTGCGACCTTCGGTATGACGAGCGCTCCGAAGCTAGCGCTCCGCCCGAGCGGCTTGCACAGGGGCGCGACACGAGCAACGCGCGGCGCTTTGCCGATGAGAACCGCCGCGGCTGGCAGCCGTTCGTCTGCAGTCGCTGCACTGGGAAAGACGGTCCCGTGCTGTGCCGCCCTCATCTGATCGAGGCACTGGGGCAGCAGCGCTCGAACGACATCAGATCTCAGCATACCTACGTCGAGGCGATCCGGGCCCATCTGGCGAACTTCGAGAACTCATTCCGGTGGATCCACCGCGACACGGATACTGACGAGGACCGGGGTGCCTTGATCGCCGCGATTGGTTGGTGCGGCGGATGGAGCAAGTTGCTGGCAAGCCTGCTCGAAGGATTGATTTGAAAGGTTCGTCATGGAAAGCCGTCGGCGCACCGGTACGTTTCCGCGCGAATACGCAGCGCGCGTCGGCGACGCCTTGGTCAAGGTTGACGCATGCCTGTGCGAGGCACTCCATTGTCTCGATCCTGCCGTCCTCGGCTCGCCGTTTCCTACCCGGATCGCTGACGCCGTACCGGTGCACCGTCAATTGCTGCTCGACAACATCCGGCAAATCCGGAAGGCGATGCAGACGATCGTCGAGCGGTATCGTCTGCCGCTGCCCAGGCCTACCGTGAGCGCGCTCGAGGCGTGCCGCCTGCGCGCGAACGAGGCCATGCTCGCAGATTCGCTCGCGGATGGCTTCGTGCTGATCGATACGCTCGGCGTGGACTGGGAGCGCTCCGCCCTGGCGGCGATGGCGTTATCACGCCGGACCACTGCTGCGATCTTGCGCTCGTGCTGATCTCGGCGACATCGGAGCTGACCTTGCCCGAGGCGGCGCTCGTCGCATCGCTCGTCGCGCGAGCTGCACATGTCATCGTCTTCGTGACGAAGACCGATCTTACGGCCATCAGGCCGGGGACGACGCGCTAACCGCTGTCGCCAAGTGCATCGGCGAGAACATCCGCCGACCGGCAGATAGCGCCGCCCGGTACGGCAGCGAAGAATTCGTGGTAGTTCTGCCGGACACCAGCCCAGAAGGCGCTGCGTCGATTGGGGAGAAAATCCGTGCGGCGATCAGCGACCTTGCCATTGAACATGCGGGCGGTAAGTTCGGTCGTGTCACGGCCAGTACCGGTGCGGCTGCATGGACGCCGGAACAGGACGAAGATGTGACAGCAGTCGTTCGCGCGGCTGACGAAGCGCTGTACAACGCGAAGGCCACTGGTCGTAACAAGGTTGCACTGTCTACTCCGATGGCGATGTGACTTTGCCGAGGCTCGATCCGAACGATTATGCCGTCGAGACGGTGAACAATCCGCGATACCACTGGGACGTCCGCCGAGGCGTCGTGTCGATTGCCTAACGTGGAGTATAAGCGCCGGAGCATCAGTGATTTGGTGGATCAAAGTCGAGAGGTACATGGCGCCCAAAACCGGCGATAGCCTATCCTGCCATCACTTTTGCAATATCGTTTTTCCGTCGCTTAGTTCGACGCTTTCCGTGAGGCCTGTCCGTCGAGTCTGCGAGGTCGTTCATGCCATTCCGTTGGCTTTCTGCAGAAAGTCTGCTCGCATCTCCGGTCTGTGCCGATGGCTGCTCTAGCTAAGATCGTGAGATGGGCACCGTGAGTTCGTTCCGTTTGGCGCTGCAGTTCGTAAGTTCTTGGCAACGAATCTGGGAAGGGCACTTCCGTGCGTCGTTTCAATCGGTAGTCGCAGTCTGACCGGTTGCAGCCAGATGTCGGCTCATTTCGACGGCTCGGTTTGCGATGTGCGGTTAAGTAGTCAGTATCGGTGCCCCATAAAATCTGCCGGTGCGAACGCTCGAGTTTGTCGGCTTCGTCTGTCGCGGCTGCATGCTCGGCGACCCTAGTTCGCGGCTTGCAGGGCCTGTGGTTTGTTGGCCACCGTGCGGTAGTTTGCAGTGTCAGTTGTTCCATTCTGCGAGGCTCGACCTTCAAAAGTTGTTCGCTTGCAAAAGTCGAAAAAATATTTTTCTGTTCCGTCGATTTCCCGCGCATTCCAAGCGCTTCCGCACGTGCTGTTTGTGCGTCGGACAAGGTATTGACGAGCCTTTTATTGGTTCGCATGATGACCTCGAAGGTGACGTATGGGAGCGAATCGTGCGGGGTGCAAAGAGCTATACGCGGGCGGAGTGGGACGACTTTTTCCGTGCGCTGGAAGCATTGCCCGAGAAACCCCGGCACGAGCAACGCGTCACGGTCAGCGACGCGATGAAGGAGAAGCGAGCACAGATCGCTGCTACGCAGGCGAAAGGCTATACGCTCGAAGAGATTGTCCAGGAGGCCGGGCGTAACGGGATCGACGTTAGCATTGGCGCGGTCAAATATGCGCTATATCGCCCAGCGCCTGCCGATGCAAACTCCGAGGTAGCCGATACACGGGGCAAAAGTCCAGGACAACCGCCGTCGGGTCGAAAGAAAGCCGGAAAGCGCGCAGGCAATGCCCGTGACGATGTACGACAACAAAGGGAAAGGGGCGTAAGTCAGCCGGGATCGATGCAAATTCAGGACGCGTTCTCGTTTGAGATCAGACCTGATATCGAAAACCTATAGGAGGTTTGGCATGGATACGACCCAACCCATATATCTGGTCGGTGGTAGCAAGGGCGGTGTAGGCAAAAGCATGGTGACGCTCGCTCTCGCAGATCACCTGCAGCGGCGGGACACCCACGCCGTTTTGGTCGAAACCGACACGTCGAATCCTGATGTCATGAAAGCGCTTCGGGATGAGATGAAATGCGCAGCGTATGACCTCGACGATGCGGACGGCTGGATCGGCTTCGTCAATTTTTGCGATACGCACAGGGGCGCTGCCGTGATCGTGAACACGGCGGCGCGCAATCAGACAGGCGTGGCCCGATACGGCGGGACACTGGCCCGGACGCTCGACGAACTGGAGCGACAACTCGTCGTGCTGTGGGTGATCAACCGGCAGCGCGATAGTCTGGAGTTGCTGCACATCTTCGGGCAGACGTTCCCGGATACCGTGACGCACGTCGTTCGCAATGGTTACTTCGGCACGCCCGACAAGTTCGCGCTGTATCAGGAATCGCAGCTTCGCAAGTCGATCGAGACGAAGGGCCGATCGCTTGATTTCCCTGATCTTGCCGATCGCGTTGCCGACGAGTTGCGCAGTCAACGTATCTCGATCCGCAAGGCGGCGGAGACGATGCAAATCGGGCAGCGCGCGGAGCTGTTTCGCTGGCGTGAGTTGTGCGACGCCATGTTCTCCAAGGTGATCGGCACGGACGGGCCAGACCGTGAGCAATAGGCGGTCAAGGTCCGTCGATCCGCTCATCCGCCTATTTCGAGAGGTGTCGGGCGATGTTCCGGACGAAGCCAGCTTAGCTCGCATGCGCCGCGTGTCCGGTGCTCTGAATCTACGTGACAACGACGCGCTATGGGCGATGATTGCTGTGCTCGAATACTACGCACGGCTGTACGAGGCCATGCCCGAACGTATCCGATGGGCAAGCGAGGGAAGTCTCGAAGCGGCACGCCGGGAAGTCGGTGGTGCGACCGATGCATTGATGCAGCAACATCACGATGCGCTTGAGCGATGCAAAGCGACGATTCAATTGGCGGAGAAACTGATACAGGAACACGAGGCGCGGTATCGGGCAGCGCTCGCAAGCGTGAATGAGACGGCGATGACGGCCTTGATCGAGCGCATGTCGAATCGGGTTTCGCGCGCGGCAGGTAACCGGCTGATCGGTGCGGCGGCGATTTCGGCACGCGAGCAACGTGAGCGATTGGATGGCACCATCAACACGTTCGAGCGGACGATTGAGGCGTCGGCGGCGCGGGTGGAGGCGATGGCGACGCGAATGGAAAAGCGTTTCGCGCGCTCGATGCATCGGCTATTGGGGTTTGGCGGTGCCGCGTTCTGTCTGCTACTGGTTGTCGGCGGAGGCGCAGATTGGTGGACCGGGGGCCATGTGGCTGGCGCGGACTGTCGTGCAGTGCAGTTCCGGCAGGCAGACGGCAGGCCATAAAGGGCGCTGCCGTCTGATGCGTCGCACTCTCGGGCGAAAGGGTCTATGCTACGCGGCGCGCGAGTCAGCTTGCTCCGAGTTCAGCGTAGTGGCGGTTGGGAATGGCCACGGCGGCTGTTCAGTGTGGGTAGCGGAAGGCGCTTCCGGGTCGCGAGGCGTGTTGTTAGCGTGCTTCTCGCCGTTGCCAGTATCCGACTCAGCGTCCGCATCCTCGTCGCTCTCTGAACCGCCGCCATCTTCCCCGGTACCGGCGTCGTCCTCATCCTCATTGTCCTCGCGGACAGCCCACGAGGGCATAGCCGGGGCATCGCGGTCGGTGAGGATTTCCGGGAGCCATGCGACGTTGGCGAGGCGCAGTTCGGCGGCGGCTGCGGCGTCCGCCTTTTTCATCTTTGCGAGATCGGTGGCCACCTTCGGTGACACGGCGGCGGACACGACCTCGGCGATGCGAGCCTTGCTGACATGCTCGAAATACGTGGTGCGAGTCGGCTTCCAGTACTTGGTCATATCGAGGTTCAGCGCATCCGCGAGCGCATTGATGGCAAGCGGCTTTTCCTCGCCTGCGATGCCGTCGAGTAGCGTACCGGTACAGAACGCGAGTAGATCGAGCAACGTCGTGCCGGGGTCTTGCTGCATCAGCCAAGGGAGCAGTACGGATCGTTTCGCCGGTAGTTCCTCGACCCACCGTGCGCGCTGCGCTTCGATAGCGCCCCATGCCTGACTCTCGGGCAGGTCGTCTGCCGCACGCAGCAGCCGGTCGCGATTGTTCTCTCCGGACAGGGTCAGATAGTCCGGCGCGGACGTATAGCCATAGTGCTCGGGCAGCGCCTGCGGGATCAGGTGGCGCAGCAGCGCTGCGAGTGCAACGGTGGGCTGCGCGACCAATTCGGCGTGGATGGCGGCGGCGCGGTGCGCGGTCAGCCGCTGACACAGCTTCGCGCTGTGGACGGGTTGGATCTTCGGGGCCTGTGTGCCCGCTCCGTTGGGGGCGTCGGCTGTGGGCATACCCGTGACGGTCGCACCTGCTGCGTCCAGCGCCAGGCAGTTGTCGCGCCGCACGAGGCCCCGCTCGACGGTGAGTTCGCCCTGCGGGCCGACGATCACGTATGCGCCAGCCTCGGCCATCTGCGACTTGTCCCACAGGACGGCGCGGTTTTCAATCGCCGTGATTGCAGCATTCGCCCGCTCGATTTCTAGGTCGAGGCGTTCGGCTTCCTCGTAGGCGTTTTCATCGTCCTCCGACAGTGCGTCGAGCTTTTCCGCGAGTTCATCGCGCTGCGCCGTGAGCGCGTCGATTTCGCGCTGCTCGTCCTCGGTGTGCGGCCGCTGGGCCGGTTGCAGTTTGCCGTAGCGGTTCAGTTCCAGCGGGTCTCGCTCGACACGAGTCTCGACCCAGCCCCAACCTTCGGCGCGGACTTCCTCGGTGGCTGCATCAAGCTTCTGTGCGACCAGGCGTTGCAGCAGGTCGGCGTCGGCAATGTAGCCCGCGTTTTCGTCGTCACTGAACAAATCTCGACGCACATAGCCACCCGCAGCCTCGTAGGCGGCGAGGCCAACGAAACGCACGAGACGGCTTCGGCTCGCGTCGATCTCGGCGCGGGTGATCGCCTGTCGCAAATAGTGCGGCTGACGCTGCCACTCGTTCGCGTCAAACCAGAGACGTTCCTGGGTTTCGTGGTCATCTGCAAGGGCGAGTGCGGCCAGTTGGTCGAGCGTGATCGCATCCTCGCGCAGCAGCGCGAGCAGTTTGGGCGATACGTTGGCGAGTTTCACGCGCCGTTTGACAGTGATGGGCGAGGCGGAAAAGAGTGCGGCGATGTAATCGACGCTGCGGCCTTCCTCGGCCAGCATCCGGTAGGCACGCAGCACGTCGAAGGGATCCAGTCCCTCGCGCTCGCTATTCTCGATCAGCGAAATTGCGAGCGCTTCGCCTTCGCTTACGATCCGCACGGGCACTGGATAGTCGGCGGCGATATGCCTTTGCTCGAACAGCAGGTCGAGTGCGGCTTCCCGGCGCTGGCCCGCGCAAACGCCATATTTGCGGTGTTTCCCGCGCGATCCCTTGATTTCGTGGACCACGAGATTTTGCAGCAACCCTTTCGCTCGGATGTTGGCGGCGAGTCCGGGGATTCCTGCCAGAGGCTTCGTGCGGACGTTCAGCGGCGAGCGCCGTAGGCTCGAATAGGGCACGGTCACGACTGGCTGCTCATCGCCGAAGTTCGTTTCGAGGATAACTGCAGATTCGGTGGCGTCAACGGCGGCGCTGACGGTTTCCATATTTTGGGCTTGCATGATTGACTCCGGAAAGTTGGAAAGAATGTGCCGGGCCACTGCGGTGCGAATGCGTCAGAACGCGACCCGACGGGCGTTCTGGCGCAAAGGCTGAGAGCCAGGGCGGCGTGGGTGCGCCGCCCCGAAGTCGCTACGCCTTCATCCGGCGCATGGCATCGGCGAGCATCCAAAGAGCGCGGTTAAGCTTCACGTTCTGGTCGATGCCGGTGATCGGACGCGTGGACATGGAGCGGCCGGAGCGCGAGCGGCCGTGCAGCCCACCCTTCGTGAGGTTTTCCTGCACGCGGTTAAAGACGGTCCAAAGGTCGTCGCGGCGATCTTCGAAGCGGCGCGGGGCGAGCAGTTGGCTGTCGGTGATAGGGGCGGGTGCTTCCGCGTCGGTCGGGTCGTAGCGCAGCGCAAGGGCGGAGCGGGCGAACGCGTGTTGTTCGTTGCGGTCGAGCGTCACAGCGCACATACCGTCCTTCTGCTCGCGGATCAAGTCGAACCCGTCGAGCACGTCGAACGCGCCGTTGATCACGTTCTGGACGACGTTGCCTTTATGCGGCACGCGGATATCAGCGATGTTGTCGCCCGCGACCATGCCGTTTTGGCACACGAACCGGAATGTGCCTGCGAGCATCTGATAGCTGCTCGTGCCGTCGTGCGAGTTCAGCATTACGATTTCATCGGCTTCCTCGCCGGTGATCTGATCGGCATGGCGCAGCCGGAGTATATGCTTGGTGAATTCACGCTTGCCCTCATCGCGCACGCGGGTTTGGCACACCATGAACGGCTGAAAGCCTTCGTTGCGCAGGCCACGCAGGACCTCGATGGTGGGAATGTAGGTGTATCGCTCGGAGCGACTTTCGTGCTTGCCGTCCGCGAAGATGGAGGGAGCAACGCGGCGAATCTGATCGTCTGAGAGGGGCGAGTCAGCGCGCAACATCGGGGAGTCGTAACGGAAAGAGGAAGCGAGTTGCATGGCAATCTCCACAGTCAAGGTTGAGGACCTGAACCGGGCGGGGAGGGTTGCCTTGCCGTTGCGGCTGGACACCTCCCGGTGGAACTCGGGGTTGGCTTTGCTGCCGCCAAGCTCCCGGGTTCCCGCCCGTGCGACTGGAGGAGCCGATAGCGGGCAGGCGTCAAGGAAGAAGGCGAGGGAGGGGTGCGGGCAACACGGTCCCTCGCCCCTTGATGCCTGCCCGCTATCGGCTACGGTCGCGGGTCAAGGGCGGGAACCTGGGAGTCGGGTGCATGCCATGCCGCGGGTTGACCGGGCAGTGTGCCGGTCATGCGTTGGTGGCAGATAACGCGGGCGTCTGCATCAGCACCTGGTAGCAGGTTAAGAATCTACCTAAGAGGTGCCGGGTGGGCGGTTTGCCATTCTCGAGATAGAGCGATAAAGCTGACGTTCGAGTTTCGCGTCATCTTTCAACACGCCTACTGCTGCGCGTAATGGCAGCCACTGCGGTATGCATTTTCGTTAGTGGATTCGATAAAATGTGTCTCAGTTTTTGTGCCGTGTCGCAGTCGAGTCTCACTGAGCGATGACACCATAAGACACGCCTTTATGCCTGGGGAATGCAAGTTGATGAACGAAGCGCAACGATCATTGAACTATGGCTGAAAGAGCGGATTACCAACGGCTGGTAAATGCCGGAGCGATCGTAGACATGGACCGCTTGCTGCACTTCGCGACAGAGAAGGACTTGGTAATTACGCGAGTCGGCTCCGCACATGTTACCGTGACGAATGCGGCGGGTCTTCGGTTCCGATTGTTTCTCGCAACCCATGAGAAGGCCCGTCGAGCCGGGCAGACTGTGGGGCGAGGTATCGTCTACGACTTCTGGATCTATGCCCTTGTCGCTCACACTTCGACCGAGCGAGCGTGCTACATCGGTCAGACGCGCAATGTTGGCAGGCGAATGCGTGAACACTGGAAGCGCCGCGACGGTACGCGTGCCTCCCGGCCGCTGTTCGATTGGGCAACTGAGCGGAGCCTGAGCATCAACGCTACGCTTTTGCAAGCGCTAACCGGAAATCAAAACGACGCGGATGACGCCGAGGATGAATGGGTTGCGCGAGCCACTGATGCGGGATTCGTACTGCCGGGCTCGGAAGTGTGGGCCCCGCGGCAGCAAGTTGTTCGAAAGTCCGGCAATGCTTGGCCTTCAATCGCCGTTCAGCGCAATGGCCGGTCGTTGGCAATGATTGCCTCACGCGTAACTTCCGTTGTTGAAATAGCGAGGAATTCAGAACTAAGTGATTCGCAGACTGTTCTATGACGCGACGATTAGCGTGTAAAGTACGTCAACGGCCGAGGCTGAAGAACCGTGGTGAATTGGTGGTAGATGCCGTGCGATTCGATGTTGTTTCACTTTTTGATGCCTGCTCAAATGCTTCCAGGTTAGGAAATGCGAAACTTCCGGTTGAGGGCGCCTTTGGCCCGGCGAGCTGGCCATCGCGCTCTTCACCAAGGCGGGCGATATTCCCTGGAAGCTCACTCCGATGTCGTACTTGAAATCGAACCGAACCCGCCCATCGACATGCTCGTGGCTTGCTTGTGGTCCCGGTGGCAAAGCAAAGACGAGCCCGATCTACTGTCGATTGCGGCGATCACGGATGAGCCTCCAACCGAGATTGCTGCTGGTCACGATCGCTGCATCATTTCAATCCAACCCTCGCAAGTCGATGCCTGGTTGGATCCGGATGCCGGCGAGCTCGCCGCGCAGTAAGCCATTCTCGATTCCCGCGAGAGCCGCCGAACTACGAGCATTGCATATCGGCATCGGAAACCTCGGCGTTGTAGCGCGCTGAAAACACACGAAGGGCCGACAGCGGTGTATCGGTTATGATCGGCGCAGCGGCGGCAGGCCGGTCGCCGCTATCGGGTAACTCAAAGCATGGAATACAAATGCCGATCATCTGCCATTACACGCTGAATAAGAAGCAAACCTCGTTTCTACAATGCCCTGGGCTGGGCAGCATTCCGGCGTTTTCCGGAAAGGATCAGTACGTCAACGACCCTGCCGCGACGGCAGTTGCCAAGAAAGGCCCGATTCCAGCCGGCACCTACTACATCATCGATCGCCAGACCGGCGGACGTTACCCTGAGGTCGAGGACGCGATTCACGACATCATTACAAACACGCATCGGCGCGAGTGGTTTTCGCTCTACAGCACGAGCCCGCCGATCGGCGATTACATGAACGTAAAAGGGGTACTTCGCGGGAACTTCCGTATTCACCCGGTCGGTCGCTTTGGCGAAAGCGACGGTTGCATCACGCTCACGCATCCGACGCAGTTCGAACAACTGCGGGCCTTCCTGCACTCGCAGAAGACCGAGAAAATTCCGGGTACGGAGCTTTTCTATTACGGAAAGGTGGTAGTCCAATGAAACGATTGCTTGTCTCCCTGATCGCGGCGCTCGTTCTTGCGTTTCCAATAGCCATCGCGATCGGCCGCAACCCTTGGTTCGGGCGCTGGATGGCGTACGGTCATGGATGGGATGCATTCGATCCGCTGCTCAACTTCTTTGGTGTGGTCGGCGTCGAGGGCGAAGGCGATGTAGTGGTCAACACGTTGTTGATCGTGTCGTTCGTTCTGTCGTTTGCGCTTGCTTGGTTCATATTTGGTGCAGTCAAGCGAATAAGGCAACGTAAAGCGCAGTGAAATGGCGTCCACCGTGTGGCGCCGGATCGATCCAGACGACAAAGACGGCAAATTCAGGATGCTCAGTATGATTTCACCGAGACTTTGTATCAGTACTTCCCCCGCCGGTTTCGAGACGCTTGCTGATGCATTGGTCAGCGCCCTACCTGCGGCGCGCCGAGCCCCGCCGACTCGCTATGTTCGAGCCGCCATGCCTCCGAAGCCGAATTGTCACGATGCTGGTCGACGCGTGGCTAAGCACGCACCCGGGAACGCTAGTCGTGCGCGGTTGGCTTGCTTCCAGCATTGTCGACGGTATCGCAGTTCTGTGCGTATTCGCTCGTTCGCGACGCGGACGGCAGGCTTCTGGACCCGAGTCTGTGTACGAGTGAGCCGCCGTTGTCGTTCGTGCCTCACCCTCGTTACGTCGGCGGATTTTTCTCGCGTCTAAACGCGCCAGAACCTCCGCATGTGCTCGTCGTGTACGGCGTTCAAGAGCCGGAAGATACGTAAGCTCAATCGCGTGCGCCGTCGTGCGCCGGGCTTGCAACCAGGCACGTAATCGGCTTACGTGGCTCGATCAGCGGACGTGGCTACGTAAAACCGGCGCTACATTTGCCGGCTGGTCCGGCAACCATATTCAGGAGAGGCTATATGTTGGTTATTAAACTGCTTGCAGTCGTCGCTGTCATCGCGGCACTCGTTCTTGGTATCACAATGTTCAATCAGCACTGTGCGGAAAAGTTTGGTCACGCGTTCTTCACGAAGAAGGCTTTCTATCTCACAGCCGCTGCGCTGGGCCTAATCGCCGTAGGCAACATATGGCGACATTCGTCGATCCAGAGCCATGGGGACACGCTAAATGGCCTCGTGCTGATGATTCTGGGCACCTTGATGGCCTGTTGGATGATCTATGTGAACATCCGGCGTACCGATGCGGTCTATGGCATCGGCGGATCGGTTGCTCAACTTGGGCTGTTTTCGGTCTTGGCCTGGGTTTGGTTGCCGCTAATGGTCTTGGCCCTGATCGGCCAATTTCTTCTGCTGATGACCGCGAAACCAGTGTATGTCGTGAACCGTTGACGTGCTCCCGCCGGGCGCATATGGCAACGCGTCCATTGCCCCGTGCCAATCTGCGCATCGAAGCAGCGCAGCCTTCATTCCGCCGAAACGGACCGGACCCCATCGGCGCCTAGCGCAACTGGTATCTTATCCTTATCTGCTACCGGGAGGACGTCAAATGCTTAAGGTTCTGTTAGTCGACGACGACCCGGGCGTACTGGATGTCCTGCAGCATATGTTGGAAACGCAGCATTACAGAGTCTTAACGGCACAAGATGACCGAGTCGCACTTGAATGGGTCCAGCGCGAACGACCCGACCTGATCATCACCGAAGCGTCGGGGCCAGGCATCGACTGCGCCGAATTTTGCGGGCTTCTTAAGGAAGACCCCTCGACGCGGGACGTTCCGGTAATGATCCTCGCCGCTTTGCCTCTGCTCTCGCCTGTGCAACGCGGTTCGGCGTGCGCGGTGCTCTACAAGCCGGTCTCGACTGACGATCTGTTAAGTGCGGTCCGAGCCGTCATCGACGAGGCAGTGCAGGGCTCCCCCCGAACCTAGTGCTGCTTCTCCCGGCGCCGGTGCGGTTGATTCATTCGGCAACCGTCATTTGACCGCCCGCTGGCGCTCCGCGACTGTACTTGCGGATCGCACGAACGTGAACAACAATTTATCGATCTGGGTCGTCCAACCTGACTGCGTTTCAACCGCGCCTTCACGCCTATGAGGCAAAGATGCAATCAGAATCGCACACCGCGCTGGATTTTCGCGCCATCTTCGAGAACACGCCGGGCCTGTACCTTGTGTTGGCGCCGGACCTGACCATTGTCGCCGTCAACGATGCCTATGCAGCGGCGACGATGACTGTGCGAGAGTACATCGTCGGCCGCGGCCTTTTTGACGTCTTTCCTGATAACCCCGACGAGCCTGGCGCGAGTGGCGTAAGCAATCTCAGAGCTTCCTTGGAGCGTGTGCTCGAACTTCGGCGTGCCGACGCCATGCCGGTGCAGAAGTACGACGTTCGCCGCCCCGTTTCGGAAGGGGGGGGCTTCGAGGAACGGTACTGGAGTCCACTCAATACGCCGGTATTGGATTCGGCCGGCCGGGTGCGCTGGATTATTCATCGAGTCGAAGATGTCACCGGGCTTGTGCAGGCCCAGCTCAAGGGACGGGAGCTAGACAGAATCGTCAGAGACAGCGAAAACGTGATCAACCGATTGCGCGCTGCGAACGCCGAGCTCGCGCGACAAAAGCAAGAACTGCAGGAGCGCGAAACGGACATTCGTCGGCTATCAACGCCGGTGCTTCAGCTACGCGAGGGCCTTTTGCTCCTTCCCATCGTCGGCGCGCTAAACGCCGAGCGAGCTCGCCAGTTGACGGACACGCTACTCAGGTCTATTGGCACAAACCGAGCGCGTGCAGTAGTTATGGATGTGACTGGGGTGGCCGATGTCGATTCGACCATCGCAGGCCGGCTGATCGGCTCAGCCAGCGCTGCGCGTTTAATGGGCGCGACAGTCATCCTGACGGGCCTGTCGTCACAGGTCGCTCGCTCACTTGCCTCACTCGACGTCGATCTGGGACAGATCGTAACGATGGGCGATCTTCAAAGCGGAATTGAGACCGCAGAACGGTTGCTTGGATATCAGCTGTTTAGCGCAGGCGCAGGCATCGGCGCCGCAGAGCAGGCACCGGCGTGACCGCAATCCCTGCATCGCAGCGTCGTCTACATCAAAGGGCTGCCCCGATGCGTTTAAGTGCGAACTGGCGTGCGCACATGGAATATTCTAGCTAAGCCGCCAACGCCTGAAGCGGGCGAGCGGGCATCTGAGGAAGACACGTGCACGGGGAACGTAAAATATCGAGCGACCGCTATCTGCTTGCGGAAAGGCAAGTTTCTGCTGGACGCGCGAGACCGGCCGCGATGGTGGTTACCGCGTGGAATCATACGCCGGGCTCAGTCGCCGCTTGATGCTGTCCGGCGTGAGCCACAGGAGGACGGGTCGTTGGTCGAACGACAACCCACTTTCCTGTTTGAGTTCGGCCGCCTGACCAAACGTCATTTTGTCTATTTCGTCGAGTTCGATGACCGGGCGATGCCGGCGCCGAGCAACGAAATCTCGAAGTGCCGTTGGTTCAAGCCGAGCAAACTGTCGGCGCTGGTCGCGAGTGTCTCGACTCGCGAGATCGCGGATTTGTGCTTTTCTGGGTCTGATCGTGATGCAATCCTCGGGGCGGTCAAGGCGGTCAAGGCGGTCAAGGCGGTCAAGGCGGTCAAGGCGGTCAAGGCGGTCAAGGCGGTCAAGGCGGTCAAGGCGGTCAAGGCGGTCACGATGCGATGCGGCGCCGCCGGCCTCTCTCCGACGTTAGTAGGGGACACCTGCCGGAAGGGGGCATGGACTTGTGGACGGACGAAGTCAGGGGCGACGCAGCGAACCGCGTACCCTCAATAACGAACGCGGGTGAGTATGCATGGATAGCTTCCTTACGCAGCGCGCCTCGCGCACGCAAACGGTTGTTGTGGGGCTCACCGCACTGCTAATTCTTCTCGTCTTTGCCATTGCAGCGCCCCGTGCCGCCGAACCGCTTCGCGCTGTCGGCCCCTTCATGCCGATGTGTGCGCTGACGGTCTTTACCACCGCGGTGATCGCTGCGTTCTTGCTGGCTGCGCAGTTTGTTGCCACGCGGCAACCGATGCTGGGCGCATTGGGCGGAGCGTACGCTTTTAGCGCGCTGGCAGTGGCGGTCCAGTTGCTAACGTTTCCGGGCATCTTCACTTCCACGGGGCTTTTTGGCGCGGGCCCGTACACATCTGCGTGGATCTGGATTTTCTGGCACGGCGGGTTTCCGCTGTTCGTCATCATCTCCGCATTGATCCGTGCAATGTTTGGACACACGCCGGTGAGTGCGTCCGATGTCGGTCCGTGGACTTGGTCGCTCATCGGTGGGCCGATCGTTCTATGCGCCGGCCTTTGCCTGTTCGCACTGTATGGCGGCTTGCCACCCGCCTTTCATCCGTTGGAAAGAAATCAAGCATTTGCGCTAGATCCAGCCGCGCTGGTCACTTGGGCGCTGAATGTCACAGCGCTGCTGGTCGTAGTAATGTCAGGGCGGCTGCGTGTGCTGCTCGATCAATGGCTGATGATCGCGATGCTGTCATGCTTCGTCGACACGACGTTGAATTTCATGAGCATGGCGCGATTCAGCGAGGGTTGGTACATCGCCCGGATTTTTAGCATGCTCGCGCCGGGAGTCGTCGTTGGCTTGCTCGTCTGGGAAGTCTGTCTGCTCTACCGGCGGCTGTTTGACGCGCATGCCTCGTTGTTACATGCGGCGGTCCGCGACGCATTGACGGGCGTCTACAACCGCCTCTTTTTCGAAGCGCAGTTTCCGAAGGAATTCGATCGTGCGAAGCGTGCGGCTCAGCCACTCTCGCTCGTCATCGTGGATGTCGACCATTTCAAGCAATACAACGATACCTTCGGGCATCTAAAGGGCGACAGGTGCTTGACCGCTGTGGCACGCGCGCTCGCAGAGGTGCTCTTGCGCCCGGGAGACTTTGTGGCCCGCTACGGAGGAGAAGAATTTGCGATCGTCCTACCGGAGACCGATTTGCTTGGCGCATCAGAAATCGCAGAGCGGGCGCGCCAAGCGGTGCGAGGTCTTAACCTCGAAACACCGGCGCCCGCGGGGCACGTCACAATCAGCGCCGGGTGCGCCTCGACCGTTGCACACGAGACCCGTCTTCCCGACGACCTCGCGAGAGCGGCCGACGCCGCGTTATACCGGGCGAAGTCAGCGGGACGAAATCGGACTGAAGTCGCCGAAGTGCGGTGGTGGGGCTGTTCCTAGCCGACCCCGCCCCGTCTCACGAATCTGTGGAGGGGGGGCCATTGGCACTGCGCAAGTCCCCATTACCGCAGCAATCGCCCATGCGCCGCAGTGACGCATCCGGTGTGGCGAAGGGCTCGTAATCGCGCAGCAGGAGCTGCTTAATGAGCGCGAGCATTAGACGATTGATGCTTGAGTTCCATTACCGTTGCTGACGCAGGAAGCATTTCACGCTCCCGCCGAAGTGATCGGCGCGACGTTCGTTATCCCTCGCTCGCAACGCACTAGAAAGTCGGACCACAACTGCAGCGCCACGCGCAGTTCCGGTACCTCTTCGCGCACGTCATAGATCCCTTCGATGCCCCTGCGTTTGTGGTTCAAAGCCAGTTCGCTGATCTCGTTCGACACCCCGAGATTGCGCATGTGGCCTTTCGCGGTGCTGCGGGTGTCGTGTGGTGTGAAGTAGCGGGCGTCGAACACGTGATCGTCTTGAAGCCCCGACACGACGTCCCACAGGGTGGTCACGCCCATATGACTCCCCTCGCGCGTGTACATCCCTGGCAGGAGGTATTCCGAGTCCCCCGACATATCCATCAACTCTTGAATCCATTCGATCAGGTCCGGACCGAGAGGGATAAGCATTCCGTGGCGCGTCTTGACGTTTTCCGGTGCGACCCACCACGTCCCTTTGTCGAGGTCAAAGTCGTCCTTTTTCGACTTAACCAGCTCGGCGGTCCGGACGCACGTCCCGAGCAGGCAGCGAAACATCAAACCGTACTTTCGACCTGCGGCATGATCTATCTTGGACAAGATATCGTGCAGTTCCTCGGCTGTTAGCATCACGCGTTTTCTCGGAGGAGGCTTGGCTCCCTTGATGGCGTCAAGCGAAATGCCAGCACAGGGGTTCGCGTTGATGAGGCGTCGGCCGACCGCGTGATGAAAGAGGCGCGACGCCGAGCACAGAATCTGTTCCGCCATCGACCAGCTGCGGACGCGTTCGATCATGAGCACGATATCCGCGGCAGTCACGGCGGACACGGACAGGGCGCCAAGGGTGGGGCGGATGCACTTCTTGAAGTGTCGCTTGCGAGCGGCCGCGCTCCCCGCGGCCAGCGAGGGCATGATCTTTTCTTGGTAGTCGTCGATCAGCAGGTTGACAGTCCAGTCGGCGGCAGCTCGCGCCTTCTTGATGCGTTTCTCGCGCGCTGGGTCGCCACCGCCGTCGATCTTGACCCTGTGCTGCCGAGCGAGTCTGCGTGCCGCGGCGAGGGACATGTCCGGGTAGTTGCCAAGCGTCAACTCGCGCCGGATGTTGCCGCCGAGCCGGTAGCGAAGAATCCAGCTCGCGGTTCCGGTCTTTGACAGCGTAAAGGTGAGGCCGTCACCGTCCGATTTGGCAACCGGCTCGCCTCTGCTTATCCAGGCGCGGAGTTGGATATCGTCCAGAACGTGAAGCTGTTTGGGCATGCCATAGCTCCTGTGGAGTGTTAGCTTATTATAGCTACCCACACACGCTCGAGGCTACCCAACTAGCTACCCGTATTCAAGCGGATGTTATCGGTATAAAAAAGACTGTGTAGGAACATAAGTAATTGAAATGTTGGACAAAACAGGAGAGACCGGAAACCGTTGGAAGCTGTCGGAAGCCAATCAAAATCAGTGCCGTTGATTTCGATCGATGTCAGCTTGCGGCTCGCGTATTCGAGTTCGCGTTTTTGCGTGAGCTCGGCCGGATAGAACGGGCCACGCCAAGGTTCATAGGTCCAGCCGCCGATACCGATGCGAATTCGGCCGGCCGCGTTGTGGTGTTTGCGAGTGCGGGATGCGCCGGTCATAGCGGCTCCTTTGGTCGATGGGTGGCGGGAGTGATGATTCGATGCGCGGCGGTTCGAACGTCAGCTTTGTTCCGTTGCCCCGCGTCCCGACCTCATTCCGCCGCCATGCTATGCGACGCTGCCAACGCGTCATCGGATGCGCGACGATGTTGATCCGACAGCTTGCGCATGAGCGGCAACAGCACGAGCGACATCACGACGCCCGCGGCTGCCAGCCACCCCAGCTTAGCGAATAGATTCGTATAAAGCGGCAGCGACTGCACGGCGGGCAAATCGTTCGACCGCACCTGCGCAAGGTTGGCCACAACGCTGCCCAGATACTGCGAGATGCCCGTCGCAAGGAAGTACGCGCCCATCATGAACCCGCTCATGCGCGCGGGGATGTAGCGCGCGATCATCGCCAGGCCGAGGCCGCTCACGAGCAATTCGCCGAGCGAGTTCAAGCCGTAGCCCCAGACCATGAACCACGACGACACGCGCCCATCCACCGCATAGCGGCCGCTAAACGCGTAAATCACGAAGCCGATGGCAACGGCCACGTAGCCCAAGGCGAACTTGGCCGCTATGCTGATATCGCCGCGCCCCTTCGCTAGCCGCGTGTACGTCGACGCCAGCACCGGGCTGAGCAGCATGATCCAGATCGGATTGAGCGCTTGAAATTGGGCGGCGCTCCACGAGAACAGATGCACGCCGAACAGCGAGAAGGCCGGCTCGACATTGCGCAGGGCGAACAATGTCAGCGAGGTCATTTGCTGCTGATAGAAGATGAAAAATAGGATCGACTGCATGACGAGAATGAGCGCGGCGAGGAGTCCGGCGCGCTCCGACCGATCGCATTTGACGATCATGTACGCGAACAGCGCAAGGATGATCACGCCGGCCACGTAGACGCAGGCGACGGCAAGCGTCTTGTCGCCGAGCACGAACGAAGTTGCCGTGCCGAGCACGACGGCGCCGAGCGCGACAGCCGCTACGCGCCGCCATACGATGGGCTGACTATCGGGCGCCGATCCGACGTGGGACAGCGAACGATAGCGCGCGAGAAAGTTCACCACGCCAAGCAGCATGCCGGCGCAACAGACGGCAAAGGCCGTGCGCCAGCCCCAACGATCTTTGATCCAGGGCGTGGCGAGAATCGATAGGGTCGAGCCGACGTTGACGGCCATGTAGTAGATCGTAAATGCGCTGTCGATGCGCGCGTCGTCGCCCTCGTAAATGCGGCGCACGAGGTTGGCCGAGTTCGCTTTGAATAGGCCGTTGCCCACCACGATGACGCCGAGCGAAGCGTAAAGGAACGACAGATGATCGTTCGGCAGTGCGAGCATGCCGTAGCCGAAAGAAAGGACGATCGCGCCGAACAGCATCGTGCGCCGAGAGCCGAGCACCTTGTCGCCGATCCATCCGCCGATCGATGGCGCGGCGTAGACGAGCGCCGTGAATGCACCCCACGTGAGATTGGCGCGCGCATCGCCGAAGCCGAGCCGCTCCACCATATAAAGCACGAGCAATGCGCCCATGCCGTAATAGCCGAAGCGCTCCCACATTTCGATCAAGAAGACAGTGGTGAACGACCGCGTTTGCGAAACCGACGAATTCATCTAAAAGTTCTCCCGGGTAGGTCGAATTAGGTTCGCACGTTGTGCGTGCGGTGCTGGAACGCCGTTGCTCGATCGCGCACGGTAGTGCGCCGCATGCCGGACGCGCTTGCGCGAGCTTACTCCGCTGCGCCGCAACCGTGCACGCAGCGCGCGATTCTCCTAGCGCCGGCTGCGAGCGTCACTTCGGGTATGCACCAGTGAGCGCCCCACAGGGTTGATAGCTGCACACGAAAACGGGCGCGTGGTCTGATGCCGACTGCAATGCTCGATCGCATTTTGTCTTGCCGTTTTTCAACCCTCTCGTCGCCACTATGAATGCCACGCATCGTCTAGCGGGGGCGTTGATCGCATTCGCCCTCGCGTGCCAACGCATCGGGATCGCAGATGTACGCGCCGACGAAGCGCCGATGCTCGCGCCGCTTGCCGCACCTTCGTCCGTGCAGCGGCCTGCGATGGAGCCGCCACCCCTTTCAGTGCCGCCGCCCGAACGCGGCGGTGGTGCGCACGATCCATCCGCAAAGCGGCCATCGCATCTCGCGCAGGAAGCCACCACGCCGAATGCCGTGGTCAGCACGGAATCGGCGTTGACCCAAAAGCCGCCGTCGCCGCGCTCGAGTCAAACGAACAGCAAGGGATTCGTTACCGACAGCCGCCTCGATCTCGAATGGCGCAATTACACCGATTACTTCCATGCCGATGGCTCGGGCCGTCGTCATGCCTGGGTCGAGGGCTTGCAAACGAAATTCGAATCGGGTTTCACCGAAGGCCCGATCGGTTTCGGTATCGATGCGGCGCTGTTCGGTGCATTCAAGCTCGACGGCGGCCGCGGCGCGCACAACATGGTCTATCTGGGACGGCACGGCGATGGCGCCAATCGTCTCGCGTGGGCTTATCCGGGCATGTATGCGGTGAAAGCCCGTATTTCGGACTCCTTATTGAAGTATGGGCTGCAGGACGTCTCGAATCCGTTCTTGGATCCGCACGACAACCGCGCGTTACCGCCCACTTTCTTGGGTGCGTCGCTGCTCAGCCGCGAAATCGACGGGCTGGCCGTGCAGGGCGGCAGTTTCACGAAGGTCGTTGCGCGTGGGCAATCGAATTTGACCGACTTGCGTACGACTTACGGTGGAGTGACGGTCAGGCGCGTGACCTATGCGGGCGCGACGTGGGACTACGCTCCGAACGGTTCCGCATCGCTTTATGCCGATCAGGCCGACGACGTATGGCGGCAATATTACGCGTCGCTGCAACACGGCATCGGAACGCCCGATAGGCTCAAAGTGACCGGCTTCGCGAATCTATATGCGACGCGCGATACCGGCGCCGCGTTGCAAGGGCCGTTGAATGGCACGGCCTACAGTGTTTCTGCGTCCGCGCAGCACGGGCCGCATGCATTGCTGCTCGGTTATCAAAAGATCCTCGGCGATCAGTTCTTCGACTACATCGACGAGACGGCCGGTGTTTATCTCGTCAATTCGATGGACGTCGATTACAACGCGCCGCACGAGCAATCGCTGCAGTTGCGCTACACGTTCGACGGTAAATACGCGGGATTGCCGGGGTTTTTGGCGATGATCTGGGCGCAGCAAGGGTGGGGCGCCGACGCGTCTGCCATGGCGGGGCGCGCTGGGGCGAATGGCCCCTCCTATACGGCGCTTTACTTCAAGAACGGCCAACCGGTGCATGGGCGCCACCACGAATTCGGCTTCATTCCCACCTATGTCGTGCAAAGCGGGCCGCTCAAGCACGCTAAGGTGACGCTCATTGCGCAATGGCATGTCGGCTCGGCATATTACTCGGATAGCACGAACCAGGTATATCGGCTTTTGGTGACGCTGCCGATGCGGGTGTTTTAAGGTGGAATTGCGTGGAAGGGCGGCATGCGACCCGCGACGAGTCGCTAAGGCCGCCGCAGGCGTTCAGATTCGCAAACGATGAAGGCGCGGAGCCGAAGCGCTGGATTCGTATGAGCTGGTTTCGGTAAGTCTTTTCCGAAAATTCAACGGACGTGCTGCTCGCCCGGTAATTCCGCCCCATGCGCGCGAATTGCCGCGATGAGTTCGGCCGGGGTGATCTCATAGCGGACTTCGCGATGAATGCCGGGCTTGCGCTCGTCGATTTCGATCAGATGAATACTCTTTCCGTCGTCTGTCGCTTCAAGCCGCAAAGTGCGGACGACGTGTCCGCCCGTGTCGTGGATCTCGGTGAGCAGGGCCATTGCCCCGGAAGAGCCGGTGGTGCGCATCGAACGTTCCTCGAGTCGTGGTGAAGCGATTGTACGGGCTTACAGAGGCTTACGTATGTCGTCGGCCGCGCATA
This sequence comes from Paraburkholderia sp., assembly GCA_004322045.1. Lineage (GTDB taxonomy): Bacteria > Pseudomonadota > Gammaproteobacteria > Burkholderiales > Burkholderiaceae > Trinickia. The sequence continues at coordinate 45,533 of SCRN01000031.1, forward strand.
GCGCTGCTGCGACAGGGTTGCGCGCCTCCTGCCCATTTCATGCCGATGAGTGTATCGCGAAGTGCGCCCGCTTCAGCGCCTTTTAAAAGTACGCGAACACAAAGCGCCACACCGGGGCGTTTGGGGGTTGACGCTCCCGGATTTCCGCACTTGGGCGCCGACGGCGCAGGGGCCGCCGGCAGATTTCGTCGTTATGCGACGTGCATGCGCTCGTTTTCGAGCAGGGCGTGGGCGATTTCCCACGCGTCTCGCGCCGCATCGACGCGGCCGCTCAACTGACGGGCGAGCGTCGCGCCGTCGATCAAGAGCGCGCAGCGCCGCGCGAGCCGCGCCGCCGTTTCGCCATCGAAGCGCTCGTCGAGGATGCGTTGCAGCGAATGCACGAACGCGCCGCGCTGGGCTTGCGACGTGGCGAGGATTTCGTTCTCTTCGGCATGAAATTCCGCGGCCGCATGGACGAGCATGCTGCCCGTAAACGTATCGGAGCGGAACCACGCGTCGTGCCATTGGAAGATGGCGTGCAGTTTGTCCAATGGATCGGTATGCGCGGCGACGGCGGCGGCGATGCGGGCCGCGAGCGTGGCCCCTTGCTCGTTCAATACCTCGACGACCAGGCGGCTCTTGGACGGAAAATGCTTGTACATCGTCATCTTGGCGACGCGCGATTCGGCGATGATGCGATCGATGCCGACGGCGTGAAAACCGAACTGCGCGAATAGACGAGTTGCGGTTTCAATCAAGGCTTTCTTTTTTTCGCTCATTTAGAGGCCCGCTTCTATAGTAAAAGTTTGTGTTTTCGCGGCGAACCCGGCAAGGGACGAAGCTTCCTTCTCGAAAAACGACTTTAAGAAGAACGAAGATTCGCTGTGCCTGGCTGGATTCGGGTTACCGCGCACGCTCTCAATGCGCGGAATGTTCTCGAAGCCTCGTCATTCAAATCGAAGCGGTCGCTGAAATCAACCCCCCTGGATGAGAATCGGTAAGACGCTCGTTTTATTTATTGCTGAAAAGCGCACTCGGCTTATCGGGCGCGCTAAGCCGGGTGCGACTGCTTGGGTTCAGTGCTTGCGGGTGCGCTTTGCGTCAAGCAGGGCGGACGCGGCCGAGCAAACGGAGAAAGCTGCGCATGCCCGGCTCTTCAGCTCGCTGTGGCACGGCGTGTTCGGCATTCGTCGGTAGCACGTCGGCCGAAGTGCGATGAATGCCGAACGAGCGTTCGTGTCGATCACGAGAAATCGGTCGATTTCGATAACGACTCCCACGCTTTCAGTTCCGCACGCAGCGCGTCGAGCTTCTCGTTGACGAGCCTGACCGCATCGGGACCCAGCAACAGATGCACGGGCGGCTCGCTGGCGGCGACGATCTCTAGGATGGCTCGAGCGGCTTTTGCCGGATCGCCGGGTTGCTTGCCGCTGGTCGCTTGGCGCCGTTCGCGCAGGTGATTGAAGACGGCGTCGTAGTCGGGAATCGAGCGCTGAGCGCGCACCATCGAACGCCCGGCCCAATCCGTGCGGAACGCCCCGGGCGCCACGGCCGTGACCTTGATGCCGAAATCCTTCACTTCCTTCGATAGGCTTTCCGAAATGCCTTCGAGTGCAAACTTCGTGCCGTTGTAGGCGCCGATGCCGGGCCCTGTGATATAGCCGCCCATCGACGTGATGTTGATGATGTGACCGCGCTTGCGGCGGCGCATGTACGGCAGCACGGCCTGCATCATGGCGACGGCGCCGAAGACGTTGACGTCGAATTGCTTGCGCCATTCGTCGAGCGTCGACTCTTCGAGCAGGCTCTCGTACCCGTATCCGGCGTTATTGACGAGCACGTCGATGGGGCCGACCTTGCCCTCGATATCGGCGATGACATCGGCAATGGCGTCGGTGTGGGTCACGTCGAGCAATTTACCGATCGCTCGGCCGGGACCGAGCAATTCGAACTCGCCGAGCGCCGTCTGGTCGCGCAGCGTACCGACCACGCGATGCCCGTCGGCGAGCGCCACCTGCGCCAATGCGCGCCCGAAGCCCGTGCTCACGCCTGTAATGAAAAACAGCTTGCTCTGCGTAGTAGACATCGATTCCTCCCATCGGAAATGCAATGAAGTCGGCTGTCTATGCTACGGCAAGTGGCGTGTGTCGGTGGATCGTAAGGCGATGCGATTCGGTGCGCTGCTCGGCATTCACCGGCGGCGGCCCGGCGTCATTCGCAGTGGCTCAAACGATTCCCGTTGCGTAATACACGGCGATGACGAAAAAGACGGCCAGCGTCTTGATCAGCGTCACGGCGAAGATGTCGCGATAGGACTCCTTGTGCGTGAGCCCCGTCACGGCAAGCAACGTGATGACCGCCCCGTTGTGCGGCAAGGTATCCATGCCGCCGCTGGCCATCGCGACGACGCGATGCAGCACTTCCAGCGGAATGTGCGCCGCTTCGGCATTCTTGATGAACCAGTCGGACATGGCGGCGAGCGCAATGCTCATGCCGCCCGAGGCCGACCCCGTGATGCCCGCGAGCGAACTGACCGAGACGGCGGCGTTCACGAGCGGATTGGGAATCGACTTCAACGCGCCGCCTACGACGACGAAGCCGGGCAACGCTGCAATCACGCCGCCGAAGCCATATTCCGAAGCGGTGTTCATCGAAGCGAGCAGTGCGCCGGCGACGGCGCTCTTGGTGCCGGTCGCGAAGCGCTCGCGCACGCGGTTGAACGCGGTGAGCACGACTAGGACGATACCGGCGATCAGCGCGCCTTCGACCGACCAGACGGCGACGACCGTTTTGACCGTCGCCGATAGCGGCGTATGCACGCCGGGCAACACCTCGGGCGGCACGGTATAGGTGCCCGCGCCGTACCACTGCGGAATCAGCTTGGTCAACGCGAAGTTCGCGACGCCCACGAGCACGAGCGGCGCAATGGCGAGCAGCGGGTGAGGCAGCGTTGCCGTGCCCATATGTTCGGGTTCGTTCACGAGCGAGTCGCCATACCCTTCGCCTTTGGCGAGGGCCGAGCGGCGACGCCACTCCAAGTACGTGAGGCCCACGGCGAGGATGAACAGCGAGCCGATCGTGCCGAGCCCGGGCGCCGCCCATCCTGTCGTTTTAAAGAAGGCGCTCGGAATGATGTTCTGGATTTGCGGCGTGCCGGGCAGCGAATCCATCGTGAACGAGAACGCGCCCAGGGCGATCGCACCCGGCATGAGGCGCTTCGGTATGCCGCTTTGACGGTAAAGCTCGGCCGCGAACGGATAGACCGCGAACACGACGACGAACAACGACACGCCGCCATACGTCAGTAGCGCGCAGACCGCGACGATGACCGCATTGGCGCGGCCTCGGCCGATGTAGCGAATGGCCGCCGCCACGATCGCTTCGGAGAAGCCGGCGAGCTCGATCACCTTGCCGAAGACGGCGCCGAGCAGGAAGACGGGGAAATACAGTTTGACGAAGCCGACCATCTTCTCCATGAAGATGCCGGTGAACACGGGGGCGACCGCGCTGGGGTCGGTCAGCAGCACCGCCGCGAGGGCGGCGATCGGTGCAAACAGAATGACGCTGTAGCCGCGGTAGGCGGCGAACATCAAGAACGCCAATGCGGCAAGAACGATGACGAACGACATCGAGTCTCCAAGTTGTGATTGTGGGTGCTAGCGAGCGCCGAAAAAGCGCAGGCAGCCGGCATTGCAGGTTTCGTGCCATTGCCGCTCGCCGCGCGCGCGGCGTGGGATGTTCTCGCATTTGCGCGCGAAACCGGTTCTATATGTGCATTGGTTTCTCTAAATAGAGACGATATGGGTGGGAGAACCATGGAGAAATTCCGGAAAGTCATTGGGAATAGGCGATTTGGCGTTGTCTCTATTCTGAGATATGCTGTCTCCGATTCGAGAATGGGCGCGGCGGGATGCCGCGCCAACGCAATGCCGCGTACCGGCGACGAACGCGCGCGCCGCGCACTGCGCCACTAGGGCCACTAGGACTTGGGATGATGACGGACCTCATCGGCGTGCCGGCCGATTACAACGCGATCCTGCGGCGCGCCATGGATTCGCTGTTTCGCACCTTCGAAAACGTCAGCGAAGGCACGCTGATCGTCGATGCCGATGCCCGCATCGTTTGGATCAACGAGCGTTACGCTGCGCGGTTCGGCTTCACCGATAGCCAGCAGGCGATCGGCCTCGATTGCGAATCGGTCATCCCGAACAGCCTGATGCGCGAAGTCGTGCAAACGGGCAAGCCGATCCTGCTCGATGTGCTCGAGAACGGGCGCGAGCCGCTCGTCGTGACGCGCTTGCCGCTCAAAGACGAGGCCGGCAGGACGGTGGGGGCGGTCGGCTTTGCGTTGTTCGATGAAATGAAGTCGCTGACGCCGTTGTTCTCCCACTATTCGCGCGTGCAAGAAGAGCTGATCGCGGCGCGCCAATCGCTCGCGCAGGCGAGGCGCGCCAAGTACACGCTGGCGAGCTTCGTCGGCACGAGCGCGGCGAGTCTCGAAGTCAAACGCCAGGCGCGCCGCGCTTCGTACGTCGATTCGCCCGTGCTGCTGCTGGGCGAAACGGGCACGGGCAAAGAGTTATTGGCCCATGCGATTCATGGCACGTCAGTGCGTGCGAAAGGCCCGCTCGTCACGGTCAACGTGGCCGCGATTCCCGATACGTTGCTCGAAGTCGAGTTCTTCGGGGCGGCGCCCGGCGCCTACACCGGCGTCGAACGGCGCGGTCGAGTGGGCAAGTTCGAGCTGGCCAACGGGGGCACGTTGTTTCTGGACGAGATCGGCGATATGCCCTTGCCGTTGCAAGGCAAATTGCTGCGCGTGTTGCAGGACCAGGAGTTCGAGCCGCTCGGCTCGAACCGTATCGTACGCACCGACGTGCGCATCGTGGCGGCCACATCGGCCGACCTGCCTGCGCTCGTCGCCGCCGGCCGCTTTCGCGCCGATTTGTTTTATCGGCTCAACGTTCTGACGATTCACGCGCCTCCGTTGCGGGCGCGCCGCTCGGACATCGAGGCGTTGGCCTACGCGGTCCTGGAGGATCTTTCCACACCGGGCCGAGGCGGGCATGGCCGACACTTCGAATTGCAAGACGACGCATTGCGCCTGTTGGCGGCGCACGATTGGCCCGGCAATGTGCGCGAGTTGCGCAATACGCTCGAGCGCGCGGTCATGCTGTCCGACTCGGAGCGGATCGACGCGCGCACGCTTGCACCCTTTATCGGCGCAGCGTCGTTGCCGGCGGCGGCATTCGCCGCCGCCGCGGACGGGCTCGATTCCGCGGGCGCACCGGCATGCGCCGTCGATTCCTATGCCCAAGCGATGGCCGATTTCGAACGGCGTTTCTTGAGCGATGCGCTCCGCGCAACAGGCGGCCGGGTGGCCGAAGCCGCCGCTCGGATCGGAATGGGACGCGCCACGCTTTATAAAAAGATCGCGGCGCTCGGGATCGCAGTTTGAAGAAAGTAGGGCGATGGGTCTCATAACGAGACATTTACCCGATCGCATCGGCGTTATGCCATGGCATACTCCGGCCATTCGAAAAAGAACGTCAGGCCAAAGGAGCTCGTTCAATGCAATGCACGTCTTGGTTTCAATTGCCCGCTAGAGCGTTGGCGCGCGCGATGACTGCTGCGTCGCTGGGTGCAGTCATGCTGACAGGGTGCGGCGGCAGCGCTCCGCTCTTCACGCGCGACGGGCGTCCCACGACAGCCGTCCAATGTTCGGCCGCCGGTCCTTGGGCGAACTGCATGGATCATGCACGCGGCATCTGCCAGAGCGATATCGACGTCATCGATCAATCGAGCCAAGGCGGCGTCAATAAGTTATTGTTTGCTTGCAAGGCCAAATGAGTTGCAGGCATTAGCCGTGGCAGGCGTGTATCACGCAGCGGCCGAAGATCGCCGAGGTCCATAGCTTGCTCGTGCCTTTTGCGATAGCAGCTTCAGCGATTGCACTTTTGCGCGAAAAGGCAGTCTGAACGCTGTGACCGTCACCCAATCAATCAAGTCTTATCAACCAGGAGGCGAATGTCTATGGCAACATACCGGCAGTTGACCGAGCAGCTTGCAAAAGTTCAAGCTCAAATGGAAGCCGCGCGCGGAAAGGAGCTGGCCAGCGCCATCGATCACATCAAGGCGCAGATCGCGGAATACGGCATTACGGCCGAAGAGCTCGGATTTTCTTCCAGCAAGCGCACTGCATCGCGCAAGACGGGCGGATCGGGCGGTTTGCCCCCGAAGTACCGCGATCCCAAGACCGGCAAGACGTGGACGGGGCGCGGCCGAGCCCCGGCGTGGCTCGGCAAGCGGCGCGAGAAATTCCTGATCGAGCAATAAGCCCGCGTAAAGTCAGCGGCCAGCGCAACTCACGCCCACCGGGACGACAGCCGAACCGAATTCGCCCAAGCGTTTTTCGTTCGGCATCTGATCGCATGAAGAAAGGGTGTCCATGACGTTGGAGCAATTGCTGGAACGGGCCGCGAGCAACTGCCCGGTCCCTTCTATCTTTGAATATGCATAAAGTCATCTACGATACGGATCCCGGCGTCGACGACGCGTTGGCGCTCGTCTTTCAGGCGCTGCATCCGCAAATCGAACTGCTCGGCGTGACGAGCGTGTTCGGCAATTCGACGATCGAAATCACCACACGCAATGCGCTTTACTTGGCGGGGCGTTTCGCGCCCGGCACGCCCGTTGCGCGCGGTGCGGCTGAGCCTTTGCGGCGTGCGGTGCCTGCGCCTATCGACTGGATTCATGGCAGCGACGGCCTGGGCAATACCGGATTCAGTTCGAATGATCGAAGCGTGCCCGATCCTCGTCCGGCGCATCGTTTCATCATCGATACCGTGCGCGCGCTGCCGCATGAAGTGACGCTGCTGGCCGTCGGCCCGCTGACCAACCTTGCGCTTGCGCTCGGCGAAGATCCCGAGATCGCTTCTCTCGTCAAACAGGTGGTCGTGATGGGCGGCGCGTTCGGCACGAACGGCATCAACGGCAATGTATCGCCGGCCGCCGAAGCGAACATGCTGGGCGATCCTCATGCAGCCGATATCGTCTTCGGCGCGCAGTGGCCCGTCGCGATCGTTGGCCTCGACGTGACCGAGCGCACCATCATGACGACGGACTATATGGCTCGGCTGCGCGACGAAGCAGGCGAGGCGGGCCGTTTCGTCTGGGACGTTTCTCGGCACTACGAAGCATTCCACCAGTCGAGCGCGGGGCTTGCCGGCACCTATGTTCATGATTCGTCGGCCGTCGCGTATCTGCTTGCGCCGCACCTGTACACAACGAGAAAAGGGCCGGTGCGCGTGTTGACCGAAGGCATCGCCGCCGGGCACACGCTACAAAAGCCGCTGACGTTTGCCGCGCCGTCGCCCGATTGGGACGATCGTCCCGCCTGCGACGTGTGCGTCGAGGTGGACGCGCAAGAGATGCTCGCGCTCTATGCGCGGACGTTGACCGGCAAGGCTTGAATGCAACCGGGCGTTGGCGAGCGCGTTGTGTCGGTTCGCCTGGGGCTTAAGCCGTTGCGGCCGGTTGCTCAGGGCCGAAGAAAATCACCCACGTGCGGAAATCGCCGGTGAACTGCTCGAACCGATGCTCGACATGAGCCGGAACGAACAGCAGATCGCCGCTTTGAAACTCGGTGCGCTGCCCCGCGCGCACGAAGACGCCCGAACCCGATGCAACGATGTACAACTCGTCGCGCGTATGCGGCGACTGCGTATCGATTTTACGCGGTGCGAATAGCTCGACCGACACGTCGGCACGCTGGAACAAGACCGCGAACGGTTGTGGCAAGCCGGACAGCACATGTGCGGCATCGGTTTGCGCGATGCGCAGCACGTCGTCGGGGATGGGCTTCATCGCAACTCCTGGCGGAGGAAGGAAGGGGCTTGCGGACATTCTGGGCCGTGCGCCGCCGATCGGCCATGTACAGTTGCACGATATCCTATCGCGCCAGTCCCGCTCCCGAAAACCCTCACCTTAGACCGTGAATGCCGGCCGTTTGCCCCGCTATACAGAAGGCTTGCGGGGCTGGCGATCGGATGTGTCCCGAAAACACTCACCTTTCGAAGGGCGCGGCTGCCGAAAGCCCGCGCCATTGGAGCCCGTGCGTCACCGCTTACGGCTACGCGGCGCCGACGTCTTCTCCTTGTTCTTGGCGCTGCTCGTCTTACGCATAGGCGCGCGCGCCTGGCGTTCGACGGCCCACATGTGCAGCAGTGCACGCGTGTTGGCAAAGACCGTTTGTTTGACGAGCTCGATTTTCTCGGCGTCGATCTTGGACCATCCGAGCAGCGTCATCACGCTGCGCGGCGCCATGTGGAAAGACATGAATTGCCCATGTAGCGCGAGCAAGCGAAGGATGGTGAGCGGATCGTCGGCAGCGGTGCCGCAGATCTTCGCGACGAGCGCCGTCGCTACTTTGTTCAGCGGCCCGCGCACCCGGCTCTGAAAAATCTCGGTGGCGATGGGCGGCTCTTGCCCGCCTTGCTCGCGAACGAAGAATAGCTTCAAGGTGGGGGCGGACGGCGTCGTGAGCGCCTTGTCGATCAGCACGTTTTGAATGCCGACGAACGCCTCGATCAATTCGGCCACGTTCTCCGTCGAGCGCAACGTGTCCGAAGCGTGGCGCACGGCGGGCTCGAATATGACCCATACCTCGGCGGCAAGATGTTCGGCGCAGGCCTGATAAACGCCTTCCTTGTTCTCGAAGTAGTACTGCAGCGCGGGTGCATTGACGCCCGCGCGCGCGGCAATCTCGCGCGTCGAGGCCGCGACGAACCCATGCTCGCCGAACAGTTCGATTGCTGCATGGATGATGCGAAGGCGCGTTTCCTCTCCGCGTGCGTAGCCGCTTTCGGTCGAACGGCGAGGGCGCTTCGTTTCGCTCATGATTGCTCGTGAATCCTTTCAAACGACTGCGGATAGTACACCCGTCCAAAATATATCACTTGACACAAATTTTCCAACTGGAATAATTGTGGCCGCATCGCTCCCACGCTCCCATAGCCATAGGGTTTCCTGAACATGTCCACGACTATCGACGCGCGGCCTCGCGGCAGCACGCAGCAAGAGGCCGGCGCCAATGGCCCACGGCGTGCGCGCAACCGCCGCTGGCTCATCGGTTTGCTGCTCGTCGCGCTGGTCGCGGGTGTGGCTTGGTTCGTCCATTGGTGGACGGTCGATCGCTTCATCGAAAGCACCGACGACGCCTACCTGAAAGCCGACAACGTGACCGTCGCCCCGAAAATCAGCGGCTACATCACCCAAGTATTCGTGCGCGACAACGAGACCGTCGCCGCGGGCGCCCCGCTTGTGCGCCTCGATACGCGCCAGTACGAGGCCTCGCTCGCGCAAGCGCAGGCTACGGTCGCCGCCCGCGAGGCGGATCTCGCGCGAGCTCAAGCCGATTTAAAGCAGCAGCAAGCGGCAGTCGTGCAGGCGCAGGCGCAAGAAGAAGTGGCACGTGTCGCGGCGCGCCATGCGCAAGACGACGTAGCCCGCTATACGCCGCTCGCGGCTACGGGAGCCGAGACCGGGGAACGACTGGCGAGCCTCGTCAGCACGCGCGATCAAGCGCGTGCAACGCTTGCAGCCAATGCCGCCGAGGTGCGCTCGGCGCAGACGCAAATCGATGCCACCTCCGCTCAAATCGCGCAAGCCCGCGCGCAGGTGGAAGCGGCTCGCGCGAGCTTGCGGCAGGCCCAACTCGACGTGAACGACACCACGCTGTATAGCTCGATCGCGGGCCGCATCGGCGATCGATCGGTGCGCGTCGGCCAATACGTGCAGCCCGGTACGCGTTTGCTGACCGTCGTGCCGGTACAGAGCCTGTATCTCGAAGCGAACTTCAAGGAAACGCAGATCGGCCGCATGCGCCCGGGGGAGCCGGCCACGCTGCACGTCGATGCCTTGCGCGGCGTCGACTTGCACGGCGTCGTCGATAGTTTTGCGCCCGGAACGGGCTCTCAGTTCGCCTTGCTGCCGCCGGAGAACGCCACCGGCAACTTCACCAAGATCGTCCAACGCGTGCCGGTGCGGATTCGCGTTCAAGCCGATGCGCAAACGCGCAGCGTACTGTTGCCGGGCTTGTCGGTGACGGTCGATATCGATACGCGCGGCGCCGCGCCGAAAGATCGGCCCCTCGCCGCCGGTAGCAACCATGGCTGAGACGACCTTGCCGGCGAGCGCCGCGGGCGCGCCCGGTCATCCCGAGCGGGCGCACGCGGTCGATTGGATCGCCGTGGCGGCGGGCTCGCTCGGTGCGTTGATGGCGACGCTCGACATTTCGATCACGAACTCGGCGTTACCGCAAATCCAGGGCTCGGTCGGTGCGACCGGCACCGAAGGCACATGGATTTCGACGGGCTACCTGATGTCGGAGATCGTCATGATTCCGCTCGCGGCATGGCTCACGCGTGTATTCGGCCTGCGCAATTTCTTGCTGACCAATGCCGCGTTGTTCATGTTGTTTTCGATCATGTGCGGCGCATCGCATTCGCTCGAGTGGATGATCATCGGCCGCGTGGGACAGGGCTTCACCGGCGGTGCGATGATCCCGACGGCGCAGACGATCATCCGCACGCGATTGCCGCGCACGCAGCTTGCCGTCGGGATGACGATCTTCGGCCTGATCGTGCTGCTCGGGCCGTTGCTCGGCCCCGTGCTCGGCGGCTGGCTAGCCGAGAATGTGTCGTGGAAGTGGTGCTTCTTCATCAACTTGCCCGTTTGCATTGCGTTGGTCGCGTTGCTGATTGCCGGGCTGCCCGCCGATTCGCCGCATTGGCATGAGTTCATCAACGCCGATTGGATCGGGATCGTCGGCCTGTCGATCGGGCTCAGTTCACTGACGCTCGTGCTCGAGGAAGGGCAGCGTCATCAATGGTTCGAGTCGAGCGAGATCGTAACGTTCGCCCTCATTACCGCGCTCGGTTTCATATTGATCGGCATTTCCCAATTCGTCGCGACCAAACCCATCATGCGGCTTTCGCTGTTGCGCAACGCGCGATATGCGAGCGTCATCGTCATCGTGTTTGCCGTGGGTGCGGGCTTGTATGGCGTGTCTTATCTCGTGCCGCAGTTCTTGAGCTTGATTTCGGGCTACAACGCCGAGCAATCGGGCGACATCATGCTGCTCTCGGGCGTGCCCGCATTCATGATGATGCCGATCCTGCCGCGCCTGCTCGGGAAAGTCGACTTTCGGCTGCTGGTCATCGGCGGGCTCGTTTGCTTCGGGGGCAGTTGCCTGCTCGATACGAGCTTGACGGCCCAAAGCGCAGGCCACGACTTCGTTTGGTCGCAACTGCTGCGCGGGGTCGGTCAAATGTTGGCGATGATGCCGCTCAATCAGGCGTCGATGGCGGCCGTGTCGCGCGAAGATTCGGGCGACGCCGCGGGGCTTTACAACATGGCGCGCAATCTGGGCGGCTCCGTCGGGCTTGCGATCATCGGGGTCGTCATCGATCGCCGCAATGCCTTTCACGTCGCTGCGTTGCGCGAAACGGTGACGGGTAATTCGTTGATCGGTCAAGAGCATATCGCCGCCAGTGCTGCGGGTTGGTTCGCACGAACGGGCGATGCCGCCTATGCGAAGTTGCAGGCGCTGGCGCAGTTGGCCGCGCAAATTCAGCAGCAAGCGGCGGTCATTACGTACTCCGAAACGTTTTATTTGCTTGCCATCGCACTGCTCGCCTGCATTCCGCTCGCGCTACTGCTCAAAACACCGGCTGCTCAGCCGGGCCGCCCGCCTGCTTCGGCAGGGCACTGACTTTATTGAACTCGATTATGTCGATGCGTCGTTCCCTCCGATCTATGGCGGCATGGTGCGCCCCCGCTGCACTATGCGGGCTGGCCGCTTGCACGGTAGGCCCCGATTACCGGGGCGCGCCGTCAGTCGCAGCCGATGCGTTGAAGGCGCCAACATTCGTACGCGCGCCGTCAATGGGCGTCGTCGCCACCGCGCCGAGCGCCAGCGCCTGGTGGCGCACGCTGGGCGATCCGCAATTGGACGCGCTCGTCGAAGCGGCGCTGACGCACAATCCGGACGTGCATGCGGCGCAAGCGCGCTTGCGCGAGGCGCGGGCGCAACTCCTGGGGCAGCGTGCCAAGGAACTGCCGAAGGCGTCGGCCGACGCGGCCGCCGTGAGAATGCGCAGCCCCGATCTGTCGAAGCTATCGTCGGGCGGCAACGGCAATAGCGGCGGGGGGCGCGGCCCGCTGCAGTTGTACACGGCCGGCCTCGATGCGTCCTGGGAGATCGATCTGTTCGGCGGTACCCGTCGCTCGATCGAGGCGGCGTCGGCGCAGGCCGACGCCCTCGATGCGGATCTCGCCGATACGCAGGTGTCGCTGGCGGCCGAGGTTGCGCAGGCCTATGTCGATTTGCGCGACGAGCAGCAGCGGTTCATCCTCGCACAGCAATCGGCCGACCTGCAGCAGCGCATGCTGGTATTGACGCAAGCGCGTCGGGCCCACGGCACGGCGGCCGAGGTTGATGTCGAGCGTCTGTCAGGGCAAGTGCAAACGACGCGCGCCGCGCTGGTGCCGCTCGACGAGCAGATCGCCGAATCGCTCGATCGGCTGGCCGTCTTGACGGGGCGTGCCCCCGGGGCGCTCGATGCGGATCTCTCTGCGGCCCAGCCGCTGCCGGTATTGCCGGCGACGGTAGATGTGGGCGATCCGGGCGCACTGCTGCGGCAGCGCCCCGATATCCGCGCGGCGGAGCGCCGGCTCGCATCGAGCAATGCACAGATCGGGGAACATGTGGCCGATTACTTTCCCAAAGTGTCGCTGTTCGGCGACTTGGGCTTCACGGCAGCCGATCCGGGTCATTTGTTTAGAAAGACCAACTTTTCTTGGCTCGGTGTTCCCTACTTGCAATGGAACGTGCTCGATTTCGGGCGCACGGCAGCGGACGTGCGTTCCGCCAAGGCATCGCGAGACGAGGCCAGCGCGCGCTACGAACATGCCGTGCTGGCAGCGCTTCAGGACGCGAATTCGGCCTTGTCTAGTTACGGGCATCAGCGCGAACACGTGGTGAGGCTCGAGCAAGTCGACGCTTCGGCGCAGCGCGCGTTGACGCTGATGCGGCAACGCTATGCGGCCGGCGTCGCCACGGCAATCGATCTGCTCGATACCGAGCGCACGCAGTTTTCGGCGCAGCAGGATGTGATTGCCGGTCGCGCGCAATTGCTCAAAGACTTCGTGCTGCTTCAAAAAAGTCTCGGCTTGGGATGGCAAGCGCCGGTGCAAGGACAACCGCAAGCGAGCTAATGGCGCTTCATGCAGCTGTTACGCCTACCCTAGGCGGCCGTCGCTAGCGCTCGGGCACCGACAACCCCCCACGTCGGCTACGGCTTCACGCAGCGGCTCACGGTTTTTACATTCGTATTTGCGCGCAGATTCTACGTCGATGCGCACTGCAGTTTTTACAAGACGTGCAATTCCGAAACGGCCCGGCGGCCGCCATGCTTTCCGAGCACGATTGGTGTGACCGGCGGCTGCGAGCGCAGTCTTTCACGCCGAAGCAAGCAGGCGCAGCATGCGGATCGCCGACGCAAGAAACCGCATACTTTTATGCGGGGCTGGCCGCGGCCGGCATCCTACTGCAAAAAAATCAATCAAAAATCTGCGTGTTGGCGTGGCGCAACCGTTTGTCACGTCTGTCGCGCCAGGCTGCAAGCCGTCTCGCATTTTTTTGAAATATTTTGAGGGTTTACGCGAAATAGTTTGTTCGTAGGCTAGGGCGCCTAGAGGAGAAGCGCATGAGCCACGACATTTTCGCCGAATCGTCCGCAACGCTCGAGGGCGGCGCCTATCGCACCGACTCGATGATGCCGATCGATCGCACGCCGCGTGTGGCGATCGTCCACGATTGGCTCGTCACGTATGCGGGCGCCGAACGCGTGCTCGAACAAATGATTGCCTGTTTTCCGCAGGCCGATATATTCAGCCTCGTCGATTTCGTCGAGGACCGTAAGTTCTTGCAAGGAAAGCGCGCAACGACCTCTTTCATCCAAAAATTGCCGTTTGCGAGAAAGAAATACCGCGCCTACTTGCCGCTGATGCCGCTCGCGATCGAACAACTCGATCTGAGCGCATACGACCTCGTCATCTCGAGCAGCCATGCCGTGGCCAAAGGAGTATTGACCGGCCCCGACCAAGTGCACATCAGTTATGTTCATTCGCCCATTCGATACGCATGGGATTTGCAGCATCAATACTTGGCACAGTCGAATTTGACGCGGGGCCTGCGCTCGATCATGGCCCGCGTGATCCTGCATTACATTCGCAACTGGGACTGCCGCACCGCCAATTCGGTCGATCATTTCGTCGCCAATTCGCACTTCATCGCGCGTCGAATCAAGAAGGTCTATCAGCGCCGGGCCGATGTCATTTTTCCGCCGGTGGACGTGCAGTCGTTCGTCGTCGGAGAGCAGAAGGAAGACTTTTACCTGACCGCTTCGCGCATGGTGCCTTATAAGAAGATCGACCTCATCGTCGAAGCGTTTTCGCGCATGCCGGGCAAGCGGCTCGTCGTTATTGGCGATGGACCCGAAATGAAGTCGATCCGTGCGAAGGCGGGCCCGAACATCGAGATCCTTGGCTACCAACCGTTTGCCGTTTTGCATGACCATATGCGCCGGGCAAAGGCGTTCGTATTCGCGGCGGAAGAGGACTTCGGCATTGCACCGGTGGAAGCGCAAGCGTGCGGCACGCCGGTGATCGCATTCGGCAAGGGCGGCGTGCTGGAGACGGTGCGCGAGTTGGGTCAACCGCATCCGACCGGCCTCTTCTTTCGCGAGCAAACGGTGCCGGCCGTGGTCGCCGCCGTGCGCGAATTCGAGGCGCATGCCGGCCGCTTCTCGGCGCTCGATTGCCGCACGAACGCCGAGCGTTTTTCGATTACGACCTTCCACGAGCGGTTCATGCGCTACGTCGAGCACGCGATGCCCGGCGCCACCCGGCACGGGGGCGGCGAGGGGCTGCACGGCAACGATGCGGCGAGCGGCGGGCCGCAAACAAAGGCCGAAGCAGCACCCGTGCGCGTGCTGGCGCTGGACCAAGGCGGCGGACTCGACCAGGCCGAGGCTTCGTTGTTGAGCGTGGCGAGTCGTCTGAAGGATTCGCTCGAATTCGTGCTGTTCGACGATGGGCCGTTTCGGCTCGCACTCGAGGAAGCCGGGGTTGCGGTGGACGTGCTCGACGCGCCCGTGCTCAGAGGAATGACGAACGCGCGGCGTCTGCCGAGATCGCAAACCTTGGCGGGCATGGCCTCGCTCGTGCGCGAGACGGCGAGGCGGGCGCGGCACGTCGATGTCATTTATGCCAATACGCCCCGCGCGATGGTGGTGGGCGCCCTGGCGGGCATGATCGCGCGGCGTCCGGTGGTATGGCACTTGCGTAAAAGCACCGCAGCCTATCCGCTAGGGCGCGTGCAGCGCGTGGCGCTCAAGTGGTGCGCCCGGATCGCGCTGGCGCGCGCGATTGCCGATAGCGCTGCTTCCAAGGAGGCGTTCGAAGCTTTCATGAAGGCGTCGCGGTTGCGTATCGATATCGTCGACGAAGCATCGTCGGCGCCGAGCATGGCCGATGCGGCCGTTTCCGCGATTCTCGGTGAGGCCGCGCTGCGATGACAATTTCGCAAGGGAACGAACGATGTTGAAAGTCACTAAGGCGGTGTTTCCAGTGGCGGGATTAGGCACCCGGTTTCTCCCGGCAACGAAGGCGAGCCCGAAGGAGATGCTACCGGTCGTCGATAAGCCCTTGATCCAGTATGCGGTGGAAGAGGCGATCGCGGCCGGTATTACTGAGCTCATCTTCGTGACCGGCCGTAGCAAGCGAGCGATCGAGGATCACTTCGACACCTCCTATGAGATCGAGGCGGAACTCGAAGCGCGCGGCAAAGAGAAGCTGCTGGAACTCGTGCGCGGCATCAAGCCGAGCCATGTCGATTGCTTTTATGTGCGGCAGCCGGCCGCGCGCGGACTCGGTCATGCGGTGTTGTGTGCCGAGAAGCTGGTGTCGGGCAGCCCCTTCGCCGTGATTCTCGCCGACGATTTGCTGCATGGCGCCCAGCCCGTGATGAAGCAGATGATCGATGTCTTCAACCACTATCACAGCACGATCATCGGCGTGGAAGTCATTGCGCGGGAGGATAGCCGCTCGCACGGTATCGTCGAGGGCCGCGAGTGGGAAGAGGATATC
Source organism: Paraburkholderia sp. (assembly GCA_004322045.1). Classification (GTDB taxonomy): domain Bacteria; phylum Pseudomonadota; class Gammaproteobacteria; order Burkholderiales; family Burkholderiaceae; genus Trinickia. The sequence goes on from SCRN01000031.1 coordinate 61,727, forward strand.
TTCAAGCTCTCGGGCATCGTCGAAAAGCCCGCTCCGGAGGCCGCGCCCTCGAATTTGGGCGTCGTGGGCCGGTATGTGCTGATGCCGAGCATCTTCGATCACCTACGCCGGCTCGAACCCACCGTGCTCGGCGAATTGCAATTGACCGATGCGCTGCACTCGCTGCTGGCGGAAGAGCAAGTGCTCGCCTATCGGTACTTCGGCCGCCGCTTCGATTGCGGCAGCAAGCTCGGTTATTTGAAAGCGACCGTCGAGTTCGCGATGCGCCACCCTGAAATCGGCACATCGTTCGAAACTTATCTGCGCGATTACGTCGGCCAGCTCGTGGCTTCCTCTCCGTCGTAACGGAAAGCGCAAGGCGGCTCGAAGGGGCCGTCTTGCCGCCGCCGATTCTCCTCTTCGCTGTTTCCCTTACGCGCCCCGCGCCGAGCCGGGCGCGCGTTCGTCGTCGTGCCTACGCGTTTCATCAGTCGGACATGATTCGTTTCTATGCTGATCGGCTATTCGAGTGCGTCCGATACACACATGTGTGGGTATTCGATGCGGCCGAACCCGTGCAGACTCACGAATCGGAGAGGGCAGTGGCGATCATGGAGCGGCAGCCGCCGAGCATAAACACGCCGTGGAGCAAACGTTTGTCTCTGGACCGGTTCGTCGCAACGCAGGGCCGCGCGGTACGCAGCTTCGTGCTGGCCGGGGCGGCGCTCGCCGTGTTCGCCACGCTCGCGGCAGGATGCCGCGGCGACGACGGGCGCGCCGTCCAGACGCCCGCGGCCGATGCGGCGCCGATGCTGCCCGGCACGAGAAGCGCGCTCGCTTCGCAGGCCGATGCGAATCCGGGCGCGCAACGATTCGACACTGCCGGCGCAGTAACCGATCGCGAGGCGCGCAGACCGTTGCTGCCGCCTGTCATGCATACGGCCGATTGAGCGATCGATTGAACGATCGATCGAGCCGTTCGTTCGGCCGGGAATCCGGCGGCGGCCTGCAAGCATCAGGCCGCGCGCCGGTCGCGTTCCTAGCTTGTCCCCGTAGTGTCTTCGCTGTTCACAGGTGGTTGGTTTTGCCGTAGTGCGTCGGCGTGCCTCGCACATGACGAGCGCGCTCCCGTTCCTTCCCTTCGTCAAGAAACAAGACATCCAATGACATCGAAAAGCCGCCGTGATTTTCTGCGCGCCGCCGCTCAAGCGGCAGGCGCTGCCGCCGCGATGGGCGCATTGCCCGCCGGTATTCGCAACGCGCTCGCGATCCCCGCGCACGATGCGACGCGCAGCATCAAAGACGTCGAACACATCGTGATCCTCATGCAGGAGAACCGTTCGTTCGATCATTACTTCGGCACGCTGCGCGGCGTGCGCGGCTATGGCGACCGCCGCGCGATCGAATTGCCGAACGGCAAGAGCGTTTGGCACCAGCCGTTGGCCGCCGATACCGGCTATGTGCTGCCGTTCCGGCCGAGCGCGCCCGATCTCGGCATGCAGTTTCTGCAGGATCTGCCGCACGACTGGACGACGACGCAAACCGCATGGAATCGCGGCCGCTACGATCAATGGATCCCTGCGAAAGGCACGACGACGATGGCGTACCTCACGCGCCAAGACATCCCGTTCCACTACCAGCTCGCCGACGCATTCACGATTTGCGATGCCTATCACTGCTCGGGCATGACGCCGACCGATCCGAACCGCTATTACATGTGGACCGGCTGGGTCGGCAATGACGGCAAGGGCGGCGGCCCCGTCATCGACAACGCCGAGGCGGGGTACGGATGGTCGACGTACCCGGAGGTGCTTCAAGCCGCCGGCGTTTCGTGGAAGGTCTATCAGGACATCGGCACGGGCCTCGATGCGGCCGGCTCGTGGGGCTGGACGCAAAACGCTTATATCGGCAATTACGGCGACAATTCGCTGCTCTACTTCAATCAGTATCGCAACGCGCAGCCGGGCAACCCCCTTTACGACAATGCGCGCACGGGGACGAACGTAGCCGCGGGCGGCGGGTATTTCGACGTGCTCAAGAAAGACGTGCAGAACGGTACGCTGCCGCAAGTATCGTGGATCGTGGCGCCCGAAGCGTATTCGGAGCATCCGAATTGGCCCGCCAACTACGGCGCTTGGTACGTCGATCAGGTCCTGCAAGTTCTGACTTCGAACCCCGAGCTTTGGAGCAAGACGGCGCTCCTCGTGACCTACGACGAGAACGACGGGTTCTTCGACCATATCGCGCCGCCCTATGCGCCCTGGTCGAAAGACGCCGGCCTATCCACCGTCGACGTCGCGAACGAATATTTCGCAGGCAATGCGAACTATCCGGCCGGGCCGTATGGATTGGGTCCGCGCGTACCGATGCTCGTGGTGTCGCCGTGGTCCAAGGGCGGCTGGGTGTGCTCGGAGACGTTCGACCACACGTCGATCATTCGCTTCATCGAGCGGCGCTTCGGACACGGGCGCAACCTGGGCGAAGCGAACATCACGCCCTGGCGCAAGGCCGTGTGCGGTGATCTGACGCGCGCATTCGATTTCGCCGCTCCCAACGCCGCCATGCCGAGCTTGCCCAGCACGACGGCGTACGTGCCTGCCGACCAGCAACGCCACGCCGATTACGTTCCGCTGCCGCCGCTCGTGCAGGCCAAGCCGCAGCAAGAGCCGGGCGTGAGGCCCGCCCGTGCCTTGCCGTATGAGCTGTTCGCCCGTGCGCAGCTTCAGGCAGGTCAGTCGGAATTGCGCTTGAAGTTGACGAATACCGGGCATGCCGCGGCTGTGTTTCAGGTCTATCACGCGCTCAGCCTCGATGCGCCTCGCACCTACACGGTCGAGCCGCACAAGCATCTGCTGGACGAATTCCCGCTGAATCTGGATGGCACCTACGATTACGCGGTGCATGGGCCTAATGGTTTCGCTCGCCGGTTCGCCGGGCGAGCGCTTGCCGCGCATCTGTGGACCAGCGGCTTGGCAGCGCCCGAGGTGAGCGAGTCCTACGACGTGGCGAACGGCAACATCGAACTGCATCTGCGAAACGCCGGCGCCGCGGCTTGCGAGTTCACGATCTTCAATGCCTATGACGGTGCGAGCATGACACGTCGCGTCGCCGGTGGCGAAAGCGCGGACCTGTACGTCGATTTGCGGGCTTATCACGGGTGGTACGACCTTCACGTGACCGTCGGCGCCGACTCGAAGTTCGTGCGCAAACTCGCAGGTCATGTCGAAACGGGGCAGCCGAGCATGAGCGATCCCGCACTCGGCATGGTCGCAAATTGAGCTTGAATTAAGCTCGAATCAAGCTCGAATCAAGCTCGAAAGTGCACGCAGGCCCGGGGTTGGTCGGCTCCGGGCAAACCCTCGACTTCCGTCGTCGACGACGCGTCTCGCTCGACGACGGACCGCGCCGGCGCTGAAATAGTCAGCGCCACGCAACAAATCCCCCCGTAAACACGCGTCGAAAACACAAAACAGATGCATGAAGCTGCGCGGCGCTTGTAGAATCCGGCGTTGAAGCGGCGTACGCCGTACGCGCTTCGTGCGTTCAACGACCAATAGGTAGGAGAAACATGTCGACTTCCGCAAAGAAGGTTGCGAAAAAGGCTGCGGCCGCTCCGGCTAAAAAAGCAGTCGCCAAGAAAGCTCCCGCGAAGAATGCCGCGGCTAAGAAGGTCGCCGTGAAGGCGTCCGGCGCTCCGTCGCCGATCAAGGACACCTTCACGAAGGCCTCGCTGGCTGCTCACCTCGCGGAGCGTGCATCGGTCGAGCCGAAGTCCGTCAAGGCCGTCTTGGCCGCGCTCGAAGACACGATCCTCGGCTCGGTTCACAAGAAGGGCGCGGGCGAATTCACGCTCTCGGGCCTGCTCAAGATCGTGGTGCAAGCGGTGCCGGCCAAGAAGCGGCGCTTCGGCAAGGACCCGTTCTCGGGTGAAGAGCGTTGGTTCCCGGCCAAGCCGGCCAGCGTGCGCATCAAGGCGCGCCCGTTGAAGAAGCTGAAAGACGCGGCCGCAGGCTAAGTCCGCTAGTCCGCTTCGGCAAAATAAAACCCCGCAAAGGCCGAGTGCCTTTGCGGGGTTTATTCATTGGAGCGGGCAATTCGGCGCGGCGTTCAGTGCGCTTTGTCGTCGCCCCTATAACCGTCGGTGAGCGTTTGCAGGAAGGCGATGATGTCCTTCATGTCCGCGTCCGTCATCGGCGGCGCATCGCCCGCCTTGCGATCGAACGGGGCGTCGGCTTTGTCGATGTTGCCGTGAAATTTGGCCGGCAGGTCGTTGTATTGCGCGATATGGCCTTGGGCGTCGCGCGGGTAGATTTTCCCCGGCTCGAGATCGCGCAGGTTATAGAACGTCAGCACGTCGTCGAGCGAGTGGTAAACGCCGTTGTGGAAAAACGCATGACGGGTGGCCGAATTGCGCAGCGTCGGGGTGAGGAACATGCCGCAGTATTGTGTCTGCTTCGCCAGATCGGTCCGGTGCGGCCCGCATAATCCCATGTCGAAATGGCTGGCGTCGCGGTTGACAGCCAGCGCGGTATTGCGCGGCACGCCCAACGCTTCGTATTCGTAATCGGTGAACATCGGCGGCTGGCCGTCGCGTGAAGGCTGCGACAAATGGCAACCGGCGCAGTTCGCTTTCTTCGGGTCGTTGAACAGCCGCAGGCCGCGCAGCTCTGCCTGCGTCAGCCGCGCACGTCCTTCCAGCCAGTGATCGTATTTGCTCGAGTACGGGTGAAACGAAGGATCTTCGACTTGATAGCGCGCAACGGCGAACATCGCTTCCGACAGCAGCAAGCGTGGATTCTTGAAAACCTGCGGCCCGAACAACTGCAAGAACACGTCGTGGTATGCGCTGCTGTCGAATTTGCGCGCCACTTTGTCCTCGCTCGTATTCGCCATCTCGACGGGGTTCAATAGCGGGCCGAGCGCTTGCGCTTGCAATGTGTCGGCGCGCCCGTCCCAGAACATGCCGCCTTGCGGAACCATCGCCGGCGCGGCGGGCACTTTGCCAGCGCTCTTTTGCGCGAGCGTCACGCCCGATGCTTGCACTGCTTGCTGCGCCAAATCCGCGGGCGTATCGGCGTCGGCTTGCTCGGCGCCGATGCTGAAATTCGGCTGCCGGTACAGATACATCAACGAAGGCGGAGGACGGTCCCCTTGCAGCGTCATCGCAGGACCGCCGAACTGAACGGGCAGCGCGTTGGGCGGACCATACGCATGCGCGGGGCTGTGACAGGAAGCGCACGAAAGCCTGCCCGACGCCGACAAGCTCGGATCGAAGAAGATGCGTTTGCCGAGCAGTGCCATGGCGCTGAGCGGCGCGGTCTGCGGGCGCTGAAGATGAACCGGGTGCGGGTTCGCGCCCGTCAAGCGCTCGACGATTTCGCCGACGGCAGATGGCGTGTGCTCCGGGTAGGCGAAGGCCCAGGCGCAGGCGCCGCTGGCGGCAACGAAGAGGGCAAGCGCAATCGCGCGCAGGGGAATGCGGCTGCGCAGCGCGGGTTGGCGGCCATCGGCGGCCGGTTTCGGCAAGGCTGAATCGAGCGGTTGCATCGTGTCGAAGGGGCTGGCTGGCAAAAAACCACAGCCCGTTACCGGGCTGTGGAGGGGGGAGGGCCGAGCAAACGGATCGTGTCGTTTTGGTGTTTCGACGCGACGCGATGCTCGGCGCGCTCTGCTTCGCAGGATGTGGACGTGTTACGGAGCGGTGCTGACCTGCGTGCCCAGGTTCGGGTCGAGGAACAGCGGCGTCGTGCGCGCGGCGCTCGAGAAGTCGAACATGCCGTTGATGCCCCCCGCCGTGGCGTCGAACGAGCCGGCGCCGATGCGCTGGCCGCCGAGCCAGTTGTCTTCGATGAAGCGAACGATCGACGCTTGCGAGATGGCCGTATGGTCGACGTAGTTCTTCTTCGCATACGGCGAGATCACGAGGAACGGGATCCGCGTGCCCGGGCCGCAGCGGCCGTTCACGGGCTGGCCGTTCACGCCGAGCGGCGCAGTGCCGGTGCCGCATACGCCCGTGCCGTTGAGCATGTCGGCGCTCGAGAACGAGGCCGACGTCGGCGGCACGTAGGCGTGATCGTACCAACCGTCCGAATCGTCCCAAACCACGAGCACGGCAGTGCTCTTCCAATCGGGCTGCTGCTGCAGGAAGTTCACCACCTTCGTCACGAACGCTTGCTCGTCGAGCGGATCGGAATAGCCCGCGTGGCCGTCTTGATAAGCAGGCGCCTTCAGGAAGCTCACGGACGGGAAGTTGCCGGCCTTCACGGCGGTGAAGAAGTCGTCCGAATCATACTGATGGTTGGCCGGATCGGCGCTCGTCGCGCCGGGAGCCGTCGTGTAGCCGACCGCCGCCATCGACGCGGGCCGCAAGTGTTGCGCGTTGGCCGTCGACGCGTAGTACTGGAACCAGTTGTGGTGCGGGATGTAATCGGCTGTCGCCGCGCCGACCACGGTCGACGTCGTGCTGCGCGCGCAGCCGGTCGTGCCGTTGGCGTTCGTCGTCGCGAGGTTGAAGCCGCCCATGAAGCCGCCCCACGTGATGTTCTTCGCGTTGAGCAGATCGCCGATGTTCTTGCCCGTCATCATGGCTTGATCGGTCGTGCTCGAGCAGACGTCGGAGCCCGGGTCGACGTCGTTGATCATCGTCAAGCCGCCTTGACCGTCGGCCACGTAATACGAACTGCGCGACGATTTCACGATCTGCATGCCGTTGGTTTGCCCGGCGATCGCTTCGAGTGCGCCCGGCGTGGACGGACCGTACGTATCGGTGAAGGCGTTGTCGCTCATCGCATAGTTCTGCGAGTAGTTCCACAGCGCCGTCACCGTGTTGCCGTCGTAATAGCCCATGACCTGGCCCGTCGTGCCGAACGCGCCGGCGCCGCCGCTCGTGCCGCGGCCCGTGTATTTCGGGAAGAGGTCCATGAGGCCGTTGTCGTACGCTTGCTCTTCGGCCGTATAAGCATGGTTCTGGTCGGCCGTCGCCGCTTGCGTGCGATCGAGGCGGAAGGGGTTCGTCGCGCCGGTGCCGTTCGCCACGTTGGTGGCATTCGGGTTGGCGGTCAGCAGCGTGCCGCTCAAGCCGTTGACGTTCGGCGTGCCGGCGGCCGCCGTGAACACCGGTTCGCCCGTCGGATTCGTCGCATTCGGATAGGTGGCGAAGTAATGATCGAACGAGACGTTTTCGCCGTAGATCACGACGACGTGTTTGATCGGCGTCGCGGTCGCGGCCGCGTTTTGCACCGAAAGCGGAGTCGCCGCCGGCGTATCGTTCGAACTGCCGCACGCGGCGAGAACGCCGAGTGCTGCGACGGCTACTGCAATGGGAACAAGCGTACGGCGAAGCATGGGGACGAGCTCCTGGATTGTCGTTGCCGCGAGCTCCCCATACGAAGATGCCGTCACCCCTTCCCGAGGGGATGATGGCCGAGGAAGCCGCCGCGAACGGTGGTTATTTTCGGAAGAACGGCGCATTGGACCATGGGCATATGAAGCGTCCGAGGCATAACCCTTTCAAATTCATTTCGCATGCATGCCGCTTCCTGGAGGGCTCGCACTAATCGTTTGGAGACGAGCTCCGCCGAAGGGCGCATAAAAAAAGCCAGCCGGGTGGACCCGGCTGGCTCGATACTTCGTAGTGCTGACTAGCTGCTTGTTTTTGTTCGCTTAGAACTTGTGGCGCAGGCCCAAAGCGACGAGTTCTTGCGAGCTCGTGCCGTTGTAGCCATACGAGCCGATCGACGCTTGCGCGTTAGTCACGGCACCCGTGTCCGGGTTACGCGTTTGACCGCTGGCGTGCTGATAGGCGCCGACCAAGTACACGTCCGTGCGCTTGGAAAGCGAGTAATCCGCGCCCAGCGAAGCTTGGTGATACGTGGCCGACGTATCGCCGCTCGACTTCGTGTAGGTGTAGCCCAGGCCCAGCAGCAGCGCCGGCGTGGCTTGATAGTTCAAGAAGCCTTGACCGACGTTGAACTTCTCGCTCGAGCCGAATCCCGAGAAACCATCGGGCTTGTACTGCGCGTTGCTGTAGCTAGCGCCCGCCGTGAACGGGCCGACCGTGTACTGCGCAGCCAAGCGCGCGATGCCGATCGACTTGGCCGTGGCGTAGAAGTTGTTGATGTTCGCATCGAACGTGCCATCCGACGTGCTGTTCCAGCCGGTGCGCAGGCCGTTTGCCAGCGTATTCGAATTGTCGGCGTGGAAGTAGCCGGCGGCCAGGCCGAGCGGGCCGTTGTTGTAAGCAGCGGCGAGCGACCACGTTTGGCCGGCGCCGGTGGAGCCGGCAACGCCGCCGAACGCGTACATGGCTTCGAATTGCAGGCCGGCGTACGAGATCGATTGGAACTTGATCGCATTGTTCGTGCGCGAGCTGTTGTCGTAGTTGTCGACATCGCCCGGGGTGGCGAACGCGCTGCCGAAGTAGTTGTCGGCCGTGATGGCTTGCACCAGGTCGACCACCGGGTCGTACTGGCGGCCGAGCGTCACCGTGCCGAACTGCGAGCTCGTCAAGCCGACGAATGCTTGACGGCCGAATTCGCGGTTGTTTTGCAGGTTGCGGCCGTTCGACGGATCGAAACCATTTTCCAATTGGAAGATCGCAGCCAGACCGTTGCCCAGGTCTTCTTGGCCCTTGATGCCCCAGCGCGTGCCGGCCAGATCGCCGCCGCTCGCGTTGCCGAGCGCCCACAGATGTTGGTCGCCCGATGCGTTATGGACGTACGTGAGCGAGGTGTCGATCACGCCGTACAGCGTCACGCTGCTTTGCGCATGAGCGGCGCCGGCAGCGCCGAGCAGTGCGAGCGAGAGGGTTGACAGAGCGATTTTTTTCATCATTTCTCCACGCGAAACGTTATTAGACTGTTGCGGGAAGGAGAATAGCGCAATGGAGTTGAAAGGAAGAATGGAAATTTAATCGTTGTCGCCAAAAGGAAACACGCCGGGATTAGAGCAAGCAAATAGTGGCGATCGAGCGGGGTGTGGATTATTGCCGCATTTGAAATACTAAATTAGAGAAAACGCAAAACTGTGTCGCAACTGTGCAAATTTTCCCCGCAGTCGTGCATCGTGCCCAATGTTGGCGGCTCGAATCCGTGACTGCCGGCCCAAACGGGGCGTGGCTCGTCGTGTCTCGGTGCGGCTTGCACGACAACGCGACATTAAGCGCATTGCCGGCGTGGGAATGGCGAGTAGACAAGTTTGTCGAAGTATGATTGCCGACAACCGCAACTAATCATCTGGCTTATTAAGCCGTATGCGGGCTGCCGATTGCGTACGCTGGCGGCCGCGCGCCGCCGCATATTCGGCGCCGAGCAATAACACGGCGGCGGAAAAGTACAGCCACATCAATAAAGCGGCGAGCGAACCTGCCGCACCGAATGCATTGGCGAGTCCGGCGTGGGCCAAGTAAAGCGCGAAAAGCTTCTTGCCCGCAGTGAACAGCATAAAGTCATCGATCGACCCTCGCGCGCAACCGTACCCTGATGCTTCGCGCTGTCGCCGGCGGCATGCCTGTGCACCGATCGACGCGATAGCACGCCCGCGCCGCCGGTCTACCGCCTAACGCCTGTCCGTTTGCAACAGTCCATAGATCACACTATTGGAGATCTCACCATCGATGATCCATCGTTCGCGCAAAAGCCCTTCACGGACAAACCCCAGGCGCTCGAGCACCCGGGCGGATGCGACGTTGCGCGGGTCGGTCTCGGCTTCGATGCGGTGCAAGCGCAAGACGTCGAACGCACAATCGATCACGGCGCGCGCGGCCTCGCTCATGTAGCCTTTGCCCCAGAACGCGCTTTGCAAGCCGAAGCCGATCTCGGCGCGCGTGGACGCCATCTCCACGTTGAACAGCGAGCATATGCCGATCACCTCGCGCGTCGTATTCAGTTCGATGGCCCAGACGATCTCGATGTCGGCCCCGGACCCTTGCAAGCGGCGGGCGACATAATCGACGGCCTGCTCGAAGCGCCTCATGACTGGAAACGACCAGTAGCGCATGAATTGCGCGTCCGAGTACATGCCGAATAGCGGCGTGGCGTCTTGCGGGCCAAGCGGGCGAAGCGTGAGTCGGGCGGTCGACAGGATGGCTGCGTCGAGTGGCGGCATGAGGCGGCGAATAGGGAGGGCTTCGCAGGGATTCGGTTGGCGTTCTCGCAGTGTATAACGCGCATTCCCTCGCCATCGCAACTGCTACTTGGGCTTGACTGTGCGCCGAGCCACCATGGCGGCGCTGAGCTTGGCCAGTTGCCGGTGATCCAACCAGGCTTGCGCAAGCGGCAGGATTTCGCTTTCCTCGAAGGCCATGTGATTCCGGTACGCGTTCACGAACCGGTCTACCAAGCTACGCTCGAGCGGCGTGGCAAGGCCGTGGGCGATATCGGCAAGCACAAGGCGCGCCTGCGCCCAGGCCGCTTCGAGCTCGCGATGCTCGCCGAGCAACGATTCGATTCTTTCCCCAACCGGAGAGCCGCGGCGCCGGGCGGTTTCGTTCAACAGCGGAAAGAGATCGTCCTCTTCATCGGCATGATGATGGGGGCCCGCGACGTCGAAATAGCGCATGATGTTTTTGCTGGCCTGTTGCGCTTGCTCGTCCGCGCCGTGCGAGAGCAGGTGAGCCGCCAGTTTTTCGAGCGTGGCGCACTGAGCGGCGATACGCTCGTGACAGGCCTTGAGCATTTCGATCGGCTCATCGAACGATGGCGCAGGCTTGACGAGGACGTTGTCGAAATTCACTTTGCGCACGGGTTCTGCCTCGCTTCGGTCGATGACGCCTGGGTTCCCACGTCGGCTAGGGATGAGCCGATGAATTGGCGGGGCCCCGGATGGCGCTGTTAAAAAACATACGTACAATATATCAATTGAGGCGGCCTGGCAATGATGCGGAGGACTCTTGTCAGCTGTATTTGTAGTACGATCCCAGCGCTTTCGTTACTCCGGTGTCGTGACAAAAGATGGGTGAAGGATATACATAAAGAGCATGGATCCTCGTTCTATGCCCTCCACGTCGGGCAACCGACCGTGCGAAACGTGCTCTCGCGCGGCGCCGGTTCCCAACTTCGAGTCGGGGGGGGCGACGGCGCAACCCAGCGTGCACGATTTACTCGATCGATAGCGGCAACGTGGAGTAACCTGCTGCCGGATAAACAGCGTTCACGGGGGCGCTGCCGGAACGTGCGAGGCCGATCTTCGTCGTGCCCGTCAGCAAGGCCTCCATCAGGATGCGCAATTCTAGCCGAGCCAACGGTGCACCCGGGCAAGCGTGGATACCCGCGCCGTACAGCAGATTGTCGGCGGGGTCGCGATCCAATCGAAACTCGTCGGGGTTGCCGAACACGGCTTCATCGCGGTTGGCCGAGGCCCACATCAGCGTGATGCGCTCTCCTGCCGCGATCGTGCGTTCGCCTATCGATACGGCTTGCGTGGGCGTTCTGCGGTTGGCGATGAACGGCGGGTGGATCCGCAAGATTTCGTCGATCGCCTTCGGCAGCAGGTCCGGACGTGTGCGAAGTGCGTCTTGAACGTCGGCGTGCGCGGCGACGTAGTGCGCGAGAATGCCGACACAGGCGGCGATCGTTCCGAGTTCTCCGACCGTCCAATTACGAAGGATGCTGACGATCTCCGGATCGGACAGCGGGCGCGCGCCGATTCGTTCCCCCAATAGACGTGTCGTGAGGTCATCGGGTGCTTGCTCGCCCAGGGCGCGCCGTTCGTCGAGCAGTGCGCGGATATGGCCGTCGAACTGAACGGCGAGGCGATACATCGCCGCCCGGTCGCCCGCGAGCGTGGCCGCCTGGTTCAGGCTCATCCACTCGAGCAGCGGCGCCTGCAGCGTTTGCGGCCATCCGAGAAACGCGCACTGGATCTGAATCGCGAACGTCTGCGCGAAGCCGGACATGAATTCCATTTCGCACGGCTTGTTCAATGCGTCGACGAGTGCTGTCGCAACGTCGCGGCAGACGGGCTCGAACGCGCTCATTCGCTCGGGGCCGAAATACGGATCGATAATCGTGCGATAGCGTTCATGTTCGGGCGGGTCCATGCCGTTGGGCACCGACAAGTGTCCCGATGCCGCGTTGCTGAACGTCTGCGGGTCGTTCAGCACGCGCATGACATCTTCGTGCCGAAACAGAGACCATTTCAGGTAACGGCTGTGGGCGACGGGACACTGCCGCCGCATCGCGTCATACGCAGCGATCTGATCTCGCAGGACAGGATCCGACGTTGGATCCCAGTCGTTCAACGGCTTGCTCATGCTCGTTCCTAGTCTTTGTTCCGCCCGCGAATGAGTCACGCCGCCCGCGTAAGACCGGATCGATCATGGATAGCCTGTGGTGGACGTCACCCGCCGTGCAATTTTGCACTGGAAGCAATGATGTCGCGGGCCGCGCAGCCTTGCTTTGATTTATGTCACGACGTGAGGATTGGATGCTGCGGGAGTGCGTCGCGCCCAGACGATGCGCCCGCTCAACCGGCGAAGGGAAGTGCTCGCGGGTGAGTGGCGCAGGCGACACCGCCCGCTAACCGCCGCTGCGGCGGCGCTTCTTGGGCGTGTCGCCAGGTTTCTCCGCGCGCGGCGCGTGCTTGCTTGACGCCGCGCCGCCGCCCATCGATTCGAGGCACGACAAGGCGTCGACATATGAAAGAAATTGCTGCAGATAGCCTGGAGAGAGATCGTGCATTAGTGACAGGGCGCGATGCACGAGGCTGCTCGAATTGAGTGGACCCGCGTTTCCCGGCACCTGCGCGAGCGATTGCCGTAGTTGCTTCTGGGCGCTGATGCCGGCCCACAGCGCGCGCAACTCATCGAGCGCCGGCAGCTCCGGGTACGACGACACCACAGGAACGGCGCGCTCGGCCGCCGAGGCCTCGCTGCGCGCCTGCGCGTGACTCGCGAGGTAGTCGGTCAGTTCGGCAAGCGGGCCGCGCGTCGGCTTGCTCCCGGATAATGCGACCGCGCCGAGATGGGAAGGCGCCGCCGCGTTCTCGAGATCGTGCCGATAGGCTTCGAGCAATGCGCACAGCTTGGTTTCGATCAGGTGCCGCGCTGCGCCGCCCTGGCTCGCCGCCCGCCGCGCCAGCGCCTCGATGAAACGGAAGCGGACCGGGTCGATGCGGTCGGCGCCTTGCGCGCGCCATGCGTCGAGCATCGCTTGGGCCTGAAGCGAGTCGCTACTCATGGCGTACCGTTGCGGTGGATGGCTTCGGCACGGGCGCGATTTCCACGCGCCGGTTTTTGGCGCGTCCCACCTCGTCGGCGTTCGAGCTGACCGGCTGTTGGGCGCCGAACGCCGCCGCGAATACCGACGAGGCGGGCACGCCGTCATCGATCAGGGTGCGTGTGACCGTCAGCGCGCGCTGCGCCGAGAGCTCCCAATTGTCGGCGAACCGCCGGTTGCCGTCGCGCACCTGCCGGTCGTCGGTGAAGCCGCTCACCATCAGAATCTCGTCGCGCTCGCGCAAATAGTTCGACAGCAGGCCGGCCAGGCTTTTCAGCAGCTCGCGGCCTTCCGGTTGCAAACGATCGGAATTGAGCGCGAACAGCACGCTGCCGTTGATGCCGATGCGCCCGTTGACGAGCGTCACGCGCCCCGCGGCCAGCGGGCCGGCCAGTGCCTGCTCGAGCGCTTGGCGGCGCTGGGTTTCCATTTGCCGCTGCTTGACTTCGTGTTCGAGCCGCGACGAAAGCTCCAATTGTGCGCCGACGACGCACACGAGGATCAGCATGAAGGCGCCGAGCAGCACCGACATGAGATCGCCGAAGGCGGCCCATACCGGCACCGCTTGCGTCAGCGCGTCGTCGATCTCCTCGCTCATGCCGCTTTGGCTCCGGCTAACGCACGCTGACCGGCGAGTTGTTGCAAATCTTCGATGATCTGCTTCTGCGACATCACGCTCAGATCGACGACTTCCCTCGCTTGCGCCACGTAGTAGGCAAGCTGTTCGTCGCTGCGAGCAAGCGATTTGTCGAGCGCGGCTTCGATACGCTGCAGGTGCGTCACGAGGTCGTTGTTGGACTCGCCGAACAACCGCACGGCCGCACCGAACGCCTCGCCCAGACTCGCCACTTCCACGGCGCTGCCGGCAACCTGCGCGGCGGCGGCGCTCAATTTCGCCGTTTCAGCATCGAGCTGATCGGCGAAGCGGGCGCCGACTCGATCGAGCAGCCCCGCCGACGTCGCGACTAGCGCATCGACGGCCGACCGTTGTTCGGTGCAAGCGTGATTGACGGCGCCGAGCAGCGTCTCCAACGTTTCGAGCAGTCGAGTGCGTTCTTCGAGCATCGCGTTGTCTCGCACCATGCTTTCCGAGAGTTTCTGCCGCAATTGGGCGACAACTTCGGCCGCGGCCCGCGGGGCTTGCGCCGCGGCATCCACGAGCCGGGCGATCTCCGCAATGGTTGCTTTGGCCTGCGCTTGCGCGTCGGCCGAGATGTCGCGCGCGGTTTGCGCCAATGCGTTGCAGATCTCCTGCTGGCGCTCGGCCGTGCGCACTCCGGCTCGTTCCCATTGCTGGTTCAACTCGGACGCCATCGAGCCGAGCGTCTCGGTCCACGCCGCCGCCCGCCGCTCGTCCTGAGACACCAATTGCGCTTGCAATTGGGCATGCGATTGATCGACGGTGCGCAGCAAGCCTGCGCCATGTTGCTCGAAGGTTGCAGCGGCGGCGGCCAAGGCTTCCCGGTGGCGGTCGGCCAGCGTCTCGTTGGCGCTTGCCTGATGGGCGAGTGCTTCCGTCCACGCGGCCGAGAGGCGGCCTGCCGTGGCGTCCAAGCGTTCGGCGACGTCTTGCAACAGATTGGCCGAGCGCTGCTCGAAGGTTTCGGTGAAGCGTTCGAGCGAGCTCGTCAGGTGTTGCGAGAGCGATTCGCTCGAACGCCGATGAGCGTTCAAGGCGTCGTTCCAGATGCCTGCCACCGTCTGCGTCGCGGCAGCGAAGCCGGTCGACAGCCCTGCGAGCTGCCGCTCCACGGCTTGCGTGACGGACTGATGCAGCGACGCGCTTTCCTGGGCGAGCCCCGCCATCGTGGCTTCGACGACCGGTTGCAACGCCGCGCTCGCGGCGCGCGCGTTATCGGTGACGGTCCGCTTCAACGATTGTTCGACAGACGAAGCCAGGCGGACGTAGGCTGTTTCGACATCGCGGTGAAAGGCGTCCTGACTGGCAAGTTGCCGTGCATTCGAGGCCGAGCTCTGTTGCTCGATGGTCGCCATCATCGTCTGTAGACGGTCGATCAGCGTGGGCATCATTTCGGCCTGGCGCTGCAACAGCTTGAACGATTCCTCGCGCCGATGCGCAGGCGAAAACACGCGCAACGTGGTGGCGATTTTGGTGTCGAGCTGTCGGCTCGCTTCCATCCGTTCGCGCCGGCACAACGCGGAGAGCAAGCCGAGCATGGCCGAGGTGGCGACGCCCGCGATCGAGGTGCCGAACGCAAAGCCCAGACCCTTGACCGGCGCGGCGAGCGAAGCGCGAATCGCTTGGATGTCCGCCGCGCTTTCCAGCGCCATCCCGGTGCCGCGCAGCGTCGCCGCCATGCCCAGCAGCGTGCCGAGCATGCCGAGGAGCACGAGCAGCCCGACCAAGTACGGCGTGAGCGCGGGGCCGGGCAGGCCGGCGCGCTCGCCCTCGATGCGCAAGCGCACCGCGTTGCGCAGGCTCGGATGCAACGGGTCGAGGCAGGCGGCGAGGCTGGCGGCGAGGCTGGCGGGCGGCTCGGACAGACCGGCGACGGTGCGCGTCAGGGTATCGGTGGCCTGGCTGTAGCGTCGCAACTCCAGTGCGCCGGCGATGTAACACACGCCCACCAGGAGCGTGGCGGCGAGCGCGAGTGGGTTCGAGCCGACGTAGCCGATGCCGACCCAACAAACGACGGCGAGACCCGCCACGAACACGATGAGGTTAATCAATTGTCTGGGCATAGTGAGCCAGTTAGCTAGCTAGTGCGAAGTGCGGCGAGCAATGCTTCGACAGGTTGAAAACGGACTTCCATCTCGGCGAGCAAAACGCTTTGCATGTCCTGGCGCAATGCGTCGAGCCAGGCGCGCGGTGCGACGCCCTGCGTGCTGCCCGAGGTATCGGCCGGGGCGTCGGTTTGCGCAGCGGCCTGCGCTTCTTGCTCGACCTTGCGCAAACGCTCGAAATACTCCGCCAGCAACTGCGGCACGTGTGCGAGCAGACCTTGCTCGCGCGGCGCCAGTGCGCGCTCCATGACGGCATCCACCATCGCCAGTCGCGCCATGGCAGGGGTTGCCGCGGCCAAGGTGACGCGCAGGCGTTCGCGCAGGTGGCCGATCGCCGTTCCCATCTCGCGCTGCAGAAACAGATAGCGCTGGCGAAACACCGCATAATCGACCGAGGCATCGAGCGACGCGTGGGCGTTCGTGTTCGAACACCCACGCGTGGAGGCGAATACGCTGTCGTCGGCGATGGCGCGAGTCAATGTGGCGCGCGCGCGAGCGGCGTCGTCCACGGCCGCCGCGGCGTTGCCGCGCGGGCCAGGGGCGATGACGGGTGGATTGCCGTTCAGCGCGGTGGACAACTTGATCGCGTCGGTCCAGTCGAGCCATTGGCTCAGCCGGTCCGGCAAAGCGGGACGGGCGTCGGGAACTTCGGCTGCGGTCAGTCGCGCAAGTAAGCGAATCAGGGGCGGGCCACTTATGGCTGTGCGCTGAGGGGCTTGCACCATACGACGGAAGTCAAAAGAGTCGAAGTTTACACGTTGACGGGACCGGACTGCCGATGAGGCTTGCACCTGGTGCGTTTTCGCCACCGCGCAATCGGCGCTCCGGTGACGCGTGCTCCCGTCATGGTCGAGCGAGAGGTGTTGTTTGAAGTGGCTGGATCGCCTGGCGCAGCAAAGGTGACATGCGCGGGCAGACGAGATACGTGCGAGGTGGGTTTGCCGACGAACCGTCCCGGTTCACCGATGACGCGGCGACCGAAACACAGAGCACACTGCTGCGGAGATCAGCCCCGGTTGTCGATCCACTCGCGAGCCCAGCGGCTCGAGTAACGCAAGGCGGCTTTTTTGCTGCCGAAATATTCCAACGAGTAGAACTCGTAGGTACTGGCTTCATCGTCGGCGTCGGCCGCGCGAAGCACGAGGTTTGACGAAAAACTGCCGTCAGCCAGACGATGGGCGGAGGGGGAAATCGCGTAACCGCGATAGTGGTTGGTGTGTGATTGCATAAAGAAATAGAAATAAAGTGTTTGGGCGCATGGTGGTGTAGGGGTCCCGTCGAACAGTAGGGTAGTGTTCGAACATGATCTGCGCGGGGACGTGGCTCGCGCCACGTCCCGCGGCCATTAACGCCGGTTGAAACGAGTTCGCGATGCGGCGGTCGTCGCCCGCTCGTCCTTGTGTCGATAGTTGATACGGCCTTTGGTGAGGTCGTACATCGACAACTCGAGCCTGACGCGATCGCCCGCGAGAATGCGGATGTGGTTCTTTCGCAAGCGTCCCGAGGCATAGGCTGCGACGATGGCGCCATTCTCGAGCGTCACGCGATAGCGGCTATCAGGCAGCACTTCGTCGACGACGCCGTCCAGTTCCAACAATTCTTCTTTTGCCAATTGATGCCTCCGGTTACTGCGTGGATTGAATGGTGGGACGCGCATCGCGCAACCAATCCTGCCGCGAAGCGGCAACCGGCTGATGCGCACAAGGTTGAAAACACGACGAGAGACGCGCGGACGCGAAACGGCGGTTGCGATGCGACGAAGCGGCGACGCCGCCGAGCATTACGACACCGGCGCATCCATCTAGCTTGCGCATCGGCGGACGGTAGCCGTCACGTGCGGCAATGAGCGATGAAGCGGGGGAATGCGTTGCAGACGATCTGCCGGCGCGCGATTGCGCCGGCAGGCAGGGGATGATCGAGGCGTTGCCGCCGATCGTCTCCGTCGCGTCCCAGGGGGAGGTGCGCAGGCGAATCAGAGGGGCTTGATGTTCGACGCTTGCAGACCCTTCGGGCCTTGCTTCGTCTCGAAGCTGACGCGCTGGCCTTCGACGAGCGTGCGGAAGCCGTCGGCGCGAATTTCCGAGAAATGCGCGAACAGGTCGTCCTTGCCGCTGTCAGGCGAAATAAAACCAAAACCCTTGCTGTCGTTGAACCACTTGACGATACCGGTATCCATGAAAATCCTTCAATGAAGACAAATGAACAGATGCGCCGCAAAGCGTGCGCGAAAAAAAGAATCAAGGAGGGAGAGGACAACGAGTACCGCAATACGTGCGGTCAATGATGAGCAGCAATCGCGCTTCTTGAACACTTGAGTTAGGGAATGTACGTGTTGCCGAGAGATCGGTCAAGCGATTTCTCTTGGGCGGGTTGATTCGGCGGGTCGGTGCGGTCGATGACTGGCGTCGGTGAGGGCTGCGATGATTTTGAGGGGGCGCTCCCAGCCAACGGAAAATATAAATCCTCGGCTCGCGCCTAGGCTGTGCGACCGGAGTATCATGGATCGCGACTGGGTTCGAAGCTCACCTCCCCGCTCGCAGGCCGCATCGATCGCTACTTGTTGGCACGCGCGTTCTCGCCGTCGATAGTGTTCGACATCCCCCTCGTCCTTAGCCTGCCTCGGCGCCCCGCGCACCGGCAGCCGCTCACCATCGACGGCATCACTTTCAATGATTGCCAGGAGTTTGCCATGAGCATGCACGTGTACCGCGGCTTTGAAATCTACCCTTTGATCTACTGTCATTCGGAAACGACGGCTGGATCGAGCCGTAACTACGACAGCGGTTTCGACGCCGCCGTGAGAATTTGTCTGCGCGATGCAGGCACGACCTCCGTATTCAGCGATACGTTCAAGCTGAACGAAAGTGCGCCGTTTCTGAGCACGGGCGCCGCACGCCGCGCTTCGGTCGCATTCGGTCAGGCGATCATCGACGAGCACAACGGCGAAAACTGGATGCAGTCGTAGTGGCAGCCAAGCCGCGGCGGCGGGGATGAGCCGCGCGATGCGCCGTCGACGATTGGTTTCGTTCGCTGGCGTAACAAGGCGCAATGAGGGCGCAATGCGCCTTGCGCCGGCATCCTATGAGATTTTCTAGAAGGTACCTATGACCAAAATCGTTTTGAAATTGAATGAACCCGTTGAAGTCGCGCTTCGGCGTTTTCGCAGAGAAATCCAGAAGACCGGTTTGATTCAGGAGTTGAGAGCGCGCTGCGCCTATGAGAAGCCGACGTCCGAGCGCAAACGGAAACTGGCGAGCGCGGTGTCCAGGCAGCGAGCGCGGCTCAAACGGCAGACCCCGCCGCGCAAGATGTACTAGCGGTACCGGCGGCACGAGCGGTACCAGCGGGTACGCCTCGCGACCGACACGGCCTCGGCCGTTTTGCCGTTCGCGCTAAGCCTGTACGAGCGCAGCGGCGGCACACGGCCGCGCCACCGCTGCTATGCCGCGCCGTTAATTCAACAGCCCGTTCTCGAGCGCATAGCGCGTCAACTCGGCGTTGCTGCCCAGGTGCATTTTGTCGAGGATGCGCGAGCGGTAAGTCGTGACGGTCTTCGGGCTCAAATGCAACTGCTCGCCGATGTTGACGAGGCTTTCGCCGCGCGCGAGCAACTTGAGCACCTCCAATTCGCGATCGGACAGGACTTCGTGCGAGGACGGCGCCTGGCCGCTCATCGCGCTGGCAAACTTTTCCGCGAGCGACGGGCTCACATACTTGCCCCCGTTCGATGCCTTGCGCACGGCTTCGACAAGCGTGGCCGCCGAGCTGTCTTTGGTGAGGTACCCTGCCGCGCCCAGCTTGAGCGCCCGCATGGCGTAGATGTCTTCGGCGTAGGTGCTCAGTATCAAGACCGCCAGTTGCGGATGCGTGACACGCAGCGTTTTGAGCAGGTCGAGCCCGTTCTTTCCGGGTAGCGCGATATCCACGAGCGCCACGTCGAACCGTTGCGCGTCCACCGCGCGAACGGCTTCCTGCGCCGATCCGGCTTCACACGTCACTTCGATATCGCTCGCGGAGCTCAGCATGAGCCGCACGCCGTTGCGCACGACCGTGTGGTCGTCGACGAGCAAGACTTTGATGGTTTCAGTGCTCATGTGTATTCCCGATCGGCACCTTCAGCTCGACGGTGGTGCCCTGTCCCGCGCGCCCCGAAATCGTCAAGCTGCCGCCGAAATGCCGGGCCCGTTCATGCATGCCGAGGATGCCCCATGTTTGGCGGCGGGCGGAATCCTCGCCGGCGAACCCCGTGCCGTCGTCCTTGATTTCGACGACGATCTCGCCGTCATGCGCTTCGGCGCGCACCGATACGCACGAGGCGCCTGCATGCCGCACGACGTTCGTCAGCGCCTCTTGCACGACTCTGAACAGCATTGTGCTGAGGTCGGCGTCGATGGCGACCGACGATAAAGCCGTGTCGATCGAGCAGTCGCAAATGAGATCGGAGCGCGTCTGTATCTGATTGGCGTACCACCTCATGGCTTCCCACACCCCGAGCTGATCCAACACGCTCGGTCGCAGATCCGTGATGACACGCCGCACCGCGCCTAGGGCCTCCTCCGCCAATCGGGTTGCGTCCACGAGCAGGGGATCGGCCGTTCCTCCCGCTTGGATCGAGCGTTCCACGGAAACCGAGACATACGCTTTGATGCCGGTCAAAAGACTGCCGAGTTCGTCGTGGATTTCTTGCGCGATGCGCTTGCGCTCGTTTTCCTTGATGTTCTCCTGGTGCGCTGCAAGCGAGCGCAGCTCGGCTTGCGATTGCTGCAACGTTTGCTGCGCGAGCTTGCTCTGCGTAATGTCAACCAAGATGCCTTGCACGGGAGGATGGTCCGAACCGTCATGGATCGTCTGCGCTTGTTCGCGGAACCACAGGATCTCGCGATGCTTGGCGATCAAGCGGTATTCGATGCTGAGCGCCGCGCCGCTCGCCCGGCTGAGCGCGACGGCCTCCTGCACGCGCCGACGATCGTCGGGGTGGACATACGCTTCATGAAACGAAGGCCCGCGCAGCCATTCGTCGGCGGTGTACCCGAGCATGGCGATTTGCGGACTGACGTACTCGAGCCGGCTATGCTCGGACGACCAAATATACGTAATGGCGGGGATCTGCTCGACCAGCGTGCGAAATTTCGCTTCCGCTTCGCGTTTGGCTTCGATCAGCCGCTGCGCGTTCAGCATCCGCTCTATGGCCGCCGGTACTTGCTCGAGGTAGTGCCGGTCCGCGTCCTTCGTCAGATAGTCGCGCGCACCGCGGCGCATCAATTCCACCGCCAGCGCCGCATTGCTGCCGCCGGTCAGGACCATGACGGGGATGGCGACTTCGCCGTCGTCGCCCGCCAGTGCGGCCAGGAACTCGAGACCGGTGTGATCGGGCAGGTTGTAGTCGAGCAAGATGCAATCGGGCCGCTGCTCTCGCGCCAATTCGAGCCCTTGCTCGCCTGTCTCTGCTTCGAAGACGACGTACCGGCGTGCGGAATCGGCAGCCAAGGCGCGCTTGCACGCCATGCGATCGACGAGATCGTCTTCGACTAGGAGGATTCGGGTTTCTCGCGACACGGTCAGGCCTGGGTACGGATCGAATGGCAGCGGCGCGCGATCATTGCGGTAGCTCGCTGAGCGACCAGTAGACATCGATCGAGCGCATCACATCGACGAAGCGCCGATAATCGACGGGCTTGGCCATGTAACCGGCTACGCTGAAATTGAAGCTGTTGATCTTGTCTTCCTGTTCCTGGGATGTCGTGAGCACGATCACAGGGATGCGCCGCAGGTTTTCGTCAGCCTTGATGATCTCCAAAAATTCGATGCCGCTCATGACGGGCATGTTCAGGTCGAGCAGGATGATGCATGGCGTGGCGTTGCTCGGATCGCGCAAGTAGTCGATCGCCATTTCGCCGTTTTCCTGGCGAACCACTGGGTTCAGGACGCGGATCTCTTTGAATGCCCGCTGTATCGTCATCACATCCACATCGTCGTCTTCCACGACCAGGATGGGTTGATTCATTGCCTTCATACTTTGTTCTCCATCGACATGGCAGGGGTGTGCTGGGGCAGCGTGAAGAAGAAGGTGCTTCCCGCACCTACTACCGATTCGAGCCAGACGTGCCCGCCGTACATTTCCACGATTTTTTTCACGAGTGCCAACCCCACGCCGGTGCTTTCGACCTGATCGCGAGGGGTCAGCGTTTGGAACAATTGAAAGATGCGCTCGAAGTGCCGTTGCTCGATACCGGGCCCGTTGTCCGCCACGGAAAACCGATAGGCCCGTTCTTGCTTGACCCAGTCGATCCGAATTTGGCCGGCCGGCTTATCCATATACTTGATCGAATTCGACAACAGATTCTGAAAAACTTGTTGGATTCGCGTTTTATCCGCCACCACGGTGGGCAGCGGCCGCGTGACGATGACTTCGATGTTCGAGGGGGGCGCGAGCAGATCGACAGCCTCGCGCACCAGCGCGTTCAGATCGACCCAGGTCGATGTCTCCTTGATTCGGCCCGCCCGGGAATATTCGAGAATCCCGTCGATCAGCGCGCTCATGCGATGCACGCGGCCTATCAGCAAGCGCATATGCTCGCGGCCTTCGGCATCGAATTTATCGGCGTAGTCGTGGGATAGCCAGTCGGCCAGCGACCCGATGCCTCGCAACGGCGCTTTCAAGTCGTGCGATACGACGTACGCAAAGTTGGTCAGCTCTTCGTTCGCCGTCGTGATTTCCTGCATCAAGGCGCGCTGCCGCTCTTCGCTTTCCTTGCGCTCGGTGATATCGCGCACGACGGCCGCAAGCATCCGGTGATCGCCCAGCCGAAACTTCGACAGCGACAGTTCGACGGGCAGTTCCGAGCCGTCCGCGCGCCGCCCGGTGAGTTCTTGGCGGTCGCCATTGGTCAATGCGTCATCCGATAACGCGCCCGACAGCGCCGGCATCAACAGCGCGATGCTTTGTCCGATCAGGGCTTCCTTCTTGTAGCCGAAAAGCTGCTCCGTCCGTGGATTGACGCTTTCGATCACGCCGGTATCGTGCAGCGTGATGATCGCGTCGGCCGCCGTTTCGACCACGGCGCGCATGCGCGCCTCGCTGTCGAGCAAGGCTTGCTCCGCACGCTTGCGAATCGAGACGTCGTGAATGGTCGCCATCACGAGCCGCAACCCGCGATCGGTCTCGAGCGGCGACAAGCTCACTTCGATCGGAATCTCGGCGCCGTTGCTGCGCTGGCCGCGCAGCTCCATGCCCACGCCCATCGGACGCGCCCGCAGTTGCGAAAAGAAGTTCGTGCGCTCCGTGACATGCGCGGACCGGAACCGCTCGGGCATGAGCATCTCGAGCATCTGCCCGTTCAGGCCCTGGTTCGGATATCCGAACAGGCGTTCGGCGGGCGGGTTCGCGAGCACGATTCGACCGTCCGGATCGACGATGATCAAGGCGTCGGCTGCCGAACTGAGGAGCCAATCCAATGTTTGGCCTTCGAGGATGTGATTTTTCATCTCGGCGCTTCTGTGATGTCCGGTTACCTATATAGAGTCCCGTGCGGGACGAGCGCGCCGCGGCCCGGACGATCCGCGCAGAAATGCGGCGGATGGGCCATCGGGGCAGCCGGCAAGTGCCAATGGTACCAGCGCCGAGGCATCGCTTCGTCCGCCGCGCGCAGCCGCCGGGACCGGCGCGTGAATGACCGGTGCTTGACCCAAGTCACATCGGAAGGCCTCTTGGCGCGGCAAGATAGAGACTCGAGCATCAGGAAAGGTAGGCGCGGCCTGCTGTTGAGCATGCAAGCCGCCAGAATCGCGCCGAGCAAGGCAACTCTCATGGAAGGCACGCACTTTTGTTATCCCGCACCCCAATGGTATGCGCAGGCACTCGGTGTTTCCTGTGTCGAGTCCTGGGTCAAGGCCAGCCGTCAGCCGTATTGGTACCGGCCGGCCGCATTGGCGGTTCTCGCCCCGCTCGACCGGCAGCGCGGCGACGATTGCGCACGCACCGGCGCCTATGACACGGTTCGCGCCGTCCAGTTGCGGCGCGAGATGCTGCTGTTCGCGCGCGAGCACGGGGTGTGCGCGGGCGTGGCGGAGGTGTATTGGTCCGCCGGCGTGACGGCGCTGTCCGAGCACGCATTGCGGGCTGTCCATCATGCGGTGACGGAATGTTTCGATGTGGAGGCGGGCGCCGCGTTCACGGCCAGCATCGCGGTATCGCGTCTGCCGCACGCCGAGACCTTGGCCGCGCTGCGCGAGTTCGGCGTCACCACGTTGCATACCTGCATCGACGCAAAGGAACCGCACCCGGAAGAGGCCATCGAGCCGTTCATGGCCGCGGCGCGCAACGGCGGCTTTCGTTCTATCGCCGTGGAGGTGCCCATCGTGGCCGCGGATGCCTCCGTGCGAACTGCGCGGGCATGGATGGATGCGCTGCTGGCGTACCGGCCAAGCCGCATCTTGCTGAGCGCCGGCGGCAACGAACAGGCGGCCGGCGGGCAGCGGAGCACGGCCGATAGCGAAGCGCGCCTGCAGCAGGTTCGGCAAGAGACGTTTGCCCGGCTCATCGCCGCCGGTTATGAGTACATTGCGCACGATGCTTTTGCGCTGCGCTCCGATGAATGGGTGGGCGCCAAACGCATTGCGGCGCTTACGCCGCGGCCCTATGGCTACGCGACTCGGATGCCGTACGCATCCATCGCGATCGGCCCTGGCGCGATTGGAAACGTCGGGCCGATGCAATATCAAAACTGCCGGAACGCGGATGCGTATGCCGAGATGCTGGCCCGCGAAGTATTGCCGGTGGAACGCGGGCTGCTCTGCACGCCGGACGATCTAGTGCGACGCACGATCATGGCCGGTCTGCTCGCGAATTTCTCGGTGGATATCGAATCGATCGAGGAGTGCTACGGCATCGACTTCCATATGACCTTCCGGCGCGAACTGGCGGCGCTCGAGCCGCTAGCGCGCCAGGGCGATGTCGAACTCGACGCCAAGCGCTTATGTTTGACGCCGGTAGGCCGTTTCGCCTGCGGCCGCGTGGCGGACGCTTTCGATCGTTATCTAAGGCAGCTCGAACAGGCGCGCCGGGAGCCGGAGGAGCCCTGAGCCGTCGATAAAGGTGTAGGGGATCACCTACAAAACGCGACATGGATCGCCGATATGCTCGGCGCTCCCGATTCATGACAATGCATCCCAGCAGCGATAGATCGATTGGCGACCCCTGTCAGCCGGTCCCGAATCTACGCGTCTTGGAGCATGGACATGGATACCACCGCATTTGCAGAAGTCGAACGTCTCACACCGCGCGCAGCGCACACGCAAGTGGCTGGGGCATCCCCGATCGCATGGCTCAAGCCGCAACAGGAATTCGCCGCCAAGGCGGCTAGCGCCGCCGATCATCACGATTGCGCCAGTTGCAGTTCCCGCCGGTTTTGCCTGCCGGACGATTTCGACGCGCGCGATATGGCCGCAGTCAAGGGCGTGTTCGGCAACTATCGCAAAGTGAAGCAAGGCGAGGCGATTTTTCGCGCGGGCGAGCCGTTCCGGCATCTCTACGTCGCCAAAGTAGGGTCGTGCAAGACCGTTGCGATCGACAACGAAGGCCGTGAGCAGATCATCGGTTTCCAGATCTCGGGCGAATTCATGGGAATGGATGGCATCAGCACGGGACATCACGTGTTGGACGCAATCGCGCTCGAAGACAGCGTAATTTGCTGCCTCCCGTTCAAGGAACTCGCCGCGGCCGGTGAAAATAATCTGGCCTTGCGCACCCATCTGCATAAGCTCATGAGCCGGGAACTCGTGCGCGAGTCGGCGTTGTTGATGCTGATCGGGCGGATGAATTCGATGGAGCGGCTCATTGCCTTCCTGCTCAATTTGTCGAAGCGCTATGCGCAGCGCGGGTATTCCTCGCAAGAGTTCAACCTGCGGATGACGCGCGACGAAATCGGTTGCCACTTGGGATTGACGCTGGAAACGGTCAGCCGAGGGCTCTCGAAGTTGGGATCGCTCGGGCTGATCAAGTGCTCGGGCAAGCGCGTGTCGATCAAGGACCGCGCCGGGCTCGAAGAATTGAGCGGCCATCTCATTCCGCAATGACGTAGGGCGCCGCGCCCCATCCAAGCGGGGCGCAATGCCGGCCGAGACTAGCGCGCCGGTGTGCGGGTGTGCGTCGCCGCCGATCAAGCGAACGGCGAGCCGACGCGCGTCGAGACGGTCAATCCCATTCAGACGATTTCGATATTGCCGAAGGATTTCGGCAGCAGCCGCACGTTATGCCAAAGCGGCACCGTCACGCTGCAGGCCGGGAGATGTCGTCCCCCGATGCCGTGTTGGCTACGCCCAGCCCTCACGCAAAAAAGTCGGGCCCGAAATTTGCGCGCACCGCATAAAACCGACGAATGTTAATCTTTGTCATTTCATCTTCGACTTTGCCTGGTCAAGCGTATCCAAGATGCAAATGGCCATTGAAGCTGACATCGATAATTTATTTACAGGTCGCGTCCAAACGTTTGCGCGACTATGCAAACGTTTGTTTCTTCAGTTCGGGCATAAGCCCGGTCGGGTAAGCGAGACAGCGGTTCGGTCACTTATTTCGCTTTTTCTGAATTCATGTTATTTTTCCGCCCGCAATGGGGAGAGCGGACAGTGTTTTGTTCGTCCGACATGAGGTCCGCACTGGGCTGTTGGTGGCATGAAGACCGTCCCCCACAGGCTGCGACATTCAAACGGGGAATGGTGTGATCAGGTTTGCCATTGATTTCGCACTTCGCGTGCGGTCGGCTCATCGTTGGCTCCGCAGTTGCCAAGCGCCGCGTCCGCTCGCGGTAGCGTTGTGCGTGGCGCTGGGTATTGCCGCAATTGTCCGCCCCGACGCAGCAAGCGCCGCTTCCGTTGTGCAGTCACAGTCACAGTTGCAAGAGGTCGCGGAAAACACCAGCGGCGTCGATGCTTCGAATGCCGCACCTGCTGCGCATATCAATCTAGCTGTCTACGAAGGCGACGATCCCCCGATGGATCTGCTTCAGGCGTTCGATGCGGTCGTCCTCGATCCCGCCCGCACCTTCGATCCCTCGTCGCGGCCGCTCGAGCACACCACCTACCTTGCGCGCCTCGACGGCGTCGATCCGCAAGCCCCTTCCTTTATTGCCGAACAAATCGCACCGCTCTGGCAGCGCGGCTTCCGCGGCTTCGTCGTCGATGCGAAAGGCGGCGAGGGTGCGATCGATGCGATCCGCGCAGCCTACCCCGCGGCAAAGATCGTCGTTGCCGGGCCCCACGCGCTGGACGTCGCCCGCGCCCATCGCAACAACTTATATGCAGTGCTGACGCAAGGGCTCTTCACCTCGATGCCGGGCAACGACGCCGATTCGTCGCCTGCCGCCTCCGCCGGCCTCGATGCGGTGCGCGCATTCGTCCGCGACACGCGGGTGCCCGTCGTCACCATCGAATACTGCGAGAAGACCGACCGCGCCTGCGCACGCAAGGCCGCCCATGACGCGATCGCCGCTGGGCTCGACGTGTATGCGACCGACCCGTCGCAGAGCGTGGTGGGCATCGGCCGCATCGAAGTCATGCCACGCAAAGTGCTGGTCGTGCAAGACCGCGAAGCGAGCATGCCGGTGGACCTCACGCCCGGCGTGCGCTTGCTCGCGACACCGCTCAATTACCTCGGCTACGACATTCAATACGTCGATGCAACCAGCCCCTTGCCCGCGAACGTGACGCCCGACCGCTATGCGGGCGTCGTCGCGTGGATCCAGCGCGGCGACGTGGCCGATCAAACGGCGTGGCGGCGCTGGGTGCGCCGCGTCGTAGCCGCACAGGTACCGATCGCATTCATCGGGCAGTTCGGCTTCGCGGCCGATAGCGACGAGTTGCCCGGGCTGCGGCGCGTGAGCGGGACGCTCGCGCGGCCGATCTCGATCGTCGCGCACGACCCGATGGTGGGGTTCGAAACGATGCCGCCCCCCGATATGCGCGACCTGCCGCGCGTTCGCGTGGATGGCGCCGGCCGCTCGCTGCTGGGTATCGATGCCGGCGGCACGCGCGTCGATGCGGTCGGCGTGATGCCTTGGGGCGGCTTCGCACTCAATCAATATTCCGAACTCTCGCTCGACGCCATCGAGCAAGAGCGCTGGGTCATTCAGCCGATCGATTTTCTGAAGGCGGCGCTGCGCTTGCCGGCGCTGCCGGGGCCGAGCGTGACGACGGAGAACGGGCGACGCTTGCTGATGTCCCATGTCGACGGCGACGGATTTGCGTCCCACGTCGAATTCCCGGGGCCGGACTACGCAGGGCAGGCGCTGTACGACCGGATTTGGACGAAATATCCGATTCCCGTCACGCTTTCGGTGATCGAGGGCGAAGTGGGTCCGCAAGGCCTCTATCCGAAGCTTTCGCCTCGGCTCGAACAGATCGCGCGCAAGATGTTCGCGTTGCCGTACGTCGAGATGGGCACGCACACGTATTCGCATCCTTTCATCTGGGAAGAGGTCGACACGAAAAGCGGCGCGCGCACCGATCGCGGCGGCACCGATGCGGCGTTCTCGTTGAATATCCCCGGCTATAAATTCAACCTCGACCGCGAGATCTCCGGCTCCATTCACTACATCGACAGCCGGCTCGCGCCGCCGGGCAAGCACGTCACGATCCTGCAGTGGTCGGGCGATTGCATGCCGCCGGCCGTTGCCGTGAAGCGGGCCTATGAAAGCGGCGTCTACAACATCAATGGCGGCGACACCGTTATCACGAAGACGCAGAACAGTTGGACCGCGATCGCTCCGATCGGCATCGATAAAGGTCCCGGCGCCTATCAAGTGTTCGCGCCCAACCAAGACGAGAACGTCTATACGAACGATTGGCAGGGGCCGTTCTACGGCTTCGAGCAGGTACTGCAAACCTTCGCGATGACCGATGCGCCGTTGCGGTTCAAGCCGATCGACCTGTATTACCACATGTACAGCGGCACGAAAATTGCCTCGCTGACCGCGTTGGATCACATCCTCAAAGCGGTGCTCGCCCAGCCCGTGCTGCCCGTGCGCGTCACCGACTATGTGCGCAAGGTGCTGGACTGGCACACGTTCGCGGTGGCGCGCGAGGGCGACGCCTGGCTCGTGCGCGGCGATGGGGCAGTGCGCGAATTGCATTGGGCCGGCAGCGAAGTGCCGCGGTTGTCCGACGCATCGGGGGTGACGGGCTACGCGCGCGGACCGGACGGCATCTATGTGCACTTCGACGGCGGGGCGGCGCGCTTCGCGCTCGAATCGCCTTCGCAAACGCGCAATACGGCGCCCTATATCGCACAGGCCAACGGCTTCGTGCGGGACTTCCAGCGCGGCGCACATAGCCTGCGCTTCTCGTTCGGCGGGTATTACAAGCCGTTCGTCACGATTGCGAACGCCGGACAGTGCCGTGCCTCCAGCGCGGGCCGGGCGCTCGACGGGCGCCGCGAAGGCGGCGCCTTGACGATCGCGTTACCGGCCGTGCCGGGACAGCAAGTAGCCTATCAACCGATCCAAATCGACTGTGGCGAATAACCGACCCCGTATCGCGGCGCCGACCACGCTCGCGGGCCTAACGCTCGCGGTCGTCGCGGCGCTCGGCGCAATTTACCAAGGTGGCCGACTGCGCGAGCGCATCGTCGACGATCGCACGCCGAGCGAGCTCAACGTGGCGTACCTCGAGGCGTGGCTGCGCAGCGCGCCTTCCGATCCCGTTTATCTCCACGTCCTGGGCGAGCAATACATTGCATTGGGGCAGATCGATCATGCCGAGGCGATCGCGGCACGCCTCACCGCGCTCGATGCGCCTGCCGCGCGCCGCAATGGCGAGCGCCTTGCGCTGCGCTGCGATATGCAGCGGGCATTCGCGGCCACGCCGGGTTCGGCGGATCGAGAGGCGGGTCTCGCCCGTGCTCGCGAGCACCTGGCGGCCATGGCGGCCGAATCGTGGAGCGTCGACGATCTGCGCACGCTCGCCGGACAAGCCTTGGCCGTGGGTGCGACGGACGTTGCAGTGCGCTACGAGATGCGGCTCGTTCAGGCCGATCCCGATCGCCGCGTGTATTGGCAGCGGCGCGTGGCGCAACACCGGTTGGGGCTCGGCGACTATCGCGGCACGGCGCAGGCGTATTTCGCGGCGCAGGCCATGGAAGCCGATCGCGCGTCCGCGCGGCGCGATTTTCTTGCCGCCGTGCGGGCGTTGCAGTCGGGGAATCTGCTCGATGAAGCGCTCGGCGAGGGCGATGCCCATCTTGGCGCACTAGCCGACGATCGCGAGTCGCTCGAAGCGATGCTCACGCTCGCGCGCGCCGCACATCGCACCGATCTGGTCGAGCGCTATGGGCGCGCGTTGATGAAATTCGTGGTGCCGTCGGCGACGGGAGACACGCTAAGCGAAACGAAGGGCGGCGTCATACCCGTATCGTTAGCGGCAACCGCATCCGCATCGGCTCTGCTGAAGGGAGAGGAAGCGCGCGTGGCTCATGCTCGGCAGCAACCCCAGCATGGTGTTTGGTTGCGGCTCGGGCAGGCCGAGGCCGAGCGTCTGCGGGCGGCCGGCGGGGCCTCGCCGTCGACTCGGTTCATCGCCGCCGCTTTCCCCGCTGCGGGGCGCGTTCGCGTGGTGCGCATCGCGACCGGCGCTGCCGTTCCCGCGTCGCAGCCCGCTGCGTCTTCCCAATCGAGCGCCCATGCCGGGACGAACGCGAATGGCGCGCTGGCGCTCACGTTGTATCAATCCTTCCTCGAAGCGGGCGATCTCGCCAACGCCGAGCGAATTGCGACCGCTGAGGTCAAACGCGCCCCCGATGACGCCGCTTGGTTGGCGCGGCTCGCCCAAGTCGAGGAGTGGCGCAACGAGCCGGCGGCTGCGCTGCAGTCGTGGCTCGCCGATGCCAAGGCGACAGGTGATGCGGCGGCATGGGGCAACGTGCAGCGGCTTGCACCGATGCTGCACGACGACGAGCGTTACGTGCAAGCGCTTGCCTACGCTTCGAACGCCGCGCCGGACGACATGACGCTCGTCGATGGCGTGATCGCCGCCTATGAGCGGCTCGGGCGGCCCGACGATGCGCTGGCTTTCCTGAATGCGCGCGCGCACGGGCCGCAAACCGATGCGATCCGCAGCCGAATCGCCCTGCTCGCGCAGCGAGCCGGGCGCGACGATCTCGCGCTCGCAACCTATCGATCGCTGCAGCATCAAGCACCGAGCAAGGTCGAATACGCGCTGCACGGCGCCAACTTGTTGTACGCGCACAATGACTTCGCGGGCGCGCTCGCGATGCTCAAGCGCTCGGCGCCCTATGCAACCGATGCCGATGTGCTGTTCTGGCGCACGTACGGACAGCTCGCACGGCGCTTGCAGGACGATGAGCAGACGCAGCGCGCCTACCGGCATCTGCTTGCGGGCGGACAGGCTTCGCCCGAAGACCTCGCGGCCATGACGTTCTTTTACGATCCGCATCCGCTCGACGCGGCGCGCACGGCCGAGCGCCAATATCAACGCACGGGCGAGATCCGCGCGCTGCGCGATGCGATCGATTACTACCTCGCCGCGCACGCGCGCGAGCGTGTCGGTTCGCTGCTCGAACACTTGACGCCGGAGCAGCGCTCGGCTGCCGAGCGCGACTC
This sequence comes from Paraburkholderia sp., assembly GCA_004322045.1. Lineage (GTDB taxonomy): Bacteria > Pseudomonadota > Gammaproteobacteria > Burkholderiales > Burkholderiaceae > Trinickia. Next base: position 93,273 of record SCRN01000031.1, read on the forward strand.
GGGGTTTCTTGCCTCGCGCGCGGAATACGAACGTCAATCGGGCAATGTAGGGGACGCGCTCGACGACCTTCGGCGCGCGATCGCACGGCCGGACTCGACGCCCGATACGCGTGCCGCGTATCTGTGGATGCTCGTGGACCAGGGTAGCGAAGGCGAGCTGCGCGCCGTGCTGCAGCGTTGGAGAGCCGCCTCGCTCGACAACGAATCGCTGTGGGGTCCCTTCGCAGCCGCCGAATTGCGGCTGAACCGGCCGGTCGCGGCGCTCGAGTATTTGCGCCGCCAGGCAGCGGCGCAGGCGCGCGACCCGCTGTGGCTGCTCACGTACGCCGACGCGCAAGAGATGGCGGGGCACCCCGGTCTTGCATGGTCGATGCGCCGAGAAGTCTGGCGTGGGCTGATGCGCGAAACCGAAGCGGCGCGTACCGCCAAGCCCGGACCGCGCGCGGGCGGCCCGGCACTGCGCTTGCCTGCCCGCGGCGACTGGGAGGCCAGCACTCAGCTGCAAGGCCGGCGTGCAATGCTCGCGCAGACGCTGACGAACGGCGACTTTGCGCGGCGCTTGCTCGATTCGTTGACGGGACCGTCGGCGAATGCACCCGCGGACGCCTCGTCGGTAAGCTTGCTCGGCAACGTCAAGGGCCTCTCGCCGTTGCCGTCGATGTCCGCGCGCGGCGCCCAATACCGGAGCCAACGCGAAGCGGTGGCGCGCGACGTCGCCGTGGCGTGGGCGGTTTCGCATGAGCGTTACGACGTCGCGAAGCGTTGGCTCGCGCGCCGCTACGCGCTGCGCTTGGCCGGCTCGCAAGACGAACAACTCGCCATTGCGCTGGCGAACGACGACGTACGCAAGATCGACGCGTTGCTCGACGAGCGCACCGCGGTCCTGCCGCTCGCGAACCGGATCGACGGCGCGAGCCGAGCCGACCGGCAGGGTCAGGCCCAAGCGCTGGCGTTCGCCGGGCTCGACGGCGCGCCGGACGACGACATGCACCAGCGCCTCGTCGACACATCGCTGTACTGGAATCAGTCGATCGAGGCGTCGGTCGACAACTATGTCGAGCATCCGCTCGACTACGTGCAGCAAACGCTGGGCGGCAGCTTGAAGCTGTCGGACCACTACATGATCGGCATGCGTGCGTATCAGCGCGAGCAGCGTTCGGCGGACACCACGCAGCTCGTCGGCGTCGATCCCCTCGATCGCGCGGCCGAGTTCTACGCGCGCCGCCTCACGCACGATACGCGCACCGAACTCGGCTTCGGGCGGCGCACGGCGCTCGACTCGTTCTACACGTTTCGCGCGGAAGCGACGGTCGGGACCAATTCGCCGTTGTCGTTCAACGCCTCGGTCGCGCGCAACGCCGAGGCCACCGAACTGCAGGCGCTGCAGGTGGGCGGCATGAAAGACAAGGCGATGGGCGGGTTCACGTGGCAGATGACGCCGCGCTGGTCGGTGAGCGGCTCGATCGAGGCCGACCGGTTCTACAGCCAGGCGCGTACGTTTATCGGCAGCGGCGCTGTGCAGCAGGCCGAGATCGACTACAAGATCCGTACCGAGTACCCCGACTACACGCTGCGCTTCGTGGGCGCGCACGGGCAGTACAACGACAGCGGCCAGTCCGATGCGTTGCTCGCGCGGCTATTGCCGGCCGATGCAGGCCCGGCTACAGCCGCGACCTTCACGCCGAACAGCTATACGGAGTTCGGCGCGTACATCGGCTTCGGCAACGATCTTGTCGATCGCTATACGCACGCGTGGCGGCCGTATCTGGATGTCGGGACCGTGCACGACACCGTGCAGGGATGGGGTATCGATGCGAACGTCGGGATTGCCGGCTCGGTTTTCGGCGGGGATCAGGCGGCGCTGTACTTCCGGCATCAGCGTGTGGCGCAGACGGGCTCGGCTGTCACGGTGATCGGCGCACGGTATCGCTGGCTATATTGAACTGAACGAAGCGCGGCGCAAGCTAGCGCGCCGCTTGCGGAAATCCACAAACGAAGAGGAAGAACGGACATGACTACAATCGAGCGTATATCCAGGGCGACAGGCCTTCTGCTCACCATCGCCTGCGGGCTGATCGTCAGCGCCTGCGCAAGCGTCGAATCGACACCGGCGCCCGCGCTTGCGGAAACGGGGGCCATAGCCGTGCTGCCGCTCGCGAACTTCACCGAGACGCCCGACGCCGGCCGCGCCGCTCAAGCCATCGCCGCGAACACGCTGCGCACGGCCGGCGTTGCGCACGTCGACACGATGCTCGCCACCGATAGCGGCGATGCGCTCGATCCGACCGCGCAGCCGAACCTCGAACGCGGCCTGGACTGGGCGCGCACGCAGCATGCGAAGTATGTGTTGACCGGGGCTGTCGAAGAATGGCGCTACAAGGTCGGCGTCGATGGCGAGCCGGTCGTGTCGATGACGTTCGAACTGCGCGAATTGCCCGCGGGCAAGGTCGTATGGAGCGCGGTCGGCGCACGCAGCGGCTTTAGCCGCTCGTCGCTCGGCGGCGTCGCGCAGAAGCTCGCCCAGAAATTGCTTGCTCCGCTGGCCGCGCACCGGTAAGCGGACGTATCGAGGACACGATGAACGCCCCAACCGTTGCCGAGCGCAATAGCACCGCCTCCGCGGGCGGCCGCCCGCGCGATCTGTATAAAACGCCGACGACCGGCTCGGGCCGCCTGCGACGCTTCCTCGCGCCCCTCGCGCGGCCCGGGTACGCGTGGGCCGAGGCGGCCGGGTTCACGATCGCCGTGCTCGCGCTCGCGTGGTTCCTCGACCGTACCGACCCTTTGCTGATCGCCAATGGCTTCCCTTGGCTGTGGCTCGTGCCGATGATCATTTCGCTGCGCTACGGCGTGGTGTTGGGTGTCGGCTCGGGGTTGATGTTCGCCGCATCGTGGCCGCTGACTTATGCGGCGGGCACGCCGTGGCCGGCGCCGTTTTTCGTGGGCGGGTTCGTCCTCACGATCGTCGCGGGGCATTTCGCCGATACGTGGAATCGGCGCAGCGACCGCGCGAGCGCAGTCAACGACTATTTGAACGAGCGCTTGTCCGCGCTCACCGACAATCACTATCTGCTGCGTTTGTCGCACGAGCGGCTCGAGAACGACTTGCTCACCCGGCCCACGACGTTGCGCGACTCCATCGCGGCGTTGCGCATGATAGCGGCGGCGCCAGGCGCATCGGCACCGGCATCGGCGGCCGTTGCGGCCGCGCATGCTTCCAACGGCGCCGATCGCAGCGCGCCGCGCGCGGTTTCCGGAGCCGATGACGCGCTGCCCGGGGCTGCCGCGCTGATGGAGTTCGTGGCGCGCGCCTGTCAAATCGAAGTGGCCGCGCTCTACCCGGTGGACAACGGCACGCCGTCCCGCAGCGCCGCCACGGCAGTGGGCGAGGCCTTCGATTTCGATCCGGCCGATCCGCTCGTCGAACTTGCGCTCTCGACGGGCAAGCTTGCGCACCTGAAGTCGGAAGGCATGCTCACGAGCGGCAGCCAGTATCTCGTCTGTGCGCCGCTGCTGTCGGCCGACGATCGCATGCTCGGGTTGCTCGTCATCAAGCGCATGGCGTTCCTGTCGCTGAACAACGACAACCTCCAACTTCTGCTCGTGCTGCTCGGCTATTACGGTGACGGCGTCGAGCACGGGCGCGCCATGCACGCAATGCTCGTCGCGATACCGGATTGCCCGCCGCAGTTCGCGTTCGAATACGCGCGGCTCGTGCGGCTGCATCGGCGCAGCGGCATCCAGTCGTCGATCGTCGCGCTGTCGTTTCCGCGCAGCGAGGAGCACGATTCGCTGTTCGAGCATGTCTTGCGCCGCGGCCGTTCGCTCGATTTCGCGTGGCCGCGGCAGACTTCCCATCGCTCCGTGCTCGTCAATCTGATGCCGCTGGCCGATCCGGCGGGGGTCGCGGGCTATCTCGCACGGGTGGAAGGCAATCTGCGCAATCAGTTCGACACCGACTTCGACGGCGCCCGCATCGGCGTGCATACGCTGCACGTGACGAGCGATTCGAACGAGATGAACGTGGCCGAATTGCTCGATCGGGTAGCCGGCAATGTTTGAGGTGCTCGCGCTCATCGTCGCGGTCCCCCTCGCCGTGCTGTTTCAGGGCGTGGCGCTCCATTACCTGCTGCATCCGTCGGCTTTAGCCGATCCGCTGGCTGCGTTCCTCGGCGCCCAGGCGCTCGCTGCGGCCGCGCAGGCCGTCGTGTTCCGCCGAATGCTGCCTGCCGCGCAGCGCTCGCCGCTCGGCGCCGTGCTGGCGCAGTTATGGTTGCTCTCGTTCTTGGCGCCGTGCGTGGGGGGCTTGCTCGAAGTGCTCGTGACCGCGTGCGGCGTGTGGCTGCCGCTGCCGAGCAAGTCCCGTTCGATGCTGACGCTGGGCCGGCCCGCGTTCGTTTCGCATTTGGTGTCGCGCGTGTCGCATGGCGGCGGTGCGCGCGTGCAGTCGCGCCTGGCGAACGCGAAGGTCGCGACCGACGACCGGCTCGCCGCGCTCGTCGCGATTCAGCATTTGCCGACGCGCACCACCGGCGCGTTGCTGCGCGACTTGCTTGCCGATCCGGTCGACGATTTGCGGCTGCTCGCATACGGTCGCCTCGATCAAGCGGAGAACGAGATCGTCACGCGCATCTCCGATGGCCGCGAGGCGCTCGAGCATGCGCAAGACGAGGACGAAATCCACATACTGCATCATCGGTTGGCCGAATTGCATTTCGAACTCGTCTATCAACAACTGGCGCAAGGCGATGTTCATGCGCATACGATCGGCCAGGCCGAGGCGCACGTGCGTGCGGCGCTGGCCGTCGGCGAGGGCGAGCGCGACGCTGCGTTGTGGCTGCTGCGCGCGCGCTTGGCGCTCGCGCGCGGCGTCTCCGAAGAGGCCGGTCCCTTTCTCGAGCGCGCACGCACGCTCGGCTTTCCGCGGGAGCGCTTGTTGCCTTGGCTCGCCGAAGTCGCTTACCGGCAAGGACGCCATACACAGGCGGCCGAGATTGTCGGCGAACTGGCGGCGCGCACCGGCGCGCCGGCGCTCAAACCCGTGGTCGAATACTGGACGAGATGAACACTTCGTTGAAACGGCATGCTGCGCAAGCCGACGTCTGCTTGCTGCTCGAGGGTACGTTCCCGTTCGTGCGCGGGGGCGTGTCGAGTTGGGTCAACGACATGATCCGCGCCTATCCGGACACGCGCTTCGGGATCGTCTTCATCGGCAGCCGCGCGCAGGATTACGCCAAGGCCGTCTACGCGCTGCCCGATAACGTCGTGCATTTCGAGGCGCATTACTTGTACGAGGATGCGCCCGCGGACGCCGAGCCCCGTCGTGCCCGGCACGGCGATCGCGATGCGTTCGCGTATTCGTCGAAGTTCCATGAGTTGCTGCGCGATGGGCGGCATCACGCCGAAGTCGGCACGATGATGATCGATTTGATCGGCATGCTGACCGATGGCGGCGCGCTCTCCGAAGAGCAATTTCTGTACAGCCGCGAAGCGTGGGATTACATCGAGGAGCAGTATTCGAAGCGCTGCACCGATCCGTCGTTCACGGATTATTTCTGGACCGTGCGCAACATGCATAAGCCGATCTGGCAGTTGGCGCGGGTGGCTGAGCGCACCTTGCGTGCGAGCGTCTACCACACGGTATCCACGGGTTACGCGGGCTATCTCGGTGCGCTGCTGCACTATCGAACGGGGCGTCCGCTGATCGTCAGCGAGCATGGCATCTACACGAAAGAGCGCAAGATCGATTTGCTGCAGAGCCGCTGGATTCGCGATAACCGCGGATTGTTCGAGCGCGATGTGTCCGACGTCAGCTACTTTCGCGAGCTGTGGGTGCGCTTCTTCGAAGCGCTGGGGCGCTTCGCCTACGACGCCGCCGACGAGATCATCGCCTTATACGAAGGCAACCGGTTGCGCCAAGTCGCGGATGGCGCGCGCGCCGAACTCACGCGCACGATTCCGAACGGAATCGATGTCGACGGCCTGCGGCCGCTCATAGAGCGGCGCGATCCGGCTCGGCCGCGCCGGGTCGTCGCGCTGATCGGGCGCGTCGTGCCGATCAAGGACATCAAGACGTTCATTCGCGCGATCTTCGTTGCGACGCGCACGTTGCCCGACATCGAAGGCTGGATCGTCGGCCCCGAAGAAGAGGATCGCGACTACGCGCACGAGTGCCATGCGCTCGCGGAAAGCCTGGGCCTCGAGCGCAACTTGAAGTTCTTCGGGTTTCAGCGCATTGCCGATGTCTTGCCGCAAGTCGATCTCGTTGCGCTGAGTTCGATCAGCGAGGCGCTGCCGCTCGTCGTGCTCGAGGGCTTTGCGGCTGGGGTGCCCGCTGTGACGACCGATGTCGGCGCGTGCCGCGAGCTCATCGAAGGGGCGCTGCCCGAGGACCGCGCCCTCGGCGTGGCCGGAGCAGTGGTGCCGATCGCGAATCCGGCCGCGTTCGCCGAGGCGGCCATCGCGCTCCTGACCGATACGGTGCGCTGGGACGCCGCGCAACGCGCGGGCCTTGCGCGGGCGCAGCGCTATTACACGCGGCCGCAAATGGTCGAGCGTTATCGCGGCATATACGAGCGGGCGGCGGCGCAGCCCGACGCCGCACCGCGCGATTCGCAAGGCGCGGGGGGCGGTGCGCTCGGGTGTCCCATGCACGCGGCGAACGCGGGAGCGGGCACGAACGCAGGCACAAACGCAGGCACAAACGCAGGCACAAACGCAGCCACAAGCACGGCGCCTTCCGGCGCACGACCCACCACGCAGCCGGCCACCGCATTCGGTGCGCTGCGCGACGTCCTGAACCGGAGGCGATGATGGCGGGAATCGGATTCGAACTACGCAAGCTGATGCATCGCAACACCCTGAGCGGTGTCGCGCGCGCGTACCTGTATGCCGGCCTCATCAGCTCCGGGCCGATGATCCTCTCGTGCTTCGGCATCTTGATCATCGGCGTGCTGAGCCTGACGGTCGTGGTCCCGACCGTGTTGATCACGCAATTCCAGGTCTCGGTTACCTACATGATCGCGTGCAGCCTCATCGTCACGGGGCCGCTTCAACTCGCGTTCACGCGCTTCGTGTCGGACCGGCTGTTCGAGGAACGCGACGATCTGGTCATATCGAACTACCGCGCCGTGCAACTCGCATGCACGGTGGCGTCGGGCTTGATCGCGGTCGTGGCCATGGGCTTGGGCTTTCAAGCCGAGCCGCTCGGCTATCGAGTCCTGATGATCGCGGGCTTCGTCATCGCGAGCAATATTTGGATCGCGGTGATCTTTCTGTCGAGCGTCAAGCAGTACCGGCAGATCCTGCTCTCGTTCGCGATCGGCTATAGCTTCGTGGTTGGGCTCACGCTTTCGCTGAATCGTCATGGCATCACGGGGCTGCTTGGCGGCTTTGTCGCCGGGCACGCTATCCTGTTCGCGCTGCTCTCCGGCATCGTCCATCGCCATTTCCGAAGCCCGCGCTTCATGTCGTTCGAGGTGTTCGATCGGAAGATGATGTATCCGAGCCTCGCATGGGTCGGGCTGATGTTCAACCTCGGCGTGTGGGCCGACAAGTTCGTGTTCTGGTACGTGCCCGAGACGGGAACGCGCGTCATCGGCTGGTTTCATGCGTCGCTGATCTACGATATTCCCGTGTTTCTCGCGTATGTTTGCGTGATGCCTGCGATGGCCGCGTTCCTCGTGCGAATCGAGGCCGATTTCGTCGAATACTACGACGCCTTTTACGATGCCGTGCGCACCGGCGCGACGCTGCAGCGGATTCACGCCATGCGCGACATGATGGTAGGCAGCGTGCGCGCGGGGCTTTACGAAATCATCAAGGTGCAAGTTGTCACGTTGCTGTTGATGGTGGCGTTCGGGGCCGCACTGCTTGGGGCGCTGCGCATCTCGTCGCTCTATTTGCCGTTGTTGCTCGTCGACGTGATTGCGGCTAGCCTACAGGTATTGTTCCTGGGCCTTTTGAACGTGCTGTTCTACCTCGACGCACGCCGCGACGTGCTTCGTTTGACGGGGCTGTTCGTGCTGCTGAACACCGGCTTCACGCTGTTGTCGATCAAGATCGGTCCCGAGGCGTACGGGTACGGTTTTGCGGCGGCGCTCGTGGCGGTGACCGTTGTCGCCGTGCGCACGCTCGATCGCAAGTTCGCTTTTCTCGAGTACGAAACGTACATGCTGCAATGACCTTGAAGACGGTGCCGGCATTGCGCCGGTTTGCCCGCCTACCCGTCGCCGCGCGGCTTCGGGCGGTCCGCTCCGCCTTCGTCGCGCTGCTTGCGCTCACGCCGCTCGCCGCCTTAGGCTGCATGCCTCGGCCGTCAGGTCCCAGCGTTGCGCTGTATTACGGAGAGGAGCCTTCCGTCGATCTGTTCTCCGGTTATGACATCGCCGTGCTCGAGCCCGACAGCGGCTTCGAGCCGCGCGAGCACGCGAGCGCACGCACGCAGTGGTTCGCTTATGCGAGCGTCGGCGAGGTGACGCCGCAGCGCGCTTACTATGCGGCCCTCCCGAGCGACTGGCTGCTCGGCAAGAACAAGGCTTGGGCCTCGCGCGTCGTGGATCAGGCAGCGCCAGGGTGGCCCGCCTTCTTCGTGCGTCACGTGATCGATCCGTTATGGGCACGCGGCTATCGCGGCTTCTTTCTCGATACGCTCGATTCCTACCAACTCGTCGCCAAGACCGACGCCGAGCGTGCGCGGCAGCAGGCGGGCCTCGTGCGTGTGATCCATGCGATCAAGGCGCGGCATCGCGGTGCGCGTTTGATCCTGAATCGCGGCTTCGAACTATTGCCCGAAGTCCATGACGAGGTTTACGCCATTGCGTTCGAATCGCTCTTCAGCGGTTGGGATCAAGCGAAGGCTCGCTATGTCGAGGTGCCGCAAACGGACCGCGACTGGCTGCTTTCGCAAGCGCAGATCGCGCGCGATCGATATGGCCTGCCGGTGATTTCGATCGACTATTGCGCGCCGGACGACGATGCCTGCGCGCAGTCGACGGCGGCGCGCATCGCGGCACTCGGCATCGTGCCGTATGTCACCGATGGCGCGCTGCGGACCGTGCGGCCGCGCGCGATGTTGCAGGCCCGTTGCGGCGGGCAGTAGAAGGCCAGATGTAAACCGTTTGCGTCAGGAACTTGGAGGGATGGGAGTTACCCGAGCGCCTTCATGAAAGACCACAACGCCGGCACATCGGAAGTCGCCGCATTGAAGCGGAACCACGCCGAGGCGGTCTCTTCCGGGCGGAAATACGAGCCGGGCGCAAGCCAGATGCCTTTGCTCAACGCGTCGTTGGCCACGGCGATGCTGTCTTCGGGCCGGATCGGCAGCTTGGCCCAGAGAAACAACCCCGCGTTCGGCGCGTGAAATAGTTCGAGGCCCGCATCGGCCATGGCTCGCGTGACTCGACTATGCGCGTTGAACAACCGCTCTCGAAGGTGCGCGGTGTGGCGGTCGTAGTGGCCGTCGACGAGCACGTTGGCGACGGCTCGCTCGGTAATCTCCGAGGAGGTCAAGCCCACGGCCATTTTGGTCAGCGCGAAGCGGGAGATCAGGTCGCGGCTGGCCGCGATATAGCCCACGCGCACCGCGGGCGTGATCGTCTTCGAAAACCCGGACAAATAGATGACCCGGCGCAAGCCCTCCATGGCCGCGAGGCAGGGCGCGCCCGCCGGTGCGAGCGGTCGCGAGATGTCGTCCTCGACCACCCACAGCCCTTCGCGGTCCGCGATTTGCAGCAGGCGAAATGCCGCCTGCGCATTGAGCGATGCGCCGGAGGGGTTCTGCAGCACCGTGTTGATGAACAGGCCCTTGGGGCGATGCTGTTCGATCAGCGCTTCGAGTCGTGCAATGTCGATGCCCTCCGGCGTGCGCGGCACGCTGACGACATTGACGAACGCCACCTTCAGAATCTGAAGCAGGTTGCAGTAGCAGGGATCTTCGACGACAACCGTATCGCCGGGCCGAAGCAAGGTTCGAACGACGAGGTCCAACGCCTGGGTGACGCCTTGCGTCATCAGAACTTCGGCTGCGCCGACGGCGAGCCCGTAGCGGCGCAACGTGTCAGCAATGAGATCGCGCAGCGGACCGAACCCGTGTGGATGACCGTAGCCGCCTATGCGCGGCCCCGGCACGCGGCTGACGACGCGCAGGGCATGCTGAATCCCGCTTTCGTCGATCCAATCGTTCGGGATCCAGCCGCATCCGGCCTTGATTGGGACGGTTTGATCGGCGAATACGTCGGACAAAAGCCACGCCGCGTTCAGGCTTGGCGCGCTCCAACTGGGCGCTGCGGGCGCCTTCGCCGGCAGTGTCGCGACGCGGTAGCCGGCGCCTGCCCGGGCGACCACGAGCCCCAGCGAAACCAGGCGCTGATAAGCCTCCGAGACGGTGTACGTGCTCAAGCCGTGCGATTTCGCGAGGGCGCGTACGGAAGGGAGTGCGGTCCCGGCCGGATAGGTGCCGTGCCGCAATTCTCCCTGGATCGAAGAGACGATCTGGTCGACCAGCGTGCCCTCGTCCTTGCGCGAACGAGAGAGCTTCAGCGTGAACATTTCAATACAGTTGGGAAGAAAAAATCAGCACGGTTTGACCGCTCGTTTTTTGCTGTCCAGTGATTGTAGCCCGCCGAACCGATACAGTCGGCGCCATATTCCACGGAGGCCATCCATGAGCACAACGCACAGCAGCCCCGATCTCTCGAACTTCTGGATGCCGTTTACGGCCAATCGGCAATTCAAGTCCTCGCCGCGACTCTTCAAGGCCGCGAAGGGGATGTACTACACGACGGTCGACGACCGTGCCGTCCTGGACGCGACAGCCGGGCTCTGGTGCGTGAATGCCGGTCACGGCCGTGCGGAGATCACGCGCGCCGTCGCCGAGCAGCTCGACACGATGGACTATGCGCCCACGTTCCAAATGGGCCACCCGCTCGCGTTCGAAGCAGCCACGAGAGTGGCCGAGTTGATGCCTGCGGGGCTCGACCGCATCTTCTTCACGAATTCGGGCTCGGAATCGGTCGATACCGCATTGAAGATGGCGCTCGCCTACCACCGCGCGCGCGGCGAAGGCCAGCGCACGCGCTTCATCGGGCGCGAGCGCGGCTACCACGGCGTGGGGTTCGGCGGCATCTCGGTTGGCGGGATCCTCGCCAATCGCAAGACGTTCTCGGGCAATTTGATGCCGCACGTCGATCATTTGCAGCATACGTTGAACATCGCCGAGGCAGGGTTCACGCGCGGCCAGCCCACTTGGGGCGCGCACCTGGCCGATGAGCTCGAACGGCTCGTCGCGCTGCACGACGCTTCGACGATCGCGGCCGTGATCGTCGAGCCGCTGGCCGGTTCGACCGGCGTTCTCGTGCCGCCGAAAGGTTATTTGGAGCGGTTGCGCGAACTGTGCACGAAGCACGGCATCTTGTTGATTTTCGATGAAGTGATTACGGGGTTCGGGCGGCTTGGTGCACCCACCGCGAGCGAATACTTCGGCGTGACGCCCGACCTCTTGACGATGGCCAAGGCGATCAACAACGCGGCCGTGCCGATGGGCGCGGTGGCAGCGAGCCGCGCGGTGCACGATACAGTGGTCAACGCGGGCGCTGCGAACGCCATCGAGTTCTTTCACGGCTACACGTATACGGCCCATCCGGCGGCCGCGGCTGCGGCTGTCGCCACGCTCGATATCTATAAGCGCGACCGGTTGTTCGAGCGCGCGAAAGAACTATCCGGCGTGTTCGAAGACGCCGTGCATGAATTGCGTGGGACGGCTCACGTGAAGGACATTCGAAATCTCGGCCTCGTGGCCGGTGTCGAGCTCGAGTCTCGCCCGGGTGCGGTGGGCGCACGGGCCTACGACGTCTTCCTCAAATGCTTCGAAGCGGGCGTGCTCGTGCGTTACACCGGCGACATCCTGGCGTTCTCGCCGCCGCTGATCATCGAAGAAAAACAGATCGACCAGATCTTTTCAACGGTGCGGGACGTAATGAGCAGCGTCGCCTAATCGCGGGTCTACCGGGCGGTCGACGCGTTGCTCGATGGCATCGATCGATAGCCGGTCGATGCCCGGTCGATGCTCGGTCAATAGCGCGAAATCTGGCTGCCGTCGATGCGCACTCGATCGCCCGGCCGCAGCTCCCCGGGTGTCTGCATGTCGAACGAACGCATGCTGCCGTCGCTCAGTTGAATGTCGACGCGGTAGCCCGACGGCTGCCCCATGTTTTGACCGATCTGATTGCCGGCCACCGCACCGCCCAGTGCGCCGATGACGGTGGCCGCATCGCGGCCATGGCCGCGGCCGATTTGATTGCCGAGCACCCCACCGACGACGGCGCCGACCAGTGTCCCCGCCACGCCGGATGGGCTCGTTGCGCCGCCGATCGGGCGAATGCCGGCGACGGTGCCGTACTGCTCGCCATAGCTGCCGGGCTGCACGTAGGCGGGCTGCGGCGGCGGCGTGTAGGCAGGCTGCGCGTAACTCGGTTGGGCGTAAGCCGGCTGCGCATAACTCGGTTGGGCGTAAGCCGGCTGCGCATACTGCGGTTGCGCGCCATAGCCTCCATACGGATTCGCCGCGATGCATCCCGTGAGCGATACGGCGCAAGCTGCGACGAGCGGCAGGAGCAGAGTGGTTTTGGTCAGCGTGGGGTGTTTCATGGGGTGACTCGTGTCGTTTTGAGTGCTGGCGATGCGCAAATGAATCGGATCGGTTGCGTACCGGAGTATAGGGATTGGCGAATCGCGTGTACGCGGCTGGGGGGTAACAGTGTGTAAAGTCTGTTGCCGCGCGATGGTGCGGTGGCGCGCAGGTTTCGGCACGCACGGCAACCGTCCAATCCGACGCGCACGCGACGGCCGCGAAAATGCCGCCGCCGCGAGCGTTCCCGCGGTCGGGACGCCGACAAGGGTTGCCGGCTAAGCGCCATCAACGAGCGCTCAAAGATTACCGTATCGCCGGGCGTGGCGACAGACACGCGGCCTTCAGTGACCGGAGCGATTTACCGCGATTGCAGAAACGCCGTCACCGCTTGTGCATCTTCTTTGCCGAGCGAATGCGCCACGGCCGACATCACGGGCGCATTCGCCCGCGTCCCGTCTTGGAAGACCCCGATTTGGCGCATCAAGTACTCGGCGTGCTGGCCCGCAAGCCGGGGAAATTGCCCGTTTCCTTGCCCTTGGGCGCCATGGCACGAGGCACACGCGGGCACGCCTTTCTCGGGGAGCCCTTCTTCGAAGATCTTCTGCCCTTGCGCAACTAGCGCGGAGTCGCCCGCGCTGCCTGCCGTCGGCGCTTGTTGGGAATAGTAATCGGCCAACGAAGCAATGGTCGCATCGTCCAGTTGCGATGCGATCGCCCACATATACGAGCGCGCGTCGGACTCCGAGCGCTGATGTTGCCCGAAGCCCTTCAACTGTGCGACGAGATAGTCTCGCGTCTGGCCATTGAGCTTCGGAAACATCGGCGACTTACTGTCTCCATGCACGCCGTGACATGCCACGCACAACTGGGAGGCCAAGCGCGCGCCGTCCTGCGCCGAGGCGGGAGACGTCCCCAGAGCAAGGACGATAGCGACGATCGGCAACGTGGCCGATAGGCTCAGTCGAGCGGAATAACGCGACAGTCGTTTCATATGCCGGTCCACTTTTTCGGTTGGTTCGATTTTGAGATGCTCGCGTGCTAGAACATGATCCAGGCCAGCAAATACAAGGTGTTGTTGTCGCTGGCGTTGCGACCGTTGCCGTCATAGTTGTAGCGCGCCCCGTTGAATCTTAGGAACCACGTGTACTGCACCGCGACCTTGACTTGGGGTATCGGCAAGTAATCCGCTTCGAGGGTGATGCCGTTGGAGTTAGGGGTTCCATTCGCACTGCCGGTTACCGGCGCTGGTCCATATAGACCGGGGTCCGTGCTACCCGTCGTTTGAAAATAGGCGAGTGTGGCGCCATATTTTCGATGGTAGTAGTACGACGCTTTCGCTTTGAAGGTATTGAGTGTATCGGAAGCGTTCGTCGGCGTTGGACCCGCACCGATTCCTCCACTCGCAAAACTCGCATCCCAGCTTTGCTTCTCGTGAATCCAGGTGGCTTGCGCAGTAATCGAATGCGTGTACGTCAAGTATTGATACTGCGTGTCGAAAGCAATATCCGTGAAGCGATCGGTCGGCGAAACGGGAATCGTGTTGTCGGGATACTTGTCGGCAATGAGGCCGTATGTGCCGAACATGATCGAGTGCGGGCCCCATTCGGCATTGTAGGCAAGCCGCCAGTACGGGTTGTTGCCGGACAGGCGCGCCACGCCACCAGGACTCGTGATGTCCTGCCCCGTGCGCAGGAAAGAGAACATCTGGTCCGCGGTTCGATACAGGCCGATCTCCGCGTAAATGCTGCGTTGCCAGAACACATAGGCCGTGGCGCCGGCCACTTGCTGCGCGAGCCCGCCGTCGATGAGCGTGCTGGCCATCGGCGTCAGCGAGACGCTGCTCGAGGCGTAGGGGTACCCGAAGGCCGGCGTGCTGTTCCAGACATCCGACACGGTCGGGTTATTGTTGAGCGTCATGCCGTAGATGAAGTCGATGTCGCCCTGCGTGAAATGGCCGGCCGCGCGGATATCGGTGTTGTCGATGCCGCTGTGGTGTGCGATGCCGTCATAGGTCCATTGCGCGAAGGCGCCGACTGGCCCGGCGATACGGCCCGCATAGAAGATGCTGGCCTGCTGCAGTGCCACCCCGCCGTTGCGCACGAAGTCGTAGTCGTTGTTATCGATCGTCCGCGTATTCGTTTGAGAGAACTGCAACATCGCGGCGAGGGGAATCGTTTTCTTGTTGGTCAGCGTATAGCCGGTCAACTTAAAGAATCTGCCGAACGGAGTGAGTTCGGGAAAGCTCACGTGGCAGGCGACGCACGCGAGGCCGGTTTGGCGTGCGAATGCAGGCACTGCCTGCGCTGTGCGACCGATTAGGCTCAGCACGACTGCCACGAGAAACATCGCCCACCTCGCGCGAACCACGCTTCTGCCCCAGGCATTCATGGCACTTCCCCCAAAATATTTTCATCTTTGTTTATAGGACTGATCGAATCAGCGATGTCGCCCTTGCGCATATATCTGTGCGGATCGACACATGACTCGATTGCGGTCCCTACTGCACTTACGGTAGCGCTGAATGGTTCGACGAATTTTGACTTGGCTCAACTGCCCGTTGCGTGCGGGTTAACCACGGGTGATTGGAATCGGCGTCGTTCTGCGACAATACCGGCCCTTCGTCTTCTATCCCGCACACAAACGATATGGCATCGCATAGCGCACATCATGCCCTGGGGTGGGCGGCCGGTATGACGGCCGCCGCAACCGTCGCGGCAGCCGGAGCAGCGGGGCCTTGGCACGTCGGCGCGTTGACGGCGCTTCTCGCGGGTGTGGCGGGAGGCACTGCGCCCGACTGGCTCGAAGTCGCTTGGTGGTCTCGCGCGCGACGGCTGTGGATCGCGCATCGAACGGCAACGCACTGGGGCATCGGTTGGGCGGCCGCGCTGATCTTTGCCTACCATTCGCTTGGGCGCCTGCATCCATTTGCCGCAGCGCTGTTCGGTTTCGCATGCGGCGGCTTGATGCATCTGCTGGCGGATTGGCCCAACCCGCTCGGCGTGCCGTGGATCTGGCGGCGTCATTCCCTGAACCTATGGAAGAGCGGGCGCTGCGACGTGATCGTCGTGGCGTTGGGATGGGCCGGTGCGGCTTGGGTTGCGCGACCGTTGTGGACTCCGTTCGTCGTGCCGTTGATGCGCGGTTTGCATCCGCTCGCGCGCTGAGCGTCGTCTCGTGACGATCAAGCGCCTAACGTCTCCGTCCCGCCATCGACACTCGACAGCTCGACGATCTCCGCGGTGATTTGCTCTTGGCGCAGCCGGCGATACTCCATCGTCAACTGCAGCGCCGTTTCGTCGATATTGCGTCGGGCGGCCATCATGGTGCGCATGCGCGCTTCGCTCTCAGCAGCGAAAGATAAAACGATGGCCTCGCAGATCTGGGTGTACACGTGTTCTTCCGCGAGCCGCTCGAGCAACTCGCGCGCAGGCAGCGTGACGATGGGCGGCAGACGGCGGTGCACCGGCTCGAAGCGCCTGAAATCGAAAGGCAGCAGCGATGTCGTCACGATCGATGCGCCTTCCACGGGTTGCGGCGCGCCGTGCACGAGCATGACGCGCGAGACGCCGCCGTCTTGCAGGCGGCCATATAGCGCATTGACGATGCGGCCGGCAAGCTCGGGCACGGCATCGACGTGCACCGCCATTTCGGCGGACCAACTCGCCCGATAATCGAATTCTTCGGCCACCAGTTGGGCGCGGTCGCCGACGATGAAATACTCGACTGCGCCCGCCGACGGGCGGCGCGCGGCTTGCATCACGCGGTGGTTGTATGTGCCCACGAAGCCTTGCTCCGTGCCGATCACGATCAGGATTTGCGTGTCGCTTGTTCGAGCCGGCGTCGGCAACTCCGAGGGAAGGGGCAACGCCAGCGCCATTGCATCGGCAATTGCGGCCGCGATTTGATCGGCGCAGGCACGGATACCCGGCAGGCGTGCAAGCGCGTCGCGTGTGCGGGCAGCGGCAATACCGCGCATCGCCGTGACGACCGATGCCAGTTCACCGACCGTACCCAGCCGCGCTTGCACCACGCCGAGTTCGTTGCTCATGAAGTGCTCCGATCTGGCGGGTTTTGCTCGCTCGTTGGGCTCGGCTGGATTGGCGGACTTGGCGGGCTTTGTGCGATGCGAGGCACGAGGTCCCGCACGACGCCGATCAGCATTGCGCGATCATCGGGCTGCAATTGCGCGCCGTGTTGCAGCGCCTGGCCCAACTTTGCTGCAATGCCGATGGCATCCAGGCGCGCGGGAAGCGCGTCGCGCACTTGCGCAACGGCCGCGTTCGGGCTTGCGTCGAACACGCCCTCGGCCAGGGCAAGCAACAAGGCAATTTCCCCGATCGGGCGCAGCGGCGAGAACCGCGGCTGGGCGATGAGTGCACGGATGCGTTCGCCGCGCGCGATCTGCGCCTTCAGGCGCGCATCGCTCAAGCCGCCGAAGCGCGTGAACATTTCGAGTTCGAGGAACTGCGCGTAATCGAGCCGCAACCGCCCGGAAGCGGCGCGCAACGCCGGAAGCTGCGCTTTGCCGCCTACGCGGCTCACACTGAGCCCGACATCGATCGCGGGCCGCTGATTCGCTGCGAACAAGCGCGCATCGAGCACGATCTGTCCGTCCGTGATCGAGATCAGATTGGTGGGGATGTAAGCGGCCAAATTCCCTGCGTCGGTCTCGGCGATCGGCATGGCCGTGAGCGAGCCGCCACCGCGCTCCGAACAGAGCTTCGCCGCACGTTCGAGCAAACGAGCATGCAAGTAGAAGATATCGCCGGGATAGGCTTCCCGCCCGGGCGGTGCGCGCGTGAGCAGCGACAGTTCGCGATGCGTCGCGGCGTGCTTGGTCAGATCGTCGATCACGACGAGTGCATGCCCGCCGCGGTCTCTGAAATATTCGGCAATGCTGAACGCCGCGAACGGCGCGATCCATTGGAGGCCAGGCGGATCCGACGCAGATGCGACGACGAACACGCAACGCTCCGGCGCGCCGTGCTTGCGGACCGCATCGATCACGCGCTCGACGGCCGTCGCCCGTTGGCCGATGGCGACATAGACGCAAACCACGTCGGAATGTTTTTGATTGACGATCGTATCGATCGCAATCGAAGTCTTTCCCGTCGCGCGATCGCCGATAATCAGTTCGCGTTGCCCGCGGCCGATGGCGAACAATGCGTCGATCAGGAGAATGCCGGTTTCGATCGGCTCGGATACCAGCTCGCGTTCGATGATCGCAGGCGCTGGGCGCTCGATCGGGAGCGAGAGCGGCGCGTGTATCGCTTCGCCGCCATCGAGCGGCCTGCCGAGGGGATCGACGATTCGGCCCAGCATGCCCGATCCGACCGGCACTTCGACCACGCGTCCGGTACCCAGCACGCGCGAACCGGCGGCGATGCCTGCGCAGCTATCGAGCAGCACGCAGCTCAACGTATCGACATCGAGTTCGAGCGCGAAGCCGAACTGCCCGCCGTCGAATTGCAGCAGCTCGTTCAAGCGCACGTGCGGCAGCCCGCTCACGCGTGCGATGCCGTCCGCTACGTGTTCGACGCGCCCGACGATTTGCGTCTGCGGCGCGAGGCTGAGCCGTGCCAGCGCGCTCCTGCCGCGCACGAGCCAAGCCCCTTCGGCGGTTTCAGGCGTGGAATTCGTCGTCATGGGACAAGAGCTCGGCCTTCAGCGTTTCTAGATCGTGCCGGAAGCTGTTGCGCACGACGACATGCGGCGCGACGAGTTCGAGCCCCGCGATCAGGCTCGAATCGACTTCCGTTTGCAAATTCACCTCATGGCCCACGGCCGTGGCAAGTGCCATGCGGCATTGCGTCAGTTCGTCGTCGCTTAGCGCTCGCGGCGCAATCAAACGCAGCGGGTCGGAGGGCTCGCCGAGGTGAAGGCGATTCTCCTCCGGCAGGGAGTGGACGGCATCCGCGAGAGGGGCGATGAAGCCTTCGACTAGCGCTTGCGGCGGGAGCCTGGACAGTAGCCGCGAGGCGATGTCGAGCGCGAATGCGCTGGCGCGCGCTGCATCCGCGCGTGCCGCGTTCTTGCGCATCAGATCGGTCTGTTCCAACGCGGATGCGTGCAACGCATCGGCTTCGGCGCGAGCAGCCGCGAGCAGCGACGTTCGCAATTGCTCGGTCTGCGCCGAGACTTCGCTCAGCCGCTGCAGGCGCAGCGCATCCATCGAGGCGACTTCCTGTGCGGCCTGCTTGCGGTCGCGTTCGGCCATATCGCGCGCCGCCGATGCGTCTCGCATGATGGCGGCCGCGGCCTGCTGGCGATCGGCCATGATCTTGGCGACCGGCTTGAACAGAAAACGCGACAACAGCCACACGAGCACCAGCACGTTGACGGTCTGAAAGGCGAGCGTCCACCAGTCGATGCGCATGTCGAACGCCTATTTGGTGAACGGGTTGGCGAACAGCACCAGCAGCGCGACGACGAGGCAGTAGATCGCCATCGTCTCGATCATGGCTAAGCCGACGAACAGCGTGCGCGAGATCGTACCTGCCGATTCGGGCTGCCGCGCCAATGCATCCATGGCCGCGGCGACGGCGCGGCCTTCCGCCAGAGCGGGGCCGATCGCGCCGAACGACACGGCGATCGCCGCCGCAACGATGCTGATGAGTTGGATCCAATTGGTCATGACGGTCCTTGCGATGGATGCGATGCGATCTCTGTGTGCTCGCCGAGGGCGGCGCCGATGAACACCGCCGCGAGCACGGTGAAGATGTAGGCCTGAACGGCGCCGGTCAGAAGATCGAGCGCCATCAGCGGAATCGGTGCGAGCAGCCCTGCCAAAGAGAGGACGATGCCGATCACGAAAACGCCGCTCATCACATTGCCGAACAGACGGACGACAAGTGAAAAGGTGCGCGTGATCTGTTCGACGAGATTGAGCGGGATCATGATCCACGTAGGCTCGGCGAACGATGCGAGATAGCGGCGGATTCCGCGCACTCGTACGCCGTAGTAGAGGGTCGCTGCGAACACCACGCAGGCAAGCGCAGCATCGGTTTCGATGTGCGCGGTGGGCGGCTCGACGCCTGGAATCATGCCGGACCAATTGCAAACGAGGATGAAGACGAACAACGTGCCGATCAATGCGCGATATCGCGAAGGATCGGCCTGGATCGTGTCGCGTAGCTGACTATCGAGCGAAGTCACGAGCAGCTCCACCGCGACTTGCAGCTTCGTCGGCGCAAGCGATAAGCGCTTTCTTGCCCACAGCGTGGCGCCGACGATCACGATCATGATGGCCCAGGTGGTCACGACCGGCGCCGAGATCGAGACGACGCCAAGCCGCAGCAGCGGTTCGGTTGCGAGCGGGGAGTGGATCATGGCGCTTGCCTCGTCAATCGAATCGCGACGTGCCGGGCAAGGACGATGCCGGCGAGGGCGGCCAGCAACGCGGCGGGGCCAAGACGAGCGAGGCCGAACAGCGCGAGCGCCAGCAGGGCGAACCGGAGCGCCTGCAAGGCGATCGCGGCGCCGATGGCGTGACGTGCGTAGCAGCGCGCGTTCGCGAACAGCGAAGCGAAATAGGCTGCGCCGACGATGCCGCCGGCCGCGGCGCCGATGGCGATCTTGAAGGAAGTGGCGAGGGCCGCCGTGGCGAGCATGGTCAATCCTCCGGGTTCTGACGATGCATCCAGCGCCATGCGAGCCAGAGGCCGATCGCTGCGCCGATCATCAAGAGCGGCGCGGAAAAGAACACGCCGGTGGCGAAGTACCGGTCAAGCCAATGACCGATCCACAGGCACAGCAAGGTCGGGATGACGACCATCCATCCGAGCATGCCGATCTGGCCGAGCCTGGACCCGAGCGATGGCTCCGGCACATCGCGCGCTGCGCGTTCGCGCCGCACAGCGCGTTGGGCGCTTCGTTCCAGCAGATGCGAGCCATGATTGCGCGCCGGTTCTTTCGAATCTGGCTCGCGCGGCGGCACGTCGGGCTGTTCATTGACCATGACGATTGCCTTCGTGCACGCCGTCCGTGCGTCCGGCGTCGTGCGCCGCGCCGGGTCGCAAGTACTTCAATATCTGCCGAATCGCGTGCGCGTTCAGACGCGTTTGTTCGACGCGTGCTTTGCGCGCGGCATCGGCTCGCGCGGCCCGGGTTTCTCGCACTTGCGTTTCGAGGGTGTCGAGCGCCTCGCCAAGTTGTGCTTCGCGGCATGCAATGCTGACCCGTGCGCCGTCCACCACGCGCAACACCCCGCCGCTGACCGCACAAAAGCGCCGCTGCCCATCGGCCGAGCGCCAGCGCAATACGCATGGGGCGAGCACGGTCAGGAAATCCGCATGACCGGGCAGAATGCCGAAGCTGCCGGTCGCGTCTTCTGCGCGCAAGGCGACGATGTCCGCGCTATCGACGAGCATCTCGGATGGGGTGGCGAGCGTGAGCCGAAGGGGCGTGTTCATGTCGCGTCTCGTTCGCGCTCGCGCGCTTCGTCGAGCGTGCCCACCATGTACAGCGACTGTTCGTGCCAGGCGTCGCATTCGCCGTCGAGGATGGCCTTGCACCCCGCTAGCGTGTCCTCGACCGCGACCGAGCGTCCCGCCACGCCGGTGAACGCTTCCGTGACGGCGAACGGCTGCGTCAAAAACCGTTGCAGGCGGCGCGCCCGGCCGACGATGCGCCGATCGTCGGCGGCCAGCTCTTCGATGCCGAGCAGCGAGATCACGTCTTGCAACTCTCGATAGTGCTCGATGGTGCGCCTCACTTCGGTGGCGACGGCGACATGCTCTGCGCCGACGACCAACGGATCGAGCAGGATGGACGACGATACGATCGGGTCGATGGCCGGGTACATGCCTTCGGCGGCCATGGCGCGCGACAGCACGACGGTGCTGTCCAGATGCGCGGCGATCGTGGTGACGGCCGGGTCGGTGAAATCGTCCGCGGGCACGTACACGGCCTCGATCGCGGTGATCGACGTGCCACCCACCGAAACGATGCGTTCCTGCAGGGCGGCCACTTCCGTCGCGAGCGTCGGCTGATACCCCACGCGCGAGGGCAGGCGCCCGAGCAAGCCCGATACTTCCGCGCCTGCTTGCACAAAGCGAAACACGTTATCCATCAGCAGGAGGACGTTTTCGTGTTGTTCGTCGCGAAAGTATTCGGCGATGGTCAATGCCGTCAGCGGCACGCGCCAACGCGCGCCGGGCGGCTCGTTCATCTGGCCGTACACGAGCACGGTGCGCGGCAACACGCCCGAGCCTTGCATGTCGTGCAGGAGTTCGTGCCCCTCCCGCGAGCGCTCGCCCACGCCGGCGAATACCGATATGCCCTTGTAGTGTTCGACCATTGCGTGAATCAATTCCATCACGAGCACAGTCTTACCCACGCCCGCGCCGCCGAACATCGCCGCTTTGCCGCCTCGGGCGAGCGGCGCGAGCAGGTCGATGACTTTGATCCCGGTCGCGAAGATCGCGGTTGCGGCATCCTGCGCGGACAAGGGAGGCGGTTCGCGGTGGATGGGACGCCGCGGCGCGTCGGCGGGAAAGGCCGGGCCTTTATCGCCCGGGACGCCCATCACGTCGATCAACCGGCCCAGCATGGGCTCGCCTACCGGAATCGCGATGGCTTGCCCCGAGGCATACGCCCGCACGCCTCTGGGCAGCCCGCTCGTCGATTGCATGGCTAGCGCGCGAACGGTTCGCTCGTTCAGGTGCGCCTGGACTTCGGCAACGATGCGCCGGTCGTCTTCGCTTTCGATCGAAAGCGCGGTATTCAAAGGCGGAAGGCTATCGACCGGAAACGTAAGATCGATCACCGCGCCGCGCACGGCGACGACTTCGCCCGAGAGCGGGGCGCTGCTTTGTTCGACGCTGACCGATTGCGTTTGCATGGCGAGTCGCACGTACCGGAGTTGAAGTCCTCGTTGCGGCATTCGGAATTTGGCGGTGACGTTCGCGCGCCGCGGCTGAACATCTCGCCGGGCCAGCGATTCGCACTCGAATGCGTTTGTTGGGAACGAATCGAATCACCTCAACTATGTAGCGCGATCCGTTTCGGCCGTGGTTGATCGCGATCAACTCGGGGCAGGATCGAATGGATGTCGTCGCTGCGGTTGACGCAGGTCAACCCGCCCCCGTTCGCTGTCGCTGCGAACGAGGGGGAGGCCATCGCCGGGGGGGCGACGCGATCGAATTTGGATCTGAATTTGGGTGCGGATTGGATGTCATCCGCACCGCATCAAAGCCGATCCGCGTCGACCACGGCCTGGGTGAACGCTTGCGGCGCTTCTTCGGGCAGGTTGTGGCCGATGCCGCCCGTGACGAGGCGGAACTGGTACTTGCCCGCGAAGCGCTTCGCGTACGCCGAGGGTTGCGGATGCGGTGCGCCGTTGGCATCGCCTTCGAGCGCGATCGTCGGCACCGTGATGGGCGGGAACTGCGCCAGGCGTTTCTCGAGGGGCTCGTACTTCGCCTCGCCCTTGGCCAAGTCGAGCCGCCAGCGGTAGTTATGGGTGGCGATAGCCACTTGATCCGGGTTATCGAGCGCAGCCGCGCTGCGCTCGAAGGTGGCGTCGTCGAACTTCCATTTCGGCGAGGCCAACTGCCAAATCAATTTGGCGAAATCGTGGCGGTACTTGTCGTAGCCGATGCGGCCGCGCTCGGTCGCGAAGTAGTATTGGTACCACCACTGCAGCTCGGCTTGCGGCGGCAGCGGCGTCTTGCCAGCCTCCTGGCTGCCGATGAGATAGCCGCTCACCGTCACTAACGCTTTCACGCGTTGGGGCCACAGCGTCGCGACGATGTCGGCCGTGCGGGCACCCCAGTCGAAGCCGCCGAACACCGCGCGCTCGATGTGCAAGGCATCCATGAAATCGATGGCGTCCTGCGCCAGGGCGGCAGGCTCGGCGTTTCGCACGGTGCGAGCGGATAGGAAGCGCGTCTCGCCGTAACCGCGCGCATACGGGACCAGCACGCGGTAGCCCTTGGCCGCGAGGGCGGGCGCGACCTGCTCGTAGCTGTGAATGTCGTACGGCCATCCATGCAGAAGAATGACGACAGGCCCGTTTGCCGGTCCCATTTCGGCATAAGCGACGTCCAGCACGCCTGCGTGGACGTGTTTCAGCGGCCCCCAGGGCGCTTCCGATGCAGCGGCCGCCGCCTGCGGTTGTGACGCTTGGTCTTGAGCATGTGCGACGGGAACGAGGCAACCGAGGCAACCGAGGCTCAAGGCAAAGGTGGCGGCGAATGCGGCGTAGTTGCGAGATTGCCCGTTGCGACCGCCGGTGGTGTGGGTTTTGCCGGTATAAAGCAGGGACATGATCGGTTTCCTTTTGGATGAAATGGCCGCGTGGTTGAGAAGCGTCGGCCGGTGTGTGTATGAAACCGTGGCCGCGTATCCTGCATGTATCGCGGCAGGCGCGAAATCTCATCGGAATGTGTCGCGCGCAGCGCCGGATACATTCCGATACATAACGCGGCCGCTTATCGGCGTCCGGGCGTGCGGCGAATACAAACGGATACAAAAGGCGGGGAAAGCGGACACGCTGCGGATAACCACGCAGACGTAAATGGCGTGCAGGGCGACGCACGACGCGCCGTCAAGCACGACTGGAGAGGCACACCCATGACTTTTTCTCGATTCGCCATCGCGGCGCTCGCCCTGTCGAGCGCCGTGTTACTCACGTTCCGGCTTGCGTCGGGCGGTTTGCCCAGCGAGCAACAATCGGCGGCGCAGGGGCTTGCGCCCGGCTTCGACGGCGCCGATCGTTGGTACAACTCGCCGCCGTTGACGCTCGATGCGCTGCGCGGCAAGGTGGTGCTCGTCGAGTTCTGGACGCGCGAATGCATCAATTGCATTCACGTGCTCCCGCATACGAAGGCGCTGCACGACGCATACGCCAAAGACGGGCTGGTAGTGGTGGGCGTGCATACGCCGGAATACGAGGAGGAACGCGACCCGGCGGCCCTGCAGGCCGCACTCGATCGATATGGGATCATGTGGCCCGTCGCGGTGGACAATGAGTCCCGCATTTGGAACGCCTACGGCAATCGCTTCTGGCCCGCGATCTACTTGATCGACCGCAATGGCCGCGTGGTTTATCGGCAT
The DNA here is from genome assembly GCA_004322045.1 of Paraburkholderia sp. GTDB lineage: Bacteria > Pseudomonadota > Gammaproteobacteria > Burkholderiales > Burkholderiaceae > Trinickia. Next base: position 117,958 of record SCRN01000031.1, read on the forward strand.
TACGGCGAAGGCGACTACGAGCAAACCGAGCAGCGAGTGCGCGCGCTGCTCGGAAAGGCTTGACACTAGGTCCTTGATCCTAGGTCCTAGGCCGCGAATTCGACAACGAATAGGCAACGAAGAGCATGGAACATATCGACCACATCCTCGTCGTCGACGACGACCGTGAAATTCGCTCTGGCGTCGTCGAGTATCTACGCAAGAACGGGCTGCGCGCCAGCGCCGCCGTGAATGGCCGGGAGATGTTCGCGCAACTCGATTCGTCGGCGTTCGATTTGATCGTGCTCGACATCATGATGCCGGGCGACGACGGTCTCGTGCTGTGCCGCACGCTGCGCGGCGGGAAGCATAAAGCCGTGCCGATCCTATTGCTCACCGCACGCGACGACGAAACCGACCGCATCGTCGGCCTCGAAATGGGCGCCGACGATTACGTGGTCAAGCCGTTCTCGCCGCGCGAGCTGCTTGCGCGCATCAAAGCCGTGATCCGTCGCGCGCGCATGCTGCCGCCTAATTTACGCATCACCGAAACCGCCGAGATGCTCTCGTTCGGCCGCTGGCGGCTCGACACGACGGCGCGTCACCTCATCGACGAACAGAACACCGTCGTCGCGCTGAGCGGCGCCGAATTCCGGCTCTTACGCGTGTTTTTGGATCATCCGCAGCGTGTGCTGTCGCGCGATCAACTGCTCAATCTGACGCAGGGCAGGGACGCGGAGCTCTTCGATCGCTCGATCGATTTACTGGTGAGCCGTCTGCGCAGCAGGCTGGAAGACAACGCGAAGGAGCAGTCGTATATCAAGACCGTGCGTAGCGAGGGATACGTCTTCAGCATGGCGGTCACGCTGCAGGGGGACGACACGTGAGCGGCGCGGCACCAAATGCCTCGATGCGCTGGCTGCCGCGACGCATGGCCTCTCGCGTGTATTTGATTATTTTCGCGGGACTGATGCTGGCGCAGGCGCTTTCGTTCGCGTTGATGTATTACGAGCGCGATCAAAGCGCCACGACGGTGATGCTCGATTCGGTGGAGCACGAAGTCGGCACCTCGGTAGCCGTGCTGGACCGTTTGCCCGCAGCGGAACGCCCCAGTTGGCTGAGCCGCCTGCAACGCGACAACTACCGTTTCATCCTTGGCGATGGACGGCCGGGAACGCCGCTCGCCTCCCAGCGCTCGCGCGAGCTCATGTATCGGATCGAGCGGGAAGTCGGCCCCGGCTATCACGTAAAGGCCGATACGATCTCGATGCATCCCGAGCTGTACCAAGTGCACTTCACGTTGCACGACGGTGAGCCGCTTACGCTGGAAGTCACGCCGCGCGGCGTACCGCCGATCGCGCAGTGGCTGCCTATCGTGCTGGTGTTGCAGTTGCTGCTGTTGCTCGCGTGCACGTGGCTGGCGGTGCGTTTGGCCACGCGGCCGTTGACGCAGCTCGCGCGGGCCGCGGAAGCGATGACGCCGACGGCGGAGGGGCCGCGCATGAGCGAGGCTGGTCCCATCGAAGTGTCGCAAGCCGCGGTTGCGTTCAATACGATGCAAGAGCGCGTCAGCCGCCACGTCAAGGAGCGGCTGCACATTCTCGCTTCGATTTCGCACGATCTGCAGACGCCGATCACGCGCATGCGGTTGCGTGCCGAGGCGTTGGAAGAGAACGAAGATCGCGTCAAGCTGCTTGGGGATTTGCACGAGATGGAGCACCTCGTGCGCGAAGGCGTGGCTTATGCGCGCAGCGCGCATGGCGGCGCCGAAGCGCCGGTGCGTATGGATGTGGGCGCGTTTCTGGAAAGCGTCGTGTTCGATTATCAGGACGTGGGCAAACCGGTTACGTTGACAGCCTCGGTCAGCGGCGTATCGATGGTGCGCCGGCAGGCGCTGCGGCGCGTGCTGGGCAACTTGATCGACAACGCGATCAAGTACGGCGGCGCGGCGCAAGTGAGCGCGTGGCGCAACGACGAAGGCGCGCTGTGCGTGGCTGTGCTCGATCGTGGCCCCGGTATTCCCGAACACGAACTCGATCGCGTGCTCGAGCCGTTCTACCGCTTGGAAGGGTCGCGCAACCGCGACACGGGCGGTGCGGGCTTGGGTCTTGCGATTGCGGTGCAGCTGACGCGCGCCATCGGCGGTAGCCTCGAGCTCGCCAACCGGCAGGGCGGGGGGCTGACGGCCACGGTCGTCTTGCACGTATGAGTGTGCGAACCACGACGCATTAGGAAATTCCCTATGTGCCACCCCGCGCGGCACCCCGTTCAACACGCGGCAAAGCCGTGCATCGCCCTCTCTTTGCACCGCCGAATGCCCGCCCCCATTGGGTCATAGCACATCGCGCGATTTCGGCCGATATTCAACGAACGCTACATTCGCCGGCCGCATAACCGGACGTATGGCAAAGGGCGAACAAAATGTATCGGGATGCGACCATTTGGCTTGGTACGCTTGATTTCACGTAATAGACATCAACCAGCGATTGGCCGTCGCCGCAGGATTCGCCGCGAGCGACGACGAATGCGAGCCGACGCGCTGCACGAGTCGTCGCCGTCGATTTCTTGAACTTGCCAGTTGAGATCAAAGCATGCCCCCGAACCTGACATTTGCACCGCAAGACTTGGCGCCGCCAAGAGCGCGCAATGCGGCCGCCGCCGCGCCCGCTGCGCATTCCATTGCTGCCGCGGGCACCGATATCCTGACCGTGCGCCGCTTGGCGAAGATCTTCGGGCCGAAGCCAGAGAGGGCCGCCGAACTGGTCAAGCAAGGGCTCGGCCGAGATGAAATCTTCAAGCGCACGGGCAACATGGTGGCTGTCAACGACGTTAGCTTGAGCGTCAAATCCGGCGAGATCTTCGTCATCATGGGGCTGTCGGGTTCGGGCAAGTCGACGCTGGTGCGGCTGCTGAACCGCCTGATCGAGCCGACGTCAGGGCAGGTCATCCTCGAAGGCCGCGATATCGCGCCGATGTCGACTGTGGAACTACGCGAGGTGCGCCGAAAGAAAATGGCGATGGTGTTCCAGTCGTTCGCGCTGCTGCCCAACCGCACCGTGCTGGATAACATTTCCTATGGTCTCGAAGTGGCCGGCATGAAAAAAGCGGAACGCTACGAGATCGCACGCGCCGCGCTGACGCGTGTCGGCCTTGGTTCATACGAAAAGCTCCTGCCGAGCGAGCTATCGGGGGGCATGCAGCAACGCGTCGGTTTGGCGCGCGCCTTGGCGGTGAATCCCTCGGTGCTGCTGATGGACGAAGCGTTTTCCGCTTTGGACCCGTTGATCCGCCATGAGATGCAGAGCGAACTGCTGCGGCTGCAAAAGGAAGAGCAGCGAACGATTGTCTTCATCTCGCATGACATCGAAGAGGCGATCAAGATCGGCGGCCGGATCGGCATCATGAAGGACGGGTGTTTGATCCAAGTCGGTACGCCGGCGGAACTGATTCAGTCGCCTGCGGACGACTATGTACGCGACTTCTTCCGCCACGTCGACGTCTCCCGGTTCTTGAAGGCGTCGAGCCTCTTGACGAGCGTTGGACGCGAGTTGATTGCCTGCGACATCGGTGCGCCGGCGGACCGGTACCTCAGCCAGCTCATCGATAGCAGTGTCGAATGTGGCTACGTCTGCGACCTGTCGGGCCGCTACCAAGGCGGCGTAACGCCCGCTTCGCTTCACAAGGCCGGCACGGGCTCGATCTGCGACGCGTTGCTGCCCGATTTACGGGCCGTTTCGCTGGACGCCGATCTGCACGACCTCGCCGCGATCGCTTTGAGCCAAGAACACGATGTGCCGGTGGTGGATGAGGCCGGCAGGCTCGCGGGCGTCGTGTCGTGCCGCACGATCCTCAAACAAGTCATGGAACGGAGAGCAGGATGAACTCGTCAGGGATCGGCAAATTTGCAGAGGATGCCGTCAATTTCCTCTTCCATCATTTCCGTGGCGGGTTCGACGCGTTCTCCGCCGCACTCGGCGCGGTAGTCAAGCTGCTGGAGGATGGCCTGGGCGCGATTCCGTTCGTCGCGATGCTGGTGATCCTCGTGGCGCTTGCATTGTGGCGCCGCGGCATCGTGTTCGCGGTCTTCGTCGGCCTCGCGCTGGAAGCGATTCATTACATGGGATTATGGACGCAGACGGTCTCCACGCTGGCGCTCGTAACGGCTGCCACCTGCTTCAGTTTGGTCATCGGCGTTCCGCTCGGTATCTGGGGCGCGAGAAACAGGCGGGTGGAATTGATTCTGCGTTCGCTGCTCGATTTCATGCAGACGATGCCGGCGTTCGTTTATTTGATTCCGGCCGTTATTTTGTTCGGGCTTGGCAGAGTGCCGGCCGTCATCGCAACGGTCGTTTTCGCGATGCCGCCCGTCGTGCGTCTGACCACATTGGGCATTCGGCAGGTGCGAGAAGAGTTGCTCGAAGCGGGGCGCTCGTTCGGCAGCACCGATGCACAGTTGCTGTGGAAGGTTCAGTTGCCGAATGCGTTGCCCTCGATCATGGCTGGAGTGAATCAAACCATCATGATGGCGCTTTCGATGGTCGTGATTGCATCGATGATCGGCGCGGGCGGCCTTGGCGAATATGTGCTGAGCGGGATTCAGCGCCTGGACATCGGCATCGGTTTCGAAGGCGGCTTGGGCGTCGTGCTGCTCGCGATCGTGCTCGACCGTTTGACCGAAAGTTTCGGTGTCAAGGCGAAGCGCAAGGCGAGGCCCGGCATGCGGACGGCGAAGTCGGAAGCGCGCGGCGCGGCGCATACCTGAGCGCAAGCGAAAAGCGATAGCGATAGCGGTAGATACGGTCGCCCTGGCGGGCGACCCGGGAACCGAGCATTGCCGCCGGCTCGGTGAAGCGGAAGGGGCGGGGACCAATGCGCTACATAGCGACGTCCGTCGGATTGTTGATCATCTCTTTTATAACTAAGGAGTCCTAAATGAAATGCCGTTTGTTGAAATCGCTTCTCGCGAAGCTGGCGGTATCGACGGTTGTCGCTGTAGGCGTGGCGGGTGTGCCCGCGATGGCCGCGGAGCCGTTGAAGATCGCGGTGACGAACTGGGCCGACGTGCTGGCCGTGGCGAACGTCGCCAAATACGTGCTCGAAAACGATCTGAAGCAACCCGTTCAGTTCGTGCAAGCCGATATCGGCATCCAATACCAAGGCGTGGCGCGCGGCGATTTGGACATCATGGTGGGCGGATGGCTGCCGGTTACCCATGCGACGTACTACGCCAAGTACAAGAACGACTTGGATGACGTGGGCATCATCTACACGGGCGGCAAGAACGGTTGGGCTGTCCCCGCCTACGTGCCCGAATCCGAATTGTCGTCGATCGCCGATCTTAGCAAGCCCGAGGTCAAGAGCAAGCTCAACGGCACCATCCAAGGTATCGAGCCTGGCGGTGGCTTGATGCAAGCCTCGGAAAAGACGATCCAAGCCTACAACTTGTCCGGCTACAACCTGCAGGCGTCGAGCGAAGCGGGCATGCTGGCCGGCGTGTCGCGCGCGTATCAGTCGAATCAATGGGTCGTGGCGACGGTATGGAGCCCGCACTGGCTCTTCCAAAAATGGAAGATGCGCTATCTGAAGGATCCGAAAGGCACGCTGGGTGGAGAAGAGCAGATCCATGCCTTTGCGTCGAAGCAGTTCGCGAGCAAGTTCCCGCGCGCTGACGTGTTCTTCAAGCACTTCAAGTTGACGCTGGCCGATGTCGAGGCGATCGAGTTCGAAGGGAACAGCACGAACGACTATGCCACCGCCGCGAAGAAATTCGTCGAGGCGCATCCAGACAAGCTGAAGGCTTGGATGCAGCAGTAAATCGAAGGACGCAGTCCGTGAACCCTGTGCCGCAAGCGTTCGCGGGCTGCGTAGATGGATATCCGGGCGGGCGAGAGAGCGCCCGCCGTACTCATGATGGTCGCAGTCGCCGGGGCTGCGGCAAACGAAATCTTTCGGGAGTCATCAGTGAACGAACAGTCGCGCTTTTTTTCCGAAACGCTCCAGAGCCGTGACCCTGTCATCGCATCGGAGATCGCGCTCGAGTTGCGCCGCCAGCAAACGCAGATCGAACTGATCGCTTCTGAGAACATCGTTTCGGCTGCTGTGATGGAGGCGCAAGGTACCGTACTGACCAACAAGTACGCCGAAGGCTATCCGTCCAAGCGCTATTACGGCGGTTGCGAGCATGTGGATCGCATCGAGGCGCTGGCGATCGATCGCGTGAAGGCGCTGTTCGACGCCGAGTATGCGAACGTGCAGCCGCATTCGGGTGCGCAGGCAAACGGCGCCGTCATGCTGGCGCTCGTCAAGCCCGGCGATACGGTCATGGGCATGTCGCTCGATGCGGGCGGTCACCTCACGCACGGTGCGCGTCCGGCGCTCTCCGGCAAGTGGTTCAACTCGGTGCAGTACGGCGTGAGTCCCGAGACGTATCGGATCGACTACGACAAGCTGCATCGGCTTGCGCAAGAGCATCGCCCGAAGCTGATCATCGCCGGCTATTCGGCGTATCCGCGGGCGCTCGACTTTGCGGCCTTCCGCAATATCGCCGATAGCGTCGGCGCGCTGTTGATGGTCGACATGGCGCATATCGCGGGCATCGTCGCGGCGGGGCGGCATGAAAACCCCGTACGTTTCGCCGATGTGGTGACGTCGACGACGCACAAGACGCTCCGTGGACCGCGCGGCGGCTTCATCCTCACCAACAACGGCGATATCGCCAAGAAGATCAACTCGGCCGTGTTTCCGGGACTGCAGGGCGGCCCGCTCATGCACGTCATTGCGGGCAAGGCGGTGGCATTCGCCGAAGCGCTGCGCCCCGAGTTCACGACCTACATCGACCAGGTGCTGCGCAATGCGGAGGCGCTCGGCAATGTGTTGAAGTCCGGCGGACTCGACCTCGTGACGGGCGGCACGGATAACCACTTGCTGCTCGTCGATTTGCGGACGAAGCGCCTCACCGGCACGCAGGCGGAGAAGGCGCTCGAGCGTGCCGGCATCACCTGCAACAAGAACGGGATTCCGTTCGATACGGAAAACCCGACGGTCACGTCCGGCATCCGCTTGGGCACACCGGCGGGCACGACGCGCGGCTTCGGCAAGGCGCAGTTCGAGCGGATCGGCGAAATGATTTTGGACGTGTTGTCGGCGCTCGAGCGCGAGCCGGGCGGCGACGAGCAGATCGAACGCGCGGTGCGCGCCCGCGTGCGAGAGCTGTGCGGACAGTTTCCAATCTACTCGCATGCGGTCGATGTCGTCTGACGTGAGCGCCGCGCGCCCTGGCCGCAATGGCGGTTCGGATCGGTTGGTCGGTTTGCCACGATCCGCTACGGGCGGGTGATTACCGGCTACTGCTACTAATTGTTGATTGTTAATTGCTGATTACTGAAGAGAGATATCGAAATGAGCTTCGAGGGAGTACATACCCCGCTGGTGACCCCGTTCAAAGCGGACGGCGAAATCGATCATGCGTTGCTCGGCAAACACGCCGCCGACCTGGCCGGCCGTGTGTCCGGCTTGGGCGTTGGCGGCACGACCGGCGAATACTATGCACTGAGTTTCGACGAGCGCGTCGAGACGTTCAACACGGTGGCTCAGGCCGCCGGCGGCAAGACGTACTTGACCGCGGGCATCAATGCCACCACCACGAAAGAAGTGATTCGCTTGGGTGAGCAAGCCAAGCGTGCTGGGCTGCAGGCGTTGCTGGTCGCTGCGCCGTACTATGCGCAACCGACGCAAGAAGAACTGCTCGCGCATTTGCTGAAAGTAGACGATGCGCTCGATATGCCCATCATGCTTTACAACTTCCCGGCTCGGACCGGGACGGAAATCGGCGACGGCGTCCTGGCGAAGTTGCTCGAGCGGCCGAACTTCATCGCCATGAAGGAAAGCACCGGGGACATTTCTCACCTGCATCATCTCGCCACGCATTTCAAGGATCGCTTGGTGCTCAGTTGCGGCATGGATGACCAGGCGCTCGAGTTCTTCGCTTGGGGTGCGAGGAGCTGGGTCGGCGGCGCGTCGAACTTCCTGCCCGAGGCGCATACAGCGCTGTTCGACGCTTGCATGGTGAAAGGCGACTTTGCGTTGGGCCGCAAGTTGATGGCGCAGTTGCTGCCCGTGCTCGAACTGCTCGAGCGCAGCGGCAAGTTTATCCAATACGTCCGCTACGGCTGCGAATTGGCGGGCGTTCCCGTGGGCATCGCACGCGCCCCGTTGGGTGGCCTGTCCGACGACGAGCGCAACGCGTTTGCCAAGCTCGTCAAACCGATGTTGCACAACGCACGATAACTGGCATGGCCTCGAAACTGGAATTCGCGCGGTTTCCCGCTCCCGACGGCGTCAACGGTTGGTGGGAGAGCTTGCCGCCCGCCGCGCCGCCCGAGATCGTCGCGTCGGCGCATCGATACGATTGGGTCGTCATCGGCGGGGGCATTACGGGGCTGTGCGCCGCGCGCCGCTTGGCTGAATTGGCGCCCGCCGCTTCCATTGCATTGGTGGAAGCCGACCGCATCGGGCGCACGACCGCGGGGCGCAATTCCGGTTTCTTTGTCGATCTACCGCACGATATCAGCAGCGAAAGCTACTCGCGCAGCGTCGAAGCCGATAAGGCCGACGTGCGGCTGCAACGTCACGGCATCGACTATGTCCGCTCGATCGTGCGCCGCCACGGCATCGATTGCGATTGGCGAGACGACGGCAAATTTCATGCGGCCGTCAACAAGAAGGGGCAAGCCGCACTGTCGCATTTCGCGGACGGCTTGGCCCGCATCGACGAGCGTTTCGAATGGCTCGACGAAGCGGCCATCGGCCAGGTGACCGGAACGAGCTTTTACCGCGGCGCGCTATTCACGCCCGGATGCAGCACGGCCCAACCCGCGGCGCTGATGCGAGGGCTGGCGGCGACGCTGCCGGAAAACGTGACGGTCTACGAAATGAGTGCGGTCAAGCGGATCGACGATCGCGGCGATACGAAAGTATTGAGCTTCGAGCAAGGCAGCATCGCCGCCAAGCATGTGATTCTCTGCACGAACGCGTATGCGGCCACCTTCGGGGGACACCCGAACGGTTTGCTGCCGGTCTACACGTTCGCGTCCATGACGCGCGTGATGACGGCCGACGAAGTCGGCAGGCTAGGAGGCGCGCGCTCCTGGGCGCTCATTCCGGCCGACCCGATGGGCACTACAGTTCGCCGTTTGGCGACCGATCGCATCTGCGTGCGCAATCACTTCGCCTTCAGGCCCGGTCTCGAGGTATCGCAGGCAGATCTCGCGAAGGCGAAGCGTTTGCACCAACGCTCGTTCGACCGGCGTTTTCCGATGCTGGAGCACGTGGAGCTCGAATATACATGGGGTGGCCCGTTGTGCCTGTCAGCGAACAACGGCGCATTGTTCGGTCAGCGCGGCGACGGTGTCTTCGAAGCCGTAGGTTGCAACGGGCTGGGGCTGAGCCGCGGCTCAGCGTCGGGCAAGCTCATCGCGGAGCACGCGCTCGGTCAATCGAGCGATCTCATGCATCAGCTCTTGAATCAGCCGCATCCGCGGTCGTTGCCCGTGCGGCCCATTGCCGACGTTGCAGTAACGGCTGCGATTTGGGTCAAGGAATTTACGGCAGGGGCCGAACTTTAATTTTCAGGGACGACACCATGGCGACTCATCAGGAATGGAAGCAAAGGGCGGAAGCATTGCGACTGGACGGGCGCGCGTTCATCGCCGGTGAACGATGTTTCGCCCTATCGAATGAAACATTCGCGACCCTCAACCCGTCGACCGGGAAGACGTTGACGCAGGTGGCGAAGTGCGATGCGAACGACGTCGATCGCGCGGTCGCGGCGGCGAGAACTGCGTTCGAGAGTGGCGTGTGGTCGAAGATCATGCCTGCGCAGCGCAAAGCCGTGCTGCTCCGGTTGGCGCAATTGATCGACGAGAACGCCGAAGAACTGGCGTTGCTCGAAGCGCTCGAAGCGGGCAAGCCGATCGGCGAATGCCTCGGCCTCGATATTCCGGAATCGGCGGCCTGCATCCGGTGGCATGCCGAGGCGACGGACAAGCGCTACGACGCGCTGTCGCCTTCGGGGCCGAATGTCGTAAGCATGATTACGCGCGAGCCGATCGGCGTGGTCGGCGCGGTGTTGCCGTGGAATTTCCCGGCGCTCATGCTGGCGTGGAAGATCGGGCCTGCGCTTTCGGTCGGCAACAGCGTCGTGGTCAAGCCTGCCGAGCAGACGTCGCTCTCGACGCTGCGCATCGCCGACCTTGCGTTGGAGGCGGGCGTGCCGGCGGGCGTCCTCAGCGTCGTTACGGGGTTCGGCGAAGGCGCGGGGCAGGCGATCGGCTGTCATGCGGACGTCGACTTGGTTGCGTTCACCGGTTCGACGGAAACCGGTAAGCGATTTCTGCGCTACTCGGCCGATACCAATCTGAAGCGCGTCGTGTTGGAGTGCGGGGGCAAGAACCCTCAAATCGTTCTGCCGGACGTCGCAAATTTGGATGTCGTGGCCGAAAACGCCGTGGCCGCGGCCTTTTGGAACATGGGCGAGAACTGCAGCGCGGGCTCTCGCATCATCGTGCCTGCCGCGATGAAAGCGCAACTCCTGCAAAAGGTCCTGGCCGTACTCGAGGGTTGGAAGACGGGCGATCCGCTCGATCCCGAAGTGAAGCTCGGTTCGTTGATCGAACGGCAGCACTATGACAAGGTGCTCGCGCACATTGAGAAGGCCAAGGCCGAAGGCGCGCACTTGGTGTGCGGCGGAAAGGCCACGCTGACTGCGAGCGGCGGCTGGTTCGTCGAGCCGACGATTTTCGACGACGTGACGCCGCAAATGACGATCGCGCGTGAAGAAGTGTTCGGGCCAGTGCTGTGCTTCATCGAATACGACGATGTCGAAGACGCGATTCGAATTGCGAACGACACTTGCTATGGCCTCGCCGCATCGCTATGGACGGATAACGTCAATCACGCGCACAAGGTGGCGGCACGGATCCGGGCAGGCACGGTGACGGTGAACTGCTTCGGCGAAGGAGATTTGTCGACGCCGTTCGGCGGCTTCAAGCAATCGGGCTTCGGCGGCCGAGACAAATCGATTTACGCGCACGACCAGTATTGCGAACTGAAAACCACTTGGCTGAGGCTGGAATGAATAGGGAGAGGAAATGAGGCTCGGATTCATAGGCGCCGGGGTGATCACGCAGGCCGTCGTTACGGGCCTGGTTCGCTTCGGCGTTCCCTTCGAGCGTATTGCGCTGTCGCCGCGCAATGCGGCGATCGCCGCTGCGCTCGCGGCGACCGATGCGCGGGTGCACGTCTGCCGGGACAACCAAACGGTGCTCGATACCTCCGACGTGGTTTGCCTCGCTGTCGTTCCGCAGATTGCCGAAGCCGTGCTGAGCGAACTCGTATTCGATGCACGCCATTGTGTCATCAGCTTCGTTGCCGGGTTGTCGATCGAGGAGGTGCGCAAACTAACGCAACCGGCGAAGACGGTTGTGCGCGCCATCCCTTTGCCGGCGGTGGCCGAGGGCAAGGGAAGCACGGTGATTTGTCCGGCCGATCCGATCGCGCTGCGGCTCTTCGCGGCGCTCGGGGCGGCCGTCGAAGTCGACGACGAGCGCAAGTTCGATGCGCTGTCGGCGGCGACGGCGACCATGGCCAGCTTCTATGCGGTCCTGGATGCGCAGGCCGCGTGGCTCGTCCGCCAGGGGTTGACGTATGAGGCGGCCCGCACGTTTCTGTCCGGGTATTACGTCGGGTTGGCCCATGATGCCGCGCGCACGCCACAGCCCTTCGCTGCATTGATCGACCACTGCATGACGCCGGGCGGCATCAACGAACAGGTTCATACGGAGCTGTCGCAGCGCGGAACCTACGCGCACTACGGCGATGCGCTCGATAAGGTCATGAAGCGGATCACGGGCGGCGCTTAGCGCTCGCCGAGCGGCACAGGGGGGACTGTCTTGCCAACGGGCGGACGTGCTATCAAACTACTCGCCTGACATGCGCGCGGTGGCGCAGGGACCGTCGTAGGATCGACGCACTCCGCGATGATTTTGGCCGGCGGACCAGGGGCTCGGGTGTCCGCGTGAAAGGTGATAGCCATGCAAAAGAAGCAAGTGTTCGCGGATAGACTTCTCGCGCAAATGCCGTCGTTACGCGCGTTGAAGTGCTTTGTCACGGCGGCGCGATACGAGAGTTTTACGCAAGCGGCAGAAGTACTCTGCGTAACCCAAGCGGCGATCAGCCGGCAGATCAAAGAACTCGAAGATTCGCTGGACGTCGCGCTATTCGAACGCACCGGGCGGCATATCGCGCTGACGGACGCGGGTCGCATTCTCTACAACGCGTCGTATTTGTCGATCATGAACATCGCGGAAGCGGCGGAGGCTGTGCGCCGCTCGGATAGACATGCGTTGACGATCTGCGTGTCGCACACGTTTTCAGCGTTGTGGCTTTCGTCGCGGCTGCCCGCGTTCCGCAAGCGGTATCCGGATGTCCGATTGCACGTGATGGTGACCGAGCATTTCATGGAACTCGACGGGCTCATGGAGCCCGATGTCATCATCACCAAGATTCCGCCGCGCGAGGTGGAGTACGAGGTCGAGCCGCTCTTTCACGACATCGTTTACCCGGTGTGCAGCCCGTCGTTCCATGAGCGGCGTTTCTATGGTAAATCGCTGAAGCCGCTCGATTTGCTGTCGCACCCAACCCTGAATCTGTCGCTGCTCGGTCGCGCGCAGGTTTGCGAGCATGTCGACTGGCGTGTTTGGCGCAACTGGTTTCAGCAAAGCGAAGGCGCCGAGATGCTGCTCGAGAACGAGCATCTCGAGAGCAACGACTACCGCTTGCTCGTCGCGCAAGCGGAAGCGGGCGAGGGCACCTTGCTTGGCTGGCACCATCTCGTGCATCGGCAGGTCGAGTCGGGACAACTCGTTCGGCCGGTGAAGGACGCGCTCGTATTCACCGATCGCCATCACTATCTCGTCACGCAGAAGAATGCCAAGCTTCGCCCGGAGTATCTGCACTTCCGAGAATGGCTTTCCGAGGAAGTCAACGCGATGATGCGCGAATGGAATGGCGCCACAGCCGGGATCGCCAAATAGCCGGAGCACTTGCGAATGTCGCATTGCATGCGTGGTGCGACAGACGGTGGTCACGTCGGCTGTCATAGCCGCACCGGGGAAAAATACGATGATGACGAAGCAGATCGAGGATGAAACGCCTGTCCTTGCCGGATTGAAAGTGAAGAACGGCCGACGCTGGTATTCGATCGACGAGCGGGACTGGCAGCCGATGAGGATCGGCGACACTGTGCTTCAGGGCTTTTCCTGGATTCCGGTCGCGCAGGACGAGAGCGGTGCATGGACGAGCTACTGGATGCGCCTCGCGGCGGGTGCACGCTCGTTCGAACATCGGCACGACTCGACCGAGTTGATCGTGATTCTCGATGGCGTGTTCACAGATGACGACGGCGCCGACTTCCACCCGGGCCAGACCGTCTGCTATCCCGCCGGCTCGCGGCACAGCACATCGTCGGCGTATGGATGCACGGTGCTCGTCGTGGCGCGCACTGAATCGTCGATCGTCAACGAGGGGGCTTCTTCTTAAAGGTAGTCCCTAGTAGAAATTCGATGAACGGATGGGCGAGCCAAAGAGCGGCTCGCCTTTTTTTTAAGCGCATGCAGTGTAACCGCTCCCATTACTAAAGGTATCGCATTGCGTAGAGGAAATGTATCGAGACCGGGAAAATTGGCTTGATACGCTGCGGTTGCCCTTGTTGCCCTTGTTGCCCTTGTTGCCCTTGAGCGGATTCTTACTCTCGCTTCGATAGAGATACCGAGGCGCTAGGCGCCTTCGGGAAAAGTCCTTCAGAAGATAAAGTTTGGACTACTAAATAAATGGCTGATAGTGGAACGGGTCAACGCCGGGTGACGACTGGGGCCACCTGAGCGCAATCAGCATGAGCAAGTGAATTGGAGCAGTACCTCAGGCGAATTCGTGCCAGGGGAGGTGGGGAAGCGTCAGCACGCTGGTGCCGTTAGAGCGCCGTCGCTGCTGGCATTTGATGTTAATCAGAAATTGGATATTTCGTCTTGGGGACTCTCATATGAAAAAGATGAAGCTGCTATTGCCCGCGTTGACCATGGCGATTGCCGTACCCGCGCTCGCGCAAAATGCCGTGACGCTTTATGGCGTGATCGACGAAGGCTTGGACTTCACCAACAACGTTCGCGGCAATAAGGTCTATGAACTGCAAAGCGGCTACGTCCAGGGTAGTCGGTGGGGCCTGAAAGGCGCGGAAGATCTCGGCGGTGGCCTGAAAGCGGTGTTCCAGCTCGAGAACGGCTTCAACGTGAACAACGGCGCCCTGGGTCAAGGTAGCCGCATGTTTGGTCGCCAGGCGTACGTAGGCCTCGTCAGCAACAACTTGGGTACTGTCACGCTCGGTCGCCAGTACGACAGCCTGGTCGATTACCTCGCACAGACGACGGCTAATGGCAACTGGGCCGGCTATCTGTTCTCCCATCCGTACGATAACGACAATACGGATAACTCGTTCCGAGTCAACAACACGGTGAAGTATACGAGCCCGAGCTTCGCGGGCTTGCAGTTCGGCGGCACGTACAGCTTCAGCAACGACACGAATTTCGCGAACAATCGCCAATACAGCGTGGGCGGGCAATACGCAAATGGAGGGCTGCTGGTTGCGGCCGCTTATTTGCAGGCGAACAACCCTGGGGCGACTACGGGTGGGGCGATCAGCAGCACGGGAGACTCGAATTTCGCCGCGACGCGGCTGCGCATCTTCGGTGCGGGCGTGAACTACACGTTTGGTCCGGCGACTGTCGGCTTCGCGTACACGAATACGTACTTCTCGCAGCCAACGAGCACGGAATACGTCGGGTCCATTACGCCGTCCACGGGAACGCTGTCGAGCTTGCGTTTCCAGAACTTCGAGCTAAACGGCAAGTACCAATTCACGCCTGCGTTCTTCGTCGGAGCGATGTACACGTACACGCGCGCAAACTTCAACACGACGACCGGAAATTCGAAGCCGAATTATCAGACGATCGGCCTGATGGCGGACTACAACCTGTCCAAGCGCACGGACGTCTATCTCCAGGGCGCGTATCAGCACGTTGGCGGCGACAAGACGGGGACCGCGCTTGACGTGGCCTACGTTCCGGGGGCGGCAGACGTTTCGTCGAATCGGAGTCAGCTCGTCACGCGCGTCGCGATTCGGCATAAATTCTGACCTGCGACGGCAATTGAACATTGCGTATAGATAAGAAATGAAGTGAGCCGCGCACTCATGCCGGGAAGGCGGATGAGTGCGCGTTCTGCCGTCTTGCCACCGGGTTCGATGCCCAGCGGCAATCCAGGCGGCGCATCCCTTGTCCGGGGAGGGGATGATGAAGCGTCTCATACACAGCGTCAGATTCAAGATTTTCGTCACGTTCGGCGTATTCGTGATGCTGATGGCGGGCGTCGAAATTTTCGGCGCGGTAGGTCTATCGAGCGTGAATGCGAACATGCGCGGCTCCTACACGGCGAGCACCATTCCGATCGCGGATCTGTCGGATATCCGTGCGGCACTGCTCGATACGCGGTTACAGGTTCACTTGATCGAGATGTATCGCGATGCTGGGCGCACGAAGGCCGGCATCGAGCGGATTCGTGCCGACCAGACGAGCATTCAGCACGCGTGGAAACGCTATGTCGAACAAGGCGCAACGAGCGAGAAGGAGCGTGCGCTCGCCGCGCAAATCAAGAAGGCACTGCCGAAGTTCCATGCGTTGACCGAGCAATTGGTCGGCGAACTCAGTGCCGGAAGCTATTTCGGCGCCGTGCCGGATATCGACAGCCACGAGGAAATCGCGCAATCGTTGGGCAAGCTCGTCGAGGACGCGGTGGTATTGCACAACGGTCAAGCTCGGGAATTCGCGGACGATAGCGACGCAACCTATCGCCGGGTCCTGTGGACTTCGATTGCCTTGGCGACATTGTGTTTCCTGGTTGGGACGGCTCTTGCCTGCTACTTGTCGGGCGCAGTGACCCTGCCGTTGAAGGGCGCGGTGCGCGTGGCGAATCGAATCGCGGCTGGGACGCTGGGAAATCCATACGGCGGCAAGCGTTCTCAGGATGAGTTCGGGCAGTTGTTGCTGGCATTGGAAAAGATGGACCGGCAACTGAGCGACACGGTAAGCGGGATCAAAGCGAGCAGCGAATCGGTCAACGTGGCGGCGAGCGAGATCTCTAGCGGCAACGCCGACCTCTCGGCCCGGACCGAAGAGCAGGCAGCGTCGTTGGGAGAGACGGCTTCGAGCATGACGCAATTGACCGAGACCGTCAGACGAAACGCGGAAAGTGCGCGCGAGGCCAACAGGCTGGCAGTGCGCGCGAGCACAATGGCCGATGCAGGCAACGGGGCGATGCAAGGGATGGTCCGAACCATCGAAACGATAAGCGGCAGTTCGACGAGAATTTCGGAGATCACCGCGGTGATCGAATCGATTGCATTTCAGACCAACATTCTCGCCTTGAACGCAGCGGTCGAGGCCGCGCGCGCGGGGGAGCAAGGACGCGGGTTTGCCGTGGTGGCAAGCGAAGTTCGTGCGCTCGCTCAGCGTTCCGCGGACGCCGCAAAGGAAATCAAGGCATTGCTTGACTCGTCCGTCGAGACGATCCGTTTCGGCGCGACACAGGCGAACGAGGTCGGTTCGACGATTGGCGAGGTCGTGCTGGCCGTGAAGCAGGTGTCAGGCATTGTCGGTGAGATCGCGTCGGCCTCGGAAGAGCAAAGCCGAGGAATCGACCAGGTACAGCAAGCCGTCGTGCAAATGGACGAGATGACGCAGCAAAGCGCGGCACTCGTGGAGCAAGCGGCCGCCGCGGCCGAATCGCTTGCGGAGCAGGCGATGAGCTTGCAGCGAGCCGTGTCGGTGTTTACGGTCTTGGACGATAACGGGTAGCCGCATGCTGGCGGGGCGGGTGCAATTCAATTGCCCCCGCCCGCATCGTAGAAACTTAGACCCCGTTCGCTTTCAGTCGTGCGTCATACCAGCGAGCAAATTGCTCGAGCGCGCCCTCGGTGTACTTCGAGTAGGGACCCGGCACATAGCCCGGATCCTGCGTCCCGTTGTGCGTGTTGCCGACGAGTTCGGCGTCCTGCGTGGTGGTGGCGATCCATACTTCAGTCAGCTTCTTCAGATCGTAGTCGACACCTTCCACGGCATTCTCGTTCACGAGCCACACGGTACGCACGCGTGTTTTGTCCGGCGCGAGCGGAATGGCATAGGCGATGACGGCGTGGTCGCTCATTACGTGCGTCCACGAGTGATGGCCCCACATGTGCACGTCGCCGAGATCGCGGCGTTGCAAGTTGCCCAGAAGCTTCGTGCTCGCAACCTTGGTATCCATCGTTTGCGATTCGCCGGCGTTGGCGATCACGAGCCGCTGCGAGCGGAAATTCGTCTGGACGCTTTCATCGAGCGATTCGAACAATTCGCAAACATAGCCGTCTTTCTCCCAGTCTTCCTTGCGGGCAGCGTTGTTTGCGAGGTACTCCTCGTAGTCGGCCAGCGACGCCTCGCTTTGGCCGTCGGGGCAAAAGCCGAAATCATGCGCCAGGAACGACTGAGTCAGCTCCGGGTGCGTGCCGCCGCAGTGGTAGCACTCACGGTTGTTCTCCATGACGAGCTTCCAGTTGCCGTTCTCGACGATGTCCATCTCGTGCGCGATCTTCGTATGCTGCATATCGTACGGAGCAAAGCGCGGGGTCATGACCGTCTCGAGCGTCGAGATGTCGTCGGGCGCCTCGTCAGCGAGGCAAACGAAGATATGCGCGCCGACGACTTTGATATGAACCGGGATCAGGCTACGGCAATCCTTGTCGAATTCGTGACCCATATGTGTGGCGTGGCGCAGGCTACCGTCGAGGTCGTACGTCCACTGGTGATAGGGGCAAACCAACATGCCGACGGTGACTTTGCCGGCGCTCTTGACTAGGCGTGAGCCGCGATGCCGGCAGATGTTTCGGAATGCGCGGATGTTTTCGTCGTCATCGCGAAGAATCAGGATCGAAGCTTTGCCGACATCGACCGCAAAGACATCGCCGGGCTCCGGCATGTCGGCCGTTACCGCGACGAGAATCCACCGTTTATGAAAGAAGACATCCATGTCCGTTTCGAACACGTCTTGGCTTCCGAAGAGCTCGCCAGGCATCCCACATCCGGGCTCCCGGCTATCCAGCAGCTCGCGGTGGGTCTTGATGGGAATGACAGACATCTGCGCCTCCAATAGGTTGTGGGTTCGGTTTTCCCAATGATTTCCATCAAGTATTGGAGTGACGATAAGTAGCGTCAACACGCTTTATTTTGTCGATCGCATTACTTTGAGTTATGCCGGACGACGCGTTATATCGGTAGCATCTCACGCATGGGAGGGCGGCGAATCGCCTGCGGACACCCCAGCCGCGTGGGGTGCTTCCGGGTTGACCGCGAAGCCATATCGTCCGAGGATTGAGCGCCTGAAACCGACATGCAAACAAACCGAACTGTGGGTCGAGATGGCAAAAGGAACTAAGGGGTATCGACGCATCGTGCCGTCCTTGACCGCGCTGGTCGAGTTCGAGGCCGTGGCGCGCTTGGGCAGCTTCACCCATGCCGCAACCGAGCTCGGGGTGACCCAGGCCGCGGTTAGCCGGCAAGTGCGGTTTCTAGAGGAGACGCTGGGCGTGCGCCTGTTTCATCGCCTGCATCGGTCTATCGTGCTGACGAAAGAGGGCGAGGCGCTATACGTCGTCGTTGCGGAATCAATGCAGAAGATCGCCGGTGTCTTCGACCGCCTATCGATTGGTGCGGAGCAGCAGGAGCTCGTGCTGGCGTCGACCGCACCGTTCGCTCAACTGCGTCTGCTGCCGAGGCTGCCGAATCTGAAGAAGATCGATCCGCCTTTGCAGTTACGATTGACCACGCAGATGTTTACCGCCGACCTTCGCCACGTCGAGGTCGATGTCGCCGTGCGTTACGGGGACGGTAGCTGGGCGGACGGCACCTCGGCCTTGCTATTCGACGAAGAAGTGTTTCCTGTGTGCTCGCCCGGCTTTCTCGAGGAACACCCAATGCCGGCCTCGCTCGAAGCGCTTGCCGGTTTGCCACTCGTCGAATCGGATTCCACCTACGAGGGATGGATGGGCTGGGAGGCGTGGTTTCGATCGGTGGGCTTTCGGCCGCCGAAATTGAATTTCGTGCTGAGAAGCAGCCTGTATACCGATGCCGTCCAGGCAGCGAAGTATGGCCAAGGCGTTGCACTCGGCTGGAGCCGGCTGGTACACGACCAGCTCGCGCGAGGCGAGCTGGTGCGTCTCATGGCCGCGTCGTGCAAACCGCGCGACGCCTATTATGTGGTCGTCCCTCATGGCAGAACGATTACGCCGGCCGTGACGCGGCTGATCGACTGGCTGCGTGAAGAGGAGCCGGTCTGCCTCAAAGATTACCCGGCATGATTGCTTTTAGCTGCAACGCTTAGAGCCAGTCGGTTTCGAAACTGCAATCGGTCAGCGAAACGCAACCCTGCTCGGTGAGCGCCACCTGTTGCTCGAGCTTGACGCCTTGCATCCCGCCGTCCGCCCCGATGTAACTTTCGACGCATACGGTCATGCCTACTTCGAACTGGCCGTCGTAACCCGCGCTGTCCCAATCGATTCGATGCGCAATCGAGGGATATTCGTCGACCATGCCGATGCCGTGCGCTAGACAGCAGTAGCGGTTCTTGAGGAATTGATCGGGAATGTTCCAGGCCTTGTCCGAAAATTCTCGGAACGTCATGCCCGGCCTCAATAGATCCATATTGAAGTGAATTTGCGAGTACGCATACTCGTACAACTTGCGCTGCTCGTCCGAGGGGCGGCCGTCGCCGACGAGCCACGTGCGTGAAATGTCGGAGCAATAGCCGTTAGGCCCTACCATGTCGGTGTCGAAGGCGAGTAACTCACCATCCTGCAAGACACGCGAAGAACACTCCTGCATCCACGGATTGGTGCGGTCCCCGGAGGCGAGCAAGCGCGTTTCGATCCACTCACCTCCGTTGCGAATGTTTTCGTAATGAAGGTTGGCCCAGATCTCGTTCTCGGTGATGCCGGGGCGAAGCTCGCACCGCATGCGCTCGATGCCCTTTTCGGCGGTGCGCAAGGATTCGCCCATCAAGACCAACTCGCCCGACGACTTGATTGAGCGCGCTGTCTCCATGACGGCCAGGCCGTCGAGCAGCGCTATTCCATGCTTTTCCAAATAGGCGGTGCCGAACGGGTCGAGTCGATCGACCGCGAGGCGCAGCTCACCCGGAGCGTGCTTTTGCAGGACATCGATGATTTCGGCGCCCCAAATTTCGGCGCGGTGTTCCGCTTCGTGACCAGCGTTGAAGAACGTCCAACTGACGGGACACCGCAGTTCTACGTCGAGATCGAGCCCGTCCCATACGTGGTCGCTGCTGTGAAACTCCCAGGCGGCGATATGGCCGTTCGCGAAAACCATGACGTAGCGCGCGGGATTGCGTCCGCACCACACTTGCATGTTCGACGTGTCGGTCGCATAGCGGATGTTGACCGGGTCATAGAGCAAGATGGCGGGGATATTTTGCTTGAGCAGTTGCGCCTTCACACGGGCGAGGCGATATGCGCGTACATCTCGCAAGATCGCCGCTTTGCTGTTCGGTGTAGCCATGCTGCGTGCATCGAAGGCCGGATCACCCGCCATACTGCGTCTCCTAAATCGATTTGGATGAATGTGTTTTTGGGAAAACGCGCCAGGCCAGCGGTGACCGAGCGGTGGGCGGTTGGCGGCCGGCTAAAGTTCGAGCACCAAGTCCGACGTCGGGCGGCTGCAACAGAGCAGCCGGAATCCTTTCTGGATTTCTCGATCGCGGATGCCGCCGTTGTGTTTCATCTCGACTTCGCCTTCGATCACTTTGGTCTTGCAGGTCCCGCAGATGCCTTGACTGCATGAGGAGGGGATCGGAACGCCAGCTTTTTTCGCAGCCGCGAGCACGGTTTCGGAAGCGGTCATCGTGAACGTTTTCTGCGAACGTGAGAGCTTGACGGTGAAGGTTTCTTGCGATGTTTGGGACGCGTCGCACTTCGGCGCGGCAGCCTCGGCCACGGTCCCCGCGGAGATATCGAAGCTTTCTTGGTGGTAACGAGCCGGATCGTGACCGCCCTCGCTAAGCAACGTGCGCACGGCGCTCATGTACCCGCGGGGGCCGCAGGTGAATACCTCACGCTCGGCATAATCCGGTACCCATTCGGACAGAAGCGGAAGACTGAGCCGGCCAGTAGGCCCGGACCAATCGGTTTCGCCGCCGATGCCTTCGCAAAGGAAGAACGTGCGAAGGCCAGGGGAGAGCGCGACGAGCCTTTCCAGTTCCTTTCGAAAAACGATGTCTGCCGGTGTTCTGGCGCTATGAACGAATACGATGTCGCGATCGAGGCCGAGGTCGATGCCGGCACGCGTCATCGACATCAGAGGCGTCACGCCCGAACCCGCGGACAGGTAAAGCGATTTTGCGGCGCCGGGGGCCGATGTCGGCGTGAAGCTGCCCGATGGGCCATACGCACGCAATTGACCGCCCGCCTTCAGATTGTCGTGAAGCCAGTTCGACATGGCGCCGCCCGGCACGCGCTTGACGGTGATCGAAAGCAAATAGGGACGCGTCGGCGGCGACGAAATCGTATAGCAGCGCTGGACTCGCTGCCCTTGCACGTTCGCCGTCACGGTCATGAACTGACCCGGTTCGAAGCGCACCGGCGAGCCGTCGCCCACGCGGAATTCAAAGCTTTTGACATCGTGGGTTTCGTCCACCACGCGCGCGCAGGTCAGGATCTGCTCTTCGCCGCTTGCCCAAAGTTTCCCGCCGCTCTCCCAGGTGCTAGGGTTCGAGAACCGGTCTTCGGCTTGCAGCGCGGGGACGAACATTCTTTCTACCGAGTTCATAGCGTCAATTCTGTTGGGACACCTTGCGCGCTCGTTCGGCTGCTGACCAGCGCGTGAACCGCTCAACGTGCATTGTCGTGATTCGCGAAGGCTCTTCTCATACCGGCGCGCGACGTTAAGACGCGCCCTCGCTGTGATTCGAGTATTGGTGGGGGGCGAGGGCAGCGTCAATGCGCTTTATTTTCCGGGGCGCATTACATTAGGTTATGCGTCGAGCGCCACCGGCAGCGTGGCCGGTCGGCAGCGAGACGGGGACATATTTAAGCCCCGCTTATAGACAGGTAAAGCCGCGCTTACGATCGCTCCGGGCGGTACGGGTTCCACTACCGTGAGTTCTCTACGTTTGGCCATACATCGCCTCGTTGCCCCTCGGGCAACCGGGCATAGCACGACGCAAACCTGAGGGCCCCACGATGCAGAACACGGCTTACGGACACATGGTCAGCGCCGACTCGCCGATCCTCCTCGTCATGCCGCATACGGGCGCCGATATCCCCGAGGACCTGCGCAGATTCCCTGCCTGGCGCGACGTTCAAGGCCGCGTCGCCGACCCGGCCGGACTCGCGCTGCAGGCGGCGGCGCAGCACCACGGCGTTTCATGTATTTCAGCGCGCTATCACCCCTGCGTGATCGACCTGAACGTCGCCACTTTCGACCGTCCCCTGTCTCGCCACTTGAATCGCAACGGTCTGTGCCGCACTCACACCGCGCGAGGCGAACCGCTGTACGACCCGGGATGCGAGCCGAGCGACGCTGAGATAGACGCGCGCGTCAAAGCGTATTGGCTCCCTTTTCATGAAGCTGTTGCTCGGGAACGCTCACGTCTTAGAGCGCGCCACGACAATGTGCTGTTGTTGATCTTCCATGCGAGTTTTTGGCTATCGCCTTTTCGCGATCAGGTTCAGGTCGATGCCTCCGATTGCAACATCGGCACGGCGCGCGGTAAAGCCTGCGATCGCCGCCTAGTGAAGTGCCTGACGGAGCGGGTCAAGGCAGACGGCCGGTCATGGGTGGTCAACGGCAAGATCGCCGACGCGTTTGCGGCCGAACACTACGGCAGGCCGGACGACGGCATCCATGCAATGGAGATCGAGGTCGCAGGCCGCTGGCGGTCGGAATTCGAACGCAGGCGATTGGCAGGGGAGGACGACAAGCAGGCCAATCTATCGGCGGCCGCCTTGTTCGCTGCGCTGGAAGCCGCCTTGCGTAACCTTGCGCCAGCGCACAGCGCAATGGGTCTTGCGGCACGGGTGCATGGCAGCGCAGACTAGCGGTGCGCGAGCCGGGACGATTCGGTTTCGGCTTCGGCTCGCGAGGGCATCCTTCCTTCAATCCGATGTCGACGCGCCGCCACCATGAAAGAGAGCGTACCTGAGCAATATCCCGATTGGAGCCTCTTGGCGAGCTGGGTCGCGGTCGTCGAGGCCGGTTCGATCTCCGATGCCGCCGATCGCCTGGCCATTTCGCAGGCGGGCGTCTCGCAGCGCATCAAAGCGCTCGAGACGTTGCTGGATACGACCTTGCTCGATCGCGCGACCCGCCCGGCCCGGCCGACCGCCGCTGGGCAGCGCCTGTTCGAGCATGCCACGGTGCTGCTCACCGGCGCCGACGAGATGGTGGAAAGCGTACGCAACGTCACACGCGCGAAGCGCGTCGTCGTGCGTCTGGGCTGTGTCGATTCTTTTGCGGCGACGATCGGGCCGATCATCATCAAGGCGCTATCGGGCACGTCGCATCAAATCCGCTTGTGGTCCGGCATCACGCCCACCCTCGATGCGCAGCTCGAAGCGCGCCAGCTCGATATGGCCGTGACGACCAACGGCATTTCGCAAGCGCCGGGCATTCGCCGGCAGAAGCTCTTTTCCGAACCGTACTTCGTCGTCTTGCCGGCGAGCTTCGAGGTCGATCGGTTCACTACGCTCGCCGATCTGAGCCGCAATCTGCAATTCATCCGCTATAGCGCGCGTTCGGTGATCGGGCAGCACATCGATGCCTATTTGGCATCGAATTCGGAAAACATCGAGCGCACCTGCGAGTTCGACGCCACCGACCCGATGCTCAGTCTCGTCGCCGCAGGGCTGGGCTTTGCGGTGACGACTCCGTTATGCATATGGCAGTCCAGGCATTACGTACCGGATCTGCGCGTGGTGCCGCTTTCGTCGTTTTCTCGGCATGGCCGGCCTTATCAAGCGCTGAGTCGCTCCTTCTACTTGGCGTTTCGAGAAAACGAACTGGGCCACCTTCCCACCGACATGGTCGAACTGCTGCGGCAGTCGTTCGAGCGCCAGGTATCGCGCGATATCGCCAAGGCACTCTCGCTGAAGCAGGAACAGATCTGCTTGCCCGAGGAGCGCTAGGTCGAGGTATTGGCGGAAACAGGCGCGGCCTGCCGGATCGCCGGCTCGCTGCAGGAATAAGCGCCGCTATCGCTGAATATAAACACCGTTTACAACGATGATGTTCGATGAACGCTGTGTAGAAAATCGCATCGCCACGCTCGCGCCGACGGGTCTCCACTTGCGACGGCGACCGCGGCTCACATTCAGAGGACAGCATGCGACTCGAAACACAAGAAGCTTTTGCCATTGCCCGGCAGGCGATACTCGACGCCGGCGCCAACGACTCGATCGCAACGTCTCTGGCCAATGCGGTCGTCTCCGCGGAATGGGCCGGTAGCCGAGCAGTCGGCTTCGCGCATCTGCCCGACTATCTCGACGGCTTCGTAAAAGGGCGTATTTCGACGTCCGCCGAACCGACCATCACTTCGCCCGCTCCCGCTTTGACGCGCGTCGATGCGCACGGCGGGATTGCGCAACTAGGTTTCGATCGCGCGTTCGATCAGATCGTCGAGCGCGCCAATACGTTCGGCGTAACGGCCTTCTCGCAGACGAACAACTTCACCGTCGGCGAGCTTGGCTACTATCCGAGACGGCTCGCCGAAAAGGGCCTCGTGACGATCGCCGTGACGAACGCGACTGCACAGATGACGACGCTCGACAGCCGCAAGCCCGTGTACGGGACAAACCCGATGGCGTTCGCCGCACCGACCGGGCGGGCCAAGCCGTTCGTGCTCGACCAAGCTTCGAGCGCCACGGCGTTCGTCAACGTTCGACAAGCGGCCGAGCGTGGCGAGGCGATTCCGGAGGGCTGGGCAGTCGACGCGAACGGCGAGCCGACCACCGATGCGCAAAAGGCCGTCAAAGGCCTTCTGTTGGCCTTTGGCGGGGCGCGCGGCGCCAATCTCGCGCTCATGGTCGAAATCCTGGCGGCCGGCCTGACGGGCGGAAATTGGTCGATCGATGCGCCCTCGTATGCGTCCGGGAGCGAGTGCCCGGGCGTGGGCCTCTTCGTCGTTGCCATCAAGCCCGATCTGCTCGTGCCGAATTTCATCGACCGGCTGTCCGCGCAAATCGACCGGCTCGCGGGGCGGGGCGTGCGGATTCCCGGCAGCCACCTGAACATCACTGAGCTCGAGGTGCCCGACGGTTTGCTGTCCACCATTCGTGCGTTCAATCGGCCTGTCTGATCCTTGCGCCGGGAAGTTCGTTGATGCATTGCATAACCAACGCGAATGTTTCGGCCCCCCTCATTACGGCGGCATAGATTTCCGTTACATGTCATCTACGACAGGGCGTGACGAGGCGCTCTCGGCACGCATCCTCCATAACGTAGAGACATGTGGACGTGGATACAACGCTGCCCGGCATAAGGGTGGAGACATCGACACATTTCTTGGTGAGGCTTTAAATGCGTAGTTCTTTGAAGACATTGGCGCTCGTCGCCATGAGCATGGGGATGGTATCCATGCATGCCGCGGCATCCGAACTCGTTTTTGCGTCGTGGGGCGGCTCGTATCAAGACGCACAAAACGCTACCGCGGTTCAACCGTTTGCGTCGAAGGCGGGCGGTCAGGTCAAGATGGATACGTACAACGGCGGCATCGCGCAAATTCGAAGCCAGGTCGAGACGAAGAACGTGACGTGGGACGTTGTCGACATGCAGTTGTCCGACGCCACGCGCGCCTGCGATGAAGGGTTGCTCGAGAAGATCGACCCGGCAACGCTGCCGGCATCCGCCAAGTCCGATTTTCTGCCGGGAGGCCTTTCGGATTGCATGGTGGGCAACGTCGCGTGGTCGACGGTGATCACGTACAACAAGAAGGCATTCAAAGGCGCCGAGCCGACGAAGGTTGCTGATTTCTTCGATCTGAAGCGGTTCCCCGGTAAGCGCGCGTTGCGCAAATCGCCGGAAGGTGCGCTCGAGTGGGCATTGCTCGCAGACGGCGTCGCTGCCGCCGATGTCTACAAGACGCTCTCCACTCCCGCCGGCGTGGACCGTGCATTCAAGAAGCTCGACACGATCAAGTCGTCGATCGTGTGGTGGGAGACGGGCGCGCAACCGCCGCAGTTGCTCGCGGACGGCGAGGTATCGATGTCGAGTGCTTACTGCAACCGCATCTATACGGCCATCATGCAGGACAAGAAGCCGTTCGGCTTCCTGTGGGATGGCGAGGTCAAGAATATCGAGGGCTATGCGATCGTCAAGGGTTCGAAGAACGTGAAGGCGGCGCAGGAATTCGTCCGGTATGCGACGTCGACGGACTCGCTCGCAAAGCTGGCGTCGGCAACGGCGCTTGGACCGATGCGTCAGTCTTCGTTGGCGAAGGTCGATCAGAAGGTGGCCCCGTATCTGCCGACCGCACCGCAAAACCAAAAGAATGCCGTCACTTCCGACGTCGCATTCTGGGCCGATCATTCCGACGACTTGAACCAGAAATTCGCGGTTTGGCTGGGACAGAAGTGAGCGGTTGACGCGGATCGGTTGATAAAGCCGTGGTGGGTTCGAGCGTGCGTTTCGGCATTCGAATCCGCCACGGCTTCTTTTTTAGCCGGGCCGCGCCGCGCCGTTCGCGCCGCACGTTCGCCAAAAAACAAAAAGGCCCGTAGCGATGTTTCCTCGCTACGAGCCCATTAGGCGTAGAACCTACGGCCGATCAAGCCCACAGATCGCCGACGGTGAAGCCGTTCGGGAACGGATCGGTCGGGTCCAATACCCAGGTGTTGTACCCGTAGATCCAGGAACGACCCGAGATCGTCGGGACGACGGCCTTGTGGTCGCCGATCCTCGTTTCTTCAACCAGGTTGCCGGTGTAGACGATGCCGAGCAATCCCTCATGGCGGAACGGTTGGTCGAGTTTCAGTTCGCCCTTCGCATGCAGCGTCGCCATCTTTGCGCAGGTTCCGGTGCCGCAAGCGCAACGATCGATCGCCCCCGTCCAAGTCGCGGGATTATCGAAGTCCACAGCGCCGCTGGCCACCGTCACTGCGTTTCGCCAATCGGCGTTCGGATTGCGCGTCGGCCCCGAGAGCTGAGCGATCGTGATGCCGATGCCGGGGTAGTGCGGGTGAGACACGGGCAGTTGATCCTGCGCGGCCTTGGTAATCAGGGCGCCGATGCGGGCGATTTCCCTGCCATGCTCGGGAATCAGTTCCACCCCTTTGAACTGGCGCACGTCGGCGATCACATAGAACATGCCGCCCCAGCCTACGTCGACGGTGACTTTGCCCAACGTAGGCACGTCGATCACCGCCTCGAGATGCGCCGCGAATGCGGGCACGTTCTTGAAGGTGACCTGCGTGACTTTGCCGTCCTTGCATTCGGCCTTGATGCCGATGAGGCCGGCCGGCGCTTCCAATTGGAACTCCGTCACCGGCTCGGTCATCGGCAGCATGCCGGTTTCGAGCATCACGGTCGCAACCGAAATCGTATTGCCGCCGCTCATCACGGGGTACTCGACTTGCTCCATGATGATGTAGCCGGCCTTAGCGTCGGGATGCTTCGCCGGGACGATCAGGTTGCAGCAGACGGGCGGATAACCGCGCGGCTCGCGCAGCATGAGCTGGCGGATTTGGTCGTCGTTTTTCTCGAGCCATTTCATCTGCTCGTAGACGGTATCGCCCGGGATGTGCGGCACGCCGCCCGTGATCACGCGCATGGGCTCGCCCGCGTGCGTTTCCACCGCATGGAACATTCTCTTGAAAGTCATATCGTTTCTGCCTTTGTCGGTATGGCGAGGAGGACGGAACAGGAGATCCAGGCTAGCGAGGGGAAGCCGCCGCATGCATTGCATCGGTGCCGCTGATGCAGAACATCTGCGGCTGTGATGGTTCGCGGCTGCGGGCGGCGGCGCCGCAACCGTGGAATTCCAATGGAATTAGCGTGAATACGCGCGAGTCGCGTTCATCCTCCAGACGCGTCCCGTGGCGTCGTCGATGACGCCATGAAAGACCCCGAGCACCTCGTCGATCGTAATCGATGCGGCAACGCGATGTTCGATCCACAAGCCATGCACCAACGCCATGGCTTGAATCGCGTGAATCGTCGCCATGGTCCGGTCGCAGCCGGCTTGCCGCAAGTCGAAGATGAAGTTGGAGCGAAGCCGCCGGGAAAATGCGGCGCACAGCCGTTGCACTTCGTGATCGTGCGCCGACGAACTCCACATATGCGGCCAGACGTTTGCGGCGCCGGGACTCATGACTTCATCGCTAAAGCACATGTCGGCTGTGAACTTCATGCGTTCGACCGGATCGACGATACCGCGCCGTCCGGCCGTGAGTTGATCGCGGACGCGCCGAATCAGATGGACGAAGGTTTTATAGACGAGGTCGCTCTTGTTTTCAAAATGGTGATGCACGAGGCCGACCGATACGCCCGCGTGGTCGCTCACTTTGCGGATCGTCAGATTCTCCAGCCCCACTTGACCCACCACTTCGAGCGTCGAATCGATCAGACGCAGCCTCATCCCCTCGTAGTGGGCCGTGTCGTCTTTTCTCGTCTCGCTGGTAGCCGGGAGCGCGGCATTCATTTGCTGCATCTGTGTTCCTTGATCGTGGTGCCGAGCCGCTAGGAATGCGGGGGCCGCGCCGCGGGGATGGCAAGAATGGTACATCGGAAATGGAAAAGACTGAGCAAGCGTTCAGTATCTGCGGTGCCAGTCTTTGGGATGGAGGAATGTCTGTGCTGAACAATTGTTCATCGATCTGCACCGTGAACTTCATCGCAAAATCAGGGAAATCCCCGAGACAACTCCCATTTGATCTTCCGGAGTTTGGATATATAGTTCCGAGCAGATTTGTGTGACTGAACATTTGTTCAGTAATGGCGTAACTTATTGGGTGCCAAACCGGCAGACGACATCTAGCGGGTTCCCGGCGACCCGGCCGCGCTCGAAAAATTGCAAAAAGGACTGAACGGATGATCAAGGGTTTGGGAAGGTTTGCGTTGCGTGCCGCGACGGCGCTCGCGCTGTGCGTCGGCAGCGGCGCGGTGCAGGCGCAGCAGGTCATCAAAATTGGGGTGTCGGCCCCGTTGACGGGCGTGAGCGCGTCGAACGGCAAAGATATCGAGAACGGCGTTCGCCTTGCGCTCGAAGAGGCCAATGCTCAGCACATCAAGCTTGGGGGACAAGACGTTCGCTTCGAACTCGATGTGGTGGATGACCAGGCCGACCCGCGTATCGGGGTGCAGGTCGCCCAAAAGCTCGTCGACGATGGGGTCGTCGCCGTCGTCGGCTACTACAACTCGGGTGTGGCGCTGCCTGCGTCGCAGGTCTTCGCGCAAGCAGGCATCCCCCTGATCGATCCCGCGGCGACGAATCCGACGATCACCCTTCGCGGCCTCGACAACATCTTTCGAATCATCGCCACCGACGCGCAAAACTCCGGGAACGCGGGGCGATACGCCGTAACGGTGACTCACGCGAAGCGCATCGCGGTCATGGACGATCGCACGGCGTTTGGGCAAGGGGCGGTCGAGGAATTCAAGAAGGCCGTGCTGGCGGCCGGCGGACAGATCGTTGCCGCGGAATATACGAACGACAAGGCGGTCGAGTTCAACGCGCAACTGACCAACCTGAAGGCCGCCAACGCCGATTTGCTTTATTTTGCCGGCAGCGACAATCAAGCGGCGCTTGTCACCAAGCGGATGAGGCAGCTCGGCATGAGCACGCAGTTCGTGGGCAGCGGCGGCATTGCGGATTCGATCTTCATCAACGTCGCCGGCAGCGCCGCCCAAGGCGCCATGGCCTGGGAATACGGCAGGCCCATCGATTCGCTGCCGCGAGGCAAGGCTTTCGCGGACAAATTCCGCAAACGCTTCGGCATGGACATCCTGACGTATTCGCCGTTTTCATACGACTGCGGCGGCCTGGTGGTCGCGGCGATGAAGCAGGCGAACTCCGCTAAACCCGAGGTGTTCATGCGAGCCCTGCGAACGATCGACTATGACGGCATCACCGGCAAGATCGCTTTCGATGCGCACGGCGATTTGAAGAAGCCGGCATCGACGCTTTATCGCGTGGAGGGGGCGAAATGGGTGCCTGTCACCACCGTCGGCGCCGAATAGTTCGGGTCTAGCAGTTCGGCCCAAGTGCGACACAGGAGGCGAAGCGGCTCGCTTCGTCATCAAAAATTAAATAGGAGTCCTAAATAAAGCTTTGCACTCAATGAAAAGATCGCCCCGTCTTGCATCACGACGACCGATCCTGAGCATAAGGCGAGTTGAAGCAATAGGGCCTGATTTATTCAACAACTAATCTGCAAATACGGTTTTCATGCCGGGGCGCATGGGGCGCGGAGCCTTATTCGATAAGGGAAAACCCGCGATTTACGACCCGGCCCATTCCCTACGTAGTCCCGAAGTTCTTCCAAAGGAGTCAGCGCGATGTCAGGTCCACAATTTCCGTTACCGGCGAACGAGCCGGAGGTGTCCTTCGGCAAGGGAACGGCGGCGGCAGTTGAGTTGAGCCGCGCGCTCGAGCGTCGCGAGGTCGTCGAGATCCCGACCGTCATCGGCGGGAAACGGTATTTCTCGAACGAAGTCGTCGAGGTGCGCGCCCCGCACGATACCGAGAGCCTGCTCGCGCGGATTCATCGTCCTACGCAAGCGCAAGTCAATGAAGCGATCGAAAGCTCGAAGGCCGTCGCCCGCGATTGGGCAAGCCTGACCCATGCGAGCCGCGCGACGATTTTGCATCGCGCCGCGGACATCGTCGCCACTCGCTTGCGCACCAAGATCAATGC
Organism: Paraburkholderia sp.; assembly: GCA_004322045.1. GTDB lineage: Bacteria > Pseudomonadota > Gammaproteobacteria > Burkholderiales > Burkholderiaceae > Trinickia. The sequence continues at coordinate 148,994 of SCRN01000031.1, forward strand.
AGCCACGATGCTCGGGCAGAGCAAGACGATCGATCAGGCCGAGCCGGACAGCGCATGCGAGCTGATCGACTTTCTGCGTTTCAACGCGTACAACGCGCAACGCGTCTATGCGGAACAGCCGATGTCCGTGCCGACGGCCGTCAATCGTGCGGATTGGCGTCCGCTCGAAGGCTTCGTCTACGCGGTCTCGCCGTTCAACTTCACGGCGATCGGCGCCAATCTGACGACGGCCCCTGCCATCATGGGCAACACCGTGCTGTGGAAGCCGTCGGAAAAATCGGCGCTCGCCAATTACATCTTCTTCGAAGCATTGGAAGAAGCGGGGCTGCCGCCCGGCGTCATCAATTTCGTCCCCGGCGACGCGGAAATGACGACGCGTGCGGTGATGTCCTCCGCTGACCTTGCCGGTATTCACTTCACGGGCTCATCGGCCATTTTCCAATCGCTGTGGAAGGGCGTCGCATCGAAGGTCGACAGCTTCCGCACGATCCCTCGCCTCGTCGGTGAGACGGGCGGCAAGGACTTCGTCCTTGCGCATCCGTCGGCGAATGCGTCGGAAGTGGCGATCGCACTGATTCGCGGCGCGTTCGAGTATCAAGGGCAGAAGTGCAGCGCGGCGTCGCGCGCCTATATCCCGCGCAGCCTGTGGGCTTCGGTGAGCCAGGAACTGCGCGACCGATTGGCTGCCCTGAAGGTGGGCGACGTGGCCGATCCCGGTACCTTCATGGGCGCGGTGATTTCGCAAGCCTCGCACCAGAAGCTGTCCCGCGTGTTGGCGGCGGCCAAGGACGATCCGGCCGTCACGGTGATTTCGGGCGGCAGGACATGGTCGGAGCCGGGCTGGTTCGTCGAGCCCACCGTGCTGCAAGTGAGCGATCCGAAGCATGCACTCATGAAAGAAGAATTGTTCGGGCCTGTGATGTCGGTGTTCGTCTATGAAGACGGTGCGTGGGACGAAACGCTCGAGATCATCGATTCGACGAGTCCCTATGCGCTCACGGGTTCGATCTTCTGCACGGACAGATTTGCCTTGCATCAGGCCGAGCACGTGCTGATCAACGCGGCGGGCAACCTGTACCTGAACGACAAGCCCACGGGCGCCATGATCGGTCAGCAGCCGTTCGGCGGCGGCCGTGCCAGCGGCACCAACGACAAGGCGGGTTCCTACCTGAACCTGCTGCGCTGGGCCTCGCCCCGTGTGGTCAAGGAAACGTACTTGCCCCCGCGCGACTGGCAGTTCGGCGCCTGACGAGCGAGTGCGGCTATTGCCAAGCAACCCCTAAGGAATTGCGATGTCGACGATTGTCTCTTTCAAGAACGTCCAAAAAACCTACGACGGCGAAACGCTCGTGGTGAAGAACCTGAACCTCGAGATTCGCGAGGGCGAGTTTCTCACGATGCTCGGGCCGTCCGGATCGGGTAAGACGACGTGTCTCATGATGCTGGCAGGGTTCGAAACCGCCACGCACGGCGAGATTCTTCTTCAGGGTAAGCCGATCAATCGCATTCCGCCGGAGCGCCGCAACATCGGCATGGTGTTTCAAAGCTATGCGCTGTTTCCGCATAAATCCGTTGCGGAGAACCTTGCGTTCCCGTTGCGGGTGCGCAAGGTGTCGAAAGACGAGATCGCGAGGAAGGTGAAGCGCGCGCTCAACATGGTGAACATGGAAAAATTCGCCAATCGCATGCCCGGCCAGCTCTCCGGTGGCCAGCAACAGCGTATCGCCGTCGCTCGGGCGCTGGTGTTCGAACCGGCGCTCGTGTTGATGGACGAGCCGCTCGGCGCGCTCGACAAGCAACTGCGCGAGCAGATGCAGTACGAAATCAAGCAGATCCACGAGCAGAGCGGCCTCACCGTTGTCTACGTGACGCACGATCAGAGCGAGGCGATGACGATGTCCGATCGCATTGCGGTTTTCAACAACGGCGTCATTCAGCAACTTGCTTCGCCGCCCGAACTGTACGAGAAACCCGAGAACGCATTCGTCGCACGCTTTATCGGCGAAAGCAACGAATTGCGGGGGACCGTCGCGTCGGTCGATCGCGAGCGTTGCACGGTCCGGATCGACGGCGGGCACAGCATCGTCGCGAGCACGGGCGCCGCAATGCATGCGGCTGGCGCCACCAGCGTTTCGCTGCGGCCCGAGCGCATCGTCGTCGGCGAGCAGGCGCGCGCATGCGACAACGTCTTCAACGGCGGGGTCAAGGATCTCATCTATTACGGAGATCACCTGCGGGTCGTCATGCAAGTGTGCGGGCGTCACGACTTCATCGTGAAACTGCCCAACGACGGGGCCGCGCGCAAGTTGCGCATCGGCGACTCGGTGGACGTGGGCTGGATGGCCGATGCCTGCCGCGCGCTGCAGTAAAGCCGGGTCGAACGTAATCGCATTCCGTTGTTGCATCGAGTAGGAGGGTGCGGTATCTACCGCCGAACCATGATGATTTTGCCAACTGATGTTGCGGTACCGCGGGGCGACGCCGAGCAGGGGGTCGTGGCCGATTCGAGAAGCCTCAAAGCGAAGCTGCGCAGTGCGGAGCGCGCCGAGCGCGCCAAGGCTGCGATGCTCGTTTTTCCGCTGCTTGCGTTCCTCCTCGTCACGTTTCTCGTTCCGATCGGGAGCCTGCTGCTGAAGAGTTTTCGCGATCCGGTCGTTTCCCTGGAATTGCCGCATGCGGCGAGGTTGTTGCACGACTGGAGCCCCGCGGCGGGCCAACTGCCGGGCGAGCACGTGTACGAGGCCTTCGGCCGAGACTTGTTGGCCATCAAAGGAACGGACGGCATGAGCCGCGTCGCGTCGCGCTTGAACTATGACGACACAGGCATGCGCAGTCTCATCATGAAGACGGCGCGCCGCCTCGGAGAAAGCACCGATGGAACGTGGCGTCAGCGCTTCTCCAAGATCGATCCGCGCTGGGACGAGGTGAGGTCGTGGTCGACGCTCAAGTATGCGGCCTCGCCGTGGACGCTCGGGTATTACTTGAAGGCCTTCGACTTCACGCGCGACGAACGGGGCGCCATCGTCAGGCAACCCGATGGCCAGCGGCTTTATGTCGACGTGTTCGTCAAGACTGCGTGGGTCAGCATTTCGGTGAGCGTGCTGTGCCTCTTGCTCGGCTATCCGGTCGCGTATTTTCTCGCCAACATTCCGGCTCGCTACAGCAACCTGTTCATGATTCTCGTATTGCTGCCGTTCTGGACGTCGATCCTCGTGCGCACCACGGCCTGGGTGGTGGTGCTGCAGACGCACGGCGTGCTGAACGATATTCTCATTCGGCTGGGATTGACGGATCACGCACTGGCGCTGATCTATAACCGATTCGGCGTGCTGGTCGCAATGACGCACATTCTGCTGCCGTACGCGATCCTATCGTTGTACAGCGTGATGAAAGGCGTGCCGAATCTCTATGTCAAAGCGGCGCGTTCGCTGGGCGCGGGGCCAGTGCGGTCCTTTTTCGAAGTCTACTTCCCGCAGACGCTGCCGGGCGTCGGCGCCGCGGGCATGCTCACGTTCATTCTCGCCGTGGGGTACTACATCACGCCCGCCATCGTGGGCGGCCCCGACGACCAACTCGCGAGCTACTACATCGCCTATCACGTCAACACGACGCTCAATTGGGGGCTCGCAAGTGCGCTCGCTTCGATCCTCCTCGCGGGCGTGCTCATCGTCTACGGCCTGTTCGTGAAACTCACCGGCGGCGCCGGCGTGAAACTGGGGTAAGCCAAATGTTCAGTTTTCCTGCCTATGTGACGGTGTGGGGTCGTCTGGGACGATTCGCATTTATCGGCGTGTCGCTGCTGGTGTTGCTGTTCTTGGTGTCGCCCGTCCTAGTCGTGATGCCGCTCTCGTTCAACTCGCAGCCGTATTTCACCTATCCGCTGCCGGGGTTGAGCCTGCGCTGGTACCGAGCGTTCATCGACAGCCCCGAGTGGATGCTGGCGTTGAAGAACACGATGATCACCGGCGTGGCTTCGACCTTCATTGCGAGCGTACTCGGGGTGATGGCTTCGCTTGGGCTCACCAATCCGCGCTTGAAAGGCAAGGCTTTCATCACGGGCGTGCTGGTGTCACCGATGATCGTGCCGCTCATCATCACGGCGGTCGGCGTGTACTTCGCCTTCAGCCCGCTGGGGCTCACGGGTAGCTTGAGCGGCCTGATCCTCGCGCACGCCGCGCTCGGTGTGCCGTTCGTCGTCGTGACGGTGACGGCTACGCTGGCCGGCTTCAATGAGGCGCTCTCGCGCGCGGGCCGCAGTCTGGGCGCATCGCCGTTGCGCGTGTTCCTGCAAGTGAAGTTGCCGATCATCGCGCCCGGCGTCGTCTCCGGCGCGCTGTTTGCATTCGCGACCTCGTTCGACGAGATCGTCGTCGCTTTGTTCTTGACGGGTCCCGATCAACGAACGGTGCCGCGCGAAATGTGGGCGGGGATTCGCGAGCAACTGAGCCCAACGATTCTCGCGGTCGCCACGATTCTCGTCGTCGTCTCGACGCTGCTTCTGCTGACGCTCGAACTACTGCGCCGCAGAACGGAGCGCCTGCGCGGCGTTGCCGGAGCTTTCTGAACGGACGGCGAGCGCTCGGCTTGCCGTCTCCGAAGTTTACCTACCGAACCTCTCATCATGCTGTCGGAAATCGAAACCATGCGGACCGTCGCGACGGATCTAGCCACTCTGCGTCAACGCATTCACGATGCATCGGCGATGCGCGAAGAGGAAGCGGTCCAAGCACTCATGCAAGACGCGCGTATGGACGCGCCTACGCTCGCGCAAGCGCAGGATCTGGCGGCGCGGCTGGCGCAGGGCGTGCGCGATGCGCGGATCGATGCGGGCGGCGTCGATCTATTGACGCAGGAATTCTCGCTCGACAGTCGCGAAGGCATCGCGTTGATGTGTCTTGCCGAAGCGATGCTGCGGATCCCCGACACTGAAACGCGCAATCAATTGATTTGCGACAAGATCGTCGATGCCGATTGGCGCGCGCATATCGGCAAGTCGCCGTCGGTGTTCGTGAACGCCACGGCATGGGGCCTGCTCGTGACCGGCAAGCTCCTCAAGCAGCCCGATGAGAATGCGTTGGCCGAAGCGTTGACGCGGGTGGTGCGCAAGGGTGGGGAAGCGGTCGTGCGGGCGGGCGTCGCGTATGCGATGCGGATGCTGGGCAAGCAATTCGTTACGGGTCAAACCATCGAAGAGGCGATCGGCGAAGCCAAAAAACGCGAATCGGGCGGCTACCGATACACCTACGACATGCTGGGCGAAGCCGCGTTGACCGATGAGGATGCGCGCGCCTATTTCGAATCGTATCGGCACGCGATCGAGGCGATCGGAAAGGACGCCCAAGCGCGCGGCCCGATCGATGGCCCCGGCGTGTCGGTCAAGATTTCGGGCCTGCACCCGCGCTACGAATTGATGCAGCGCGAGCGCGTGCTGGCCGAGCTTTACCCGCGCTTGTTGGAGCTCGCACAGTTGGCAAAGCGCTACGGCATCGGTTTTCACTTGGACCAAGAAGAGTCGGCTCGCTTCGAGTTGACGCTCGACATGCTCGAGAGGCTGTGCCACGAACCTGGCCTGCGCGGCTGGAACGGTATCGGGATTTCGCTGCAGGCTTATCAGAAGCGCGGCCGCGCGGTGGCCGATTGGATCATCGCGCTCGCGCGCTCGACCGGGCGGCGAATCAACATTCGGCTGGTCAAAGGGGCGTACTGGGATACTGAAATCAAGCTGGCCCAAGATGCGGGCGCGGCCGGTTATCCCGTCTTCACGCGCAAGGTGCATTCCGACGTGAGCTACATTGCCTGCGCGAAGGTGTTGTTGAACGCGCCCGACGCGATCTTCCCGCAATTCGCGACGCACAACGCTTTCACTATCGCGGCGGTGCATACGCTCGCGCAGGGGAAGGATTACGAATTCCAATGTCTGCATGGCATGGGCGAAACGGTTTACGACCAAGTCGTCGGGCCGCAAAGGCTCGGCCGTGCATGCCGAATCTACGCGCCGGTCGGCCCGCATGCGACGCTGCTGGCCTATCTCGTGCGGCGCTTGCTCGAAAACGGCGCAAATTCGTCTTTCGTCAACCAGATCGTCGATCCGACCGTCAGCATTGCCGATCTCGTCGAGGATCCCGTTGCGCGCGCTGCGCGCACGGGCGGTAAGCCCCACGCGGGCATTCCGGCGCCGAGCGCCGTGCTTCCGGGGCGCGCGAATGCGGCTGCATTGAGCTTCGCCGATTCGGTTGCGTTCGATGCCGCCGTTGCGCAGATTCGCAGTGAGCGCGTCGCGGCGCGGACGATCGTGGCGGGCGATGTCGCTGCGGGACGTGCATCGGGCGCAATGCGCGTCGTCTACAGTGCGGGCGACGCGGCTGAAGCGATCGGTACCGTGACGGACGGCGGCTTGGGTGACGTTGCTCGAGCCTTGGCTACAGCGGAAACGGCTGCCATGGCACAAGCGCGCACGTCGACGGCCGAACGCGCTTCGATGTTGGCGAGCGTGGCCGATGAAATCGAGCGTTCCAGTGCGCGGCTCGGTGCATTGCTGGTGTTGGAGAGCGGGGCCACGTTGGCGGAAGCTGCCGATGAAGTGCGAAGTGCAATCAACCTGTGTCGCTTGTACGCCTATCAGCTCCACACCGACGGGCGGCTGGACGCTGCGCGGCCGCTCGGCGTGGTCGTCAACTTGACGCCTGCGTCGTCGCCGCTCGCGACATTTGTCGGTCAGGTTGCCGCGTCGCTTGCAGCGGGCAATGTCGTAGTCGCCAAACCGTCCACCGATGCATCGCTGATCACGTTCGAAGCGGTGCGAGCGTTCCATCGTGCAGGCCTAGGCGAAAGCGTTCTTCAATACGTGCCCGGCGAGGGCGGGACGGTGGGCCAGGCGCTCGTATCGGACGCGCGTGTCGGTGCAGTCGTGTTTGCGGGAACGGCGAAGGCGGCGCGATCGATCGCGGCCGAGCTGGCCAATCGGGCCGAGCCACCAAAGTTCCTCAGCGCCGTCGCCAGCGTCAACGCCATGATCGTCGATAGCTCCGCGTTACCCGAGCAGGTGATCTCCGATGCGCTCCTCTCCGCCTTCAAAGGCGCAGGACAGGCGGCATCGTCGCTTCGTTTGCTATGTCTGCAGGATTCGACTGCGGACAAGGTGCTCGCCATGCTCAAAGGCATGCTGAGCGAACGCAGGACCGGTAGCCCGCTCAATGCCGCGTCGGACATCGGACCGGTTGCGACGCGCCAGGTTCGCGAGCGCATGGAGGCCTATGTCGAGCACATGGGGCGAAAGGGATTTTCGGTGACGCGTGGCAAGCTTTCCGATGTCGATGAAAAGGCCAACTTCGTCGCCCCGACGATCGTAGACCTCGGCGAGGCGGACTCGCTTGCATCGCTCGATGCGACGGTGACGGGGCCTATCCTGCACGTCGTGCGGTTCAAAACCGGCCAAATGGCGGCGCTACTCGCGCAGCTCGGCGCGATGGGCTGTGCCGTCCAAGGATTGCACACGCGCATCAACGAGGCGACGGGCAGACTCCTGTCGAACACGAAAGCGAACAGCGTCTGCATCAATCGCGCAATGCAAGGCGCGTTCGTCGGGATGCAGCCGTTCGGCGGCGTGGGCGCCTGCGGGACGGGGCCAATGTGGGGCGGACCGCTCACGCTGTTTGCCCTCACGCGCGACGTAGCGCCGTCATTCAACGTTGCTTCGGGTCCGTTCGCATCGGGCCCCGGCGCGGTCAGCGAGAAGTTTTACGAATTTCCGATCGAAACGGCCGATGGGAAACTCGTTGACCGGCGAAAGTCAATGGACGATACGCGCGTGAAGAACCGGTCCAACGTCGAGACCCTGTTGGCACGTGCAGACGAATGGCTAGCCGATGACAATCAGCGCGCCGTGCTCGCGGGGCTGACGCAGCGTCTGCTGGAGCGAGCCGATGGGTTGAAGCCGATTACGCTGCCGGCGTTGAGCGGGGAGGAGAACACGGTCGAAGTCTTGCCGCGTGGGCAAGTCCTGTGTGCGGGCTTATCGGCTGCGGCGGTTGTCGTGCAAGCGATTAACGCATGCGCGTTCGGCAACCAAGTGGTTCTGCTGCGTTCGTCGATCGCCGAGGCGATTGCCCGTACGTTGGGGGATGCCTGCCGAGTGGTCGATTCGACCGATGCGGTTCGCGTGATCGGCGGCGAGTTTGCGAACGTCCGTCCCGACGTGGTGATTGTGTCGCGTAACGAGAAGGAGATCGCTGCGATTCGCGCGATGGCGGCCCAATACATGGTCGGGTGCGTTCGAGAGGGCGAAGACGGGCAATACGATTGGACGCAACTCGTGCGCGAGCGTGTGGTCACGGTGAATGCGAGTGCGGCAGGCGGCAACACGCAGTTGATGGTGTTGAGCGAAGACGCGCTTTGATGCGTGCGGTGGGCGGGATGCGGGACGCTAAGGTAGCGCCCGCAACGCTCGCCGTGCGCTGAGCGCCATCAGCAGGCTCGAAAGCGCGTTGAATACAAAGAGCCCGGTCGGTCCGATGGCCGTCATCAGCAGCGACGCGAACGCAGGGCCGCTCAAGCCGCCGACCGAAAACAACACCAGCAGCGTGGCGGACACCGCGACGCGAAGGTGCGGCTGCGTGCGGTCGTGGATGTGCGAGACGATCAGGCCGTATTGCGTGAACGTGACCGCGACATAGGCGAGCATGCCGATCCAGACGAAGGCAGCCAGATGGATGGCGGCCAGCATCAAGCTCAGGCTCATCGAGATCATTGCCGTCGCGTAGACGAGTCTGCGCCGATCGATACGGTCCGAGAGCCTTCCCATCGGCCACTGCGGGATCAGCGCGCCGACTAGCGCAACGCCCATGAATGTCGAGAGCTCCGATGTCGAGAAGCCCGTTCGCTCGAGAAACACGGGGGTCATCGAATAGAACGTGCTGTAGAGAAACCCAGCCAGGATGCAGCCCGGTATCGCAAGCGGCGAGGCGTGCGCCATCGCGCGTAGGCTGTCGCGCCAACTATGAGGCGGCAGGCGGTCGAGGCTTTCGTCGGCCACGCGAACGGGCCATCCTTCGAACAGCGATACCGGTATCACTGCAGCGGCGAACAGGGCCGCGACCAACGAAAACAGTCGGCCGTCCGAAGGGTCGTGCAGCCGCAGCATGAACTGGCCCGTGCCGACGGCTAGATAGTTGATGGCGGCGTACATGCCGAAGATTTGCCCGCGGTTCTCATTGCGTGAGGTGCCGTTCAGCCAGCTTTCGATCGACGTGTAGAGGCCCATGAACGCGAAACCGGTCATGAACCGGATCGGCGCCCAGGCCCACGGCGACTGAAACAGGCTGAAGGCCGAGGCGAGAATGGCCGCGGCTGCCGCGAAGGCGACGAAGGTGCGATGCTGGCCGATCCTATCGATCAGGCGGCGGTTGCATATGGCTCCCGCTACGAAGCCGCCGTAATAGCACGATTGCACGAGCCCGACCATCAGTGTCGAGGTGCCGGCATGCAGCATCGTGAGGGGAATCAGCGTTTGAAAGAGACCGTTGCCCGCGATCAGCAATGCGTACCCGAACAGCAGCCCCGCAAGCGATTGATAGCCGCCGATAGGCTGGGTGACCCGATGCGCCGTTTCCGCCGCGGCAGGTGGCGTTCGCCTTCCGAGAAGCTTGGCCTCGGACAGTGGGCCGGTGCGCGTCGGCTCCGGGCACTCTGAAGTCGTTGGCTCGTGGCCCCCCGACGTTGAAAGGCTTTCCTCTCGGAACTCTGACATGACACCTTCTTGGGCGCCGGCATCGGTGCGACGCCGGCGAGTTTTTTTCGGGAAGCGTTCAATGATAAACAGATTCTCCGGTGGGCAGGCGCAAAAACGCTTAGATAAGCGCGCCTTATAGAGACGTTAAGCGCCGATGATGGTGGGTTCGATCTTGCGTTTGTCTCCGTATGGTTCTCTTATCGACGGTTTCCGAAAAGGAAATCCAGGGAGAGTGCATGTTGATGTCGAGCGATACCGATTTTCACTTTCGGCAGGGCAATGTTCCGCTGCTGATTTCTATTCCTCATTTAGGAACGGAGATTCCGGCGAACGTGCGCGCGCAGATGACTGACGTCGCCGGCTTGGTCGCCGATACGGACTGGCATCTCGATCGACTGTACGATTTTGCAACTGCCATGGGCGCCTCGGTGCTCGGCGCGCGCTTCTCGCGTTATGTGATCGACTTGAATCGGCCCTCGACGGGCGAAAGCCTCTATCCGGGCCAGACGACGACGGGGCTTTGCCCTACCGAAACGTTTCGTGGCGAGCCGCTCTATCTGCAGGCAGATGTGCCCGATTCGCTCGAGATCGCACATCGCTTGAACGCGTATTGGCGCCCATACCATGCGAAGCTGCGACTGGAACTGGATCGATTGAAAGCCGAATTCGGCCAGGTACTGCTGTGGGAAGCGCATTCGATTGCGAGCGTGCTGCCCAGGCTCTTCGAAGGCAAGTTGCCCGATCTGAACCTCGGCACGAATGGCGGCGGAAGCTGCGACGCGCGGGTGCTCGACGCGATTACGTCGACGCTGAGCGATGAGCGGTTCACCTGGGTCGCGAACGGACGATTCAAAGGCGGATATATCACGCGCGCCTATGGCCAGCCCGACCAAGGCGTACACGCGGTGCAACTCGAAATGTGCCAGTCGACGTACATGAACGAAACGGCGCCGTTCGATTACCGGCCCGATCTCGCAGACCAAATCAAACCGGTCGTGGCGAAGATGGTATCGGCCGCGCTTCGGGTAGTGCGCTCGCCGGCCGGCTGAGCGGAGAAAGAACCGGCGGCCGTTTGCATTAGCGCGATAACGCTCCTATTGCGGCTCTTGAGCGCGGGCGTTGCGCCCGCGTATCGGTCAAAGGGACTTGGCGAGCTCGGGCACAGCCTCGAACAGATCGGCAACGAGGCCGTAATCCGCGACGCCGAAGATAGGTGCTTCTGCATCCTTATTGATGGCGACGATGATCTTCGAATCCTTCATGCCGGCCAGATGCTGGATCGCGCCCGAAATACCCACGGCGATATAGAGTTCGGGCGCAACGATCTTGCCGGTCTGACCAACCTGCAGATCGTTCGGCGCATAGCCCGAATCGACGGCTGCGCGCGATGCGCCGATCGCGGCGCCGAGCTTCTCGGCGAGCGGATCGAGCAGTGCGAAATTGTCGGCGCTGCCGATACCGCGGCCACCGGAGACGACCACACGTGCCGAAGTCAAATCGGGTCGGTCGTTTGCGGCGATTTCACGACGCACGAACGTCGATAGGCCCGTATCGGCAACGGCCGCCACTTTGCAAAGCTCGGCATGACCGCCTTCGGTTCGCGCCGCTTCGAATGCGGTGGTTCGGATCGTGGCGACTTTGATGGGATCGGGCGACTGCACCGTGGCGATGGCGTTGCCCGCGTAGATCGGACGTTGGAACGTATCGGGTGCATCGATGGCGATGACATCCGAGATTTGCGCCGCGTCGAGCTTGGCCGCGACGCGCGGGGCGGTGTTCTTGCCCGCAGCGGTAGCTGGAAAGAATACGTGCGAATAACCTTGTGCGAGCGCGACCACCTGAGCGGCCAAGTTCTCCGCGAGGCCATCTTTTAAATGCGGTGCGTCGACGAGCAACACCTTCTCTACGCCTTCGATGCTTTTCGCCGCATCGGCTACCGTACGGGCACCGCTGCCGGCGACCAGCACATGCACGCCGCCCGCCACCCTTCGCGCTGCGGAAACAGCGTGAAGTGTCGCGCTTTTCAGTTGGACATTGTCGTGTTCAGCAATAACGAGGCTAACCATTAGAGCACCTTGGCTTCAGTTTTGAGTTTCTCGACGAGCGTCGCGACGTTCGGGACCATCACGCCGGCCTTGCGAACCGGCGGCTCGACGACCTTCAAGGTTTTCAGCCGAGGCGACGGATCGACGCCGAGGTCGGCCGGCTTGACGACATCGAGCGGCTTCTTCTTCGCCTTCATGATGTTCGGCAGCGTCACGTAACGCGGTTCGTTCAAGCGAAGATCGGTCGTGACGATAGCCGGTAGGCGCAGGGACACCACTTCCATGCCGCCGTCGACTTCGCGCGTGATCGTGGCCGTGCCGCCGTCGATGTCGATGTGACTCGCGAACGTGGCTTGCGGCCAGTCGAGCAGCGCGGCGAGCGATTGGCCGGTTTGTCCGGCGTCGTCGTCGATCGCTTGCTTGCCGAGGATGACGAGTTGCGGCTGTTCGCGTTCGACGATTGCTTTGAGCAGTTTCGCCACGGCGAGCGGTTGCAATTCGACATCGGTCTCCACGAGCACGGCGCGGTCCGCGCCGATTGCAAGCGCCGTGCGCAGCGTTTCCTGACTTTGCGCGACGCCGCAGGAAACGGCCACGACTTCCGTGGCCACGCCCGCTTCTTTCAGCCGGGTGGCCGCCTCGGTGGCAATTTCGTCGAACGGGTTCATCGACATCTTGACGTTGCCGATGTCGACGCCACTGTGATCGGCTTTGACACGAACCTTGACGTTGTAATCGACAACGCGTTTGACTGCCGTAAGCACCTTCATTACGTGATCCTCGGAGTTTCAATCGATAGCGCCGGGCGCGGTGGCCGGCTCGATGGTGACAAGCACGGGCGGGCGAGCCCGTTGCGGTGCGGTCCGCGCATACGTGGCCGGCGCTAAGAGAAGCGGCCGACCGACTTCGCACGCAACCATGAATTGCCCGGGCGCGAGCGTGCCGGATGCGTTCGTGTCCCCCGCGCCGCGATAGCTGCATTCACTATCGAGCGCAATCACGATTGCCGTGCATCCGGGCGATACGGAGAGGGTGTCGACGATGGCGGCGACCCTAGCTCGGCAGTGGCCCGTCTCGGTCATGACGTTCAGTGCCGTGACAGGGCCATCGACGAGGCTGGCGTTCCATGCCGCACCGCCGTCATACTGGGCAGCCGTGAACGGCAGCAGCCTGACGATCGATGCGCCGTCGACGAGCGTTACGCCGTTTCCGCCCAGCACAAACGAAATGCGCGCGATGCCGTCGAACCGAGAATACGGACCGTCGCGCTCGACCTGCGCCACACTGACCCGCCACGCGTTGTCGCTGGCCGCGAGGGTTTGCGTGACGCCGCCGCCGTTTCGCCACGGTTCGACGGGCACCGACGAGAGCGAACGAATCTCGATGGCGGACATCGCTCAGGCCTCAGGACACCGCACCCAGGCCGTACTTGCCCGTCAACAGTTCACCGGTGGTGAAGCGCTCGATCGAGTACGGCTTGAGCGATACGTCGGTCTGCAACCCCAGCGCTTCCTGGGCGAGCACTCGGCCAACCGTGGGCGAAAGCTTGAACCCGTGGCCGGAGAAGCCGTAGCCCACCACCAGTCCTTCGATGCCGGGAAGCTTGCCGAGCACGGGATTCCAGTCTGGCGTGACGTCATAGACGCCGGTCCACGATGAAGCGATGCCTGCCGTCTCATAGGCCGGGAAGCGTTCGGCAACCTGCGCGCCCACTTCAACCACGTAGTCCATCGGAATATCACCTTGATCGGTGTCGGCCGCGCTGAGTTTTTCGCCGACCACACCTTCGCTGACGAGCATCTGGTTGCCGCCGTAGCTGCGGTAATAGAGCATGCCCTGCGACGCGAGATCTTTGAACACGGGCATCGAGAACGTGTACTTCGCCGCTTCGCATTCGAGCGCGAGCACGGCGTGGCGCTCCGGCATGATCGGCAGATTACGCCCCGTCCAGCCCGCCAGTTCGGGTGTCCAGATGTTTTGCGTGCTGATGACCATCGACGTGGCGAAATCACCTAGGCTGGTCGATACGCCGACGACCTTGTTGTTCTCGAACACGATCTTGTTGACGGTTGCGTTTTCCCGAATCGTCACACCGCCGCGGCGCGCGGCGCGCGCGAAGCTCGTTGCAACCAGATAGGCATCGGCAAAGCCCGCCTCGGGCTCATAGCCGATCAGCGCCGCGTCGTCGAACTGCGCAATCGGCAGCAGCGCGTGCGCTTGCTTGGCGTCGAGCAATTCAAGGGGAATGCCTTGCTCTTTCTGTTGGGCGAGCGAAGCGCGCAGCGGTTCGAGCTTGTCGCCTTCGCCCGCTACGATCATGTAGCCGCACTTCACGAGGCCGCAGGAGGCTTCTTCGTCGCCCAGATAAGCCGCAAAATCGTTGAACACGTCCCACGATTTCCTGGCGAGTTCGACGTTTTCTTTGACCGAGTAATGGGTCCGCAAGATGCCCGAGGATTGCGAGGTCGTTCCGGCCCCGATCGTCGCGCGGTCGAGGACCAGCACATTCTTGGCGCCCAGTTTGGACAATTGGAAAGCCACCGAACTGCCGATGACCCCCGCGCCGATCACAACAACGTCATATGTGTTCACAGTTCCATTCCCTTTGTCAGCAAGGTATGGACTCAGTGTGAGGGGGCGAAACGAGAGCGGCGGAAATATAAGGGGAATCGATTTTTAGCAAAAGCGAACTTCCCCTCCGGGTGCTAGGTTCGCTCGGTGCGGCGATCATCCTCATGCCCGAGCCGCCGAATTCGTCCCGTGAAAATGACCACGGCCACCACGACCGGCGCAATGAGCAAGCCTTCCAGGATTTCCGGGTCCAGCGGCAGATGAACGGCATGAAGCGCGCGTAGCGCGGCCCCTGACAGATTGAGTACGTAATAGGAAATCGCGGCCACCGAAAGCCCTTCAACCGCGTGTTGCATCCGCAACTGCGTGCGCGCCGTGCGGTTCATGCCTTCGAGCAGCGCGGTGGTGTGTTCTTCCTGCGCCAAGTTGACCCTCGTTCGCAACAGATCGACGGCCCGCGCAACGCGCGTCGCCGACTGCTGATGGCGGGCCCAAACCGAGCCGCAAGTCTGCATCGCAGGCAAGAGCCGGCGGTGCATGAATTCCGCTGTGGTCGGGAAACCCTCGATTCGTTCTTCGCGAAGCTCGGCGATGCGGGCAAGCACGAGCTTTTCGTAAGCCGCGGATGCGCTGAACCGTGTTTCGAGGCCGGCATGCGCTTGAACTTGTCCTGCAAGCCGTGTCAATTCGCGCAGCAGATAGGCATCGTCATGATCGCGCCCCGGCTCCTCCATTCGCCGCATCAAGGCCGAGAGCGAACCATCGAGCTTGCCGAGAAATTGGCTGTGTCGGCGAGCGTCGGGCAGGGCGAGCAGCGCCATCATCCGGTAGGTCTCGATTTCGAATAGGCGCTGAATCAAGCGGCCCGCCTGCGCCTCGCGAAATCCCAAGTCGAGCACGAGAAAGCGCGAGAAGTGATCGTCATGCACGAGCCAATCGCAATAGACTTCGCCGCCCGAGAGCACTTGGCTTCCGACCAGCACCGGCCCGGGCAATAGCTCGCGAACGCGCGTGCGCGCAAGCTGCGCTTCGTCGCCGCAGCGCAGTTCCGCATGCACGGCGACGAGGACGCATTCTTTCAAGAGCGCGAGCCAGGAAGCGGGAAGATCGTTCATGGCCGCGCCGCTGAACAAGCGATCCTGAACGCCGGTGCGGACGAAGGTAAACGTCGAGAACTCGGTGTGCTTCTCCCACTTGATTTGCCAATCGTCTCGTTTCGCCGTGTAGTGGTTGTGCTGCGGCAAGGGAGACGGCAAGCTCATTGCGGCCGTCAACGTCGCCAGCAGGCGGCCGTGGATGTCTTCGTCGCGCTCCGAATAGACGGCGAGATGGCTGACTGACGCGGGGCCATCGATCCGAAGGAAGGGGCGGGCGTGCAGCTCCTGCGAGAGCGGTTCTCTGAGCGGATGGTTGAGCGAGGAAAACATGGATGCGTCGGTAGCCGGGCGTGATAGTGTAGCGCGCCAATAAGAAGGGAAATGAGCGGCCCGAGGTGCTTTTGCGATTGAATCCGGGCTCCATTGGGGCCGTACACCGTTCGATTCCGAATACGAAACCGTCCGTTGTGTGCAGCATAAGGGCCGTTGATGTCGGAGGGAATCCCTATGCAGCGAATTACGATGCGTGCTGCCGATGCGCCGCGGCGTTGCACGCTCGACGATCGGCCCACAAAAACGGCGAGCCGATCGCAACGGCTCGCGTAGCCCGGACACGTGACAAACATGAATACGCAGAACCTCCTCGAGCAATATGGCCCCCGCGAGTCGATGGAATACGACGTCGTGATCGTCGGCGGCGGTCCCGCGGGTCTGTCCGCCGCTATTCGGTTCAAACAGCTCGCCCGGGAGAAGGGCGTCGAGCTGGGCGTGTGCGTGCTCGAGAAGGGTTCGGAGGTGGGCGCGCATATCCTGTCGGGCGCCGTGATGGACCCGCGCGCCATTAGCGAGCTGATTCCCGATTGGAAGGAGAAAGGC
>SCRN01000032.1 GCA_004322045.1 Paraburkholderia sp.
GCGTTTTTGCATCCGGCCGCGTGCCAACATTCTCGTCGCCGATCATTGCCCGACCATGACCTATCGACAACCACAGCATGTGCGTGACGCGGCCCGTCTCGCCGGACAGACGTCGTGCACGGCATTGACGCGGCGCTGCGCACCGAATGCGCGCGCAGCCGCGCCGCTGCTTCGCGGTTTGCGAGCACTCGCTGCGATAGCAGTGGTAGCAGGCACGAGCGTGGGCATGACCTGCGCCCATGCCGAAAAGCTCGCCACGCTCGCAGTCGAACTCACGCCCGTGGCGGACGAGATCGTCGCGGACGCCGTCATCGAGTCGACACGCCAAACCACGATCGCCGCGCAAGTCGCCGGGCGCATCACGGGCCTTTATGTCAAAGCCGGCGACCGCGTGAGCGCGGGGCAAAAGCTGCTCGCGGTCGATCAGCGCGCTGTCGACCAGCAATTGGCCGCCGTGCGCGCCCAGGCGGCCGCCGCCCAGGCCGAACGCGACGTCGCCCGGCGTGAGTTGGAGCGCACGCAGTTCCTGTTCGACAAGCAGTACGTGAGCCAGGCCGCGCTCGATCGCGCAAAAGCACGCTACCAGTCGGCTTCGTCCATGACACTCGCCAGACAGGCGGACGCCGGCGCGGCCGCCGTCGGACCTTCGCTGCACAGCATCGCCGCCCCGTACTCCGGCGCCATTGCCGGCGTCGAGGTGGAACTGGGCTCGATGGCGATGCCGGGCATGCCCCTCGTGACACTCTTCGATCCGGGCGCGCTGCGCGCGGTGGCCACCGTGCCGCAGGCGCGCGTCGCGGCGCTGAACGACACCCTTCCCGTACGTATCGAATTACCCGACGCCCCTGTTGCGCTGCAATGGCAAACCGCGACTTCGGTCACGGTTCTGCCGGTCACGGACCCGCTGAGCGACTCGGTGAAAGTGCGGCTCGCGCTGCCCGCCACGGCCGGCGCCGCGGCGCGCCCGGGCATGTTTGCGCGCGCCCACTTCCTAGTCGGCACGCCGCGCCCGCGCTTGATGGTCCCGCTTTCCGCCATCGTCCGCCGCACCGAAGTCACGGCCGTGTATGTCGTTACCGGCGACGGTCGCGCTACGCTGCGCCAGGTGCGGCTCGGCGAAGCACGCGCCGACAGGGTAGAAGTGCTCGCGGGGCTGTCGGCGGGCGAGCGCATCGCGCTCGATCCGCTGGCGGCAGCAAGACAATGACGCGAGAGGCCACGCCATGACGCGAGACGAATCGAGACTCGGCGTGTCGGGCCGCATCGCCTCCTTTTTCCTGCTGAACCGGATCACGCCGCTCATTGCGCTCGTCGCTCTGCTGCTTGGCCTGTTCGCCATGGCGATGACGCCGCGCGAAGAAGAGCCGCAGATCAACGTGACGATGGCCAACGTGCTCGTGCCGTTCCCCGGTGCCAGCGCGCATGACGTGGAACGCATGGTGGCCGGCCCCGCCGAGCAGGTGCTGTCGCAGATCAGCGGCATCGAGCACGTGATGTCGGTCTCGCGCCCCGGGCTAGCCGTGTTGACCGTGCAGTTCAAGGTGGGCGTGCCGCGCACCGAGGCGCTCGTGCGCCTTTACGACACCGTGTTTTCCAATGCCGACTGGCTGCCGAAGAATCTCGGTGTCCTGCCCCCGCTCGTCAAGCCCAAAGGCATCGACGATGTGCCGATCGTCGTGCTGACGCTCTATAGCACACGCCCCGACGGCAACGCGTACGATTTGGAGCGCGTCGGCCATTCCATCGAAGCCGAACTCAAGCGCGTACCCGGCACGCGCGACGTGACGACCATCGGCGGCCCGCAGCGCGCGGTCAACGTGCTGCTCGATCCGGAGCGCATGCGCGCCGCAGGCGTCACCGTCGACGATTTGCAGCGCGTGCTCTCGGCCGCCAATGCCGGCGCGACGGTCGGCGATCTCGTCAGGGACAATCGCAGCATCCATGTCGAGAGCGGCCCCGTGTTGGTCAATGCGCGCGACGTGGGCGAGCTCATCGTCGCCGTCCGCAACGGCCACCCCGTGTTCGTCTCGGACGTCGCGGCGGTCGAGGAAGGGCCGCCGGCGGCTACGCATTATGTGTGGGAAGGCGTCACGGGCGCGCATCGAGCGGAGTATCCCGCGATCTCCGTGGCCGTCACCAAAAAGCCCGGCGAAAACGCGGTGACGGTCGCTAAAAACGTCTTGCAACGCGTGGGCACCTTGCGTAACACCGTGATTCCCGCCGATGTGAAGATCGAGGTCGCCCGCGACTACGGGGTCACCGCCAATGCGAAAGCGATGAAGCTGATTGAAAAGCTCGCCTTCGCAACGACGTCGGTGGTGGTGCTCGTCTTGTTCGCGCTCGGGTGGCGCGAGGCGCTCGTCGTGGGCGTGGCGGTCGTCCTTACGCTGACTGCGACGCTGTTCGCCTCCTGGGCGTGGGGCTTCACGCTCAATCGCGTGTCCTTGTTCGCGCTCATCTTGTCGATCGGCATTCTCGTGGACGATGCGATCGTCGTCGTCGAAAACATCCATCGCCATCATCAGCTTCAACCCGACACGCCGCTGGCCGCCATCATCCCGCATGCCGTCGACGAGGTGGGCGGGCCCACTATTTTGGCCACGCTAACCGTGATCGCCGCGCTACTGCCGATGGCCTTCGTCACTGGGCTGATGGGGCCATACATGAGCCCGATCCCCATCAACGCCAGCATGGGCATGGCGATCTCGCTTTCCGTCGCCTTCATCGTCACCCCCTGGCTGTCGCGGACCTGGCTTGCGCATGCACGGCATGGCAAGCACGACACCGGCGAACCTAGCGCAAGAGAGAAACTGCGAGCGAAGATGCTGCCCTTCTTCAGCCGGCTATTCGCACCCTTTCTCGACGATGCGCACGGCGCCCGCAACCGTTCGCTGCTGTGGCTCGCGGTGGCAGGCGCCATCGCCCTGTCGCTCGCATTGCCCGCGGTCCAATGGGTCGTGCTCAAGATGCTGCCGTTCGACAATAAATCCGAGTTTCAGGTGGTCGTGGACATGCCCGCCGGCACGCCGCTCGAACGCACCGCGGGCGTGCTGCATGAAATGGGAGCGTACCTCGCGACGGTGCCCGAGACAGCGACGTACCAGGCCTATGCGGGCTTGTCGGCGCCGATCAACTTCAACGGGCTCGTGCGCCAGTACTATTTGCGCAGCGGCGCGAACGTCGGCGATATCCAAGTCAATCTCGTCGACCAATCCAAGCGCCGCCGGCAAAGTCACGCGATCGCGGCCTCGGTGCGGCCCGCGCTCGAAAGGATCGCCGAGCGCGACGGCGCCCGCGTGAAGGTCGTCGAAGTGCCGCCCGGCCCCCCCGTGTTGGCGCCGATCGTGGCCGAGGTATACGGTGCCGGCGAAGCGCAACGCAACGCCGTCGCGCACGAGATTCGCCAGGTGTTTGCCGCGACGCCCGGCGTGGTCGACGTCGACGACAGCACGGTGGCCGTCGCGCCGCAACGCGACTTCGAACTCGACCGGCACAAGGCCGGTCTACTCGGCATCTCGCAGCAGGACGTCGCACACACGTTGAGGGCGGGGCTCACCGGCGAGGAGATCACATATCTTCGCGACGGCAGCAAGTACCCCGCCGCCGTGCGCCTCGCACTACCGCCGACGCTCGGCGGCGATGCCTCGGCGCTGCTCGCCCTGGCGGTGCGCGGCGGCCAAGGACAGCTCGTGCCGCTGTCCTCGCTGATCCGCGAGCGGGACGCTCGCATCGAACAGCCGATCTACCACAAGGACCTACTGCCCGTGACCTACGTTGTGGGCGATATGGCCGGGAAAGTGGACAGCCCGCTTTACGGCATGTTCGAGATGCGCAGCCGGCTCGCCACGCTCGCCGTGCCGGGCGGCGGCAAACTCGGCGAATGGTTCATCCGGCAACCCGACGATCCCTATCGCGCGTTCTCGTTCAAATGGGACGGCGAATGGCAAGTCACCTATGAAACGTTCCGCGACATGGGCATCGCCTACGCCGTGGGGCTGATGTTGATCTACTTGCTCGTCGTGGCCGAATTCGGCTCGTACCTGACGCCGCTCATCATCATGGCGCCGATCCCGCTCACGGTCATCGGCGTGATGCCCGGCCATGCGCTGCTCGGCGCGCAATTCACCGCAACCTCGATGATCGGCATGATCGCGCTGGCGGGCATCATCGTGCGCAATTCGATTCTGTTGGTCGACTTCATCAATTTGCAGGTGGCCGACGGCGTCCCGTTTCGCGAGGCCGTCATCCATTCGGCTGCCACGCGCGCGCAGCCAATCTTGCTCACCGCGCTCGCCGCGATGATCGGCGCGCTGTTCATCCTCGACGACCCGATCTTCAATGGTCTGGCCGTTTCGTTGATCTTCGGGATCCTCGTCTCGACGCTGCTCACGCTCGTCGTGATCCCGCTGCTCTATTACACGGCGTACCGGCGGCGCTTAGGCGGCACGCCCCCCTCCCCTGTCAATCCGAAAGGAGCGCAATCATGACTTCCTGGCAAATCACCCGGGTCTTCGCGGGCGTTTTCATTCTCGTCACGCTTGCGCTCGGCGCGCCGGCAAGCCCGCTCTACGTGAGCGCGTGGTGGCTGTGGGGCACGGTGTTCGTCGGCGCCAATTTGCTGCAAAGCGGCCTCACACGGTGGTGTCCGATGGAGATTTTCATGCGCAAGCTCGGTCTGCGCGCGGGCGCATGAACGCACGAGCGAGAGGCGCTGACATCGGCAACCGAACGGTGAAGATCATGAGGCACCGCACTAGGGCGTGGGCGTTCGCGCTCGCCGCGGCAAGCACGTTCGCCCATGCGCAAACGGACTTGCTCGGCGCAGCGCAGGCAGCGCTCGCGCACGATCCGGTGTACGCTGCCGCCCTCGCGCAGAACCAGGCCGATGCGACCAAGCGCAAGCAAGGCCGCGCCGGCTACCTGCCTCAAGTGTTCGCCACGGGGAATGTGCGCTACGGTGCAATCGATCAGGAAACGACGGGCGCGCATTTCGCGGGCGGCGGCTTCGGGTCGAGCAACGGCATCGCATTCGATACGCGCGCGGCCGGTGCGACCGGCGCAGGCTGGGCGATCACGATCAAAGAGAACCTCTACAGCGCAACCAAAAATGCCGACGCGCGGCAACTGAACGACGCCGCCGACGCCGGCGATGCCTCGTTGCGGCTTGCGCGCCAAACGCTGCTGTTGCAAGTCGCGCAAGCCTATTTCGGCGTGCTCGCCGCGCAAGACGACGTGGCAGCGCTGCAATCGATTCACGATACGGCACTCGAGGCGCGCAACATCGCCCAAGGCCGGTTCGACGCGGGCGATGCACCGATCACCGACATCAAGGACGCTCAGGCGCGGGCCGATCTCGCCCAAGCGCAGATGCTGGCTGCACAAACGACGCTGCAGCTCAAACGCGGCGAGTTGAGCGACCTGACGGGCAGTTCGCAAGGCGCCGTGCGGCCGCTCGCCGGCTCCGCCGCAGTCGAATCGATGACGAGCGGCGAGCTTGGCGACTGGCAATCGCGCGCCATGACCGGCAACCCGCTCATCGAGCTGCGCAAGCTCGGGATCGACAGCGCACGCGCCGAAACTTCGCGCTACCGGCCCGGTGCAGGCACGACGGTCGACGCCTACGCCTCGTACATCGGCGACCGCGTCAACGGCGCAGGCTATGGCGGCAACAGCTCGATGCGCAGCAACAGCGCCGTGGTGGGAATCATGGTCACCATTCCGCTCTATACGGGTGGCCTGCGCGGCGCGAAAGCGCAAGAAAGCGCCGCATTGCTGACCCGCGCCGGCCTCGACGAAGATGCGGCGCGCGTCGCTATCGCGCGCGAGGTGCGTCAGGCTTTCCTCGGCATGCAAAGCGCCCAGGCCCAGGTCATCGCGCTCGGGCAAGCGTTGCGATCGGCCGAGCTCCAACTCGATGCCAACCGCACCGGATTCCAAGCGGGCGAGCGCCCCTCGATCGACGTGCTCAACGCTGAGCAGGCGCTCGTCGGCACGCGGCGCGATCTTGCGGCTGCGCGCTATCAAGTCGTGCTCGACCGCCTACGACTCGCGGCCGCGGCGGGCGAACTCGACGAGGCTCAACTTGAAACCATCAACGCGCTGTTGCATTAGCGCACCGTAATCGCACGCCGGCGTCGTGCCGGCACCGGGCGAGAAATTCATGCGCCATGTGGCGCACTCGAGAAGGAGGCAGCATGGCTCAAATCGTCATCCTGGGCGCCGGACTCGGCGGCCTGTCCATGGCCTTTACGATGCGCAAGGCTGTGCGCTCGCAGGACCGTGTCACGCTCGTCTCCGACGACACGCACTTTCACTTCGTGCCGTCCAACCCATGGGTCGCCGTTCACTGGCGAACGCGCGACGATGTCAGCGTGGAGCTGCAACCCGTATTGGCCAAGAAAGACATCGGCTTCGACGCTACGGGCGCAAAGCGCGTCCATCCCGAGCGCAACGAGATCGAGCTCACGGACGGCAGAACGCTCGCCTACGACTACTTGATCGTCGCAACGGGCCCTAAGCTGGCGTTCGATGAAGTCGAGGGGCTGGGGCCGCAAGGCAATACGGTTTCGATCTGCCAGATCGATCACGCCGAGCAAGCGGCCAGCAAGTGGGAGGCCTTCGTCGCCGATCCCGGTCCGATCGTGGTCGGCGCGGTGCAAGGGGCATCCTGCTTCGGGCCGGCGTACGAGTACGCCATGATCATGGATGCCGACCTACGCCGCCGCAAGATCCGCGACCGAGTGCCGATGACATTCGTGACGCCGGAACCCTATGTCGGGCATCTGGGCCTGGGCGGCGTGGGCGATTCGAAGGGCATGCTCGAATCGACGATGCGCGAGCACGACATCAAATGGATTTGCAATGCGAAAACCACGCGAGTGGACGCAGGCCATGTCTTCGTCACCGAGCACGACGATCTCGGCCAAGAACGCCGCAAGCACGAGCTGCCGTTTCGCTTTTCCATGATGTTGCCCGCATTCAAAGGGGTCGATGCGGTGGCCGGCATCGACAAACTCACGAACCCGCGCGGCTTCGTCATCATCGACGAATTCCAGCGCAACCCCACGTACCACAACGTGTTCGCGATCGGCGTATGCGTGGCGATCGCTCCGCAAGAAGCCACTCCGATACCGACGGGCGTGCCGAAGACCGGGTTCATGATCGAATCGATGGTTAGCGCTACCGCGGAAAACATCCGTGCCGCGCTCGATCAGAAGGAACCCGAGACGCGGGCGACCTGGAACGCGATATGCCTCGCCGACTTCGGCGACCGCGGCGTGGCGTTCGTCGCGCTGCCGCAAATTCCGCCGCGCAACTTGAACTGGTCCAGCGAAGGAAAATGGGTGCATTTGGCCAAGATCGGCTTCGAGAAGTACTTCTTGCACCGCATGCGAACGGGCTCGACCGAGCCCGCGTATGAACGCCTGCTGCTCGATCTGCTCGGGGCTAAGAAGCTCAAGTCTTGATGCGGCGGATGCGGCTCGGCATGGCACGCTTGCGCGCATTAAGGGAGGAATCATGCATATCGTCTGCAGCCATTGCTGGAGAATCAACCGCATCGAGCCGGCGCGGCTCGATGCGAGCGCCGTATGCGGTGCTTGCGGCCAGCCGCTGCTCGACTCGGAACCGGTGCAACTGGACGCGAGCGGCTTCGTCCAATTCATCGGCAGAAACGATCTTCCGGTGCTAGTGGATTTTTGGGCGCCATGGTGCGGGCCGTGTCGAGCGATGGCGCCACAGCTATCGGCGGCGGCTGACAAGCTCAAAGGCCGTGTCCTGTTTGCGAAGCTCAACACCGATTCGCACCCGCAAATCGCCACGCGGTTTCAAATCCGCAGCATTCCGACACTGGTTTTGTTTCGCGCAGGGGACGAAGTCGGTCGACGCAGCGGCGTCATGAGCAGACACGAGATCGGGGCCTGGATCGAGACGGTGATTTGAACGATGCGTACGCTGCGAAGCTTCGCGCTCAATGCAAACGCTTGTCATGTCCCACCACCGCCCTCCCACCCGGAATGAGCCGACTGTGCTCCGTCATCCGGCCGCCACGATCACATGCGCCTGAATCTTGCCGGCCACGGGACCTTCGCCGTGCCGCTTCGCGATCGCGTCCGTGGCGCGATCGATCGCCAGTTCGAGCAACCCTGCGTCGCGCGCCTCGATTTCGTTGCGCAGCGGCGTACCGAGGCAATATGCCGTGGCGGCCTCACGCGCCGATGTCGAGAAGCTCGTCTCTTCGCGGGTCTCGATCCGAATGTCGCTGTACCCTGCTCGGCTCAACTCCTCGCGGATCAATTCGACGTCGTGGTAGCCGTGCGGCGTGCGCGCAAGGAACCTAGGCGGGTCATGCTCGAATACAGTGGCAAGAGCGTGGGTGATCTCGTCGGCAAAGGCGTTCTCTTCTATGCGATCCCACACATTGAAGACAAAGCGCCCGCCTTCTCGTAACACGCGGCGCGCCTCGCCGTAACCGGCAATGCGGTCGGGGAAAAACATCGCACCGAACTGACAGCAAACGACGTCGAACGACGCATCGTCGAACGGCAGCGCGAGCGCATCCGCTTGCCGCCATTCGATTCGGCTATCGGGCCCTTGCCTGCTGGCGGCGTAGTCGAGCATCGGTTGGTTCAGGTCCGTGACCACATAGCGGGTGTCGGCGCCGAGCCTCGGCGCCAGCGATCGCGCCACGACGCCGCTGCCGGCCGCCGTTTCAAGCACCGAACGGGGCGAGCATGCCGCGGCGAGCTCGGCGAGGCCGGCGGCGTACGCCTCGAAGATGAGCGGGACCATCAGCGTGTCGTAGAACTTCGGGATGGAGCCCACAAACACCGTATCGCGATCCGTCATGATGTCGCCTCCCTTAAAGCGCGCCTCGATGGCACTGCGGTCATCGATTTTGGCGCTGGCCTCGCGTTTGTTGCGTGCGCTAACCACCGATCAACGTCGGGATCAGCCGGGGAGCCGCAGTCGTTGCGGTTCATTTGTCATTTCAATTCCCTCATCCCCGGCCCCACCGTGGCGGCGCGCCTACGAACCGGCCGCGCGCTACTCGCGCGGAAAGCTCAGCGTGAATTCGATCCAACCGTCGGCCGAGCAACTGGCCGACACGCCGCCGCCGTGCAACCGCATGATCGCCTGCACGATCGACAAGCCGAGCCCGCTCGATTCCGTGAACTCGCTGCGCGCCGCATCGCCGCGATAGAAACGGTCGAACAGGCGTGCGAGCGCCTCGCGCTCGATATGCGGCCCGAAATTGCCGATGCCGATGCGCGCGCCCGCGGCATCGGCATGCGCGTCGATCCGCACGGTCGTGCCCGCATCAGCATAGCGCACTGCATTGACGACGACATTGCCGATCGCCCTGCGACACATGATCGGGTTCGCCGCCATCTCGCCGTCGGCGTCGATCTGAAACGTGATGCACCGTTCGTCGGCGATCCCGTCGAAATACTCGACGATCGCCTCGATCTCGCCGCGGATATCGATGCGCTCGCGCTCGATAGGCTGCTGCCCATGATCGGCCTGCGCCAGGAACAGGATGTTTTGCGCGATCCGTGCGAGCCGCTCCAATTCTTCCAGATTCGATTCGAGCACGGCGCGATAGTCCGCAACGCTGCGCTCGTGCGCGAGCGCGACCTGTGTTTCGCCGATCAGCACCCCAATCGGTGTGCGCAACTCGTGCGCAAGATCGGCCGAGAACTGCAGCAATCGTTCGTAACCATGTTCGAGGCGATCGAGCATGGCATTGAAGGAGACCGCAAGGCTTTGCAATTCAGCCGGCGAGCCGGCCACATCGAGTCGCGTAGCCATACTGTTCGGAGAAATTTCGGCGGCCTTGCCCGCCATCAGCTTTAGCGGCATCAGCCCTCGGCTCGTGACCCAGTACGCGAGCGCGAGTGTCACGAGCACGGCACAGACGACCGTGATCCATACGCGCCTCAGGTAGATCGACAATACGCGCGCCTCCTGCGTCATCACGTGCGCCGCGATGATCTGCACGACATCGCCATCGTCGCCGATCTGCGCCTGGGCAGCGACCCAGCGCATGCGCACGCCGTCTGGGCGCTTACCCTCGTAAAGCGCGTCGAGTCCTACGCGCTCGGCCACCGGCACGATATGGAGCGGCGGCAGCGCCATATGGTCGGGATTGACATCGATCATCGGCGCCGATCCTGCCCGCCTGAAAATGATCACGTCCTGGCTGTCCCCGAGCATCGTTTCGAAGAGCCTTGGCCGGGCTTCGATTTCGTTGATCGTGTACAGATCATGCAAGAGCGAACGAAAATGCTCGACGCGGCCGATCAATTGATAGTCCGCGCGTGTGGACAGTGCACGATTGGTCGCATGGTACAGCGCGGCCCCCACCATGCCGACTACGACGCAGACGATCGCGGCGAACGAAAGCGCAATGCGAATTGCGAGCGAGCGCGCGGGCCGTCTCACGCGCCTTCCCCGAACGAATAGCCGATGCTGCGCACCGTATGAATCAGTTTGAGATCGAATGGATTGTCGATCTTGGCGCGCAGGCGCTTCACGGCGACATCGACTACGTTGGTGTCGCTGTCGAAGTTCATATCCCACACTTCGGAGGCGATCAACGTGCGCGACAATGCCTCGCCTTGGCGTTTGCAGAACAAATGCAGCAGCGCGAATTCCTTATTGGTCAAGGTGATGTCGATGCCCTTTCTCGTCACCTTGCGCCGTAAAACGTCCACTTGCAGGTCCGCTATCTTGAACGTATCCGATTCGCGCATGACGCCGCGCCGCAGCAACGTGCGAATGCGCAAAAGCAGTTCGGTAAACGAGAACGGCTTGACGAGATAATCGTCCGCGCCAAGCTCGAGGCCATGGATGCGATCCGCGACATGATCTCGCGCCGTAAGAAAAATGACAGGCAAGTCGCGCTTGGCACGCAGCGCCGACATGATTTGCCAGCCATCGATACCCGGCAACATCACATCGAGCACGACGAGTTCGTACGCGTTCGCGAGCGCTTGATGCAAACCGTCGGTGCCGTTGCGCGCGAGATCGACCTGATAGCCCGATTCCGTCAGGCCCTTCTTCAGATAATCGCCGGTCTTACGGTCGTCTTCAATCACGAGGATGGTCATGCTGGCGCGGCCTTGATTGCATTGGCGACATTCTAGCGACCACTCGCCCGCCCCTTTCGTTCATGACAAAAAAGTCATCGACGGGTCATCGATCGATCAGCGCCGCGTTTCTACCATGTCAAACGTTTTGGCTCCATCGAATGCGAGGCATGCCGTGCAAAACCAAACGCCACACGCTATCCAGCCGCTCTGGTTGCGCATCACACACTGGATCAACGCGCTCGCCATTGTGCTTATGGTGACGAGCGGCTGGCAAATCTACAACGCATCGCCGCTGTTCCAAGCGCTGACGTTTCCGTCCGCCGTCACGTTGGGCGGCTGGCTCGGCGCCGCGACCGAGTGGCATTTCGCGGCGATGTGGTTATTGGTCGCCAACTTCGTGGTCTACCTCGCGATGAATATTGCAACCGGGCGTTTGCGGCGCCGCATGTTGCCGTTGAGCGTGAAGACGCTCATCAAAGATGCGAGCGCCGCCCTGCGCGGCAAATTGGGCCACGGCGATCTCGCTCACTACAACGCCGTGCAGAAACTCGCGTATCTCGCGGTCATCGTCGACCTGGCCATCGTCATTCTTTCCGGCCTCGTCGTCTGGAAATCGGTGCAATTCCCGCTGCTGCGAACGCTCATGGGCGGATACGACAACGCGCGCGTCGTGCACTTTTTCGGCATGAGCTTTCTCGTGGCGTTCTTCGTGGTTCATGTGGCGATGGTGGCGCTCGTGCCGCGTTCGCTGGTGGTCATGATTCGCGGACGGTAACGCCGCGCCAACGGATATTCGACTATGCCATTCAAACGCCCTCTGTCCCGCCCCGATGTCGAACTCATCATCAAGGACGCCGCAAAAGAATTGAAAGCGCCCGCGCGCCGGTTGTTCGGCAAGCGCATCCTTTCGCTCGGCGGCCTTGCGATGCTCTCGGGTTGCAGCATCACAGACGACAAGTCCGTCAACGCCATGCTGCGCACAATGTCGAGATTCAACGACGACATGCAAGCGCGCTTGTTCGATCCGAACGCGCTCGCGCCGACCTATCCCGAGTCGATGATCACGCGGCCATTTCCGTTCAATGCCTTCTACGACATAGACGAAGTGCCGCAAGTCGATCCGTCCGGCTACAAGCTCACGGTCGGCGGCCTCGTGAAAGGCAAGCGCGTATGGACGCTCGATGAGCTGCATGCCATGCCGCAAGAAAGCCAGATCACTCGGCACATCTGTATCGAGGGCTGGAGCGCGATCGGCAGGTGGGGCGGCGTGCGCTTCGCGCATTTCCTGGCGCGCGCCGGAGCGGATACGAGCGCGAAATACGTCGCCTTTCACTGCGCCGACAACTATTCGACGAGCATCGACATGCCGACGGCGCTTCACGCGCAAACACTGCTCACGCTCACCTACGACGGCCAGATCCTGCCGCCGAAGTACGGCTTTCCGATGAAGCTGCGCATGCCCGCGAAGCTCGGCTACAAGAACCCCAAGCACATCGTCGCCATCACCGTCACCAACGAATACCCGGGCGGCTATTGGGAAAACCAGGGCTACAACTGGTTCGGCGGTTCGTAACGTTTCACGGTCCGATCACCTTCGACAACTCAAGGAGCTTTCATGTCGATTCGAATCAAACTCGCTGCCAGCGTCGTCACGTTGACGCTTACCTCGATCACCTGCGCCGCATTCGCGCAAGCGCCGTCCAAACCGGCGCGCATCCGCGGCGACATCGTTGGGCTCTCGGCCGACACGCTTACCGTGCATCGCCGCAGCGGCGACACGGTCAAGATTTCGTTGAAGAGCGACACACCTATCACCGCGCTGAAGAACATCAAGCTCCAAGACATCAAGCCCGGCTCGTTCGTCGGCACGGCGGCGATGACAGGCGTGGACGGCAAGCTGACCGCAACCGAAGTGCTGGTCTTCCCGGAAGCCGCGCGCGGCACTGGCGAGGGGCATTACGCATGGGATCTGGGTCCGAACAGTACGATGACGAACGCGAACGTCGATGAGGTCGTGCAAAGCACCGACGGGCGCAACCTGAAGCTCTCGTACAAGGGCGGCTCCAATGCGGTCACGGTGCCGGAGAACGTGCCCATCGTCACGTTCGCACCGGCAACGCGCAGCGATCTGCAAGCCGGCAAGCAAGTGTTCGTCGTCGCGAGCCCTATGGGGTCGGCGTATACGGCGCAGCGCATCGTGGTGGAGAAAGACGGCGTGAAGCCGCCGATGTAAGGGGGCGCATCGATCGGCGCCGTTGCAACACGCTTGCTGGAATATACGGCGCTCGCCCCCCGCCTACCTGAACGGCCCGAGCTGCGACTCGGGCACGTCGATCCTCAAATCCCCCATCAGCACCGTCTCGATCGGCTCGCCCGACGCCCCTTCACTCGCCACCGCGCACCACCACGTACGATGCAACGCAGGTGCAAACGGCAAGCCCGCCCGCGGGACACAGTGTGTCATCGAACAGGCTGCAGCGCTTGTTTCAACTTGCGGCTTTCATACTGCCGCCCAGTATGCTACTTTATACTGTACCCCAGTTCCGATAGCGAGAAAAATGCCACACACCGCAGCAGAGAAAAAGCGCGTCCTGGCTCGCGTGCGCCGCGTGAAAGGACAGATCGACGCGCTCGAGCGCGCGCTCGAGGAAGGTGCCGACTGCGGTCCGATTCTTCAGCAGATCGCCGCCGTGCGCGGCGCCATCAACGGGTTGATGGCTGGTGTCCTCGAAAGCCACTTACGAGAAGAGTTTTCGCATGTCGCGCAAGCAAACGGTGCACAGCAAGGATCGATCGATGACGTCGTGTCCCTCGTGCGCTCATATCTTCGTTGAACGGATTCAGCGGCCGCCGATCGCGCCGGCTGAGTTTGCCCTCTTTTGCTCAAAGGACTGACATGAAATCACGTGCTGCCGTTGCATTCGGGCCCGGCAAACCCCTCGAAATCGTCGAGATCGACGTCGAACCGCCGCGTAAGGGCGAGGTGCTCGTGAAGATCACGCACACGGGGGTCTGCCATACCGACGCCTTCACGCTCTCGGGCGACGATCCCGAAGGCATCTTCCCCGCCGTGCTCGGTCACGAAGGCGCAGGCATCGTGATGGAGGTCGGCGAAGGCGTGACCACCGTCAAGCCCGGCGATCACGTGATCCCGCTCTACACGGCCGAATGCGGCGAGTGTCTCTTCTGTAAGAGCGGCAAGACCAACTTGTGCGTGGCGGTGCGCGCCACGCAGGGCAAAGGCGTGATGCCCGACGGCACGACGCGCTTCAGCTACAACGGCCAGCCGGTCTATCACTACATGGGCTGCTCGACGTTCAGCGAATACACGGTCGTGGCCGAAGTCTCGCTGGCCAAGATCAACCCCGATGCGAACCCCGAGCAGGTGTGCCTGCTCGGCTGCGGCGTCACGACCGGATTGGGCGCGGTCAAGAACACCGCGAAGGTGCAGGAAGGCGACTCGGTGGCCGTATTCGGCTTGGGCGGCATCGGCTTGGCCGTAATCCAAGGCGCCAAGCTGGCCAAAGCCGGCCGCATCATCGCAGTCGATACGAACCCGGGCAAGTTCGATCTCGCACGCGTATTCGGCGCGACCGAGTTCGTGAACCCGAAAGACCACCAGAAGCCGATTCAGCAAGTAATCGTCGAGATGACGGGCTGGGGCGTCGACCACAGCTTCGAATGCATCGGCAACGTCAACGTCATGCGCGCGGCGCTCGAATGCGCCCATCGCGGCTGGGGCCAGTCGGTCATCATCGGCGTCGCTGGTGCGGGTCAAGAAGTTTCGACACGTCCGTTCCAACTCGTCACCGGCCGCCGCTGGCTCGGCACCGCGTTCGGCGGCGTCAAGGGGCGCTCGCAATTGCCCGGCATGGTCGAAGACGCCATGGCCGGGAAGATCCAACTCGCACCGTTCGTCACCCACACCAAATCGCTCGCCGAGATCAACGAAGCGTTCGATCTGATGCACGAAGGCAAGTCGATCCGCACCGTCGTTCACTATTGATCGCGAACGACAACAACTGACCCCAACCAGGAGACAGGTCATGACCACGGCAATTCACCCTAGCGTCGACCACGGCATTCAGAAGGGCGCGAGCGATTTCAAAGGCGGTACCTTGCGATGCTCATGTGCAACCGATCCCGTGGAGGTGCGCGTGGATTCGCAGGTGTTGTTCAATCACGCGTGCGGCTGCACGAAGTGCTGGAAACCCGCCGGCGCCCTATTTTCGGTCGTGGGCGTCGTGCCGCGCGACAAGCTGACCGTGACGGCACACGGCGAAAAGCTCAAGGTCGTGGACGAATCGGCGCTAATTCAGCGTCATGCCTGCACCGGTTGCGGCAAGCACTTGTTCGGGCGCATCGAGAACAAGGACCATGCGTTCTACGGGCTCGACTTCATTCATACGGAGCTGTCGAAGGACGCCGGCTGGGACGGCCCTGGTTTCGCCGCATTCGTCTCGTCCATCATCGAAAACGGCACGCCGCCGTCCGCGATGGCCGACGTGCGCAAGACGCTGCGAGAGAAAGGACTCGAGCCGTACGACTGCCTGAGTCCTGCACTGATGGACCTCTTGGCCATTCATGCGGCCAAGGCCAAAGGCACCTACCGCGAGGCTTGATCGATATGGAACGCGTTGAGCAACACGTTTGTCATGAGGGATACCAGGAAGTGTGGACGCATGCCTCCTCCACCCTTCAGTGCGAGATGCGCTTCGCCATCTACTTGCCGAGCGAGGCCTTGAGCGGCCAGCCCTGCCCGGTTCTGTACTGGCTCTCTGGTCTCACCTGCACCGAGCAGAACTTCATTACGAAAAGTGGCGCTCAACGCTACGCAGCGGAGCACGGGCTCGTCATCGTCGCGCCGGACACGAGCCCCCGCGGCGACGAGGTGGCCGACGATCCGAGCTACGATCTCGGCAAAGGCGCCGGCTTCTATGTCAATGCTACGCGGCAACCGTGGGCCAAGCATTACCGCATGTACGACTACGTCGTCGACGAACTCCCGGCACTGATCGAAGCGCGGTTTCCGGTCACGCAGGCGCGCTCGATCAGCGGGCACTCGATGGGCGGGCATGGCGCATTGACCATCGCGCTGCGCAATCCGGCACACTATCGCAGCGTGTCGGCGTTTTCGCCGATCGTCGCGCCAAGCCAAGTGCCTTGGGGCGAAAAGGCGTTCACAGCCTATCTCGGCGACGATCGGCAAGCGTGGAAAGACTACGACGCGGTGGAGCTCGTCAAGGCCGGGGCCAGACGCTTGCCACTACGGATCGATCAAGGCAGCGGCGACGAATTCCTGGACAAGCAGTTAAAGCCCGAGCTGTTGCGCGCAGCCTGCGACGCAACGGGACACCCGCTCGAACTGAATCTGCGCTCCGGCTACGACCACAGCTATTACTTCATCGCCAGTTTCATCGGCGAGCACATCGCCTATCACGCAAAAGCATTGCGTTGATTGGCATGCAGGCGCCGCAGCACGTCTAGGTCCACCCAGCCCTGCTCCGTCTCGGCCATGCCGTGCGGCAGCGGCTGGTCCGGGTCGCCCAGGTGAGGCAGCACGCACAGCGCGCCGTCGAAACGCTGTCGCGCGGTGTAGGCAGTGGTCGTGATCAACGTCGGAATTCCTGCCGCGCGCGCCGCACGCAGTCCGTTCTCCGAATCTTCCAGCGCAAGGCATTCGGCTGCCGGCAAACCGAGTTCGCGCAACGCAGCGTAATACACGTCGGGGGCGGGCTTCTTCGCCGGCGCAGTCGACGCATCGCATATGGCGGAGAACCGCTCGCGCCAGGACGATCCGAGCGCCGGGCACAGCAGCGCGTCGAGATTATCGGGCGTCGTGGTCGTGGCGATCGCCAGCGCCAAGCCGGCCGCGCTCGCTTCTTCTATCAAACGCCGAATACCCGGCCGCAACGCCAACGCGCCGCCGCGCACGCGCTCGACGTAGTAGTGCGTCTTGATCGCATGAACCGCCTCGATGGTCTCGGCGATTGCGCCGCCCGCTGCCTCCTCGGGCTCGAGGCAGCGCCAATAATGACCGATGCGCTCCTTGCCGCCCGCCACGTGGAGCAAGCGCCCATAGAGGCGTTCATCCCAATGCCAGTTCAAACCGACTTGCGCAAACGCGGCGTTGAACGCCTCGCAATGGGCCGCCTCGGTATCCGCCATCGTCCCGTCGACGTCGAAGATCAATGCTTGCATCTGCCTTTCCTCTGTGCGTGCCGCGCCATCGCGGTTCTTGCCGCGCGGCTTCGGCGATTCTCGATCTGGTGAACCGTGCGAGGCAGGTGATCGCTTGCCTGGGAACGAAAGAAAATCGATTCGCGCCCGCCTGCACCGTGGCTTTACGTTCTGGCGCCGTACGATTGCGCCATTCGTTCGAGCGAAACCGGCTTGATCATGGACGCCTGCCCGCTGCAGCCGAATGCGTCGAAGCGTGTGACGCAAATGCCGCGCGCAGCCTTCTTGGCCGCCGCGAATGCCTTGCGCGGATCGAATTCCTCAGGCTGCTCGGCGAAGAGTCGTCGCATCGCGCCGGTCATCGCGAGACGGATATCCGTGTCGATGTTGACCTTGCGCACCCCGCTGGCAATGCCGCGCTGAATCTCTTCGACCGGCACGCCGTACGTCTCTTTGATCTCGCCGCCGAAGCGCCGGATGATCTCGAGCCACTCCTGCGGCACCGACGACGAGCCGTGCATCACGAGATGCGTGTCGGGTATGTGTGTGTGGATCTGCCCGATACGGTCGATCGCGAGAATGTCCCCGCTCGGCTTGCGCGTGAACTTATATGCGCCATGCGAGGTGCCGATGGCTATGGCGAGTGCGTCGACGCCCGTGCGTTCGACGAAGTCTTTCGCCTGAGCAGGATCGGTCAGCAGCATGTCGTGCGAAAGCTTGCCCGCCGCGCCCACGCCGTCTTCCTCGCCGGCCTCTCCCGTCTCGAGCGAACCGAGGCATCCCAGCTCGCCCTCGACCGAGACGCCGACCGCATGCGCCATCTCGCAGACGGCGCGCGTGACACGCACGTTGTAGTCGTAGCTCGCCGGCGTTTTCATGTCGTCTTCGAGCGAGCCATCCATCATCACGCTGGAAAAGCCCGAACGGATCGCGATCTGAGAGACGGCCGGGCTCGCACCGTGATCCTGATGCAGCACGACGGGGATGTCCGGATGCGCTTCGATTGCAGCCAGCACCATGTGGCGCAAATACGGCTCGCCCGCATATTTGCGCGCGCCCGCCGACGCCTGCAGAATGACCGGGCTTTGCGTGTCCTCCGCAGCCTCCATGATCGCCTGGATCTGCTCGAGATTATTGACGTTGAATGCAGGCACGCCGTAGTCGTGCTCTGCCGCATGGTCGAGCAGTTGGCGCAGTGAGATGAGTGCCATGGAAGTCTCCTGTGAAATGCCTCAATGCAGTGAGACGACGTGTTCGGCCATCTCTGCAATCGATGCGAACACCCGGTCCGGATGCGCATCTTCGATCGGTTCGCCGTAGTTGTAGCCGTATGGCACCGCCCACGCGGCAACGCCGGCACGATGCGCAGATTCCACGTCGGTGCGCGAATCGCCCAGGTGGGCGGCCGCTTGCG
This sequence comes from Paraburkholderia sp., assembly GCA_004322045.1. GTDB lineage: Bacteria > Pseudomonadota > Gammaproteobacteria > Burkholderiales > Burkholderiaceae > Trinickia. Next base: position 18,688 of record SCRN01000032.1, read on the forward strand.
CGGGCACGTTCAGACGGTCGATGCAATAGCGAATGGGCAGCGGATGCGGTTTCTTGTAAGGCAGGCTGTCGCCGCCGAGCACCACGTCGAAATAGCTATCCAAACCGGCGTTTTCCAGCAGGCGCAGCGCGAACTTGCGCTCCTTGTTCGTGACGACGGCGAGGTGAATATCCGCGGATTTCAATGTCTCGAGCGCGTCCGGCACACCCGGATAAGGCTGTGCGGTCGAACCGGCGGTGGCGTCGTAATGCTCGACGAACACGGGCATCACCGCATCGAGCGCGACCACGCGGTCGACCACGACGCTGGCGAGCACCTCCCGCATGAGCGCTTGCATGCCGTTCCCGATGAACCCGGTGACTGCGCCGAGCTCGATCGGCCCGTATCCGTACGCGTGGAGCGTGCGATTGACTGCGAGCGCGATCTCGGGCGCCGTGTCGAACAAGGTGCCGTCGAGATCGAAGGTGATAAGGCGCGCTTTCATCGCCGACATGCCTCTCTAACCCGATGTGAGGCCCTAGATTAAGCGGCGCGATATCCCTTGAACATTCACTTTTTCTTTGCTCTCGATTAAGGCTTCCTGATCGGAGGCGGGCTGCGCTCGAGCAACGGCGTGTATTCGCGCTGCAGGTACGGTGCGGCCTCATCGAGCAGAAAGTGACGAAACACTTTGCAGGTGGGCGATAGCTGCTTCGAGCGCATATGAACGATCTGCCAGGTGCGTTCGATCGGCGTGCCATTCACGTCGAGCAACGCGAGTTCTGCGGTGCGCAGTTCCAATTGAAGGGTATGCAGCGAGATCAGGCTCACGCCCATGCCAGCGATGACGGCCTGCTTGATCGTCTCGTTGCTGCCGAGCGTGACGATCTTCTTCGGAATGAACAGGTGCTGCCGGAACATCTCCTCTGCCGCCATGCGCGTGCCCGACCCCGGCTCGCGCAGCAAGAACGTATCGCCGCGCAACTCTTGCAGATCGAAACGGCGCGCGCTCGCAAGCGGATGATCGCTGGGCGCGATTACCACCTGCGGATGGCGGGCGAGCGGCTCCACGAGCGCATCCAACTCGGCGGGCGGGCGCCCCATCAACGCCAAGTCGATTGCGTTGTCCTGCAACAGGCGCAGCAGCGATTCGCGATTGCCCACCGAGAAATGGACGTCGACTTTCGGATACTGGCGCGAATAGAGCGCGAGCAGTTTGGGGGCGAAATGCGTCGCCGAACTGACGATACCCACCGAGATCGAGCCGCTGTCCGCCAACTGCAACGACATCATCGCGTCTTCTGCATCCTTGATCTCGCCCAGGATGCGGCTGGCGTGGTGCGTCAGGCGCTCGCCGGCCTCCGTCAGCATCAGCCGCCGCGCGACGCGCTCGAAAAGCGCGAGCCCGATGGCATCTTCCAACTGACGAATCTGCATCGATATCGCGGGCTGCGTCAGATGCAATTCCTCGGCCGCGCGCGCGAAGCTCGAGTGGCGGCTCGCGACGATAAAGATCTGCAGCTGACGCAAAGTCAGCGCGCGAATGAAGTTGACGGCCATGCGACTCTTCGTTGGCAGGCGAAATCGGGCGAAGCCGGGCCTCGCGCCGGCAGCACGAGTTCAGCGGCTTGCGTTCAGCGGCTTGCGCTCGGCGCTGCGGTTGGCGTGGCGGCGGGGGCCGATGCAGCTCCGCCCAGCTTGCGCACGGCAGCCTGGAACGTCAGCGTCTCGGTTCGAAGCGGATGCGCGAAATCTCCGTCTGCCCCCGGAACCTCGGTGCGGATTTGCGCAATCTGTCCCGGCAGCGCGTCCGCAATCTCGAACGTATAGCGCTTACCCGTATAACGCGCGAATCGTTGGGCGTTCGGATCATGAAGGTAGGGCTGCACGACGATACGACGGACGGCGACCGATTTGCCGCCGATGAGGCTCATCGACGGCGTAATCTTCGGCCCCTCGGCCAGCGCCAAGCGCAGGCGCTTTTGGAAATAGCGCCGCTGCCCGCCGGTGAGCGCCGACATTTCGCTGATATCGCGCTCGAGGAAATAGAGGATGACGGGGTTGCAGGGCATGCCTTCCGTCGGCAGCGTGACTGCGCCGCTATGGTCCGACACCTGGGCGTCGCTCTTCGTATTGCCCGCGCTGTTGACGAGCACGCGCACGACATCCGCACCGGTCGCAGCGCCGGAGGGACCGCCTTGTGCACTGCCCTGCGCTTCGCTGCCCGAGGCGACCATCGCATAATCGAGCTCCGTTTGCGGTGCGACGCCACGCATGTGGTCGGTCGTGAAGATCAGCTGCTCGGCAGGCGTGATATTCGGCGACGGCTTCGCTGCGCCATCTGCGGAGGCCGCGGCATCGGCCGCATGCGCCGCGTGCACCGCGCCGAGCGCGAGAAGGCACACGCCGGCAAGCGCGGCAAGCCGCGACCGGCGCGGCACGGCACCGCCTCGCGCGGTCATTGCGATCCGCCCGATGCTTGGCTGCCGGCCGATTCGACGGGCCTGAGCAACGGCACGTCATAGCTCGTCAGGATGGCGTCGATTTTGTCCTGATGGCTGCCGATCCACTGATCGATCTTGTCGTGCCATGGTTTCTCGCCGTAGCGCACGCCCATCGAGATTTGATAGTCGAAGCGGATGTCCTTTTGCGGCGGAAACGGCACGATCCGCACGCTGTCGCCAGCCCGCTTCGCAAAGTAACCGGCAATCGGCCCCCAGAGAAAGGCGACGTCGATATCGCCCGCGGCAAGGTCGTGCTCGACGATCTCACCCGGATAAACGTGGGTGTCGCCCGATTGAATCTGGTACGAGTGCGCCTGGTCGATGAGACCGTGGGCCAGCAACCAATCGACGGCCGGCGTTTGCGTGAAGATTCCGAAACGCAGCTTATGAAGCACGTCGGGCGGCAGCGCAAGGAGATCGTCGGGCGTCTTGACGTTCGCAAATTCGGGCTTGTTCGGCAGCACCATCGCATAGGTGGAACGCAGATACGGATGCGTGGTGGAGGTCAGATCGTAGCCCTTGGGCACACCGACGACGAGGTCGCACTTGTAGCGCCCGTTATCGGATATTTTCTCGCGCAGCGTATGACGGACGAACCCGATGCGCTGTGGGAAATAAGTGAACTCGACCTTGTAGCCGAGATCGTGCGCCATCGCGCTCGCGATCTTGTTCTCGTAGCCTTCGCCCTTGTCGTTTGAAAGGGGCATGTTGTCCGGATCGGCGCAGACGCGAAGCACACCGTCGGCGCCGTCGTTGTTCGGCAGCGCCGGCCCATCCGCGCGCACGGCCGCGCTCGCGAGCGCCGCGCAGCAGAGCGCGGCAGCCGATAGCGCGACATGCGCGGACATTCGTTTGCTCGATCTCATCGGGAACCTCCGGGTCGGTCGCGGCGCTTGCATCACTGGCTATCCATCAAGGTCAGGTCGCCGGGTTGGATCTTTCCGTCGGAACGGCCCTTCAGATACGTATAGAGATCCTCCCAGTGCTTTTGCATTCTGGGACTCGAACTGAAGTCGGGCATTCCCTTGGCGAGACGGCCGCCGAAAATCGTGCGCTTGAACTCGTTTTCGTCGATGACTTTCAACGCGTCGACCAACGAGGGGCCGACGAGGCCCTGCTGCTGCGCCCCGTGGCAGCGCTCGCAATCGAGCGCGCGCCAGGTGTGCCAGCCCTCGAACGTACGCTTGTCGACCTTGTTGCCATCGACGACCTTGTACGCCACCTGCTGCGCCAGCGCCGGCTGATTCTGAGCAAAGACAACGGGCAAAGCGACGATGGCGCCGATTGTCGTCAGCAACAGGATTGAACGGCCTCTCATACAAACGTCTCCTTCGATATGTCGTCATAGCCCGCGACGCTCACCCCTACGAGCAGCGCGCCGCGGGCGGATACAACTCGGTTACTCGTTCGAACGTTGCGGCGGGCTCACGCACCGCTCTCGCGTCCCGCGCGCAACGCCCGTCCATGCCGTCAGCTCTTCTCGGGCAACGCGAACACGAACAACGTGCCGCCCAGCGCGGTGTACTTCGCGAGTTCGTGATAGCCGCCCACGGCGCCCAGGCCCTCGGTGGACTTCTTCAGCCCGGCCGCGAGACCGATACCGGCCCAACCGCCAATGCCCGAGTACACGCCCACGTACTGCTTGCCTTCGTACTCGTAGGTGAAGACGTTGCCGATGATGCCCGAGGGCGTCTTGAACTTCCAAAGCTCCTTGCCCGTCTTCAGGTCGACCGCTTTCAAATAGCCTTCGAGCGTGCCGTAGAAGGCGATGTCGCCCGCTGTCGTCAACGCGCCCGACCACACGGAGAACTTCTCGGGCTTGGACCAGACGATCTTGCCCTTGGCCGCATCCCACGCGATGAAGTTGCCCATCGCGTTCTCGACGGTCTTGCCCTGGTTCACGCCGCCCACGCCCGGGTCCTTCGGACCGGGGTACATCGAGAGCGTGGCGCCGACATACGGCTGACCGGCGGTGTAGTCCACTTCGAACGGCTCGTAGTCCATGCAGACATGGTTCGTCGGCACGAAAAAGAGCTTCGAGTTCGGATCGAACGACGCCGGCTGCTCATCCTTCGTCCCGAGTGCGGACGGGCAAATGTTCTTCACGTTGTGATCCGCGCCCGCCGCCTGCGTCGAATACGCCACGTTCCGAACGGGCTTGCCGCTCTTCATGTCGATGTGATCGGCCCAATTGACGGCCGGGTCGTACTTCTGCGCGACGAGGAGCTCGCCCGTCACACGATTGAGCGTATAGGCAAAGCCGTTGCGGTCGAAGTGAACGATCGCGGGCACCTGCTGCCCCTTGATCGTGAGGTCGGCCAGAATCATCTCGTTGACGCCGTCGTAGTCCCACTCATCGTGCGGCGTCATCTGATAGACCCATTTCGCCATGCCCGTGTTCAGATCGCGCGCGAAGATCGTCATCGACCACTTGTTGTCGCCTGGCCGCTGCGTCGGGTTCCACGTTCCGGGGTTGCCCGAGCCGTAGTAGACGAGATTGAGCTTCGGGTCCCACGCATACCAACCCCACGTGGTGCCGCCACCGAGCTTCCACTGATCGCCCTTCCAGGTTTTCACGGACGAATCTCGGCCAACGGGCATCATCTTGCCGTCGGTCCAGGTCATCGTCTTGTCTGGATCCAACAGAATCTCGTTGTCAGGCCCCGTGCTGTAGGCCGTCCACGCGGGCTTGCCGGTCTTGATGTCGTACGCGATGATGCGGCCGCGAACGCCGAACTCGCCGCCGGAAATGCCGGTGAGGACTTTATCGCCGAAGACGTGCGGCGCGTTCGTATTCGTCTCGCCCTTCTTCGCATCGCCGTTCTTCGCGGTCCATACGACATCGCCCGTATTCGCGTTGAGCGCGACGAGCGTCGTATCGGCCTGCTGCAGGAAGATCTTCCCGTCTCCATACGCAACCCCGCGGTTGACGGTGTCACAACACATCACCGACACCGTCTGATCGTCCTGCTGCGGCTGATACATCCACTTGAACGTCTGATCTTTCAAGCTGACCGCGATGACCTTGTTCGGGTACGGGGAGTGGATGTACATCGTGTCGCCCACGACGAGCGGCGAGCCTTCGTGACCGCGCAACACGCCCGTGGACATCGTCCAAGCCACTTGCATGTTCTTGACGTTCGAGGCGTTGATCTGCTTCAGGGGGCTATAGCGGTGATTGGCGTAATCGCCTGCCTGCGATGCCCAGTTCGCAGGGTTCTTCATCAACCGGTCGAGATCGGGATCCGCGTGTGCCGCGAGTGTCGTGAAGGCCCCTGATGCAAGCATCGCGAGCCCCAGAACCATGGTGCGTAAGTTCATTGCTCCTCCAGAATTTGTCTTGCTGTCTAACTCACGAACGAATGACCCACGCTACCTGATCGCATCGGGCGCGCTCTCTCGAATGCGGGTAACGAATTACGCTGTCGTCCTCTTCGGGGGTAGGCTTCATTGGCGTGAGCAGCCACAACGCACATTCCATGCCGGTGTGCGGTGCCGCACGCGTCATCGAAATGGGCTTGAAAGAGCGTGGCCTTTAGGCATGCGCATTTGCGGCCGAGCGTCGTTGCGAGAAACGCAGCAAAGACTCGCGCAGGACATTTCCCCGCCGCGGCGCAGCAAAGCCTGTGGCGGCCGGGCACGCCCTGCGCGAGACATACTGTGTCAATTCCGCGATGACACGCCCGGCATGTTTGCGCACGGTGCAACGCGAGTGAGCGGAGCGAGCCGGCCCCTCGGTGCAAGCACGCGCCTTCGAACCGGCGAAGCCCCGTGCAATGAGCCGCGCCGCATGCGATACCCCAAGCGCCTGGTATAGCACCTGCTTAGCTTCGTCCTGCACGCCAAGCCCAACGACACGAGTCAGCCGACATGCGAGAAGCCACCGAAAGGCCCTATATCCTGCACATGCTGACGACTGCGCCGCAGATAAGCCCCTTCGACGTCAACATGGCCGCCGATGCGGGCTATCAAGTCATCGTCCCTTACTGCAACGTCCAAGCGCCGATGGTCATGAGCCTCACGCAGGACGCCATCTTCTCGCGTGGGCCAAAGGGGGTCTCGCGCACGGGCATCTTCATCGGCGGGCGCGATGCGATGCTCGCGGCCGACATGCTCGAGATCGCGCGCACGGCCATGGTGCCGCCGTTCGAGGTCTCCGTGTTCGCCGATCCGAGTGGGTCCTATACGACTGCGGCCGCCCTGGTTGCGCTCGCCGAGTGTCATTTGAACCGCACGCATGCGATGGAGCTCGGCGGCAAACGGGTGCTGATCCTCGGCGGAACCGGCGCGGTCGGGCGCACCGCCGCGGCCATGGCGGCCTCGCTGGGCGCAGATGTCACCATCGCAAGCCACCATTCGCTCGCGCGTGCGAGACAGGTCAGCGACGAAATCAACGAGCGCCTGGCAATCATGACGACTGCGGCCAGCACGGCGTCCGTCACGGAACTGCGAAACGCGCTCGCCGACACCGAAATACTGCTATCGACCTCCACTGCCGGCATCCAGATAGCCAGCACCGACGATCTCGCCCACGCACGACGCCTGTTGATCGCCGCCGATGTGAGCGCAGTGGCGCCGGAGGGCATTGCCGGCGTGAACGTCATGAACGACGGCAAGCCGATCGGCTCCAATGGGGACGCCGGACCGATAGGTATCGGCGCGCTCGCGATCGGCAACGTCAAATATCAGGTGGAGCATCGCTTGTTCGTCCGGATGCGCACCGGGGGCAGCCCGCTCTATCTCGGGTACGCGCAAGCGTTCGAGGAGGCGCGCGCCGCCGCGGCCGGGCTAGGCTGATGCCGCACATTGTGCGCAGGCGCGGCCGCGCGATGGCGCACTGTGTCACCCTGCCCGATCGAGCGCACCGGCCGCTTGCGCTCGGTTGCGCGGGGCAGCGCACGCTCGGGCCGACTGGCACGAAACCTGTTAGAGGGTGAGAGGGTGCCATCGCGCATCGGTAGCCGAAGGTCCTGTGCTTTGAGCGAGGAGATCGTGATGAGATTGATGCGTTGCGCCATGATGGCGCTCGGTTGCTTCGCCGCCATCTCGGCGGCCGTTTCCGCCCCGGCCTGGGCGGCAGGCGACGAGGCAGCGAGCGTCAGCGCCAATAGTCCGCCGGCCAACAACTATCCCACGCAAGGCCGCGTGGAGTATGTGTTGAGCTGCATGGACGAGAACGGCCACGAGTTCGCGAACATCTATAAGTGCTCGTGCGTGGTGGACAAGATGGCCGCCGCGCTCAATTACGACCAGTTCGTGGACGAGTCGACGTTCGCCCGCTACGCGTCGCTCGGCGGCGAAGGCGGCGCGGAGTTCCGGACCGATCATGCGCGTGCGCGCGGCAAAGACTTCCGAGCGCTTCAGGCGAAGGCGTACCGGGCCTGCGGACTGGGCACACAGGCCATGACGGCCGCCAAGTAACGGGGCTCGCCATCCTGTGGCCGCCGCGGCGCACGGCCGGCCAATCGATCGTCACTTTCATCTAACGGATGCGCTCCGCCTGCCAGACGTCAGGTAAGCCTAAATCACGCACTTATGCATCTACCTAATGCGACTTCTTATTGAACAGCTGCGCCATCGAGGGTAAAGTTTTCGCAGTTGGCACGGCACATCGTTAGCGATAACAATGCAGCCTGGATTCGAGCCGCCGCACACGCGGGCAGCAGAAACCGTGGTGCAAGGGGATAAACGTTAAGTACAGAGCGGTGAAACGACGCAACCGCAGTGCGGTTGCGCGAGTCGCACGCCTTGGAGACAACCCCATGTCATTGGTCGCCGACAGCAGCTCGCACGTGCGCGACGTGCTAGATGTCGTCAATCACCATCCGCATTCGATGAGCGAGTCCGTCGCGCTGTCGTGGACGCGCTGCGTCAACGAGTTCCGTCTCGACCCGGGGCGGTTCGTCATGCCTCCGGTGCTGACCGATTACGAGTTGACTGCGCGCCGCGAGGCCGTGGGCGATTTGATCGCGTGCGCCAAGCTCGAAATGACGACGCTCTATCAACAGCTCGCCGATCCCGAACTGGCCGTGGTGCTCGTCGACGCCGATGGCCTGATCGTTCATCAAGTGTCGTCCGTCCCGTTCGCGCAAGCCATCGGCGCCGACGGGCTGCGCGTCGGCGCACTCTGGAGCGAACGCGAAGCGGGGACGAACGGCATGGGCACCTGCATCGCCGAGCGCGATTGCATCGCCGTGCGCCAGCACGAGCATTTCTTTCCGCGCTATACGTCGCTCACCTGCACCGCCGCGCCGATCTTCGACGAGCGCGGCGAGATTGCCGGCGCGTTGGACGTCACGAGCCGTTCGAAGCTGCTGCAGCAACATTCGCTCGTGCTCGTGGGCATGTCCCGGCAGATGATCGAGAACCGGCTCATGAGCGCCCGGTTTCGCGATGTCAACATCATCCAGTTCCACAGCCGCCCCGAATTCGTCGGTACGCTCCATGGCGGGACGCTCGCCGTCAACGACGACGGCGTCGTTCTCGCGGCCAACCGCAGCGCAGTGTTCCAGCTCGGCCATCGCTCGCTCGACGAGTTGCGCGGCAAACCCATCAACGAAGCGTTCAACGCCTCGATCGAGGACATGATCGCACGCAGCATTCGCGGCTCGTTCCATCCGATCACGGTCTACAGCGCGAACGGCACGAACCGCTTCTTCCTGATCGCGCAGACGCCGCAAAAGACGAGTGCCGCGCGCACCGCACGAATCATTGCGCCGCAAGCGGCGGCTGCACCGGCCACGCGCCGTCCCGCACGCGAGACGGCCGCCCCCGCGGGCCGGCTCGACAAGATCTCCCATCTCGAGTTCGGCGATCCGCGCATGGCCTCGCAGATCCAACTCGCCGCGCGCGTCATCCAGCGCAAGATTCCGATCATCGTGCGCGGGCAAACCGGCACCGGCAAGGATGTGTTCGCACAAGCGCTACACAGCATCAGCCCGCTTGCGAATGGGCCGTTCGTGCCCGTCAACTGCGCGTCGTTGCCCGAAAGCCTGATCGAGAGCGAGCTGTTCGGCTATCGCGCGGGGGCATTCACGGGCGCACAGCGCGAAGGGCGGCGCGGGAAAATCGTTCAGGCCAACGGCGGAACGCTGTTTCTCGACGAAATCGGCGACATGCCGCTCGCGTTGCAGGCGCGGCTGCTGCGCGTGATCGAATCGCACGAAGTCTCGCCCCTTGGTGCGGAAACAACCGTGAAGGTCGACTTTCAGTTGATCAGCGCGAGCCACCGCAATCTGCTCGAACTCGTGCAGACCGGACAGTTTCGCGAGGATCTCTACTACCGGCTCAAAGGCATCGAGATCAATCTCCCGCCGCTCGCCGAGCGCGCCGACAAACTGCCGCTCATTTTGCATCTGCTCGAACGCGAGACCGAGGATCCGCCCGAATTGACGGTCGAAGCGCGGCGCGCGCTGCTCGAATACGCGTGGCCGGGCAACATCCGCCAGTTGCGTCACATCCTGCAAATGGCGATTGCGCTGTCCGATGGGCAGCCGATCCAATGCGCGCATCTGCCGCCCGAGCTGATGCAAGGGCCGCGCGCGGCGGCGCCAGAGGCCAAGGCGCCCCCGCCCGCGCCGGGCCCCGAGGCACTCCCTCATCTGGCCGAGGATGCCGATATCACCGGGCTGAACGCGATACAGTTGAACGAGCGCGAGACGGTGCTGGCGATGCTCGACGAACATCGGTGGAACGTGAGCAATGTCGCCAAGGCACTCGGCATCAGCCGCAACACGCTATACCGCAAGATGCATAGGCTGCATATCCGCCTGTCGCATGATGGGACCTTCGACGCATGAATCCGGCGCCCGCGCGCCGGATCGCGCCAAGCCATCACGCTCGCGAGGCGGCGCGAACGGCCGCATCGACCACGGCCTCGTGCGTCAGGTTGAAGTAGGCGTAGACCGCTGAAGCAGGCGCCGACTCGCCGAACCGGTCGACGCCGACTACTTCTCCTTCCAAACCGACATACTGCCGCCACGGCGCCGTCACACCGGCTTCGACGGCGACACGAGGCACACCCGCCGGCAGTACCGCGACGCGATACATGGGCGGCTGAAGATCGAACACGGTCGTCGCCGGCATCGATACCACGCGCGCGGCGATTCCCTTCTCGGCCAACGGCGCAACCGCCGCCAGCGCGAGCGCGACTTCGGAGCCCGTCGCGATCAGCACGACGCGACGCGCAGCTCGCTCGGCCCCGCCGCTGTGTGCGAGACCGTCGGCCGCGTGGATCGGTCCCCAGTCGCGCAATACGTAGCCCCCGCGAGCGATCGCGTCGACCTGCTCTTGGCTTCGCGCGCAAAACGGCAGCGATTGACGCGAGAGCAGCAGGCACGACGGCCCCTCGCGCTGCACCGCGCTGACCCAGGCCTGAGCCGCTTCGACCGTATCGCAAGGCCGCCACACATCCAGCCCGGGGATGAGACGCAAGCTCGCCGCATGTTCGATCGACTGATGCGTCGGCCCATCTTCGCCGAGTCCTATCGAGTCGTGCGTGAACACGAAGATCGCACGTGTCTTCATCAGCGCAGCCATCCGCAATGCATTGCGCGCGTAGTCGGAGAACGTCAGGAACGTCCCGCCGAACGGCAAATAGCCGCGATGCAACGCGACGCCGTTGATCGCCGCGCTCATGCCGAACTCGCGCACGCCGAAGTGCAGATAATTGCCGCCTGTCGGCCCATGCTCGCCGCCCTGCACGTCGACGCAAGCCGGCCAGTCCGTGAGGTTCGATCCCGTCAGGTCGGCCGAGCCGCCGAGCAGTTCGGGGAGCGCCGCCGCCAAAGCACAGATCGCGTTTTGCGAGGCCTTGCGCGTCGCCACCGATTGCGCTGCCTCGTGCGCCGTCTGCACGAGCATGCGCGCGGCGTCCGGCCATGTTGACGGCAGCGCCCCCGACATACGCCGCTCGAACTCGCCGGCCTCGCGTGGATAGCGCTCGCGATAAGCGGCGAAGCGCTGCGTCCACTGCGCCTCGTCCCGTGCCCCCCGCACGCTCGCGTCCCAGAGCGCATAGACCGGTTGCGGCACGACGAATGGCGCGTGCGGCCAGTTGAGCGCGAGGCGCATCGCCGCGATTTCGGCCGCCCCCAAAGGCGCGCCATGCACGTCGTGCGTGCCCGCCTTCGTCGGCGCGCCGCGGCCGATCACCGTCTTGCAGCAGATCAGCGTCGGCCGGCTCGCCTCGCGGGCTGCTGCAATCGCGCGGTCGACGGCATTCACGTCGTGACCGTCCACCTCGCGAACGACGTTCCACCCGTAGGCCTCGAAGCGCGCGGGCGTGTCGTCGGCGAACCACCGTTGCACGTGACCGTCGATGGAGATGCCGTTGTCGTCGTACAGCACGATCAGCTTGGAGAGCCGCAGCGTGCCCGCAAGCGAGCACGCCTCGTGTGAGATGCCTTCCATCAGGCACCCGTCGCCGACGAACGCGTACGTGTAGTGATCGACGATCCGGTGGCCGGGACGATTGAACTCCCGAGCGAGCAGCGCCTCGGCTAGCGCCATGCCGACCGCGTTGGCGAGCCCCTGCCCCAGCGGCCCCGTCGTCGTTTCGACACCGGGCGTCACCCCCGCTTCGGGATGACCGGGTGTCAAGCTGTGCAGTTGCCGAAAGCGCTTGAGTTCGTCGAGCGGCAACGCATAGCCGCTCAGATGCAGCACGGCGTAGAGCAGCATCGAGCCATGGCCGTTCGAAAGCACGAAGCGGTCGCGATCGGCCCACTGCGGATTGCGCGGGTTGTGCCGCAAATGCCGGTCCCACAGCGCGACGGCAATTTCAGCCATCCCGAGCGGCATCCCCGGGTGGCCCGAGTTGGCCGCCTGCACGGCATCGACCGCGAGCATGCGCAGTGCATTGGCCATGAGGGCGGTATCTGACGAAGGCAAACGTTCGGCTGCGGCATTCATCTGAGCGTGTCTCCTTGTGTCGAATCCGGGCGCATGGCACGCTCATGCGCGTGCGCGCCGATCCATCAATTGAAGAATCATCGGCGTAAAGATCAACTGCATCGCCAGTCCCATCTTGCCGCCGGGCACGACGATCACGTTCGGCCTCGACATGAACGAGTCGTGCAGCATCGTCAGCAGGTATTGAAAGTCGATGCCCCTTGGCCGCGCGAAGCGGATCACGACAAAGCTCTCGTCGGGCTGCGGAATCTCGCGGGCGATGAACGGGTTCGACGTGTCGACGGTCGGCACGCGCTGGAAATTCACGTGCGTGCGGGAGAACTGAGGGCAGATGTGATTCACGTAGTCGGGCATCCGGCGCAAGATCGTATCGACCACCGCCTCGTGCGAATAGCCACGCAGCGTCTGGTCGCGATGCAGCTTCTGGATCCATTCGAGATTGATGATCGGCACTACGCCGACGAGCAGGTCCGCATGGCGCGCAACGTCGATCTGCACGTCCTCCACGTCCGCGACCACGGCAGCCCCATGCAACCCCTCGTAGAAGAGCAAGTCCGTGTCGGCGGCGATCTCCTCCCAAGGCGTGAAGGTGCCCGCTTCCTGACCGAATTGCGCGGCTTCCCCTTCATCATGGACGTAGTGCCGGTAGCGCCCGCAGCCTTCTTGGCCGTAGCTCGCGAACAGCGCCTCCAGCTCCCGCAGCAAATTGGCCTCCGGCCCGAAGTGGCTGAAGTCGCGCTTGCCGTCGCGTTCATGCTCTTGCATCGCCGTGCGCATGCCCGCGCGATCGTAGCGGTGGAAGGCATCGCCTTCGACGATCTGCGCGTTGATGCCCTCTCGGCGAAAGATATGCGTAAAGCTCTTCATGACGGTCGTCGTGCCGGCGCCGCTCGAGCCGGTCACGGCGATGATCGGATGCTTGACGGACATGCGTTCAGTCTCCGGTGTAATCGTTGGAATCGGCGCCGCTCGGCGAGTGGCGCGCTCAGGCACTGTCAGGCGGGGGTCTCGGGCAAGAACAATGAACGCGGTTGAAACAGCGGCGACGTGAACGGCTTGTCCTCGCCGCGATCGAATTCGCCGTGATAGCGGGCGATACGCTCCACTTCGATGCGCGAGCCGAGAATCACGGGCACGCGCTCGTGCAGCGCGCCCGGCACGACATCGAGAATGCGCTCGCGTCCCGTCGTGGCCGCGCCGCCCGCCTGCTCGATCAGGAAACTCATCGGATTGGCCTCGTAAAGCAGCCGTAGCCGGCCCGGCATCGATGGTTTCTTGAAGTCGCGCGGGTACATGAAGACACCGCCTCGCATCAAGATGCGATGGACCTCCGCGACCATCGACGCAATCCAGCGCATGTTGAAATCGCGCCCCCTGCAGCCCGTGCGACCGTCCTTGCACTCCTGGACATCGCGCCTGACGGGCGCTTCCCAGAAGCGCTCGTTCGACGCATTGATGGCGAACTCGCTCGTCTCCACGGGGATGCGGATGTCCGAATGCGTAAGCACGAAATTGCCGACGTCGCGCTCGAGCGTGAAGCCGTGCGTGCCGTTGCCGACGGAGAGGACCAGCATCGTCGACGGTCCGTAGACGGCATAGCCGGCCGCGACCTGCTCTCGGCCAGCGCGCAGGAAGCCGGACTCGTCGCTCGCGCCGTCCGTCGCACGCAAGACCGAAAAGATCGAGCCGACGATCCCGTTGATGTCGATGTTCGACGAGCCGTCGAGCGGATCGAACGCGAGCAGATACTCGCCGCGCGGATATTTGGATGGGATCGCATAGACAGTCTCCATTTCCTCGGAGACCATCGCAGCGAGCAAACCATCCCACTCGCAGTGCTGGACGAAGATCTCGTTGGTCGCCACATCGAGCTTCTGTTGCTCCTCGCCGTGCGAATTGACCGATTGCGCACCGCCGTAATTGCCGCCGAGCGCGCCGCGCGTGAGCGTCGAAGAAATCGTCTTGATCGCGGCGGCGACGTCGATCAACAAGGCCGACAGGCCGGTCGCCGCCACCGGAGACGGCTGGCGATCGAGCGTGTCGATCAGGAACTTCGAAAGGGTCGTACGTCCGTCTTGCATGGCGCTCTCCTGCTGCAGTTCAAATCCGGTGTCCGAGCGGCGGTGCGCCGGCGTGCGCGGCGCGCTGCGCAGCGGCATGCGCCTGGCCGTCGTCCTGCTCGGCCTGCTCGTCCTGCGCAGCAAACACACGGCTTGCGCGAATATCGTCGGCGCCTAGCGCCATCAGCGTCTCGCTCGAAACTGGCGCGCCGCTCGCCAGCGATGCCGCGAACACGCGCCGCGCCTGCCTGAGCCGCGCGCGATCGAGCGCGTTGCGCACGGAGCGCGCATTGGCGAAGTTCGGTTGAGCCTTGCGCCGCGCGATGTATTCGGCAAACGCTTGGCGTGCCGCGTCGTCGAAGCGGTAGTGCATCGTCTCGAGCATGCGCTCCGCAATCGCGATCAATTCGGACGCCTCGTAATCGGGGAATTCGATGTGATGGGCGATGCGCGAGCGCAATCCCGGGTTGCTTTGAAAGAAGATGTCCATGCGCGCGGCATAGCCCGCGAGAATCACCACCAGGTCGTCGCGCTGGTTTTCCATCGTCTGCAGCAGGATTTCGATGGCCTCCTGGCCGTAATCGCGCTCGTTCTCGGGGCGGTAAAGGTAGTAGGCCTCGTCGACGAAGAGCACGCCGCCCATGGCGCGCTTAAGCACGTCGCGCGTTTTGGGCGCCGTGTGGCCGATGTACTGGCCCACGAGATCGTCGCGCGTGACGGTCACGAGATGATTGCGGCGGATGTAGCCGAGCCGGTGCAGCACCTCGGCCATGCGCAGCGCAACCGTCGTCTTGCCGGTGCCGGGGTTGCCCGAGAAGCACATGTGCAGCGTCGGCGCGCCGCTCGCGAGGTCCAATTGCCTGCGCGCCCGCTCGACGATGAGCAAGGCCGCGATCTCGCGAATGCGCGTCTTCACGGGCACGAGGCCCACGAGATCGCGATCGAGGTCGTCCAGCACCTCGGCGATGCCCGAATCGCGGTACAGGCCCGCTAGATCGACGCTGCTCGCGCAAACGGCTGCCGCCATCGCATCCTCCCGTTGGGTGGGACTCTCCGTCGTGTTCATCGGTCTTTTTCCGCGTAGCGCTCGCCCTCAGGGGCATTCGTTGCGTAACTCGTCATCGAGTAGTGCTGCATGCGGCCGCGGCCTTCGGTTCTAGTCAAACGGAAACCCGGTTCCACGGCGGGGCGATTCACGATGAACGACAGGCGCATCGTTTCGAACCCGCGCACGGCGTCGAACGCGTTGACCTTGATGTAAAGATGCGGGTACGTGGTGCGGCAAGCCCGCACTTCCTGC
The DNA here is from genome assembly GCA_004322045.1 of Paraburkholderia sp. Classification (GTDB taxonomy): domain Bacteria; phylum Pseudomonadota; class Gammaproteobacteria; order Burkholderiales; family Burkholderiaceae; genus Trinickia. The sequence goes on from SCRN01000032.1 coordinate 34,443, forward strand.
ATGACACCGGCCGCATCGCGCAGATCGAACATGGGCAGCCCCCACATCTCCCAGTAGGTGTTGCGCGGGTGCGGGTCGTCGGTGAATTCCACCGAGCAGGCCCAGCCTTGACTCAGTGCATAGTCGATCTGGGCGGCGATCTCCTCGTCGGTCAGATCGGGCAAGAACGAAAACGTCCCTTGTGTGATTCGCATGGCAATGACCTCGTGTGAGTTCGGTGCGCGTCAGGCGACGCTTGGCGTGACCGCGAAATCAGGCGTATCGGTCGATGCATAGTTGAAGGTCACGTCCTTCCATACGTCGAGCGCCTGTTTGAGCGGCGTGCAAAAGCGCGACGCCGCCTCGAGAATCTCCGGCCCTTCGTTCGCGATGTCGCGCCCTTCGTTGCGTGCCTTGATCATTGCCTCGAGCGCCACGCGATTGGCGATGGCACCGGCCTGAATTCCGGCCGGATGACCGATCGTGCCGCCGCCGAACTGCAGGATCGCGTCGTCGCCGAAAAGATCGACGAGCTGGTGCATCTGCCCCGCATGGATGCCGCCCGAGGCAACCGGCATCACCTTTCGCAGGCCGGCCCACGGCTGCTCGAAGAAGATCCCGCGCGAGAGGTCGGCCGCATTGTGCGACTCGCGACACACGCTGTAATAGCCCTGCACCGACAACGGATCGCCTTCGAGCTTGCCCACGGCCGTGCCGGCATGAACGTGATCGACGCCGGCCATGCGCACCCACTTCGCGATGACACGGAACGAAATGCCGTGATTGCGTTGCCGCGTGTAGGTGCCGTGCCCCGCGCGGTGCAGGTGGAGGATCATGTCGTTGCGCCGCGCCCAGCGCGACATCGACTGAATCGCGGTCCATCCGATGACGAGGTCGATCATGACGATGCACGAACCGAGTTCTTTCGCGAATTCGGCGCGCTCATACATATCTTCGATCGTGCCCGCGGTCACGTTCAGGTAATGGCCTTTCACCTCGCCCGTCTCCGCCTGGGCCCGGTTCACCGCCTCCATCGCAAACAGAAAGCGATCGCGCCAATGCATGAACGCTTGCGAGTTGATGTTTTCGTCGTCCTTCAGAAAATCGAGCCCGCCCTTGAGTCCTTCGTAGACGACGCGCCCGTAGTTCTTTCCCGAGAGACCGAGCTTGGGCTTCACCGTCGCGCCAAGCAGCGGGCGGCCGTACTTGTCGAGCCGCTCGCGCTCGACGATGATGCCCGTGGGCGGACCCTGAAACGTCTTCAGGTAGGCAACAGGTATGCGCATGTCCTCGAGACGCAGCGCCTTCAACGGCTTGAAGCCGAATACGTTGCCGATGATCGAAGCCGTCAGGTTCGCGACCGACCCTTCCTCGAACAGATCGAGCTCGTAAGCGATATACGCGAAGTACTGCGGCTCGGCGCCCGGCGCGCCCGGCACCGGTTCGATCCGGTATGCCTTCGCCCGGTACATGTCGCAGGCCGTGAGCCGGTCGGTCCAGACGACGGTCCAGGTGGCCGTCGACGATTCGCCCGCGACAGCGGCGGCCGCTTCCTCCGGTTCGACGCCCGGCTGCGGGGTGATGCGAAAGAGCGCGATGACGTCGGTGTCCTTCGGCGCGTAGTCGGGCTGCCAATAGCCCATCTCGCGGTACTTCAGCACACCCGCGGCATAACGCTCGCTCGGCGTGCGGGCCGGCTGCACGGCTGCCCTGCTGAAATCGTTCATGGCCTGTCCTTGGGAGTTGACCTAGGTGCGTCTCGATGGGAAACGAAACGCGTGATGTCATCGTATGCAGGCCGATACCTGTTGAATATTCACGATTTCATTCCCGAGACTTAACGGATGCCTTATCGATCGCAGATCGTGAACGCGCAGTGCGCGATGTGCGAGTGCCCCGTTTCCGCGCGCGATCGAGGATCTCGTTCAGACAGAGGCGCCGCGGGTGGCGTGGCACACTTTGCTGCATTTCCGCGACAGTGTTGCGCCGGGCCGTGGTCGTTCCCACTTCACGCAAGCCCCATTCGGCGCGCGCGCGCGTGGCGTATGTCCCGGCACAGAGCTTGCATCGTTCGCACGCCGATCGGCGACCGGCACGGCGTCGGCGCCGCCGACGGCGACTTCTTCGAATCACTGGATGGAGGGACGATCGATGCAATGGACGACACCTAGCTTCACCGACATGCGTTTCGGCTTCGAAATCACCATGTACATCGCAACGCGCTAAGCGGTAACGGGCTGCCCGTCGGGCGCCCGTAGCGCAACGCCAACCGAGCCGATATGCGGACGAAGGGCCGCGCGCCCCTCGCCCTTAACCCCCCGCACCGCCCGGCCGGTCGCCGGCCCATGCGGCCGGCACATTCAAGAGGCGATCGCGCATCAGCGCGACGTTGTCCTTGCTGAACAGCTCGACCACGTAATTGGCGTCGCTGACGTAGCCGATAAAGCGCGGGTCGACCACCCCACTGCGCGCATGCGAGTCGAGCGGCTCGGCCGGATCGATCGCACACGCCTTCACGAGCGTGAGCCGCTCGGCATTGAGCATCGTCGAAAGCCATGCGGCGAGGCTGTCCGACTTCGCATCCCAATTGCTCATCGCATCGGGCGTGTCGCACATGAGGGCCGTCGGCACCCATACGGCCACGCGCCCGTCGCGCAATGCTCGCCGGATTTTGGCCTCGCTCGACGCAAGCACGAGTTCCGGCACGAGGTCTTGCATCAGCACCGCATACTGGGCCATGGCGAGCAAACACATGTTGTGCGCAGCCAACTCGCCCAAGCGCCATTCGGCTTGATACTGCCGTACCTTGTCCACGAAATCGCCGCCGCCCGGAACGATCACGACGCGCCCCCCGCCCACTTCGGCAAGCTCGGTGAGCCAGTTGCGCAGCGCCGGCTCGTGACTGAGGCCGCCCCCGATCTTCACCACCCACATACCGTTGTCCTCGCATGGTTCGATCCGTCCTCGCGGCTTGGTATCTTTCCGCTCTGCCGCATGCCCGCACAGGCCAGGGCTCCGCCGTTCGACGCCAAGACAGCCTCGTCGGAGCGCACGGCACGCGCGGCGCAGGCCGAGCCCCGGGGCCGCCTGCCGACGTCGTGGCGCTGAACCACACAAGTTCCATGCCATTGAGCGCGCCCCGCGCGGGCGTAAGCGAAAGGCAAGCTGGGCGTGCCTCATCGGAGCAGCGCCCGGTGACACTGTGCGCCAGAACGATAGACAATCTGTTCGGTGAGACGCACCGCAACCGCGGCGAGCGCTCGCGCCCTGGCGAGACGTATAGAGGCGCCGCGGTCGGCATAGAGCTTGCTCTAGGATCTGTTCACGCCAACTCCGGCTTGTGCAGGCCGCCAGCAAGGCCGAATGCAAGCAATGCGACGAAGGCCATGCCCGCCGCCGTCGCGAGACAGATGAAGGCGGCGATCGGAGACAGTCATGACGACGACCCACTCGCGCGATGCGCGAGCGCAAGCGGTGCGGCGCGAATCACCGGAGGCGGTCACGCGCTTCGCGGCTTCGCTGATCGTTTTGCACTGGCTGATCGCACTCGCGATCATCGCGCTGCTCGCGCTCGGGCTCTATATGGTCGGCTTGCCGAAAGGTTTGCCCATCAAGGCGACGCTGATCAATCTGCACAAGTCGCTCGGGCTAACGGTTTTCCTGCTTGTGCTTATCCGCATTGCCGTACGCATGGCCGCGAACCGGCCGCCGCTACCGCCGATGCGACCGTGGCAACGCGCCGCCGCGCGCACGACGCAGGCTTTTTTATACGTCGGGATGGTTGCATTGCCGGTGACCGGGTACCTGGGATCCTCGTTCAACAAATACGGCGTGCGCTTCTGGGGCCTGGCGCTGCCGGCATGGGGACGGGATGATCCTTCCGTGCGCGGCCTTTTTTTCGGTGCCCATCACGTGCTCGCTTATGCGATGATCGGGCTCGTCGTCCTTCATATCGGGGGGGCGCTCAAGCACGAATTCATTGATCGCGACGCGCTGCTCGCAACCATGCTGCCGCAGCGAGCGAACTCCAAGGCCCGGAGGCGACGCGCATGAGGAACTGCCCCCCATGAAGATTAAGGTGCTCGGCTCATCCGCGGGAGGCGGGTTCCCGCAATGGAACTGCAACTGCCGCAACTGCGACGGATTGCGTCGCGGCGCGATCAAAGCGCGGGCGCGCACCCAGTCGTCGATCGCCGTCAGCGCCGACGGAACGGACTGGCTGCTCATCAACGCCTCTCCCGATCTGCTCGCGCAAATCGCCGCGCATCCCGAACTGCAGCCTGCGCGGCGCGTGCGCGACACGGGCATCGCGGCCGTGCTCGTCATCGACGCGCAGATCGATCACGTCACGGGGCTGCTGATGCTGCGCGAACGCGGCGCACCGCTCCCGCTCTATGCGACGAACGCCGTCTGGCAGGATTTGACCACAGGCTTTCCGATCGGCCCGATGCTTTCGCATTACTGCGGCGTGACGCACCACCCCATCCCGCTCGATGGCACGCCGCTCACGCTCGCCGCGCTACCGCGCATCGCCATCGAAGCGGTGCCGCTTTTGAGCAAGGCGCCGCCCTACTCGCCGCATCGCGAGGCGCCCGAGCGGGGCGATAACATCGGGCTCGCCATCACGAACCTCGAGACGGGCAAGCGCGCGTTCTATGCCCCTGGCCTCGGCGTGCTCGAGCCGCACGTGCTCGCGGCGATGCGCGCCGCCGATTTGCTGCTCGTCGACGGCACGACGTGGACCGACGATGAAATGATCGCGCTCGGCCTTTCCGGCAAGACGGCGTTGGACATGGGGCATTTGGCACAGTCGGGGAAAGGCGGGATGATCGAAGTGCTCGATTCGATCGAGTCGTCGGATCGGCGCCGCGTGCGCAAAGTGCTGATTCACATCAACAACACGAATCCGATTCTGCTCGAGGACGGAGCCGAACGGCGCATATTGACCGAGCATGGCATCGAGGTCGCCGAGGACGGCATGGCCTTCGAGCTATGACCGCGTGTCGGCGCGCAGCCAAATCCAGCGTGGCCGGAGCCGCAACGTGAGACAGATCAGAGGAGACGAGACTCGATGACGATCGACGACTGCTTCGGCACGGCGCCCGTGCGCCAGTGCGATCCGGCGCAACCGGCATTGACGCGTGAAGCGTTCGAGGCCGCGCTGCGCGCGAAAGGCGCGGGCTACCATATCCACCACCCGTTCAACGTGCGGCTCAATTCGGGTGGCGCTTCATCCGAGCAAATTCGCGGCTGGGTCGCCAACCGCTTCTACTACCAGATCAACATCCCGATCAAGGATGCGGCGATCATGTCGAACTGCCCCGATCGCGAAACGCGCCGCCAATGGGTCACGCGCATTCTCGATCACGACGGCTACGGCGAGAACGAGGGCGGCATCGAAGCGTGGTCGCGCCTCGGTGAGGCGGTCGGACTCGCACGCAGCGCGCTCTGGTCGCTCGAGCACGTGACGCCGGGCGTGCGCTTCGCCGTCGATGCTTACGTCAATTTCGCGCGGCGCGCGCCCTGGCAAGAGGCGGTCTGCTCGTCGCTCACGGAGATGTTTGCGCCGCAGATCCACAAGGACCGCTTGGCCTCGTGGCCACAGCATTACCCGTGGATCGATGCCGAAGGGCTTGCCTACTTTCGTTCGCGCATTCCGCTTGCGCAGCGCGACGTCGAGCATGGCCTGAAAGTGACGCTCGACCATTTCACGCGCCGCGACCAACAGGAGCGTGCGTTGACGATCCTACAGTTCAAGCTCGACGTCCTATGGTCGATGCTCGACGCCATCGAGAAGGCCTTTCCCGCATGAATACCGACTCGCCAGCGCCCGCTGCCAGCGCGCACGATACGCCGCCACGGCTCAAGCCGCTTTTTCGCTTGCAGTGGGAGAATGTGCAAAACGCATACGTGCTTCTCTATCCCGAAGGGATGGTCAAGCTCAATCAAAGTGCGGCTGAAATCCTCAAGCGCTGCGACGGCACGCGTTCGCTCGACGCCGTAATCGCCGAGCTCGAAACGACATTCGAGGCGATCGGCATCGGCGACGAAGTGCGCGCATTCGTGGCCCAAGCGCGATTGCGCGGCTGGCTGGAGTAATCCCATGAGCGAGATTTCGGCATATGAAGCCGGTGCCGCAGCGGCATCGTCCGGGGAAGCACCGCAAGCGGTGGCGCCGCCGCTTTGGTTGCTCGCCGAACTCACGTACCGCTGCCCGCTCCATTGCGCGTTCTGCTACAACCCCGTGGACTACGCCGCCAATCGGCAAGAACTCGATACGGATCAGTGGATAGCGGTCCTTCGCGAGGCGCGCGCGCTCGGCGCGGCGCAACTTGGCCTGTCGGGCGGCGAACCACTGCTGCGCGACGATCTCACGACGCTCGTGAAGGAAGCACGGGCGCTCGGCTTCTATACGAATCTGATCACGTCCGGCGTGGGCTTGACCGACCGGCGCTTGGACGAACTCAAAGCGGCCGGTCTCGATCACATCCAACTCTCGTTTCAAGACTCCACGCAGCAACTGAACGACTTCCTCAGCAGCACGCGAACGTTCGATTTGAAGCGCCGCGTTGCGGCGTCGATCAAGGCGCACGGCTTTCCGATGGTGATGAATTGCGTCTTGCATCGCTACAACCTGCCGCATGTCGACAAGATCATCGACATGGCGCTCGCAATGGGCGCAGAGTACCTTGAACTCGCCAACACGCAGTACTACGGCTGGGCGTTGGCCAACCGCGCGCAATTGCTGCCGACGCGCGAACAGCTCGAACAAGCCGAAGCCGTCGTCGAGGCTTACCGCAAGACGCACGGCGACAAGTGCCGCATTTTCTTCGTCGTCCCCGACTACTTCGAAGAGCGGCCCAAGCGCTGCATGAACGGTTGGGGCTCGGTGTTTCTCGGCGTGGCACCCGACGGCACGGCCCTGCCCTGCCACGCGGCGCGCAGCCTGCCCGGCCTCTCGTTCCCGAACGTGACCGAGACCGCGCTGCGCGAGATCTGGTACGAGAGCACCGCATTCAATCGCTTTCGCGGGTTCGATTGGATGAAAGAGCCGTGCCGCAGTTGCGAGGAGAAGACCAAAGACCTGGGCGGTTGCCGCTGCCAAGCGTACCTGTTGACGGGCGACGCGGCCAATGCGGATCCGGTCTGCGGCAAATCGGCCGACCACGCACGCGTCGTGCGATTCGTCGATGACGCACGAGCACGCGCGCTGCAAAGCACGGCCGCAGCCACCGAACGCCCCATTCTCTTTCGCAACGATGCGAATTCCCGCGCTTTCGCGGCGGCCGGCAACGACCTGGGCGAAGGCACGACCTCCGCCTCTGCCTCCGCCGCTGCCGCCGGGACGCGATCGCCCGACGTGCCGTGACCGAGCGCGCCGTGCTCTGACCTGACTCAGCGCGATTCGATCGAACCGTCGCTGGGCGGATAGGTGACGATGCCCCATGCGAGCGGCAGATCGCCGATTTGCTTGACGACATGGTAGTCACCCGCATCGATGACGAACACGGCGTCGGAGCGGCCGCACGCCAGCAACAGCTTCGAGCCATCGGGCGTAAAGCTGAAGTGCCAGCAACGCTTGCCAACGGGCACCTGAGCGATGGGTTCCAACGTTTTCGCGTCGAACACTTGCAAGGTCTGATCGCGTGCCGCGGCCACGAACAACCGCTTTCCGTCCGGCCCGAATGCGACGCCATAAGGGCCGAGCTTCGTATCGACGGACTTCACGACATGAAAATCGCCTGCGTCGAGCACGATCATCTTGCTCAGCGATTCGAGCGTCACGACGTATTGCGTACCGTCCGGGGAACGCCTGATGCCACGGGGCCGCCCGCCGGCCGGCACCTTCACGGTCGCGATCGGCTTGCCGCTCGGCGCGTCGTACACGGACACGGTGTCGTCGCCCTCGTTCGTGACGAGCATTTGCTTGCCGTCGCGAGAGAACTCCACGCCCTCCGTTTCATGGCCGCTCACCACGGAATGCACGACTTTCCAGGTCTTCAGATCGACGATTGCAATCTCGGCCGGCGGCTTGTTCGCGTCGTCGTCTTGGGCGCCCGGTTTGTTCGGCGATGTGCCGGCGGCTTTGTCCGCGGGCTTGCCCGAATCGCCCGGCTCGTAGGTCACGTACGCAAACCCGCCATGCACGCGCACGTATTCGGGGTTTTTGCCGATCTTCACGCGCTCGACAACGCGGCCCGTCGCCGTATCGATCGCCGCCAGTTCACCGGTGTTCTTATCGGCGACGACGAGACGCGTGCCGTCGTCGTTGAGACTGAGCCCTCGCGGCCCCGCGGCGCCGATCGAAAACGTCTTCTCGAGCGTCATCGTGTCAAGGCCGATCACGCCAATGCCGGCCTTCTCGCTCGTGACGTAAGCGAGCGGCGCGGCTTGCAGCGAGCCTGCCGTGAGCCATGCGGCCGCGGCGGCAATGAGCGGCCGTAGGATGTGCGTCGCCGTGGGTCGAGTCTCCAGCATGTCGTTCTCCGTTCGGTTTGGTTGCGGTTTCGTTGCAGGTTTATTGCCGCCGGCTCGCTGTTGCAGGCAGGCGCTGTCAGGATCGCTCACCGTGGCGGTTCGCAGCAACCCTCGAAGCAGGGATCCTCTCCCGAATCGCTCGCAAGGCACTCGCGACCACCGCTTGCAGGTCACGCAGGCGCGCATAGCGCCAAACGAGGAGCACGAGCGCGGCGAGGGCCGCGATCCACCGCACGCTCGTCGGCGCGCGTTCATGACGCGCGAAGCGCGAATCGCGCAGCGCCGCCGCGAGCGCAGCGGGGCTCGATAGCCTTCTGTACCCGAATCCGATCCGGCCGGCAACGTCTGCGAGATACTGACCTCGCAACTCGGAACGTTCCTCGTGACTCGCGCCGGCGCCTGGACCGCGTGCGGCAAGCGGAATCTGCACGACCTCGGAGGCAAGCCAATAGCCGATACGATTTCCGTGCTCATCGGTCTTCGGAATCGGCGCCGGTGCGTCGCCGCCCACACCGATCAACCAGCCGCCGATGCCGGGAAGCGCGATTTGAACGGCCGGCCCGTTTCCAGGCAGGATGGGCGGCGCCTCCTGACCGTCGGTGATGAACACGACGGCGGTGCCGTGACCGAGATCGCGCGCGACACGAATGGCCGAATACACCCCGCCCTCGGCGATACGGCTCCAATTGGCCCAGCGCATGCCGCCGTCGATACCGTCCAGCGAGGCCAACAGCGCGTCGAAATTGGCGCAGACCTCAAGCGGCGGCATCAGCGGCAGCGTGCTTTGCCCCGCGAAGATGCTCCATCCGATGCGCGAGCCGCACGGCAATTGCACCAATGCCTCGCGCATCGCCGCTTTAGCGTAGGCGAGCCGGCTCATGGGCGCACCGGAGACGCTGAGGTCTTCGGTATCCATGCTTTGGGTGATGTCGAATGTGACCATGTATGAGAACGTCGTGCGCGGCCACTGCACGCTAGGCGATACGAGCGCGGCGACGAGCAGCACAAACGCGGCGCATACGGCCCAGTGACGTCGCTGCAAGAGCAAGCGGATACGGGAGAGCGCGGGTAGTTTCACGGCAGATCGTCGCTCCTCGCACCGCGCAGGGTCACGTGATGCTTTGTCGCTTCGCTTGCCGCGTCGAGTTCGGCCGCGCCTTCCGGCGCGAGCCGTAGCGCGCGCTCGAGGTTGTAGCGTGCATCCCAGTCGCCCGGGGCGACACGCAACAGCGCGCGGTAGTGCGCCTTCGCTTGCTCGATGAGGGGCAGTGAACGCGGCGCATCGGCCGCCGTCCCTGCCCCTTGACGCAGATAGGCATTGCCGAGATCGAACAAGGCGGCACGGCCGATTTCGTCGACCGGGCCGGCTTCGAGTAGCGATTCATAGCGCCGAGTGGCCTCGGGAAAGTTGCCTTCGGCTGCGAGCGCGACGGCCCGCGCGAGCACTATCTGCCGAGGCGCCTCACCGGCGCCCTCGGCCAGATGCGCCACGACCCGCGACCCACCGGCATGGCTCGAATCGGCAGCCGCCGGCTCGATGCCCGCCCTCGCTCGGCGGGCGAGCGCATCGGCGGCAATCGTCGCGATTTCGCTGTCGATGCGGTCGGCACGAGCAAACCGTATGGCCTCGTAGGCCGTTGCGCCCGCGCTCAAAAGCGCCACGACGGCGAAGGCGGCGTGGACCGTCGCCCGTTTCATTGCCAGCTCCCAACGCCGATTGCGCGTGTGACGATCAGCATCGCGCAACAGGCGACGGCAACGGCGAAGCACCATCCGCTGCGCGCCTGTCTCGGCAATCGCTCGACGAACGAGATCGGGTAGTTCTGCTGCTCGCCGATGGTCCGCATCGCGGCGGCCATGCCGTTTGCGTCGCCGGCCTCGAACAAGCGATACGGCGTGCGCAGCGAAAGGAAGAAGCGATGCAGCCGCGCTTCAGGCGATGCGTCCCCACGGCGCACCGCGACGTCGAGGGCGGGCGTATAAACGCTGCTGCGCAAGAAGACAAAGTAAAGGGCGATACGATTGCGCGCGAGACCATCGGCGATCGCATGGCTTTCTTCCGAGGTCAGAAGCGCACCGCCGTCCGACACCATCACGATCGCGCGATGACCGGTGAACGAGCGGGCGTCGAATTGTGCAATGGCGGCTATGAGCCCGCGGCCAAGCTGCGTATCGGGCATGCCCCGGCCGATTCGCGTGCCGTCGATGGCGTCCGCGATGATGGCGTGATCGTAGGTGAACGGCATGGCCAGTATCGGGCTGATGCCGAACATCATGAACGCGAAGCGATCGTTCGGCCGCGCGCGGACGAATTCGACGAGCGCCGAGCGTGCGACGCTGTTCTTTGACGCGCCCGAGCTGTTCACGCCACGGCTCGCCATGACGTCCGTCATGCTGCCGCTGCGGTCCATCAAGATCAGCATCTGCGCGCCGCGCCCCGTGCGATGCACGGCGAGGCCGCTAAGGCCCGGGCCGGCCAAGCCCACGACGATGGACGCAATCGCCAGCGCAGCGCTCGCCCGCGCGATCATGCCCAATACGCGACCGATACGATCCTCGGGCAGCCAGCCGGCCCATGAAAACGAAAGCGTGTCGTCACGCCGCGGCAGAAACGGCAATAGCGCGAGCGGCAGCAGCACGAGCGCCCAGGGTGCCGTGAAATCTAGCGTGGCATCCATCATCGATGACGCCGCCGTTCGGCGCGAAAGAGCGTGCGCAGCAGCGCAACGAGGGCGGCGTCCGAGCCCGCCCGCGACGACAATTCGGCGCACGGCAGGCCAGCGGGCCCGCTCGACACCGCAAAAAATCGTGCGTCCGAGCGCTCATAGAATGCTTCGAGCTGAGGTTGCATCGACAGCAGCCATGGCGCACGCGCAAAGAGCCGCGAGAGCGTGTGCATGTTGATCACCTGGCCCGCGGTTTCGTTCAGCGCGCGATGGACGATGTGCCAGGCGGCATCGGCATCGACCTCGGCAGGCGCGCGTGACGCGCACAGCGTGCGCATCCGCCGCCAGCCTCGCGCGAACGGCAGTTGCGCCGCATCACGCCGATTCCGCCATACCCACCACCCTAGCCAGCCGGCGAGCGTCGAAAAAAGACATACCAGCGCATAGCCGATTCGCCGCATGATCGGCGCGAGCGGAATTGGCGAGGCTCCGCGATCCGGCTGCATGGCCGGCGATGCGCCGAAGAGAGGCGCCGGATCTCGCCCCTGCCCCGCTGCCACGATCTGCGCCGCGCGAGCTCCGGCAGACGCGATGTCGACCGCGGCGACAACCGTATCGGAGATGATCGGCCCGACCGTGACCGGCCATGCGCCGAGTTGCAGAACATCGCCGCCACGGGTGCGCAAGCTCAGAGCGGGCAGCGCGATTTGCGTGAGCGAGCGCGGGGCGTTGACGATCTGATAGTCGAGGACGAGCCAGCGGCGTCCTTCGCGATCGGTCTCGACCCGCGCGGGACGACGTTCGAGCCAAAGATCGATGCGGCCGCTCGAAGGCTGCTCCACGTTGCGAACTTCATGGCCCGCTGCGGCGAGCAGCACACGCTCGGTGACGACGTCGCCGAGCGTGTAACCGAAGCCGCGCGGCGGATCGATGCTCGCCACGTAGGCGATAGCGTGTGCGGGATACGAGACTGCAAGCATGCCTGTACCCGCGACCGCCAGCGTGATCATGAGCGTGAGCGTGAGCGCGACCGTCCCGGAGCGTGGCGGCTTCGGTAAGCGCAGCGTCAGCATGCGGGCGCGCGGGCGCATCATGCGGTGCCCTCGATGAAGTAGCGCGAAAGCGCGTCGGCATCGAACGCGCCTGCGATCTCGAATGGCCGCAGCCCGCGCACGCCGAACAGCGACCCGAGCTCCTCGCGCCGCCTGCTCACGGCCGCTTCCCATTGATGTCGCACGCGCGGCGAAAGCCAGATCGTGCGCTGCGCGCCCGTCTCCGCATCATGAACGGCGAGCAGAGAGCCATGCGGGGGCGGCGCAAGCTCGGCCTCGTCCCAAACGACGATGGGCACGACGCTCGCATGTGCAAGCGTATCGAGCACAGCCGGAAGGCCATCGAGCGGCCAATGAAAGTCCGACACGATGAAAACGAGCGCCTGCTTGGCGGCCAGGGGCTCGACTGCGCGTGCAAGCCCATTTATGCCGCTGGCGTTGCCATGGCCGCTGCGCCTGCCGTTCGCGCCGCGGGTTCGGCTTAGGACCGCCTCGGCCCGCAACATCGCCGCCATCATGTCCCCGCTACCTCGGCCGTGACGCGGAGAAACGAAGAGGTCCTCGCGCGCTTGCGCGTCGAATGCGGTCATTCCCGCCCGGTCTCCCGAACGGAATGCACTGTAGCCGAGCGCCGCCACGAAATCGGCAACGACCTCGAGCTTCGAGCGCCGCTTACCGAAGCACATCGAAGCCGACACATCGACCACCACATGCACCGGCACCGCCACGCGTTGCAGATGCAGCCGCACGAGCCATTCGCCGCGCACCGATTGCAGACTCGCGCGAAGATCGACGCGGCGCGGGTCGGGATGGTCGGCAAGACGCGCATGCAGCGCGAACTGTTGGCCGGCGCCGAAGCTCGTACCCGGATGCGAGCCGGGACGAAAACCGCCGGCGCGTCCCGGCAGCCGATAGTGAAACTCGCGCGTCTCGTTCATCGCAGTCCAGCTCCAGACTCGGTTCGACACTCGGCGCAAGGGCCGCTTCCGGTCATCGCGGCAGTCACGGCTGTCACGGCACGGCGAGCCGCGCGACGATCTGATCGACGAGCGCGGCGGCCAACGCTTGCCGGTGCAGCTCATGAACCGGCGTGAAGAACACACGATGGCCGAGCGTGGCGGGAAGCACGGCATGGATATCCTCCGGCACGAGATGCGCACGCCCCGCGAGCCAGGCGCTCACACGTGCCGCACGCAATAGCGCGCTCATGCCGCGCGGGCTCGCACCGGCCAGCACGAGCCGCTCCATGTCTATGCCATCGAGCGCGATGCCGAACCGTTGCGGCGTTTCGCTGGCCTGCCAGATGTCGAGCACATAGCGCTCGATGGCCTCGCTTGCGCGCACGCCCTGCTGAATCGCCGCGCCGATCGTATTCAACTGCTCCCAGGCGATTACACCCGGGCGCACTTGCTCGACGAGTGCGTCGACATCGTGATAGGCCGTATCGAACACGAGTGCGCGACGTACGGCCCGGTCTTCGGGCGTCGGCATATTGAGTTCGAACAGGAACCGGTCACGCGCGGCCGAGGCCAGTTCGAACGTTTCCTCCTTCTCGACCTTGTTGCGGTCGGCAAAGACGATCATGTGCGGAAAACGGTATTCGCGATCGAATGCGAACACCGAACGTTCGGCCATCGCGCGCAGGAGCAGCGATTGGACCTGTGGCCGCGCGCGGTTGATCTCGTTGAAGAAGAACGTGGTGAGCTGTTCGCCACGGCGCAAGAGCGGCCCAGGATCGATGCGCGGCTTGCCCTGCGCATCGACATAGGTGTGATAGACGAGATCGCCGGGCATCATATCGATCGTGCCCTCCACGCGCTCGAAGTCGCCGCCCACCGCGCGCGCGAAGGCGCGCAGCACGGTGGTCTTGCCGACGCCCACGCCACCCTCCAATAGCACGTGGCCGCGCGCGAACAGTGCGACGTTGATGAGCCGGATCGTGGGTTGCTGCCCGATCACGACCTTGCCCACCTCGTCCTCGAGCCGGAGTGCGTCGGTACGCCAGTCTTGCAACTGTTCGCCCAGTGCCATCGATCGCCTCTCCCCGGCTGTCGCCTGCGCGTCGTCTTCACCGGACGCTCAGCGTCGCCGCATCCGGGCCAGCCCCGCTCGAAGCAGGGTTCGTGCCGAGTGTGCAGGGTGTTTTGCCGCTTCCGCGCCAGACCTGCACGTTCGGCCGATTGCGGGGAGCCAGCCATCGCGAGCAGATCGTCTGTCACGTCGGGAATGGGACAGTCTGTCACGAGTGCCGCCACGGGCGGCGAGACAGGCGTGCCTGGGAGTGCGGCAATTTGGGGCATTTGAATTTGGCCGAGAGGGGGCATCGCATCGAATTGATCGATCGGCCGGTCCTGTTGTCGACCTATCGGCGCGCGAACCTGCATGCGTTAACCGGCCCTTAAGCTTTGTGTATCACCATGCTGCCGATGGCCCTGGAGGATTGCCCGATCGTGGCCTAAGGCACCCGCGACGCACTCGCCGTCGCTCCCGATTTCCCGGTGGTTCGAATACCGTCATTCACTCATAAGGTCGCAATGGAAGCTGTAAATCAGGCGCTGTTCCTTCAGATCAATGCAACGCCGACGCTGCCGCATTGGCTCATCGTCATGGGGTTGGTCATCGCGAATGAGCTTATTTTTGCTGCGCCGCTTATGCTCGTGGGAATGTGGTTGGCAAGCGGCGATGAGCGGCGAGAAGTGGCCCTTCGTGCCACGCTCGTCGCGCTGATCGCGCTCGGCATCAACCAATTGATCGGCATGGCCTGGTATCATCCGCGCCCGTTCGTCATCGGGCTCGGCCATACCTTCCTGCCCCATGCGCCGGACTCGTCCTTCCCGAGCGACCACGTCACGGTGCTTTCCGCGCTCTCGTCGACGTTCCTCTATAACCGGCAGCGGCTACTCGGTATGCTCGCGCTTGGCATTGCTATCGCCGTCGCGTGGGCGCGCGTCTTCGTCGGTGTCCATTACCCTTTCGATGTGCTTGGCGCCGGATGTGTCGGTTGGCTGGCCTACGTATCGACCGCTCCGCTATGGAGACGTGCCGGCACGCCTCTGAGCAGGAGGTTGGTCGCCGCGTATCGCAAGCTGCTCGCAAGCCCAATCGCACGCGGATGGCTCCGGACATGAAGAATGCTTGCCAAAAACTAGCCGGCGGCGCCGGTGATCCGCACTTTCCTGCGATATCGCCTCGCGTGAATCCGGAAATCATAAGTAGGACCTGAGCCAGCCAAGCCCCGCCGATGTGCCCGCTTTCGGACGGTATTCACACCCGATCCAGCCGTCATAGCCGAGCGCGTCGATTCTCGCGAACAGGTACGGGTAGTTCACTTCGCCGATATCCGGCTCGTGGCGCTCGGGCACGCCCGCGATTTGTATGTGGCCGATCCCGGCGATGTCGCGTTCAAGTTTCTTGGCAAGATCGCCTTCGACGATTTGACAGTGATAGCAGTCGAACTGCACCTTCAGATTCGCCGCACCGACGTCGCGGCAGACCGCCTGCGCGTCGTCTTGCCGGTTGAGGAAAAAGCCTGGCATGTCGCGCGGATTGATCGGCTCGATGAGGATCGTAACGCCGTCGGCGCGTGCCGCTTGCGCCGCGTGCTCGAGATTGCGCAAATACACGTCCCGATGCCGCGAGCGATCGGCTTGTGCGGGCAGCAGGCCCGCCATCACGTGCACCTTGTCGTTGCCAAGCGTTCGCGCGTATCCGAGCGCCGTATCGATGCCGCGGCGGAACTCGTCTTCGCGGCCAGGAAGCGATGCGATACCACGCTCGCCCGCGGCCCAGTCACCGGGCGGCGCGTTAAAGAGCGCCTGCGTGAGACCGTGCTCGTCCAGGCGTGTCTTCAGCGCTGCAGCGGGAAAATCGTACGGAAACAGGTACTCGACCGCCTTGAAGCCGTCGCGCGCGGCGGCAGCGAAGCGATCGAGAAACGCATGCTCGTTGTACATCATCGTGAGATTCGCGGCGAAGCGTGGCATGACAACAGATCCAAATTAGGCGTTAAAGTAGCGCGAAACCGTTCGGCAGCCCGACGCGGCAACTTGCTCGCAGTTTCCTCGCGACTCGATGATAGCGATACGCTTGAGACAATGCAGTCGCGCCTGACAAAAGTCACGCGAACGAAGCTCACGAAATTCGGATGGTACGTCCCAAGGCGCTACGCAAGCGTGGCAAATAAACCGCTGGATTGACACACATCAACCCCGCAGAGTGCGTGACGCATACGCTCGTTTCAGTGGGCCATACCGTAAGGGCTATAGCTGCGGGCGCATGCGCGCCGCCCGCAGGCTGATGCGCTCCGAGCGGCGCTTTGCGAACGACTGACATGAGCAGAGGACGACCGTGATCGCACGCTGGGAACACTTCCATCACGGCGCGGACATCGGAATACGCGGTATTGGCGATACGCTTTGCGAAGCATATGAGCAGGCCGCGCTTGCGCTCACTGCCATCGTCACCGAACCGGACTGCGTTCGGCCCGTGCGAACTGTCGCAGTGTCGTGCGCGGCGCCCGATCACGAACTGCTGCTGATCGACTGGTTGAACGCCATCATTTACGAAATGGCCGTGCGCAGGATGCTATTCGGACATTTCGACGTCGAGCTTCGCGAGCGTCGGCCCTCCACTCTGCTGTCAGCCCGTATCAGCGGCGAGACGGTGGACGCAACTCGTCACCGGCCCGTGGTCGAACCCAAGGGCGCGACCTACACCGAACTACACGTGGGCCAGCGTGCGGACGGCGCCTGGGTCGCTCAGTGCGTCGTCGACGTATAACGATGCGGAGGAACAGATGGACCTCGCCTTGCTCAGGAAACACACCGAATTCGAATGGCACATCCCGCCCGCCGACGGCATGCGCGTGCCCGGCATCATCTATGCCGATAGGAAGCTGATCCAAGAGATGGATCACAAGGTCTACGAGCAGGTGTGCAATGTCGCGAGGCTGCCGGGCATCGTCTGCGCATCGTATGCGATGCCGGATGCGCACTGGGGGTATGGGTTCCCGATCGGTGGCGTGGCTGCATTCGACGCCCAGGCGGGCGGCGTCATTTCGGCTGGCGGCGTGGGGTTCGACATCTCGTGTGGCGTGCGCACCTTGCTTACCGGACTCGTTCGCGAGCAGGTGGAGGGCATGAAAGTGCTTCTGGCCGATGCGCTGTTCGCGCTCATACCCGCAGGCGTGGGCAGTACGGGGGCGCTGAGATTGTCGGCGCAGGAGACCGACGATATGCTCACCGGCGGCGCGGTATGGGCTGTCCATCGAGGCTACGGTACGCAAGCCGACCTCGATCGCATCGAAGAAGCCGGCATGATGCGCCACGCGAAGCCCGGTGCCGTGTCCGCGCAGGCGAAAAAGCGGCAGCGCGACGAAATGGGCACGCTGGGCTCAGGCAATCACTATCTCGAAGTGCAAGAAGTGGCCGAGATATGCGAGCCCGCACTCGCCGAACGCTTCGGCCTGCAACGCGGACAGATCGTCGTTTCGATTCATTGCGGCTCGCGCGGCCTGGGCCATCAGATCGGCACCGAATTCTTGAAAGAAATGGTGATCGCCGCGAAGGGTTACGGTATAGCGCTCCCGGATCGCGAGTTGGCATGCGCGCCTATCGAGTCGGAGCTCGGTAAGCGTTATCTGGGTGCCATGCGCGCTGCGATCAACTGTGCGCTGGCCAACCGGCAAATCCTCACCCAGCTCGCCCGCGAGGCATTCGAACAGGTGCTGCCACAGGCACAACTCACCCTGCTCTACGACGTCTCGCATAACACGTGCAAGCTGGAAGAGCATGTGATCGACGGCCGTCCGCGGCAGCTTTACGTGCATCGCAAGGGAGCAACGCGCGCTTTCGGTCCGGGCCATCCGGACGTGCCGGCCGCACTGCGCGATGCCGGGCAGCCCGTGCTAATCGGCGGCAGCATGGGAACGGCGTCCTACATCCTCGCGGGCGCGGGCTTCGGGGCCGGCGAGCAGGCATTCGGCTCGGCATGCCACGGCGCCGGCCGCAGCATGAGCCGCACTCAAGCCACGAAACTCTGGCGCGGACGCGCGCTCGTCGATGAACTGGCAGCCCGGGGGATCCTGGTACGCAGCCCGTCCGACCGCGGCGTCGCCGAAGAAGCGCCGGGCGCCTACAAGGACGTAGGTGCGGTGGTCGATGTGGCCGCCGCGGCCGGGCTCGCGCGAAAAGTCGCCCGGCTCGTGCCGCTTGTCTGCATCAAGGGTTGACGCCACATACACGAGCCAAGCCGAGCGGGTACGCGAGGTCGCGCGGCTATATGCATTGATGACCGGGCGTTGAAGCATAGGCCCGCGACCTCCGTTTGCGCGCTCGCGCGCGACGGAGCCGGTCAACCAAGCGATTCGATGATGCTCTTGAAGGCCTTCCACTCCGCCGCCACCCAAACTTCAGAGTACGAACGACCCAATGTGCGCATGATCGCCGAGACCTTGAACGCTGTTTCCGTATCTGGAGCGGAAAACACATCGAGATAGTCGTACGGGCCAAGCAACGCGAAACTGTGCTTCCACTCGATGCCCGGACACGCTTTCTCGATTTGCCTGACCGTTCGCTGCTCCAACGTCTCGATGCCCGAGGTCGCCCTCAGACCATCCGGCGACAGCCGCGTCAACAATATGAAGTCCGCCATTACGCCTCCCTCGAGTCCTGATCGGCCAACTCGCATCTTCGCGCGACGGCTCGAGCCACGCTTGACAAAGATCAAAGTGCAACGCCGGCGACGAACCAAAGTGAAACTTGCAGGCCGCCCGATGCAGCGAGACACACATCAAAGCATGCCGGAGGACAAATGCGATTTCACTTTCCAATCATCATCATCGACGAGGACTTCCGCGCCGAGAACGTCAGCGGTTCGGAAATTCGAGCGCTCGCCGCTGCTATCGAAGCCGAAGGCGCACAGGTGGCCGGGATTACGAGCTTCGGCGACGCCCGATCATTTGCGCGCCAGCACAGTCGCAGCAGCGCATTCATCTTGTCCATCGACGATGAGCAGTTCGAGGACATCGCTTCTGCTTCGAAGACCTTGGACGACCTGCGCGAGTTCATCCGAGAAATTCGCCATCGCAATGCGCTCATTCCGATTTTTTTGTATGGGGAGACGCGGACGTCGCGACATATCACAAACGACGTGCTGAAAGAGCTTCACGGCTTTATTCATATGTTCGAGGACACGCCCGAGTTCGTCGCGCGCCGGATCGTCCATGAGTCGAGCGTCTATCTGAGCCGCCTCGCTCCACCCTTTTTCCGCGCACTCATTAACTACGCCGCGGACGGATCCTATTCGTGGCATTGTCCGGGTCACTCCGGCGGCGTGGCATTTCTGAAAAGTCCCGTCGGACAAATGTTCTATCAGTTCTTCGGAGAAAATCTTCTCAGAGCAGACGTCTCCAATTCAGTCGACGAACTCGGACAATTGCTCGATCACACAGGCCCCGTCGCCGAGTCCGAGCGCAATGCGGCCCGCATCTTCGGCTGCGATCACCTGTTTTTCGTCACGAACGGTACGTCGACCTCGAACAAGATCGTCTGGCATTCGGTCGTAGCACCCGGCGACATCGTGGTAGTCGATCGAAACTGCCACAAGTCAGTGCTGCACGCCATCATCATGACGCGCGCGATACCTATCTTTCTGACGCCGACCCGCAATTACTATGGGATCATCGGCCCGATCCCGCGCGAAGCATTGGAATACGAGCGCCTCCAAGCGCAAATCCGTGCCAATCCGTTCGCGGCGGGCCGAGGCGACCGGCCGCGCTTGGTGGCAATCACACAAAGTACGTACGACGGCATTCTGTACAACGCCGATGCGATCAAACGGATGCTCGACGGCAAGGTCGACATGCTGCATTTCGATGAAGCTTGGTTGCCCCACGCCACCTTCCACGATCTCTACGATTCGATGCATGCGATCGGCGCTGGGACCACGCGATGTCAGGACTCCATGGTGTTTGCAACGCAGTCGACTCATAAGGTGCTCGCAAGCCTGAGCCAAGCCTCTCAAATTCTCGTCCAAGACAGCGAGTCACGCACCCTGGATCGGGAATGCTTCAACGAGGCGTTCCTGATGCACACGTCCACCTCGCCCCAATACGCGATCATCGCTTCGTGCGATGTCGCGGCCGCGATGATGGAACCTCCCGCCGGCGCCGCACTCGTCGAAGAAGCCATCAACGAGTCGCTGGACTTTCGCCGAGCCATGCGTCACATCTCGCTGGAATCGCACGGGAACTGGTGGTTTCAGGTGTGGGGACCGAACCATCTCGTCGAAGAGGGAGCCTCCACAAGGGCCGATTGGCGGCTCGAATCAGGTGCCGCTTGGCATGGGTTCGGCGAAATTGCGGACGGCTTCAACATGCTCGATCCGATCAAAGTGACGCTCCTGACACCCGGCTTGGACATTGCGGGCAATTTTGCCGACACCGGGATCCCTGCTGCGATCGTCACGAAATACCTGGCCGAGCACGGCGTCGTCGTCGAGAAGACCGGCCTATATTCCTTCTTCGTCATGTTCACGATCGGCATCACGAAGGGCCGCTGGAATACACTGGTGACGTCGCTGCAGCAATTCAGGGACGATTTCGAAAACGACGTCCCGCTCAATCGCATACTGCCCGAGTTCATCGCCAAGCACCCACGGTACGAGAAGATGAACCTCAGGCACCTGTGCGCGGCAATACATGCTGTGTACCGAGAGCATGACGTCGCGCATCTCACGATGGCGATGTACTCGTCGCCCATCGAGCCCGCGATGATTCCAGCCGATGCTTATTCGAAAGTTGCTCACGGTGAAGTCGAGCATCTCGACATCGAACTGTGTGAGGAACGGATAGCAGCAAGCGTGCTCACGCCGTATCCGCCTGGCATTCCGCTGCTCATACCGGGCGAGCGATTCAATCGCGCGATCGTCGATTACTTGCGATTTTCCAGGGCGTTCAACGAACGATTCCCTGGATTCGAAACCAATATCCACGGCCTCACTCAACGACTGACGAATGCCGGCGTACGCTTCTACGTCGACTGTCTGGCGGGGTAAGCCTGCGGCCTTATGCTGGCCGGAACGGAGGAAAGACTGAAGACGACACCGGCTGCGCCAGCAGCCGGGAACGACGCTTACAATGTTCAGAGCAATCGCACGACGGTGTCGTGCATCGAGGCTTCAGCCCACAAATCCTTGTACTTATCGAGCAACGCGGCATACTCCCGATCTTCCATCAGTCTTCCGTTCACTCGCTGCATTTCGTCAAGACTGTCGGCATCGAAGTGCCAGTGGATCCGGGCCCAACCGTACTGTTCCGCTCCGAAAAGCATATTGAGCGAATAACGCTTGTTGATGTGGGCAGTTACCTCGGATGCAAAGGCCAGCGCCTGCGGAAGTAGCGCTGCATTCTTCACCGTCGCGGTGCGGACGAACCTATACATGATCCCCTCCTTTCAGTAGGAACTGAATGGGTCCGCCCCGTCGAAGCGCACACGGGGCAGAGCCGGGAAAACCAATGCTAGACGACGTATGACGCTCCGCTTTGCGATGGATCAGTAGATCCGCCTTGTGCCTCATCCAGCCCAGGCGCCGGCGCACGATGGCCGTCGGAATATGTCTAGACACAGCCATCTTGAGCATTTGAATTGGTCATAGCGATGAGCTAAATCCAAGGTTCATCGACGGGCGCCGTGCATTCTCGTCGAGGGAGCATTGAGATTCGCGGCGAGGCGTGGCATGACAACAGATCCAAATTAAGCGCTAAAGTAGCGCGAAACCGCTCGGCAGCGCGACGCGGCAACTTGCTCGCAGTTTCCTCGAGTCGATGATAGCGATACCCGCGGCCGCTGCGCTGTCCGCAGAATCTTTTTCCGATATGCATTGGAGTCGCGTCCCTATGACACCCACGCGTCGCGAGTTTGAACGAATCACCACAGGCACGCTGCAGCACTACAACACGAATGCGGAGGATTTCCGAGAAGGCACGCGCGACCACGACGTCTCGCAGAACATCGGTGCGCTACTACGTCATATCGTCGCCGAGCCGCCATTTGCCATCCTCGATTTTGGCTGCGGGCCAGGGCGGGATCTTAAGGCCTTTACCTCGCTTGGGCATCGCGCGGTGGGCCTCGACGGCGCCGAACGCTTTGTCGCGATGGCGCGAGAGGCGACCGGGTGCGAGGTATGGCAGCAGGATTTCCTACACCTCGATTTGCCGGCCGCCCGCTTCGACGGCGTTTTCGCCAATGCCTCGCTGTTCCATGTCCCGAGTCAGGATTTACCGCGCGTGCTGCGGCAATTGCATTCGACGCTCAAGCCCGGCGGCGTGCTGTTCAGCTCCAATCCACGCGGCGCGAATCAGGAAGGTTGGCACCACGGCCGGTACGGCGCATATCACGATCTCGAAGCATGGCGCCGATACATGACCGACGCGGGATTCGTCGAACTCGAGCATTATTACCGGCCCGCGGGCTTGCCTCGCGAGCAGCAACCATGGCTTGCCAGCGTGTGGCGCAAGCCATGAACGCGACTAGTTTCGCTTTTCTTGGGGCGCTGGCTTGCATCAGCTTGGCCCCGTCAACTCGAGGCGCCACGCTCTCCGCTCCCGCGATCTTGCTTCGAATTTCAGCGCTCCCCACCAGCACGCAACCGATAACCGTCGTATCCGGCACGTCCGGGCGAAACTGTGGCCTCACAGACGGCAACGCAACGTTAGACCTCTCACGTCAATGCGACGGCCGTCGAACCTGCAATTATGTCCTCCCCTTCGCCGCACCCGACGCCAAGGACACTTGCCGCCGCGATTTCCATGCGCAATGGCGATGCGGCGATACTGAATTTCACATGGCAACCCTGAGCGCGGGCGCGCGAGCCGGCGACGTGTTGGTTATCAGTTGCGAGAAAGAGAACGGCCCAGGTAAATGATGCGCGGGTATCGAGCCAACCGAAGGAATGGTGCGTCTCGCATCTGGCAGCACTGATTGACGGAGCGAACACTCAAACGCAAAGCTAAACATCGCCGATTTTCTTTCGTTTTTCTTTCATTGAACAGCACACGCCGCCGCTGCGACCGATATTGACGAAGGATTGGCGAGATCGCGCCGCCATTCTCCTGAGCATGCGAGGCGGTCATCGGCCATCATTGACCGATGTCCAGATCCAGACAATCGAGGGTAGGCGCACAAGGTGGGACGCGACGCCGATTCGCGTCGTCAGCAGCGGCTCTCGAGTCGGCAACACAACCGCACAGGGGTCCGCCAATGAATCAAGACAACAATGTTGGGCAAATCGATCAGCTGACGGGACTGCGCGCTTTCCTGGCATTGTGGGTCGTCACACGCCACCTGTTTTATCCATTCGAGAACGGTGCTTTCATCGATTTCGGTACCCGGTTCGCCGCGTTCGATCACGGCTACCTCGGCGTCGACGGCTTTTTCATCCTGAGCGGTTTTATCCTCGCTTACAACTACGCCAACGGCAGGCCGCTCGACTATCGGGCTTTTATCGGCGCACGGTTCGCGCGCATCTATCCGATCCACTTCGTGACGTTGCTGGGCGCTATCGGCCTCGTGTTCATCAAGCAGTTCGTGTTCCACAAGCACCTCATCGGCACTGCGCAAAACACTTATCCGGCGCTCGCGGCCAACGTCGTTTTGCTCAATGCCTGGTCATTCAAATTCGTGACCGGTTGGAACGACGTCGCCTGGTCGGTTAGCGCGGAATGGTTCGCCTATGTCTTCTTCCCGCTCTTCGTAGCACTGGCGCCCGCACGTAACCGACGCGTTGCCGCAGTGCTGCTGCTCGTGCCGGCCAGCGCGCTAGCAATACTCGAGTGGCGCTCGTCCACCGCATTGTCGTTGCCCGGAGGGCTCGCGCGATTGATCCCCGAGTTCTATGCCGGCGTCTTGCTGTTTCGGCTGCGCCGCAGCGCCGGATTCGCTTCGCTGCCGCGCGTACTGGGTCTCGCGGCAATCGGCGTGATCGCGCTCGGCATCGCCGTGCAGCGCGATACGTTGGCCGTTGTCGGCTTGGGCCTGTTGATCTTCGCGCTGTCATCCGACGCCGATCTAGTCGCGCCCTTGCTCGCCTCTCGCCCAATCGTTTACTTGGGCGAGATTTCCTACTGCCTATACATGGTGCAACGCTTTCCGATGGAGGGCCTATCGCTCGCGCGCAAGGCAAGCGCCGCGCTTGCAGGCTCGCCGCTCATCCAACTGATCGTGTTGCTCGCGACGTTGCTCGTGGTGAGCCACTGGACGCATCGTCTCATCGAATTGCCAGGCAGGAAGTGGCTGCGGCGCGTGCTCTCGGCGCAGCAGGCCCAGCCGCGGGCGGTGGCGACGCACGCCCCGCAGAGCGCAGAAGGCTTCGTGCGCGAGCGAGGGGAAGGCGCTGCTAGTTGATTTCGAATTCGATCTTCTCGAGTCCAATCCTTCAGGCCACCTCCGCAGCCCGCACGCTCCCGTGCATTTCTCATCGGCTTTCTTGCGAACGTTCTTGACCGCGTCGGCCGGCATCACTCCACCGCGTCCGCGGGCGAGGCCGGCACGGTGAACTGAAACACCGCACCGCGAGGCACGTTCGGGCCTGCCCACAATCGCCCCCCGTGCATCTCCACGATCGATCGACAAATCGCCAACCCCATGCCCATCCCGCCGGCCTTCGATGTAAAGAACGGCTCGAACAATCGCTCGGCGTCGTCCGCCGCCACGCCGGGTCCCGAATCGGACACCGACACGAGCACGCCGCCCGACTCGTGTCGCCGCGTACCGATCGTCATCGCTCGCGGCTCGCCGTCCACGGCGCTCATCGCTTCCACGGCGTTCATGAGCAGGTTGAGCACCACCTGCTGCAGTGCGACGCGATCGCCTCCGACGAGCGGCAATTCCTGCGCAAGCGCCAGCCGAACGCCGATGCCGTTCCTCACGAATTCGCTGCGCATGAGCGCGACCACCTCGTCGATCGCGGCATTGATGCGCAGCATCTCCATCGACGGCGGCGCCTTCTTGACGAGGCCGTGAATCCGATTCATCACTTCGCTCGCGCGCTTCATATCTTTGTTGATGCGCTCGAACGCTTGGCGAACCTCCTCCAGATTGGGCGGCTGCGCACGCAGCCACAGCAGCCCGGCCTGGGCATTGGTCGCACTCGCCGCAATCGGCTGCTTGATTTCGTGACTGATGGAAGCCGTAAGCTGACCCATCGTCATGACGCGGTTCGCGTGAGCCAGGGCCATCTGCACTTCCCGGTAGCGCCGCTCGTTCTCGCGCAATTCGGCTTCCGCGCGCTTGTCTTCCGTGATGTCGCGCGAGATGCCGAGCAGAAACTGCGGCTCGCCGCGCGCGTCGACGATCGGAATCTTCATCGTATGCACCACGCGCGCTCCGCGACGCGTGAGCACCTGCTCCTCGGCCATGTCGACCATCTGCCGCGACCGCAACACGTCCCGATCCTTCATGGCAAAAAGATCCGCCTCCCGCGCCGGAAACAAATCGTGGACGGACTTGCCGAGAAGCTCTTCGCGCCGGTAGCCGAGCAGTTGCTCGCCCGCCTTGTTGAAGCGCACGAAGCGCAGCGTCGCCGCATCCTTGACGAAGATCATGTCCGGAATGTTCTCGATGATGCTGTTTAGGAAGTGCTCGCTCGCACGGACAGCCTCTTCGGCGTGCTGTCGTTCGATGATCTCGGTCGTTTGCCCCTCCAGCGCCCTGCTGAGCTCCGCCGTGCGCTGCGCAACGCGCGCCTCGAGTTCGGCGTTCAGCACTTTGAGCGCGTCCTCGGCTTGCTTGCGCTGATGCCGGTCTTCGAGAAACTGCTCGACCGCGCGGGCCATGTCTGCGATTTCGTCACGGCCGTGCACCGGCACGCCGGCTCGCGCGTCCCCGAAGTGGCCGTGCCGCAAGGCGCGACTCACCTGACCCAGCCGCCCCATCACGCGTCGACCGAGGAAGATGCGAGCGATCAGCCAAGCGAGAAGCAGGCTCACCGCCACCTCGCCGGCAACCCATGCACGCGTGCGATCGGCGCTACGAGCCAGGTGCTGGACCGCTTCGCGGTATTCGCGCGTGAAGCGATCCGACCGCTCGTGCGCCACCATTGCAAGGGCATCGGCCTGGCTATGCAAATCCTCGTTTAAGCGAGGCATCGGCGCGGCGGACGCGCGCGCGCCCGCGTCCGCCAATGCCCGTTCGCGTATCTGCGCCTCGACGTTGATCGTGTTGCGAAAGCGCTGGCTCGAGCGATGCAGCGCGAGCGTATCGACGCCTACGTCCTTTCGTGTGGGGGAAGCCGATGCGAGCCGGTCGACCAGGCGGTCGAACGACGCCAGGTGTTCGATCACGTGTCGTTGCGTATCGCGCACGGCGTCGACCGTGGAGTCGGTTGACAACTGCAATGCCATACGTTCGATCGTGAGCGTCTGCTGCGCCAGATCCTGTGCATCCTGCAGGCGCGCGAGCCGATCTTCGGCCAACTGACGCAGCGCGTGGGACGAGCCGGTCAGCGAGTAAAGCGTCGTTGCGCCCGCGGCTACCACAAGGGCCGCGAGGCATGACACGACCAGCGTGAATTGCGCGGTCAACGACTGAGGAAGCTGAAGTTTCACGGGCGTTGCCAGATATGGCGATAAATGTCGCGATAACCGTTGGAGGGATCGTAAATCAGGCGCTCGCCGCCGTCCTCGCGAACGTTTTTCGCCGTCACGAGATGCACCGGAAACACGTAGCCTGTCACGCCGTCCCCGGCGACGAGCCGGTTCATCTCGTCGATCAACTGCCAGCCGTGCAGGTTGAGCGGTTCGGCTACCGTGCCCGTTTGAAAGGTGCCGCTTCCAATACGCAGAAAAGCGGATTCGCTGCCGTCGCCGGCGGACAGCATGGCCATGGCGCCGTTCGGGATCCCGGCTTCGGTGAGCACCGGCACGGCGTAGTCGAAGTAGATGTCGTTGATCGCCAGCGCATACGTCCAACGCTTGCCGTATTGCGCGAGCAGCGAGCGCGTCACGCCGGGCATCAACGCCTCACATTGGGAAATGGCCACGTCACGGATACCGAGCAACTTACACCCCTCGCACACGCGCAAGACGGCGGCCATTTCATTGGCCTTGTCCTGCGCGACCTGGAAATTGGAATCGGTGAAGATGACCACGCCCGCGTGCCCGTCCGATTGAACGATCGCCGCCAGTGCGGTCACCCGTGCGACTTCGAGCGGATCGGTCGACACGTTCATTGCCACGGGGGTGCCCGGCACCGGCCCAGCCTTCGCGGCGACGTGCCAGCCGACGATCGGAACGCCGCGCCGGGCGAAGGGGTGAAGCCCCGGCAATAGCGCGCGGGCGTCGCCGCCGACGAGGATCAGGCCGTCGGGGCGGCTTGCCAGCGCATTCGACAGCATCTTGAATCGCAGTTCCTGCGCGCCGCCGGCGTCGAAAATCTTGACGCTCCAGCCGATGACTTTCGCCGCCTGCACCACGCCGTCGACCACACCTAGGATGCCACCGTTGCGCAGGTCCTCCGCAACGACCGCGATGTGTTTGCCGGGCTGCGCCCGCGGCCCGGTGCGCGGACCGCTCCAAGGCGCGGCCGGTTGGGCCGCGGCGTCGACGATGCGTTTGGCGTGCTCGAGATAGGCGCGCCCCGACACGGCCGACGGCTTCTGCGCCGAAGCCGCGGAGCCGCCCTGCACGGCCGCGCACAGGGCGATGAACGCGCATGCCCATATCCGTGACGAAAACCGGCCCTTCATGCGATCCCCAGCTACCCCATCGGAGTCGATCGACTACGATCGGACGACGCGTCCAAACGCCGTCGGCGGATTACCCCGCCGCTAAATACTAATCCAGCGGCCGCGCCGAAAGTCACCGCTTCCGCACATTTCTTGGGCGTAAAATGGCCTGCAGCGTAGGCTCGTCTACAGCGCAAACATCAGACGAAAACATCGGCCGCGATGCGACTCGACGCAGCGCCGCCCTGAGCGAGCGCCGCCGTCGCGAGCCACGATCCCACTCGCAAGGGGCGTGCGATGAACTTGGGTACCGATCCGACGCCGGCCGGCAGCGCGGCGGGCAATGCGCTATCGGTCGTCTATATCCTCGACGATGACGAAGCGATGCGACTGGCGCTCAGCAGCCTGTTTCGCTCCGTTGGCTTGCGCGTGGAGACGTTCGATTCGTCGCAGGCGTTTCTAGCCTTCCCCAAATTCGATGCGCCGAGTTGCCTCGTACTCGACGTGAGGTTGCGCGGCGAAAGTGGTCTCGCGTTTCAGGACGAACTGGCGAAAAGCGCGCTGCGCATGCCGATCGTCTTCATGACAGGGCATGGCGACATCGCCATGACGGTGAAAGCGATGAAGGCTGGCGCGATCGACTTCCTACCCAAGCCGTTTCGCGATCAGGACATGCTCGATGCGGTGTCGAATGCGCTGACGCGAGACGGCGAGCGTCTTGCGGCCGAACGGTCGACCGCTTCGATGCGCGCCGCCTACGAATCGCTGACGCCGCGTGAGCGGGAAGTCATGGAATTCGTGGTGGCCGGCATGCTGAACAAGCAGATCGCCTCGGCGCTCAGCCTCAGCGAGATCACCGTGAAGATTCACCGCGGCCAGCTCATGAGGAAGATGGGCGCCCGTTCGCTGGCCGAACTCGTCAGAATGGCGGAGGCGCTGCACGTCAAGCCGCGGCAACTCAAACCGAACGTCACGGCAGGCTCAGTGCAACGTTGAGCCAATGTTCGATCGTCTGCGCGTCGAAGGGCTTCTCGATGACGGCGAGCACACCGTGCTCGCCGACTTTGGCGCATAGTGCGGGCGTCGGAAACGCCGTTACGAAAATCGTGGGCGTCGCATACCCGAGTTGAACCAGACGATCGTGCATGGCCGAGCCGGACATGCCCGACATGCGCTCGTCGGAAATCACGCAGGTCGTATCGCTCAAATGCGCGGAAGCGAGGAATTCTTCGGCCGACGAGAAGAGCTGCGTCGCCCATCCCAGCGAACGAACGAGGCTCGCGACGGCAAGCCTGACAGCTTCGTCATCGTCGACGATCGAAACGGTGCGGCCGGCACCCATACGGCGCTCCTCGCCGCGCCAACGGACGCAGCGTCATCATCAGCTGGACATCTCTGGAACACGCTCTTGGAAGCAGTCTAAGCCGCAGGCGACGGAACGGACATCATACGAAAGTATCGGCCGGCGACCTATACCAAAGGATGATCGGCTCACCCTTTCGTACAAGTAGAACCACTTGTTCGTAGGTTTGTATCTTGCATGCCGCTCCGATATCGTGGAAACGTCGCAGTTCAACCGCGACGGACGGAGCCCGACCATGAAAACCGGAAGGCGTCATTCAATCGTCAGCGACGAAACTCGCAGGTGTGTGCCGCGCCAATGCTCGAATAGATCGGATAGCTCGGATAGCTCGAATAGCTCGAATAGCTCGAATAGCTCGAATAGCTCGAATAGCTCGGATAGCTCGGATAGCTCGGATAGCTCGGATAGCTCGAATAGCTCGGATAGCTCGGATAGCTCGGATAGCTCGGATAGCTCGGAACGCCCCATGTCGACTCAACCTCAGCGAGCCCGCACTCGCCACTATCGAAGCCGGCGCCGTTTCCCGATCATCGACTTGCGTGGTCGCGCCCGGCCCGTCTCGCTCGTAAAGCTCGCCAAGCGCATCGTCTATGTACCGCTCATGTGCTCGCTGTACAACGGCCGTGCGGCCGATCGAATTTCCGTGGGGAAGCGATAAGCTCCAGCGCGGCCCGGATATACCGACGTATGACAGCGCCATGCCGATGCACTAGCGAAGGGGACTCGTTCGTAGAATGGCGCGAAAGACTCGGCAACCCTATCTTTGAATCATGGCCGATGCACCGCGACGCCGTGGACGGCAAGCGCGGCGCAAGCCGGCCGCGATGCCTCAACGACGGAAGACAGTTTGCGCAACGTGGCCGAGGGCGACCTCGGCATCCCGAAGCAGAACGCACTCGACGAGGCTGGTCAATCGACGGGTGAGGACTATGCCGAAAGTCTTGAGTCATTGGATCCATGTTTCCACTCACGCTTATTACGAGTACACGTTCGTACCGTCGTTGAATCGAAGCGTGTTTCGCAGAACAGTGGACCTGAGCCGCATTTGCATCCAATAGGCGCCGATTCCATCCCTCCCGCCAATACCGGCGTGCCCCCAACCGATCACGGAAATGCGGGCTCGCCCTATCGCTTAAGCTGCGGTTAAGCGTCTCTGGACTAGTCTTGCGGCATTCATCCACCACTCAATGATTGCCGATGTCCAAGCTCCTACCCCGGATTTACCTCCCGGCGCTACTTGTCTGCGCACAACTCGTGATCGGCGCGCAGATGACGTACGCCGGCGAGATCAAGGTTGCGATGAAAGATATGAAACGCGCACTGCGAGGCGCAATGGCTAGTACCACGATGCCTGAACTGAGCCGCTACGTGGCGCAGTTGGAAAGAGACGCCGATCAGGCGAGTCGCCAGCCCTACCGTAGCGATCAGGCAACCTACGACGAAGGAATGCAGAAACTGAAGCTGCAGCTGGCCGCTGTCGACGAAGCCATCCGCGCGAACGACATGAACGAGGCCAAGCAGGATCTGCGCAAGATCAACGCCACGAGAAAGCACTACCACGATCTGCTGAACTAGGCTGTCAGCCCCTTACCCTTTGGAGTACCGCCGATGAGGCACACGTTCCGCTATCCGCTTTCGATCAGCCTCCTCCACTGGCTGCTCGCCGTCGCGCTGATCGGCAATCTGATCATCGGATGGCTGCTCGATGATCACGAGGAGCTGATCGCCCTGCACAAGTCGATCGGCGTCACCATTCTCGGCCTCGCATTGCTCCGTATCGCGAATCGGCTGCGCATGCGACGCCGATTGCCGCCATCGATCAACGTGGCCGGCTCGCCGAGCTACTTTGCAGAGAAAGCGGTCCATTCTCTGCTCCTCGTTCTCATGCTTGCCATTCCTATCCTTGGCTGGCTGAAGACGAATGCGGCAGGCCACGTCGCCAACTGCTTCGGCGTGTTCTCCCTCCCGACACTCGTGCACAAAAGCCACGAGCTGTCGAGCCTGTTTGGCGAGCTTCATGCGTTGACCGCATATGGACTGGCGTTGTTGATGGGCGTGCATGTACTAGCGGCCCTCGTTCATTGGCTGATGAACTCGGAGAATGTCCTGCCGCGAATCAGCCCGTTGCCTAGCCGCCTGCGGCCAAAGGTATCCACGCGCACTTGACGCTGCGCGCGTAGCGTCCGCGTTCAGGTCTCGTCGTTGGTGCGGGACGTGCTCTGTCGCTCGCGCGAGCGACAGAGGAGCGGACTGAATGCCCTCCTCGCCCCGAATCAAATGCCGGCTTTGGGCGCGGTAAGAATCAATCGCAGGCCAAGCCCTGTAATGGCAACGGCAGCAATCCGATCGACCCATTTTTTCGCCCGCAGGTACATCTCGCGGGGCGCCTTGCTCGAGAAACACAGCGCGACGATCGTGTACCACCCGCATTCGACCGCGAACACCATCGGCGGCAAGGCAAAATAGCACCAGAGCGGCGGATGCTGAGGCAGCAATGCGGCGAAGATACTGCCATACCAGATGGCCGTCTTGGGGTTGCTCAACTGCGTAGTCAAGCCTATCCAAAAAGATTTGCGCGCACTGTGAGATTGAGTCGCAAGCGTGTTATCGACTGTGATCGGCCGCTCCGCGCCGCGCCATATCTTCGACGCCATGAAAATTAGATAGGCTCCGCCGGCAATCTTCAAGCCGATGTAGAGCCATTCGACGGCCTGCAAAAGCGTGTAGAGCCCGGCCAGCGCAACGCCGCCGAACAGGATGCCTCCCGCGCCCATTCCGAGTGCTGTAGCCAAGCCATCCCTGCGAGACAATCCGATGGCGTTGCGGGCGACGAGCACGAAGCTCGGCCCCGGAATCATGGCACCTAGCCATAGAGCGGCAAGAATGGCGAAAACGGCTGCTGATGCGGTCATCGGACTCTCCTTGTTGTTAGGGTATGCGATGCGAACGCCCATTTTCGCACGGTCATCGGGGGGGCAGGTACAAATCCACCCGAGCGCGAGAAACCGGCGAACTTCCAGGAAACGCTTCAGCGCCCCGTTAGCATCAGGTGAAGCGCAACGCTACGCCTCGGGACTGATGTGACGGACCGCAATGTCGTGTGTGCGCCTGGCCGCGAACAAGCGCGCATTGCCCCGTCTTCCTTGATTCGCGTCAAGGACAACGCAGCCCAAGCGCGCAAGCTTTCCAATAGGAACAAATCCCACAAGGATGTAACCCGATTGGAGAACCCACCATGGAAATCTCTTTCCGAGACCTCCTGACAGTCCTGCACGGCATGGGCTTTGGAGCGCTATTCATGCTCGCCTTCTCGGGAGCGATTGCCGAGCTTTACCGGATGAGCGCGCCGGGCGCGCCGTCGGTGCCGACGCCGAGAGAGCATGCGCTCCTCATGCTGTACCTCTCCGCAATGGTCGTTCTCGCATGGGCTACGGTCTTTTCCGGCGCTTACATCGTCTACCCGTGGTATCGAGCCATACCGCCGGCCGGCCTTTCCGATCTCTCGAACTATCCGCAGCGTCTCTTGATGTCGAGCCGCAATACGTCGGGTTGGCATAGCCTAGGGATGGAATGGAAGGAGCACGTGGCCTGGCTCGCTCCGATTTCCATCACGATGGTGGCGTATGTATTCGCGAAATACGGCCCCGCGCTTGGAAAGCTGGTGCAAATCCGCCACGCCATCCTTGCATTCGCGATCGTCGCCTTCATCGCTACGGGCGTTGCGGGCGCATTCGGCGCTTTCCTGAACAAGTTCGCACCGGTGCGCGGTGGCGCCGCGATCCATCTCATGACCGGAGAATGAACATGAACGCCTCTAGAACTGGAACCTCTGTCGAACGCACGGGTGGCACGCCTCCGAACATGGGAGGGGCCTCTTCCGAAAGCACGACCGCCGCACGACGCGCGCAAGCCTCCGATGCCACAGAGGCGATTCCCAATGGTCCCGCGGCCGCCGCGATCCTTGCGGCAGGGGCCGGATGCTTTGCCGTCGGGTTGTTCGCCCTTGCCGGCGACGCGTTTCCAGCCTTTGCCCGTTTCTTCACGTTCTATAAGCCCACGGGTCCGCTCTCCGGGGTAACGACGAGCGCAATCATCGTCTGGCTGTTGTCCTGGTTCGTGCTGTCGCGCCAGTGGGGTGCTCGGTCGGTCGCATTGGGTCGCGTAACGGCCGCGGCGTTCGTTCTGCTGGCGCTCGGCGTCCTGCTGACGTTCCCGCCGTTCATGGACCTGCTTCAGGGCAAGTAGCGGAGGCGGCCGAGCGGCGCCAGTCGGAAACGGCGAGGGAGCGCAAACTCCCTTCGCTATCGAAATTCTTTCCGCAGGCGCCGTCGGCATGCGTTCGTCAAATCACGTCACTGTTTCCGCAGCTTGACGACCGTGAGCGCGCCGCCAATTTCCTCAGCCACGAAATCGATCTTGTCGCCAACCTTGACCTGGGAAATCATTGCCGGATCCTTGACCTTGTAGACCATCGTCATGGCGCCCATGCCCAGGTTCTCCAGCGGGCCATGCTTGATAGTGAGCTTGCCGTTCGCGGTGTCGACCTTCTTGATTTCGCCGTGCGACATCGCGTTCTTTGCATCGGCGCTTTGCTTCGCACCGCCGCTCATGTCCATGTTGCTCATATCGCCCGCCGCATACGACGCAGCGGAAAACGCCAGCGCACAACCCATCGCAATGGAAACAAATGCTCTCTTCATCATGCATTCTCCAAGTTTGAAGGAATGAAATCGATGATCGCGGCAATCGCGATCTCATAGTGACATTCAGCTATCGGACAGCTCGCCCGTATATTCATAGGCCACAGTTCCCCTGGGGTGCTTGAACCAGCCCGGGTCACGGTAGTCATGACGGCCCAAGCCCTCGCGGACTTTCACCACGGTGAACATGCCGCCCATCTCCATTGGGCCGAACGGCCCTGTGCCCGTCATCATCGGCAAGGTATTGTCGGGCAGCGGCATCTCCATCTCGCCCATCGCACCGCCCGTGCTGCCCATCGCCATGTAGTCCGGCACCAGTTTGTTGATGCGCTTGGCCAGATCCTGCTGCGGCACGCCGATCAAATTCGGCACCTTGTGCCCCATCGCATTCATCGTGTGGTGCGACTTGTGGCAATGCAATGCCCAATCGCCCGGGCGGTTCGCGGTGAACTCGATGGCGCGCATCTGGCCCACGGCCACGTCCGTCGTCACCTCGGGCCAGCGTGCCCCAGGCGGAATCCATCCGCCGTCGGTGCCGGCCACTTCGAAGCTGTAGCCGTGCAGATGAATGGGGTGATTGGTCATCGTCAAATTGCCGAATCGAATTCGAACGCGATCGCCCGCACGCACGGGCAACGGATCGATGCCAGGGAACACGCGCGAGTTGAACGTCCACATGTTGAAGTCCGTCATCTCGTTCACGCGCGGCGTGTAGCTGCCCGGATCGATGTCGTAGGCAGCCAGCAGAAAGACGAAGTCGCGGTCGACCGGCATGACGCCAGGATCCTTCGGATGAACGATGAAGCTGCCCATCATCCCCATCGCCATCTGCACCATTTCATCGGCATGCGGGTGATACATGAACGTGCCGTGCCGCTCGAGATGGAATTCGTAGACGAACGTCTTGCCCGGTGGAATCTGCGGCTGCGTGAGGCCGCCTACGCCATCCATTCCGCTCGGCAGCGGCATCCCGTGCCAGTGGATCGTGGTGTGCTCGGGAAGCTTATTGGTGACGAAAATGCGGACCTTGTCGCCTTCGACGGCTTCGATCGTCGGGCCAGGCGATTGACCGTTGTAGCCCCACAGGTTCGCTTTCATGCCTGGCGCCATTTCGCGCACGACCGGTTCGGCCGTCAAATGAAATTCCTTCCACCCGTTTTTCATTCGCCATGGCAGCGTCCAGCCGTTCAGCGTCGTAACGGGCGAGTACGGACGTCCGTCGTGCGGTGCCAGCGGAGGTTGCGTCGCAGCCTTCGCCATCGTCGGCGCTTCAGGCAGCGATGCCGCGCCGGCCTTACTGACCATCGCGGCGCCAACGAGCGCAGCCCCGGAGCCGCTGAGAAATTGTCGACGGGAAACCATGTCAATTACCTTCTGAAGTCGTTGTCGGCGCCGATGGTTGCTTCACGGGCACCGGTGCACCTTGTGCGGCGGGGTCAGTCTCGTTGAGCGGAAGCTCGGCTTTCGCTGCTTGAGCCTCGCCCGCCTGGGGCAGGCGTCCGCCAAGCGCTTGCTGAAGATTCGTTTCCGCAAGCCAGTAGTCCTTCAGCGCATCGATGTAGGCATTCACCGCGCCTATCTGCTCGCGCGAATCGGCCAGCAACTCGAACACGCTGGTCAGCATGCCGTTGTATCGAAGCAGAAGTTCGTCGGAGATGGCCTTTCGCAGAGGGACGACCTCGTCCCGGTAGTGTTTAGCGACGTCGTAGCTGGTCGCGTAGGCCGAGTACGATTCGCGCACCTCGGAACGAGCGTCGATGGCCGTCTGCGCCAATTGATTCACCGAACGCATATAAGTTGCTCGCGCGCGGGCGACCCTGACGCTGCCGAAATCGAAAATCGGAACTTCCACACTGATTTCATAGCCGTGTTCGTGTCCTTTGTCGGTCTCGTAGTTGTTGAGGTAGCCGACATCGAGCGCATTGATGAATCGCGTCGCTTGGCTCAAGCCCAACGAGGACGCTACGCCTTGCGTTCGCAGCTTTGCCGCCTGAATGTCCAAGCGATTGCGCATGGCGTAGCTCTCCAGGCCCTTCAGGTCCGGCCGGTCCTTCGGCAAGTCGGGTAGGCGATCCCGAAGCTGGTATTCGGTTTGCGCGCCCCACAGGCCCATCATGCGGGTGAGCTTCTCGCGTGCAGCGACGGCTTGCTGACGTGCCCTCGCCTGCTGCGCGACGGCATCGGCATAAAAAGCCTGCTCGCGTGCTTGGTCGAGCTTGCTGAAATTGCCCGCCTGGCGCATGCGCCGGGCCAATTCGGCGCTAGCTTCCGCGGAGTCCCCGACTTGCTCCGCGTACTTCGCGGCCTGCTCGGAGGCGACCGCCTCGACGTAGGCGCGGCGCGCATCGGCCGCCACCTTGAGCATCGCATCGGCGGTTTCGAGCTTCGTTTGTTCGAACCGGCGCGCTTCGATATGAGCAGCAACGGGAAGCGTCAGAATCGCGAGCACGTTCGCTGAAAACATGCGGCCGATGCTCAGGTCGCCATTGCTCGCGCGCGTCCGGCTGAAGGTGAAACCCGGATTGGGCAGTCGGCCGGCCTGTACCAGATCTGCTTCAGACAGCCCCAGTTCCGCATAGGAAGCCTGGAGCCCGCGGTTGTTCAGCAGCGCAACCTGAACCGCGTCGTCCATCGATAGCGGTTTTTCCAGTAACGTTTGCGTCCTTTTGGCGACGGATTCGCGATCGGCATCGGTTCTAACGATGACGGCGTCCTTTCCGATTCGCTCCGAGGCGGTGGACGAGACGGCATTGAATCCGCCGTCTTTCGAGAACGTCGTGCAGCCGGCGAGCAAAACCATCGCGGCAACGCCAGCGCTGATCCGAGTGACGATAAATCGCTTTTTCATTTCAGGGGGTCCTCACGCATCGAGGGGCTCTCGCGGCCGTCGGCCGCAGGCTCGGCGGGAAGCGTACCGTGCTTCATGTCGCCCGTCATCCCGCTTTGCATTCCGTTTTTCCTTGCCCCCCGCATGGGCTTCGCCGTTACAGCACGATTGAGTTGTTGCCAGCTAGGCCCCTCGCCATCGCGATAGGGTTGGTACCCGGCGAAGGCGGACGGCGCGGTGAGCGCAGGCACGGACGCAGACGGATCCGCCGGGTCGGTAGGAGTAGTCGTGGCGTGCGCGAGCGACGGCAAAGTAGCCGCCGCGCCGAGCAGCGCCGCAGTGATCGATCGCATTTATTTTCTCGTCGTGAGTCGACTGGCGATCCCGAGCGGGACAGCCAGCGCGAAATTCAGGCCGCGACTTGTCTGTCGCGAGCTAGCATCAGACGAATGAGTGGCGAGGAGGACGTTCGATGCCCTCGGTCAGGAACGACACGACACCGGCGAAGGGAGGAAGAGGAACGATTGCGCGGCTCACGTCCGCGCATACGAGGGCCGCAGGCGTAGACGGCAACGCCACCCCTAAACAGCAGGCCGCACACGTCGAACAGAGATGCGCGTGATGGGCGTGATGCGCGTTGGCGCAATATCGATCGCGGTGATCGCCGGCAAGCGTAGCGTCCTGGCCGATGTGGAGGAGGTGCTGCTCCGCCTCGACCTGCTCCTCATGGGGCGCACCCATTTCGGCCATTGGGGCTTGCACGGCGGCGTATTTCACCGAGACAGCCGCGAACGACTGAACGGGAAGGCTCAGTGCCAGCAACAGGACGATGAGGAATCTGCGGCAAAGCGACATAGGGGCGCAGTCTAGCATGCGACTATGCCGTATAAAAGATCGAGATCAAAGATTCAAACGTTAACCCAGATCAATTGGTTCGCCTCAAGTTAGCGCCACAGTTCGAAATGATGGTGCGGAACTGGTCCAATCGAGCGTAGCGGAAAGGGGCCTCCATGAATGAGCAAGTCTCGACGGCAAAGCCGATTCGTGTCGCCCCCTCTGCGATTGTCGTGACCACCCCAGACCATCGGCTCGAGCACATCGAACTCTCCATCGGCGGGATGACGTGCCCACACTGCCCCGCCGCAATCGAAAAGGCACTGCGCGCTACGGCGGGGGTGCAGCGCACACAGGTCAACCTCGCCAGCCGCATCGCCAGGATCGATTTCGATCCCGCACAAGTCGGGATCGCCGATCTGCTGCGGACAATCCGTAGCGCCGGCTATACCGCCGGGTCGGCCCAAGCGCGCATCCCGATCGCGAACATGCACTGCGGCTCCTGCACGACCCGCGTCGAGCGAGCACTTCAAACAACGCCCGGGGTCATTGCGGCACATGCCAACCTCGTGCCGGGTGCGGCGGATGTCGAATATCTGCCCGAAAAGACGTCCTTCGCCGATATTCGGCGATCGATCGAATCGGCGGGATATCGAATCGCCGAAGCCAAACCGCCCCTCACCGAGGAAGAGGCGCAGGCCAGCCCCGAAGACGCGGTGCAGCAAGCCGAATATCGCACGCTGATGCGAAAGTTTTGGTTTGCTGCAGCAATCTCGATACCGGTCATGGGGTTGAGCTATCCGGAACTCGTTCCCGTGCTGCGCGACTGGATCCCGCCCGGCAGCGATACGCGGCGCACCGTATGGGCGTTGCTGGGCGGTCTGAGCCTGCCCGTCATGTTCTGGTCCGGCTGGCAGTTTTACACAGGCATGTGGGACGCGCTAAAGCATCGCTCCGCCAATATGCACACGCTGATCGCGATCGGTATCAGCGCGGCATTTCTCTATTCGATCGTGGCGGTGGCCTGGCCGAGGCTGTTTCCTCGCATGTCGCTCGCCGAAGTCTTTTGGGACGTAAGCGACGTAGTCGTCGCGCTGGTCGTGCTGGGGCTTGCGCTGGAATTGAAGGCCAAGGGCCGCACCTCGGAAGCGATCAAGAAGCTCATCGGCTTGCAGGCAAAAACAGCGCGCGTCATCCGTGACGGTAAGGAACTCGACCTGCCGGTGGAAGAAGTGCTGGTGGGCGATACCGTCGTCGTACGGCCAGGCGAGAAGATTCCCGTCGACGGCGCGGTGACGGACGGCGCGAGCGCAGTCGACGAATCGATGATTACCGGCGAATCGATTCCGGTAGAGAAGCGTGTAGGCGACGAAGTCATCGGCGCAACACTGAACAAGACGGGCAGCTTCCGGTTCCGCGCAACCAAGGTCGGAAAGGATACGGCGCTAGCGAACATCGTACGGATGGTCAAGGACGCTCAGGGCTCGAAGGCGCCGATCCAACGTGTAGTGGATGCCGTCTCCGGATACTTCGTTCCAGCGGTGATGATCCTTGCCGTTCTGGCCTTTGTCGTCTGGTACATCGTCGGCCCGGAACCGCGGTTCGTCTACGCCACCATCGTCTTCGTCACGACGCTGATCATCGCCTGCCCGTGCGCGCTAGGGCTCGCGACGCCGACGTCGCTGACGGTCGGCATCGGCAAAGGCGCCGAAAACGGCATCTTGATCCGCTCGGGCGACGCGTTGCAAAGCGCGCAACGGCTCGACGCCGTCGTTCTGGACAAGACCGGCACCATCACGCGCGGCGAGCCCGCACTGACTGACGTCGTCGTGGCGGCCGAGCGAAGCGAAGGCGACGTGCTGCGCCTGGCCGCCTCGCTCGAGCAGGGTTCGGAACACCCGCTCGGCGAGGCGATCGTCAAGGGTGCGCAAGCAAGAGGCATCGCTCTTGCGTCGACGGCCGACTTCGCGGCCATCCCCGGCCTCGGGGTGAGTGGGCGCATTGACGGTCATGACGTATTGCTTGGAAACGCGAGGCTCATGGCCGATCGAGGCATTGCAGTGAAAGGCCTCGAAGGCGCCTGGGAGCGGCTTGCCTTGGAAGGAAAGACGCCGATGTACGTGTCGATCGATGCGCAGGCGGCCGGACTTGTCGCGGTAGCCGACACCGTCAAGCCCGATTCGAAGATCGCCATCGAGGCCCTTCGGCAGCTTGGCGTCGAAGTGATCATGCTGACCGGCGACAACAAGCGCACCGCGGATGCCATCGCGCGCCAAGTCGGTATCGACCGTGTGTTGTCCGAAGTGCTTCCGGACGACAAAGCACACGAAATCCAAAGGCTCCAACTCGAAGGCAAAAAGGTGGGCATGGTGGGCGACGGCATCAACGACGCGCCGGCGCTTGCGCAGGCCGATGTCGGCTTTGCGATCGGAACGGGCACCGATGTGGCGATCGAAGCCAGCGATGTCACATTGATCAAGGGAAGCCTGACGGGTGTCGCGACCGCCATCGAAATCAGCCGAGCAACCATGCGCAACGTTCGTCAGAATCTGCTCGGCGCATTCGGCTATAACGGTCTTGGACTACCCGTAGCGATGGGCGTGCTCTATCCCTTCTTCGGCATTCTCTTATCCCCCATCATCGCCGCCGCCGCGATGGCGTTCAGCTCCGTGACCGTCGTGACCAACGCGAATCGCTTGCGCTTGTTCGAACCCCGGAGGAGCGCGTCATGACACCCGATCGCTGGATCGTCCTTTTCACCGGACTGGCGCTGGTCGGTTTCATCGTTTGGTTCTTCTGGTTGAAGCGCTCGAAGGGAGCGCTGGCAGCGCAGGCCGGAAGCGGCTACCAGGAAGCGATGATTGTCGTCAAAGGCGGCTACACGCCGGATACGATCGTCGTCCGGCATGGCAGACCAGTGCGACTGACTTTCCGGCGCGAGGAAACCGCCGGCTGCTCGGACAAGGTCATCTTCGCCGATTTCGACAAGAGCGCGGAGTTGCCGACCGGCCAGCTCGTATCCGTGGAATTGACGCCGGAGAAGCCCGGCGAGTATGCGTTCGGCTGCCCGATGGGGATGTTTCGCGGGCGGCTCGTGGTCGAGTGAATTCGATATCTGCGTTGACTGGCCAATCCACCGGCAAATGAGAGGTTCATCATGATGTACCACTACTGGACCGGCGCCGCCGGATACGGATTCACCCATTGGATTATGTTCGCCGTCATGGCCGCGCTGTTGATTTATCCGATTGGGCGAATCCTAATGAGGATGGGGCTATCGCCGTTTTGGGCGGTTCTCGCATTCGTTCCGCTGTTGAACGTGCTCGGGCTTTGGATTGTCGCATTCATGGCATGGCCGCGGGGCGGCGCAGACATCCCCGGGTACCCACCTAGATGACTTTACCTGGCGTCGACGTTTAGAGTAGACGAATCGGATCCATTTCAATTCCGATTGGCCGAGCCATGCGTGACACCACAGCGATAAATTGGCAGCGCATGCGCGATCGACCTCTTGCTAGCTATTCGTCACGAGATAGGAAGGTATAGCGATGAGCCACAAACAAGGAGACGTCCGGCTATCCAAGCGCTCGCGTCGCTCGCCGGAGGATAGTTCGCCGCCTGTTCAACAAACGATCTCACGCGAAGAGTACGAAAGCCAACTGCACGATCTTCAAATCGAACTCGTCAAACTGCAGCGCCATTTCATCCGCTGCAAGAACAAGATACTCGTGCTGCTGGAAGGACGAGACGCGGCGGGAAAAGATGGCGCGATCAAGCGCATCGTCGAACACCTGAGTCCACGCGACACACGCGTCGTCGCGCTCGGGCGGCCGTCGGACAGGGATCTTGGCGCATGGTACTTTCAACGCTTCGTTCCGCATCTTCCCGTCGCCGAGGAACTCGTTTTCTTCAACCGAAGTTGGTACAACCGGGCCGGCGTGGAACACGTTATGGGGTTCTGCACGCCGGAGCAAGTCGAAGAGTTCTTTCAATCCGCCCCGCGATTCGAAGCGATGCTGGTCGACTCCGGTATCCGGCTATTGAAGTACTACCTCGACATCTCCCACAGCGAGCAGGCGGAACGATTGGAGGCACGCAGACGCGACCCACTCAAACAGTGGAAGATCAGTCCGATCGACGAAGTCGCCGTCCGGCACTGGCGCGCCTACTCGAAGGCCAGGAACACGATGCTCTTGCGGACTCACACGCCTATTGCGCCGTGGCGTATCGTGCGTGCCGACGATAAAAGGATCGCGCGCCTGAATTTGATACGCGACATCCTGTCTCGGCTCAACTATTGCGATAAGGATGAGACGCTCGTCCGACCTGATCCCGCTATCGTGTTCGAGTTCGAACCCGCAGCGATCGATTTGGGGCTGCTGGCGGTGTAGTCCCCGGCTCGGAGCACGGCGTCAGCGCCCTCGTTCAGGGTGCTTCTTTTTGAAGATCGAACCGATATTTCCTACCGTGCCCGCAAGACGAGCGATCCGCCGCCGCAACGCGCGCGGATCCTGACCTGAATCAACGCAGCGCAGCGACCGATGAGCTAGCCTGAGAGTCGCGTCCCGCCGCCGCCCATACGAAATCGCCGGCACCGAGGACAAGTCCGGCAACCCGCGCCGTCTCGATTCCATCGCATGTCCATCGCATGAAGAAGCGCCTCACCGCCCGCCTCTTATTCGCCATTGTGCTTGGCGCCGCGCTTTCCACCACGATGGCGGGACCCTGGCACGCCGCGTCCCCCAACACCTATGGTTGGCGACTCATGACGCCGGAAGAACGAGAGGAACATCAGCGCCGCATGCGCAGCTTCACTTCGTACGAGGAGTGCAAGGCCTATCAAACCGAGCATCATGCACTCATGGCCAAGCGGGCGCGACAGGCGGGTGTGCTGCTCAAGCCTCATGCGGACTCCGGCTGCGAACGGTTGCGCGAGCAAGGCCGATTCCAATGAGTCGGCACGCCATCGAACGCTGGCAACGGCGCTTGACGATACCCGTGGTTCTTGTTGCGTCATCCGTATTGCTCGCATGGTGGACGTTTCCATACGGTCTGCCGCCATGGCGCAGCATCGGCATTGTCAGCGCCTGGATCGGCACCGACCTGCTCGCTACCGCCACAGTCCTCATGGTGCGCGAGCCACATCTCACCCAAGCGCTGGGCGGACTCGAGCACTGCTATCGCTGGCATCATCGCGCCGGTGTCGCCGCCTACCTCGCGCTGCTCGCACACCCGCT
Organism: Paraburkholderia sp.; assembly: GCA_004322045.1. Lineage (GTDB taxonomy): Bacteria > Pseudomonadota > Gammaproteobacteria > Burkholderiales > Burkholderiaceae > Trinickia. The sequence continues at coordinate 77,299 of SCRN01000032.1, forward strand.
CGCCCTGGCCATGGACGGCTGGGCGGAATCGCCGCGTGTAGCTTGGGAGTCGCTTGCTCCGTGGCTGCAGGCGTGGCCCGTTTGGCTTGGCTGGGGTGCGCTCGTTCTGCTCATGATCGGCCTGGCTGCCACTTTCGCTCCGCAGTTGTCATACCGTCGCTGGCGCAGCCTCCACATGTTGCTGGGCGTGGGGACCTTGCTCGCCTTTTCGCACGTCGGCGTGCTGCTCGGTCATACTGCGCCGTCACTTGGCATACTGGTCCTCGGTATGTTTGCCCTGGCCTGGCGGGTAGTAGTAAGCGATCTCGGCCTCGCCGCGCGCCCCTACCGAGTGACGGCTGTGGCACATCCGACAGGGGCGACGATCGAAGCCACCGTCTCGCCTTGCGCCACCCCACTTGCTGTCACACCCGGCCAGTTCGTGCTCGCGGCCTTTGGTGACGGCCAACACTTCCACGGCTGCGGCGAGTACCATCCGTTCACGGTGAGCCGAATCGAGGCAGCGCACCGGCTGCGGCTCACCGTCAAGGCGCTTGGCCCGTGCTCACAGCACCTGCAAGCGCTCGAACCGGGGGTGCTGGTCCGCTTGCAGGGACCCTTCGGCAGTTTTCTTTCTGACATCGCGGACGGTCCCGAGTTGTGGATCGCTGGCGGTATCGGAGTCACGCCGTTCATCGCGGCGCTGCGCTCGCAGCGGCGCAACCAGCCCACCACGTTGATCTACCTTTACCGAGTTGCCGCAGACGCGGCCTTTCTCGACGAACTCTCCCAACTCGCCGCGAACGATTCGAAATTCGAACTCGTCGCGCAAGCTACAGGCGATCTCCCACCGAACGCCGAACCGCTACTGGCGAAGGTGACGCACCTGCCCGACCGTCGGGTTTATCTTTGCGGACCGCCGGCGATGGTGGACACGCTGGCTCAGAAGCTCCTGGAACTCGGAGTCTCCCCCCAGTCCATTCACTACGAGCGTTTCGACTTCCGCTGATGATGCGCAACTTCTTCATTTTGTCGACAGCGATGTTCTGGCTCGCCGTCGCGGCGTTTTGGGCCGCCGATGCCTGGCTCCCTAGCGAAGCGCCCCGCCCCGACTCAGTGGCGGCGAATAAGGCGTGGACGCTCGTTGAAGTTGCCAAGCACGACACAACTGCGGACTGCTGGATGGCAATTGACGGTGCCGTGTACAACCTCACCGCTTACCTGCCGGAGCACCCGTCAAATCCCGCCATCATCTTGCCGTGGTGCGGCAAGGAAGCGACCGAGGCTTATCATACGAAGACCAGGGGCAGGCCGCACTCTTCCCGTGCCGATCAAATGCTGTCGACGTATTTCATCGGAACGCTTATCCGTCCGTGAATGGTGTGAAAAAGTTTATCGACGAAAAAAAGGTTCACCTTGCATTCGAGTTGAGCCTATGGTGCAAGGGGGCTTTTGCGCTATTGGAGATAGTCGCTGGCGTGGCCGCATACTTCGTGCCGCAGCAGCGATTGCTGACGCTTGTCCTTTGGGTCACCAAGAAGGAATTCGTCGAAGATCCGCGGGATCTCGTCGCCAACCTTCTCCTGAGCACGGTTCAACACCTTCCCGCCAGCACCGAAAAGTTTGCCGCCGTCTACCTGCTAGGGCATGGGGTGATAAAGCTGTGGTTGATCGCTGGCCTGCTGCGAGAGAGGCTTTGGTTTTACCCCGCGGCAATGTCCATCTTCGGCTTGTTTATCGTCTACCAGCTTTATCGATACACGTTTACGCACTCCGTTTGGCTTCTGCTCATCACGGCTTTGGATGTCCTCGTCATCGTGCTTACGTGGCACGAGTACCGATATATCAGAAGTGAACGGAGCGCCGAAAAACCCGGACCGCTTCTATGAATTTCGCCGCCGTTCGCTTCGATCCTCAGGCTTCGCGGCGACGCCCATCGCGCGCAGCGCGTCCCGATAGCCGCGTTCGATTCTCGCGCGCGTCGACGTGCGTGAAAAATCAGTGGCCGCGCCTATCGATTCCTGATCCTCTCCCTTGACGAGGATCAGTCGATCGACCTTCCGGTGCGCCATCAACTTTCGGTAGGCAGGATGACTCCGAAGCGGACTTTTCGCCGGCAATTCATCGTCGAGGTGCTCGATCAAGTCAAGATAAGTGTTGAACTGTTCGAACAGCTTCAAATCGAGGCGCAGCTTACCGAAGAAATAGATCTGGAGGAGTCTGCCGATGACGTCGGACAACGTGCGAGGTGTGGACGGCGCGATGTGGTGGCAGTCCATGGCAATCAGTTCTCGCCTCACGTGCGAAGCGTTCGGCTCCATCGTTTCCAGCGCGTTGATCGCGCATCGAAGCGGAGTGTTCGAAATCAAGCCACCGTCCCAGTACGGCGAACCATCGATGTTCGTCATCGGAAATATCGGCGGCAAGCTTGCACTGGCGATTATGTGATCTAACGTAAGCCCTCTCGTGTTGTCGAACTCTTCGTACATACCGTTGGCGGCATTCACTGCGGTCACGATCACCCGAACGTCACTAGCATTGAGCTTTTCGAAATCGATCGCGTTCGACAGCCATTGCCTCAGTGGTTCGATGTCCAGCATGCTCGTAGCGAGCAACGGCGAAAACGCAAACGTGCGATCGACTCGCAGGAGGCTGTCGGCACCGAAGAACGCGAGCCACGCTTCCATGCCGGGAACCGCCGGTAACGCCGAAACCGAAAAACGCTCCCACAACCGATCTAACGTTTCGATCGGATCATCTTTAGCACCCACGAGCACTGCGGCTGAAAGCGCTCCGATGGACACGCCCGTGATGACGCTCGGCCGGAAACCGGGGCGTTCGAAGAACGCCTTCAACGCGCCGAATTCGTACGCGCCGAGCGCCCCGCCGCCTTGGAGAACGATAGCTGTCAGAGTGCTCGACATGGTGTGACGGTTAATGTTCACGGCTGATCGTTGGCGGCAGGCCGGCCACACAAACGTGGGAGGCCCTGGATTTCGCTGCCCTGCCCGCGAAGTGTGCATGCGACAACGCCAAGAGCGATTGTCGCAACCGACCCGAATCGAGTCTTCATTGGGCTCCTCCCGCGCAGTCCATTAGCCACAAATCGCACGACGACGGGCGGAAAGGAAACCCCGTGACGCCAGCGTTGACGTGACTCGTTCAATGGTGCCCAACTCCACGGCTGTTCCATTGACCCTGGTCAAGCGGAAGTAAGCCGTCATGACGCCCGCCACGCCCAGGGCATCGTCTGCGTCGGCGAGAACGGGTGCAGCGAATCCCACGTACGCCTCCATACGAAACCCGTCTTCGCCACGCCAGGCAACCTTAGCTGGATTTTTCGTATCAGAAAATACGTTCACTTTGCTACAATTGAACGAGTCAGAATTCAGCCGGCCCGCCGACAGGCCGCGAGATACGTGAACGATCAAAGCGATAGAGCGGTACAACCACGGGCGCCTCGCGACGCGCAGGCCGGAACGCTCGCGGAAGCACTACGGCGATTGCGCACCCAGGCGCGACTGACGCTACAGCAACTGAGCGACCGATCGGCGATCTCGGTTTCGACGCTTTCGAAAATCGAGAATGGGCAGCTCTCGCCCACTTATGAAAAAATCGCGGCGCTCGCGATCGGCCTCGGTGTCAACGTCAGCGATCTCTTCAATCAGGCGCCTAAGCCCGTTCCGTTGGGGCGTCGCAGCATCACGAAGGCCGGCGGCGGGATCGTGCACGAGACGGATCTGTATGTGTACGAGGTACTCAACGCCGATCTCGCCGACAAGCGATTCGTTCCCCTCTTCACGACGATCAAGGCGCACAGTGTCGGCGAATTCCGGACGCTGCTCAGGCACGACGGCGAAGAATTCATCTACGTGCTGGAAGGCACTGTCATCGTCAATACCGAGTTTTACGCGCCCTGCACGCTGAACAAGGGAGACGCAATGTATTTCGATAGCACGATGGGGCATGCGTGCATTTCGGGAAGCGACGAGGACGCGAAAGTCCTGTGGGTCTGCTCGCACGTCACGCTGGGGCAGGCGACTTGAAAAGCGGCCGCCGACGCGCGGTCGGTGACGTTGTCAGCATGGGCCGCTCCGTCAACAACAAGGCCAGCGGCGGTCACGATTGCAGCGATTCGTTGTTTCTTCAGGCGCGGGAACACGCCGACTGAAACAAGCGCTAGCTCATGCGTGAGGAACGGCGTCGTACGCCAACGAGGCCGCGGCAAGGTCTTCGAGTGCCGTTCCGACGGCCTTGAAAACCGTGATTTCCTCTCGATCTCGCCGACCCGGGTGCTCGCCGCGGCAAAGCTGCGCAAGCGTCGCTCGGGTCATCGCTTTATCGAACACCCCGGACTGCATCGGCGAAAGCAGATCGCCTGCCTTCATCAGAGCCTCTTCCGTGTCGACGAACACCAATGTGGCGACGAAGCAGTCGTCATCCGATTCACGCATCGTTGGCGTAAAGCCACCGATCAGATCGAGGTGAGTCCCGGGCCGCAGCCAGGAGCCTTTGACGATCGGCGCCGTGGACAGCGTTGCGCAGGACACGATGTCCGCTTGACGGGCCGCACGTTCCAGATCCTCGGCGAGCTCCGCTGAAAAGCCACGCTCGTTCAAGTTCTCGACCATCTGCCGCGCGGCGCTTGCATTGATGTCCCACACCGCGATCTTGCTGATGGGGCGCACAGCGGCGTAAGCGTCTGGGACCAGCGAACCCACCCTTCCGGACCCGACGACGAGAAGGTTTTCCGAGTCAGGTCGGCTCAGGAAACGCGCAGCCAGCGCCGACGCCGCCGCGGTGCGCCTGGACGTGATTACATCGCCATCGAGCATCGATAGCGGGACGCCCGTCGTCGCGTCCAGCAGCACGAAGGTGGAATGAAGCCCCGGCAGCGACCGGCGCCGGTTGGCCGGGAATACCGAGACGGTCTTGATCCCGATGCGCCCGCCTCTTTGCCACGCGGGCATCAGCAGCAGCGTCCCCAGCTCTTCGTCGGGCCCGCACTCGATCGAATGGTTGTGACGGAGCGGCACGGTGCAGCCGTCGCTGAACATCTTGGCGATCGCGTCGATCAGCTTGTCGAATGGAAGCCGGCTGGCGGTTTGGGTTGCGTCGAGAATTAGCACGTCGGAAAAACTCCACGAAAGAAGGTCGGACTCAGGCTGCGATCGGTCGTCCATTGGACGATCGCGATGCGAACCTGGACGGGGAAAATGGCGCGAGATCGATGTCGGTCTTCCCCCCCTGAATGGCTTGGACGATGAGACGTCCGGTTTGCGGCCCCAAGGTGAGGCCGAGATGCCCATGTCCGAACGCAAGGAAGCAGTTGGGATGACGTGCGGATGCCCCGATCACTGGAACCGAGTCCGGCATCGACGGACGAAAGCCTAGCCATCGAGATTCCACGGTCAGTTCCGCTAACGCCGGAACGACGTCTCGGATGGCGGCGAGCGTGCGGTCGATGCTTCGGTATCTCGGTGGCGCATCGAGTCCGGCGAATTCGACGCTGCTCGTCATGCGTAATCCGTAGTCGAGTTGAGAGAAGACCACGGATTTTTCATGCCAAAAAAGCGGCGCTCGCAGCAACGTGCGATAGCCGGTATCGAGCATGACGTGGTATCCGCGCTCGGTATCGAGCGGCACGTTTTCGCCGATTTCCGACGCGAGATGTTTTGACCACGCTCCGCAGGCAATAACGAACACATCACCCTCGATCACGCGATCCGTTACGCGAACAGCCGTCGCGCGGCCGTTCGTAAAACCGAACTGCGTTGCGGTGTCTCGGATGAACTCCACGCCTTGCGTCGCGCAGGCTTGCGCGATGCGCGCGACATACTCACCGGGGTTTTTCACCTGCCGGCAGTCGGTGAACAGGGTGGCCTTCGCGAACACATCAGCGAACCCAGGCGCGAGCGCGTCGATGTCTGAACGGCCGAGCGGCTGCATCGCAACGCCCCAATCAGCCAGGGCAGCTCGGTCTTCCGACTGGCTGCGATAGGCGTCTTCCGACTGATATGCCTTAATCCATCCAGTGGGAACGAGGAGTTCCATCGCTGAGCAGGCTGCGGCCAATTGCATATGTGCATCGAGCGCGGTCCGCAGAATCGCGTTCAGTGCGAGCGCCGAACGCGTGAACGAATCGTGTGCACTCGAGCGCGCAAAGCGAAGCAGCCAGGGGGCGAGCGTGGGAAGGTAGCGCCAGCGAAATTGCAACGGACTGTCGCGCGAGAACAGAAGCGACGGCAACTGCCGCAGCAGCGCCGGTGTAGCAAGCGGAAGCGTTTCGCACACAGCCAAAATGCCGGCATTGCCGAAGCTGGCGCGCCGATCCTCGATGCTCGGATCGATCACTCGAACTCGATATCCGGCACGCCGCGCGAAGTAGGCGCAACTGAGGCCGACAATCCCGCCTCCGATTACTACGACGGTCTTCTGATCTTGCATTGCCTCGATCCGTGAAAAAGCTGGGGAGCGTGAGCAAGCAATGTACCCCAAGTAATTTTCCTGTAGTACTAGTATTTTTCCTATACGAAATATTTCGCTGTGTGCGAAGGTTGCGCGCTTGCCCCCGTGCTGATGTCCCGACGGAGGCTACTTTTGATTTGAGTCAACGCCACGACTGCCTGATGGCGACAGCATGGGGTCTTCACCGCCCGTTGTTGGGGCGGCTTCCTTGCGGCCTACCGCTATCAGGACGACTGATCCTGGGTGCGATGAAGGCCTCGTTCTCCCGTATGAATGGAGGAGCAATGCACATCATCCGCTTTCTAACGACCGCCGCAGGGACACTGTTGATGGCGACCGCAGTTGCTGGCCATTCGAAACAATTGGATTACAGCGTCACCAAGGACCGCTTGATTGTCCATTTCGGCATCCTACCGGCTGAGCGTGCGCGCGCAGTGGAAGGCGCGGCAAGTGCACCAGAGCAAGCCGCAGCGCCAGGTCGCGCAAGCCATCATCTGGTTGTGGCGCTACGCGATAAGTTGACGGGCAACCGCATCGAAGGCGCCACAGTCACGGCAAAGATGACCTCGCCAGGCCCAAAGCCGCGTCCAGAGGTTCAGACCAAGCTTTTGCAGGAATTGAAGGCTAAGGACTCGACCTCCTACGGCAACTACTTCGATATGCCGTGGCGTGGTCGCTATCGCATTGACCTTTCCGTGCGACGCAAGCAAGCCAAGCAAACCGAGAAGGTTCGTCTGATCTACGATCAGCGCTTTTAATGCCGCTCGCGATCGCACCACTCGAGCTTTCGGGCCGGACTCAGGGCCACAGTTGTCCTGCGCGCTGTCGGGGCGCGAAGCATCTAAACGAGCATTCGGTTGCGTGTAGAACAAAACACCAAGGGAATCTGATGACATGACGACGGTGCTCTTGCTGGCGATAGCCGCGGCGCTCGTGTCGTCCTCCTGGGTCGTAACGCGAATTGGGCGGAACATTCCCCGGTCGGCGGAGGGATCTGAGCAACTCCAGGCCATCTTGAACGGGGCCATTGACCCAATTCTTACCCTCGATGCTGCACACCGCATCTTGATGTTCAATCCTGCCGCAGAGCGCATGTTCGGATGGCGATCGAGCGATGCAATAGGGATAGACGTCAAGCGCCTGATCCAGAGACATTCCGCGGCCCCTCAAAATGGAGCCGAGCCGCAATTGAATAGCGATGGCGCGTCGCTAGAGCTAAGGGCCGGCCGTTACACATTGACCGCGAAGCGCCGCGACGGGACCGAGTTCCCGATCGACGCGTCGATTTCCGAGGCAATCGTCAAGGGTAAGCGCCTATATACGCTCGTCGTGAGAGACTTGACAGAGCAACGACGCATCCCCGATGCACTGCGGGAAAGCGAATCCCGCTATAGAGGTCTCCTAGACATCAGCCCTGTGGCGATTTGGTTGAACCGCGACAACAGAATCACTTTCGCAAACCAAGCCTGTCTTGCCCTATTGGGTGCGGGCGACCTGTCCCAAGTGCTGGGCAAATCACCGTTCCAATTGCTCGACGCGGGTAGCCACGACCGCGCCCGCGCGCGCATCGAGAGTCTTTCGGCACATCCCGGAAAGATCGTGCCGGCGGCCAGCGAAAAGATCATGCGATTCGATGGGCAGACGCGCGACGTTGAAGTCGCTGCCGTGCGTCTGGACGAACCGGGCCACGTGTCAATTCTGGTGGCTTTGCTCGACGTCACCCAACGCAACTTGGCTGAGCGCGAGTTGAGAGAATCGCACGAGGCGCTCCGTACCCTAGCGCGGTCGCAGCGGTCCATCCGCGAGGAGGAGCGTGCTCGTCTTTCAGAGCAATTGCATGAAGGCCTAGGACAACTGCTAGCGGCGGCGAAAATGCGACTGGCCGCGTTTGACGAGAACCCGATTGGCACGCAATCCGAGTCGGCACGGAGCCTTAAGCAAAAACTGGAGGCGTTGCTAGACGAAATCTTGACCCAAGTAAGGGACATGGCGTATGAACTCCGCCCGCCCATGCTGGACCAGCTCGGTCTTGCGGCGACGCTCGAATGGCTCGCGCAAGACGTTTCGCGGCGATACGGGGCAGAAGTGGTAACAAGCATCGCCGAGGCCGGCGCCGATCACAACGTCGCTGTCGTCCTATACCGAATTGCCAGGGATACGCTCGAGAGCGCAGCACGCGAGGCCAGCGGCGCGGTTGTCTTCTTGGGGTTGCGCCGCGCCGATGATCACCTTGTACTGACCTTGCGCCATAGTGTAGATGGCGATATGCACAGCTCGAATAAATTGGCGCAGCAGGCCGCGCTCATCAGTCTGCGCGAACAGCTCGGGTTATTGAACGGGAGCGTCGAAACTCGTTCTTGCGGGCTCGCCGGCAACGAAACGGTAATAGCGGTGCCCTCGAATACGGTGCCTGAAAATAGCGAGCCCTGCGGCTAACTCGCTGCTCCGCTCGAATTTTTGACTTAACAACCTGCCCGACGACTGTGCCCGCAGAGGCCGGCGATTGACAGCGAGGATCGTTCAATGATATCGAGAGTACTCATTGCCGATGACCACACAATCGTACGTGATGGTCTACGTCTTATCGTCGAAGCGGCTGACTGGACAGCGACAATCATCTTGGCCGGTGTGGCGGCGACGGTCTTGGCCGGTGGAGAGGCGTAGCGGCTGCATAGTCAGCGCATAGTCTTTCCACTGGCGGCGCCGAGTTGGCCGGGCTCT
>SCRN01000033.1 GCA_004322045.1 Paraburkholderia sp.
ACGACTTCAACGCCGAGCTATTCGATCGTCGTGCAGCGAACGCGGCGCTGTTGCGCATGGCCTGGAATCGCTGGGGCGGCAAGTAAGTCCCGTCAACACGGTATCGGCGCAGCGCTTACGCTGAAGGCGCGGGACAAGGCTGTTCGGCAATGGCTAGCCGAGGAGGTGGTGCCTGCCTACCTCCAATACAAAGCCAACCCGGGAACTGCGATGACCCGGGAGCAGATCGAGGAAAAGCTGAATCATGAGCGGCGCAAGCGTCGTGGGAATAAAACGGGGTCTACTGGGTGAGGAAGTATAAAGTTCAGTACTTGCAGTCGCTCCATGAAATGCTTCAGAACATAGAGTCTTACATGGTTGACCATGGTCGCTCGGATGCCTCGATCGATCGCTACAGGTCCACCGTGTTCGATACGTGCGAAACGTTCGCCACATTTCCGAATCGTGGCACCAGCCAGGGTGACCTGATGGCTGGGCTTCGAACGTGGAACATCGAAGGGGAGACTATGCTCGCATACGCCGTGGATGACTCGGCGTCGACGGTTACGTTCGCGGGCATTACGTACGATGGCCAAAACTAGACCGAGATCTTCTCTATGCATCCGTCGGGATTCCGGTCTGCACGCCATTGACGTTCCATCGATGTGGGAACGATTGGCGATGCAATCGCATTTGCTATAAAGCAGCGCTGACGGAACAGTAGGCGGGCTATCGCCGTCAGCCAACGAATCTGGCGTTGAAAATTCGTGATTGTTATGTGAAAGGGTGACTTGGCGGAACGCTCAAAATGCATGCGAGTGCGCGGCCGCAATCGACCCGGAGCAGGCGTTCAGCCTAGAAGGCAACGAATGGCAGCAACGCGGGCTAAAGGAGACCTTGACATATGCATGTCTCACGGCTGCCATCTCCGAAAAATCGGCCGATTCGACGAAAGGTACGTGCTCGCTGACGATTGGCATTTCAGCAAGCTGCTAAGGATTTGGAAACGCGATTTTGTTGAAAGCCGAAATCGTCGAAAATACGTCGGAAATGAATTCAATAAACACTATGGCCCGTGTTGGAAGCAACCTGTTTGCAACATAGACAATCTGAACAGGGACGGCCGGAGCAAAGTGCCCGGTCAGAATTAACTGCAAACGACCGCTTTTTAACCCTTCCTCGAACAGCCATTCCGGCCCATGCCCGACTCCTAACCCTGCAGTGACCGCTGCTCGAACGGCCTCGGGTGAGTTGACTCTCAACCTGCCAGAGACCGGAATATCGGCGTCACGAAAGCGCCATGTCGCACCGGACGACAGCAAAGTGTAGACCACGCAATCATGTTCGCGCAGGTCATCAGGTGTGTCTGGAACTCCGCGTTTCGCCAGATAGTCCTTGCTGGCCACGACCACACGCTCGTACATTCCTATGCGCCTGGCGCGTAGCGCACTGTCCTCCAGATGTCCAATGCGAATCGCGAGCTCGACTCCCTCGTCTACAAGGTTCACGTAGCGATCGCTGATCTGAAGATCCAGCGTCAATCCGGGATACCGCTCCAGAAAGACCGGGACCTGAGGCAACACATATGCATGCGCTAACGCCGTGGGACAGGCAACGCGCAAGAGTCCCGATGGATCAACACTGTTCCTGAAAGACGATTCAGATTCGTCCACCGCGTCAAGAATCCGGCGGATATCGGCGTAGTAGCGTTCACCCTCGGGCGTCAGGGCAAGCTTTCGTGTGGATCGGTGCAGCAGCCGCGTTTGGAGATGGCCCTCCAGCGCAGCTACATAGCGGCTGACGTTGGGCTGGCCCAATCCCAAATCTCGCCCTGCAGCAGAAAAACTCCCCGTCTCTACGGCCCGTGCGAAGCACGTCATCAAGAGAAATCGGTCCACGCGGCCCCCAATTCATGCAACAGAAGCATGAAATATATTCAAAGCGGACATCTTATCGCCACGTCGGCATAGGTGCACATTTCTCCCTGTTGACCACGGTTGGTTGTCACTTACAGGAGAACTCAATGTCGCGCTTGCAAGGTAAACGCACCCTTATCACCGGCGGCACCAGCGGCATCGGTCTGGAAACCGCGAAGCAGTTTTTGGCCGAGGGCGCCCGCGTCGTCGTCACGGGAGTCAATCCCGATTCGATCGCCAAGGCGCAAGCCGAACTTGGACCCGAGGTTCCGGTTCTACGGGCCGACTCGGCCAGCGTCGCTGCCCAAAAGGAACTGGCACAAGCCATCAAGGACCACTATGGCCAACTAGACGTTGCCTTTCTCAATGCTGGTGTATCCGTCTGGTTGCCGATCGAGGAATGGACGGAAGAGATGTTCGATCGCTCGTTCGATGTCAATGTCAAGGGACCGTATTTCTTGCTCCAGGCGTTGCTGCCGGTGTTCGCTAGCCCGGCGTCGGTCGTGCTCAATACGTCCATCAGTGCGCATGTTGGCGCCGAGCGCTCCTCCGTTTATGCGGCCACCAAGGCTGCGGTGCTGAATATGTCGAAGACGCTTTCGGCGGAACTGCTTGGACGAGGCGTGCGCGTCAATGCGGTCAGCCCCGGCCCGGTCGACACGCCGCTGTACGACAAGCTCGGCATCCCCGCCGCCTACCGCGAACAAGTCAACAGGGATATTGCCGCCACCATCCCACTCGGCCGCTTCGGTACTCCGGAGGAGGTGGCCAAGGCTGTGCTGTACCTGGCCTCCGACGAGTCCCGTTGGACGGTCGGATCGGAAATCGTCGTGGATGGCGGCCGCATGCTCAACCGCTGATCGAGCGACGCCGGAGCCCGGGGAAAGCGTCTTCTGTTCGCGCACGAGTATCAGGTGCTGCGTTCGGCATCACGCTTCCCCCTCCCGAGAAGCAAAAAGAGCAGAGACACGGAGAACATCCTTGTGCACTGCCGCTACACACAGACCATTCGAGCCTTACATGACAATGTCCTCGCTCACTCTAATCAGTCACCCGCTGTGCCCGTTCGTGCAGCGAGCCGCCATCGTTTTGCTTGAAAAACAAGTTGCGTTCGAGCGTATCAACGTGGATCTCAACGCCAAGCCGGCTTGGTTTTTGGCACTGTCACCGACTGCCAAGGTCCCTTTGCTCCAAATCCAGCAGGCCGACGGCGAAGAAGAGATCTTGTTTGAAAGTGTGGCGATTTGCGAATATCTGGACGAAACGCAACCCGGCCCGCCTCTCTACCCGGCCAATCCAGTGGCACGCGCCAAGCATCGAGCCTGGATTGAATTTGGCTCAGCGGCCCTGGGCGACGCGTGGGGGTACTTGAACGCCAAGGACCATGTCAGCGGCGAAATAATAGCCGCCTCCTTCAAAGAACGGCTGGCCCAACTCGAACACGTCCTAGGCCTCGGTCCGTACTTCGACGGTAAGACCTTTGGCATGGTAGACGCGGTCTTTGCCCCCATCTTTCGTTACTTCGACGCCTTAGACGCTGATGGTGTCGCGTCAATTTTTGCCGACGTTCCCAAAGTCAGTGCTTGGCGTAGAAATCTCCGAGGAAGAGCTAGCGTGATTGGCGCCGTTTCTGCAGATTATCGGGCCCTTTTTCTAGCACACTTGCGACGGCAAAAGGCCGTGTTGGCCGAGAAAATGTAGGCGCGTCCCCATCGCCTCACGTGTTTTATTGGAACGCGCACCTCCGTTACAAATCCATCCCGAGACCTTATAGCGGCAGACGGAAGCTACCAAAGGTCCTCCTCGGGAACCACTGCTGAAAGGTGCCACCGCCTCGCGTGCTCGGAAAGACGATTGTCGAATGATCGTCGTTGAGCATTCGTTCGGTGGCCAAATTATTCACAGAGCCTTGATATTGGAGATGGCTGAAGGCGATTGGCGAGTGACAACCACGTCACAAGCAGCAGATTGTTCTGACGCGCTTCGAGCCAGCGTCGTCATGTCCCGTTCAAACCGCGCCCGCTCCCCACGCAAGGAATCCGCCGTCCACCGGAAGCACAATTCCGTTCGTATACCCTGCCTCCTCCGACGCCAAATAGCATACCGCCGCGGCAATTTCCGACGTCGTGCCGTAGCGCTTCATCGGAATCGCATTTGAATATTCGGCGCGGAACTCTTCACTATGCAGCGCCTTGGTCATCGGCGTATCGACTGGGCCTGGCGCGATTGCGTTAGCGGTAATGCCGTAATCGCAGAGCTCCACTGCCATCTGGCGGGTTAAAGCAATAACGGCCCCTTTCGAGGTGCCGTATGCCGTGCGGCCTTTACCGACCGCTCGCATGCCTGCCACCGAGGCGATATTGATTATGCGGCCCCAGCGATTCTTTACCATCAGACGTGCGGCGTGCTGGGAGCACAAGAACGCCCCCGTTACATTGACCTGCATCGTTTTAAGAAATGTGTCCAGTGGGTAGTCGATGAACGGCACCAGCTTCGCAATACCGGCGCCGTTGACCAACACGTCGCAACGCCCATGTCTTTTGTCAAGTTCACCGAACGCAGCGGCAATCGACTCTGAATTTGAAACGTCCATCTCAATGGCCGACACTGACAGGCCCGCGCGCTGAAATCTCGACGCCGCCTCTTCAGCCGCGCTCTTATTGATATCGGCAAGAACAACGCGATAGCCACGTTTCGCGAGCTGTTCCGCCGAATCGGCCCCGATGCCCATCGCGCCACCTGTAACCACTGCAACGCGGCTCGCGTCGCTTTGCTTCATCTGCTCCACGCTGTCTCCTTTAGCGTAAGACCGCTGCAGGCTTCGATTCCGATGCCTGGAAGCGGATCGAATGATGGCGCTGCGCGCCATCTCATGAGCAGATTATTGAAGCCGCAGCGGGCTAGGTCAAAGGATAATAAAGCAGCAGGCAGTGAGAAAAAGTCACAGACCGGATACAGAGATTTCGCCTGCAAGAAAACACGCCGCAGCTGACTTCATGTCTCCATCTCACGTAACTCGTTCCTCAGCCATTCAACTAGGGCGACTGTCTTCGGCTGATTTTCGGCATGAGGAGCAACCCAGAGCACGAGGTGCACTGGGCCCGGGACGAAACCGAACGGCGCGACAAGACCGGCTGAGTCCAGTTCGTCTCGGACGAGCATTCTCGGCACTGCCGCAACCCCCAACCCGCACTTGGCGGCCTGAATCTGAAGATAGAAATGATCAAACGATTCAGCAATATCGGGCGGAGGCTCGAGTACGGTCGAGGTCGCCTTGTACCAGTCAGCCCACGCGGACGGTCGTGTATTGGTTGCCAGAAGCCGCGCGCGCGCCAGGTCGCCCGGTTTTTCGATCCGGTTCGTGCGCATGTATTCCGGGGAGCAAACCGCGCCGATCCATTCGTCAATCAACGGAATAGGGGTGACGCCTTTGGGTACGGGGATGGAGGAAAGCCGTATCGCTACCGTTATCTTGTCCCGCGTGAAGTCGATTTCACCATGACCAGTGTTGAAACTCAGGTCAAGCGACGGGATCGCATTCTTGAGCTTTGAGAGGCGTGGCAGCAACCAGTACATCATGATCGAAGCCGAGCACGAGAGCGTCAACGGCCCCGGCTTCAACTGATCGACGGTCTTTTGGATGAGGTTGAACGCCACGCTCAGGCCTTCCGCCATCTGGGCGCCTTCGGGCGTCGGCTCAGTCGAGTGTGCATTGCGTGACAGCAGCAGGACACCCAGTTGATCTTCAAGTGCGCGTATATGTCTGCTCACCGCGCCGTGAGTCACGTTGAGTTCTTCAGCGGCAGCACCGAAACTTCGCAGGCGCGCCGTGGCTTCAAAAGCTCGCAGCGCATTCAATGAAAGTCGAGGCACCTGGACTCCTGTTGGGCCCGAAGCCCACTGCTTACGGAAGCGGCCTATTGTGAGTTTTTCGCTCAGGGTCAAGAAATCATATCGTTTGATGTCGCGAGACGTCAAATCTATATTCTGCTCATCCCCGGCTAAAGCGCACGCGGCCACGGCAGGCCCCATGTGCCCGGTTTCAGCTCGAATACCTAGTACGAAGAGACAAACATGGTCGAAATCCCCCATCGAAGAGCCGAATTCACTGCGCGCTATTTCGTCGAGAGTTCAGTACCGATTGCAAAAGCCGCAGAGGTAATCGCAGGCGAACAGTCCAGCGGGACGTTTATTGCGCTGCCCGGGGAGACTGATGCGCTGAAGAACCGTGCCCGGGCCCGCGTAGTGAAGGTGGATTCGCACTCTCCTGTTCTGGAGCCCTCCCTGTACAGTGCTCATGTCGAACGCAGGGGATCTCCGAGTGTCTATTTCCGGGGTGAGATCGAGATCGCCTTTCCGGTCGACAACATTGGTCCTAACTTGCCGACCCTCCTGTCAACGGTCGCGGGTAATCTGTTTGAGTTGGGAGAAGTGACAGGGCTACGCTTGCTCGATATCGATCTGCCGGCGACCTACGCCGCCCAGTTCCCCGGCCCTCAGTTCGGCATTAGCGGAACCCGCGACTTCGCTAAGGTCTACGACAGACCAATGATCGGCACCATCATCAAGCCGAGCATTGGCTTGCTTCCCGCACAGACGGCAGAGATTGTCGACAGTCTCTGTGCCGCAGGCATCGATTTCATCAAGGACGACGAGCTTCTCGCTGATCCCACATACGCGAGCTTCGACGAGCGTCTCGCAGCCGTCATGCCCGTCCTGCATCGGCACGCCGACCGCATGGGCCGTATGCCCATGTACGCAATCAACATCTCGGGCACAATCGACGAGATGCTCCAGCGACACGATGCGGTGGTACGGGCGGGCGGTACTTGCGTGATGGTTTGCATTAATTGGGTCGGCTTTGCTGGCGTCGAGCACCTTCGCAAGCATGCGCAACTGCCCATCCACGGTCACCGCAATGGTTGGGGCGCACTCACCCGCTATCCGCAACTCGGGTTCTCCTTTAAGGCGTATCAGAAGCTGTGGCGACTTGCTGGGGTGGATCAACTGCACGTCAACGGAATTCGCAGCAAGTTCTGGGAACCAGACGCGTCCGTCATCGAATCGGCCCGTGCGTGCCTGACACCGTTCGCGGGCGTGCAGCCGTTGATGCCCGTTTTTTCATCTGGCCAGTGGGCGTCCCAAGCCCCTGATCTTTATGCTCAGTTGGGTTCCGTAGACCTGATGCATTTGGCGGGCGGCGGAATCATCGGACATCCGCATGGAATTGCGGCGGGTGTTGCAAGTATGCGGGAAGGGTGGGAAGCAGCTGTCGAAGGGATCGACCTGAACACCTTCGCGGAGTCCCGACCTGCGCTGCGTGCAGCGCTGTCACACTTTCAATCGGCGTGATCCGGATGAGCGCAAAATCCGAACAATCAGCAGCGGCACTGAGGCTGGCTTTCTACGGCGACGACTTTACCGGATCGACGGACGCTCTCGAGGTTCTGGCCTTCGCGGGGCTTAGGTGCGCGCTTTTTTTGAAAGCGCCTTCGTCCGAAAAGCTATCGCAACTCGGCGGATTCGACGCCATCGGTGTCGCAGGCGACAGCCGAGGCATGAGTCCGTCCGAAATGGACCGGTCTCTTCCACCGCTTTTCGAAGCTCTGCACGCCCTCGATGCTCCAATCCTTCACTACAAAGTCTGTTCGACTTTCGATAGCGGCCCGGCGATAGGAAGCATCGGCAGAGTCTTGGAGATAGCCCGGGCGGGCATCACTCGGAATCCAGTTCCGATTGTTGCCGGTACGCCGGCATTGAAGCGCTACTGCGCGTTTGGAAACCTGTTCGCTCGGTCTGGTACCGACAACAAGACTTATCGAATCGATCGCCATCCAATTATGAGCGCCCACCCGGTCACACCGATGGCCGAGGGAGATCTTTTGCGTCATTTGGCCCTGCAGACCGCTTTGCCTCTCTCCGGCTTCCAGCTGCCGAGTCTGGAAGGTACTCGCGAAGAAGTCGACCTGGCATGGTCGAAAGCAATTTCAACGGGCGACTCGGGAATCTTGCTCGATTCAGTGACTCCACGTCATCTAACCGAAGTTGGCCGGCTCCTCGACAACTACGCTGTGGCGGTCGGCTCCGTATTTACAATCGGTTCGTCTGGTGTCGAATATGCGCTGACTCAATGGTGGCGGGAACTCGGTAGCCTTCCCGAAACGCAGCGGTCTTATGACCGTATTGCGCCGACGAATCAGATCCTTGCCATTTCCGGAAGCGCCTCACCGCTGTCGTCCGCACAGATCGACGCGGCGATCACGGCAGGCTTCGCCGAAATCGCCATCGACGCAAAAGCGCTCGTTCGAGAAGATTCTTGGCAACGGACAGCGCAAGATATCGCCGTCCGCGCGGTTGCGCTGCTCAGTGAAGGGCACAGCGTCATTTTGCATACCGCCCGTGGCCCGAACGACGCACGCATCGCCGAAATGCTCGAGTACTTTACCGCTCGCGGACTGACCGACGACGATGCTCGGCATCAAGGTGGTCGGTTGCTTGGGCAACGGCTCGGCGCAATTGCGAATGATGTCCTCGAAGCCACTCACCTGCAACGACTGGTTCTCTCAGGCGGAGATACGTCCAGCCAGGTCACCCAAGTCCTTGGCCCTGACGCGCTTGAGATTGACGGTCGCCTGGCCGTGGGCGCACCGCTGTGCCGTGTAATTTCCGAAAAGCCTCATTTGCGAAACCTTCAGCTTGCTCTGAAAGGTGGGCAAATGGGCGACCAAACTTTTTTTGTCGTCGCACGCGATGGCATCACGAGATAACTCCGGCGCGATGCTGCAACATTGCTTGCTCCGTAAAGTGGAGCCTCACAGCGGGAACCGCCACGGAAAGCATGAACCCCACCGCATCAACCAGAAATGGGGGAATACGGTCGACCTTACGGTGATTGAAAACAGCAGGACCTAGGCGCTGCACCACGTCGGTCAGGCCGCTTACCGTACGGATATAGACCAGTTGCAATATCGCGTCGCATCTCGAAGTTAGAAGGCTGCTCGCAATGCCGACTAGCCTCATCTCTGCTTGCGCGAACACCTCGTCTCGCTTCTCCCGCAGGAAGTCTCACCTCAACGTAAAGATTTTGATCGATGAATAGAAACCGCTCCACGAAAATCGTGGCGACGCTCGGACCGTCTAGCTCGTCCGAAAGCCTGATTGAGAGCCTCTATATCTCCGGCGCCGATGTCTTCCGGTTGAATATGAGTCACGGCACCCATGCGGAGCAGGCTCAACGACTGCTTGCAATTCGACGCATCGAGGCCCGACATGGACGGCCAATCGGCGTACTGCTCGATCTGCAAGGACCAAAGCTACGTGTGGCGCGATTCAAAGATGGGAAAGTCGAGCTGCGGCCGGGACAGACTTTCAGCTTCGACCTTGATAGCGCTTCAGGCGACGCGTCGCGGGTCTGCCTGCCGCACCCGGAAATCTTCGCAGTCGCCGCGATTGGCGATACTCTGCTCGCCAACGACGGCCTGCTGA
The DNA here is from genome assembly GCA_004322045.1 of Paraburkholderia sp. GTDB lineage: Bacteria > Pseudomonadota > Gammaproteobacteria > Burkholderiales > Burkholderiaceae > Trinickia. The sequence continues at coordinate 9,381 of SCRN01000033.1, forward strand.
GGTTCGGGATTGTCGACACGTCGCTCACTTGCATTACGACCGAAGTCGTTGTCGGTGGAGTCCTCTCGGACCGAAAAGGAGTCAATGTTCCGAGCGTCGTCCTCCCCATTCCGGCACTGACCGATAAGGACAGGCAAGACCTGCAATTTGGCCTTGAGCAAGGCGTAGAGTGGATCGCACTGTCATTTGTACAGCGGCCGGACGATGTGCGCGATGCGCGTAATCTGACTAGAGGCCGGGCGAAGATCATGGCGAAAATCGAGAAGCCATCCGCTGTCGATTCGATCGAAGAGATTATCGAGGCCTCCGACGGAATCATGATCGCGCGTGGCGATATGGGTGTTGAGTTGCCACCGGAGGAAGTCCCTGTCATCCAGAAGCGAATCGTGAGTCTATGTCGGGAGGCAGGAAAACCAGTCGTTGTGGCGACGCAGATGCTGGAGTCGATGGTTAGTTCTGCCGTGCCCACCCGAGCAGAGACGTCCGATGTCGCGACCGCCGTTTTTGACGGTGCCGATGCCGTCATGCTGTCCGCGGAGTCCGCGTCCGGTGCCTTTCCCCTCGAAGCGGTTTCGATGATGAATAGAATCATCGAGCACACGGAGAATGCACCGACATATCGTCAATTGCTGAAAGCGGTGGCACCGCCTGCCACCGCCGACACACCAGAAGCGATCAGTGCAGCGATTTTTACCATTACCTCGATGTTGTCGGTTTCAGCGATCGTTGCCTATACCACTTCCGGCGCAACCGCAGCGAGAATTGCTCGCGAGCGCCCCGGCTCTCGCATACTGTCACTTACGCCTGATGAGGTCGTTGCGCGTCAACTTGCGTTGACGTGGGGCACCTGTCCTCTGCGTGTCGACGACGCGGACAACATCGAAGATATGGTCACGAAAGCTATAGCTGCGGCGCATCGGATCGGTGTCGCCCGCCACAAGCCGCTCTTGATCGCCGCAGGTGTACCGTTTGGCACGCCCGGCGTCAGTAATCTCCTCAGAATCGTCTACCCCGCCTGACAGTCGTGGGCTCGCAGCGTATGTCTCGATGAACTTCGACGGGCGTTGGTATTCGCGATGGTAACGACAAAACGGAATCTCAAAAAAACGCGATACGGACCAACGCAGTCGCGACAGATGCTTCTCCCGTGCCTTATCGTTCGTTAAAGAGCGATCACTGGTTTCGCACCTCGCCCTCGCTTCGTTTCAATCCGGTCATGGTAGCCAGCATCTGCTATATCAACTGATCCGGACGACGTACCTCTCATATTTGATGTGGAACGAAGGATTGGGCGGCGGCAACTATCAGCTTTACTGTGACGCTGAGCGCGAGATAGAGGCTATTGCAGCTGGTCGCGCAAGTGGCGGGCCGTGGACGCTCAGTGAGAAAGCCAGGTGCATTTTAGTACAGCGCGATGACGCCATCCGCACGGTTTGAACCGATGGGGATTGAGGTCCATCCAGCATGCCGTACTTGTCCGGCGAAAGTGCTGCACGATGCAAATTTGCTTCGCACTTGTATCACAAGTGGCGTTGCCACCGGCCATCCGAGATCCATCGCACTGACGATACGAGAATTGCGACTCGAGCGGCGACGTCAGCCATTCGGAACGGTCGTAGGCCTCAAAAAAAGAGGCGGGGCTTGCACCCCGCCTCCTCAGCTCCGTCATGATGCCCCGACTCTTAACCCTTCAAAAAGCCGGTCGAAATCCAAGGCACTGCCGCGATCACCGTGATCCCAATAAACAACGCGGCCATATAACCCATGATGGGTCGGATGCCCAGATTCGGCGAGATCTTGCTGACTGCACACGCCCCATAGTAGCCGACTCCGAACGGCGGCGAGAACAGCCCCAGTCCCATCGAGAGAATCACGACCATTGCATATTGAACTTCGTGGATACCAACAGCTCGAGCAATCGGGAACAGTAACGGGCCGAAGAGCACGATTGCGGGGATTCCTTCAAGGACGCTACCCAATATGATGAACATGAAGATTGACACGACCATGAAGGAGAATGCGCCGCCAGGCAGACGCTGCATGAAGTCGGCCAGTCCATGGGAGAAGCCAGACTGTGTGAGCGCCCACGCCATCGCAGTAGCCGTACCAATGATGATAAGGATCGCTCCCGAAAGAGCAGCCGTCTCCACGAGCATGGGGCCGATTCGCTTCCAATCAAAGCATCGATACACTAAGAGCCCGACGACGACCGCATAGGCGATTCCAACCGTTGAGACCTCCGTTGCCGTTGCCACTCCTTCCACCACCGCCATACGGATGACAACCGGAAGTGCGAGTGCCGGGATCGATACCACAAACGCTTTTCCGACAAAGGACCACGCAGGTCTCCCGGACGACGTGGGTTCAGTCTTTCGCGCCCGCCACCAGACGAGCATGCATAACATGAACGCCAGTACAAGGCCCGGCAACAGACCGCCCGTAAAGAGCGCAGAGATTGATACCCCCGTAACCGATCCGATCGTGATGAGCACAATGCTTGGTGGCACCGTCTCAGTTTGCGCACCGGTAGCCGATATCAACGCAACAAGCTCGCCGGGATTCTCGCCACGCTTCTTCATCTCAGGGAACAGAATCGGTGCAACAGCTGCCATATCGGCCGCCTTCGAGCCGGAGATCCCTGAAATCAGATACATCGCACCGACCAAGACATAGTAAAGACCACCCCTCACATGGCCCAGCAGCGATGCCAAGAAGTGGATCATCGCCCGCGCCATGCCCGTCATTTCGATGAGAAGTCCAAGGAAAATGAACATTGGCACGGCCAGCAGGAGGATCTGGGACATTCCTTCGTCCATGCGGCTAACGACAATTTCCAACGGCATGGAGGTGGATAAAGACAGGTAAGCAAATACGGAAAGACCGAAAGAGAATGCAATCGGCATTCCACTCAGAACCGTAAAACCGACCACGCCAACGAAGAAAATTACAAGATTAAAGTTTCCAAGCGATTGCAGAACAGGTCCTGCATGTTCCAGCGCAAACACGGTCGCTAACGACACCACCATTCCAGTGATGGCGGTCTTCAGGCCGATTGCCAACAATTTGACCACGCAGATCAGGAGCATCGACACGACTCCAAAGACAACGGCCGCAACACGTAGGCCGTCGTTGATCTCCATTGTCGGGGTCAGAATATCCCACTGCTGCTTAATGTAAGCGATCGACGGAACAAGTATCAGTCCGAGGAAAAGCATGCTCGCAACCAGCGAGATAGTGTCCCAGAACGGATCCCAGTGCTCGCCCATGCGGTTGACCAGTGCCGTCATGCGCATGTGACTTCCTCGATGCAATGCCGTAGCGGCACCCGTCATCGCTAACCAAAGGAAGAGAATGGCAGCGAGTTCGTCGCTCCAGATTAAAGGGTGATGCAGGACATACCGCGCGACAACGCTGCTAAAAAGCAGGACAACTTCTGCCAGCACCAGGAGTGCCGCAGGCACCGAAACGATCAGGCCGAGCGCAAAGTCCACACGGGACAACCAGCGAGGCATCGTCCTGGTAGTGTGGTGGATGGTTGCGCTGGTTTGCTGTTCGAGCGCGTCGTCCACGTCTTTCAGCGTTCCCGTTCTCATGCCAGCTTCCCCGTGTATTTCTCCAGGAGGTTCCATTCCTCGTCGCCGAAAAATTGCTTCTGCTCCGCGTAGTAGTTCGAGGATTTGAGCACTTGGCGGAACGCGCCGGGGTCCGCGATGTTAAATGTAAGGCCTTTACCCTCAAGCGTCTTTTGCAACGAGGCGTTTAACTGGATCACGTCTTGACGTTGTTTCAACGCACCCGTATTGAGGTGCTTCGATACGATGTCGCGGACGGTGGGTGGCATCTTTTCCCACGCGGTCTTGTTGCCCAACAACCAGTAGCCGTCCCACATATGGTTTGTCATCGAGCAATACTTCTGGACTTCGTAGAGCTTCGCGGCGTCCACGACGGCAAGCGCGTTCTCCTGCCCGTCGACGACCCTTGTCTGCAACGAAGAATAGACCTCGTTGAAGCTGATCGACGCGGGCGCTGCAGAAAGCGACTCGAAGAGAGAGATCCAGAGGCGACCACCGGGTACGCGAATTTTCATGCCCCGCAGGTCGGCAGGAGTCTTGATGGCCTTCGTACTGGTCGTGATCTGCCGAAAGCCGTTATTCCAGATTTTGTCCTGAACAACCAGATTCGCCTTTCCAATCATCCCTCTAACGTGGGCACCGAGGTCGCCATCAAATGCCGAAAAAACCTGGTCGTAGTCTTTGTACGCGAAACCGACACCGGAAATGGACGCCTTCGGAACCAGGGTCGACAGGGTGTTTGCGCCCGACACTGCGTAAAACTCCAGTGCCCCGGCTCGCAACTGCGAGAACATATCCGGATCGCCACCGAGCTGATTATTTGGGAACACACGGAGGTCGACCCGGCCATCGGTCTCCTTTTTGATTGCATCCGACGCTTCTTGAAGGCGAACGTTCAGCGGATGGTTTGCCGGCAGGTTCGTGCCGACCTTATATGAAAATTCTGCTGCGTTGGCGCGTCGAACCCACGGACCACCCAAGAGACCTGTCGCTGCGACAGCGGCTGCTCCGGTTCCGGTGATAAGAAAGCTTCTACGATTGAATCCCATGTTATCTGTCTCCGAAGATTTTGATATAGGCGCGCGTGGGACTTGCGACTTATTCGGCTACCCGCCGCTCCTTCGACGCAAAGGTCGAGGGATGTGTTCGTGCGCTTTTGACTTGACGCGCCACGATGATCGTGGTGCGTGCATTTAGAGTAGCGGAGGTGCCGCCTCGAAACAAACGACTTTATCTCGGCCTACGGTGAGAAAAAATCGCTGGGGCCGGATCCGGCGCACGCCCCACGTCGGCGACTGCTCACCGGCACGGGTGTGTGAATAGAACTGGAGGGACATGAAGGTGGACAGGCGATGTTCGCGCGCAAGCAAGCGGTCGCGCTCGCTGCAGAACTAACGACTACGTCGACATTCTTGGTCTGCTAAAACAGGATCTAGTGTGAAAAGAACTCGTCGCATCGACCAAGCGGTCAATCGCCATCGGCGGTGATCAGGATGAGAGGAGAACGTGAAGTTGAGCGGTGTTTACTGGTTGAGCCTTGCATCGCTGATTGGCGAAATTTCCGACTACAACCGGAGCAAGTCCGGCCATTCGAGCCCCGAGTCTTTCTAGGCACTGAAGGTCGACTACTGTGACGGCTGGGCGACCTTCACTCGAAACGGTGAGCCGGTGTGGGATTGCAGCGTGCGGCCGGAGATGTCAAATTAGTCAAAATCTCAACCGGTTTTGGCATTTGATCGGGGATGTGATCGGGGTGGCGCTGCCGGGGATGGTGTACGAGGCGCGGCTGCAGGTGCTGCTCGATCACCGGGTGGGGCTGTGGGATGTGATTGCAAAGGCGAAGCGGGAAGGCAGTCTCGACAGCCGTATTCGCGATCATGCGACGAACGATCTTGCGGCGCTTGTGACGGCGTTGCCCAATCTCGCAGCGGTTGCGTTCAATGGAGGCACCGCGGCGAAGATCGGAATGCAGCTATTGGCCGATAGCCGTATGTCGCTCGATCTCATCAAGCTGCCGTCGAGCAGCCCGGCTTATGCGGCCGTGCCTTATGCCGATAAGTTAAGGGCGTGGGAACCGTTGCGGATATGGCTGTCTTTGTGAGGCATTGCTATCTGGGTATGGCAAAGACGAGACCTAGTCAAGAACGAGTCTTAGTAACGGCGGAAGCGGCGGCTGGGCATCATCCAAAAGACATTTCCAGCTCCACGCCGGAGTAGTTGACGCGTGGCGCGACTTCTCGACCCTCGCCTTCTTCGAAATGAACGAGCCCGTATCGCTCCATGGTCCGAAGCGTCCGTGAAAGATTGGACTTCGCGCGGCCGGAGCGTTCGGCCAACTCGCTCAGCGACGCAGGTTTCGTCTCTGCGATGAGCGCGAGCAACGACCGGTTTCTGTCCGAAAGCACCTGCGCCAGCGTTTCGAGTGACTGGAACCAAACTTTTGGCTCATCGGGGCTGGGCACATATTCACCCCGCGCGATCGCCATCGTCCGAGCCTTGTATTGCTCGAGCGATGCAATTCCGACTCTCAAGACGTTGGTTGTGCTCATGTTGACTACTCCTTTTCGCGAGAATCACGTCGACTTCGACCCAGAAGTCCGCTAGCAACGTCGCGGCGTCCTCGTAGAAATAGAAACGGACCTGGGGGCCACGATGTTTGTGGTCATATTCGATGCGCGTACGCGCGCCCGGTCCGGAGCCCTCACGGATGGGGTGCGCGTTATCGAAGCCCAATAGGCGAGAACCAGTCTCGTCATGGAGCGTGAGCGAATACCGAATCCCCTGAGGTCGTTCCGCCGTCATGGCGCACTGCTTCACCTCAAACTTCGCCCAACATTTGCCGCCGGAATCCACGACGAATGTTTCCCCATCGAGGTAGAGCAGCGCGTCAAGGCCGGGATCGTGCACGTTCGTTTGCATGGATGTTATCACCGGGTCATAACTTTATCAATCAACTGACTCCGGGACCGTCCGCGCAGGACCGGTGCAGCGCCCATTTCGGCCGTCATCCGTCGGCATGTGGCGCCGTGCGGACATGCGTAGGTCCGCGAAGTTGCCAGATGCTAATGAGCCCAAGCCGCTTTTTCGGCACTTGCCCTTGTTTCTAGGACCAGGTGACGGTTGCGCGCCATTCATCCTGCGCCGGAAGGCCCGTTGGCGGCTGCTTCGCAAGGCGCTGGGATGCCGCAGACCGCAGACCACTGAGTGCTCAGCGCGATCGCCGAGCGCGATGTCAAATTGACCAAAACCCCAATCGGCTTTCGCATTCGATCGGGGGATGTGATGGACACGCGGTCGCAGCTATCGGCGGGCGCCACACCGGACGCGCTATACTTTCGCGCTTTCATAGCATGCCTCAGGCGCCTAGGACCACCCATGAGCACATTGCCCCCGTGCCCCCAATGCCACTCCGAGTTCACCTACGAAGATGGCGCGATTCTCATTTGCCCGGAATGCGCACATGAATGGTCGGCGCAAGCCGCGACGCCGGTCGAAACGGGCGAACGCGTTTATCGCGATTCGGCCGGAAATGTCCTGCAGGATGGAGATACCGTCACGATCATCAAGGACTTGAAGCCGAAAGGTTCAACCGGTGTGATCAAGATGGGCACGAAGGTAAAAAACATCCGCCTTGTGGACAGCGATCACGATATCGACTGCAAAATCGATGGTTTCGGTGCCATGAGCCTGAAGTCGGAGTTCGTGAAGAAGGCGTGAGCAGGCGTTAAGAGCCGACGCATCGTCGCAAGAGACGCTCGCCTGCGGGATTCGTTTGTCAGGTGTAGGCTGCCCGCAACCGTTTCATTCGACGAGGGAGCAGCGCGATGAATGGCACCACCCACGCAATCCGACGTGCGCTCGGCGCGAGCCTGTGCGTGCTACTGCTGCACGGTGCGGCTGCCCACGCGGCGGATGCGTTCGAGATCGCTTCGTCGGGCCTGCCCGACGGCGGCACGCTTTCGCTCACGCATGCGGGTAGCCAAAACCATTGCGGCGGAGACGATGTCCCACCGCCGCTGCAGTGGCGCAATGCGCCCGCGGCCACGCGCAGCTTCGCCATTACGATGTTCGACCCCGACGGCGCGAAGGGCTTGGGTGTCACGCACTGGGTCCTATACGGCATTCCCGCTTCGACGACATCGCTTGCGGCGGGCGGCGCATTACCCGCCGGTGTGCGCGTCGGCCCTAACGTGAGCGGGCAGGCGGCTTATCGCGGGCCATGTCCGCCGGTGGGCGATATCGCTCATCACTATATCGTCCAGATCTATGCGCTCGATCTCGCGCCGGACGCGCTCCCAGCCGCTCTGACGCGCGATGCGTTACACGCGGCGATCAAGGACCATGTCCTCGCTAATAGCAGCACGGTGCTGCGGTTCGGGCGTTGACCGCTGGTTATGGGCGGCCAGCACGAACGCTCGCGTGGCCCTGGCCGAAGCGCCGCGAACAGCCTGTGGTAATGAGGGGGACGGCGCTGCCGCCCGGCCCTTGTCCGTTAGACATAGCGCCGTGCCTGCCGTCGATTGGGCGGGTAGAATCGCGGGCAATGTGCGTAATGCTTTGCACCCAATCATCGAACCTGCCATGACCGTCACGCCCCATCTGCCGCCCGATACCGCAACCGATCTTCCCGCCGACGTACAAATCGCCGACGCACCAGAAGCCGTGCATGAGGACCGGCTATGGTGCGACGGCGGCTGGACCGCACGCGTGGTCAAGAACGAGGACGACGACGGGTGGGCCGTAGAAATGATCAAGGACGGTGAGCCCGAGCCCGCACTTGTCGGGCCCTGGACTATGGGCCGCAACAAGAAGGACCCGAAGCCGCTCGACACTTCCGCGTTCAACACGCTCGTAAAAACGGCGTCCGAAGTATTGCGCCGGCACGAGCAGCAGTTGCGCGCGCAATTGCATCGGCGCGTAACCGTGGCGGCTGCGACCGGCGATGGGGAGTTGGACATCACGCTCGACATCGTGCCGGAAGAGGACGAGCCCTATGCATTGCTGACCGCATTCGACGCGTTCGGCGAGCAGCTCGCGCAAGTGCAAGTGGCGGTCAACTTCAAGCTCAGCCGGGCGAGCGCGGCTAGCTGGGTGGAAAACGCCTTCCGCCGTCCGGGCTAATCGCGAATCTTGGGTCCGTAGCGCGTCGCCTGACCGAAGCAGGCGTTCAGGACCATCGCGCAGGACTAGGTGTCACCGGGACCGCGCCGATTCGGCTGTGCAGGGATGCGATTGGCGCCCCCTTTCTGTAGCGCTTGCCGCAGGGCAGGACCTTTCCCTCGGTGCAATGGACGCGCCTCCCCGCGAACGTAGGCACGTGAATTGCTCTCGACAATGCACGGCGCATGCGACGCGTTCCGCACTCGGGACTCGAGCGAAGGCACGCGCGCGAACGCTGGGATGGCCGATCGTCAACGCCACAGGGCGGGCCTTAACGCCAGTGCCTGACGGCCCGTCTTGCCAAGGGAGAGTTCTCATGACACGACTTATTGCACTCGTTGTACTAGGAAGTACCGTCTTGCTGACGGCCTGCAATACCGTTGCCGGGGCCGGCGAAGACATCTCGAAGGGCGGTCACGCCATCACCAACTCGGCCGAGAAGCACTCGGACTAGGCAGGCCGGGTCGCGGTGGCCTAGCCCTTCGCCGGTGCGGTCTGCCGAAATGACCCGGATGCCCACGGCAGATGGTTGCGCGAGCAACCATCTGAAAAATGCTGCGTCAACCTGATGCACCCACTGGCGAATCGTCGCCCGCCGAACTTCACGCCGGCCTCAAAGCGCCGCTTTTGACCCCCAAACCTCAAGTTCCCCGTAAGCAAGCCGTTAAATGGCTGAAAGCGCGGGCCGCGCGACCAAACGTCACGCCGCTTGCCGCGCCTGCTCACTATTTGCCTGAGGATTGTCATTGATGCGCAACAACGTGCCTGTTACTCAGCACGAATACAAGCTGCCCGACGATGCGACGCTGATGTCCACCACCGACACTCAAAGCCGCATCACCTATGCGAATGCGGCGTTCGTCGAAGCGAGCGGTTTCGCGTTGGATGAGTTGGAAGGCGAACCGCACAACATCGTGCGCCATCCCGACATGCCGCAAGAAGCGTTCGCCGATATGTGGGCGACGCTCAAAGGCGGCGAGCCGTGGACGGCGATCGTGCAAAATCGTCGTAAGAACGGCGATCACTACTGGGTAAGAGCCAACGCCACCCCTATCGCGCGCGGCGGCCGTACCGTTGGCTACATGTCGGTGCGCACGAAAGCGTCGCACGAAGAAGTTGCAGCGGCGCAAACGTTGTATGCCGCGATTCGCGAGGGTCGCGCGGGCAACCGAGCGCTGCATAAGGGCGTTCTCGTGCGCACGGGATGGTTGCGCTGGACTAGCGCGCTCAAGACGATGTCCGTACGGTGGCGTATCCGCAGCGCGTCGATCGCGCTGCTGCCCGTGCTCGCCGGCGCCGCGGCAGCGGGCGGGCAAAGCGGGATAGGGCTCGCTGTATTCGCCGCGCTCGCCGCTGTCGCGCTCTGCTGCACGTCGCTGTATTTGGAAGCGCAACTCGCGCGGCCGCTCGAGCGTCTACGGCGGCACGCGCTCGACGTGGCTTCGGGGCAAGGGCGCCAGACGGAGGAGCTCGGCCGCGTCGACGAGATCGGCATGACCCTGCGCACGGTCAATCAACTGGGCTTGATGTTTCGCTGGCTCGTCGACGACGTGAGCGAGCAAGTGCGCCAGGTGCAACAGTCGATCAACGAGTTCGCGCAAGGCAACGTCGATCTTAGTTCGCGCACGGAGCAAGCGGCATCGAGCGTGCAGCAGACGGCCTCGTCGATGACGCAAATGACCTCCACCGTAAAGAGCAATGCGGAGACGGCGGCGGCCGCCAACCAGCTGTCGAGCACGGCAAGCAAGTCGGCCACGGCGGGCGGGCAGGCGGTGTCGGAAGTCGTTCACACGATGAACGACATCACGGACAGCTCGCGCAAGATCGCCGACATCATTGGCGTGATCGACGGCATCGCGTTCCAGACGAACATTCTTGCGCTCAATGCGGCCGTCGAGGCGGCGCGCGCAGGCGAGCAGGGCCGCGGCTTCGCCGTCGTGGCAGGCGAAGTGCGCAGCTTGGCGCAACGCAGCGCACAGGCCGCCAAGGAGATCAAGACGCTCATCGATGCGAGCGTCGCGAAAGTCGAATCGGGCTCGCAGCTCGTCGATGACGCGGGCCGCACGATGGACGACATCGTCTCGCAGGTCAAGCGCGTGTCCGACCTCATCGCCGAAATCAGTTCGGCCACGAACGAACAGAGCGCCGGCGTCGCCCAGGTGGATCGCGCGGTCTGCGAGCTAGACAACATCACGCAGCAAAATGCGGCGCTCGTCGAACAAAGCACAGCGGCGCTCGCGAGCTTGAGGCAGCAGGCGACGCGCTTGGTCGACGCCGTCGGCGTGTTTCACTGACGGCCGCCGCGCTGCGTCACTTCGATTCGCTGGTCCGCGCGGCACCCTTTTCCGGCGCATCGTCCTTGCCCACGGCCCGGCGAATCGCATGTTTGGTGGCGTCGTATCCGGTGCGTGCGCCGCTGGCGATGGCATGGCCGGCGGCCTTCGCCGTGCTCGCGACGCCGTGCGCCGCTTCACGCGCCCCTTCGCCGACTTTCTTGCCGGCGGTCTTGATGTCTTGTTTTGCTTCGTGCGCGGTTTCCTTGACGCCGGCATGAGCGGCGGGAGTCAGCACCGTGCAAATCAACGCTGCTGCCAGCAAGCGACGGGTATGCTTCATCGACTTCTCCTTTTATAGGTCGTTGGATGGGGTGGCGGCTGCCGCGTGCGTGTCGGCGTCGAGGATGACGGCGGCTCGCCCTTCGAGCAGCACGGATTCGCCGCAGCGCACAGTGAAGCGGTAAAGGACCGTGTTGGCGTCGCCGCCGATACGTTGCGCGCTGATGGCAAGCGGTGCGTCGAACGTGTCGAGCCGGTCGACATAGGTTTGCACGCTGCGCACGCTTGCGAGCAAGCCCGCGCGCGGGCGGCCCGACGCCGCGCCTAGCACCGCGCCATGCACGGCCATCGCTTGAGCCGCATACTCCACGCCGCAAACGGCGCCGAGCCGGCCGTTCAAGCGCAGCGGGTTGTGCGCGTCGCGGTGCGTCGTTGCACTGCATTCAATCGTTTCGTCGTCCCAGCGCACGACTTCGTCGAGCAGACACATTGCATCGCTGTGAGGGATGTGCGCCGCAATCCAATCGTGATTGAACGGCGGTTCGAGCGGATGTGCGAGCGAAGGCGTCGTAGTCATAGCGGGGCAGGTTGCGTGCGTGCGCTCATGGGCGTGATGTCGATCCGCATACGCAGATCGTCGAGATAGTCGAGCACGACGGTCGCGGCTTGTCGCGCGGCCACGGCCTCGAGCAACGGCAACGCCCGGGCCGCCGGATTGTCGAGCCGCAGCATCTCGAGCGGCGGCGATGCAAGCGTCGTGGCCTGCGCATCGGTCAGTTGCGCGTCGATGCGGGCGAGCGTGCGCGCGCTCGCGCTCGGCGCGAGCACGAGCGCGACGCCGAACGCATCGCGGGTAGGGCGCACGGCGCTCAGTGGGGGCGGATACTCGGTATCGGCTGCGATCAGCAGCACGTCGTGTGCATCGACGGCGACCTGGCAAAGGCTTTCGAGCAATCCGGCGGCGAAGCTGCCGTCGTGCGCGCATAGCACGTTCGATGCGGGCATCGCGCGCACGGCGATGCTCCAGTAGCCGGCGGGCGCGTTATGCACCGAGTTGTGGAAACGGGTGGGCGAGATGTAGCGATCGTCTCCCGCCAGCATTTCGCAGATCGCGTGGCAGTTCTGACCGTCGGCGCCCGACGAAGCAAAAACGCTGCAAAGCTGCGCCGGATCGCGTTCGGCCGCTTGTGCGGCTTCGCTGCCCACTGCCAGCGTCAGCTTGACCGGTACGCTCGTGCGGCGGCGCTCGGCCGCCGGCAGAGAGGCCGGCGGCGGAATGACGGCGGGCGCATGCACGTACCCGGCCGCACCGGTCAAGACTTGCGCGGCGTGCGGCCAATTGGCGAGCCCCGGGCCGATGAGCCCGATGCCGTCGAGATAGGCGTGCAGGTTCGTCATCGTTCGCCGCTCCTTTCATGGATGAGATCCGCGCGGCCAAACACCAGGCTGCAGTTGGTGCCGCCGAAGCCGAACGAGTTGCTGAGGACCGAACGCAGCGGCGCGTCGCGACTTTCGAGAACATAGCGAAGATTCAACGCCGGATCGGGCGTTTGGGTGCCGACGCCCGCAGGCATGAATTGGTGTCGCAGCGCGAGGGCGCAGATCACCGCCTCGAGTGCGCCCGCGGCGCCGAGCGTATGGCCCGTCGCGCCTTTGGTCGAGTTGCACGGCGTGCCGTCGAATAATGCATTGACGGCGAGGCTCTCCGCCGCATCGTTGCCCGGCGTCGCCGTCCCGTGCAAATTGATGTAGTCGATGTCGGACGCAAGCAGGCCGGCGCCGGCCAGCGCGCCTTCGATCGCCAGGCGCGCACCCAGTCCTTCGGGATGAGGGCTCGACATGTGGTGCGCATCGTTGGACTCGCCGATGCCGAGCAGCATGATGGCATCGCCGTGCGCACCGGGCGCAACGCCGCGGGTTGGCTGCGGGCGCTCGAGCAATGCGAATGCGGCCGCTTCGCCGATGGAGATGCCGCGGCGTTCGATGTCGAATGGCCGGCACGGCTCGCGCGAGAGCAACTCCAGCGAGTTGAAGCCGTAGAGCGTCGTCAGGCAAAGCGAATCGACTCCCCCCACGACGGCCGCGTCGATCAATCCTGCTTCGATCATGCGCCGCGCCGAGCCAAACACCTTCGCCCCCGACGAGCATGCCGACGAAATCGACACGGCGGGTCCTCGCAGCGCGCAGTAGGCACGCACGAAGGCGGCGAGCGCGTAGCAGTTGTGCGTTTGCGCATAGTGAAAGTCCGCGGGCAACGCCCCGCTCTGGGCATCGCGCCGGCGGTAGGCCTGTTCGGTTTCGAGGATGCCCGAAGTGCTCGTGCCGACGAAGACGCCAACGCGCGTCGCGCCGTAGCGTGCCCTCGCCGCGACGACGGCCTCGGCGAATCCGTCTTGCGCGAGCCCAAGCTGTGCGAGCCGGTGATTGCGGCAGTCGAATTCGCGCAGATCGGCGCGCACGGGCTCGTCGTCGACGCCGTCGACCGCACCGGTCCATGTGGGGAGATCGGCGCGCTCGAAACGGCACGGCGCAAGGCCGCTGCGCTGCGCGCGCAACGCCTGCAAGGTTGGGGCGAGGCCACGCCCGATACAGCTCGTCGCAGTGAAGTGGGTGAGGTGCAGAGGGTTCACGGCAGTCGATCCATTGACCTATTCATTGACTTCGAACGATACGGACGCGGCGCGCGTTGCGGCGGCCAGCGGCAGTGTAGCCGTGCTCGCCAGCGCCGCGCGCAACGTGATGCATGGCAGCGCAGCGTCGCGCGCGGCGCGCAAAACGATCTCGAGCGCATCGATGACGACGGGGCGGCCTCGCTCGTCGCGTGCGGCATGACCGTCGTGCAACAGCAGAATGTCGCGCGCCGCGAGGCCGTGCAGCAACCGCTTTGCGACGAGCGCTGCGTCGGGCGTGCGCGTGTCGAAGCCGCGCCGCGTCCAACTGGCGAGTTGCAGGCCGAGTGCGCATAGAACCGGATCGAGAAACGGATTGCGCAGTCCGGCCGGGGCGCGAAAGAACAACGGCGCGATGCCGCTCGCATCGTGTAGCGTGCGCTGCGCGGCCTCGATCTCGCGCCGCAATGCGTGCGGGCCTTGCAGCGAAAAATAATGACGATGATGCTGGCTGTGATTTTCCACGGCATGGCCGCGCGCGGCGATCGCTTCGACGATGCGCGGATGACGCCGCGCCATTTCACCGATGCAAAAGAACGTGGCTTGCGCCGCATAGCGGTCGAGCAGATCCAAGACGCGGGGCGTCACCTCGGGATCGGGGCCGTCGTCGATCGTGATCGCGATCCGAGCACCCGCTTGCGCGGGTAATTGCGTCCAATTCGGACCGAGCAGCGAACTGCGCGGCCAGAGCCCGGCGGCGGTCAACACGGCATGGGATGCCGCGACTGCGCCGACTGCATAGGGCCAGGCAGACGGTTGCGCGACGGCTAACCCCGCGGCTGCGGCGTGCAACGCGACCGTGCCCGCAACCACCGGCGTCGGGCGCCAAGGACGGGGAGCGCCGGCAAGCGGCGAGGCGGGCGGGCGCGGTGTGGGGCTCATGCGGTTTTTCCTTTGCGTTGAGCGGCCGTGAATGTGCTGCAGCCGGTCGCTTGCGGCGCGCGCGGCGCCAGGATTGCCGAGAACAACAGCGCGAGCATGGCGCCCGGCCCGACCGTCAGGCCGAACGATTCGAGCATGGGCACACGAGAGAAGGCAAGCAGCCCGAAGCCGGCGACGGTCGCGAGATTGGCCACCAAGAGCGACACGAGTGTTTGCGGCGCGATGCCCGGCGGGGACGCTGACGAGCCGGATGGCGGCGCCGCGTTGCGCTGGTTGAAATAGAGCGCGTAGTTCGAGCCGATTGCGACGATGAGCAGCAGGCCAATCAAATGAAGGATCGTGAGCGGCTCGTGCGCGAGCGCAAAGCCCGCGGTCACCGTCAGCACGGCAGCCATCAGCGGCGCGAGCGTGCCGGCGACGCGGCCGGCGTCGCGCAACGCGGCGAAGAGCAGCGCGACGATGGCTGCCAGCCCCGCGAGCGACAAGCGAATGTCCTCGCGCACGTAGTCGACGTAAAGCGTATCGGCCTCTCGTTTCAGATCGACGAAGAGCGCGTCCGGAACGCGGGCGCTAGCGACGGCCGCTTCGACGCGCTTTGCGTCCAGATCCGGTTCGTCGACGGCGGCGCCTTGCGATGGCGCCGGATGCGCGTTCGGCGTCGTCGTCGTTCGTGCCGCGGTTGCTGTCGCGGCCGATGCTGCGTTTGGGGCGCGTAGCGAGAGCATGGCTTGCCAGCGGCCAGAGCGTTCGGTCAGCAAGGCGCCCACTGCCAGCCCCATCGACGTTCCTCGCAGGTCGGCGCGGCGCAGCAGCGGCGCGTTGCGCGCTTGCTCGACGTCCGCGATGAATGGGGCGAAGACGGCCGGTTTCACCTCGATCGCTTGATCGGCCACCGCCGAGCGCATTCTCGCCTCGAGCACGCTCGCGGGCGGCAAGCTCGCGAGCCGCGCGCGCTGCGTGGCTTCGCTCGGCAGAAAGCGCGAGGGGCTGTCGAACCCGGCCAGAGCGCCGGCATCGACGAGCGGCTGCAGCCGGGCGGCGATTTTCTCCGCGCCTTCGAGCACCGCTTGCTCGCTCGTTCCCGACACCACGACCAAGTAGCGCACGTCTGGGGCGCCCACGTCGGCGCGCAGCGCGGCATCGAGCGCCTGACTTGAAGCGGGCACGGGGCTCAGCGCGGAAAGTTCATGGCTCCAGAGTTGACCGCGGTGCAACGCGAGCGCGGTCACGGCGCCGAACATGAGCGCCGCGAACGGCCAGCGCAGGCGCGGTGCGGCGCGGGCGGCATCCGCGAGCCTGGCGCCTAGCCGGGAAAGATCGCGCACCGCGATCGCGCGGCGATGCAGATGGGGTAGGACATAACGCGTGACCGCGGCAGCCGCGACGAGTCCCGCGATCGAGTAGACGCCCAGTTGCACGAGCCCGGGAAAGCCCGAAAACAGCATCGATGCGAAGCCGCACACCGATGTCAGCATGCCGAGCCTGATCGTCGGCCAGTAGGCGGCGATCCAGGCATGGAGCGAAGCGCGCGCGTCTGTGCCGGCGCCAGGGCGTGCCGATTGCACGAACAAATAGATCGAGTAATCCACGGCTTCGCCGATGAGCGTCGTGCCGAACCCAAGCGTAAGTCCGTGAACCGTACCGAATACGAGGGTCACGAGCGCAAGGCCCGCAGCGACGCCCGACAAGACGGGCACGAGCCCGAGCGCGAGCGTGCGTGGCGAGCGATAGACGAGCAAGAGCAAGCCGACGACGAGCGCGAGACTGAGTGCGGAAAGACGTTCCACGTCATGCTTGATCGTGTCGCGCGTCTGCACCGAAAACACGCCCGGCCCGGTGAGCACGAGCCGGCACGACGAGGCGTGCGCCGTGCGGGCGGCCGCCGAGCTGAAGGCGGCGCGTACTGTGGCGATCGCGCTTTCCTGGGCATCGGTGTCGGAACCGGCGGCGGCCGTTTGCGCGACGAGCACGGCGCGAGAGCCATCGCGCGAGACCCACACGCCATCCTTCGAGACCGGCTGAGCCTCGCCGGCGAACTGGTCGACGATGGCCGTCACTTCGCCCGTGGGATCGTGCGGCAGCAGCGCCTTCGTCATCAAACCGGCCGACGAAGCGAGCAGGTCGAGGCTTTCGCCGAGCGCGCGGTGCAGCCCGTCGGCCGAGAACCGTTGCGGCGTCACGGCAGGACTGAGCAAGTAGCGGTGATCGAAGACGAAGCGCTCGTCGCGCGCTTGAGTGACGCTCTCGCCGTTGTTCACGGAAACGAAGCGCGAATCTTGGCGCAGCGCGGCCGCCATGCTGCGCGATATGTCCGCGCGCGTGTTCGCATTGCCGCCTTCGATGCCCACGAGGATCAGGCGCGAGACGAAGCCATCGCGCAATTGATCGACGAGCAGGCGTTGCCGCGCAGTGGGGGCGTGCGGCAGAAACGCCGAAAGGTCGGCGGTGAAATGGGCGCGCGAAATCACGAGCGCACAGCCGATTAGAAACGACAGCCAAAGCAGCACCGCGCGCCGCGCCGGCAGGGCGCGAGCTGGGGCGGTGGACGGCTTGTGCTCGTCGCGCTTCATCACTGTCTAGCCGCGTCGCGCAACTGCATGACCGAATGGTCGCCATCGGCCTGCTCGATCACGACCGTATGCAACACGTCACGCGTGCCGTCGAGCGTGATCGTGCGCACGGCCTTGAGCATGCGCGCATCGAGCGGCGTTAGCGTGAGGGTCCAGTTCTCGCCCCGACCGTCGATCGACACGTGATAGAGCCGCTCGAGCGCATAGCGATTGCCAGCCAGTGTCGCGCGAATGCTGTCGATGAACGCTCCGATTTCCGGATAATGCGCGAGCGACATCGTGTACGTGCGCTGGTTGCGCTGCACCGTCAGCGTGTCGCCGTCGACCACGAGCCGTTCGGGCTTCGGGCTCACGGTGTCTTTTTCCAGATGATCGGGCGCGACGAAGGCCAGTTCGCCCGACGACTCGATCGGTTTCGCCGCGATCGACAGGTACTTCGTTTCCACGAACTTCGCATGCCCGGACTTGTTTTGCGCGAGCGTGGACATTAGCCGATCGAGCGTCCAGTCCGAGTTGCCGCCGGCCGCCGCCGTCGCCGTCTCGGTTGCCGCTGCGGCCGCTAGCGGCAGCGCCAAGCATAGGCTGACCAGCACGCGGGCCGTGAGCGCCCGGCGCGACCGAGATGTGCCGACGAGGGAAAGAAGCGATGCCGTCATGCGTCGAAGATCCTTGCCGAAGATGCGCCCGTTTGCGGCGCCGGCTCGTCGGCCGATTCCGCGCCCTCGCGCCAGAAATCGAAGAAGTTGAACCAATTTTCCGGTGCGCTGCGGCAGTGCTGCTCGAGCAAAGCGACATAGCGCTGCACTGCCGCTCGCACCTGCGCGTCGCGTTCGCCGCGCGGCGTATCGGAGAAATCGGCGAGGGCTTCGAAATGCAGATCGTAGCGATTGCCGCCGCGGTAGATGCCGGTCATGAAGATGACGGGCCGCCGCAGCATTGCCGCCATGCGCATCGGGTCCACCGGAAAGCCGACACGCCCGCCGAGAAACTCGAGCGACATCAGCGCGCGCTCGCCTTCCTGCCGCAGCGTGCGATCGGCCAACATCCCGATCATGGCGCCTTCGTCCAGATACCCTAGCGCCTCGAGCATGGCCTCCGGGCGGCCGAGACTGATGACGTCGTGCTTCACGGCAGGATTGACGGTGGCCAGAGCGGCGCTGACGTTGCGGGCGTTTTCCTCGTACATCATGACCGCCACGCGCAAGCCCGGCCGCGTGCGGCCGATGGCGCGCAGCACCTCGAAGCTGCCGAAATGCGCGCCGACGAGCAATGCGCCGTGCCCACCCGCCAACGCGGCGTCGACGAACTCGCCGCCGTGCACGCGCAGGTCGAACAGATCGAAGCGCTCATTGAGCAGATAGACGCGATCGTGGATGGTGGTGGCGAAGACCAGCAAATGGCGATAGACATCGCGCCAGCGCGCAGGCCGCCCGAGCACGCGCGTGAGGTACGCCGCGGAAACCCGCCGCGTTGTGGGCGCGAACAGGAGGAAGTAGAGCACGATGGCGCGCAGCAAGATGCGTCCGATGGGCCTTCCGAGCCACAACGAGAGCGTCGTCATGAGCCGCAGCAGCGTGAGGTTGCCGCGCTCCTGGCGCTCGGCCCAGCTCGAATGGCTGGCATGTTTGCGCGTGCTCATGGCGCCCGCCGCTCCGTCATCACACCGGCAGCCGCGATGCGCTCGCCTGCGCGAATCGTGAATCGAATCGTGCCGTTCTCCTCGCAGCGAAACGTCAGCGTGAGCGTCTCGCCGGGCGCAACCGGCGCGGTGAACTTCGCCGAACCGATAGCGCCGATATCGAGCGTGCGTCCCAAGGCCGTACCGATGTGCGCGATCGCGTGGTCGAGCAGCACGACGCCGGGAACGATCGGCCGGCCCGGAAAGTGCCCGGGCAGGGCGGGGTGGCCGGCCGCAATCGCGAATTGGATCGGCTCGTGCGCTGTATTGACCGGCTCCGGCTCGGATGCGCCGATGCGGCTCGCGCCCGCACTCGTGTTGCCCCGGCGCGCAAGCAAGGCTGCAACCAGCGCAGCGAGCGTGTCGTGCGGCAGCTTGCCGGTCGCGTTGCGCGGCAGTGCGTCGACGAACAGCAGCGGTCGCGGCATGAACGCGGCGTCGATGCGCTCGCGCAGGCTGCGTTGCATCTCGGCTGGCGTAAGCGCCGGCGCGACGACGAGCGCAACGAGCCGTTGGACAGCAGTTCGGTCTTGCACGTCCGAGGTTTGCACCGCAACGTTCGAGGGGCCGTCGGCGGGCATGAAGAACACGCCGTCTTCGACGCCTGGAATCGCGGTCAGTTGATGGTTCAGGTAGGCGAGGGATGTGCGCTTTCCCGCGATATTGACGAGGTCTGCTTTGCGTCCATGCAACACAAAATGCCGCCCGTCGATGAGCTCTAGCGCATCGCTCATTCGAACCGGCGCTTCGACGTGACCGCCGGCGGCCCAGATCTCCTCCTCATCGGCATCGTCCTGCGCAGGGCGGGCCGTCAACACGACGTCGGGGAACAGTTCCCATGCGGCGCCGTGCGCCGTACGGCGCGTGGCGATCTGGCCGGTTTCGGTGCTGCCGTAGATTTCCATCAGCGGTGCTTGCAGGCGGGTTTCTGCCTGCATTGCCAGTTTTTCGGAAAGCGGCGCCGTTGCGGACAGGATCAACGACGCGTGCGCCAGCTCAGGCTCGGACGACAGCAGTGCCCGCAGGTGAATCGGCGAGGTGACGAGAATGCGCGGCGCCGGCACGGCTTCGAGCGCGCGACGGATATCGCTCGGATAGAACGGTTGCGCGTTGCTGAAGGCGATCGCGCCGATCAATGCGAGCAAGACCGTCGATTCGAAGCCGTACATATGTTGCGGCGGCACCGTGCCGACGAGCGTGCTCGCGGCCGTCTCGGCTATGTCGAGGCGTGCCGCGGCGGCGCGCACGTTCTTCACGAGAAAGCCCCACGTTTTTCGATGCGGCACGGGCGTGCCGGTCGAGCCCGAGGTGAACACGTATGCCATCACGCGCTCGCCGTCGATCAGCGGCGCGGCTTCGTCGCTTGACGCGGTGTGCGCGGATGGACCTGGGAGCGCATAGCGAAAGCGGGGCAGTGCGATGTCGCAGTCGTCGGCATCGTGCAGGCAGAAGGCGTCGGGCGCGAAGCGGTGCAGCTCGCGCACGGTTTGCGGCGTAT
Source organism: Paraburkholderia sp. (assembly GCA_004322045.1). Taxonomy (GTDB): domain Bacteria; phylum Pseudomonadota; class Gammaproteobacteria; order Burkholderiales; family Burkholderiaceae; genus Trinickia. The sequence goes on from SCRN01000033.1 coordinate 29,965, forward strand.
AGGTGGACGGCAACAAGCTCACCTTGCCGGCGACCAACGTAGCGCACAAGCCGACCGCAAAGCGATATCGGTCCCGGCAGACGTTGAAGACGTGGCCGCCGCTGGGCAGCAGGGCCGCAAGGGCGCCGACATCCGCGAGAAACTCGCGCACCGTCACCGGCGCCCCGTCGCGCCAGGCGATGATGCGATCGGGCGAAGCATGAGAGACCAGCGGAAAACTCGGCATGACGTTGGCAGCAAGTTGACGAAATCGACTACGGGCGAGTGCGGCGCGCGAATCGGACCGATACGACCGTTATCGAAGATCGAAGGTTATCGAAACTGAACGGGCCGGGCTCCTGCCGAGCGCCGGTAGGCGCGTATGCTCGCGAGCATGCCGGAGCTTTCGATCCCGGGCAGCGCAAAGCGTCTGCAAGCATGTTCGCCCACGAACATGAGCGCGACGAGCGGCAGCGTCAGATAGTTGGCGAAGATCGACCATACCGAAAGCGAAGCCGTGGCGAACAGCACGGTGGAAACGGCGACGACGCCCCCGAAGAACAGCGTCCAAGCCACCGTGATGCGGCGCGTATAAGCGGCGATCGCCGGTGCGAGCGGTCTGCCCCGCACCATGGCGGCGAACTGGCTGCAAAGCGGCTCGCGGCCGGGCGCGAGGGTGCGGCCGAACAGATAACCCAGGGCGCCGTTGAACACGACGTGTTCGAAGAACAGTCCCCAGGCGTAGTGACGCACGAGCGCGCCGCGCGAGACCCACAGCATGGCGCACGCGGCGGCGATGAGCGGCACGAGCAACGCGCGCCGTGGGGAGCGCGCCGCGAGGCCCAGCGCGAGGACGGCCACAGGTGCTAGAACGAGCACAAGCCCTAGCCTTTCGAAGCCCCGCGTGGTCACGGCATGATGCGCCCCGACCTCATAGACGAGCACGAGCGCCGCGCCGGCGGCCTCGCGTGCAATCGAGCCGATACGATTCACTCGACCCCTCCCCGCGCAATACGCTGCTTTACGACACCCGAATGAAAGCGGGCGAAACCCAAACCAATAAAAATCGACACCATTCGAACCATGACGACTACCGCCGACTGTCCCCCATTGCTGCGTTCGACGGATCATACGGAGTTCGCGTCGGCAAGGGGATGCGTTTTGTAACTTTTTATATAGTCGGGCTTGGACGCGCGGCGCGTCTTTCGCGGCGGCGCTCGCGCGCGAGCCAAGCGCGGCGCGTCTTCGGGCGCTGCGACGCGCGGCCTGGCGGCTTGCCTGCGCGCTTCATTCAGTAACCTTTCTGGTATATACGTCAGTCAGGGGTTCGTCTAGAATCGCTCGGACTTGAACGGACCCTATTTGCATGGCTGGAGTCGTGTGTCCCGGTTGGGCGACGAATTCCTCTCCTTGCTCGCGTCCACGCTATTCAGGCCGCAATTTTCGCAGTCAGCCTGCGGTAAGTATGATGAATGAACTGGAAAGAGAACTCGCCGAACTGATGATCCGCGAATTGAACCTCGAGGATATTCGGATCGCCGATGTATCGCCTGATATGGTCCTTTACGGCGAAGGTTTCGGGCTCGATTCCATCGATATTCTCGAAATCGCGCTGCTGATCTCGAAGAAGTATGGGTTCGAGCTGCGCTCGGATAACCCAGACAACAAAAGGATCTTCGCTACGCTCGGGGCGTTGGCCGCCTACGTGGCCGAACATCGCGTTCGATAAGCTATGGCGCAAGTCCCGGTGAAAGCATTGGTGACCGGCGGCAGCGGCGCGCTCGGCGGCGCGATCAGCCAAGCGCTTGCGGCGGCGGGCCATGAAGTCTACGTGCATGCGCATCGCAATCTGGCGGCCGCCGAAGCGGTCGTCTTGCGCATCGCCGATGCCGGCGGCGCGGCGCATGCCGTTTCGTTCGACGTGACGGACGAAGCGCAAGCGCGCAACGCGCTCGAGCGCATCGTCGAAGACGGCCCTGTGCAAGTGTTGGTCAACAACGCGGGCATCCACGACGACGCACCCATGGCCGGCATGTCGCAGCAGCAGTGGCGCAGCGTCATCGAGGTCACGCTGAACGGATTTTTCAACGTCACGCAGCCGTTGTTGTTGCCGATGATCCGCACGCGCTGGGGCCGCATCGTCAACATTGCCTCGGTCACGGCGTTGACGGGCAACCGCGGGCAGACGAACTACGGCGCGGCCAAAGCGGGGCTCATCGGGGCAACGAAGTCGCTCGCGCTCGAGTTGGCTTCGCGCGGCATCACCGTCAATGCGGTGGCCCCGGGCATCATCGAATCGCCAATGACCGCCGCCGCATTTCCGCCAGAGCGCATCAAGCAGATCGTGCCGGCGGGCCGCAGCGGGCGGGCCGAGGAGGTCGCCGCGATGGAGGCTTATCTGGTTTCCGACGCGGCGGCCTTCGTGACGGGACAGGTCATGTCCGTCAACGGCGGACAGGCTTAGCTGCGAGCGCCCATTCCAGTCTGCGGCGCAATCGCGACGATCCAAGCGCGTCATGTAGCAGCCCGGCTGCGAGGAGAAAAGCTGTGACGAATGAACTAGGCGAGGCCGAGGCGCCGAGCTGGGATGTCGTCGTGATCGGCGGCGGACCGGCCGGCTCGACGGTGGCGACGTTGCTCGCCGATGCCGGCCACCGCGTGCAGTTGCTCGAGAAGGCGCGCCACCCCCGCTTTCATATCGGCGAGTCGCTGTTGCCGGCGAACTTGCGGTTGTTCGAGCGGCTCGGTGTGGCGGACGACGTGCGCGCGATCGGTATGTACAAGGGCGCGGCCGAATTCGTCTCGCCGCAGCATGGCAATCGGCTCGAGCGGTTTCGCTTCGCCGACGCCTGGGACAAATCGATCCCCTATGCCTATCAGGTGCGCCGCTCCGAACTCGACGAGATATTGCTGCGCAATGCGGCGCGGCACGGCGTCGATGTCGTCGAAGGGTGTCAGGTGCGCGATGTCGAATTCCTCGAAGCGGACGACGGCGCCATCGTGAGCGCGGCGCACGACGACGGACGGGCCTACCGCAGCCGCGCCCGGTTCGTCGTCGACGCGTCGGGCCGCGATACGCTGCTGGCCAATCGCCTCGGCACCAAACGGCACGACACGAAGCACAACAGCAGCGCGCTGTATGCGCACTTTCGCGGCGCGCAGCGCCATGGCGGAGCGGACGAAGGCAACATCAGCATCTACTGGTTCGAGCGCGGCTGGTTCTGGTTCATCCCGCTTGCCGACGGCGCGACGAGCGTCGGCGCCGTGGTCTGGCCGCATTATCTCAAGCAGCGGCAACGCGGCACCTCGATCGAGGCCTTCTTCCTCGAGACCATCGCACTGTGTCCGCCGCTCGCCGAGCGGCTTGCGAGCGCCGAACTCGTGACGAGCGTCGACGCCACCGGCAACTATTCATACACGGGCGAGATCACCCATGGACGCAACTTCGTGTTGCTAGGCGATGCATTCGCGTTCATCGATCCGGTGTTCTCCTCGGGCGTGATGCTCGCGATGCAAAGCGGGTTCATCGGTGCGCAAGCCGTCGACGTTTGCTTGCGCGAACCCGCTCGCGCGCAGGCCGCGCTCGCCAAGTTCGACCGTGACGTGCGTCACGGGCCAAAGACGTTCTCGTGGTTCATCTACCGGATGACCTCGCCGGCGATGCGCAGCCTTTTCATGCGGCCGCGCAACGTCTTTCGCGTGAGAGAAGCCGTGCTCTCGCTGCTGGCGGGCGACATCTTCGGCGATACGCCGATCTGGCTGTCGCTGCGCATGTTCAAGGTCATTTACTACTTATCGGCCGCGCTCGATGCGCGCAATTCGTTGCGGGCGTGGCAGGCGCGCCGCCGCATGCTGCGGCAAGCCGACGAGCCGAGGACGGCGGCAGGATGAGGCGCGAATGTCGGCTGCCACGCTGAAACTGATTCGGCTCGCACCTGCTGGCCTGGCGGCGCTCCTGGGCGATGAGCCCGCCGCCGCCCGGCACGAAGCGTTCGCACGCGCCTATCCGGGTGTGCTTGGCGCTGCATGCTTCGGCAACGCCGAGCGCTGGCCGCTTCTTGCCGAGGCGGCGCCCGAATTGCCGCTTGCGCCGGCATCGATGGCGCGGCTCGTTCGCGTGTCCGAACGTTCGGACCAGCTCGATGACGCCAGCTTCGAAATCTGGCAGTGCGATGCAACGGATCTGATAACCCGCACGCACGGGTCGCTGCGTTACCGATTCAGCGAATCGGCCGGCATCGTATTCGGCAGCGTGTCGATGCAAGAAGCCCAGGCCGGCAACGCGTCCGCCACCGGTGCGACGCCGCTCGAGAGGGTCACCTATGCGGCGTACGAATCGATCTTTCACGTGCTCGATGCGCTTGGCATGCGGCACCCGTTGCGGATTTGGAATGTCGTGCCGGCGATCAACGCCGAGCAGTTCGGCAGCGAGCGCTATCTTCAATTCAACACGGGCCGTCAGCGTGCTTTTCAGGCGTTCGGGCGGCCCGTCGTCGATAGTGTGCCGGCCGCGAGTGCGCTCGGTGCGCCGGTGCCGATCGACGGCAACGCACCGAGTGCGACGCCGCTCGTCGTCTCGTTCCTCGCCATGCGTACGGCGTCCGAGGCGATAGAGAATCCGCGCCAAGTCAGCGCCTATCGTTATCCGGCCCAATACGGTCCGAGCGCACCCACATTCGCGCGCGCCGCTGTGTGGCGCGACGTGCGCGGGCCGAGCCAGGCGCCAATGCTTTTTGTCTCGGGCACGGCAAGCATCGTCGGCCACGAAACGGTTCATTGCGGCGACGCGCCGGCGCAATTGCGCGAAACGCTCGCCAATTTCGATGCGATTCTCGGCGAAGCGGCCCGCAAGGGACATGGCGAGTGGGCGCTATCGGACCTGACTTACAAGATCTACGTGCGCGACCCGTGCGACCTCGACCTGCTGGCCGCCATCGACGATACGCTGCGGGCGCGCTGCGGTTCGCCGTTGCGCGCGCTCTATCTGCATGCCGATATCTGCCGCAGCGACTTGCTGCTCGAAATCGAAGCGAGCGCCGGACATGGCGTGGAGGTGTGCGCATGAGCGATGTGAGCGTACGCGCGGCGCAGCGCTTCGGGGCCGGCTCTATTCGGCGCGCCTTCGAGGGGCTGCGTCAGCACGTCGTGTTCTATTTCGCGTTGCTCGTGCTCGCGATCGTCTGTTTGGCGTGGCTGCCCTGCGCGGCCGTGTTGTACGCGCTGTTGCCGCGCGCCGCCGCGCGCGTGCTCGGACGCGCCGTGATTCGCCATGTCTGGCGGCTGTACTTTCAAGCGCTCACGGCGCTCGGCGTTGCGCGCTTCGACTTGAGCGAGCTGGCGGCGCTGCGGGGCGCGCCGCCAATGATTCTCGCGCCCAATCACCCGACGCTGCTCGACGCCATGCTCGTTGCTTCCAGCGTGCCGAACGTATGCTGCGTCATGAAGCGCGAGATCGTCGGCAACGTGTTTCTGGGGGCGGGCGCACGACTCGCGGATTACATCGCGAACGATGCGCCGAAGGCCATGATCAAGACCGCGGTCGCCGACTTGCGGCGCGGCCATCCGTTGCTGCTGTTTCCGGAGGGCACGCGCACGGCATCGATGCCGGTCAATCCGCTGAAGGCGGGGGTCGGGCTCATCGCCGCGCGCGCGGGCGTTCCCGTGCAGACGCTGATCGTCGAAGCGGGCTCGCCGTTTTTGGCGAAGGGCTGGTCCATACTACGCAAACCCGCGCTGCCGCTTACCTATCGCGTGCGGCTGGGGCGCCGGTTCGCGCCGCCGCAGCGGCACCCCGACGCGCTGCGAGCCTTCGTCCTACAGTTGCAGAATCACTACTGCGCGGAACTCGCGAATGGACCGTCATCGCGCGGCTAGCCGTCCCCGCACCACCATGCCGATGCCCACAGCCTCGACCACCCATCTCGTCCTCATCCCCAGCTACAACCCGGGAGAGAAGCTCGACGACACCGTGCGCCGCGCGCGCGCTCAATGGACGCCCGTTTGGGTCGTCGTGGACGGCAGCACGGACGGCAGCGCCGAGCGGCTCCAAGAGATGGCGAAAAACGATCGGGGGTTGCGCGTCATCGTTTTGCCGCGCAACCGCGGCAAGGGCGCAGCCGTGCTCGCGGGGCTGAACGAAGCGGCGGCGTGCGGTTTCACGCATGTCTTGACGATGGATTCCGACGGTCAACATCCTGCCGAGCTGATCGGGGCGTTCATGGCCGCGTCGATGTCGCTGCCGCAGTGCATGGTGCTCGGCCGCCCGAAGTTCGACCGTAGCGCGCCGCGCATCCGCGTGCTGGGACGGCAATTGTCGAACTTCTGGGCGCATGTCGAGACGCTGTGGGCCGGAGTGGGCGATTCGCTGTACGGTTTCCGCGTTTATCCGATCGCGCCGCTACGCGCGTTGATGACGAAGCAGCCTTGGATGCGGCGTTTCGATTTCGATCCCGAGGCCGCCGTCCGTCTGTGCTGGCGCGGCGTCGAGCCCATCAACCTCGATGCGCCGGTGCGGTATTTCAAGCGCGAAGAGGGTGGCGTCTCGCACTTCCACTACGGTCGCGACAACCTCGTGCTCAGTTGGATGCACTTGCGGCTGCTGCTGGCGTTCATCCTGAGGCTGCCGCTACTCATCGCGCGCCGCTTGTCGCAGCTTGCCGACCGGTAGCACACCCCGCCTTTTCTTCGGCGGCATGAGCGACGGTGCTATCCTCTCGTCCGATTCAACCGAGCGCCCACACGCGCAACATCTTTCCATGACTGACCTCATCAAGCGCGCCTCGGCCGAAGCGCGCGCATTCGCACGCGCCGAGCGCGCCAATGGCAAGGCCGGCAAGCAAGCCGCTTCCAAACGCGCTTCGCGCTCGGCGCGGGCCGACGCCTTCGACGACGCGTACGGTCGCGCCGCGCCGCGCATCGAGATGCCGCGCAAGCCGCGCTTTGCGCCCGTGACGTTTTCCGAAGAACGCGGCGTGCGCTATCTGCACTTCGGCACCGAGTGGGTGCAGGGGGCGATGCGCCTCAACAAGCCGGACCAGCTCGAGCTCGAGTACGCGCAGCAAATGATGGCGTGGCTGCTCTTTCTCGAAACACCCAAACGCATCGTTCAATTGGGGCTTGGCGCCGCGGCGCTGACGAAGTTCGCCTACCGCTTCCTGCCCCGGGCGCACGTGGAGGCCGTCGAACTCAATCCCGCAGTCGTCGTCGCGGCGCGGACGATGTTTGCGTTGCCTCCCGACGACGCGCGTCTGACGGTGCATGAAGCCGATGCGTGGGACTTCGTCACCGACCGGGCCAATCACGGGACGATCGGCGTGATGCAGATCGATCTGTACGACGCGACCGCGCGCGGTCCCGTGCATGAGAGTCTCGCCTTCTATCGGTCCGTTCGCGCATGTCTCACGGGCGCGGGCATGGCGACGATCAACTTGTTCGGCGATCATCCGAGCTTCGTGCGCAACATGAAGCAACTGAGCGCGGCGTTCGACGGCCGCGTCATCGCGTTGCCCGAAGTCCACGAGGGCAATCGCATCGCGCTGGCGTTCTCCGGGCCTGCGCTTGCCATTCCTTATGCGGCGCTCGAGCGTCGCGCCAAGCTGATCGAAGAAAAGCTGGGTTTGCCCGCCAGCGGCTGGGTCAAGGCGTTGCGTCAGGTGGCTTCGGCGTCCTCTTCGGCGGCCTCTGCGGAAATGTTCGCGCTTTGAGCGGGTAGCCTACGCATTGCATTTGCGTCTTCCCGCGCTTCGCTAGCGCCCGCCGGCGCTCGCGGGGCGGTTCCGGCCCCGGGTCTGTCCCGCTTGACCGCCCGCGCAAGGCCCTTATACTCTTGCAAGGCTTATTAAAGCTGAAGGATTGGCTTGCCCCGCCGCTCGCGCGCGGGGCGCGAGGCCGGTCGAGATAGGGATGCCCCCGCACGGGCTTCTCTCGGGGTGAACAAGAGTAAAAGAGGAGACGTCATGGCTCACAACGCCGACGCCAATCGAGCCGCCAAACGCTGGCTCTGGCTGCTGGTCATACCCTGGATCGCCATGATCTGGGTGCCGTCGTACAACAAGGTCGAACCGCAAGTCGCGGGGTTCCCGTTCTTCTACTGGTACCAGCTGTTCTGGGTGCTCGTGAGCGCCGTGATCACGGCCGTCGTCTACTTCAAGTCCAAACCGCGTTCGTCCAACACCTCTGCAGGAGGCGCTCGATGAACGCAACCGCAACCTTCGTTTTCGTCCTGTTTTTCATCGGCGTCACGATCCTCGGCTTCGTGGCCGCGCATTGGCGCCGGGGCGATCTCGCCCATCTGGAAGAGTGGGGCCTGGGCGGCCGCCGCTTCGGCACCGTCGTCACCTGGTTCTTGCTCGGCGGCGATCTCTACACGGCCTATACCTTCGTGGCCGTGCCGGCTCTCGTGTTCGGCGCCGGTGCGATGGGCTTTTTCGCGCTTCCCTACACGATCCTCATCTATCCGTTCGCGTTCGTCGTGTTCCCGAAGCTGTGGGCGGTGGCCAAGCGCCACGGCTACGTGACCTCGGCCGACTTCGTCGGCGCCCGCTACGGCAGCCGCATGCTGGCGCTCGCCGTGGCCGTGACGGGCATCGTCGCGACGATGCCGTACATCGCGCTGCAACTCGTCGGTATCGAAGTGGTGATCGGCGGTCTTGGTTTCAACACCACCGGGTTCGTTGGCGATCTGCCGCTCATCATCGCTTTTGCGATTCTCGCGGCTTACACGTACACGTCGGGCTTGCGCGCGCCGGCCATGATCGCCGTCGTCAAGGACTTGCTGATCTACATCACGATCATCGCGGCGATCATCGTCATCCCGGCGCAGCTCGGCGGCTTCGGGCACATCTTCAGCACGGTGCCGCCCGCCAAGCTGCTGCTCAAAGCGCCTGACGTTTCCGGCATGAACGGCTACAGCGCGTATGCGACCCTTGCCGTCGGGTCCGCGCTCGCCCTGTTCTTGTACCCGCACTCGGTGACCGCGATCTTGTCCTCGTCCTCGGGAAACACCATTCGCCGAAACATGGCGATGCTGCCGGCGTACTCGCTCGTGCTTGGTCTCTTGGCGCTGCTCGGGTATATGGCGCTCGCTTCGGGCGTGAAGGACATGCCGGAATTCGCGCCGTACTTCAAGGCGTTCGGGCCGAACTTCGCCGTACCGGCGCTGTTCCTGCATTACTTCCCGTCGTGGTTCGTCGGGGTTGCGTTCGCAGCCATCGCGATCGGCGCGCTGGTTCCTGCGGCAATCATGTCGATCGCCGCTGCGAACCTGTACACGCGCAACATCCACCGCGAGTTCGTCAATCGCAACATGTCGCCGGCGCAGGAGACGGGCGTTGCCAAGCTGGTGTCGCTGATCGTCAAAGTCGGCGCCGTCGCGTTCATTCTCGGCTTGCCGCTCACGTACGCGATCCAACTGCAATTGCTCGGCGGGATCTGGATCATCCAGACGCTCCCTGCGATCGTGCTTGGCTTGTATACGCGCAAGCTCGATGCGCGCGGCCTGCTGGCGGGCTGGGCGGTCGGTATCGGCGTGGGTACGTGGATGGCCGCTTCACTGCATTTGAAGGGCTCGATCTACGCGATCCATCTGGGCGGCTATGCGATTCCCGGCTATGCCGCGGTCTGGTCGCTGATCGTCAACTTGGCCGTGGCCATCGTGGTGAGCTTCGCGCTGCGTGTGATGGGCGCGACCCATGCCGAAGACCGCACGAGTCCGGAGGATTACCTGGACCCGGTCGAAAGCTGAACTGAAGACGAACGAAGCAGCATCGACAGTTGAAGAGGGCGGCACGGTAAGCGTGCCGCCCTTTTTGTCGCTCGTGAAACCCGTTTTCTCGTTTCAGATCGCCCGTCGGGCGCTGCCTGAACCCAGGCTATGGACCGATGCATGCCCGCCACGCTTCGCGCGAAGTGTGGCTCCCGGCGTATCGACGAAGCACCGCGTTTAGCCGACAATCGAGCCGTGGCCAATTTTCTTATCCCCTTTCGCCAGCTTGCGACGCCGTTCGTCCGCGTCGTCGTTTCCCCTTATTACCGATACCGCCACGCACGCGTGCTGCATGCCTTGCGCGTCGGGCTGGCGATGCTGGCCTCGATTCTCGTGACGACCGGCATCAACGTGCCCAACGGCATCTGGGCTTCCGTGACCGTGCTCGTGGTCATTGGCGGCTTGCAGCATCACGGCAACATCCGCAAGAAAGCGGCCGATCGCGCGCTCGGCACGATGCTCGGCGCGTTCGTCGGGTTGCTGCTGATCGCGCAGTTGCATGTGATCGGGTCGGTGACGCTCACGCACGTGCTGATGTCGATCGCTGCCGGCGTCTGTGGCTATTACGCCATCAGCAGCGCCGGCTACATCGCGCTTTTGACGGCGATCACGATCTGTATCGTGGCAGGGCATGGCGACAGCACCATCGATACCGGCTTGTGGCGCACGCTCAACGTCATGGTCGGCATCGTCGTCGCACTCGCGTTCTCGTTTGCATTGCCGCTCTATGCGACCTACTCGTGGCGCTACTTGCTCGCCCGCAACCTGCGCGATTGCGCGCGCATTCGCGCTCGCATCGCGCGTGGCCTGTCGTTGGACGTCGAGGCCCATGTTGCCGCTTTCGCTGCGATGAATGGGCGGCTCGTCAAATTGCGCTCGTTGATGCCGTCGGTGGCGAAGGAAGTCGATATTCCGGTGAAACGGCTCGAAGCCATTCAGCGCCTGCATCGTTCGATGCTGAGCGCCTTGGAAATGATGTCGACGAGCGCGGCTGTTCATCCGGCGCCGCCGGGGCAGCCCGTTGACGACGCGCGTGCGGTGCGCGCGTCGTTGCTGCGCATGGCGCGCGCGTTGCGATTCGGTTCCGAATCGCGCGCCGGAGAGCGCCTCTACACACCGGTGTCCGGCGCGCAGGTTCCGGGCGAAGCAACCGCTACGAACGCGCAAGCAAGCGAGGCGCGAGGCACGCCGGACGATGCTTTACCGGGGCCGCGTTGGGTGGCGCAATGGTTCGCCGAGCAGGTCGATGCGCTGCGCGCGCTACTCGCCGATACCGAGCGGCAATGGCATATCGAAGGAGACGCCGCGGCGCGCGCGCAGATGCGTCGGCCCGAGTAGATCGCAACCGAGCTTGCCGATGCGGGGTGCGGGCGCCGTCTACATCGGCCCAACCGGCGCAGGCGGGCAGCCCAGCCTCGCGAGCGATGGCGGCGCCGGGCGCCGCGTGTCGATTCTGCCTCGATCAGGGCTCTTTGTTTTCGACGTTGACCATCCACGGCACGCCGAACTTATCCGTGACCATGCCAAATCCCTTGGCCCAGAAAGTCGACTGCCACGGGAAGCGGACCTCGCCGCCCTGAGCGAGCGCGTTGAATATTTTTTCGCCCTTGGACACGTTGTCGAGCGAGAGCGAGATACTGAATCCGGCGTACTTGGGCGTCGCGGTGTCGCCGGGCATGCCGTCGGTCGCCATGAGCGTGTTCTGCCCCACCTTGAACGACGCATGCATGATGCGCTCGCCCGCCTCGCCCTGCACGGCATGTTCCGGGGGCGCTTCCTTGTTGCGCATCTTGAACGTGACCTGAGCGCCCAGGGCTTGTTCGTAGAACGCCAGCGCTTCGTCGCAGCGGCCGTAGAAGTGCAGATACGGTTGGACCACCATCATTGCCTCCTTGATCGTCAACGTCGATGGGTGCCGATCGATCGCGGTCGTCCCGCTTCGGCCGCGACGCGGCAAGGTGAGCCGCACCGCGCATGCGGTACGGCCCGGGCGGCGCGCCCGTTAGGCGTCGCGCCCGCGCTCAACGCAGGCCGTCGATCAGCTTTTCGAGCTTGATGGCGTCGGCCGCGAATGCGCGAATGCCTTCTGCAAGTTTCTCGGTTGCCATGGCGTCGTCGTTCAGTTGGAAGCGAAACGACGGTTCGTCGATGGCGATGCGCTCGATCGTCTCGCCCTTTGCGGCGTCGTGCGAGAGTTTGCGCTCGACCTTCTCGTCGCTGTCATGCAGCTTTTGCAGCAACTCGGGGCTGATGGTCAGCAAATCGCAGCCGGCCAACTCGACGATCTGGCTAGTCGTGCGAAAGCTTGCGCCCATCACTTCGGTGCGATAGCCGAAATGCTTGTAGTACGCGTAGATGCGGCGCACCGACTGCACGCCCGGGTCGTTGGCGCCGCCCATGGTCGCTTCGTCCCAGGCGCTGCCCGCTTGCTTCTTGTACCAGTCGTAAATGCGGCCGACGAACGGGGAGATCAGCTTCGCGCCCGCTTCGGCGCAGGCCGCCGCTTGCACGGGCGAGAACAGCAGCGTCATGTTGCAGTTCACGCCTTCCTTTTGCAGCACTTCGGCCGCGCGCACGCCTTCCCAGGTCGAGGCGAGCTTGATCAGCACGCGCTCGCGGTCGATGCCGGCGGCCTCGTAAAGCTTGATGAGCTCGTGGCCTTTCTCGATCGAGCGCTTGGCGTCGAACGACAGACGCGCATCGACCTCGGTCGATACCCGGCCCGGAATGATTTTGAGGATTTCGCGGCCGAAGGCGATCAGCAAGTGATCGATGATCGCTCCCGCCGGCTTGCTACCGTGTTCGCGCACGGTTTTTTCGAGCAACGGCTTATAGGCGTCTTTTTGGACGGCTTTGAGGATCAGCGAGGGATTCGTGGTCGCATCGCGCGGCTTGTACTGCGCAAACTGTTGGAAGTCGCCGGTATCCGCGACGACGGTCGTGTATTGCTTCAGTTGGTCCAGAGCATTGGTCATGGCAGATGTGCAGCGCTCGAGCGCCTTCCGTGTGAGTCCAGAAAAGGGTCGCACCGCCGAAACGGCGCAACCGGATGCAAATACGACCATTTTAGGCCCCGGCGCGTTCACGCGAAATGGAAGCCGGGGAGATAGCGCTGCGCTACGTACGGCGCGCGCCGAGAATGACTTGCGTGATCACGCCTGCGACCAGACCCCAAAACGCTGACCCGATCGAGAGCAACGTAAGCCCCGAGGCCGTCACCATGAAAGTGACGAGCGCGGCTTCCCGCTCCCGCACATTGCTCATGGCGTTGGTGAGGCCGCTCATGATCGAGCCGAACAGCGCGAGCGCGGCCACCGAAACGACGAGCGCTTTCGGCAGTGCGGCGAATAGGGCGGCGATCGTCGCACCGAAAATCCCGGCGACGAGATAGAACAGGCCGCACCAGAGCGCTGCCGTGTAGCGCTTGGTTCGATCTTCGTGGGCTTGCGGGCCGGTGCAGATCGCCGCAGTGATCGCCGCGAGCGTGATGCCGTGAGAGCCGAACGGCGCGAGCAGCAGCGAGGCGATGCCGGTCGTCGAGATCAGCGGCGCAGACGGCGTCGTATATCCGTCCGCGCGCAGGACCGCGAGGCCCGGCATATTCTGCGACGCCATCGCGACGACGAACAGCGGCACGCCCAAGCTGATCGCGGCCGAGAGCGAGAAGTGCGGCATCGTGAAGACCGGGTGCGCGACGGCGACGTGAAAGCGGCTGAAATCGATGAGCCCGAGCGCCCCCGCTACTGCGGTGCCCACGACGAGCGTCGTCACGATGGCGTAGCGCGGCGCGAGCCGTTTGACGAACAGGTAGACGAAGAACATCGTCAGCACGAGCGTCGTTTGGTACTGCACCGCATGGAAGATTTCGATGCCGATTTCGAACAAGATGCCCGCGAGCAGCGCGCTTGCAATGCCGGCCGGCACGCGCCGCATGAGCGCGTCGAACCAGCCCGTGAGCCCGACGGCCGTGATCAGCACGGCGCAGACGATGAACGCGCCGATCGCATCGGCGTAAGGCACGTGCGGCAGCGCGGCGATCAAAAGCGCCGCGCCCGGCGTCGAGTAGGCAATGACGACAGGCGTGCGAAAGCGCAACGAGAGCAGGATGGTCGAGAACGCCATGCCGATCGACAGCGCCCAAATCCACGACGAAACCTGCGCGTCGGATAGGTGCGCCGCCCGGCCCGCTTGAAACACGAGCACGAGCGAACTGGTGTACCCCGTCATCATCGCCACGAAGCCGGCGACGATGGCATGCAGCGACGTATCGGCGAACGGCTGCAGCAAGGAGCGGCGCGCGGCAGGTCTGGACAGGTCTGGGGCGGATGGAAAGGTCATGGACGATGGGGCAGCAGGTCGGACGCTAAACGGCTAGGAAATAGGGGGCAACGTAAAAAGGGGGCAACGTAAAACGAGCTAGGCGCGAAGGGCGGCTATTTACTGAGCTTGCGCATCGCGGCTTCGAGCCCCGCGAGGGTCAGGGTGTACATTCGGTCGCCGAGCAGTTGGCGGATGATCGAAACGGACTGCCGGTACTCCCACAGGCCTTCGGGCTCGGGATTGAGCCAGGCGTGATGCGGGAAGTGATCGGCGAGGCGGCGCAGCCAGACTGCGCCCGCCTCGGGATTGTTGTACTCGACGGAGCCGCCCGGCTGCAGGACTTCATAGGGGCTCATCGTTGCGTCGCCGACGAAGATGAGCTTGTAATCGGGCGTGAACTTGTGCAGCACATCCCAAGTCGGCATCCGCTCGACATGCCGGCGGCGATTGTTCTTCCACAGGTGATCATAGACGCAGTTGTGGAAGTAATAGAACTCGAGGTGCTTCAATTCGGACTTGGCGGCCGAGAAGAGCTCCTCGGTGCGCTTGATGTGATCGTCCATCGAGCCGCCCACGTCAAGCAGCATCAGCACCTTCACTGCATTGTGCCGCTCGGGCACCATCTTCAGATCGAGCCATCCCGCGTTCGCGGCCGTGCTGCGAATCGTGCCGGGCAAATCGAGCTCTTCGGCTGCGCCTTCGCGCGCGAACCGGCGCAACCGCCGCAGGGCGACCTTGATGTTGCGCGTGCCGATCTCGACTTGATCGTCGTAATCGCGGTAGCCGCGCGCTTCCCACACTTTGACGGCGGTGCGGTTGCCGGCCGAGGGCCCGCCGATGCGCACGCCTTCGGGGTTGTAGCCGCCATGGCCGAACGGCGAGGTGCCGCCCGTGCCGATCCATTTGCTACCGCCTTCGTGCCGCTCTTTCTGCTCGTCGAACAATTGCTTGAGCCGCTCCATGAGCTTCTCGAGCCCGCCCATCGCTTCGATTTGCGCTTTTTCCTCGGGCGTGAACTCGCGCTGCAGGCGTTTTTCGAGCCAGTCCAGCGGCAACTCGAATGCTTGATCGGTGATCTGTTGCACGCCGCGGAAATACGCGCCGAACGCTTGATCGAATTTGTCGAAGTAGCGCTCGTCCTTGACCAGCGTTAGGCGCGCAAGATAGTAGAACTCGTCCAACGATGGGCCGATGACGCGCTCGCGCAGCGCTTCGACGAGCGTCAGGTACTCCTTGACCGACACCGGCAGCTTGGCCTCGCGCAGCGTGTAGAAGAAGTCGATCAGCATGCCGATGTCTCTGAATGGCGGCTAGCCTTCAGGCTAACGGTTGTGGCGGTTCATGAACACGAGCCGCTCGAACAAGCTCATATCCTGTTCGTTCTTGAGCAGCGCGCCCGCGAGCGGCGGCACGATCTGCTTCGCGTCCGGCGAGCGCAGCGCTTCTGGGGGAATCTCTTCGGCGAGCAGCAGCTTGAGCCAGTCGAGCAGTTCGGAGGTGGAAGGCTTCTTTTTTAGGCCCGATACCGCTCGCAGCTCGAAAAAGCTCGTCAGCGCCGCGCGCAGGAGATCCTCGCGGATGCCGGGATAGTGGACATCGACGATGCGCTGCATCGTAGCCGGGTCCGGGAACTGGATGTAGTGGAAAAAGCAGCGGCGCAAGAACGCGTCGGGCAGCTCTTTTTCGTTGTTGGAGGTGATGACGACGAGCGGCCGGTGCCTGGCGCGCACGACTTCGCGCGTCTCGTAGACATGAAACTCCATGCGGTCGAGCTCGCGCAGCAGGTCATTGGGGAACTCGATATCGGCTTTGTCGATCTCGTCGATGAGCAGCACCGCGGGCACATCCGATTCGAACGCTTGCCAGAGCACGCCCTTGACGATGTAGTTCGAGATGTCCTGCACGCGCGCGTCGCCGAGCTGCGAATCGCGCAGCCGCGAGACCGCGTCGTATTCGTAGAGGCCCTGTTGCGCTTTGGTCGTCGATTTGATGTGCCACTGGTAAAGCGGCATGCCGAGCGAGGCCGCGACCTCCTCGGCCAGCATCGTTTTGCCGGTGCCCGGCTCGCCTTTGATCAAGAGGGGGCGCTTGAGCGTGACGGCGGCGTTGACGGCGAGCTTGAGATCGTCCGTGGCGACGTATTGCGACGAGCCTTCGAAACGCATGGCTACCTGCCTTCTCGAAAAAATGCAAGTATAAGTCAGAAGGGCTAGGCAGCCCGCGCGGGTGGCGGTAGCGTGTCGCTCTAGCCGGGCGCGGCGCCCCGGCGGTGCCGGGTGGACGTGCGACCAAGCGGCGCGGTACAATTGCCGCGATTTTTTGGTCGCTCGTTGCGACTTCGACAACAAGAACGGCGCAGCGCCATTGCCCGCAGGTTTTAGCGGGCGCTCGTTTCCCCTCAAGCCAGGTTAGAACCTATGAACTCTTTCGTCGGCAAACATGTCGTGACCGCAGCGCTAGTCGCGCTCGCGGGGTTTGCGGTGAGCGCGCGGGCGGCCGATGTCGTCGGCAATGCGAAGGCGGGCCAAAGCAAGGTTGCGATGTGTATCGGCTGCCACGGCATTCCCGACTATCGCACCGCGTACCCCGAGGTCTACCGCGTACCCATTCTCGGCGGGCAAAACCAGCAATACCTCGAAAACGCGCTGCACGCGTACAAGAAGGGCGACCGCCACTTCCAAACGATGCACGCGATCACGGCCTCGCTGTCGGATCAGGACATCGCCGATCTCGCGGCCTACTACGCGTCGCAAACGTCGGCGTCGACGAACAATCCCGAAAAGTGACCGTCATTGCGGCCGCTTTCAGCTACCTTATTTCGCGGGATAGGAGAATTCATGAACAAGCCTGATCAGGCATTGCGCATCGTCGTCAAGGCTGCGGGGACCGCGCTCGTCGCGGCAATCGGGATGATCGGCTCGGCCCATGCGGCCAGCATCGAGAACGGTAAGGCGCTCGTCGAATCCCACAACTGCGCGGCGTGCCATGGGGCGGGCTTCACCAAGCCCATCAGCAACGAGTATCCGAAGCTGGCCGGCCAGCACGCGGATTACCTGTATTTCGCGCTGCGCGGCTACCAGGTCGGCACCGGCAACCCGAATTTCGGCCGCAACAACGCGATCATGCAGGCGCAGGTGCAAAACCTGTCGCTGAGCGATATGAAGGACATCACCGCTTACATCGAGTCGTTGCCGGGCGATCTCGTCGACAAGAAGTAATCGGTCGAACGCAGGTCAGGCGACGCCCCGAGCGTCACGCTCCGCAGCGTTCGATAACGATGACACCCCGCTTCGGCGGGGTGTTTTTTTGATAGCGGCTGCATATGCGACAACGTGTCGCAGGGGGCATCAATCCTTCGATGCGCGCCGTTCGATGCGCGCAAGATAGGCGTCGGTATCGGGTGGCATGTTGCTGCGCTGCGCTTCCCAGATCGTTTCCCCGAGACACTCCATGATCGCGTGCTGCGCTTCATGCGTGGAACCGAGCCGGGCCGCGAGCC
Source organism: Paraburkholderia sp. (assembly GCA_004322045.1). Lineage (GTDB taxonomy): Bacteria > Pseudomonadota > Gammaproteobacteria > Burkholderiales > Burkholderiaceae > Trinickia. Next base: position 47,526 of record SCRN01000033.1, read on the forward strand.
GCTCGTGCGCAGCCCGGATGCCGGGCGGTTGATCGATCGAGAGTTGCTCGCTGATTGCCAAATGCATCGAGAGATGCAGGAACGGGTTGGTGCGGCCGGCTTCGGGCGAATAATCGACGGCAGCCGTGGCATCGTCGGCTAGGTCTGCGTGGTATTCGGGATGCTCGACGATCCAATCGGCCGCGATCGCCTCCAGCGGCGTCAGGATTTCGCCCGCGCGCTGCTTGCGCCAGGTATCGATGAAAAAGCGTCGGACTTCGTCGCGGCTCGGATTGAACATCGTGGGATCGACCTTGAAGTAGCGCCGCCCAGCCGCGTGCTCACGGGTGGTGTGCCCAATGGTGCGCGCGCCGAGCGGCCAATTGGTTATTTTACGCTGCCCGGCTCGCGCGGTTCGGCGCACCCGTACGATTGCGCCGGTTAGAATCGACGAGATGAGCGGAGCGCGTCCGTGCGAAGGGTGAGCCCCGCCGCGCAGGCCGAAACGCGCGCCGGGCCGATACGGCCTGCAACGATAACGACAACGACGTTCCTTCACGATGCCAGCTTCATCCCCCGCTTCATCCCCCTCTACGCGCGCCGATACGCTGCGCGGCGCTTTGCTCGTGGCGCTCTCCGCCGCATCCTTCGGCGCCATGGCGATCTTCGGCCGCTATGCCTACGCGGGCGGCACGGACGTCCTCGGTTTGCTGACGCTTCGGTTTCTCATCGGCGGGACGGTGCTCGCTGCCGTCGCACGCCGCCGCAACGTCGTCTGGCCGCGCGGGCGCACGCTTTGGGGGATCGTCGCGATGGGCGCGCTCGGGTACGTGGGGCAGTCGATTTGCTATTTCGTCGCGCTCCAGCATGCGCAGGCGAGCCTCGTCGCATTGCTGCTTTACCTCTACCCCGCGTTCGTGACGCTGCTCGCGGCGCTGTGGCTCGGCGAGCGTTTGACGTGGGTGAAAGGCGCGGCGCTCGTGCTTTGCTTGGCGGGCTCGGCCGTGATGGTCGGGGGCGGGCGCGGCGAGCCATTGGGAATCGCGCTCGCGCTGACGGCGGCCATTGTCTACTCGCTTTACATCGTCGCCGGAGCGCGCGTGACGCGCGGAGTCGATCCGCTCGCGACCACGTCGGTCGTTTGTCTATCCGCAGCCGCGGTTTTCTGCACGGCTTCTCTCGTGCGAACGCTGGCCGGGGCGCCGCCGCATTTGCCGTCGACCTCGCTCGGCTGGGCCGCGCTCGTCGCCATCGCGCTGATATCGACCGTCACGGCGATGCTCGCGTTTTTCGCGGGGCTCGCGCGCCTGGGCGCGGCGCGCACGTCGATGCTTTCCACGCTCGAGCCGGTCGTCACCGTGTTGTTGGCGGCGGTTTTGTTAGGCGAGCGCTTGACGCCGCTGCAATGGGCAGGCGGCGCCGCGGTGCTGGCCGCCGTGCTTTGGCTCGTGCGGGCCGGAGGCGGTGCGCACGACGAAGCCGTATCGCTCGAAGCGAACCTATAGCGGCGAGCTCAAAGCTCGGGCGGTGGGGTTTTCGGCTTGAATTCGCACAGCGGCTCGATCGCGCAGTGCCAGCACTCGGGCCGACGCGCCTTGCAGACATAGCGGCCATGCAAGATCAGCCAATGGTGCGCGTCATGGCGAAACTCCGGGGGCGTGAACTTTTCGAGGGCGGCTTCGACGGCGCGCACGTCTTTGCCCGGCGCCAATCCGGTGCGGTTCGCGACCCGAAAGATATGCGTGTCGACCGCGATCGTCGGCTGCCCGAAGGCCGTATTGAGCACCACGTTCGCCGTCTTGCGGCCGACACCGGGCAGCGCCTCGAGCGCGGCGCGCTCGGCCGGTACTTCCGATCCGTGCCGTTCGAGCAAAATCCGGCTCGTGGCGATGACATTCTTCGCTTTGGTGCGATATAGCCCGATCGTCTTGATGTAGTCGGAAACGCCCGCCTCGCCGAGCTCGAGCATTGCTTGGGGCGTGTTCGCCACGGGAAACAGCTTGCGCGTAGCCTTGTTGACGGACACGTCGGTTGCTTGCGCCGACAGCATCACGGCGATCAGCAACTCGAACGGGCTCGTGAATTCGAGTTCGGGCCTCGGGTGCGGATTGAGGCTTTGCAGCGTCTCGTAGATGGCGCGTCGTTTTTGTGCGTTCATGCGGCGGTCGGCGTCGAAGCGGGCTCAGTGATCGTCGGGCGAAGGGCGGACGCTGGTGGGAGCATCGTTCGTTCTGCGCTCCGCCGCTTTGCCCGTCGGCGCGCCGGTTGCGTTCGATCGCTCGGAAGGCGCTTCGGGCCCGGGTGTGTCGCCGCTTGCCCGCGTTGCCCCGCCGTGCGCTTGCGCGCCACTGGCTTGGCCTTGCTGCTCGTCGGCGCTCGCCGGCGGCACGTTGCTCGGGCCGAGGCCTTGGGCCGCCAGCGCTTCTTTCTTTTGACGGGCGCGTTCGAGCGCGGCTTGGATGATGGCGCGTTTTTTCGCGGCTTCGTCGTCCGCCGCCGGGCTCGCGGGGGCCGTGGCCGTGGCCGCGGCGCCCGCGCTTGCAGCCGCTTCCGCACGCCGGGCGGCGGCGCGCGCCTGCGCCGCTTGGCGCTCGCGTTCGAGCCGCGCGGCGCGCAATCGGTGGCGCTCTCGGGCGGCGTCCGCCTGACCTTGGCTCCAGGCGTCCCAACCTGTGCGATCCCCCGTCACGGGCACCATCGCAATGCAATCGACCGGACACGGCGCCACGCATAGATCGCAGCCGGTGCAGCGCTCGGCAAGGACCGTATGCATGAGCTTGGGCGCGCCGACGATGGCATCGACCGGGCAGGCCTGCATACAGAGCGTGCAGCCGATGCAGAGCGATTCGTCGATGACGGCCAGCGCCCGCGGGCGTTCTGCGCCGTTCTCGGGATTGAGCGCGATGACGCGCTTGCCGAGCACGGCGGCCAGGCGCGCGATGCCCTGCGCGCCCCCGGGCGGGCATTGATTGTAGTTGGCTTCACCTTGCGCGATGGCTTCGGCGTAAGGCCGGCAGCCGGCATAGCCGCACTTGGTGCATTGCGTTTGGGGCAGCAGATCCTCGATGCGGTCTGCGAGCGTTGCGCGATCGGTCACATTCGGTACGTCTAGGGCACGCGAGCGCAGCGACAAAGCGGGCGTCGAGCGGCGCGGCGCGGGCCGGGGCCGGTGCGCTTCGCGTGCGGGGAAAGAGCGCATTATCGCCGATTTCCCGGATTGCGATTGGTCGGCCGTGTGCCATAATCGAAGCGCTTTTTCGCACGAGGCGCAGGGTGTTTCGACAATAACGGCGCGCTCGTCCGCATTGCCGGCGAAGGACCGAGGAGGGCTGGCAAGGCGGCGGGGCAACGCGGCTCACGAAGCAAAAAGGCCACCATGAATCAATTGAAAATCAAAAGAGACCCTGAAGGAACCCGGCGCCGGATTCTGCTCGCCGCTGCCGAAGAGTTCGCAAATGGTGGTTTGTCCGGCGCGCGCGTCGATCAGATCGCCCGGCGCGCGGAGACGAACGAGCGCATGCTCTATTACTACTTCGGCAGCAAAGAGCAGCTTTTCACGGCGGTACTCGAGCACGCTTTCAGCGCATTGACCGAGGCGGAAAAGACGCTCGATCTAAACGGCATTGCGCCGATCGAAGCCATTACGCGGCTCGCCCATTTCGTCTGGGACTACTACCGCGATCATCCGGATTTGCTGCGTCTCATCAACAACGAAAACCTGCACGAGGCCCGGTATCTTCAGAAGTCGACGCGCATTCGCGAGATGATTTCGCCCATGGTGGCCACGCTTTCTTCGATTCTCGACCGGGGCCAGCGCGCCGGGCTGTTTCGTGCAAATGTCGATCCGTTGCGATTCTACGTTGCGCTTTCGGGGCTCGGCTACTACAGCGTATCGAATCGATTCACGCTCGAAGCCACGCTGGGCCGCGATTTCAGCGCACCTGCCGAGCGCGGTGAGGTGGTGCGGATGAATACCGAATTGCTGCTCGCGTATCTGATGCGCAAATAAAATAGCGGGCGCCGCCGCGTGGCAGCGCCTGCGATCAGGCTTCGACGGGCTCGCGCGTGCGCTTCGTTTCCCGATTGTGCGAGAGGATAAAGTCGCGCAATTGCGGGTAGATGATCGTGCGCCAGCGGCGGCCCGAGAAAATGCCGTAATGGCCGCATTTTTCCGCGGTGAAGTGGTGTTTGTGCTTCTCCGGGATGCCGGTGCATAGGTCGTGCGCCGCGAGCGTTTGGCCGCAGCCCGATATGTCGTCGAGCTCGCCTTCGATCGTGAACAGCGCCGTCGTCTTGATGTCCTGCGGCCGCACGGCTTCGCCGCCCACCACCCACGTGCCTTCGGCAAGACGAAACTCTTGGAACACGATGCGGATGGTATCGAGGTAATACTCCGCGGCCATGTCGAGCACTGCGTTGTATTCGTCGTAGAAGCGGCGGTGTGCTTCGGCGTCGTCTTCATCGCCGCGCAGCAGGCTCTGATAGAAATCCCAATGCGATGCCGCGTGCCGTTCGGGGTTCATGGCGACGAAGCCCGAATGCTGCAAAAAGCCCGGGTACACATGACGGCCCACGCCCGGGTAGTTCGGCGGCACCGTATGAATCACGTTGTTCTCGAACCAGGAATACGAGCGCTGCATCGCGAGCGAGTTGACCGATGTGGGGCTGCGCCGCGCGTTGATCGGGCCGCCCATCATCGTCATCGTGCGGGGGGTGTCCTCGCCGCGGCTGGCCAGCAACGAAATGGCGGCAAGCACAGGCACCGTCGGCTGGCAGACCGACAGCACATGCAGATTCTTGGCGCCGATGTGGCGAATGAATTCCTGGATGTAGGCGACGTAGTCGTCGAGATGGAACGGGCCATCCTCGAGCGGGACCATGCGCGCGTCCATCCAGTCGGTGATGTAGACCTTATGATCCTGCAACAGCGTGCGCACGGTGTCGCGCAGCAGCGTGGAATGGTGACCGGATAGCGGTGCGCAGACGAGCACGACCGGCTCGTCCTTCAATTGCGCCACGGCCTCGCTGTCGTCGGCGAAACGCTTGAAGCGCAGCAGGCGGCAAAACGGCTTTTCGATGATCGTTTGTTCGATGATCGGAATGTTATGGCCGTCTTTGACGATTTGATGAATATTGAATTCGGGCTTTTCGTAATCTTTGCCGAGGCGGTAAAGCAGTTCATATCCAGCCGAAAGGCGCGTTGCTCCAGGCACATAGGCGAAGGGACTGGCGGGATTGGCGAAGGATTTCGAAGCGGCCTGTGCCCAGGCTGTCAACGGATTCAAGAGCGCGCGCTGAAACTCGTAAAACTGGTAAAGCATGGTGTGGGGCTCCCGTGGGGTAGGAACGGGGCAAAAAATATGCGGCGCTTTGCGTCGCGGCTGGACCTTGAACGGATGCTCGTGGCGGCGTTACTTCTTTGATGATAAAGGAGAAACAACCTTAGGTGCAACGCAGCAATCGGCTCGCCCGGCGGGTGTTTTCCCCGATACGCCACGGCCGCTGCCTTGCCGAGATAGGCGCGCGCGCCCAAGGTGTCGCGGCGCCCATGCCAGGCAAGCGTCGGCCGCTCGCCGCCCCAAGTTGGGGCATAAAGGGCGGCCGCTCCGTTCCCTGTCGCAAACATGCGTTGCCGGTTGTTTTCTTGCACTTGGTTTCTTGCGCTTACCCCGGCCATGCGCCTTGGCAAGCCGCCATCGGCATGCCCGCCTAGAGCACTCCTTCCCCGAAGGCAGGCTTTGCGTCGCCTGCCGAGTGGGGCGGGTGGCCCGTCGCGTGCGCGATCGCTTCCTCGTGCCGCATGAGGTTCAAGCCGGTATGGACGAGCGCCACATGCGAAAACGCTTGCGGAAAATTCCCGGTGAAGCGCTTCGTCCGCGGGTCGAACTCTTCGGACAGCAGGCCGACATCGTTGACGAGCCCCACCAGACGCTCGTACATCGTGTGCGCTTCATCCAGGCGCCCTTGCAGCGCGAGATTGTCGACCAGCCAAAAGTTGCAGGCGAGGAACGTTCCTTCACCGGGCGGCAATCCGTCGTCGACCTTGTGGGTGTGATAACGGCGCACGAAGCCCTCGAACACCAATTCTTGCTCGATCGCGGCCACCGTCGAGGCGATGCGCGGATCGGCTGGCGGCAAAAAGCCGAGCAACGGCATCAAGAGCAGGCTCGCATCGAGCGCATCGCCGCCATATTCCTGAGTGAACGTGCGGCGCGCTTCATTCCAGCCCTTCTCGCAGACATCGGCGTGTATCCGCTCGCGCAGCGCGCGCCATTCGGCGATTGGTCCGGACAGCGCGAATTTCTCGGCGGAACGAATGGCGCGATCGAAGGCGACCCACGCCATGACCTTCGAGAAGGTGAACTGCCTCGGGCCGCTGCGCACTTCCCATAGCCCTTCGTCGGGTTCGGCCCAGATCGTCGCCAAGTGCTCCAGCATGACGCATTGGAGCGACCAGACGGCTTCATCGGCATGCAGCCCGCCCACGCGCGCCAGGTGGAGCGCGTTCATGACTTCGCCGTAGACATCGAGTTGGAGCTGGCCCACCGCCTTGTTGCCGATGCGCACCGGCCGAGCGCCTTCGTAGCCGGGCAGCCAGGGCAGGTCCATTTCGGGCACGCGCCGCTCCCCGGCCACGCCGTAGAGGATCTGCGCCTGCGCCGGCGAGCCGGCGAGCGCGCGCTCGAGCCAAATTCGCCAAGCACGGGCTTCGTCGTAGAAACCGCAGCGCATGAGGGCAAGCAGCGTAATCGTCGCGTCGCGCAGCCAACAGAATCGGTAGTCCCAGTTGCGCGAGCCGCCCAGCCGCTCCGGCAGAGAGGTGGTGGGCGCGGCCACGATGCCCCCGGTCGGTTCGTAAGCAAGCGCTTTGAGCGTGATCAGCGAACGACGGATCGGCTCCGCATAGCGCCCGGTGACACGGCATTGGGCGATCCACTCGCGCCAATGTCGCTCGGTGTGTTCGAGCGCGGCAAACGGCTCCTTCGCCGCGGGCGCGCGTTCGTGCGATGGCGAGTAGGCCAATACGAACGGAATGCGTTCTCCTTCGGAAACGGTGAATTCGGCCACGGTGTGCATGTTCTCGCCGCGCAGTTGAACCGGCGTGCGTAGCACCACGGTGTCGGGACCCACCACGGCTTTGATGCCGTGGCCGTGGGAGAGGCGCGTGACCCACGGCACCGATAGGCCATAGTCGAAACGCAGCGTCAGCTTCATGGACATCGGCACCGTGCCGCGCTTGCCTTCCACGATCCGAACGAGCTGCGAGCCGCCGTTGCCCGGAGGCATGAAGTCGATGACGGTGACTGCGCCCTCGGCGGTTTCATGATCGGTTTCGAGGATGAGCGTGCCGTCGCGATAGCGGCGCGTGCGGGTGACGGGGCCGTCGACGGCGGGCGCGAGGCGCCACGAACCGTGCTCGTCTGAGCCGAGCAGGGCGGCGAAACATGCGCCCGAGTCGAACCGCGGCCAACAGAGCCAGTCGACCGATCCTTCATGCGAGATGAGTGCGGCCGTTTTGCCGTCGCCGACGAGTGCGTAGTTTTCGATATGGGCGGGCATGGTGTGGACATTCTCCTGCTGTTTCGCGACAACGCCCAGCCGAATGCGGTACGCAATACCCGTGCGGGAAGACGTTTGCGTGTGAGCGCGAGCAAAGATTACGCCTTGCCGTTCGCGCTCGCACTGGAAACGGTTTTTGCGTTGCCACGGCGCAAATTCGCTGGCTACAATCTGGCTTCGGGGATTCCGGCCGCGCGCTCAATACAACAATCCATGCATCCCAGCGTGCCGCGCACTCGGCCATCATCGCGCCTGTCATCCAACACTCGAAGCGAGAACTGACGCCATGCTGAATCCGTCGAAGGTCGACTGCATCACGATTCTCTCCGCCGCCCGCGAGGTGGGCGAGGACGCCTTGCTCCACCTCGATCCGCGCACGCTCGGTCTCACGCGCAACGGCATGGAAACGGCCGCCGCGTTCCTGATCGAGCGCGCCTGCTTCAAGCGGCATCACAACGGCAACGGCCAATACGCCGTGGGCGGTCTGTCGCTGCAAGGCGAGCTGCGGCTCGATCAACTTGCAAATGGTTGAGCGCGCGGTTGAGCGCGCGCGGTCGTACGAGTTCACAGATCCGGCCGGTTAATTCTTGCAACCGTTGCGCAGCTTTTACTCACGCTGCTTGTTGCGATCGTCGTCGGGCCTGTCGCCGCTATTCCGCGTTTGACGGCGCGAGCACCTCACGGCTGCCGTTGATGCCCATCGCGGAAACAAGCCCCGCGGCTTCCATTTGCTCGACCAAGCGCGCCGCGCGGTTGTAGCCGATCCGCAGTTGCCGCTGCACGGCGGAGATCGAAGCCCGGCGCGTGCGCACGACGAAGGCAACGGCTTCGTCGTACAGCGGATCGGCTTCTGCATCGGGCGTATCGCCGAACAAGTCTTGCGGGGCGCCATCGGTCGCCGGGCCATCGAGAATGCCTTCCTCGTACTCCGGCTCGCCGAACTGCTTCAAGTGTTCGACGACGCGATGCACTTCCTCGTCTGCCACGAACGCGCCGTGCACGCGCTGCGGATAGCCGGTGCCCGGCGGCAGGAACAACATGTCGCCTTGGCCCAGCAGCGATTCGGCGCCCATCTGGTCGAGAATCGTGCGCGAATCGATCTTCGACGAGACCTGGAACGCTACGCGGGTCGGAATGTTCGCTTTGATGAGCCCCGTGATGACGTCGACCGACGGACGCTGCGTCGCAAGGATCAAATGGATGCCGGCTGCGCGCGCTTTCTGTGCGAGCCTTGCGATGAGTTCCTCGATCTTCTTGCCGGCGACCATCATCAGATCGGCCAGCTCGTCGATGACGACGACGATCATCGGCAGCGGCGAGAGCGGTTCGGGCGCTTCGGGCGTCAATGAAAACGGGTTGCCGATCTTCTTGCCCGCGGCTTGCGCGTCGCGCAGCTTTTGATTGAAACCTGCGAGGTTGCGCACGCCGACCGCCGACATGAGCCGATAGCGTTTTTCCATTTCGCCCACACACCAGTTCAGCGCATTCGCGGCGAGCTTCATGTCCGTGACGACGGGCGCGAGCAGATGCGGAATGCCCTCGTAGACCGACAGCTCGAGCATCTTCGGGTCGATCATGATGAGCCGCACTTCCTCGGGCGTCGCCTTGTACAACAGCGAGACGATCATCGCGTTGATCGCCACGGACTTGCCCGAACCGGTCGTGCCCGCCACCAGCATGTGCGGCGCTTTCGCGAGGTCGGTCACGATCGGGTGGCCGGTGATGTCCTTGCCCATCGCGAGCGTGAGCTTGGAGGCCGAACCCCGATAGGACGGGGCGTCGAGGATTTCCGACAGGCTGATCGTTTGCCGCTTCGCGTTGGGCAATTCCAAGCCCATGCAGGTCTTGCCGGGAATCGTCTCGACCACGCGGATCGAAGTGAGGCCAAGCCCGCGCGACAAGTCTTTCATCAAGCCGACGATCTGGCTGCCGCGCACACCGAGCGCGGGCTCGATTTCGAAGCGCGTAATGACGGGACCCGCCGACGCGCCGACGACCGCGACCGGCACTTTGAATTCCTGCAAGCGCTGCTCGATGAGCTGGCCGGTTTGCGCGAGGAGCTCAGCCGGGATCTCCTCGGCTTGCGTCGATGCCGGGTCGAGCAAGTCGAGCGTCGGCAGTTCGATGGCGGACGCCGCCGGGGCGTGGAACGTGAACTCCGGGCCGGTGTGGCCGCGCAACGGCGGGCGCGGGTCGGGTTCCGAGGCAGGCGGTTCGAGCGTCGCTGGCGTCGAAGGCGAGGACATCGGGGCCGGGGGTGTCATAGCCGAAGGTGTCGGAGCCGAGGGTGTCGGAGCGAGAGGCGTCGACACAGATGCAGGCGCATCGGCCTTCGGCGACGAAGCGAGTTCGATCAGCACCGGCGCGCTCGGTGCTGGCTCGACGCCCCCGGCTGGCGCGGTCGGCGCAGTGGGCGACGATGCGGGCGCGGTTATCGGCGTGGTTATCGGCGTGTCAATCGGCGCAGAAGAGGCCTGAGCGACCGGCTGACTCACCGTCTCGCTCACTGCCGCGGGGCCAGCCGACGCTGGCGGCAAGTCGCGATGATCAGAGGGCGTTGCACTCGCTGGCGATATTGCGCCGTCCGTTGCTTCGGGCGGCGTTCCCGTCTCCGTCCCGGCGTCCGCTGCGGGCGATCGCGCGGCGGCAGCAGGTGCGGTGCCGCGGCGCGCAAGGCTCGAGCTCGCAAGTGCCGTCCACTGGGCAGCATTGGCTTCGATTGCGCGCAGCGTTTCCAGCACGCCCGGGGAAGGCGCGTCCGCGGGGGATCCCGTGGCTCCAGTCTCGGTTGCCGAGCGCTGCACCTGCACGATCTGGGGCCGTGCGGTGGGCCCAGCAGATCCGGCAGGAGCGGGCGCGGCTGGCTGGCTGCCTGGCCGGTTCGACGGCGCGGGCGCAGCCGACGAAGCCGGCGTGATCTGCGATGCCTGCGCCGAGCGCCGGCTTGCGTCTGCTGCCACCCCTGCGGTACCCGTGGGACGCCGCTGCGCTTGTGCGACACGGGCCCTAGCGGCTTGTGCTGATGCGTCGTAGGTCCGCGGCCGCACGATGGGCGAGTTCGCTACGCGCGATGTGCCCGATGCGATCGGCGCAGGCGGCTTCTGGCGCGCTCCGTGGACGGAATCGCCCGCGGGAAACCCTTTGCTTGCCGGCGCGCTCCGGCTTGGCGTCACCGGCTCGAACCGGTTGGCGCTCGAGGCGCGCGCCGCGTGCTGGCCTGACCTTGCCGCCTGCCCGGCGCGGGCCGTCGCGGGCGGCTGCCAGACCGTGGGCCGGGCATATCGCCCTGTCGACTTGGGCGCCATGACGTTGGTCGTGCTCATGCGCACGGCCGTGTTCGGGCCGCGCGTCGCGCGCGGCTCTTCTTCGCGCGCACTGGTCGCGGCACGGGATGCAGGGCGGGAGCGCAGGTTCAATCCTAAGCCGAAGGCCCGATCGGCCCAGCGCAGCACATCGCGCCAGCGGAAACCGATCAGCCAAGGCAGTGACACCAACAGCAACGCAAGCGGCGCGAAGAAAGCGCCGCGCCCGAGCACACGGGTGGTGGCGGCGAGCAACGCGTGCCCCAGCGCATTGCCGGTGTGAGGCGCAAGCACGGCTTCCAGCGTTCCACTGCCGGCCAGCACCCCGGCAAAGCCGAGCCAAAGCCGGATCGTGCCGCGCCCGCGTGCGTCGGGTTCGCGTGAGAAGGCCGCCATTGCTAGACGCAAAGCGAGCGGGACGAACCAAATGGCCGAGACGCCGAACCAGCCGAAAACTACCGTATGCATACTCAAGGGTGAAACCTTCGAGGCGGTTGCGCGGCGCGCATCATCGAGTGTCGCGAACGAAGGTCAGCGTAAGCCCTGTCGTAGCGATGATCCGCATTTCCTGCGGCGGTCGCATTTGCACGAGCGTGGCGCTCGTGTGTTGGAGCGCATCGAGGTACGCGCGCTCGATGCGCTCGGTCGCGGCGCCGCAGGCTTTGCGCGTCGTCGCGAACTCGTCGAACGTCAATTTCCCGCTCGTCAGCTCGTATGCAGCCGAAAACCGGTTGCAGCCCGCAAAGCCGCTCGCGCGGCGCTGGCCGGAATGCGTGTCGAGCGTCAGCGTGGGCGCCGCCGTTTTATCGGCCGGCACGTCGAACGCCGAGCTGCCATCGCTCGTTTGGGCGCGCTCGAGCACCCAGCTCGTGTCGTCGAGCAACTGCACGGCGGCGGGATTGAGCGGATTGCTGGGGCCTGCCGCGGAGTCGGGATGGGTCGGGATCGCGCAGCCGGCTACGAGCAGGCAAGCGGCGAGCGTGAGCATCGCCGCAAATGTGCCGGCGCACGACGGCAAAGCGCGCTGGGACATCCGCAACGGCGCGTTGAATGGATTCGACATGGCCCCGAACCTACTGTTTGAACTGGCGAAGGCGTAAGGGTAACGCACTCCCGTTGCGACGCGCGAGTACGTGAGCGCCCGATACGGTCTGCGGCCATCGGCCGATGCGGCCCGAGACGCACGCAAAAGGGGCCGGGCGCGCATGGTAGCATCGCCCTCTTTCCTTTCATTCGCATACGGGATACGCCATGCAGATCGGTCAACGGATCGGCACGCCGCTCTCGCCCAGCGCCACGCGCGTGATGCTGCTCGGCGCGGGCGAACTCGGCAAGGAAGTCATCATCGCGCTGCAGCGGCTGGGTGTCGAAGTCATCGCGGTGGACCGCTACCCGAACGCCCCGGGCCACCAGGTGGCGCACCGCGCTCATACGATCGACATGTCCGATCCCGACGCGATCAAAGCGCTCGTGCAAGCAGAGCGGCCGCATCTGATCGTGCCCGAGATCGAGGCGATCGCCACCGATGCGCTCGTCGACATCGAAGCCCAGGGGCTGGCCGAAGTCATTCCGACGGCGCGCGCGACCCAGTTGACGATGAACCGAGAGGGCATTCGCCGTTTAGCCGCCGAAACGCTGAGCCTGCCGACTTCGCCTTACGCGTTCGCCGATTCCCTCGACTCGTTCAAGGCGGCGATCGCACGCATCGGCTACCCCTGCGTGGTCAAGCCCGTGATGTCCTCCTCGGGCAAGGGGCAGTCCGTCGTGCGCAGCGATGCCGACGTGGAGCCGGCTTGGCAATATGCGACGGTTGGCGCGCGTGTGAATGTGGGCCGCGTCATCGTGGAAGGATTCGTCACGTTCGACTATGAGATCACGCTGCTGACCGTGCGCGCCGTCGATCCCGCGAGCGGGACGGTGCAGACATCCTTCTGCGAGCCGATCGGCCACCTGCAGGTCGACGGCGATTACGTCGAGTCGTGGCAGCCGCAACCCATGTCGCCGGCTGCGCTCGCGCGCGCCAAAGAGATCGCGGAACGCGTCACGAGCGCGCTCGGCGGCCGGGGCGTCTTCGGCGTCGAACTGTTCGTGCGCGGCGACGAAGTCTGGTTCTCGGAAGTCAGTCCACGCCCGCACGATACCGGGCTCGTGACGCTGCGCTCTCAGCGTCTCTCGGAATTCGAATTGCATGCACGCGCAATTTTGGGTTTGCCGGTCGATACTTCGTTGCTCGCGCCGGGCGCCTCGGCTGTCGTTTACGGCGGCCTCGAACGAGCGGGCATCGCTTTCGAAGGCGTGCGCGAAGCGCTCGCCGTGCCGGGCGCCGACTTGCGCCTGTTCGGCAAACCCGAGAGCTTCAAGAAGCGGCGCATGGGCGTGGCCGTGGCGACCGGGGCGAACGTGGAGCAAGCCCGCGAGCGCGCACGTACGGCCGCGGCCGCGGTGCGCCCCGTAGCGGCGGACTAAAGCGTTTGCGCGAAGCGGTCGCGCTCGGCGCGGCCGGCATTCGGCCGACAGCAGCGAGCACGGGCGCCCGCGCCGGTTCGACCAGCACGAGTCGGCACGATTGCGCACGCGTTGGCACGATCCGAAGGGGCGCTGCCGGCCGTCGTACGTGCCGGTTGAAGGCGGGCACGGTCCGTGCAACCCTGCGGTGCTACAATACCGGCCTTTCCGGCGGTATATCCGTCGGCTGGAGCCGGCCACGCGCGAAGCGCGGTCCTTGCGGGCGTCCTCGGCGCGAATGCGCGAGACCTGCGGTGGCTCCGCCTTCACGTCGATCATTCTCGAGCGGCCGTGCGGCCGCTGCCGCGCGCTCGAACGACGCAGCGCCTAGCGGCGCACTTTTAGCGAACGCCACCATGTCCGATCCCGCTGTCACGCCTACCCCTGCGACTTTCGACCAGTTCGGTCTCGCCGCCGAGATCCAACGAGCCGTCGCCGAGCAAGGCTACTCCACGCCAACGCCCATCCAAGCCGAAGCGATTCCGGTCGTGCTTTCGGGCCGCGACGTCATGGGCGCCGCGCAAACGGGCACCGGCAAGACGGCGAGTTTCTCCTTGCCCATCATTCAGCGCCTGCTGCCGAGCGCGAGCACCAGCGCGTCCCCGGCCCGCCATCCCGTGCGCGCGCTGATCCTTACGCCCACGCGCGAGCTCGCCGACCAAGTCGCCGCGAACGTTCAGTCGTACGCCAAGCACACGCCGCTGCGCAGCGCCGTCGTGTTCGGCGGCGTCGATATGAATCCGCAGTCGGCCGAATTGCGGCGCGGCGTCGAGATCTTGATCGCGACGCCGGGGCGCTTGCTCGATCACGTGCAGCAAAAGACGGCCAACCTCGGTCAAGTGCAGATCCTCGTGCTCGACGAAGCGGACCGCATGCTCGACATGGGTTTTTTGCCCGACCTTCAGCGCATCTTGAATTTGCTGCCGAAGGAGCGGCAAACGCTGCTCTTTTCGGCTACGTTCTCGCCCGAGATCAAAAAGCTCGCCTCGACCTACCTGCGCAACCCGCAGACGATCGAAGTCGCGCGCAGCAACTCGACGGCCACCAATGTGACGCAAATCGTCTACGAGGTGGCCGAGGGCGACAAGACGGGCGCCGTCGTGCAATTGATCCGCGAGCGTGAACTGAAGCAAGTGCTCGTCTTTTGCAACAGCAAGATCGGCGCGAGCCGGCTTGCGAAACAGCTAGAGCGCGACGGCGTGATCGCGTCCGCCATCCATGGCGACAAGTCGCAAAACGAGCGGATGCAGGCGCTCGACGCATTCAAGCGCGGCGAAATCGAGGCGCTCGTGGCGACCGACGTGGCCGCGCGCGGTCTCGATATCGTCGAATTGCCGGCCGTCATCAACTTCGATCTTCCGTTCAACGCGGAAGACTACGTTCACCGCATCGGCCGGACGGGACGGGCCGGTGCGTCGGGCGATGCGCTGTCGCTTTGCAGCCCCAACGAGCGCAAGCAATTGGCCGAGATCGAGAAGCTCATCAAAAAGCCGCTGCAGGTGCAGCATCTTGCGGTGGAGGCGCCTGCGCGCCGCGGCCGCGAAGATCACGTCCGGCGCGAGCGCGATGAGCGCGCGGGTCGGCGTCGTGCCGTGGGCCATGAGCGTCCGAGCTATCGTGCGAACCATGCTCCCGTCGACGACTTCTTCCTAAAGCCGTATGTGCCGTCCCCGTCGGCGCGCAAGGAAGAGGAAACGAAGCAGGCCGAGGCCACGCCCGGCAAAGCGCCGAAGCAGCCTTTGGCGGCGTTGCTCGGCGGTTTCGGGATGCCGCGGCGAAATACTTCGTCGTCCTAACTTATTCGCATCGGGCGGCCCGATCGATTGCTTCCGCGGTGTGCAAGGCGCCGCGCGGGGCGCCAAATCCGGAATTCAATGGGGCCGTGCGCGGCATCGCCGCTCCCAGCGGGATAGCGCGGCGCCATGAGTACCGAATTCCAGCGAAGGCGACATCGGCCACATACCCTTCGCGATCGTTGCGATAGCGGCACGGTCTTCAGCGCGGCGAGCCCGGCCATGCCCTCATAGCGGAAACGCCGTCGTCGACAGAATCTCCTTGAGCACCATGAACGAGCGTATCTGCCGCACACCGGGCAGATAGAGCAACTGTTCGGCATGCAGACGATTGAAGCTTTCGCTGTCGCGCGTGCGCACCAGCATGAAGTAATCGAATTCGCCCGTGACGACGTGGCATTCCATGCACCCTGACACATTGCGCGCAGCTTGCTCGAATGCTGCGAACGCCTCCGGCGTCGAACGATCGAGGACGATGCCGATCACGACGAGCATGCCCGCACCGACCGCCTTCGGCTCGAGCAGCGCGACGACCCTTCGAATGATCCCCGCCGTCTTCAACCGTTCGACGCGCCGCAAGCAAGCGGGGGCGCTGAGCTTGACCTTTCGTGCGAGCGCGACGTTCGAGATGGAGGCGTCGTGCTGCAACGCTTTGAGGATGGCGCGATCGATGCGATCCAACTGAGGGAGTGCGAGCGGTTCGACGCTAGACACTGCGCCGCGGGCGGCGGCAGCGGATTTCGAGCGGGGCGGCGATGTGGTGCGGCGGATGCCGTCACGCAATTTCGTTGCGCACATGATTTCCTCAGAGAAACGTCATTGACTCAAGCTGAGATCGTACGATCGAAAAATAGGCGAGTCGTCCATAGTTCGCAAGCTCATTTCGTCCCCGCTTCGCTATCATTTTTCGGTGCGTGGGGCACGCAATCTTCGCGGCAATGCCGCGTCGGACCACGCTCAACAGCGCCGATCCGCGCCTGCCCGATCAGATTGGAGGCCTCGATGAACCTGCAACGCTTTCCCCGTTATCCGTTGACGTTCGGCCCGACGCCGATCCAGCCGCTCAAGCGATTGAGCGCGCATTTGGGCGGCAAGGTCGAGCTTTATGCGAAGCGCGAAGACTGCAACAGCGGCCTGGCGTTTGGCGGCAACAAGACGCGCAAGCTCGAATACCTCGTGCCCGAGGCCATCGAGCAAGGTTGCGACACCCTCGTGTCGATCGGCGGGATTCAGTCGAATCAGACCCGGCAAGTCGCCGCCGTTGCGGCGCATCTGGGCATGAAGTGCGTGCTCGTGCAAGAGAACTGGGTCAACTATCAGGATGCGCTCTACGATCGCGTCGGCAACATCGAACTGTCGCGCATCCTCGGCGCGGACGTGCGGCTCGTGCCGGACGGCTTCGATATCGGCATCCGCAAAAGCTGGGAGGATGCGCTCGAAAGCGTGCGGGCAGCCGGCGGCAAGCCGTACGCGATTCCCGCGGGTTGTTCGGAGCACCGGCTGGGTGGGTTGGGCTTCGTCGGCTTCGCGCAGGAAGTGCGCGCGCGGGAGGCCGAGCTGGGGTTTCGTTTCGACTACATCGTCGTCTGCTCGGTGACGGGCAGCACGCAAGCGGGCATGATCGTCGGGTTCGCGGACGATGGCCGCGCCGACCGCGTGATCGGCATCGATGCGTCGGCCAAACCCGAAGCGACGCGTGCGCAAATTGCCCGCATTGCCGAGCATACGGCGGAACTCGTCGGGCTCGGCCGCGCGCTCGACCCAAGCGAGGTTGTCCTCGACACGCGCTACGGCGGCCCCGAATACGGCGTGCCCAACGAGGGGACGCTCGAAGCGATCCGATTGTGCGCGCGAACCGAAGGCATGCTGACCGATCCCGTGTATGAGGGCAAGTCGATGCACGGCATGATCGACAAAGTGCGCCGCGGCGAATTCGAGCCGGGCTCGCGGGTGCTGTATGCGCACTTGGGCGGTGCGCCCGCGTTGAGCGCCTACAGCTTCATCTTCCGCGACGGCTAGGGGACTAGCGGGCTAGCGGGCCAGCGGGCTAGCGCGTGCGTACGCTGGCGCCACGCCGCGATGGCATCGGCATAGAACGCGTCGAGCGAACGATAGGGCGGGGCGTTGGGCGCGTCGTTCGCGGCGCTGCCGCTCCGGTCTCGGGCGAGCGCGAGGCCCAAATGCCTCGCGGCCGCGACGAGCGCCCGTAGCGGATCGTCGGGATCGAGCGCTCGTGCGCCGGTCTGTTTGCTGAGCTTCTCGCCGTTCGCGTCCATCACGACCGGCACGTGCATATATGAGGGCGTGGACATGCCGAGGCAGCGTTGCAAATAAATCTGCCGGGCTGTCGAATCGAGCAAGTCCGCGCCGCGCACGACATGGGTGATTCCTTGTTCCGCATCGTCGACGACGACGGCGAGTTGATACGCCCATTGCCCATCCGCGCGCTTGAGCACGAAATCGCCGACTTCGAGCGCGAGATTTTGTTGCTGCGGGCCTTGCCAGCGATCTTCGAATGTCACGACGGCATCCGCGTCGTCAGGCACGCGGATGCGCCAAGCGCGTGCAGTTTTGCCGCGCAGTCCGTGGCGGCAAGTGCCCGGATAGGCGAGCGTCGTATGACGCGCGTGCGCGCTCGCCAGCGAATCGGCAATTTCTTTGCGCGTGCAGCCGCACGGGTAGATGAGGCCAGCTTGTTCCAAGCGGGCGAATGCAAGGGCGTAGCGCTCGGTGCGGGCGCTTTGCCAGATGGGTGGCTCATCGCTTTGCATGCCGAAGCGCGCGAGCGTTTCCAAAATGGCGCGATCGGCGCCGCGCACGGTGCGTGGGCCGTCGATGTCTTCGATGCGAACGAGCCACACGCCGTCATGTGCGCGCGCATCGAGGTAGCTCGCGAGTGCGCCGACGAGCGAGCCCGCGTGGAGCTCGCCGGTGGGCGAAGGCGCGAAGCGGCCTCGGTAGGGCCGCTGCGCGCCTGCCGCGCCGCTTGCGGCCGGTGCAGCGCGGCCGTTCACGCCGCTTGCGGTGTGTCCTTGTTCGGGTGGCATGCGGGGCAGGTCTGGCCGGCCGTGTACAGCGGCGAACGTTGTGCTTCGGGCGTCACGACGGCGCGACAGGCGAAGCATTGCACGGTTTCGGCCGGTGCGAGATCGGGATTGAGCGCGGTGCGATAGTCGAACACGAAGCAGTCGCCGCGGTAATGCGCCCCACCGACTTCTTCGAAATATTTCAGAATGCCGCCTTCGAGTTGATAAACGTGCTCGATGCCGGCCTCCTTCATGTGGATGGCGGCTTTCTCGCAGCGAATGCCGCCCGTGCAAAAAGAAACGACGGTTTTCCCCTGAAGCGCCTCGCGATGCGATTCGACGACGCTCGGAAACTCGCTGAACTTCGTGATCCGGTAGTCGATCGCATTTTCGAACGTGCCGACGTCGACTTCGAACGCATTGCGCGTGTCGAGCATCACGACGGGGCGGCCATCGTCGTCTTTGCCGAGGTCGAGCCAGCGCTTGAGCGTGGGCGCGTCGACCGCGGGCGCGCGACCGAGCTCGGGCTTGATCGCCGGCTTCTTCATCGTGATGATCTCGCGCTTGCGCTTGACCAGCATGCGGCGAAACGGCTGCGTTTCGGAGAGGCTTTCCTTGAACTGCAGATCGGCGAACTTGCCTTCGAAGAGCGGGTCGCCGCGCAGAAACTCGATGAAATCGGCGGCCGCCTCGGGCGTGCCGGCGAGGAACAGGTTGATACCTTCGGGTGCGAGCAGGATGGTGCCGCGCAGCCCGAGCGCCTCGCATCGTTTGGCGAGGCACTCGCGCCAGGTATCGATGGCGTCGATGGAGACGAAGCGGTAAGCGGCGAGATTGACGATGCGCATGATGGTGGTGCAATGATTTGAGCGGCCGCGCCGGCTGGACGATCCCGGCCCCAGGGGCACTCGGGCAACCGGAAAACTGCCAGGGAACCGTTGACGCGCCAAGCCTTGGCGGCTTGCCGGGCGGCGAAACCGCTATTATCCCGCAAAGCGCTGCTGGTCCGTCATTGGCCGTTCGGCCGGGCTGTTTCGGGGGAGGCCGGATGTACAATACGGCCCATGTCAGATCCTCGCTTCGTCCATCTCCGCGTCCACTCCGAATTCTCGATTGCCGACGGCATCGTGCGTCTTGACGACGTCGTCAAGGCTGCCGCCGAGGACGGTCAGGGCGCGCTCGCATTGACCGATCTCGCCAACGCGTTCGGTCTCGTCCGGTTCTATAAGGAGGCGCGCGGCAACGGCATCAAGCCGATCGCGGGCTGCGACGTCTGGGTCATGAACCCTGACGATCGCGACAAACCTTCGCGCTTGCTGTTGCTCGTCAAAGACCGGCGCGGCTATCTGAATCTTTGCGAGCTATTGACGAAATCCTGGCTTACGAACCAGTACCGCGGGCGAGCGGAACTGGACGCCGCGTGGCTCGATTCGCCGCTCAGCGAGGGTCTGATCGCGTTGTCCGGCGCCCAGCAGGGCGATGTGGGCTTGGCGCTCGCGGCCGGTAACGAGCCGGCCGCCAAGCGTCACGCGCAGCGCTGGGCGGCGCGCTTTCCGAACGGGTTCTATATCGAATTGCAGCGCTACGGGCAGCCGGGCGGCGAGGCATACGTGCAGCAAGCGGTGGCGCTCGCCTCGGCGTTGACGCTGCCCGTCGTGGCGACGCATCCCGTCCAGTTCATGAGCGCCGATGATTACACCGCGCACGAGGCGCGTGTTTGTATTTCCGAGGGCGACATTCTCGCGAACCCACGGCGGCCGAAACGGTTCACCACCGAGCAGCGGTTTTGCACGCAGGACGAAATGGCGGAGCGCTTCGCCGATATCCCTTCCGCGTTGGCCAATACGGTCGAAATCGCCAAGCGCTGCAATTTGACGCTCGAGCTCGGCAAGCCGAAGCTGCCGCTGTTTCCGACCCCGGACGGCATGTCGCTCGACGATTACCTCGTGCAGTTGTCGAAAGAGGGCCTTGAAAAACGGCTCGTCGAACTCTTCCCGGAAGAGTCTGCACGCGCGAGCGAGCGCGAGAAGTACTATCAGCGGCTCGATTTCGAATGCGGCACGATCGTCAAGATGGGCTTTCCGGGCTACTTCTTGATCGTGGCCGACTTCATCAATTGGGCCAAGAACAACGGCGTGCCGGTCGGGCCGGGCCGCGGCTCGGGCGCGGGTTCGCTCGTCGCGTACGCGCTCGGCATTACCGATTTGGACCCGCTGCGCTACAACCTGCTGTTCGAGCGCTTTCTGAACCCCGAGCGCGTATCGATGCCCGACTTCGACATCGACTTCTGTCAGGAAGGGCGCGATCGCGTGATTCAGTACGTGAAGGCCAAGTACGGCGCCGATGCGGTTTCGCAGATCGCGACGTTCGGCACCATGGCGGCCAAGGCCGCCGTGCGCGACATCGGCCGCGTGCTCGATCTCGGCTACAACTTCACCGACGGCGTCGCCAAGCTGATCCCGTTCAAGCCGGGCAAGCACGTGACCATCGCCGACGCGATGAAGGAAGAGCCGCTGCTGCAAGAGCGCAACGACAACGAAGACGAAGTGCGCCAATTGCTCGAACTGGCGCAGCGCGTCGAAGGGTTGACGCGCAACGTGGGCATGCACGCGGGCGGCGTGCTGATCGCGCCGGGCAAGCTCACCGATTTCTGTCCGCTCTATACGCAGGGCGACGACGGCGGCGTCGTGAGCCAGTACGACAAAGACGACGTGGAAGCGGTCGGCCTCGTCAAATTCGACTTCTTGGGCCTGACCACGCTCACAATTCTCGATTGGGCCGAACGCTATATTCGCCGGCTCGATCCGTCCAAGGCCGACTGGTCGCTCGGGCAGGTGCCGCTCGACGATCCCGCCTCGTTCTCGATCTTGAAGAAGGCCAACACGGTCGCCGTGTTCCAGCTGGAAAGCCGCGGCATGCAAGGCATGCTCAAGGACGCGCAGCCGGACCGCTTCGAGGACATCATCGCGCTCGTGGCGCTGTACCGCCCGGGCCCGATGGATCTCATCCCAAGCTTCTGTGCGCGTAAGCACGGGCGCGAGATGGTCGAGTTTCCCGATCCGCGCGTCGAGCCCGTCCTGAAAGAGACCTACGGCATCATGGTCTATCAGGAGCAGGTGATGCAGATGGCGCAGATCATCGGCGGCTACTCGCTTGGCGGCGCCGATTTGCTGCGCCGTGCCATGGGCAAGAAAAAGGCCGAGGAGATGGCCCAGCATCGGGAGATCTTCGCCGAGGGCGCGGCCAAGAACGGCCTCACACGCGAGAAGTCCGACGAGATCTTCGACTTGATGGAGAAGTTCGCCGGTTACGGCTTCAACAAGTCGCACGCGGCCGCGTATGCGCTGCTCGCGTACTACACGGCGTGGCTCAAGGCGCATCACCCCGCGGAATTCATGGCGGCCAACATGAGCTTGGCCATGGACGACACGGACAAGGTCAAGGTTCTCTACGACGATTGCAAGGTGAACGGCATCGCGGTGCTGCCGCCCGACATCAATTGTTCCGCCTATCGGTTCGAGCCGGTGGCGCAGGCCGACGGCAAGCGCTCGCGCACGATTCGCTACGGCCTGGGCGCCGTGAAGGGCAGCGGTCAAAACGCGATCGAAGAAATCCTGCGCGCGCGCGAAGAGGCGCCGTTTGCGGATCTGTTCGATTTTTGCGCGCGGATCGACCGGCGCATCGTCAACCGGCGCACGGTCGAAGCGCTGATCCGCGCCGGCGCGTTCGATTCGATCCATGCGAACCGCGCGCAGTTGATCGCTTCGGTGCCGCTTGCGATGGAAGCGGCCGAGCAGGCGAGCGCCAATGCGATGCAAGCGGGCTTATTCGATATGGGAGATGCCCCCTCGCGAGGCCATGAGCTCGTCGACGAGCCCGCTTGGCACGAGAAGCGCAAGCTGCAGGAAGAAAAGACGGCGCTGGGTTTCTACCTGTCGGGGCACTTGTTCGATGCCTACAAGGACGAGGTGCGGCGCTTCGTGCGAATGAAGCTCGCCGATCTGAAAGAGGGACGCGACAAGCTCGTCGCCGGCATCATCGCATCGCTGCGCACGCAGATGACCCAGCGCGGCAAGATGCTGATCGCCCTGCTCGACGACGGCACAGGCCAATGCGAAGTCACTGTCTTCAACGAACAATTCGAGGCTAATAAGGCGCTGTTCAAGGAGGACGAACTGCTCGTCGTGCAAGGGCAGGCGCGCAACGATGCGTTCACGGGCGGCATTCGCTTCACGGTCGATTCGGTGATGGATCTCGAGCGCGCTCGCAGCCGCTATGCGCAGGCGGTGAAGCTGCGCATGAACGGCAATGCCGATGCGGCTGCGCTCAAGCGCGTGCTCGAGGCGCATTGCGCGCCGCGCGAGGCGCCCGCAGAGCCGGTTGCATCGGCGCCGCGCGGCGGGCGCGGCGATGGCGCCCGGCAGCGGCCCGCCGCGGCCGCGAACGGGTTGACCGTGCAAATTCAATACAGCAATGCGCGTGCGCAAGGCGAAGTGCGCCTGGGTGATGGCTGGCGCGTTCGCCCGTCGGACGAGTTGCTCGCGGATTTGCGCGGCGCGTTCGCCGCGAGCGCGGTCGAAATCGTCTATTGAGCGCGGCATTGGAAATGCATCGGATCCTCGTCATCCGCATCGACTTTCTTGGCGACATGGCTTGCACGACCGCGTTCTTGCACGCGCTCAAGCAGCGATGGCCGCAGGCCGAAGTCCACGTGCTCGCGAACAAGATCAACCGTGCCGTGCTCGAGCGCAATCCAGACGTCGCCGCGGTTCATACCTACGTCTACAGCAAGCAGTGCGAACGCAACGATCGGGCCGGGAAGGTCAATGCGTTGCTCGATCGGCTGCGGCTCGTGCTCCGGTTGCGGCGGTTCGCATTCGATCTCGTGATCGTGCCCAACGGCGGGATGCACAAGAACAGCATGCAGTTCGCGCGGCAGTTGCGCGCCAAAGCCTATCGTTGGCACGATGCCGAGACGCAGTTCGACGACCGGCAGGCCGAGCATGCGGCGCACCGGCCTATGCGGCACGAAGCACTGTCCGGGTTCGCGCTGATGCCGGAGCTTGCTCCCGTCGCGCCAGATGCGCTGCGGCTTCGGGTGTATCCCGATGCGGCGCTGCAGGCCAAATGGGAGACCGAGCTCGCGCCGAAGCGCGGCCCGCGGGTCGGCCTGTTCGTATCCAACAAGGCCGAACAGCGGCGGTGGGCGGCTCAGAAGTGGCATCGGCTGGCCGAAGCGATGGCGGAGCGCGCCGATGTGGTGATATTTCACGATCCGTCTGATTCCCGCACCTTCGAATCCATTGCGCCGGGTTTGGCGCGCGTGCTTTCGCCACCCACGGTAGGCGATCTCATTGCGGCGATGAGCGTGCTCGATCTCGTCATATCGGCGGATAGCGCCCCTGTCCACTTCGCGTCGGCGTTGGGCGTGCCGGTGGTGGCGATGTTCGAGGATCGTCCGGAGAAATACTTGCGGTGGTACCCGCTCGGGATACCGCACGTGCTGTTGCGTGCGGGACCGAAGGTCGACGATATTTCTGCTGCACAAGTTGCGGCCGCCGCGCGTTCGTTGCTGGACGAATGCGTCGTGGCTATGCCGTAGCGCGAGGATTGTCGGGAAACAACATGTTTTCGTGCATGGATCGATTGGCGATGCTCATCGTGAGCACAGTGTCTGCTTTCGCCCGGCGCCTCGACGCATCGTTGCGGTCGGGCATCTTGCCGAGTTCGCTTTTGGAAGGAGCGCAACGAAAATGACGGAAAACGCCTTGGCGGGGGCCGCCGCGAAGTCGAGTCTGATCTTGTCGCGCCCCCCGCGGACGATTCTCGTTGCGTGTACCCGCCGTATCGGCGACGTACTGCTGGCAACGCCGCTCGTTCGATCGTTGAAGGCCCGGTGGCCGGAAGCTCAAATCGACATGCTGGTTTTTCGCGGTACCGAGGGCGTGCTCGAGCACAATCCCGACCTGCGCCGCGTGATCGTCATGTCGCAGCGGGCCCGGCTGCGCGAGCGCCTCGCGGACATCGCGCGCATATGGCGGCGATATGATCTGGCATGTGCGGCGGTGAGCTCCGACCGGCCGAGGTTCTACAGCTGGTTTGCGGGTAGGCAGCGGGTCGGGCTCGTCGATGACGATCGCGTCACGCGGCTCAAACGGTTCTTGCTCGACGGCATTGCGCTCAACTATCACACCGCGGCGCATACGGTGGAAAGCAGCCTCGAGGTCGCGCGCGTGCTCGGGATCGAGCCGATCGCGGAAGTCGTGCCGCCGGGCATCGGCGACGACCCGGCGCGGCGCGCCGCGTTCGAGGCGCGCTTTTCGGCCGTAGCGGGGCAACCGCTGGCGGTGCTGCATCCCGCGCCGATGTTCACTTACAAGCGCTGGCGCGTCGAGGGTTGGGCAGATCTGGTTCGTTGGCTGCGCGCCCGAGGGTTCGCGGTTGCCATGAGCGGCGGCCCCGCGGAGGCTGAGCGCGAGTATGCGCAACAGGTTGCGGCTGCGGCTGGCGGCCCTTTGCTCAACTTTGTCGGCCAATTTTCGTTAGGCGAGAGCGCGGAATTGTTTAGGCGGGCCAAGATCTTCGTGGGGCCGGATACCGGGGCCACGCATATGGCGGCAGCCACCGGCACGCCGACGGTCGCGCTGTTCGGTCCATCCGATCCCGTGCGCTGGGGGCCGTGGCCGAAAGCGTGGCCTGCGGGCTCGAATCCCTGGCCGCTCGTCGGCTCGGGCCGCCGCGGCAACGTTTATTTGGTGCAAGGCGAAGCGGCCTGCGTGCCTTGCAAGCAAGAGGGCTGCGAGCGGCACGTGGACAGTGCGAGCGAATGTCTCGTCACGCTATCGACTGAGCGCGTGATTGGGGCGATGACGCAGATGCTTGCGTTGTCGATGCCGGGGGCATTTGCCGAAGGAGAAGCTGGAGCCACGACAGCGATCGTCGATACGTCGGCCCTCGGCTCTCTTGGTGGCCGACGCTAGCCGGGCGGCGAGCGCGGCCACGTCCTAACTCAGCGCGTTGCCGCCTGGCCGGCCATGTGCGACTCGCGCGCCGACGCCACGCTGCGCGCACCGCTGCGATACCCGCACCCGAGCAGGATGCCGCTTAGCAGCGCGAACATATGCCCTTCGGCGAAGTCGAGCAACAGCGAGTTTGCGAGGCTGCCGATGGCGAAGGCGGCCAGCCATGCGAGCAGCAACTGGCGCGAGTGGGACTCGAGTTGCGCGCCGCGGCGGCCGATTTGAACGAGCATATTCACGAACAGCAGGGCGCCGGGAATACCCAACTGGACAGCCATCAGCAGGTATTCGTTGTGCGGGTTCGACGTATCGATGCCCTTGGCGCCCGTCTCGCCTTTGGTCAGCTTGGCGAATTCGGCGCCTAGACCACCCGCCCCGTATCCCGTGAGCGGCCTAGCTCGGATCAGTTCTAGACACTTTCGGTACCATTCGAGGCGCAGCCCTGTGGAGGTGACTGCGTCGCTCTGGCGGTAGGCCTGTACTTCACCGGCAACTTCCCGAATTCGGCTGCCGTGCATCGTGCAGGCATACGCGACGAGGGCCGTCGCGGCGAGAAGCAGCGCGGCGGCCCCTATCGCGGCGCGCCCACCCATTTTCTGCCGCGCGTGCCAAGCGGCGCGCGCAGTTACGGCAAGCGCGAACAGCACGACGATGATTTGCCCCGTGCGCCCCTGCAACATGATCAGTACGTTCGCCAGTGCGAGTGCGGCGATGCCCGCATAGACCAATCGTGCGCGCGTACGGGCTGCGGTGAGCGCTAGGTCGGCGGCTTGATAGAACAGCAACGCGCCGAAGAGGCCGTTGGCGATACGATTCCTGAACACCAGCGCGTGTGCGACTGGATCCGACGCAATGTACGAGGGTCCGATATGCGTGAGACCGAGATAATTGGTTGTCGACAGCACGAGGGTCGTACTGAGTGTCACGAACAGCGCCCAGCGGACGATGCCGTCCCATTCTGAATCGGCGAAAGCGACGATCGCGAAGGGCACGAGCAGCAGCTTGAGGTATTTGCCCATCCATGACCAAGCTTCGTGCAGGCCTGCGGTGCTATAAAACGTGCTGGCTGCCAACGCGGCGAGCAGCACCAGCGTTGCCATTGCCGCGCCGTGACGCCGTAAAGACGGGAGCTTGCGCCAGAATTCGGGCGCGCTCAGCAGCAGCAACGCGAAAAGGCCGCAGGCGATGTTCGTCAGCGCCGTCGATATCGGCACACAACAGAGCGCGATGACCGCGCAGGTCCGTGCAGCGGAAAGCCGGTACGACGGGCGCGGCGCCGCGGGCGCCCTCAAAACTTGATGCAACTCGGTCCCCTTAGTGCAGATGGCGGGCGCCCGGGCGAGAGCGGCCCGCGAGTCAAAGTTGACGGGCCGCGCAGCCGCGGCCGCACCTTTAGGCTAGCGATAGCGCGCGTTTGAGCCGCGACCGGATCAAAGCGCGTTTCAATTTGCCGCGGACGGCGGGCGTCTCCAATTCGATCCGCTCTGCGGCCGGTTGCCCGCGGCGCAGATAGTAGCGATCGAACGTCGATTGCGTCATGCCCCATTTGTTCAGAAATTGCCGGCGGCCGTCATTCTTGACCACCTTGCCCGTGGACTTCTGCTGGAAATGGTAGATGAGGCTATCGCCCACGCCGAGGAACGTACGGCAGCCGGCGTCCCAGAGCTTCATGGAGAAATCGTTGTCGCTGCTCATCCCGGGGGAGAGCTCGCTGCTGTAACCACCGATCCTGTTCCACCAATCGCGATGCACGAGTGTGGGCGGCCAAGTGGCGCCCAGCCAGTCGCCGCGCACGAGCCGCGGCGCAGCGGCCAGCAGCGCTTCAGCGCGAAACGTGTCGGCATCGCGTCCGGCGTCGTGCACGACGACGCACGGATTGCGCGTATCGACCGGCTCGATCATCGTGCCCGACAGCAGGAAAAGATCGGAGGGCATCTTCTCGATATGCCTGACGAGCGCTGCGTCCCAGCCTGGGCAGACGTACATGTCGTCGTTCATGTAGACGACGTAGTCGCGTCGTGCACGGGCAGCGGCAAGATTGACCGCATGACAGATGCCGATGTTGGCGGGCGAAGCGGTATGCTCGATACCCTCGCTGCGCACCCATTCCAGCGACCCATCGGTGCCGTCGTTGATGTGCACGATCACCTGATGCTCGTATTTCGAGTGGCGACGCAAGCTGTCGACCACGAGCTTCAGGTAAGGCAGGTTGTTCCAAGTGGGGATAATGATGGAAAACATCGACCGGAGGTTGCTGACTTCGGAAAGGGGACGCGGCCCATGCGCGCCCGGGGCGCGGCGGGAAAACGCGCCGATATTACCACTAGCCATGATGCGTTACGGGCTTCGCGCCGAGCCATCATGGGCGTGCGCCAGCTTCAGAAAGCGGTAGTAGACCGTTTCCGCGTTGAAAAGCGCGATCATGAATCCGGCTTGTCCGTCCAACATACCGCCTCGCAACACATACGTCCGCACGAACGCCCAGGCGCCGCGCGCGAGCGCGCGGGCAAACCCGCCGCGTTTGCCCGCGGCGAGGCGCTGCCGCGCACCGGCGCTCGAATACGCGTCCACCTTGCGTAGCACCGTCTCGAAATCGTCGTAGGAGTAGTGGAGCAGCCGTCCGGCGAGCTTCTCGATGCGGCCCTCGAACACCAGCCGCTCATGAACCAGGTCGTCCGAGAAGCGTGCCGCGCCGCGTTTGAACAGGCGCGGCACCCAGTCCGGGTACCAGCCGCTGTGGCGCACCCAGCGCCCGCAAAAGTTCGACAGGCGATCGAGCGCGTAGACGCTTGCAACGGGCGCATCCAGCGCCTGTCGAATGGATGCGGCGAGTTCGGGCGTCACGACTTCGTCGGTGTCGATCGAGAGAATCCAGTCGGTGTCGAGCGCCGCGACCGCCCGATTCTTTTGTGGGCCGAAGCCGGGCCAATCGGGGGCGACGATGATGCGGGCCCCATGCGCGCGCGCGATGCAAGCCGTTGCGTCGGTGCTGCCGCCGTCGACGACGACGATGTCGTCGGCAAAGCTTAGTGCGTCGAGACACTGAGCGATTCTCGCTTCCGCGTTCAAGGCGATGATCGCGACCCCCAGCGAGGGGCGCTGTGCGCTAACGGGGGCTGTCGGCGGCGAAGTCACGGCAGGTTCGCTCGGGTGTCGGAAAGGCGCCAGTATACCGGCCGACGCCGGGCGCCCCGCGCTCGAGCCTCGTCGACCGGCCTTATAATGTGTCGCTTTTGGTCGCAGGCCGTTCTCTGGCGCGGCCGCGCGCCGGCGTTTCGGCTCGCGCGAGGTAATGGCGCGCACCACCGCGCGATACCCGCGCGCAACCCTGAAGGAATAGATTGGAAAACCGAGCCACTTTGAGAAAATCGGTCGGCGGCGCGCAAACGTCGACGGCGGCCGTGATGCGCCGGTTGTGGCCTTATTTGAAACCCCTCGTTTGGGTCATGGTGCTCGCCGTGGTCGCGATGGGGCTGTCGGCCGCAACGGACGCAGGCATCCCCGCGCTCTTGAAGCCGCTGCTCGATCGCGGCTTCGGCGCGAATGCGAGCCAGCGTGCGAAATGGTATGTCCCCCTCGCCGTCATCGGTCTTGCGATCGTGCGTGGCGTGTCGCAATACGCCTCGCAATATTTGCTGTCGTACGTCTCGAACCGCATCTTGCTGCAACTGCGACTCGATATGTTCCAGCGCATGATCCACACGAGCGCCTCGTTCTTTCAGCGCGAAACGGCCAGCACGGTCATCAATGCGATCGTCTTCGAGGTCAATCAGATCCTGAGCGTCTTGACGAGCGTGATGGTGACGCTCGTACGCGACTCGCTTTCGGTCGTCTTCTTGCTCGGCTACCTGTTTTATTTGAACTGGCGCTTGACGCTCATCGTCGCGCTGATCCTACCCGGGATCGGTTGGCTCGTGAGCAAGATCAACCGGCGGCTGCGGCGGCTCGGACGAGAGCAGCAAACGCTCACGAACGAACTCGCGTATATCGTCGAGGAGACGGTTGCAGGCTACAAGGTCGTCAAGGTTCACAACGGCGAAACGTACGAGATGAGCCGCTTCGCCGCGATGAGCCAGCGCCTGCGCGGCTATGCCATGCGCATGACGGTGGCCGGCGGCCTGGCGCAGCCGCTCACCCAAATTCTCGCGTCGTTTGCGCTTGCCATCGTCATCACGATCGCCGTCGTGCAGTCGGCGCACAACCAGACCACCGTCGGCGGTTTTGTCGCCTTCGTCACGTCGATGCTGCTCGTGATTTCGCCGCTCAAGCATTTGATCGACGTGAATCAACCGTTGCAGCGGGGGATGACGGCGGCCGAATTGATCTTCGGGCTCATCGATGAACCCCTCGAGCCGGCAGGCGGCACGCGGCGGCTCGAACACGCGCGCGGCGAAATCGAATTTCGCGACGTGACGTTCACCTACGGCACCGTCGATCGCCCTACGCTCGACCGCGTGTCGTTTACGGTTGCGCCAGGCGAGATGATCGCGCTCGCGGGTCCCTCGGGCAGCGGCAAGACCACGCTCGTCAATCTGCTTCCGCGGTTTTTCGCGCCGGCGAGCGGGCACATTCTCGTCGACGGCGTGCCGATCCACGAATATGACCTCCACGACCTGCGCAGTCACATCGCGATGGTGAGTCAGGATGTCGTCTTGTTCAACGACACGATCGCCGCCAACGTCGCCTACGGCGGCACGCCCGACCGCGCGCGCGTGCACGCGGCACTCGCCGCGGCGAACTTGTGGGACACGGTGGAGGCGATGCCCGAAGGCATGGACACGCTCGTGGGGGGCAACGGCATGCGCCTGTCCGGCGGGCAGCGGCAGCGGCTCGCCATTGCGCGCGCCCTCTATAAAGACGCGCCGATCTTGATTCTCGACGAAGCCACGTCGGCGCTCGATTCGGAATCGGAGCGCCACGTGCAAGCGGCGCTCGAGACGCTGATGAAAGGACGCACGACGCTCGTGATCGCCCATCGGCTTTCGACCATCGAGCGCGCCGATCGAATCCTCGTCATGGAGGCCGGCCGCATCGTGGAGCAGGGCAGCCACGAGGCGTTGCTGCAGCAAAACGGCCTCTACGCGAATCTGCACCGGATCCAGTATCAGCAACAGGCGGCGTAACCCTATACGCCACTCGTTACGAGGGACAGTACCGATAGATCCGCGTGCGTACCGTCGACGATCGTGCGTCCCACGTGCATTCCTTCATCGACTGCGGCCTCGGCGGTCGGAAAGCTCACGTCGCCGTCCGCGTGAAAAGGCACTGCATGGCCCGGCAATTTCGGATCCGCGTCCGGATGGCAGACGTAGCCGACATAGGTATAAGCGCAGGCCGGCGGCGGCGCTTGGCCCTCATGATCTTGTGCGTGCGGCGCGACATGGATCTCGAAACCTTCGTACTGCGTCATCCGCCAAAGGGCGTCTGTTTCCGACATGTTGGTCTCCGTGCGCGTCAATGCCGATGCCTGAGCCTATCCCACAGTCGCGTGTTGTCCATTCTGTGCAGCCATCGCGCTTTTTGATGCTCGCGGCGATAGTGCGACGCGACGATGATCGCGACGGCGATCAAGAGAATGACGCCGACGACACTGTCTCCCATCGATTGGGCCATGACGCTCTCCTTGCAAACGACCTGCTGTAAAAATTCTAGGAGATTTCACCGAGAACGCGCGGTCGGCGCGTGCCGCCAAGCGATGGCGCCCCATTTGGCTGTGCCTCGCGCGCCGCTTCGCGGCACATTACGGCCCTCATTACAGCTTTTACGCGCTGACACAAATCGTCCTCGAACGTAGCCGCTCGGCACCCATCTAAGGTGCAAGGAGGAGAATCATGAAGAAGTTATTCGTTGTCCTAACTTATGCCGGAGCGGCCGTGGCTTTGAGCGGTTCGTTGACGGGGTGTGTCGTTGCGCCAGCGACGCCCGGCTACTACGGCTATGACTACGGGTACGCGCCGGGCTACTACGCGTACCCGGCCTATCCGGCTTACGCGGAGCCCTCTGTCGGAATCGGCATCGGGTTCGGCGGGGGGGGCGGCTGGCATGGCGACCACGATGGGCACGGTGGTCGCGGCGGGCGTGGAGGCCACGGGTGGCGCGACGGCCACTGACGGTGCATCGCGAGGCGAGGGCGGCTCTGAGAGGCCGCCCTTGTTTTTCATATAACGATCGGAGGATAAAAGGCGCCGGGTCGGCCAAGAACAAGCGTCAAACGGCCTCACCCCTGTAACTGGTCATCGAATCTAGGGCAATGCTAGACTTTGGCGGGTTATTTATGGTGTGACAAATGCGTCCTTTATCACATAGGCGGTTGACTGCATGGCTTGGCTTGTTCGCCATGTGGCTCGTCCTTTCCGCGCCTATCGTGAGCCAGGTGTTGGCACACCAGCAGCGTCATGCGCCGCCGCACTCGATGTCGCACCGCATGATGCAGCATCGCTCGACCGAGCAGGCATGTGACGAAATGCCCGCCGGCGCGCAGGCCGATGGCCTGATGGGGCACGGCCATCATCTCGAGAAGGCGCCCGCAACGGCCGCATGCGGCTATTGCGACCTCCTCGCCACGCACGCCGCGTTGCCTGCCCTCGCGCCCGCGGCGCTGGGTGCGACCGTGCTCGTCACTTTCGCGGCGTTTCTTGCGCCCACCGAACGCGCGATACCGCTCGGCGCATTTCCGAGCGGGCGCGCCCGCGAACCTCCCTTCCTTTCCTGATCCATCGATTTCCGGCCGCATGACTAGACGCGCCCTGCAAGGCGCGCGCGGCTGCTCGTCCATCGATTCCAGGAATTCATCATGCTCGACTTTGCATGGCAAAGCGCGTGCGCTCGCGCGCGCAAATATGCTCGGCAGGCAGCCGTGGGGATGCTGCCGCTCTCGTTGTTTCCATCCGCCGCGTTTGCCGAGCCCGCGACCGACCCGATCACGCTGCCAGCGGTCACGGTCAGCGCGAGCGGCGAGGGACACGCGGGTGCGCCGCCGGCCGTCGATCCGGACACGCCCGCCACGGTTGAAAGCGTCTCGCGCGAACAGTTCCAGAATTGGAACGTCGTCAACACGGAAGACGTCCTCAAATACATGCCGAATCTCGCGGTGCGAAAGCGCTACATCGGCGACCCGAATTCGATCATCGCCGTGCGCGGCACGAGCAACGTGCAAAGTGCGCGCGCGCTTGTTTATGCCGACGGCTTGCTGCTGAGCAATCTGCTCGGCAACAGCTATACGTTTGCCCCGCGCTGGTCGATGGTGTTTCCCGATGAAATCGCGCAGGTCGACGTTTTGTACGGCGCCTTCAGCGCACTCTATCCGGGCAACTCCCTCGGCGCGACGGTCGCGATCACGACACGGATGCCGACGCGCTTCGAAGCCGACGCGGACGTGAAAGCGTTCACGCAGCACTTCAGCTTGTACGGCGTGAACGAGAACTTCAACGGCAGCGAGGCGAGTGCAACGATCGGGGATCGCATCGGCAAATTCTCGTACCTGCTGGGCGTCAACCATCTGGAAAACACGAGCCAGCCGCTGCAGTTCGCCACCTTGGCTCAATCGACGAAGCTCGCCACAGCGGGCGACACCCCCGTGACGGGCGCTTACTTCTACAACAACCAAAGCGGCGCGCCCACCGCTGTCATTGGTGTCAACGGTGAGGGGATTCAGCATTCGGTCCAGGATCAATTCAAGCTGAAAGCGCAATACGAATTCACCCCGTGGCTGCAAGGCGGCTTTACGCTCGGCTATTGGCATCGCAAGTACGACGATGCAGCGTCGACGTTTCTCGTCGATGCGAACGGCAACCCCGTCTACAGCGGCAAAGTGGCGATCGGTGGCGCCGAGTACACGATCCCCGCCGCGGCGCTTGCACCGAGCAGCGGATGGAGCGAGAACTGGCTGTACGGCGTTTCGCTCGCTACGCGCAATGCGACGGGCTGGAACGGCGAGGCGATCGCGTCGTATTACGACGTCGCGAACAGCGTGGCGCGCACGGCCAATGCCGGTGGACCGGGCAACGGCGCGGGCGCGATCACTTACGGCGACGGCACGGGATGGAAGACGCTCGATCTGAAGGCCACCTATACGCCGCTCTCGCCGCAGGCTGGCATCGCGAACCACCGTCTGGCATTCGGATATCACTACGACAACTACTTCTTGGAGAACCGGACTTACGATACCGGCGCTTGGCGCGACGGCGGCGCGGGCGCATTCAACAACGCCTTTGCAGGCAAGACCGAAACCCAGGCGCTCTATGCACAGGACGCGTGGCGATTTCTGCCGCGGTTCAAGCTCGTCTACGGGTTGCGTTACGAAGACTGGCGCGCCTACGGTGGGTACCAGGCGCTACGGGGCGCGACGGTGCCCTACGCCGATGCGCAAGAGCACCACGCTTCACCTAAGCTCTCGCTCTCGTTCGACGTGGCGCAGGACCTCACGCTGCGCGCGTCGATCGGCCGCGCTTATCGCTTTGCGACCGTCGGCGAACTCTTTCAAGGACAGATCAACGGATCGTCGATCGTCAACAACAATCCGAATCTGAAACCCGAGGACGATCTGGCCAAGGAGTTGACGGCCGAGTGGGCGCATTGGGGCGGGCTCGTGCGTCTCTCGTTGTTTCAGGACGATGTCAAAAATTCGATCTTCAGCCAGACCGATACGACGGTCATCCCCAACGTCACCAACTACCAGAACATCGGCAAGGTGCGTTCGCGCGGCATCGAATCGAGCTATCAAGGCGAGGATGTGCTTGTGCGCGGGCTCGACCTGCTGGCGAGCGTGGCTTACACGCAATCGAAGATCATCGCCAATGCGCAAAACCCTGCGTCGGTCGGGAAGTATTTCTATCGCGTCCCATTGTGGCGCGTCGATTTGGCGACGACCTATCACCTGGGCGCGCGCTCGGCCGTGACGTTGGCGGCCCGATACTCGGGGCGGCAATACAACACGCTCACCAACACGGATTCGAATCCGAATGTGTATGGCGGAACGAGCACTTACGTCGTCGCCGATGCCAAATACACATTCCGCCCGACCAAGGCGAGCGAGGTGGGTGTGGGCATCGACAATATCTTCGACGCGCGCTATTTCGTTTATCACCCGTATCCGGGCCGCACTTTTTATCTCGAAGCGAAGCTCAAGATATGACCGCGCCAACCCGAACCGTGGACGGCGCGGCGCACTGCCCACACGACGCGCGCCCTTGCGCCGCGGAACGTTCGCGCTTGCGGCATCCGCTTGCCGCGCTGTTGCTGGTCGTGGCTGTGCATGTCGGCGCGGTGCTGGCGTTGCTTGCGGTCGCGCCCGCGCAGCGGCAGGTCGACAGGGCGCAGCCGGCGCACATTCTCGCCGCGCAATTGATTGCGCGCGTCTCCTCCGTCGCCCCCGCGCCGATGCACCCCAGCCAAGCGCGTGCGCACCCGGCAATGCCGCACGCAAGCGCGGCGCGTCCCATCCCAGCACGCACGACACCTGCGCTGCATCCGCCGCCGGCGGTAGCGCCACGACCGGTCCCCGCCCCAGATCCGACCCCGGCCGCACCGCGAGGACGCAATGACGATTCGTCGATGCCTCCCGTTGCCGACCCAACGGCAGGCGCCGCCGCGTCGCCAAGTCAAAAAAGCGCCGAGTCGGTCGGCGGCGCCTCCTCCTCCGTACCGAAGTCCGTGGCGCATCTCGCTTGCGCGATCGCCAAGCCCGCGTATCCGGCGCTTTCGCGTCGCATGCGGGAGACGGGCACGGTGCTGGTCGAACTCATCGTTGCCGCGACGGGACGCGTGGAATCGGCCAGCATCGCCGAGACGAGTGGTCATGAACGTTTGGACGAAGCGGCCCGCGAAGCGGTGGCCGCGAGCACATGCTCGCCGTATTTGGAAAGCGGCGTTGCCTTTCGCGTGGCGGCCAAAGTGCCCGTCACGTTCAACCTCAACGATTAGAGATGTGAGCCATGCAAACCTATGGACTGTTTCATATTTGGCAGCAAGGCGATTGGATGACGCGCGGCATTGCGCTGTTGCTGCTCGTGATGTCGATCGCGTCGTGGACTGTGATCGTGCTCAAAGGCATCGAGTTGCAGCATATCGCACGTCACGCCGCGCATGCCGATGCGCATTTCTGGGACGCGCAGCATGTCGAAGCGGGCATGCAGGCGCTCGGCCGGCCCGGCTCGTTGTTTTACGACTTGGCTGAAGCAGGGCAAGCTGCGGTGGCGCACCATGAGGCCAATCGGCCGCGGCTGCACGAACGAATCGAGATCAGCGATTGGCTCGCGCGTACGATGCGCTCCTCGGTCGAGGACGCGGCCGCGCGTCTGCAGCGCGGCTTGGCTTTGCTTGCTTCGATCGGCGCGACCGCGCCATTCGTCGGATTGCTCGGCACGGTGTGGGGCATCTACCACGCGTTGATTGCGATCGGCGCGAGCGGCGAGGCAAGCCTCGATCACGTGGCCGGCCCGGTCGGCGAAGCGTTGGTAATGACGGCGCTGGGCCTCATGGTCGCGATTCCCGCGGTGCTCGGCTATAACGCGTTGACGCGGATCTCCCGCGGCATCGTCGCCAAACTCAATCGTTTCGCGCACGGCTTGCATGCGTTGCTGTTGACGGGCGCAAGGCCGTGGCCGCGCAAGCGGGCGGCCAAGCTCGTGGCGGGAGGACGCGCGTGATGAACGACTTCTCGAACCTGGACGAGCCGGCGGCGCTCGCGGCCGACATCAACATGACGCCGTTGATCGACGTGATGCTTGTCTTGCTCGTCGTCTTCATGGTGACGCTGCCGGTCTTGCATCACGCCGCCAAGATTGCGCTGCCTCAGGCCAGCAGCCGGCGCGAGGATGTGCGGCCGCCTCACGTGAATGTCGAAATCGACGCGCTTGGACAAATTCGCTGGGACGGCAGGCCGCTCGCCGACGCGGCGTTGGCCGGTGCGATGTCCCTTGCCGCGAGACAGGCGCCGCAGCCCGAGATCCGGCTCGTTGCCGATCGCATGACGCGCTACGAGCGCGTCGCAACGGTGCTTTCCGCCGCAAACCGAGCGGGGCTGGCCAAAGTGGGGTTCATCACCGATCCCGGTGTGGCGCGCTAGGAGAACGATGATGAAATGCCTCTCTTGGATTCGAAGGATTGTCGCCTGCATGGCGCTCATCGCCGGCAGCCACGCAGCGTTGGCGCATGACATGCGCGATATGCCGGGCATGCACGCGGGCGCCAGTGGGGAAGAGACATGCGTCGATCTCTCGCTGAAGTGTGGGAGCGTCGCCACGCCGTTCTTGGATGCGCACGGCAAGCTGTGGCTGGCATGGTCGGCAGGCGGTGCCGTATCGATTGCATCGTCGGTCGATGGCGGCCGGCATTTCAGCGACCCTATCGTGATCGGCCGTTACGGCGCGCGTCTCGATGCCGGTGTCGAAGCGCATCCGCAACTCGCGATGGACGACAAAGGCCGCATGGTCGTGGCCTACAGCGTGTTCAAGGACGAGAACTGGAACGCCCAGGTCTGGGTGGCCACATCGGCTGATGGCCGCGCGTTCTCGGCGCCGCATCCGATTTCGCTCGATGCGGCGAGCCAACGCTTCCCGGTGCTCGCGTTCACCCGGGACGGCACGCTCTTCGCCGCCTGGATCGACAAACGCACGGTGGTGCAGGCGGGTAAGCGCGGTCTCGCGCAACCGGGCGCCGCCATCGCTTACGCGTGGTCGCGCGATGCGGGCGAGACGTTTTCCGGAGAAGCGATCGGCGAGGATCACACCTGCGAGTGCTGTCGCCTCGATGCGGCCGTCGATGGCGCGGGGCATCCGGTCGTGCTGTTTCGCAAGATCTATGGCGTGGACGAGCGCGATCATGCGGTGCTGACTTTTTCGCAGGACCATGCGCCGCTTCCGGCGCGCCGGGTGGCGGTCGATCATTGGCATATCGAGGGTTGTCCACATCATGGGCCGGCGCTCGCGGTGTCGGCAGACGGCGCTTGGCATGTGGCTTGGATGACGGGCGGCGAAGCGCGGCAGGGATTGTTTTACGCGCGCTCGACGGACGAAGGGCGCTCGTTCTCCGCGCCGCAGCCCGTGGGCGATGCCGCGCGTCAGGCCGGACGGCCATCGCTGCTCGCGCAAGGGGCGTCCGTTTGGCTTGCTTGGAAGGAGTTCGACGGCAAGCGCATTCTTGCGCGCGTGCGGCATTCGAGCGATGGAGGCCGCACGTGGTCGCCGGATCGCACGATAGGGGCGGTGCAAGGCTACGCCGACCGGCCGTTGCTCGTTGGCGATGGCGAGCGCGTGTATCTGTCGTGGCTCACGCGCGAGCATGGATACCGGCTCATTGAATTGGATGCATCATGAGACACCCATTGAAATTCGTATCGAGCTCGGCACTGGCGCTTGCTGCGGTGTGCTTTCATCTACAAGCGCAGGCGACGCCGCCCAAGCCGTTCACGACGCACAGCTTCGCCGACATCCGGGCGCGGCATGCGGGCGTTCCGCTCGTGGTCCATATCTGGGCGATGAGCTGCGGTCCTTGTTTGGCCGAGTTGCCGAAATGGGGGGCGTTCGCGAAGAAGCGGCCGGGCGTAGCCCTCGTGCTCGTGCGCTTCGATCAAGCGCCGGCCGAGGCGAGTGAGGCGCGGCTCGCGCGTTCGGGGCTCGAGGCCGTCGAAAGCTGGGGCGTCTCGGGCGAGGCCGACGAGTATCTGCGCGCGAGCGTCGATCGCAAGTGGATCGGCGATGTGCCCCGCACGATGTTGATCGCGCCGGACGGCGACGTGACATCGATCAGGGGCACCGCTGATCTTTCCCGCGTCGAACAGTGGGTGGACGAGGTGAAAGCGGCGCGGCCTGCGCGCGGGCATTGACGCCTCGTTTATAGCGCGATTGCAGCGGGCATGCCGGATCGCGCGGAACACTCGTCGCTGTCTTCAATTCGCGCGTAAGAAAAAATCATGAATGCATGCTGGCGAGGCTCATCACTGGGGTAGGTCGGGATCTACTGGCTCGGCCAGACTCCAGCGCCAGGTCTTGGTATTCGCCTCCGCGCCAACCCTGGTCAAGAGCTCGCGCAGTGCCGTCTTGACCACCTTGCCGGTACTATTCTTTGGCAATGCCTCGACGACCAGATAGGCCTTCGGCCGTTTGAAGCGGGCGATGCGCTCCAGACACCATTGGTCAAGCTCAGGCTTGGACAATTGCGCACCCGCCATCGGCACCACGATAGCCACCACTTCTTCTCCCCAGTCAGGATGGCTGCGGCCGACTACCGAGACGTCACTTACCGCCGGATGGGCAAGCAGCGTGTCCTCCACTTCGCGCGGATAGATGTTGGAACCGCCGCTGATAATCACGTCCTTGATGCGATCCTTGAGCGTGAGCTGGCCATGCTCGTCCTGCCGCCCAACATCACCCGTGTGCAGCCAACCGTTGCGCAGTGTCGCAGCGTTGGCCTGTGGGTTGTTCCAGTAACCTTGCATGACCGTGGGGCCGCGCACGAGTACCTCGCCGATCTCGCCCACCGGCAGCGGATGGCCCTCGGCATCGGCAATGCGAATTTCAATCTCGGGCAATGGTTGTCCGACCGACGACAGCACCTCGAGGTCACCGGTGGCATAGGCGGCTGCAATCTGGTCAGGTGACTGCGCGGTAATGGTCATCGGGCTCTCGCCCTGGCCGTAGATCTGGGCGATTTTCGCGCCCAGGCAATCGAGCGCGGCGACTTCGTCCTCGATATAAAGCGGTGCTCCGCCACACACGACGACCTTGAGATTTGACAGATCGGCCTGGGTCCGCCGCACGTGTGCAACGAGACGGTTGAGCATGGTCGGCGCGACAAAAAAGCTCGGGCGCCGGTGTGCGGCGATGAGGCTTGCCAGCTCAGCGACGTCAAAGCCGCCGGAGAGCGGGATGACCTGGCTCGCACCTGCAGCAAGGTGGGGGACGATATAGAGCCCCGAGCCGTGAGACATTGGGGCTGCGTGGATCAAACTGTCTCCCGGCGAAATTCGGGCAACGGCGCTGGAATATGCTCGGGACATGGCAGCCAGGTTGTGGTGCGAGAGCATGGCGCCTTTGGGCTTGCCGGTCGTACCACTGGTGTAAAACAGCCACGCGATGGCATCGCCGTCGACGTCGGCCACCGGCATGCCCGTTACCTCGAAGAGCGCGCGGTATTCCGTGGATTCGATTGCGATGGTCCTGGTGTCAGGCACGTCCTCCGTGCTGGAAACGAAACAGACGTGGGCGCCGCTGTCTTGCACGATGTGGCTGATCTCGCACGGATGCAGCTTTGCATTAATCGGCACGACGCACAGGCCTGCGTGCCAGATGCCGTACAGCAGCTCGGCATACTGTGGGCTGTTCTTCATAACCAGCGCGACCCGGTCACCGGTATTGAGTCCGAGCTGCTCGCGCAGCCCGCGAGCGCAACGTGCGGAGCGAACGGCGAACTCGGAGAAGGTGCAGTAGGCATCGGTGCCGTGAAAAATCGCAACCTGATCGGGGTTGGCGCGCGCCGCGTTGATGAGCATGTGGGCGAGGTTGTGATTCATGCTTGCCCTCGTGTCAGGCGTGGGAGTTAAAGTGCGGGTGGATTGGCGAGATGCACGCGAGGGCGCAACTGCGTCGTTCTCCGTCCAGCATCGCTGCGCCAGGGAAGCAGGCAACGCCCGCTTCCCTGTGTATGCGGCCTGTCGGCCGTCAGTCGGCGGCGCGCTCGGGCACCGGCAGGTTGACCCACTCCTTGTAAAACGCTTCGATATCCGGCTCAAAGTCGTGAATCACCGGATACCACGGCGTCGGTGCCTCGACGTCGTGCATCGTGCCGCACTGCGGGCAGTAATACTCGCGATACACCTGCCACTGGGTATCCGGGGCCATTAGCCTGGGATAGACCTCGGTCATCGACTCTTCCGTGTCGCGCACGTAGATGGCGGCGTTTAGCTTCCAGTTCTCGCGGAAGTCGCAGAAGACGTGGCCGCAATCACACTGGGTGACCCATTTCTTGGTCTTGGCCGACTGCACGATGTACATGTGCGGGCTGAGCGGCAGGACGATGCGGTCCGGAAAGCTGACCTTGGCCTGCAGGGCCGCCAGGTACTGCTCGAAGCGGCTGTTGTCCTTGGGCATGGAGAGCATGCGGAAGGTGGTTTCCCAGTCGAGGCTGCCTTCGACGAGGTGGGCGACCTGTTCGTTGGTGTAAGTAGGCATTTTCTAACTCCTGGATACGGTGATTACTCTTCGACCTGGACGACGGTGGTGACGTCGGGCAGCAGGGAGAGGTCCATGCGGTGCTTGGAGCCATAGGACGGCACACCCAGCTCGGATTCGAGCAGTTCCCAGTCGGCCGGCAGACTCCAGAACGCCTTGAACTCGCGGGTGAACTTCTCGGACAGGGCGAAGCTGGTGGCGAACATGTGCCGGACCTGGACGGAGGCGTGCTTGTTGACGATGCGCTCGCGCTCTTCCTTCATCCACTCGCGGGTCGGCACGGCCCGGGCCAGACGCTCCTTGCGCATTGCGACGCGACGGGCCTGGGTCTTGGCGGCATCCACCGTGAACACGCCTTTGGCGTCCTGCGTGAAGACGGCGCCGTAGACCTTCTCCGCGTACTCGGCCAGCAGGAACTTCTGGTTGAGGTCAGCTTCGATGGCCTTCGGGTCGCGGTCGATTGGGTCGCCGAAGCCGGGGCCGCCGCGCAGGTAGTTCAGGTAGAGGTCATGGTTGTCGTAGCAGTCCTCGGTGGTGACGCACTGCTTGTCGCGTTTGACCTTGGCGGTGGCGTCGATGTGGCGCTCATAGTGCGGACGGGCCGGATCGAAATCGCCGCCCAGCGGCAGGGAGTCGCCGAGGGCGATGCGCTCCTTGAGGCCGGTGTTGTGGGCTTCAAAGCGGTAGCCGGTGGCGGAAGGGTAGCCGCCCATCATGCCCCAGTCGCTGTTCATGAAGCCGTTGCCCATGAAGAACATGGTCCAGTCCTGCGCATTCCATACCATGCGCAGCGTCTCGAAGCCGCAGCCGCCGCGGAATTTGCCGTAGCCGCCAGAGTTGGCCTTGACGTTGCGACCCAGGTAGAGCAATGGCTCGGCCATTTCCCAGATCTCGATGTCGCCCATGTCGCCTTCCGGGTTCCAGATGGCGGCTGCGTGGTTGAGACCGTCCTTGACGGCGCAGGCGCCGGTGCCGCACGAACTGGCTTCAAAGCTGTTGACCGCGTGGATCTCGCCGTCCTGGTTGATGCCGCCGCCTTGCAGCCAGTTGGATGTGTTGGCGTTGCCGGCGTTGACCTCCTCGAGGTAGCCGCGGCTGAAGTAGGACTGGGAAAGGCCGCGCCACAGGGCCGCCCAGCCCGAGACCAGGAAGTGCCAGGCATAGGCGTGACCGGTACGGCGGTCGTCCGGGTTGCACCAGGTGCCCTTGGGCAGGCGGAACTCGGTGGCGAAATAGGCGCCGTCGTTGATACGCTGGGTCGGCACCAGGGTCTGCGACATCATCACCCAGATGCCCGAGGTGAAGGCCACCTGGTGGGCGTTGAAGGTGTGCCAACCCCAGCGGCTCGCACCCTCGAAATCGAGGCGCCACTTGCCGTCCGGCCGGATGGTCATTTCCACCGGTGAGTGCATGATCGAGTCGAGCTTGGCGAAGGCGTTCGACACCTGCACGTCGTCGTGCTTGAAGGGCACATCGACGAAGGAGACCTTGCGGTACTTGCCCGGCAGGGTCATCGCCTTGACACGGCTCATCAGGCCGCGGCGGCCTTCCTCGATGACCTCGAAGCCAAACTTCTCGTAGGCCTCGATGCCATCGGCGCGGATCACTTCCTCGACCAGCTCGCGGATCATGTGGCAGCCGGCGATGCGGGTCTTCTCGTCAAGGATCCAGTACTTCGGCGTGCGCACCGAGCGCTGCGACTCGTGCAGCCAGTCGCGCAGGGGCTCGTCGTTCACGCCGGTCTTGCGGCACGTGATCATGTAGCCGTCACCGAAGCGCTGGGTTTGGCCGGTGGACATCGAGCCCGGAGTGACCGAGCCGGTGTCGATGACGTGCGTGACGCCGCCGACCCAGCCGATCAGCCGGCCTTCCCAGAAGATCGGGACGATGGTGGCGATGTCGCAGGGATGCACGTTGCCGATGGCGCAGTCATTGGTCGTGAACATGTCGCCCGGGTTGATGCCGGGGTTGCCTTCCCAGTTGTTCTCGATCATGTACTTGATCGCCGCGCCCATCGTCCCGACGTGGATGATGATCCCGGTCGAGGTCAGGATGCAGTCGCCGGCAGCGTTGTACAGGGTGAAGCAGAGCTCCCCTTCTTGCTCGACGATCGGGCTGGCCGCGATCTTCTTCGCCGTCTCGCGGGCATGGACGAGACCACCACGCAGCTTGGAGAACAGTTTCTCGTAGCTGATCGGGTCGCTATCCCGGAATTCGAGCTTTTCGATGCCGTTGTAATAGCCGGTGGACTTGGTGCGCTCGATGATGCCATCGCGGAACTGCTTGAGCGTCTGGCCGTTCTTCAGCAGGTCGGCGAAGCCGAGTTCTTTCGTGCTCATCATATTCATGGCGGTCTCCTTACTTCACTTCCTTGAGATGGAACAGGCGGTGTTTGTCGATCGTGGTTTCGAAGCCGTCGGGCACGACGAAGGTCGTGGCGTCAGATTCGATGATCGCGGGACCGACGATGTGGTTGCCGGCCTTGAGGGCCTCCATCTTCCAGAGCGCGGCATCCACCCACTTCTTGTGACGGTAGAACGGACGGGTGCCGAGATAGGCTTCCTGCGGCGGCGTCGGGCCGGAATTCGGATCTTCCGGCAGCACCGGCTTCTGGGTTACGACCATGCCACGCAGGATGGCGCCGGTGATCGAGAAGCCGAGTTCCGGCGAGCGCGCGGAGCTCGCGTAGACGCGGCCGTAAGTGTCCTCGAAGGCGTCGACGATCTGGTTCCAGTCGGCGGCGGTGGCGGCGCTGGTGACCGGCGAGACAATTTCGAGGTCGTTCAACTGGCCCATGTACTGCATCTTGTAGCCGGGGATCAGCAGCACGTCTTCGGGCTTGTAGCCATTGATGACGAACTCGTCGATGACCTTGACGGCCAGTTCGGCCCAAGCTTCCTGCAGGGTCTGGCAGGCCGCGGCCTTGTCGGCGTCGGGGGCGAGTTGGGCGACGCCCAGGTCGACCGACTTGTCGTAGCGGTACTCGAAGTCGGCACAGGCGCAGCCGAAGGCGGAGAAGCCGGCCGCCCAGGCGGGCACGACGACGTCCTTGAAGCCGACGCCCTCGGTGTAGCCGTAGGTATGGACCGGGCCGGCACCGCCGTAGGAGAAGCAGGTGAATTCCGCCGGGTTGTAGCCCTTGGCGCTGATGTTGGCGCGCAGGTACTCGGACAGGGTAAGGTCGAGCAGCTCGATGACGCCAGCCGCGGCATCCTCGACCGAGAGGCCGAGGGGATCGGCGATCTGCGCCTTGATGTGGTCGCGGGCGCGCTGCACGTCGAGCTTGATGGCGCCGCCCAGGAAGTTCTGCGGGTTCAGGTAGCCGAGCACGACGTGGCAGTC
The DNA here is from genome assembly GCA_004322045.1 of Paraburkholderia sp. GTDB lineage: Bacteria > Pseudomonadota > Gammaproteobacteria > Burkholderiales > Burkholderiaceae > Trinickia. The sequence goes on from SCRN01000033.1 coordinate 91,219, forward strand.
GGACACGGACACCGTGTCGAGGCCGCTTTCCGGCCAGCAGGTGCCGACGCGGTAGCCGGCGCTGTCCGGGCCGAGCTTGATCGACTTGCTGTAGGGGTCGAGGCGCACGAAGCTGCCGGCGCCGGCGCCGACGGAATCCATCGCCACCAGCGGCAGGGACAGGACCAGGCGGGCCATGTCGGGGTCCGACTTGATGGCGAAGTTGCCCTTCGTGATCAGCGCCACGTCGAAGCTGGTGCCGCCGATGTCGGAGCAGGCGATGTTCTCGTCGCCCAGGTATTCGCCCAGCAGCTTGGAGCCGATGACGCCGCCGATCGGGCCGGAGACGATGGTGCGGGCGAGTTCCTTGGCCTTCCAACTGATCGTGCCGCCGTGCGTGGCCATCACACGCAGGTCGAACTTGGCGCCGTGCTTCTTGAAACGGTCGCTGACTTTCTTCAGCGTCTGGCGCGAGGGCTCGGCACCATAAGCTTCGAGGATTGTGGTGTTCATCCGGTGGCTTTCTTTGCGCGACGGGTAGTAATCCACCGAGGCGAAGACCGGGATGTCCGCCTTCAGCTTCTTCAGTTCATCCTTAACCACATCGCGGGCGCGCAACTCGCTCGCCTCGTTCTTATGCGACTGCAGCAGGCAGATGACGACGGCCTGGGAGCCGGCTTCCACCAGTTCGCGCGTGGCCTGACGAACCTCGTCCTCGCGCAGCGGGATGACGACCTTGCCCTGCACGTCGGTGCGCTCTGTGACCCCGCGTGTGCGGGAGACTGGCACCAGGGGCTCGTCGTACCGGTGAGTGTTGAGGTGGATGCGGTCTTCCAGCGCATAGCCCAGATAGCTCTGCAGGGCGCGGCCCATCGAATGGATTTGCTCGAAGCCGCGATTGCAGATCAGGCCCACATCGAGGCCCTTGCGCATCAGGATGCGGTTGAGCATGGCAGTGCCGGAATAGACGCAGGTGGCCAGCTCCGGATACACGTCATCGACGGTCCGGCCCCAGTGGGCCAGGGCGTCCTGTGACGAGTTGTAGATGGCGAGGGATTCGTCTCCGGGATTGCTCTGCGCCTTACCGACCACGAAACGGCCGTCTGAGCGGACGAAGAAGGTGTCGGTCATCGTGCCACCGGCATCGATGCCCATCACCTGCACGCTAGATTGCTGTTGCATATCCGTCTCCTATCATTGCTTTAATCATCGTGGGGGTTTCCACGCCGGATACACTGCAAAGGGTGTGCCAAGACTAGGCTGGCCGAGTGAGAAGCCGGGCGTGTGATTGAAATCAATGGGGCGCACGCATTCTTTAGCGGGATCGCGAGTCGCAGGTTGTCTGTCGGCGCTGTCCGGATTCCAGACACTTGCGTGGCGATGTCCGGGAGCCGGACGCATTCTGATCTACGGACTGCAAACGGCTACTTGGTGATGGTTTCCCTCAGACAAGTCCCTGAAACGACTGTCCAGACCTGCATCCGCACACCTGATCCCATCTCGCTGGACTTCTCTCTGACGCTGATCGGACAACGATTCTTCGACTGCGGGCCGGTCCTTTGCTGCAGAGCACAAGTTATTGATGCAAAGGAGATTTGTTGACTTGGTCATGGCGCGGGGCTACCGTTAGAGACTCAATTGAGAGTGATCGTCCGATGCCGTTTTCTCATTGCGGTGCTCTGATCCCCCGCATCAGCGACGAACCCGTCGTGGAGTCAGCCTGGGAGCGCTTTCTGCAGGACAAGCCGTTGGGTGGGGAAGGCGTGCGCAAAGTCGTACTCTCGTCTTGGCAACGGTGCCGTTCTGAAGCTGTGGATCCAACTAAGCACGCTGCCCCCGGGGCTGCCGCCGAACGTGTCCACCAATTACAGCGGCAAAACAGAGATCTCTGCGATGTCGCGCATCCGGCACTCGAAAGCCTGCGCGAAATCCTGCGGGAATGTGGCACCCTCATCATGCTTTGCGACTCGAGCGGCACCATTCTCCATCTCAATGGCGGGACCCAAGTCCGCAGCGTTGGTGAGGAAGTCAACTTGGCCACCGGGGGCTGCTGGAATGAGGATGTCATCGGCACCAATGCGATCGGCACGGCAATCGCCACCGGCGCCGCAGTTCAGATCCATGCCAACGAGCATTTCTGCTTAGAGGTTAAGCGCTGGACCTGCGCTGCTGCTCCTATATTTGACCCCTTCGATCACACCCTCCTGGGAGTCGTGGATGTCTCCGGCGTCAAGGAAACGCTTCATGGTCACACGCTGGGCTTGGTGGTGGCTGCTGCTAAGCAGATCGAATGCGAACTGGGTCGCCGCGATGTTGTTCTCCACGAACGGCTTCTGACTCGATCCATCGATAATTTCATACGTTACGCCAGCGACTATGTTGTGCTAGTCGACGGCCGAGGGCGCATTGTTCGCTCTAACGGAAATGCGCAGTCGGCGCAAGACATGTATGACTTGCGATTGCCCCTACAGGTTGGCAACCAAGTGCTAGGACTCGACCTTGTCCTGTCGGAGGTCGATCGGGCCCGCCAACGTCCGGAATGGCTCCGTCCCGAATGGTTGCACCCAGTGAAGGATCATGAAGGTACCTTGGGTACGATGCTCGTCATTCCCACGGGGGCGGGTAAGCGCAGCGCCATATCGCTGCCCAAGGCTGTGGCAACGCCGGCAGGCGACGATGCTTTCGGCGACATCATCGGTGAAAGCGAGGTACTGAAGGCGACCAAGGCGCGTGCTCGCCGCATCGCCCCTCTGGATCTGCCAGTTCTGCTCCTTGGCGAAACCGGCGCCGGGAAGGATCTCTTCGCCCGCGCGCTGCATCGGGCGGGTCATCGAGCCGATGGGCCTTTTGTTGCGGTCAATTGCGGCGCCTTGACGCGGGAACTGCTTGCCAGCGAACTCTTCGGCTATGTTGAAGGGGCCTTCACCGGCGCTCGTCGTGGTGGTCTGCCGGGCAAGTTCGAGCAGGCCGGCGGCGGCACCCTGTTTCTCGATGAAATTGGCGAGATGCCGCTTGATATGCAGCCCCACCTACTGCGTGTACTGCAGGATGGGATTGTGGTCCGCCTGGGCGATATCCGCGAGCGGCGCGTGTCGGTACGTCTGATCGCAGCCACTAACCGCGACCTGCGCAAAGAAGTAACTGCAGGACGATTCCGTGAAGATCTGTACCACCGCCTCTGCGTCGTCAGCCTGGAATTACCGGCGCTGCGCGAGCGGCCTGGCGATATCGAGGCAATCACCGAGCATCTCAACAGCAAGATGGCGTGCAAGTATGGCTGCGAGCCTAAGCAACTTGAGCCAGCCGTGCAGCAAGCGCTCCTCAGCTATGGTTGGCCGGGCAACATACGCGAACTGCAGAATGTCTTCGAGGTGATGTTCGCGCTGTGCGAAGGCAACGTCATCGACACTTCGCTACTACCGCTCGTCATTTCACAGATTGCCAAAAATTCATTTGGCATATCAACCTCAACGTCAATACCTGCTTCGTCTGGACGCCTGCAGGAAATGGAAAGAAAAGCGATACTCGATGCCATCGCGAATGCCCATGGGAATATGACTATGGCCGCTCGAACGCTGGGAATATCGAGGAGCACGCTGTACGTCAAACTGGCTGCGATTCGGGCTCAGCCTTACGATTCGAGTGCCGGCTCTTAGACTGTCGTGGGCAGAGGAACTCCTCGGCTCTCGGCGGACCTACATCAACACAATGTCGTATCGTTTTGGAGTGGATGCTTCGAGGTCTATCGACATCCACAATGCTCACGTAATTCGTTGAAAAATAAGCATTTGAATATCATCTCAATCCATTGGCGTCTAGCAGTGTCGCCAATATGATGAGTAGCTAGCCGTGTAGTTGGGTTGATTAGCTACTCATAAAGACCATGTATGCCAAGACAAAATGGAACCAGACAGGGCCTTGAGCCCTTGTTGCTGCAACGTTGGATGCGCGATGTCAAGGAAGGACGCACCCCGACGATCACCGATCCCGACACGCGTGAGGTTTTGGAACTTCCTATGCCGTTGGCGCGCTCGGACGGCGGCGGACTGACATTCACACTGTCGCGCGCCGGTACGGCTACTTGGATCCTCCGGTATCGATATGGTGGGCGTCAGAAAGAACTGACGATCGGCAACTACCCCGATATTAGTCTCACTCAGGCGCGCAAGATCGCAAGGGAAGAGCGTGTGAAGGTAGACGGCGGTGGCGATCCCGCTCTCGACAAACGCCGAGCAATCATCCTGTCGTACAAAGATTCAACCGTCCGGAATTTGATCGCAGACTATCGTGAAAAGGTGCTGGTCGGGCTGGCCGCTAGCACTCAAAGCAGCTATGGGCGCAACCTGGATCGTGCCGAATTCAAGCTTGGCTCGCTGACTGCTTCGCAGGTCACTTCGCTCGACATCGCGGTGGCAATCGAGGAGACCCATTCTTCGTGGAGCGAGTCCTACACGTTGCTTTGCGCCATGAAGGCGGTATTCCGTCATGCGGTTGGCAAGCGGTTGATCGTAGCAAATCCCTGTGCAGGGATCGAGTTGAATGCGGTAATCGGACGAAGGCCGCCAATTCGCCAACGCCTGATGCTTTCCAATGACGAACTGCAAGTTGTGTTCAAGGGGAGCTTCCGACGAGAGAACGCGCTTGCAATCCGAGTATTGCTTGGGACTGCGGTTCGCTCTGAGGAGCTGTACAACTCCCGTTGGGAGAACATCGATCTCGAACAAGGAGTCTGGACAATAACGGCCACGAAAACGGGTCGTGGAATGCAAGTTCCGCTAACATACCCGGTCACGGAGTGGCTTCTCGAGTTGAAGAAGCTAGGAGGTAATTCAGCATACGTCTTGCCAACGCGCGCTGCGAGCAGACGAATGCGGCAGGGTGGTGACGCACAAATCAACCGTAATACAATTGGAGGCGCAATCGAATACTGGTTCGTTGAGCATAAGCCGAAAATCCGTCGCTTCACACCTCATGACTTACGATCGACAGCGAAAAGCCATATGAGAGCACTCGGTATTTCTCGAGATATTTCAGAGATGTGTCTCAATCATAAATTGCCTGGCGTCGAGGGTCTCTACGATCTTCATACCTATTTCGAAGAGCGGAAGCACGCCTTAACTGTGTGGGGCTCACACTTGGCGGCACTGGATGGTTTGGCTGGCTAGCTGTCATTCTACGCAATTACGTTGCTCCTAGTAGGAAAGCCTTGTGTTTCATCATGGCAGCACCGAAGTGGCGGAAGCCGGTCAGCGCTGCTGCAGCGTCGATCATAATTGGCTTCTTTTCCTATTTGTGACGCTTGCAGTGTTTTGAGTTGAAGAGCCGATATAGCCTTGCAATGCGTTTCCAACTGCCGCCGGCTTTGTTGTGATTACGTTCCGGGGGTTTTTCTAACCAAGCATTCGCTCGCGCCAGGAAAGTTGGCACTATTTCGCTAAGCTCCCGGTCATGATCTTTTAGCTGCTTACGTGTTTCACTCAGTGCTTTGTATAGTTCGTCGACTACCATGAATTCCTTGCCATTCTGATGGTAGAATGGTTCTAGCGGTCGCAAATCCCTAAGTATAGACGCATTTAACATGAATCTGCCTATCATGGCATAGGCGATGGCATGTACTTTTACCGCCAAATCGCGTAATTCCGGATCGTCGATCTTTCCAATAGCCGTGGGGGTGGTCCGATAAATCATTAATTGATCGGCATACAGTGGGGCGTGTCCATCAAAGCGGCTTTTTCTGAAATCTTTAAGCTGGGGTTGAACATCGCGACAGTGGATTTTCCAAAACGTGTCCACCTCTGTGCGCATCGCCTGTACGAACGCCCGAATCTCGGCTTTCTGATCTGCATTTTTGTCTTGTAATTGCCGCCAATAAATCCATATGGCCGAGCCTACTGCTGCCAGGGAGCCCACCCCCTGCACCCATGCTGCAATATCGGCGGCGGTTGCCATCGGCTTAGCATTGAACGCAGCAAACAAAATCACCATCACCAGTGTGGCGAGCGGAAGTTGCCACCCGTCTTTCATATTGCACCCCTTTTGGTACTCATTGACGGATTGTCAAAATAATGCCTAGGACCCTAAGGCAAATTGCAGCCAAACCGCGTCCGAGGCATATTGCTGACGTAGCTATTCTATCGTTGGAACAGACGACCATTTTCTTACGATGTTACGCTATTGGGCAATAGTTGGCGTCATCAACTTGCCGATGTAACTGGCCTGGAGTGTTCGGCGAGCTGCGCATCGGTGAGGGGTCGTCTGTGCCCAAGTGTTGACACGCCGTTGCGACACCCGCGCGACATTGCGCCGAGGCGTATCGGCCGGCAATCTGCAGATAAGCGTGAATACATTGGTCGGCACGATTCCTGACGAGCTACGTCGAGGTGGGCACTGGCAGGAGCAAATCGATAGAACCAAGCGACGAGAATCGGTGTTCCCCCGGTACAGCATTGCCGGGCTGCGCTAAAGTCTTAGCTGGCGGTGCCGTTACTCATAGTGTGCCTGCACTATAGAACACACCCAACTGATCGGAGCACCTGTTTGAGCAACCCATTCATCGAAACTGTTATTGAGAACCCTCCAGCCTGGGCCCACGAAACAATTCGTAATTGGGAAGAGATATTCGACCGTCATGGCATGGCAGACGTGATCGATTTTGTCACCCGGGAGGTGTCCGAGCCGCTATCGCAAATCGACATGCGCCAGGTCATCGGCCAAGATGGGCACTATGCCGGGCAGACATGGTTGGAGGCGGTAACAGATCCTCAGTACAAACCATCCAAAATGGATTTCGCCTTTCGGAAGTACGATGAAAATCCATCGTACTATTTTTCGGGGGAGGTGAAGAATGACATGTATTTTAGCTCATTGAATGGTGGTCCGTGGTACTGTGATTCGGGAGGGAATCATCGAACCGTCGTTGCGAAATTCGCGTGCGAGCATCTGTTTCGTGAAAGCGGAAATTATCCGTTTGTCTGTGGAGTTTTAAAGCATTCGTACTTCGCTGATCTTGAAGCGTTCGATCTTTTCAAGAAGTTGCTCGGATTTCGTGACCGGGGCATCCACGTCACAGTGCAGCGACGACAGTTGAGTAAAGATTCCGTGGGTAGAAAGAATACCTTCGAATACGAGTCGACTTTCTTTGTCGCCGATTTTCGATTTGATCGGCACAACATGCGTTCCGGCTGGTTGTCCGCGCAACAGTTCCGCCACTTTGCGGAGCACGTGTTGAAGCATGATGGTGGAGTTGCGCGAATTGAGCGCCTAAAACACTACTGGCTCCAGTTCGTCCGAGGCGATTTCGTCAGCCTCATTCTTCCACCCCGGTAGTTGCATGCTTGGTGACTGAGGTTCGTAATCGATCTTATCCGCGGGCGGAGCACCGCTATACCGGACATCTACATAAGCACCTATGATAAAGAAAACAGACTGGATTGGACCGTTGGTCACTTTGATCGGAGTGGGGGTTGCCACAGCGTTCGTCAAATGGCCACCCCATGAGACTGGGGACTGGGCAACGTGGGCTGGAAGCGGTGGGACCGTAGCCGCAGTTTTCGCGGCAATTCTTCTCGCACGTGAGGACTCCCGACGCCGAATGCGCGAACGTCAGGCTCTCATCATGGGTATTCAACGTTTACTGGGCACTGCGAGCTTTTTCCTAATGCAGATCGAGAACGGGAGTCTCTATCGATCATCATTGGCACTAAGCACTGATATGACGGTCAATGACATCTACGTCGCAACCATTAAGCGATCAGCTCAGGAGATTTACGATTTTTTTCACGCGCTTACGCTCGAAAAGCTTGCGGAAATCGATTTAATCGATGCCGTTTTGTATGCTCGTCAAGGAATGAAGGAGCTTCTCGGGGGTGTGTCATATTACGAATTCCAGGAAGGAAAGCCGGTAAACCAGTCTTTTGCCCAGTTCCGGATGGTGAAAAATCTTATAGATCGCTCACTTGAGGAAATGGAAATGAATGACCGCTCTATTCTCGACGCGGCCAAGGGCGAGCTTCCCATCCCTCAATAGATCATCTTCGATGTTGTCCGCCACACGATGGATAATTTATTCTGGGAAATCTGGAAGTCGCTGAAATTCCATTAGCTTGGGGCGGGAGATAAATTTTTCGTTTTTCGCGTGCCCGCCAAAGTTATTTGATCGTTGAGGGCATGATTTGGCCCTGATAAAATGACGATACGGCCGAAACACGATCAAAGACCGGTTTTCGGCTCGCCGCTCGCGCCGCAGCGCATGCCTGAGTATATCCGCCAGAGATTGGCCGGATTCCTGTCTCATTTTTCCCTCTGATTCACCCGAAATGCCCGATGCCGGCAGGCAGGCGTTGCTGCGCGCTTTCCTTTTGCATTCTGAACTGAGCTTCTATGCCTGCCATCGCTATCCCAACCACCGTCGAGAGCACGCCGACAACATTTACGCCTGCATTTCCGTTCGTGGCGCAGACCAACGACTTCGATGACATCTGGAGTTGCTGCGCCATGATTTCCGGGAAGACGATTGAGCAGGTGCGAGAAATCGCTATCTCCAAGCTTCGACATCCGGAACGAGGGCCGTATTACTACGGGGAAAGTCAGATTGCGGCGCTGCTTGCACAACTGGGTTTAGTGGCAACAGTATATAAGCAGATTTCTAAAGTGTCGGATATTCCAGATTTGGCACTAATTCTTATCGAGTTCCATGAGGATATGCAAGTGGGGCGGCATATCCTTTTCCACCGCGCTCGCGGGTCTCACGCTCCCGGCACGGCAATCGAATATGCGCTCGATCCTTCGCTTGGATGCAAACCATCTGATCGCATTCGTACTAACTTCAAGAATATCGCTGGTCATTGGATTATCGGAATTCACGCAATGAACACCAAAGCAACCGCCAGCAAGTAATCCCACGGGCGATTAACGGTCACCCGCCAGATCGCATCGAAAGCCAGAGCGTTATGCGCCTGGCTTTTCGCGTTTCTGGGGGCCATTTATCGACGTGGGCCAATGTTTAAGGAGATTCGCATGACCGTCGACCACGCAGCAGCCGAAGGCAACTTCGAAACGTGCCGATCACTGCAAACGCCGTTACCGCTGTTCCGGGTAGGGAGGGTAGTCGCAACCCGTGGACTGTTGAAGCATCTCGAACGCCATGGCATTCAGGCCGATCCGTACTTGCGGCGTCACGTGCGGGGCGATTGGGGCGATGTCCCACCCCAAGACGCTCTGGCCAACGAGCAAGCAGTCAAAGAGGGTTCCCGCATCCTATCGTCCTATGAGATTGCCGGCCGGAAGGTGTGGCTCATCACCGAAGCGGATCGCAGCGTCACAACGCTGTTGTTCCCATCGGAATACTAGCGTACGGTTACTGGCTCCGGCGTAACGGCCGAGGGCTAGCGATACCGATTGCGCGTATCGCCCGATACTGGCGTGACCGTCCCGGCCTCGCTCGCTTGAGCCGCGACGAGTTCTACCATCGGCACGCCGAGCGCGTTCGCGATGCGTGCGATGTTGCAGATGGAAATGTTGCGCTCGCCGCGCTCGATCGAGCTGATGTGGGTCGGGTGGGGCTCGGTGGCCTCTGCCGCGCCATGGTGCGCAGAGCGCCTTAACGACGTGGTCGATATTGCAGAGCGCGTCAAGCCCGCAACTGCAATTGGTGTTATCGAGGTAGCGATTTCATCGGCTCAGCCTGGATCTTGTCGATGAAATCGTGGGGGTCCACTTCGAGCGCGCCGAGAATGTCGAGCAACTCCACGAGGTCGAGTCGGCGCATCCCGCTCTCGTATTTCGACACAAATGATTGCGGACGATCTAACCGCTTCGCGACATCTTCCTGAAGAAGTCCCCGCTGCTTTCGGATGCTTGTGAGCAGCACCGCGATACGCTGGTTACGGGGATCGTGGATTGGATGGGGCATTCGCGGATCCTAGATCCGCATTTGAAATATCCCATATGTGGATATAGTATGTTGCCGCGTCGAGCGGCAAGCACACCGGGGCTAGCCAAGTGCCCTTATCAGCTACGGCTGATGTTTTGATATCAGGGAAAACAACCATGAAGACAGGTAGTCGGATTTCGTCGGGGATTTTGCTGGCGGCCTTGGCCGCTGCAATGTTGGCGGGGTGTGATAAAGGGCAAAGCTCGGGCTCGCAGCAGAGTTCTGCAGCCGCGTCGGCCGCGAGCGCTGATCCCGAGCAAGCTAAAAAGAGTGCGCTTCTGAGCGATATCTCCGGTGTCTGGAACCCGGACGACAATTCCGGGCTGTGGATGCTGAACTACGCCGACAACAAGTTCGATTCCGTGCTTGGCGATAGCTTTATGCCGGTCACCGTTGGCGACGTCGATGCGATCAACGAGACGGTCAATCTAAAGCTCGCCGCGCCGGACGGCCAATCGCACATCATCACGATTCGCAAAGTCTGGGACTCGGCCCATACGACGTTCCATCTGAACGCAACGTTATGGGACGGGACGCAGGCATCGCTCGCGTTCGTTCGGAAGGTGTCGTCGGATGACCTGAACCGTATCGCGCAATTGGAAGCCGCTTCGCAGCATCAAGCGGGGCAATCGAGCCTCGCCTCGGCCGTGTCAGCGACCCAGACGCAGCCCGCGCCGCAATCGCCGCCGTCGGTGGTCGCAACGCCGGCGAGCGATGCCACGGACAGCGCTCAGAGCGCCCCTTCTACCGCGTCCCCGGCGGCTTCCTCGGCCCCCGCGCAAGCGGCTTCACCCGCCCCCGCACCGAGTGCGGCGGGAACGACTTATCAGACGAGCTTCGACTGCGGCACCGCAGGTTCTCTTCCGCAGTACTTGATTTGCCATGACCCGATGCTAGCGGCATCGGACTTGAGTTTGGCGAAGATGCTCGAACAGGCAAGAGCGTCCGCGCGAGATCAACAGGCTTTCGGCGACCGAGTTCGTAAGCAATGGAACTACCGTGAAAGCCATTGCAAGGACGTGTCGTGCTTGACGGCCTGGTATCAGTATGAGAGCACCGTCCTGACGAAGATCGCCCAAACGGGCGACGCCAACGCTCAGTAAGAACGATAAGCAAACGGGGATCGGATCATGGGATTTTGTGAGCAATGTGGCACGCAGTTGGGAGAGGGCGCTGTGTTCTGCGCCGGGTGCGGCAAGGAAGCTTCGACGGGTGCGTTGCGGGGCATGCGCGAGAGTGCTGCGGGGCCGAATTTCGACGTTTCCACGGCAGCAGCAGTTGATACCAGCGGCTTCTCGGAGAAATGGCGTCAACGGTTTGCCGCCATCGAGAAGGCGGGCGGTGAACGCACCCGTTGGTGGCGGTGGCCCGAAGGAAAACAGCTTACGGGCAAAGAGAAAAGACTGATTACCTCGAACCTGTGGGCCTTCGTGTTCGGGCCGTTCTACTATCTCTATCTTGGCCTGTGGCGCAAGGCTATTACGTTGCTGGTCGTCGTCCTCGTCATCGACTTCATTCTCGAAATCGTGGGCAATGCCGTCGGTTTTCCGGTCGACCGCTTTCTCTGGATCGTATCAGCCATCATGTTCAAGCAGTGCGCGAACGTCGACTACTATCGGAAAACCGTGCTGAATCGACGGGAATGGTGGTAAGGCCGTGGGCCCGAGGTGACGCATGACGATGACCGATAGTTTGGATGAAGTCCTCGCACGCGCGGTTCAATGGCTGCGCGACGCCGATGGCCTCCTGATTACAGCCGGCGCTGGCATGGGCGTCGACTCGGGCCTGCCGGATTTCCGTGGCGCGGAGGGATTCTGGCGCGCTTATCCGGCGTTGCAAGCTGAGGGCGTTTGCTTCGAGGACATAGCCAATCCCGTCGCTTTTCGACAGGACCCGGCTCGCGCTTGGGGATTTTACGGGCACCGGCTCAATCTGTACCGGCGCACCGTTCCCCATGACGGCTACGGCATTCTGCGCAAGTGGGCCGATAGGATGGAACACAGCGCGTTCGTGTTCACAAGCAATGTGGATGGGCATTTCCAGAAGGCCGGCTTCACGGAGGCGCAGGTAGCGGAATGTCACGGGTCGATTCACTGGCTCCAGTGTGTCGATGCGTGCCGCGCGCATCTGTGGCCCGCCGACGAACTGCGCGCGGAGGTCGACGAAGCGCACTGCCGTTTGCTGTCGCCGTTACCGGCATGCCCGCGCTGCGCAGGAATGGCGCGGCCGAACATTCTAATGTTCGGCGATGGGGCGTGGATCGAAACGCGAACGGAGCAGCAGATGACGCGGCTCAGGAATTGGCTATCCACCGTACGGAAGCCGGTCGTCGTCGAACTCGGTGCCGGTCGTGCGATTCCGACAGTGCGGCGGTTCAGTGAGCGGAGCGGCCCGCGTGTCGTTCGCATCAATCCACGAGAATTTGCCATCGATCCGAGTCGCGGTGTCGGCATAGCGGGTAACGCGCTCGACATGCTCCGCATGCTGGACGAGATGTTGGACTGACACAGTACGTAGGGAAATCAAACATGAAGCGTTTTTGCTGTGCCGTGGTCGCCCTGCTCGTTGCTGTTCACGCGTACGCGGTGCCGCTTGATCGTGGCGACCTTGTGGCCTTCCCGACGCGCGACGGTGTGACACAAAGCATCTTCATCGAGTCGCCGTCGCCGAATCCGTCAATGGTTGTCGTTCTGTACAGCGGTGGCGATGGCACACTCCGGCTCGACGACACTGGGGCCACCAGCTCGCGGGGCAACTTCGTCGTGCGAACCGCCCACTTCTGGGTAGTCCGCGGTTACGCCGCTGTCCTGGTCGATGCGCCGTCCGACATGCAGCAACGAGGCATGAATGACTACTTCCGGCGCAGCAAGGAAGCGTTGACCGACCAGAGGGCAATCGTTGCACAGGTTCGCCAGCGCTTCCCGAACTCGAAAATCGCTCTGGTCAGTACGAGTCGTGGGACCGTCACGGTGGGCAATGTGCTGGAGCACGCACCGGAGTTGGCTGACGGGTACGTGCTGACCTCGCCAGAGTCGGTTGCCATCAAGCATCCCGGCATCTCCGACCTCGACGTGCCAGAGCAGTACCGCAGCAGGGTGCTGATCGTCTCGAACAAGAACGACGTTTGCCCCGTCGCCAACTATGCGGGCGGCCAGCGCCTGGCCTCGCGCAACAACGTCGCCTTCATCACCGAGGAATCGGACGAGGGAGGCGGCGACAAGCAGTCTGACTGTGGCGGTCACTCGCCGCACGGCTTCCTTGGCATCGAAGTCGACACGCTCAAGGATATTGACGGCTGGATGCGTCAGCGGCTGGATGCCAGTGGCCCCTCGCAGTAGCTAGAGCATCGTGCTCGGCATGACATAGTCCTGCCAGTCTGTTAGTCGATCGCCTTATCCCGTTCTTCATTCGGGTGTCAGCGGTTCGAGCCCCCGTTTTTTCCATCTCCGGAATTTCGTTGAGCGTTGCTGCCGAGAGGTGCGGCTTGCAACAACTGTCAACAGTGACAGGGTGGCTAGAGAAAAAACCGCTGTGCTACATTCCTGCGACTAAAAAAAGAGAGGGCATTGCGTTATGAGTTTTGCGTTCATTCGCGAGGGCGACACGACCTCGCATGGCGGTCGCGTGCTTGCGTGTTCTCCAGAGAACAAATCAGACGGCGTCGCCATCGCGCTCTTGGGCGACAAAGTGTCGTGTCCCAAGTGTGGTGGCGTCTATCCGATCGTCGGGGTCAAGAACCTAGGTGTGACGTTCGACGGTCGGCCGGTCGCCTCGGAAGGCGATACGACCGCATGCGGCGCTACGCTCATCGCCTCGCAAAACAACACGACGGCCGAGCCGACCAGCGGTCCGGGCGGGTCCATCGGCGGTGGTAAGAGCGTGCTATCGCAAGCGAGCACGGACACGTTCCACCGCGGGCGATTTCAGGTGCTCGACGATGTCACGCGCAAACCCATCGCTGGACACACCTACACCGTCACATCGGCCGACGGCCGAGTGCTCCAAGGTAAAACGGACGCGAACGGATTCACCGACTGGATTGAGGGGCACGACGCTTCATCTCTGTTGTTCCACCAGCCGGGAAGCGACGCATGAGCGGATATGCCCCGGGATCGTCGTCCGGGGGAATGAGCCCGGGCGACGGTCAAACGACCAAGGTCAGCGTAAGCGCCGCCCGGCTGTCTCTAAAGGACCGGGAGGTTCTGTGCCACGTCTTCTGCAAATGCAGGTCCATTGGTGTCGCGACGCAGGCCGGGAGGATACAGCGCCAACGCTGCGTCGAGCAGCGCCTGGACTTTGCGAATGACGTATCCAAAGATGGAACTGGGGTCCCGACCGAGTACCGCCCGGAGCAGCCGTATGACATGACCGAAGAGCCGCCGGCGCCGATTATGAATTACGACGATCCGCTGGAGCCTCACTCGAGCGTCCGTCAATGGATTCGGGACGTCTGGCCCAGCAAGGGCAAGAAGTACCAGTCCGGGGATGTTCGCCGTCCCGACGTAGTGATCGTGAACGATCCGTCGCAACCGCCCGTACAATCGAATATCAAGACGGTCGTGGAGATGAAGTTTCCAGGGGATCGGTATCGCCCCGATCAGGAGGACGACTACATCGAAATCGCGGGAAGTCCAGCAAAGTTCGCGCACCTCGGCGCCACCGAATGTGGGTGTGGTGACGATGATGGACAGAAGAAGACGGCGGCTTCTAGGCAGCCCGCGCCGCAATCCGATCTGGACGAACTGTACGGTGGTGGGAGCGCCGCTCCGGGGGGACCTCCACTCCCACCGATGCCGCCCACCCCAGCCCCTGCTTGGTAAGTTGATACGATGACGAACGATGAGATCGAAGCCTGGGCCACGGATCCGCGCCGCGCGGATACCATGCCTTTTGGACTTTACGAACCCGCGCACCGCAAGGGCATCACCGGCGCCGCACTGGTAGTCCGGGGAGTGCTGTATTTCCGCAACGGATTCACCGCCGAAGTCAGGCAAGCGCTGGTGCGTTGCTTTGAACAGTACAACGCCGCCATCACGGACTACCACCGCGCCCTGCAAGAAGCGGCCGGCCAAACGCCCTCGAAGACCGGCCCCTTGCGCTGGTTCTACGCCGAAGGGGAAGATCCGACCGCATACGACCAGGCCCCGGGGTTCGTACGCCTGGCGCGTACAGTTCCTGCCGATCAGACGCTCGCCGTTGCGATGACGAGCGCCGAGCACAAGCTGGCCACGGGCTTCTACGATTTCACTGTGTTCGCCCTCAGCGACTGGAAGGCCGAGCGCAAGCGCGGGCTCGACGGACTCGCCTTTTCCGTGCCGAGAGCGTTCCTCGTGCATCGCCCCGCCGTGTTCCAGGCGATGTTCAACGCTTTCGCTGAAGCACTGCCGACCGTTCACGGACACGCGGGATTCGCTGTGAACGTACCCCCGATGGATCGCCGGCCCAACGAAGCGAGCGAGTATTTCTACGCGCGTCGGTTCGGCCCGGGAATCGATGTCGGCGACCCGATGCGTTCAAACGTCCGCAAACTGTTCACCAAGATCAAGACCGTAGATTGGCTGAACGCGCTCGACGCGGATCTGGTCCGCGAAATCGGCGGTGCGTCATCGCTCGTGCTCCCTCCTGACTGGTTCATCCGCGAGCCTCTCAAAAACGGAGGTTTGCTTATCCAAGCGGGCGCCGCGCCTGAATCCGGAATCTCCAACGGCCCGGGAAAGCCTGTCGCCCCGCCTGCGGCGTACGTCCTGCTGAATCAAGCATTGCGCCCGATCGTGGCGGATACGCTTGACACGCTTCAGGACGGGACGCTCGATAGCACCGCTCCGCTTTTGAGCACGGTCGTTGCCACGGAAGGTTGGTTGCAACGGTTCAACGTGCCGGAAGACCAGCTCAATATCTGGTGGGTTGAGCTGCATAAGACGCCCAAGGTTACGGACGAGCGCACGGCCATCGTGGAGCAAACGCGTAAGCTTCGGGAGCAGATGGGCCTTCCGGTCGAGCCGCGTAGTTGAGCGTTCATGAACGGGGTAGCGAGAAATCTGCGCCAAGGATTCAAGGGAGATGCATCGCGCATCTTCGATGTCGGCTGCTACCTTTTCACTGTCACCCAAGATGGAATGTCGATTTGTTTCAGCGTCTCTGTTCCTGACAGCGACAAGTCAACATCGATCCAGTCATAAAGCGCAGGAGCGCCAGACGCGCTTTGAGCATGAGATCCGGCCGACGGTTGGATAGCGCCGTTATGCCAGAAGGCCGCGGCGCGCGAGGAAACAGCATCGGCGTCTGGAAAATGCTTCCATACCGCGTCAAAGTTAGCTGCAGTGGGCGTCGTGATGGCCGTTTGAACACTTGACCAGAAACTAGCTTCATCGCAAGTAGGCTTTTTGAAGCCGCTACTATGAAGCCCAGCTATTGGCGTCACGCCGTTCGACAAAAAAACTGCCTCTTCCGTCTGCTGTGAGTTAACACACTCAATCAAAGGGAGATAAGCAACGAGTTGCAACGGCACCGGCATGGTTTGAGGCCTTGGTTTCCCTTCCAGCATGTTATATGGATCAATATCTGCAATCACCACTGCCTGATCGAATTCACTCAACGCGTCGCTCTTATTGTTATAGTAGATACCTTTCGACCATCCGTGATAAGGGGTGATCGTCGAGAGGTAACCAGGCTCTACACGCTGAGCTTTCCAACTACCTCGTCCGACAAAGCAGCTTCCACCGACAAGTCCCTTTCCGACTCCGTTGGCGAAAACCGAGGTGGTACCCGCCGCCAATTGGCAAGCTTGACCGGCAATCCAGTAGTCCGCACTTCGCGATGTCGCGGCAGGTATGGCGAGAATTGATCGCCGAGCTCGGCTTCCATCGCCGGTGATTGAGAGATGTTTCGCGAGATCCCTAAGGTCCCTTTCTACTTCGGTGGGATCGCCTGCTTCGCCAAAGCGCCGACGTACATCCACATAGTCGTCGGCCATGTGCAGGTAGTTCGCGGGGCTTGAGACAAGAAAGACCTCGGAACAGATTAGCTCAAGGACATGCTTCAGCGGTAAGCGGGTCAGCGAGAGCAGAGCGCTGACCGCACTTGCCGTCGGTGTCCAACCTGTTTGGTCCTGAAGCTGCTTGGTAAGTTCTTCGGGCTTGAAGAGCGGTGCCAGGGTGCCAGTCAATGGCCGGAATAGCTCGTCGAGAGCTATGGATCTGTACTTCTTGTGTCGGGAAAACTCAAGAACCAACCCGCGTTCTAAGGGGTCCTGACTGCCGTTGATGTCCTCTGCGCGTTGATCACCAACTGCCGTCATTTGACGGGCGATTTCCTTTGGAACGGGCCACAACAGCGTGAGTTGAGCGGTCAAATTGTGAGAGGGAGGGTCCTGCCGGAACTCCATATACGTGCCAGCGAGTACAGCCACCTGCTTGTTCGCTAGATAGACCTTCAGCCATTCGATCGTTTCCCTACGGACCGAGTATTCGGGTAGCACGAGTAGATCAACCTTGAAAGCTTCACAGCTATCGATGACTCGCTCAAGAAATCGACGACGACGGTGCTCCGCCCAGCTCATCATTTGAACGGGATCGAACGTACCCATTTTCCAGTGATGCTCCGAGCCCGTACCTGCCGTTGCGCGGGCGAGCATTTCGTACAGATCTCGTGGCGTAAGCTGCTCTTTCAAACGAGTCTTGGCTTCATTGCTAAAAGGCCATTGAGACGGACATGCCTCCATCATTGGATGTTTGTATGTGATATCTAGTGACATCTGGAGCAGTGCGATTCGTATATGCGCCTCGCGTTTATTTGAGTCGGACCGCGTTTGCCAACTTAGACGTTGCTTATTCCTAAAAGCGCGCGCATCGAAAGATATCGATTTGTGCTGAGAATTAGTTGGCTTGTCCGCCGAGGGGGCGGCCTCCACTGCGGCATTGACAGCCGACCTTTCTTTAGTCTCAGCAATAATGGCAGAGCTTGGAGCGCGGGTAGTCGCATTGCTGTCGATCGAAATAGGTGTCGCAGCGCCAGTTGTGGCCTCGCCTAAGCGTTGCGGCTGCGGCGAATCGTCGACGCTTTTCGCCGGGCCTTGCGCAGCAGGAACATTATTCGATCGATCGTCCTGAGGTGTTTGGCCGCTCACGACGTCGTTGGGTGTCGTCGAGTCGGTCGCGGATTTTTCAAATGCTATCGACGCAAAGGGTTCGCCAAGAGCGGACACCGAAAGCAGTCGACTGGAATCTCGGTCATAGACTTCCGACCAGATCCGCAATATACGTCCGTTAAGGACCATTTCCTCTATGTGTTTCGCGCTACGCGGGAACTGCGAAATCATCCAGGGCGTGGCTTCCCACGAGCCGTTTCGGGAATCGACAAAGCGCCGAGTTTGCGCGTTGTACCCGTAAGATGATTCCTTTGCCAAAACCACGTCGAAACCCAACTCGGCGTCAAGCTGCCGGACAAAGGCCGCAGTCGACTCAAGCAAATCGAAGTCGAGAACGTCGAGTGCTTGATTATTGATGCAATCAAACGGCCACGCCAACAATTCATCAGATTGCTCATGGGCGTGTTCTGCTTGGGCGACCTTCCGAACGATAGTCTCCAGCAGGCCGTACAGTCCGTCCGAGAGACGATTGGGCGAGGTGCTCTCTCTACGAAGCCGATGCCCCAGATACCGAACAAGAGATCTAAGTTGATCGACCAAACCTGTCCGCGCGGACTGTCGCCGAGCACCACCAACAACGCTGGTATTGATCGGATCCGGTTGCGAATCAGTTTGGGGGGGAGCGGCGATGTTCCATTCCGCAGGGAAATCAAAAGCATGATGCGTCTCAAAACTGCCTTGACTGCGTATTGATGCGATCACTCCATCGAGCGCAACGGAGACTCCCACGCAAACAGTTCCGGCGCATAGGGCCCGCCATGCAGGTTCTTGCGAAACCGCCGGTGCATCACTCTGAGAATGCAATTGCCTCGAAAAGCAGAGAACCCCCCAGAGATCGCGCCGCAACCCTATCCCATCGCCAGCATTCAGTGCAAGATTCTGCGAGATCGACAAAGGCAAGCGAGAGATTACCCTGCTTGTGAGCTCCTTCAGGAACCCCACAACATCCGTGCCGTTCCATAGTTCCCGAAATGACAGATACATCGCTGCAGACTCGGCCTCGATCGCAAGCACATGAATGATTTGTTGGATGGGGGCTTGCGATTCGTCCGGGAATCCTTCCAGCAGCCGAAGCGAACGCTCAATACTGGATGGCAACCCGATCGCGGAGGTCTGTCTCTTGCTAATTCTCGAGTCGGCAAACGCCCCTCGAAGCTTTCGCATTTGAGAGCGCAGCACATATCTCGCGGGATTCCCCAGCGCCGCCGCATCAAGAGCAACTTCGGTGTCTGCGTCACTGAACTTGGTCACGTCGTCGTGCAGCCCAATAAAATCACTGACAGCCGCGCCGACCCGCCAAAGATCGGCTTCGTAAATAGGTACTTCGATTGTTCGAAGTGCTCGCCCACCATCTCGGACGAAGGCGCGATTGCCTATCTCCGCCCGCGAAACACCTTCACCGATGACATAGTAGCTGTCACCATTCGAAAGCTCAGCGATGTAAGGCCACGCAGGGACAAGCTCTAGATCCAAATGCTCATGAGAGAAATGGCGAACAGCCGAGACGATCGACCTATACAGGCGAGCGGCAGACCTTAGGCTCCCCGCTGGCAAGGATTGTCCCATCGATTCCGTCGATACACGTAAGCGAAGGAAATCCTCGGGCGAAAGCATCGCCTCTAGGCGACACACTAGGCCCCCCGTCGCTTGAAGGTGGTGGCGTGTCCAATTCAGTGCCAGGGGGCGAAGATTTTCCTGGGCGTCAGCGCCCACGAACGCAGGAAATCCCTGATCAGGGTTGTTCAGTTCAAATGCCTCTAGTCCCCGCGCTACCACTCCACCTTCGTGCGTCGATTCATCGATTAGACAGGAGAACAGTCGTTGTACGCGAATGCCCGGAAGCGGCGGAAGGAGGAGGCTGGGCGTGGAAGGTGTCGATGCAGTCGGCGCCAACAAGTGATGGCGCCTCCCAAGACAGGCAAGGATTTGATCCCGGGGGACTACGCTTGCTAGCGTCTGCAATGCGATAGCAGAGGTAACGGTTGGACGGCGTTCCGAGCTTTCGGCTTGTTCGCTCGATGGCAAATGTTGGGATGGCTGGTCAGGCAGCAGGTCACGAAAAAGACGAACGGCAATGCCCGCGCTGTCACCCTGAGCCGACAAGTTCAGGAACGGCTTTAGGAACGGTGTTAGTGGGTCATTGTCTACGTTTGTCTCTGTGGCCAGAAGTTCGATCGCCTCATGCATCCACTCGAAGGGTTGCCAAACTTGCACCAGTCTTGCGCGTTCGGCTTCAGTTCGGACGGTCCGTTCCGCGCTGTGACCGCATGCGCGCTTGGCCTTCCAAGTCAGGATATGAAACCGCGCTTGACGTTGGTACTCTGGCCCGGACAACGTTTCGTTGAAGACCGAGCTAAAGTTTTGATCAAGGACGAGACTCGCCAACCAGGCGATCCTGCTGCGCCGAACGGCATTCTCTTCGGCCGTCAATTCACGAACATCGCGGCCTTGTGTATCGAGTAGATGCTCGAGGCCTTCGAGCCCAAACAGCAGCGTCGACTCCCATGAATGTTTCTCGGGTAGCAGGCGCCAGGACGCTCCCTGTGCGCATTCATTCCACAGGGTTTGATATCGAGACCACGCCGCCGCCGCATCATCTCCTATTTCGCTACCACGCTCCGAGGCAATTGCATACCACAGAAGCCGCGCGGCCTTCGGTAGTTCGGATGTGCGAAGATCACGAGCTTGAAAGGCTGTCTTAACCGTTTGAAGAATGGTTGAAAACGGCGCTTTATACAACTCGACATTGTGGAGCAACTGTAGTGCAGACTGCCGGTCTGTTGTGGGAGCGACGGACCAAAAATCCCACCCGGACTCGCCGTCGCCGATCAATGGAGGCTCCCATGCCGGACCCGACGCAGCCAAGGCTCGCCCTTGATTTATGTACGTCGAAAACTCATCCGCACTCATTGCGGGAATTTCGTCGGCCTTGGCGAGAAGTGTCAACTCGAGTGAACGTGCGACTCGATCGATGGACTCGCGAATCTCATTCAGAGTGGCTGGGCTGTCCGCCAGTAAGACGATGTCATCAACATAGCGGGCATATCCAACGCGGGTCCTCTCCGTGTTGAGTCGCTCCATGATTCGGTTGGCCTCTTGATCGAGCGGAAACAACGCGATCGATCCAACCCAAGCAGAGAGAAGGGGGCCTTGCGGTATGCCTCTTGTCGGATCCGATCGTTCTTCAACGCCTGTATCCGGCCGCCTGTATGCAACACCAAAGAGGTGCTCATCCAATTGCTCAAGGACGGCCGTCGCTTTGTCGGCCGCGATAGGTTGGGCGCTTGGCATGCCGAGCAACTCAGCAAAACCAGGAGTGTCGCCGGTTACGGATTCGATGGCATGCGTCAGGCGCGCCTGCAGACTGTCTCGCACGACGTATCGACGCAATCGGTCGTAGTAGCGCTTCACGTCGAGTCGGACGGCGTACACATACCCCATCTCCGACACTTGTAGCGAGATCGACTTCATGAAGTCGAGCCAACACTCATGAAAGGGGCGGTACATCCCTTGGGACGATGCAGGCTGCCGCCCGTCGAGCACATCCATGTCGATCTGATACGCGAAGCTCAACGTTCGGTTACTCAATTCTCCCCAATGGCCTTTTCCATCCAAATCGAATCCGGTCGTGACCGTACGCCGTTCCTCTCGGTAGTAGCGGACGGCAGGGATGCTTCGGCTGAA
This sequence comes from Paraburkholderia sp., assembly GCA_004322045.1. GTDB lineage: Bacteria > Pseudomonadota > Gammaproteobacteria > Burkholderiales > Burkholderiaceae > Trinickia. The sequence continues at coordinate 112,959 of SCRN01000033.1, forward strand.
CGTCGAATCGGAATACGCCAAATGGTCCCAGCGCTCGGTGAGGATTTCATTCAGCACGTACTGCTGGATCGCGAGATCCTCCGGCCGCGGCATCATTTTGAGTCTTGGCTCTGATCCTCCAAAACTTCTGGGTACCCAAACCGCGTCGTATGATCCCAGCGGGGCGGCTTGTGTACTGGCCAAGCGTTCGACCAGGAGCGCATTGAAGGCGGTCGCGGCGATGTCGAGGCGTTCCCATCGTGGTTCGTCGCAAGGTAGTTCGCCTCGCTTCGAGCCCATGTAGGCCATTAGCCGGGCGTGATTGAGCCGAGCCTGAGCGTCATTGAGGAACTCGTCGGAGAGTGACCGGTGTGCTTCGTTCTTGACATCTACCAGATACGCTGACCAGTCTCTTAAGGCCTGAGGCTGGTCTTGGGCCCCCGCAGTAGCATCGTTAGCTGGAGCTAACGGTGCAGCGTCGAGACCAGCGATACGTCTCAATTGAGAGGCGGCCCGTGCGAAGGCACGCATTCGCCGCGAGCGGGGTGCAGCCGACCAGACGGAGTCGGCCAGAGTTTCGTCAGCGGATGTTCCGAACGCAAATGCCAGAATTGCAGCTGCTGGTTCATAGGTTGACCCAAGCAGGAGTTCCGATGCGGACTCAGGGGAAAGTCCCGCCAGATAGTCGTTTGGATCCTTGGCGTATTCGCCTTGAACGCCTGCTTCTGTTAGATGTGCAGCGGTAGGCCAACAAAATCTGCAATCAACGCCGGCAGCGAGCAGCTTGAGGCAGGCGTCGGCGCTACCTCGGAGTCCTGCCTCGTCCCGGTCGAAGCACACAACTACAGTTATTGTGGTGTCCTTGCCGGGGAGGCTATCGCGCAAAGTTTTGATCAACTGGGCCTGATGATCGCTGAGGGCGTTCCCCATAACAGCGACAGCATCCAGCCCGCCGGCTTCTAAGCGCAGCGCGTCTAAAAAGCCTTCGCAGAGATAAAGTGCTTGCTCCTTTTTTCCCTGCTTGGCTCCCTGCTGTATGCGAGCAAATGCTCGGTCCGCTCGGTAGAGCATCCGAGCTTTAGCGAAGCCACGGGTGAACTGGTATTTCGGGCTCGTCGATTCGGTAGGCCCGCCGACCGAACGAGCTCCGAGACCTACCAACTGCTTGTTTTCGTCATAGAGGGGGAATACGACCCGTTCGCCGATGAAGAAATCGCCATAATCGGTCGACGTCCCGGCTGCGTTCAGCGGCAGATGAGGGTTCCGTCCAACGCCCGGGAAGAGGCGTTTAACTAAGTAGGCGTCTTCCAGTAACCCAGCGTTCTCACGCTTTCTCGACTTGTCTCTCTCAGCATCGAGTCGACCCGACAGGAAGTTGTTGGTCGCATGGAGAAAGCCCGCCCGCTGGATAACTGCAGGGTCTAGCTTTCGCTCCACTATCCATCCGTCAAGGCGCTGCGCATCCGAACCACGCTGGTACATGCTGTACGCGAGCTCAAGCCCTGTGCGGCCGTTCAATCCCGCACCGGACTGGGGGCGTTCGGCACTTGGTAGCCCGGTCGCCGTCGCGATTGCGAATCCACTCGACAGCCAGTCGACAGCCTCTTTGAAGCCGACATTGAGGCGAGCTTTAACGAGGTCAATCGCGTCGCCGTGCGCGCCACAGCTAAAGCAGTGAAAGTGCTGACGGCCTTGTTCTCGGCTTGAATCGATTAGTAACGACGGTGTCTTGTCATCGTGGAATGGACACACCGCCATCGTCCTCGCACCTTTCTCGATGCGTAGCTCCATGCCGAGACGCTTTGCAACCTCGTCAATCGGGACGCTGGCTAGAAGCCTGTCGTAGTCGATTCTTGCCACTTGGTCTTTTCCCTTTTTGCGGCGGATGACGCCGTTCTGAACATTTCTTGCGTTTTTCTGACTGCTCGCTGCGCACTCGGATCGGCAGCTGCGGCGCAATGGACAGCTATGAGGCTGTCTCACATTCGATACTGTTCCCGGTCAAAGCCCGATGAGCTCGTCCAACAGGCTTTTGCGGTCATGGAGCCGCCAATGACTTTCGAAGACGGCCAACAGCTCGTTTTGTCTCTGTTCGACTATGGCTGGTGTCCATTCGACTTTGTCGAGGACTTGAGTCGTGATTACGAACGGAGAGATGCCGTTACGGGAGAAATACGCCCGCTTCTTTGTAGCGAAGTCGTAGTTGGATGCCGCACTGTTCTTCCTTCTCGTGAGCAGGGCAAGATTTCCGACGCGGTGGACCCATGTGATTCGGTCCTTCGGATCAGGAAACCATTCCAGCCAGGTGCTGTTCGGTGGTGGGGTTTGCGGCAAAACGTGCTCTACTGTGATCGTATCGTATTCGTACGTTGCGCCACCCTCGGAGAGCAAGGCATCGAGCCGAAGAAGAACGGCGGACCGAGCGCGCGCCGCAAGTGTGCTGTAGATCGGGCCGTCAAGCGCGGAGTACACAGCATGTTGCTCGTTCGGCGTTAGTTGAAGCGGCGACTCATCGTTCCAGAGATCGCTGCCCAACTCAAGATGATCAGTTAGGCGAGAAAATCGGTCGATGCGTTCATTGATACCAAACTTCGAAATGAGCATCCCGTAGGCCAATCGCTCGAGATCGCGGAAGTACCTTCGCACGATATCCGGCTGCTGCCGGAACCGCACCATGAATGCCAACGACGGCGGGACCCAGTCAGTAAATTCAAGGCGATTGAGCCATCGTAGGCTCTCGTTGACCTCTTCGGCGTGCGCGGTGCTTTCATAGGCAGCGTCGAGGACTTCTTCGTAGGAGCGTGCCATTGGCAGCAAGATATCGTCGATGAAACGGACCGGGTTTTTGAGCTCGGTGACGTGATCATTGAATTCCTTAAGCAAGGTTGCCTTAGGCTTCGATTTTCGGTAGATCATCCGAATGTGGCTGAACAGGTCACCAAACGTTGTTCGGCCAAGATCATCTTCAGCATCCTCCCACTTAGCTGTGTATGCCGCTTTCTGCATGTCGGGAATACTCCCGATGATCTGTGCCTTCAGGATGTCCGTCGCGGAAAGGTCAAGGCCGCGGCTGTTCAGAACCGAAAATATCCGATAGGCTGAATCGAGATCGGGGGTTGCGACGACAACAAGGTAGCAGCGAGTGACGATGAACTGAGCAAGGCGGATCCGGTCGTCTTCGGTTAGCTTGTCCAGGCGTGTGTGAAACAGATGCGCGTTCGCGCGGATATTCGACTGGCTGTCCGGCAACGTGTCCTTAAGATCGAGTAGTTCCGCAAAGCCTTTCTCGCGCTGCACATAGCGCTGAAAGAAGTCACAATCCCGGTCTCGAAGCGTTAGGCGAAAACGATCCTTCGTGCCATGAATGGCGCTCCCTTTCTCGTAGATCAGCGAGGTCAGCTCTGTAGCACGGTCTGGCGCGACGCATGCCCGGATAGCGGCCAGCAAGATTGTGAGCGTGGTGAGACGTTGCTGCCCGTCAACGACGTCCGAGCTGGGGTTAGCCTCGGACTTGATCAGTACGATGCTTCCGAGAAAATACGGTGGCATCTCGTCCACAGCACCGCCGTCGGACTGCATGAAACCCGTTAGATCATCAAACAGTTCTCGGGCTTGCTCTGTTGTCCAGGAGTAGGGGCGCTGATAGCCTGGAATGCGGAACACGTAGTCGTCGCTGAAGATTTTTGCCAGTGATTGCTCGTGGGCGACTAGAGTCTTGCTCATTCGTAATCTCGCTGAAAGACTGCATTGTCATAGCGCAAACCTAACAAACGCGAAAGGAGAATCCGCGCGATGAGTCAGGGCAAAGTGTCTGCTTCCTGCCAGATGGTGGTGGGCCGCGTATGTGCTTGTTCGACGGACCCCGACAGGTCGGCAGTGCGTGACCAAAGTGTGCCGTCTTTGTTCAGTGAGGCGTGGGAAAGAGTGCCGGTGAAACGATGATCGGGGGTTTCAGTGATGTGGAGCAGCGTTGTTTCGTAGGCAGCGTGCGACACATATGCTCCCGACGCGGAATCGTCCTCGCGCGCCGTGGCGCGCTGGGCGTCGCCGATGATCGCTGGTACCCAGGCACCTACGCCCGAGCCATGGTTCCTGAGTTCGTTCCGCATGTCGCCCCCGTATGCGCCGTTCTTTTATTCCGACAGTATAGCCAGACAGCGGCCACGACGACATCGCGGTGAAGGGCGGAAGAGGCCACTATCGGCATCGGGGCTAATCAGTACGACACTTTGAATGTCGGCGAATCTTCGGACCGGTGCTGGCGCCTGTCGTAGAGGCGGGTCGTGGAGATATTCGCGTGCCCGAGCCAGTGCTGAACTCGCGCGATATCGGCCTCGTGTTCCAACGCGTTCGTCGCCGCCGTTGCGCGCAGGCCGTGAACGCCGAGGCCGTCGATGGCGATGCCGGTGTGCGCCGCGTAGTTCCGCACGCACTTGTAGACACCATCGCCGGTCATCGGCCGGTCGGTGTGTCGTACTGGTTGAAAAAGTGGCGCGTGGGCTACCGAGCTGTGTCCTGCCGCTTCTAGGTACATATGCAGGCGTTCTGCGCTTGCCGGATGCAGTGGGACGTGTCGCACCTTATTTCCCTTGCCGTGTATGCGCAGGTGCGGCACACCGCGCCGGTCGTGGATGTCGCGGACCTTTAGCAAGCACAGCTCCTCGCGACGCAGGCCGTGATAGAGCAGCACGGCGAGCATCGCACGATCGCGCTCGCCTTTCAACGTATCCGGATCGGGCGCATCAAGCAGCGCACGAGCCTGGTAATCGCCGAGCGCCGGTGTTTTACCCTCGTTGCCGTTGCCGCGGGGCCTTTTCACGCCAGCGACGGGGTTCAGCAGGACCGCGTTACGTTCGCACAGGTAATCGAACAGCGACGACAGCGCGGCTAGCTTGCGTCGGATCGTCGCGCCGGACAACTGGCGAGCCTCAAGGCGCTTTCGCCACGCGAGAACATGCGCACGCGTGACGGTGCGAAGCTCGTCCACCTGCGCGATGCCTGTGAATGTCATGAAGTCTCGCAAGTCGATCTGGTACGCGCGCCGCGTGCGGGGATTGTCGAGGTTGGCGAACCATTCGGCCTCTGGCGGCACGTTCCCGAGTTGGTAGAATTCTGCGGCGGTGAGCTGACGGCTGTCGGCGCGCGCGATGGGTGTCAGTCTGTTCGGCACGGTTATCTCTGGAGGAGAGCCGGGGAGGCCGTGCGCGCAAATCAGCGGTGAAATCGAATCGTTGCCGGTAGCTGAACGCCGAAGCGCACCGCTGTTTGCGGCGCACGGTCGCTATTGATAACGTATTTTATCAATACTTAATCGGCGATAGCATATACGCTAACTTTGGCATATAGCGCCTCGGGGCCATGCCGATAGGCCCCGAGCAAGAAGAGGCGAGTGGTGTGATTCCGAGGGCACAACGTGCGGCACAACCGCGCATGTTCAACGGTTGCACAATTGCACGATTGCAGGCCGGGTCGCGTATGTAGCCAGTGCGCGGCTAGGGAAATGCCTTCTGTTACGATCTGCGGATCTGCATATGCCGCCGGGGTGCGCATTCGTGCAATCAAGCAATCAGGACCGCGCCCGTTGTCGCAAGGCGGCATGTGGCGACCGGTCTCACCACCTGCAATCGCTCTGCAGTAGCTCACAGTCGTTCAAGTTCCAACGCTAACGAACCAAAGGAACTGTATGGCAAGCCGACCTCCACTGACCGACGCAATCATCGTTGCGCTTTCTCGTCTTGTTGACGATTCGCAAACCGACAAGCGGGAGCCGAGTCATTCGGACATTGAATTCCAGATTGACCGGGCACAGCTAGCGGCTGCCGATCCGGGCAGGCAAGGAAAGCCCGTGGGAAAGTCCAAGCGCGTGAGGGGGACATTGAGCTGGGCGTTGTCGAACAATCTACCGGCGGGTGAAACACTCGCAGCCGGATTGATCGCGACCGTTCAAGGCTACGGCGGTTTCCGCCCCGAGTCGACGAACTATTGCGGTGCTGATGCAATCGCGAACCTTGCTTCGGCCTTGGCATTGCAGGGCTGGGAACTGACGTCAGACGGCGGCTTGCAGCCTCGGGTTCTCGCATCACTTTCCGGTAGGGAACTGACTTCCGCGTTGCGCGCGTATGCACAGCGCGCGCAACAAGGCTCCCTGGATAGTCCGCTGCTCGCTGGAACGGCTAAGGACCTCCTTGAAGCAACGGCAGCTCATGTATTGATGCAGAAGTGGGGGAGCAGCGCGACCAGTTCCAATTTCCCGACGTTGCTCGGGCAAGCGTTCACGGCTCTTGGATTTGCGACCCCCAGCGATCCCGTTGCGCCTGGAGAGCCGGCGAATAAGCGCGTTGAGCGAGAGGCATATGCGCTTGGGTGCGCTTTAAACGCACTTCGAAATAAGGAGGGGACGGGGCATGGCCGCCCTTGGGACAGCAGCATTACTACGTCGCAGGCGCGCTTTGCAATCGAATCCATGGGCAGCATCGCGCGGCTCATGCTTGACGCGCTGCCGTAGAAGTACGCTCATCAGTTCGGTCGAAGGTCGGAGCGACAATGACATACCAACTCACGCGCGAATCTCTGATTGAGAGCCTCGCGGACGAAACGACGACTCTCTGTATTCACGGGGCCTGGGGGGCTGGGAAGACGCATCTCTGGCGAGAGGTCGAAAAGAATGCGCTCCCGGAGCGTTGGAAAGGTCGGGTTGCATATGCGTCCGTTTTCGGGGCGAACTCACTCGTCGAAATTAAGCAACGTGCATGTCTGTCGGCAGCGGAGTCTTACGTCAACCGCCCCTTAGCTACGCCCACGATAGTTCAGGGGCTGCGCGATAGGTATCCGGCTTTCGTGGAGACTGTCGCCCGGCTAATTGTCGGGTTCAAGACGCGATTTGCCGAAGAATGGACCAGCCTCTTGCGCCTTTTCGGCAGAACCGGTCCGCTGGCTGAGACTAATGCCCCATACCTCGCACGCGTGATGGCAAGTCTCGTTACAGACGGCTTTTTCAACCAGAAGCTGGTTGTTCTCGATGATGTCGAGCGGATCGGAAAAGACCTTCCTCTCGATGCATTGATAGGATGGGTCGACTACCTGACGCAGAGCCGCCAATGCAAGGTACTTCTGATTTTGAACGAAGATGCAATTCAGGCCGAGGACCAAAGGGCGGCATGGTGCCGATATCGAGAGAAAGTAATCGACCGCGACGTTGCCCTCGTTGTTACGCCGACTGATGCTGTACGTCTGGCGTCAGATGGTTCGACGGTGGCCGACATTGAGGGCATCGTGAGAGATGCCGAAGCGCTTCAACTCACAAACATCAGAGTGATCAAGCGAGCGTTGGCCATCGTCGAACGTCTAGATAAGAAATTCGGGATCGTGAATCGTAGCCTGGAGCGTGCTGCGGCCTCGTCCGTCGTGATGCTGACTGCTGCCCACTACAACGCGATACCGGATGGCCCCGACATTACGTACATCCTCGGCCGTGGAGAGTTCGCCGCATTAGTTGAGGCGCAAAACGGCGGTGACGAGCAGGAGCGGAAATGGGCGGCCCTGCTTTCTCGCTATCACTGGTCCCATGTCGACGATTTCGATCGTGCAGTCGTGAAGCTACTCGATACTGGCTTGGTCGATGCTGCACTGTTTGAGAGTCACTTTGAGAACTGGGAGCGTGATCTCAGAATCGAAGGCGCGCGTTCCCGGTTGCGCGCTGCTGGTGAGGTCGTCCATCGCAACTTCTCTCGGAGCGATCAGGATGCACTCCATGCTTTGATGGAACTTCTCCCCGATGTGCCGTTGTATGGGCTTGCCGACATACTGAGCGTTTTGGCTTTGCTGCACGGGCTTGTCCACGATACACAGGCGGCTGAGTTCCGGAATCAATGGCTCGATCTTCTTCGTCGGGGAGATATTCGCATGTCGGAAGACGGATTCGAGTCTTCCATTCAATCGATCGGTAACCTTGACGAAGAACTCATTTCAAAGACGAGAGATATCTTGAAATCGCGGTCTGAGTTGCCAGGGTTGTCCGAGGTTCTCCTGTCGATCCGCCGGAGCGGGGGCTGGTCTGAACGAGACATTACGGTTTTGCGTGCCGCTACCGTCGACGACTACGTTGCGATGCTGACGACGCTTATCAGCGATGACTTGCACGATGTGCTGTATCAGTGTCTACAATGGGTTCCGAATCCACCGGAGGGAACGGGTGAGTCGATGGACCGATTCGTCCAAGCATGCCGCATTGTCGCTGATAGAAGCGTGACAAATCGCTACGCGCTGCAGAATCTGTTCGGCCGCTACCAGGTTCGCCAGCTATTAGAGGATGTCGAGGGTGGAAACCGCTGAGATGGGCAGCGGCGCGACAGGGCCGCGGTGGTCTTGGGCATAACTCGGTTGCTTGCCGCGATTTGCTGCGTGTGGGTGGCCGCGCTCAACCGGATTGCATGATTGCGCGATTGCACGTTCGCAGCCTCAAAGCTTGCTTGCCGACGGAGGCACATTCCGTAACCTAGCCGTTGAGCAATGGAAGCAATCCTGCGATCGCACGGGGAGCGCATCAGCGGCTACAGCATGTTTTTATAGTAGCTAACACTCGTTCAGTTTTCCGGTACCAATTCGAACAATTCAAGTCATAGGCTTCTCCAGCTTTTCGTTAAAGGTCCTACTCAGCCACCAATGGAAGGGTAGAACCTATGAAACAAGCTAAGGCAACACTTGGACATTTGCTGCTCGCGCAGCCGCTGTCCGCCTATGCAATCTGCAATCCGCAATCGGGAGTGTTCATTGACCGTATTCGGATCACTGCACCGTGCCTGCATCGCCCTCTGGGCAATCAGGCCGAGTGGAGAGATGCCGATACAGGGCTAGTCACGCATGCCGCCGGTGGAATCCAGCAGGCGCTGGAAGAGGGGCATGCCGATGTGTACGTCCAGTCGAAGCAGGTTAGTCGCGAGTTAGGTGCCCGGGCTATTCTCATCGATTGCTGCCCGCCGAAGGTGCTCCAGGGGCACAACGTGTTCGGGCATGCTGTGTTGCAGGACTACGTATATGAGATTCTGGACCGCGTGACGCGCGTGCTTGGAATTGAAGTTCGCCCCGAAGATCGGGCGATGTGGCGCGCCGGAAATGTGCATCTCACACAGATCCACCTCACAGCGAATTTCACATGCCCCCGAGACTTAATCGTGCCGATCATAGATGCCGTCGATCTCAGCAACCGGAGTGGCAAGCAACGAATTCTGCCCACTTGGATGACGCTGGGGCTCACGCCGAAGGGCCGCTCCACGTACCACTGTGTAACGCTCTACGACAAGCTGGCGGAGATGGGCCCGTACCCGTTTCCGTGGCCGACCACCCGTTACCAGCGGATGTTGCTAGCGGAGGCCGGAAAGGGTTTCCGCGTCGAAATCAAGCTGTACTCCCAGGGGCTCAAATCGTTGTCGAAGGGCTTGGGCGGTATCGACTTGGAGGGTGTCGCGAATTGGGCGAGAGTCGACGTGCCAGCGCTGTTCTTCCACGTCTTCGACAAGTACGAGATCGTGTACGCGGTACAGCCTGTGCCGACGACGGCCCAGATCACGCTATTGAAGCCAAAGGAACTCGGCGTTTTCGCAAACTGGCTTCTTGGCCGTAGCGTGAAAGATCAATTTTCGAATCGGGGGACGGCCGGGCGGTACGTGAAGGTGATTCTGGAGAAGACCGGCGTGAACGTCGGCGTGGACCGCCGGGCCGAGGTACAGCCATCGGTTGATCTGAGAACGCTGTTCTCTCTGGCGAACGTCCGACCCGTGCCGGATTTGGCGGTGAGGACCCGATACTACTCGCCGCCTTCCGTATCGTCGGCCACGAACGCGGAGGTCGGTGCGAACGAGTGACCGGAAGCCAAGCGGCCGCTGAAGCAATGTGGCCGCTGAAGCAACGCGCAATCAAGCAATCGTGCAATCGGATATGCAACGACAGTGCAATCATGCAATTCGCTTCAGCGGCCTACAGTAATTACCATTCCTTGCCCGATGCGTCGTCGTTGGTGGGGGCGCTGTCCGTGCTTCCGGCAGGTGGGGTGTCGGAGCCCGGCAACGAAAGCTTTTTTGTCTTCCGGTCCTTCAATACCTCTCCGCGTTCGACCAATTCTTTAACCGCACGGTTGACGGTCGATGCGTCGCAATCAAGAGGCCCCACCATTTCCTTCTGGCTCGTCACCCCGTTCCCAATCAATGCCTTAATCTTATCGTGCCGCTCGTCCCGGGCTTCCTGCACCGCTGACTTTTGTTCGACGAAGTGTTCCTCCTTGCAACTGAAATCGAAGTTCCCGTCAACGTCGATTTTCGACCACCAAACGAACTCGCACGGAACCGGGCTGGCATCGTGCGATGCTTCACGGGAGACGAGGAGCCGCAGGCTACCCGGCACCCGACGGCCCTTATCCTTCCTGATGAAGACTTTGTTATAAGGCAGTGGGCCCAACAAGGCCGGGATGATTTTTCGCCCCTTCGTACCTGACGTGAAGATGAGGACACTTATGCCTCGGCTCGTCAGCTTTTCGAGTAGTTCGCTGAAAGTGGCCGGAAGGTTCTCCGCCGTTTCCTTGCTTTCCATCAATGTCCAATCATCCAGGGCATCGAAGATAAGCAGCCGGCTATCGTGACGCCGCGCTTGCTCTAGTAGTTGCCGCTGACCGCTCTGTGTCACCAGTGATTGCTCGTACCGTGACTTCTGCTCGAGTTCAAGCCAGTAGCGCACGAGGTTTTCCCTCGCGCGGTCGCGAGAGGATGGATAAGGGTCGCGGACCTTCACGCGTTCCATTCGGTCGTGAAGGTCCGCTTCGTAAAACCGGTCGCAGCAATACAGCGTTCTCACTCCCGCGCCGAGACCGAAGGGCAGCAACTTCTTGCGCCCGGCGCCGGCGTACGCGCACAGGAACCGGAACATTGCGGCTTCGTGCTTTTTTTCCTGGTCAACGATCGTCACCTGCCCGGCGAGGGCCAACACGCCGATCATTTCACGGTGTTGTCGTGCCGCGACGATGCCGTCGGGTGAGTTTGAAAATCTATCTCGTATCAGCATGAGAGATCACAGTCCTTATATCGATGCAAGCGATGGCGCGAAATGCGCCGCATTGGTCTCGCTGAATTAGGCGATCGAATCTGTGCGATTGGTCGACACTTCGATCAATGCTGCAACGAAGTCACAGAGGTCAATCCTCATGCCGTGTACACGTGACATAAGGCGCTTAGCTTCCAAGATTGCATCGACTTCGTGGGCGAGCCAGGCGACACGACGCTCGGAGAGTCGGATAGGTGGAGCAAAGCGTTTAAGGGCTACTTCGCGCCAAAGCGTGCTGAGCCCGAGGCCGGCTTTGTCTGCCGTTCTCTGTGCGTCGATGGCAGACTGGTCGTTACGGCAGCTATGGCGCCGAATGACATCCTGATAAATCGGGGGGAGCTTGTTGAAACTGCCCGACGTGGTTTCATTTCCGATGTCGCTTGCTGCTACGGAAACCTTGCGGGCGCGTGTCGGGCGGGCAGGGTGGTGCATAAGATCCTCCGTGTGATGTAGATGTCGGTGGACGCATTAAGCCACACGAGGATGTTTGTGCAAATAACTGATTTATAAGGATAAAAATATTTATAAGATTGCTATATCGGGGAATTCGCCGATATGAAACTAATCATAACTGGGATTTCCCTGATATGATCTGTGCTATATCGGAGAGTATCCTGCTATGGTGATAACGTAGCTAGAGGCGGGCTGATATGAGGCGTCGTGAAAAAGAGACAATGGGAGTCGCAACCTTGACGGAGGCAGATTTTCCTGACTGGAGAGATGCTGCTGCTTACGGCGATTATGCGAGATGGACCTATCGCCGTTGGGCATGGGAGTTCCTTCGGAGGAATCCGCGGTACATCGACGCTTGCCATCGGTTGAACCCTCGTGGGCGACCCAGTGCTCCGGGTAGCGAGGAGGTATTACAGGAGGCTGCAAAATTCGGGCGACGCGACCTAAAGTACTTCAATTCGCCTTATGACGAGAAAGATCGCTATTGGCTGTCGGAACGCGTTGCTGACCAAGCGTGGGTGGAGAGCAAGGAGCCCGTGTCGAAGACATTCAATCTTGTCCCTGGGCAGGTTGCGATTCTGTTCGACGTGAGACCAATCCGCGTGGCCGGTCCAGCAGCGCTTGCTGTGATGTTGGAGCACGCAAAGGAACTGCTGATCGGCGAATACCGAGCCATTGTAGACCCGGAGGGCAAGCATGGTTACGACGCTGAGTTGGGGAAAGTTGAGCGGGTGCGGAAGCCCCGACTGAAGCCTAAAGAACTCTTGGAGAAGTTGCGCATTTACGATGCGGTAGTTCATCAAGGCGCATCCCATAGCGACGTTGCAGAGCAACTTTTTGCCGATGCCGGCGAGGATCACGCCGCGCGAAAAAGGGTGGAGTATAAATGCTGGGGGAAAGCCAAGGAGATGATCGAAGGTTTGAAGCTCTTAGAGTTGGTGCCCCGCGACCATGCATAGGAGAGGGTCGGCGGGACTCTACTGACGTCTCATAATTATGAGTAGCTAGCCGAGTAGCTATCCGCCGAAGTGTTGTGATGTATCGTTCAGTTGATTGATTTTAAACAGTAAAAATATTACATCAACACGATGTCGTACTGCTCTTGGCTCAAGTTGGACTCGACCTGCAGCGATACCGGTTTGCCGATGAAGTCGATGAGCATTGCCAGATGCTGCGATTCCTCATCGAGGAACAAGTCGATGACTTGCTGCGAGGCCACGACCCGAAATTCGCGCGGATTGAACTGCCGCGACTCGCGCAAGATTTCGCGCAGGACGTCATAGCACACGGTGCGCGCGGTTTTGACTTGGCCCTTGCCCTCGCAAACCGGGCACGGCTCGCACAGCACGTGGGCCAGCGATTCGCGCGTGCGCTTGCGCGTCATCTCGACGAGCCCAAGCTGCGAGAAGCCGTTGACGGTCGAGCGCGTGCGGTCGCGGGCGAGCGCCTTCTTCAGTTCGCCGAGCACGGCGTCGCGATGCTCGGCGTTTTCCATATCGATGAAATCGATGATGATGATGCCGCCGAGGTTGCGCAACCGTAGTTGGCGCGCGATCGTATGCGCCGCTTCGAGATTCGTCTTGAAGATCGTGTCGTCGAAGTTGCGCGCGCCGACATAGCCGCCCGTGTTGACGTCGATCGTCGTCATCGCTTCGGTTTGATCGATCATCAAATAGCCGCCCGACTTCAAATCGACTCGGCGCGAGAGCGCACGTTGCAACTCGGCCTCGATGTTGTAGAGGTCGAACAGCGGCCGCTCGCCCGTGTAGTGGTGCAGTTTGGAACTCACCGCGGGCGTGAATTCCGCGGCGAACTCGGTCAGCATTTGGAACGTCTCGCGCGAATCCACTTGGATGCGGCTCGTCTCGTCGGTCACAAAATCGCGCAGCACGCGTTGCGCCAAATTCAAATCCTGATAGAGCAGACTCGTGGGCGGCAGGCGCTGCGCTTGCGCGACGACAGTCGCCCACGTTTTGCGCAGATAAGCGACGTCGCTCGCGAGTTCCTCGCTCGTCGCGTCTTCGGCGATCGTGCGCACGATATAGCCGCCTTTTTCATCGGCGGGCAGAACGGCCGTCAGGCGCGCGCGGATCGCTTCGCGCTCGGCTTCGCTTTCGATCTTCTGCGAAATGCCGATGTGCGGCTCTTGCGGCAAGTACACGAGCGTGCGGCCTGCGATGCTGATCTGCGTCGAGAGCCGCGCGCCCTTGGTGCCGATCGGATCTTTGATCACCTGCACCGTCAGCGTTTGGCCTTCGAATACGATCTTCTCGATCGGATGCGGCGAGGTTGCGTGCTCGCCCACCAAGCGCGGATGCCAGATATCGGCGACATGCAGAAACGCCGCCCGCTCGAGGCCTATGTCGATGAACGCCGATTGCATGCCGGGCAGCACGCGCACGACCTTGCCCAAGTAAACATTGCCCACGCGCCCGCGCGAAAGCGTGCGCTCGACATGCAGTTCCTGCACGGCGCCTTGCTGAATCAGCGCGACCCGCGTCTCCTGCGGGGTGACATTGATGAGGATTTCTTCGTTCATTGTCGGCGGCTTCAGAAGTCGACGCGGGCCTGGCGTAACAGCGCGGCCGTCTCAAATAGGGGCAGACCCATGATACCCGAATAGGATCCGTCGATTCGTTCGATGAACTCGGCGGCGCGGCCTTGGATGCCATAGGCTCCTGCTTTGCCGAGCGGCTCGCCCGTCATCGCATAGTGCGTCAGTGATGTGAGGGGCGCAGCGCAAAAGCGCACCGTCGAGCGAGATAAAGCAGGCTGCAGCAACGTGCCGCCTGCATCGACGACGGCCACGGCGGTAAGGACTTCATGCTCGCGCCCCGCGAGGCGCGCAAGCATCTGCACGGCATGTTCGACATCATAGGGCTTGCCCAGAATGGCGCCGTCGATCGTCACGGTCGTATCGGCGACGAGAATCGGCGCCGCCGCATGCGCGCCCGCCGACAGACGCGCACGCGCCGCCTCGGCCTTGGCCACGCAAACGCGCTGCACGTAGACATGCGCGGGCTCGCCGGGCAACTCCGCTTCTAGCGCTTCGGCGTCCTCGTCGGGCCGCGGCAGCAACGGCTCGAAGCGCACGCCTAGTTGCGCAAGCAGTTCCTGCCGACGCGGGCTTTGCGAAGCAAGGTAGACGTAGGGGTACAGCGGAAGGCGGTGACTCGGCTGCGACATGGATCGTTCGTTCTCGTTGGGCGTAGGCGGCCGCCGCTGAGAACGGACGCCGCATCAGACGCGGTGATAGGGGTGATTCTGCGTGATGCTCCACGCGCGGTAAAGCTGTTCCGCAAGCAGCACGCGGACCATGCCGTGCGGCAGCGTCAAGCTGGAGACCCGAAGCAGCAGTTCGGCCCTAGTTTTGATCGCGGGATCGAGGCCATCGGCGCCCCCGATCACGAACGCGACGTCGCGACCGTCGCGCTGCCAGTCGGGCAGCGCCTGCGCGAGTTGCATCGTCGTCCAGTCGCGGCCGTGCTCGTCGAGTGCGACGAGACGCACGGTTTTCGGCAACGCGGCTTCGATGCGCTGTCGCTCCGCCGCCATCACGCTTTGCGCCGAACGGCCGCTCGTGCGCGGTTCCGGCTTGATTTCGCGCAGTTCGATACGCAGTTCCGGCGGCATGCGCTTCGCGTATTCCTCGAAACCGGTCGCGATCCAGTCGGGCATCTTATGGCCGACTGCCAGGATATGCAGTTTCATTGGCGCATGCGCCGCCGTTCGAGTGTTACTTCCCGCTCGCCTTGCGGGCGGGCGCTTTACGCGCAGCGGTTTTGCTCGCCGGCGCAGGGGCTTTGCGCGGCGCGCTCTTGCGTGCGGGCTTGGCAGCCGGCGCCGCCTCGTTCGCTTCGTCGTCGTCCTCGTCTTCGCCGTCGAACTCGGTCGCCCGCGCGCCCGCGAACGCTCTCGTGTCCGCGAGTTTCACGCGCACGGGCTTATCGCCCCAGATTTCCTCGAGGTTGTAGTACTGGCGAAGCGCGGGCTGCAGGATGTGGACGATGGCATCGCCGCAATCGACGAGCACCCATTCGCCGATGTCCTCGCCCTCGGTGCTGATGATCTCGCCGCCGGCTTCCTTCACCTTTTCGCGCACGCTGGAAGCGAGCGCCTTCGTTTGACGGTTCGAGGTGCCGCTCGCGACGATCACGCGATCGAACAGCTCGGTCAGATGGGTCGTATTGAAGACGCGGATGTCTTGCGCTTTGACGTCTTCGAGACCGTCTACGATTGCGCGCTGCAGTTTGCGAATATCCATGGTTACGAATGGTACAGGTGATGTTGAAGAATATAGTCCCAGACGGCATCGGGGATCGGCTCGGGCGCCGGCGCGCCGTGCGCGTCCGGCATGGCGGCCAGCTCGCCCGCCGCGGCGTCTCGCGCAAGCCTGGCTTTCACGTGGGCGCGAATATCGGTAGCCGACACGTCCAGCGCGAGCGTATCGTCGATGAGCAAATGCCCTGCACGCGTGCAACGCAGCGTGCAAGCGTCGGCTCTGCGCGGGCCGAGTTCCTCGGCAAGCGCGGGCGACAGGCTCGACAGATCGAAGCCTGGCCGCGTGGCCGCGCAAATGTGCGCGAATTCAAACAAGCGGCGCCAGTCGCGCCACGTATCCAGCCGCAGCAACTGGTCCGCACCGATCAAGAGCGCCAGCGACACATCCCTGCCTTCGCGCGCGCGCCAGCGCGCGAGCGTCTCGACCGTGTAAGTCGGCCCTTCGTGCTCGATTTCGTCGGTCGCGACCGTCACCGCCACTCCCGGCAGCGTAAGCGAGGCAGCCGCCGCGCGCGTCATCGCGAGCCGGTGCCGTGCGGCCGAAACCCCCGCCTTCTGGTAGGGCTGTCCGGCCGGCAGCAAGACGAGCTCGGTCAGCGCGAGCAGCTCGGCGAAGCGGCGCGCGAGCGCGAGATGCCCGTTATGGATCGGATCGAAGGTGCCGCCGAGCAAACCGACGCGGCGCGGCAGCATGGGCTGCGGCGCGCGGGCATCGGGAGACGGGGCAGGGTGGGTGGAAGTCAGATGTCGTCCTCGGCGGTCACGCGGCCTCGCGTCACGCCCAATCGCGCGGCGTCAGAAAATCGCTGTAAAGCCGCGCCTCGGGCGTACCCGGTTCCGGGCGCCAGTCATAGCGCCAATTCACGACGGGCGGCATCGACAGCAAGATCGATTCGGCACGGCCGCCGCTTTGCAGCCCGAACAAGGTGCCCCGGTCGTAGACCAGATTGAATTCGACATAGCGGCCGCGACGATAGCATTGGAATGCGCGCTCGCGCTCGCCGTAAGGGGTGGCGCGCCGTTTTTCGAGGAGGGGCAGATAGGCGTCGACGAATGCGTCGCCGACGCTTCTGACCATGGCGAACGAGCGCTCGAAGCCGAGCTCGTCGAAGTCGTCGAAAAAGATGCCGCCCACGCCGCGCGCCTCGTTACGGTGCTTCAGAAAGAAGTAATCGTCGCACCAGCGCTTGAAGCGCGGATAGAGATCCGCGCCGAACGGCGCAAGCGCATCGCGGCAAACGCGATGGAAATGCGCGGCGTCTTCCTCGAAGCCATAGTAGGGCGTCAAATCCATGCCGCCGCCGAACCAGAAGACCGGCGCTTCGCCTTCTTTGGTCGCCGCCAGCATGCGCACGTTCATGTGGGCGGTAGGGCAATACGGGTTACGCGGATGGATGACGAGCGACACGCCCATCGCTTCGAACCCGCGCCCGGCCAGGTGCGGTCGCAGCGCGCTGGCCGAGGGCGGCAACTTCTCGCCCGCGACATCGGAGAAGCCGACGCCGCCCCGCTCGATCAGTTCGCCTTCTTCCAAAATGCGCGTGAGCCCGCCGCCTCGTAGTTTCTCACCCGGCGGGCGCGTCCAAGCATCGGAGCCGAACGGCTTGCCGTCGAGCGCGCCAAGCGCATCGACGATGCGCGTTTGCAGCCCTTGCAAATAGCTGCGCACGGAAGAGACGTCGTGGGTCGTATCGGACATAGAGTGGCGTACGCAAAATGGGGCCGAAGAGCCGGACGGCGAACGGCCGGGCCGCGAGCGGCCCGGGGCGGATGAAGGCGAGCGCGCGAGCGAGCGCCCCGGCGATCAGTGCTTGCGGTTCAACGCGCGATAGCCGATATCGCGACGATACTGCATGCCGTCGAAGGAGATTTGGTTGATCGCCTCATAGGCGGCCGATTGCGCGCCGCGCACGGAATCGGACAAACCTACCACGCACAGCACGCGGCCGCCGGCCGTCACGAGCTTGCCGTCGACGAGCGCCGTCCCCGCATGGAACGTCACGGCGGTGTCGGTCTCGGGCGGAATACCGTTGATGCGATCGCCTTTGCGCGGCGCATCGGGGTAGTTGTGCGCGGCGAGCACGACGCCAAGCGCCGTGCGGCGGTCCCACGTGAGCTCGACCGTATCGAGCGTGCCCGCGATCGCGCTGTCGATCACTTTGGAGAAATCGCCCTTCAAGCGCGCCATGATCGGCTGCGTTTCGGGGTCGCCCATGCGGCAATTGAATTCGAGCGTCTTCGGGTTGCCTTCGGCGTCGATCATGAGGCCCGCGTATAGGAAGCCGGTATAGCGAATCCCTTCCTTCTCCATGCCGCGCACCGTCGGCAAGATGATTTCGCGCATCACGCGCGCATGCAATTGCGGCGTGACGATCGGCGCCGGCGAGTACGCGCCCATACCGCCCGTGTTCGGGCCTTGGTCGCCGTCGAGCAGACGCTTGTGATCTTGGCTCGACGCGAGCGGCAGCACATGCTTGCCGTCGACCATGACGATGAAGCTCGCTTCTTCGCCCGAGAGGAATTCCTCGACGACCACGCGTGCGCCGGCATCGCCGAGCTTGTTGTCGGCGAGCATCATGTCGATGGCGGCATGCGCCTCGTCGGCCGTCGTTGCGACAACCACGCCCTTGCCCGCGGCGAGCCCGTCGGCCTTGATGACGATGGGCGCGCCTTTGCGATCCACGTAAGCATGCGCGGCGGCCGCGTCGGAGAAGGTTTCGTATTCGGCCGTCGGAATGCCGTGACGTTTCATGAACGCCTTGGCGAAATCCTTCGAACTCTCGAGTTGCGCCGCTTCCTTCGTCGGGCCGAACACCTTCAGGCCGCGCTGGCGGAATAGATTGACGATGCCCGCAGCAAGCGGCGCTTCGGGGCCGACGACAGTCAGCGCGACTTGCTCTTTTTCGGCGAAATCGGCGAGTTCGGCCAGATCGGTGATATCGACGTTGTGCAGGCGCTCGTCCCGCGCCGTGCCGCCGTTGCCTGGCGCGACGTAGACCACTTGCACGCGCGGCGATTGCGCGAGCTTCCAAGCGAGCGCGTGTTCGCGGCCACCGGAACCGACGACGAGTAGTTTCATGGAAGCGTCCTTTGCCCTTTACTCGTCCGCGATCGACGCGTTCGTATAAACCTCTTGCACGTCGTCGAGGTTTTCGAGCGCATCGAGCAGCTTTTGCATCTTCACGGCATCATCGCCCGTGAACTCGACTTCGGTTTGCGGCTTCATCGTGACTTCGGCCAGCTCGGCTTTGAAGCCGGCCGCCTCGAGCGCTTCCTTGACCTTCGAGAAATCGTTCGGCGCGCACAGCACTTCGATGCTGCCGTCATCGTTCGTGACGACATCGTTCGCGCCGGCTTCGAGCGCCGCCTCCATGAGGTTGTCCTCGGGCGTGCCGGGGGCGAACAGGAACTGGCCCACGTGATCGAACAGGAACGAAACCGAACCGTCCGTGCCCATGTTGCCGCCGAACTTCGAGAACGCGTGGCGCACTTCCGCGACCGTGCGCGTGCGATTGTCGGTCATCGTGTCGACGATGACAGCCGCGCCGCCGATGCCATAGCCTTCGTAGCGGATTTCCTCGTAGCTCGCGCCGTCGACGCCGCCCACGCCGCGCTGGATCGCGCGGTTGATGTTGTCCTTGGGCATGTTGGCGTCGTACGCTTTTTCGACAGCGAGCCGTAGACGCGGATTCGAGTCGATCTCGCCGCCGCCCATGCGGGCCGCGACTTGGATTTCCTTGATGAGGCGCGTCCAGACTTTGCCGCGCTTGGCGTCGGCTGCCGCCTTCTTATGTTTGATGTTGGCCCATTTGGAATGACCAGCCATACGTTTCTCCGTGGCGCGCGCCAATTGGGCACACGCATGATGCGTTTTTGTCGATTGCGAATCGTGTGAACCGTGCGAGCTCTGCCGGTGGTCCAGGCGCCGGGCGGCGTGCTGCCCATGTGGCGTGCGTTTTTCGCGCGTTTCAGTTTGCGCGGGCCGCGATGCGAGGATGGCAGGCCGTCCGAAGAGCAGACCGCGATTTTACCATGCCGCCCGGGTGGGGGCGGCGGTGCGGGGCCGCTGCGTCCGGCCCTTGCAGCGCGCAAACGCCGCAGGCAAGGCTCAACCCTGGGGCGCGACCGCCACGCACGCGTCGGCTATCCCGGGCGAGCGTTGCCGGTGGGCGTCGAGCAGCGTGCCGAACGCCTCGGCCGTGAGCGGCCTGCCGAGCAAGTACCCCTGCATCTCATCGCAGCTCAGCGCCTCGAGCTTGTCGCGCTGCGATTGCGTTTCGACCCCCTCGGCCACGACGTCCATCCCGAGCGAATGGGCAAGCGCGATGATCGCGGACACGATCGCCGTGCCCTCGTCGCTTTGCGTATCGAGCCCATCGACGAAAAAGCGGTCGATCTTCAACTGCCGCACGCGGAACCGCTGCAGGTAGGCCAAGCTCGAGTAGCCCGTGCCGAAATCGTCGATCGCGACTTCGAACCCGCTCTGCTGAAACGCATGCACCATGTCGGCCGTGCGCCGTACGTCGTGCATCGCCGCCGTCTCCGTTATCTCGAACATGATCGCATCGCTCCCGATGCGCTCCTCCCCGAGGATCTCGAGAATCTGCGAGAGCAAGTCCGGCTGTGCGAGCTGGCGCGGCGACAAATTGATGGCGATCTTCGTCGGTTGCAGGTTTTGCGCCTGCCAGCGGCGAATCTGCCGGCAGGTCTCGCGCACGACCCAATAGCCGATAGGCACGATTTGCCCATTGCGTTCGGCGATCGAAATGAATTCCGCGGGCGCAAGCAGCCCGAGCGCGGGGTGATTGAGCCGCAACAGCGCTTCGGCGCCGGCAAGGCTGCCGTCGCTGCCGTAGAACTTCGGCTGGAAATGCAGCGAGAAATAGCCCTTGTCGAGCGCCTCGTGCATTGCCTGCTGGATCTGCAACGTGCGGGTAGCCTGCTCGCTCATGTCCGATTCGAAGAAGCGGCAGGTGCCCCGTCCCGCGCGCTTGGCGGCATACATGGCGGCGTCGGCGTTTTTGAGCAGCGTCTCGACGGTGTCTCCGTCGCGCGGGAACAGCGCGATGCCCACGCTCGGCGCAACCTGCAAAGGGTGCGCATCGATCCAGATGCTGTCATGCATGCGCTCCAGCACCAGTTCGGCGACCCGCCGCGCATCGCCGGGCATGCCGACGTGGCGCACGACCATGACGAACTCGTCGCCGCCCAGACGGGCAACGATATCGCCCGCGCTCTTGCAATCGATCAAGCGCTTCGCGAAGGCTTTGAGCACTTCGTCGCCCACCGTGTGCCCGAGCGAGTCGTTGATGGTCTTGAAGCCGTCCAGATCCATGAACAGGACGGCGAATTGGCCCTTGCCGCGCTTGCCCAGTTCGATTGCGCGCTCGATGTGCTCGGTGAGCGTGCGGCGATTGGGCAGTTCGGTCAGCGCGTCGAACGCGGCCATATGCATGATGCGCCCGTTGAGCTGCGAGACGGATCGCATGAGAAACGCCGTGCGTGCATCGAAACGCGAGACCATCAGCGTGCCGATCAAGATGGCGACCGTGAAGATGGCGATCGTCGTGCCGAGCCAGCGCAGGTCCACCCCGCCGCCCGCCGCGCCGCAAATCGAACCGGGTAGAACGGTTGCGGCGGCGTTGGCCGTGTAGTGCATGCCGGTAATGGCGAGGCCCATGACGAGGGCGGCGGCGGCGCGCTTGGCGAACACGTGAGCCTGATCCTCCGCGCGCAGCCGGTAGGCAATCCAGAGCGCGGCGCCTGAAGCCGCGATCGCGATGACGAGTGAGGCGGCGACGAGTTCGGCATCGTAGACGATGCCCGGTTGCATGCGCATTGCGGCGTCGCCCAAGTAGTGCATGGCGGCGATGCCGAGGCCCATGAGGACCGCGGCCGCGGCGAACTGCCGGGGACCGAGCGTCGCATGCGTGATCACGCGCAGCGCGAAGTACGAGACCAGAATGGCGACGAGGAGCGACCCGCTAGTGATCGTGAAGTCGTACCCGATCGGGATCGGCAGCGAGTACGCGAGCACGCCGATGAAGTGCATCGACCAAATGCCCACGCCCATCGCGCCCGCGCCGCCGGCCAACCAGGCTTGGCGCTGGCGGCGGCCGGAAGCGGAGGCGATGCGCCCCGACAGATCGAGCGCCGTGAACGAGGCGAGCGTTGCGACGGCGAGCGACAGCCCGACGAGCCAGAAGTTGTAAATGCCCTGCATGGCGGACTCGTAGTTGGCGCGAATGGTCTCTTGCTCTTTATCGGCAGGCGCCACCTGCGAATTTATTGCGCCCCATTTATTTGCGGGCGGCTTAGGGTTTTACCCCCGGCGTCAGTTCTTGGTGCCGAATAGACGGTCTCCGGCGTCGCCGAGGCCCGGCACGATATACGCGTGCTCGTTCAGATGCGAGTCGAGCGAAGCGACATAAAGCTTGACGTCGGGGTGGGCGTCTTGGAACACCTGGACCCCCTCGGGCGCGGCCACGAGCGCGACGAACGAAATATGCTCGCCCGCCACGCCGCGCCGCTTCAAGACGTCGACCGCGTGCACGGCCGAATAGCCTGTCGCCACCATCGGATCGCACAGAATGAAGGTGCGGTCTTCGAGATCGGGCAGCCGCACGAGGTATTCGACGGGCCGATGCTCGGCGTCGCGGTATACGCCGATATGCCCGACGCGCGCGGACGGAATCAGCTCGAGCAAGCCGTCCGACATGCCGATCCCCGCGCGCAGCACGGGGACGATGGCGAGCTTTCTGCCCGCGATCACCGGCGCGTCGATTTCGACGAGCGGCGTCTCCACGCGGCGCGTCGTGATCGGCAAGTTGCGCGTGATCTCATACCCCATCAACAGCGTGATTTCGCGCAGGAGCTCCCGAAATGTGCGCGTGGACGTGTCTTTGTCGCGCATATGCGTGAGTTTGTGCTGAATCAGCGGGTGGTTGAGGATGAATAGGTTCGGGAAGCGGCTATCTTGTTTCATGGCGGGGGCGCGAGGCGGCGCGATCGAGAGAGAGTCGCGCAAGTTTACCGAAAGACGCGGGCGGGCCGGGGGCGATTTTTCCGGCGGCGGCATTTGGCCCGTGCCGCGCGCCGCGGCGGCGCTCGGCGCGATCGCGGCGATTCTTCTACAATCGCCCCCATTGCCGGCCGATATTGGGGACACACGCATGGATCTTGGAATCGCAGGACGCACCGCGCTCGTTTGCGCGGCCAGCAAGGGACTCGGGCGTGGTTGCGCCGAGGCGCTTGCCGCCGAGGGTGTGGCGCTCGTCATCGTCGCGCGCACGCAAGCGACGCTCGAGGCCACTGCGGCGGAGATCCGCGCGAACACGGGCGTGCCGGTGCGAACCGTTGCCTGCGACATCACCACCGCCGAGGGCCGAGCGGCCGCGCTGGCGGCCTGTCCGGCGCCGGACATCCTGGTCAACAACGCGGGCGGCCCGCCGCCGGGCGACTTCCGCCAGTTCACGCACGAGGACTGGATCCGCGCGCTCGAGGCCAACATGTTGACGCCCATCGCGCTGCTGCAGGCCACGATCGACGGCATGATCGAGCGCGGCTTCGGTCGCATCGTCAACATCACGAGCTCGTCCGTGAAGGCGCCGATCGATGTGCTGGGCCTGTCGAACGGGGCGCGCTCGGGTCTTACCGGCTTCGTCGCCGGTGTTGCGCGCAAGGTGGTTCAGCACAACGTGACCATCAACAACCTGCTGCCCGGGCTGTTCGATACCGATCGAATTGCGACTACGCTCAACGCGCAGGCGCAGGCCAAGGGGATCAGCGTGGACCAGGCGCGGCGCGAGCGCGCGGCCGGCATTCCGGCGCAGCGGCTCGGGCAGCCCGGCGAATTCGGCAAAGCCTGCGCATTCCTGTGCAGCGCGCATGCGAGCTACATTACGGGCCAGAACTGGCTCATCGATGGCGGCGCTTATCCCGGCACTTTCTGACTGCGCCGCGTCCGCCCGGCCGTCGGAGTATTTGATTTGATGACATCGTTTGATTTGGAAGGAGTTGCGCCATGACCCCCTGCGTTGCGCTGATCGCGCACGATCACAAGAAGGAAGACATCGTCGCCCTTGCAGGCGAGTACGCGCCGACGTTGCGCAGCTGCAAGCTCATCGCGACGGGCACCACGGGCGGGCGCATTGCGGATACGCACGGCTTGACGGTCGAACGGATGCTCTCCGGCCCCTACGGCGGCGACTTGCAAATCGGAGCGATGCTGGCCGAGGGAAAAGTCGATCTCGTGATTTTCCTGCGCGATCCGATGACGCCGCAGCCGCACGAACCCGACATCAACGCACTCGTGCGCGCGTGCGACGTGCATGACGTTCCTTGCGCGACCAACGTCGCCACGGCGCGCATGCTGCTCGATACGCTCGCCGCGCGCACGTCGGCCACGGCTTGAGCACTGCACTCGGGGCAGGGGCACTGAAACGGTGGCGCAGCGATAGGGCTGCGGCGTTTCGCTGCGAGGCATGAAACGAATCAATCGAGCGACAGGCTCGGCAAGGAGAATCCCATGGTGAAAGCGATTCGAATCGACCGCACGGGCGGTCCCGAAGTCATGCAATGGGTCGACGTCGAAGTGGGTGCGCCCGGCACCGGCGAAGTGCGCATCGCGCAACACGCGGTCGGGCTCAATTACATCGACGTCTACTTTCGTACCGGCCACTACCCGTTGCCGCTACCAGCGGGGCTCGGCATGGAGGCGGCCGGCGTCGTCACCGAGGTGGGTTCCGGCGTCACACGCTTGAAAGCCGGCGACCGCGTCGCCTACGTCGCGCGTCCGCCCGGCGCCTATGCCGAGGAACGCGTGCTGCCTGCCGACGCGCTCGTCAAGCTGCCCGATTCGATTGCCTTCGACGATGCGGCCTCGGCCATGCTGCAGGGCCTGACCGCGCAGTACCTGCTGCGGCGAACGTTCCGTGTCGAACCGGGCCAGACGATCCTGATCCATGCTGCCGCGGGCGGTGTGGGCCTGTTCGTTTGTCAGTGGGCCAAGGCGCTCGGGGCGACGGTGATCGGGACGGTGGGTTCGGACGAAAAGGCCGAACTGGCCAAGGCGCACGGGTGCGATCACCCGATCGTCTATACGCGCGAAAACTTCACCGAGCGCGTGAAGGAGATCACGAACGGGGCCGGCGTCCCCGTCGTCTACGACTCGATCGGCAAGGACACGTACAAAGGCTCGCTCGATTGCCTCGCGCCGCTCGGCTATTTCGTCAGCTTCGGCAGCGCCTCTGGGCCGCTGCCCCCGATCGAGGCGGCGGAACTTTCGAACCGCGGCTCGCTGTTTTTTACGCGGCCCACGCTGTTCAGCTATATCGCCAAGCGCGAATGGCTCGATGCGATGGCCTCCGAGCTGTTCGAAGTGATCGCCTCGGGCAAGGTCAAGACGAACGTGCGTCAGCGCTATGCGCTCAAGGATGTGGCCGACGCCCATCGCGCGCTAGAAGGGCGCAAGACCACAGGCTCGACGGTGCTGTTGCCTTGAGCTGATGCCCGATCCGCGTCGGCATCGGCATCGGCATCGGCATCGGCATCGGCGCACGTGTCTATAATGAGATAAAAGCGCGCACCGCGAGCGTGCGCGCGCGGCCTCAGTCGCCGGCTGGCAGGGAGGGGCAATGCTCGACGCACTTTCGCTGGGCGCAGGTCTATCATGGGCCAGCGGCTTGCGTCTTTATCTGACTGTCTTTCTCGTGGGCGTTTTCGCCCGGCTGGGCATCGTCCATCTGCCCGACACGCTAGCGGTGCTCGACTCGGGCTGGGTCATTGGCGCAGCGGCCGTGCTCGCCGTCGTCGAGTTCCTGGCCGACCGCATTCCCGCCTTCGATTCGCTTTGGGATGCGATTCACACGTTCATTCGCATTCCCGCCGGCGCGCTGCTTGCCGCGGGCGCGCTCGGGCATGCCGATCCGGCGTTGCTCACCGCGGCCGCGCTCGCGGGCGGAGCGCTGGCCGGGTCGGCGCATTTGACCAAGGCCGGCACGCGCGCACTCATCAACTTCTCGCCCGAGCCTTTCTCGAACTGGGTCGCCTCGTCGATGGAAGACGTGCTCGTCTGCGTGGGGCTGGCGCTCGCCTTGTTCGTGCCGCTCGTCTTCCTTGTGCTGATGGCGCTCTTTCTCGCATTT
This sequence comes from Paraburkholderia sp., assembly GCA_004322045.1. Taxonomy (GTDB): domain Bacteria; phylum Pseudomonadota; class Gammaproteobacteria; order Burkholderiales; family Burkholderiaceae; genus Trinickia. Next base: position 138,905 of record SCRN01000033.1, read on the forward strand.
GCGGGCTGGGCGCTGCCGCGTTTGTGGCGCGGCGTGCAGGGCGGCTTTCGCGCAATGGCGGCGCATATGGTCTCGCGCCTGGGCTCGTTCGGGGGCAAGCGCGATTGAGCCGCGCCGCGACTCCCGGCACGCCGCGGCCGCCGGCTAGCCGCATGGGGCTCGTCCGCCAAGCTGCGCGCATGACCGCGCGGGACTGGCGCGCCGGCGAGTTGACGATGCTCGTCATTGCGCTGGTGCTTGCGGTCGCCGCGCTTTCCAGCGTCGGTTTTCTCGCCGATCGTCTGCAACAGGGGCTAGAGCGCGACGCGCGACGGATGATCGCAGCCGATTTCGTCGTCCGCTCGGATCATCCCGTCGATTCCGCATTCTTCGACGAGGCCCATAGCCTCGGCCTGCGCACAGCCACCACCACGATCTTTCCGAGCATGGTCGCGCGCGTCGCAACGGACGCGGCGAACGATCCAGGGTTGTCGAACGCGCGGCTGGCCGCGGTCAAAGCCGTCTCATCGACGTATCCGCTGCGCGGCGCCTTGCGCATTGCGCCCGCGGCCGATGCGCCGGACCACCGCGCCGACGGCGTTCCGGCCAAAGGCACGGTGTGGGTCGATGAACAACTGCTCGAAGCGCTGCATGCGCGCGTGGGCGAACTCGTCGCGCTCGGCGATCGCCGTTTCACGATCGGCGCCGTCATCACGCGAGAACTCGATCGCGGCTTTGCCTTCGTCAATTTTTCTCCCCGCGTCATGGTGCGCGCCGACGAACTCGCTTCCACCGGGCTCGTCGGCTACGGCAGCCGCGTGACGTACCGGTTGCTGGTCGCCGGAGACGATGCCGCCGTCGCGCGCTTTTCGGCATTCGCGCACGCGCGCATCGACGGCGGCAAGCTGCGTGGCGTGGCGCTTGAATCGTTGAACGACGGCCAGCCCCAGGTGCGAGCGACGCTCGATCGGGCCGGGCGCTTTTTGCGTCTCGTCGCGCTGCTGACCGCGTTGCTGGCGGCCGTCGCAATCGCCATGGCCGCTCACCGCTACGTGCGGCGCCATCTCGATGGCTGCGCCGTGATGCGCTGCCTCGGCCTCGGTCAGCGCGAATTGCGCACACTGGTTGCACTCGAGTTCGCATTCGTCGGGGCGACGGGGGGCGTTGCGGGCGCCGCCCTCGGCTATGCGGGGCACTTCGTCTTGCTCGCCTGGCTCGGCAAGCTGATCGCTGTCGCGCTGCCGCAGCCGAGCCTGCTACCGGCACTCGAGGGCATCGGCGCGGCGCTCGTGCTGCTGTTCGGCTTCGCCTTGCCGCCGCTTTTGCCGCTCACGCGCGTGCCGCCGCTGCGCGTGCTGCGCCGCGAGTGGGACGGGCAGGCCCGCACGGCCTGGTGGGCCTATGCCCTCGGCATCGCGCTGTTCGGGGCGTTGCTGGTCCTCGCGGCCGGCGAGCTCAAACTTGGCGGCATCGTTGCCACGGGCTTCGCGCTCGGGCTCGTCGTATTCGCGGTCGTGGCCCGCGCGGCGCTGTGGCTCTGCGCGCGGTTCGCCCGCAGCGACGGCGGCCGGCGCTTCGCCGCCTCCGTCGGGTGGCGCTACGCCTTGGCGTCGCTCGAACGGCGCGGCTGGGCCAGCGCGCTGCAAATCACCGCACTGGCGATCGGCCTCATGTGCCTGCTGCTCATCGCAATGACGCGCAACGACCTGGTAGCCGGCTGGCGCGACTCCACCCCCCCCGATGCCCCCAACGAGTTCCTGATCGACATCCAGCCCGACGAGCGGCAAGCGGTGCTCGACTATCTGCGCGAGCGCGGCATCGCCGATATCGAGCTCGAGCCGATGGTGCGCGGCCGGCTCGTGGCGATCGACGGCAAGCGCGTCGTGCCGGAGTCATACAAGAAAGACGACGCCCGGCGCCTCGTCGATCGCGAATTCAATCTGTCGTATCGCAGCGTCTTGCCCAGCGACAACCGCATAGCCGAAGGGCGATGGTACGGCGGCACGAAGCGGCCGGAGATCTCCATCGAAGCGGGCCTTGCCAAGTTGCTCGGTTTGAAGCTCGGCGACGTGTTGCGCTTCGACGTGACCGGCATGCCGATCGAGGCGCCGATCACGAGCGTGCGCAAGCTCGACTGGGGCACGTTCAAGGTCAATTTCTTCGTGCTGATGCCGCCGGCCACGCTCGAGGGCCTGCCTGCGATCTTCATCACGAGTTTCTATCTTCCGCCTGAGCGGCGGCCCATCCTGGATGGCCTCATCGCCGCGCACCCGAACGTCACGGCCATCGATACGACGCCGATCCTCGCGCAAATCCAGCATGTGCTCGATCAGGTGATCGGCGCCGTTCAGTTTCTGTTTGCGTTCACCTTGGCGGCGGGCGTGCTCGTGCTCTATTCGGCGTTGGCCGGCACACGCGATGAGCGCGTGCGAGAATCGGCGTTGTTGCGCGCGCTCGGTGCGTCTCACCGCCAGGTGCGCTCGGTTCATGTGGCCGAGTTCGCGCTCGTCGGGGCGCTGGCGGGGCTGATGGCGGCCGTGGGCGCGCAGGCGCTCGGCATCGTGCTTGCGACGCGCGTGTTCGATTTCCATCTCGACATCGATCCGTGGCTGCTGCCGGCAGGGGTGGCGGCCGGCGTCGCCTGTGCGGGCGTAGGCGGTTGGCTGAGCCTGCGGCGCGTGCTGCGGCGGCCCGCGGCGCAGTCGCTGCGTGAGGCGTGAGGCGTTAGACGTGAGCTGTGAGACGTGAGCTGTGAGACGTGATCTGTAAGACGTGATCTGTAAGACGTGAGGCATGAGACGCCAGACCGGTTCCCGCAGGCATCGTCCGCTGCGATGCCGTTTTCGATGATGGACGTAACGAAGTGAAGGTATGACGGATTCGACCGACGACGAAGCGCAAGGCGAGCAGCCGAGCGCGTTCGATCTCGTGGGCGGCGAAGCGCGTGTGCGCGAGCTCGTCGACCGCTTTTACGACTTGATGGACCTCGAGCCGCAATTCGCAGGCATTCGCGCGCTGCATCCCGCTTCGCTCGACAGCTCGCGCGACAAGCTGTTCTGGTTCTTGTGCGGCTGGCTCGGCGGCCCGGATCACTACATCGAACGCTTCGGCCATCCGCGTCTGCGGGCGCGTCATCTGCCGTTCGCGATCGCCTCGTCCGAGCGCGATCAATGGGTGCGCTGCATGGCTTGGGCCATGGAAGATGTCGGCTTGCCCGAAGCGCTGCGCGAGCGGCTCGTCGCGTCGTTCTTGAATACGGCCGACTGGATGCGCAACCGGCCTGGTTGATCGGCCGGTACGGTGCAGCCGCGATTTCGCTCGGGGCGGACTGTTCGCGGGGCGCAGTCGTTTTTCATAATGACCGCTTGCGCCGCCGCTGCGCGCCGCGCCATCGCTGCTCGTTGGCCGGCAAGATCCGAGCGATAACGGCGAGCGATCGATCGAACCGACTTCAGGACCCACCCCATGACGACGCAAGCCCTGTTCCGCGAAGATGCCTACTTGACCCGCTGCGATGCGACTGTCGCCGCGGTTACGCCGGACGGCATCTTGCTCGATAAAACGGTGTTTTATCCGCTAGGCGGTGGTCAAGCCGGCGATGCCGGCACGCTGACGCTGGGCGACGGCACGCCCATCGCGATCGCCGATACGCGCAAGGCCAAGTTCGAGGGCTCGAGCCCGGACGACGCCTTGCACGTTCCGGCGCCAGGGCAAGAGACCCGACTGGCCCAGTTGCAGCCCGGCGCGAGCGTCGTGGCCGAAATCGACTGGACGCGGCGCTACCGCCACATGCGGCTGCATACGGCGACGCATCTGCTATGTGCTGTGTTGCCGTATCCGGTCGATGGTTGCAGCATCACGGCCGACTATGCGCGCATCGATCTCGTCACGACCGAGCCGATCGAGCGAGGGTTCGTCGAAACGCGGCTGGCCGAACTCGTCGGCGGCGGGCATCGCGTGTCGACCGAGTGGATCACCGACGAGGAGATGGCGGCACGTCCGGAACTCGTCCGAACGATGAGCGTAAAGCCCCCGGTCGGATTCGGACGCGTGCGGCTTTTGCGGATCGATCAAATCGATTTGCAGCCGTGCGGGGGCACGCACGTTGGCAATACATCGGAGATCGGCCTGCTGCGCGTCATCAAAATCGAAAAGAAGACGGCGCGGACGCGGCGTCTCGTGATGGAGTTGCAATGACCGGGAGGTCGAAGCACGCGGAAGCAATGGTATCGGCAATGGCAACGGCCGACGACGCCGGTCGTGCGAGCCATGCCGATCGCAATGGGGACCAACCGGAGCCGCGAGAGGCCCGCATCGAGACCGACGCCGATCATGCGGCGCTCGACCCTACGGCTCGGGCCGTGCTGGATTTTTGGTTCGGCGAGCCCGGCACGGCAGGCTTCGGGCAACCATCCGAACGTTGGTTCAAGGGCGACGACTCGTTCGACACGATGATCCGCGAACGCTTTGGCGCGACGCTGGCGGCCGCGCGGCGCGGCGAGCACGATAGCTGGCAAGGCACTCCGCTCGGGGCGCTCGCGCTCATCGTCGTGCTCGATCAGTTCTCGCGCAACACGTGCCGAGACGCTGCGCAGGCGTTTTCTGCCGACGCAAAGGCGCTCGAGGTTGCCCGCCGGCTCGTCGAAAGCCATGGCGATCGCCATTTGCCTACGGGCGAGCATCGAGCGTTCGCGTACCTACCGTTCGAGCACGCTGAACAGCTCGATGCGCAGCGCGAATCGGTTCGGCTGTTCGAAGCGCTCGCGCGCGAAACCGGGCAGACGGGTAAGGGCAGCTATGTCGACTACGCGCATCGGCACGCGGTCGTCATCGAGCGCTTCGGCCGGTTTCCTCATCGCAATATCGCGTTGGGTCGAGCATCGACGGACGAGGAATTGGCTTTTCTGCGCGAGCCCGGTTCTTCGTTTTGAATCGGGAAACCGGCGTGAGGCTTCGCGCTTAACGGCCGCCGCTCACGTCGAGCAACGCCCCTTGCACGTACGAGGCGGCGTCGCTCAGAAGCCAGACGATCGCTTGGGCGACCTCCTCGGCTTTCCCGGGGCGTCCCAGCGGCGTTTGGGCGCCGAGGGTCGCGGCGCGTCGCGGTTGGCCGCCGCTCGCATGGATGTCCGTCTCGATCAGTCCCGGCCGCACGGCGTTCACGCGGATGCCGCGCGGTCCGAGTTCTTTGGCGAGGCCGATCGTCATGGTGTCGACGGCCGCTTTCGACCCGGCGTAATCGACGTATTCGTTCGGCGAGCCGAGGCGCGAAGCCGCCGACGAGACGTTCACGATTGCCCCGCCCCTGCCGCCTCGGTCGAGCGACATGCGGCGCGCCGCCTCGCGTGCGCACAGATAAGCGCCGAAGACGTTGACGTCGAACATGCGCTTGAGCCGCGCGGCGTCCATTTCCGCGAGCGGCAGCGACGCCGCCACGATGCCGGCGTTGTTCACGAGCGCATCGATGCGGCCGAACGCAGCCGTGAGGCCGTCGAACATGGCGACGACGGCCTGCTCGTCGGCGACATCGCCTTGCAAAAGCACGGCCTGCCCGCCTGCGCGTTCGACTTCGGCGGCTGTTTGCTCGGCTGCGGCCGCATCGCGCACATAGTTGATCCCAACGGCCGCCCCCTGTGCACCGAGCAAGACGGCGGTGGCGCGGCCGATGCCGCGGCTTGCGCCGGTAATGAGAACGACGCGGGCGGAATTCATCTCGAAGTCTCGCAGAAGGCTGCGACGCACACGCCGATGCAAAGCCGTGCGGCCGCTGTTGCCGACTTCGCAGGCCCCGCCGCACCGGCGCTCAAACCGCCTCCCGCTGGGTCGCCCACTTGTCGCGCCCGGGCGGATGGTAGCGGCGCAGTTTGTCGAGCAGCGAAAGCGCGTCGGAATCGATCTGCAAAAGATCGAGATAGGTCTGCTGCATAAAGCCTTCGCGCACCGTGTGCTCGAGCATGGTCACGAGCGGGCCGTAGTAGCCCTCGATGTCGTACAGGCCGATCGCTTTTTGGTGGTAGCCGAGTTGCGCCCACGTATAGACCTCGAACAACTCTTCTAGCGTGCCTGCTCCGCCGGGCAGCGCGACGAACGCATCGGACAAGTCGGCCATCATGCGTTTGCGCTGATGCATATCGGGCACGACGTGCAATTCGGTCAGCCCGCGGTGCCCGACTTCCTTATCGACGAGCAGTTCCGGGATGACGCCGACGACGCGCCCGCCTGCTGCCAGCACTTCGTCGGCGATCACGCCCATGAGCCCGACACGCCCGCCGCCATAAACGAGCGAGCAACCGGCTGCGACGAGCGTGCGCCCGAACGCCTGCGCGGCTTGCGCGTAGACGGGTTTGGCCCCCATCGAGGAACCGCAATAGACGCAGACCGATTTCATCAACTGTCCTTCGGGCGGCCGGCCGCATCGCGCGGTGGCAGATAGTCGTGGAATTCGCGCTTGGGCAGCTTGCCCGACACGAGATCGTCGAACAACTGACGCGAGCGGCCGCGCAGGTAAGGCGCCATGATCGAGATCACGTGCACGCTCACCTGATGAAGCTCGGCGCGAATCGCTTCCTGATCGTTGTATTTGCGGGGATGCATGACGAACTGATACGACAGCCAGTACGTGGCGATCACGCCCATGTTCGTCGCGATGACCTGAATTTCCTCGGGCGTGGCGACCATTTCCTCGTCCGCGACGAGCAACTCGCACATTTCCTGCGCGAAGCGCACCTTGTGGCTGATGATTTGCTTGAAGTGCGTCTCGAGCGTGCGGTTGCGCGCCAGCAAATCGTTCAGGTCGCGATACAGGAACCGGTAGGTCCACATGAAATCGGCCATGTACTGCAAGTACGACCATGTCTCGTCGATCGTCGGACGATGGTCTTCCGGAAACCGCAGCCGCTTCTCGATCGCCTGCTCGAACTGGGCGAAGATGCTGTTGATGATGTCGTCTTTGTTGCGGAAATGGTAGTAGAGATTGCCTGGGCTGATCTCCATTTCCTCCGCGATCGTCGTGGTGGTCACGTTCGGCTCGCCGATTTCGTTGAATAGCTTCAACGACAGCTCGAGAATCCGTTCGCGGGTGCGGCGGGGAGTTTTGGCTTCCATGTCGTCCGGCCCTGTGCTGCCGGGCACGCGCGGCGCTCGCGCGACACTGCGTTGCTGCGCCCGGCTCGGTTGGTATCTTTTGCAACTGCGTCGGACGATTATAAACCGGTCGTTCGGTTCCCCGAACTTTGAAATGGGGTTTTCGTGGCGTGCCCCGCCGGGCGGGTGCCGGCGTCGTCTCGTCTAGGCCATCCGGGCGCCGCTGCTAATTCGAGACGCCGCTGCCGCCTCGCGCGGGGACTTGCGCTAGCCGGCGAGCCAACGCACGGCCAAGGGGCCGACGATGAGCGCCCAAGTCAGCACGCAGGCCGAGAGCGCGACGGTCACCGCTGCACTGCCGAGATCTTTCGCGCGGCGCGACAATTCGTGGCGCTCGAGCGAGATGCGGTCGATCGCCGCTTCGACGCTCGAGTTGAGCAACTCGACGATGAGCACCAAAAGGACCGAGCCGATCAACAGCACGTGCGAGACGGCGTCGACCGGCACGAGCGCGCCGCACGGCACGAGGATGGCGGCGAGCGTCAGCTCTTGCCGAAACGCGCTTTCTTCGCGAATCGCGACCTGAAACCCCGCGATCGAGTTTTTGAGTGCGTGCCAGGCACGCGTGAGGCCCCGGTTGCCTTTGTAGGGGTTCAACGGCAGCGGCGCGAGCGGATCGTCCGGCGAAAGCGGCTCGTGCGAGACGCCCTCGTGCGAATCGAGTTCGGCGTGCTCGTCGTCGTGGGTGAGCGGCTCGTCGCGTTTCATGCGGCGGCGCTTTCCTCGCGCTCGGCGCCGCGCGCGAGCGGTTTCAAATGAGCGGCGAATTGCGCGGAGGCGGCCTGCCACGAGAAGCGCTCCGCCCACGCGCGCGCGTCGGTGCGATCGATCTTGAGCGCATCGAGGCAGGCTTCGCGCAGGTCCTCGTTCATTGCGCCGGCATGGCCCCCGGCGAGCACGTCGATCGGGCCGGTGACGGGATAGGCCGCGACGGGCGTGCCGCAGGCAAGCGCCTCGAGCAAGACGAGCCCGAACGTATCGGTGCGGCTCGGGAATACGAAGACGTCGGCGGCCGCATAGACTTTCGCCAGCTCGGCTTGAGTCAGCACGCCCAGGTAATTGACTTCCGGGTAGCGCGACTTCAACTCGGCGAGCGCAGGCCCTTCACCGGCGACCCACTTCGAGCCCGGCAAATCGAGCTTCAGAAACGCCTCGACGTTCTTTTCGATGGCGACGCGGCCAACATACAAGAAAATCGGGCGGGCGGTGTTGAGCACCTTCGAATCCATCGGATGAAAGATTTCCAGATCGACGCCGCGCGTCCACAAGACGACGTTGTCGAAGCCGTGTTGTTCGAGGTCGCTCTTCACCACGGGCGTCGGCGCCATCACGGCGAGCGAAGGCGCGTGGAACCAGTGCAAGAAACGGTAGGTGACCGAAGTCGGAATGCCGAAGCGCGCTTGCACGTATTCGGGAAAGCGGGTGTGATACGCGGTCGTAAACGGCAGGCCGTGGCGCAGCGCGTAGGCGCGCGCTGCCATCCCGAGGGGACCTTCCGTGGCGATATGCAGCGCATCGGGGGCGAACTCGTCGATGCGCGCATGCACGCGCCGCCGCGGCAGCAGCGAAAGCCGAATCTCCGGGTAAGTGGGGCATGGGATGGTGCGGAACTCGAGCGGCGTCATCAACTCGACGCGATGCCCGAGCGCGGTCAGCTCGCGCGTCGTGTTCTTCAGCGTGCGCACGACGCCGTTGACCTGCGGTTCCCAGGCATCGGTGACGATCATGATTTTCATGCGGTCGGATCCGTGTCGAATGGCGAAAGGGCGCTAAGCCGTTGCCTTGGCTTTACGTGCGGTGGCGGCCGGCGCGCGCATGACGGTCCAGTAAAGGACCTTGAGCTCGCCGTCGAGCGTTTCGACGAGCGCCGATAGACTCTCGACCCAGTCGCCGTCGTTGCAGTACAGCAGGCCGTCCACGTCGCGAATCTCGGCCTTGTGGATATGGCCGCAGACCACGCCGTCGCAGCCGCGCCGTCGCGCTTCCTCGACCATCACGTGTTCAAACGAGGAAATGAAGTTGACGGCGTTCTTGACCTGATGCTTCAGGTATTGCGACAGCGACCAGTAGTGCAGGCCGAGCCGGCTGCGCAGCCGGTTGAACCAGCGGTTCAGGATCAGGATCGCCGTGTAGGCCGTATCGCCGAGATAAGCGAGCCACTTCGCGTGCTGGATCACGCCGTCGAACAAATCGCCGTGGACGATCCACAGGCGCTTGCCGAGCAGCGTGGTATGGAACGCTTCGCCGCGCACGTGGATGTCGCCGAAGGCGAGATCGCAGAATTGCCGCGCGCCTTCGTCGTGGTTGCCGGGGATATAGACGACTTGCGTTCCCTTGCGCGCTTTGCGCAGGATCTTCTGCACGACGTCGTTGTGCGCCTGCGGCCAGTACCAGCCTTTCTTGAGCTGCCAACCGTCGATGATGTCGCCGACGAGGTACAGGTACTCCGACTCGTTGTGCCGCAGAAAATCGAGCAGATACGGCGCTTGGCAGCCGCTCGATCCAAGATGGATGTCGGAGAGCCAAATCGTGCGGTAGCGCAGGGGCTCGCCCACCCCGTCGTCGTGTTGATGTCCGGTGGCATCGAGCGGTGCGGCGTCGGCGGGTAGCTCGGGGCCGCTGCTTTGCGCCGGGGGGTGGAAAGGGACGGAATCGACGCTGGCGCCGAGTTGCCTAAGGAGGGAAGTCGCGGACGTCTTGCGGTCCATGGCTTCTCGCGTCGAGTTGAACATGACGCCCATTGCGCCATGCGCGCGTGACTGCAACATGACAGTCACGAGAACTTCGTATTACGGTGTCTGGGAGGTGGGGGCGGCGAGAAGGGCGGCGCCCGGCGGCGGTTAGCCGCGCGCGAAGGTCAGGCGCGTGCCCGCGAGCCGATCGTGCGGGAACTGCCGCGCGGGGTCGAGCCGGGCGGCGGCGGCCCAAAGCACGAACCAGATGGCTGCTGCCGCCAGCGTGCCGGGCACGGAGACGTGAAGCAGCGGGTGCAGCGCGAGCGGCGGCAGAAACCAGAGCCAGGTGGCGAAATAGCGGACGAGCGCCCGGCCCACAGTGGGCGGCTGGCCGCTGTGCGCGGCGACGAGCTTGAGCCGCCAGGTCTTCATCGGAAGCGTCTGGCCGCCGCGGGCCCAGCACCAGACGAAATACACGCCGACGACGAACGCGATCCAGGCCGCGAGCAAGTTGTGATGCGTGAGGCCGTTGCGTTGTTGCGTCAGCGTGCCGAACAGATAGCCGGCGAAGAACACGATGCCGAACAGCAACACGCCCTCGTAGGCGAGCGCGGCCAGCCGCCGCCGGATCGTCGGTGTGCCGGCGGATGCGGCGGACGGCGCAGCTTCTAGCGAGCTTGGCGGGTTCGGTGCTTGAGCGGGCATGGGGAGCTTTCGCTGGCCGGCGCTTACGCGCCGCGGAAGACGGAAGGAGCGTCCGACGGTGACATCGGTGTCGGCGGCACCGGCACTCCCGGATTGATGGCGCCGGATGCGCCCGGACCCGATGCCGGCGGTGCGCTAGCGGCGCTGGCGGCGCTCGTGGCCGAAGCGGCGGATGCGCCGCTTGCGCCCGGCGGCGGGTTCACGAGCCGGTTCAAGCCGCGAATCTCGCTGCGCTGGCCCGAAGGCGGCGCGCTCACCACCGTAGGCCGGCGCTTGCGCTCGATCGCGGCGAGTTTCGCCTTCTGTTCAGGCGAGAGTTCCTGATAAGCCTGCCAGGCCTTTTGCCGAGCTTGCGGCGGCAACGCTTTCGATACCTGGTAGTTCTCGCGCGCGACGCGCCGCTGGTCCGGTGTCATGCGCACCCATTCGGCCATGCGCTCATGTAGCCTTTTTTGCGCTTCGGGCGACATTTTCGCGAAACGCGACGCTATCTTGATCCATTTGCGCTTGCGTTCGTCGCTAAAGCCATCCCATTCGGCAGCGAACGGCGCAAGCGCCGCATGTTGGGCGTCGGTCAAATGCGCCCACGAGAGCGGATTGGTATCGACGGCGAGCGGCGGGAAGTCGACCACGGAGAGCGCAGCGGGCGCGGGCGTGGACGATGCGCCGCCGTGCGCGCCCGCCGCTTGCGGCGCGCTCGGGCGTTCGAAGAATCGAGGGTAGGTGGCCACGAACGCGACCGCGGCCGCGATCGTGCATCCGAACAAAACGGCCAAACCGCGCTTGTAGCTCACCCGATCGATCTCCCGCCCGCGTTAGCGCGCACGCGACAAATACGCGTTGAAGCCGTGATCGAGGTACGCATTGAGCGGCAAATCGTCGCTGAGCATCGCGGCGTCGATATCGGCCAACTCGGCGGCGCGTTGCGCGTTCTCCCAATAGGCGATGAGCGCGATGCCGCCAAGCAGCGCGACGACGGGCCAGACCCGCAGCAAACGACCGAGCGGCGACAGACGGCGCTGCGGGCCGGGGCGCGGCGCATCGAGCGCTGCCCCGGCAGGGGCGAGCACCGGCACGAAGGCCGGTGCGGCGACGGCTTCGGGCTTCTTGCGTGCGAGCGCGAGACGGCGCGCGCCGGCAAGCCGGTCGAGCGTCGTGGCGGGCAATCCGGCCGCGCTTTCGTCGAGCGCGCGGCGAATCTTGCCCGCGAACTCGATTTCTTTATCGGGAGCGGAGCTCATAGCGTAATTCCTTTGGCCTTGAGCGCGGCCGCCAGCGTGTGCGTCGCTCGCGAGCAGTGCGTTTTTACGCTGCCCTCGGAGCAGCCCATCGCTGCGGCGGTCTCGGCGACATCCATATCTTCCCAATAACGCATGAGAAACGCCTCCCGTTGACGCGCCGGCAATTTTTGGATTTCTCCGTCGATCAGGTTAAGCACTTGTTCGCGCTCGAGCTTTTGCTCGCTGCTCTGGCCGGCGCTCGATCCTTCCTCGGCCGCGATGGTCTCGAGCGGATCGAATTCCTCGTCCTCGCCGCTCCCGAGCGACGAAAACAGGCTCACCCACGTGTTGCGCACTTTCTGACGGCGAAAGAAGTCGTGCATCACATTCTGCAAGATACGCTGAAATAGCAGCGGAAGCTCGGCAGCGGGGCGATCGCCGTATTTTTCGGCGAGTTTGATCATCGCGTCCTGGACGATGTCGAGGGCGGCGTCGTCGTCGCGCACGGCGTAGACGGTGTGCTTGAACGCGCGCCTTTCGGCGCCCGCCAGAAAATCGGCGAGTTCCTTGTCTGATGCCATCCGAGGGGGCGGCGTGAAATTTCCGCCAGAGCCGTAATCGATTGAAAAAATGTCGTAAAACCCGCGGATGCTAGCAAATTTTCGGGATAGTGGGGATGGCTCTAGCCTCAATTGGCGCTCGGTGCGTTGTATTTGAGCGGAAAACAACGAGTTCGGGGCGCAACGGGCTGGTGTGCGACGGTGCAATTTTGCTTGACCGGAAGACGGACAACCGATAAGGTTTCCGGTTCGCAACATAAGTGACTTGTCTCTTTTTGGGTGAGCCCATGAAGCTCGCCTGTCAAAGTGGACGCGCCGCTTGAACCCGAGCCACAAGCCCGGCAGAGAGCACCCGATCAATTTTTTGCCGAAAATTCGAAAGGTGAATGATGAACATGCCCAGCGCGGAATTCTCCACGTCGGATGCCACACCCTCCCATGATGCCGATTCGATTGGCGCCACCGTGCTCATGCGCGCATTGGCCGACGAAGGCGTCGAGGTGCTTTGGGGCTATCCCGGCGGCGCGGTACTGTATATCTACGACGAACTCTATAAGCAGGACAAAGTGCAGCACGTGCTCGTGCGCCATGAACAGGCCGCCGTGCATGCTGCCGACGCCTACTCGCGCTCCACGGGCAAGGTCGGCGTTTGCCTCGTGACCTCGGGGCCGGGCGTGACGAACGCCGTCACCGGCATCGCGACGGCGTACATGGATTCGATCCCGATGGTGATCATCAGCGGACAGGTGCCCACGGCCGCGATCGGCCAAGACGCCTTCCAGGAGTGCGACACCGTCGGCATCACACGGCCTTGCGTCAAGCACAACTTCCTCGTGAAGGACGTGCGCGAGCTCGCCTCGACCGTCAAGAAGGCCTTCTACATCGCGCGCACGGGGCGCCCCGGGCCGGTGTTGATCGACATCCCGAAAGACATCTCCAAAACGCCTTGCCAGTACGAAGCGATCAAGAACGTTTCGCTGCGCTCGTACAACCCGGTCACGAAGGGCCATTCGGGCCAGATTCGCAAGGCGGTGTCTCTGCTGCTCTCGGCCAAGCGCCCGTACATCTACACGGGCGGCGGCATCATCCTGGCCGACGCCTCGCGCGAGCTCAATCAATTCGCCGATTTGCTCGGCTATCCCGTCACGAACACGTTGATGGGGCTGGGCGGCTATCGTGCGAGCGACAAGAAGTTTCTCGGCATGCTCGGCATGCACGGTACGTACGAAGCCAACATGGCGATGCAAAATTGCGATGTGCTGATTGCGATCGGCGCGCGCTTCGACGATCGCGTGATCGGCGATCCGCAGCACTTCTCGTCGCGGCCGCGCAAGATCATCCACATCGACATCGACCCGTCCTCGATCAGCAAGCGCGTGAAGGTGGACATCCCGATCGTCGGCGACGTCAAGGAAGTGCTCAAGGAACTGATCGAGCAGCTTCAGCATGCCGAGCACGGCCCCGACACCGAGGCGCTCGCGCAATGGTGGAAAGACATCGAAGGCTGGCGCGCGAAGGATTGCCTCAAGTTCGACCGCAAGAGCGAGATCATCAAGCCGCAGTACGTCGTCGAAAAGCTCTGGGAGCTGACCGACGGCGAGGCGTTCGTCTGCTCCGATGTCGGCCAGCACCAAATGTGGGCCGCCCAGTTCTATCGCTTCAACAAACCGCGCCGCTGGATCAACTCGGGCGGCCTCGGCACCATGGGCTTCGGCCTGCCGGCGGCGATGGGCGTGAAGATGGCGCACCCCGATTCGGAGGTCGTCTGCATCACGGGCGAAGGCTCGATCCAGATGTGCATTCAAGAGCTGTCGACCTGCAAGCAGTACGACACCCCCATCAAGATCATCTCGCTGAACAACCGCTATCTGGGCATGGTGCGCCAGTGGCAGCAGATCGAATACAGCAAGCGCTATTCGCATTCGTACATGGATGCGCTGCCCGATTTCGTGAAGCTCGCCGAGGCATACGGCCACGTGGGCATTCGAGTTGACAAGACGGCCGATGTCGAGCCGGCGCTCAAGGAGGCGCTGCGCTTGAAGGATCGCACCGTGTTTCTCGATTTCCAGACCGATCCGACCGAAAACGTCTGGCCGATGGTTCAAGCAGGCAAGGGCATCACCGAGATGCTGCTCGGCGCCGAGGACCTCTGACCACACCTATCGGGCGCTAGCCGCTCGCTCGCTCGCGAAAGCGTCCCCACGAAGGGCGCGCGCTCGCGAGGCGAGAAGCGGCCGGCGCCGCTGGCAATCGACATCTGGATAAACGGGAAAGCAACATGAGACATATCATCTCCGTCTTGCTGGAGAACGAACCGGGTGCGCTCTCGCGCGTGGTCGGCCTGTTTTCTGCTCGCGGCTACAACATTGAAACCTTGACGGTGGCGCCGACGGAAGACCGTTCGCTGTCGCGCTTGACCATCGTCTCCATTGGCTCGGACGACGTGATCGAACAGATCACGAAGCACTTGAACCGCCTGATCGAGGTGGTGAAGGTGGTCGACTTGACCGAAGGCGCCCACATAGAGCGCGAGCTGATGTTGATCAAGGTGCGGGCGGTCGGCAAGGAACGCGAAGAAATGAAGCGGATGGCGGATATCTTCCGCGGCCGTATCATCGACGTGACCGAAAAGACCTACACGATCGAACTGACGGGGGCGAGCGACAAACTCGACGCCTTCATCGAAGCGCTCGACGCCACCGTGATTCTCGAGACCGTCCGCACAGGCAGCTCGGGCATCGGGCGCGGCGAGCGCATTTTGAAGGTGTAACGAGCGGCACAACGCAGCAACCGATCGGCGCCCGCCGCACCGTGCGGGCGCTTTCAACGAATTTGACGAATACCGATTTAACGCGAAGGAACCGACATGAAAGTTTTCTACGATAAAGACGCCGACCTGTCCCTCATCAAAGGCAAGGACGTCACGATCATCGGCTACGGCTCGCAAGGCCATGCTCACGCGCTGAACCTGAAGGACAGCGGCGTGCGCGTCACGGTGGGTCTGCGCCGCGGCGGCGCGTCGTGGAAGAAGGCCGAAGGCGCGGGCCTCACGGTCAAGGAAGTGGCCGAAGCAGTGAAGGGTGCGGACGTCGTGATGATGCTGCTGCCCGACGAGCAGATCGCCGAGGTGTACAAGAGCGAAGTGCACGCGAACATCAAGGAAGGCGCGGCGCTCGCGTTCGCCCACGGCTTCAACGTCCACTACGGCCAAGTCATCCCGCGCGCCGATCTGGACGTCATCATGATCGCGCCGAAGGCGCCGGGCCACACGGTGCGCGGCACCTATTCGCAAGGCGGCGGCGTGCCGCACCTGATCGCCGTGGCGCAAGACAAGTCGGGCGCGGCGCGCGACATCGCGCTGTCGTACGCCGCGGCCAACGGCGGCGGCCGTGCCGGCATCATCGAAACGAACTTCCGCGAAGAAACCGAAACGGACCTGTTCGGCGAGCAAGCCGTGCTGTGCGGCGGTACCGTCGAGCTCATCAAGGCCGGTTTCGAGACGCTGGTCGAAGCGGGCTATGCGCCCGAGATGGCGTACTTCGAGTGCCTGCACGAGCTCAAGCTCATCGTCGATCTGATCTACGAAGGCGGCATCGCCAACATGAACTACTCGATCTCGAACAACGCCGAGTACGGCGAGTATGTGACCGGCCCGCGCGTCGTCACGGAAGAGACGAAAAAGGTCATGAAGGACGTCCTGAAGGACATCCAAACGGGCGAATACGCCAAGAGCTTCATTCTCGAGAACCGTGCCGGCGCGCCGACGCTGCAATCGCGCCGCCGCTTGATGGCCGAGCACCAGATCGAGCAAGTCGGTTCGAAGCTGCGTGCGATGATGCCTTGGATTGCCAAGAACAAGCTCGTCGATCAATCGAAGAACTAAGGCGGCCAGCCAGCCGTCGCACCATGCGCGCGCGGCCGGCCGGTGTGGCAAAGCCAACCCCCGCAAGGGATTCGCGCTGGCAGTGCCGCGCCGGAACGGCATCGCGTCGCGGCTCGCCGGCAAGTATCCCCCTTTGAAAGCCGTCCCGTGCGTCTCGTACGGGACGGCTTTTGCTATCCTAGTGGTTTTACAAAAAGTCGAAACGCTCCATGAATTACCCACATCCGATCATCGCGCGCGAAGGCTGGCCGTTTATCGCGATCGCCGCCATCGTTGCGTTGTTGATCCATGCGGTCGCGGGGTTCGGTTTGGCCTGGCCGTTCTGGCTGCTGCTGATCTTCGTCGTGCAGTTCTTCCGCGATCCGCCGCGGGCAATTCCCACGCAAGCGAACGCCGTGCTGTGTCCCGCCGACGGCCGCATCGTCGCCGTGGAAACCACGCGCGATCCGTATGCCGATCGCGAAGCGCTCAAGATCAGCGTGTTCATGAACGTCTTCAACGTGCATTCGCAGCGCTCGCCGGTGGACGGTGCCATCACGAAGGTCGAATATTTCCCCGGTGCCTACCTGAACGCCGCCATCGATAAAGCCTCAGTCGAAAACGAACGCAATGCGATCGTGATCCAAACGGCGAGCGGGCAAACGGTCACGTCCGTGCAGATCGCGGGCCTCATCGCGCGGCGTATTCTCTGCTATGTGCGTGCCGGGGAGCCGCTCGCACGCGGGCAGCGCTACGGTTTCATCCGCTTCGGGTCGCGCGTCGACGTCTATCTGCCGCTCGGCAGCCGCGCGAAGGTGTCGATCGGCGAAAAGGTGTTCGCCTCGTCGACGATTCTCGCCGAACTCTGACGCGGCCAAAGGGAGGGTTCGATGGCCGCTTTCAAACCGCGTCGCCCGCGCACCGGCACCACGCCGATGCCGCGTCCGTTCCGGCGCAATCCGTTTCGCCGCAACAAGACGCTCGGCGCCGATTCGGCGCCGGCCGAGAGCCGGCGCGCCGCGCGCCAGCAGTTCTTGCGCACGCGGGGCATCTATCTGCTGCCGAATGCATTCACCACGGCTGCGCTCTTTTGTGGGTTTTTCGCGGTCGTGCAAGCGATGAACGTGCGCTTCGAGATCGCCGCCATTGCGATTTTCGTGGCAATGGTGCTCGACGGCATGGATGGGCGCGTCGCGCGCATGACGCATACGCAAAGCGCGTTCGGGGAGCAGTTCGACTCTCTGTCCGATATGGTGTCGTTCGGTGTCGCGCCGGCGCTCGTGATGTACGAATGGGTGCTCAAAGACCTTGGGCGGTGGGGCTGGCTCGCCGCCTTCGTCTACTGTTCGGGGGCCGCGCTGCGGCTTGCGCGCTTCAATACGAATATTGGCGTGGTCGACAAGCGCTTCTTCCAGGGCCTGCCGAGCCCGGCCGCCGCCGCGCTGATTGCGGGCTTCGTTTGGCTCGCCACCGACAATCGCGTGCCGCTCAAGCTCGTTTGGCTGCCCTGGGTTGCGTTTGCACTGACGGTCTATGCGGGCGTGACGATGGTTTCGAATGCACCGTTTTACAGCGGCAAGGCGCTGGACGTGCGGCATCGCGTGCCGTTTGCGGCAATTCTGCTCGTCGTCGTCGCGTTCGTGCTGGTTTCGTCCGATCCGCCGTTGATGCTGTTCGGGCTGTTCGTGCTCTATGGGCTTTCGGGCTACGCGTTCTGGGGCTACATGGCGGTGCGCGGGCGCGACAATCCGGCCCGTTCGGCGCCCCACGAACACTGAAAAAGGGCCATGACGCGCATGCGGCCGCACCGGGGGAGCGCGTGGCGCTCGCCGGGCGCGTGCGCGTGTCCTGTGCCGATTGCGCGAACCGGCGAATGCCGCTATAGTCGGCGACATGTCGATTTTGACCTTCCCCCGCCTATCCCTCCTAGCCAGTGCGCCTCTATGCGCGCTAGCGCTAGCGCGCCTACCGCGCTAATCGTTTTCGCCCCCGTCTGCCTCGTTCGTTATTCGGCGTCGCCAGCGGTGGCGGCAACGCCCGAATTCCGTTTTCGCATTGCATTGCACATCCCGAAAGCAAACGTCCCCCTGGAGACATGACATGGCAGACAAGCTGATTATTTTCGACACGACGTTGCGCGATGGCGAACAGTCGCCCGGCGCGTCGATGACGAAAGAAGAAAAGATCCGCATCGCAAAGCAGCTCGAGCGCATGAAGGTCGACGTGATCGAGGCCGGTTTCGCGGCAAGCTCGAACGGCGATTTCGATGCAATCAACACGATTGCCTCGCTGATCAAGGACAGCACCGTCTGCTCGCTGGCGCGCGCTAACGACAAGGACATCCAGCGGGCCGCCGATGCCCTCGCGCCGGCCGAGCACTTTCGTATCCATACGTTCATCGCCACTTCCCCGCTGCACATGGAGAAGAAGCTGCGCATGACGCCGGAGCAGGTGTACGAGCAGGCGCGCCTGGCCGTGCGCTTTGCTCGCAAATTCACGAACGATGTCGAGTTCTCGCCCGAGGACGGCAGCCGCTCGGATATGGATTTTCTGTGCCGTGTGCTCGAAGCCGTGATCGACGAAGGCGCGACGACGATCAATATCGCCGACACGGTCGGCTACGGCGTGCCCGAGCTTTACGGCAATCTCGTGAAGACGCTGCGCGAGCGCATCCCGAACTCGGACAAGGCCATTTTCTCCGTGCATTGCCACAACGATTTGGGCATGGCGGTGGCGAATTCGCTGGCCGGCGTGAAGATCGGCGGCGCGCGGCAAGTGGAATGCACGATCAACGGTTTGGGCGAGCGCGCGGGCAATACGGCGCTCGAAGAAATCGTCATGGCGGTGCGCACGCGCAAAGACTATTACGGCTTGGAGGTGGGCATCGACGCGACGCAGATCGTGCCCGCGTCGAAGCTCGTGTCGCAAACGACCGGTTTCGTGGTGCAGCCGAACAAGGCGGTGGTTGGCGCCAATGCATTCGCGCATGCGTCGGGCATTCACCAGGATGGCGTGCTCAAGGCGCGCGACACCTACGAGATCATGCGTGCGGAAGACGTGGGCTGGAGCGCCAACAAGATCGTGCTCGGCAAGCTCTCGGGCCGCAACGCATTCAAGCAGCGCCTGCAGGAGCTCGGCATTGCGCTCGAGAGCGAAGCGGATTTGAATCAGGCGTTCGTGCGCTTCAAGGAGCTCGCCGATCGCAAGGCCGAGATCTTCGACGAGGACATCATCGCCATCGTGACCGAAGAATCGGCTGCGGCGCAGGAGCGCGAGCATTACAAGTTCGTCTCGCTGGCCCAGCATTCGGAGACGGGCGAGCGCCCGCATGCGCGCGTGGTGTTCTCGGTGGACGGCAAGGAAACCGTCGGCGAGGCGCGCGGCAACGGGCCGGTGGACGCGACGCTCAATGCGATCGAAGGCGAGGTGGGCAGCGGCTCGGAGTTGCTGCTTTACTCGGTCAATGCGATTACGACGGGCACGCAGGCGCAGGGCGAAGTGACGGTGCGGCTGTCCAAGAGCGGGCGCATCGTGAACGGCGTCGGCACCGATCCCGATATCGTCGCGGCTTCGGCGAAGGCGTATATTTCCGCGCTCAACAAGCTCTATGGGAACGTCGAGAAGTTGAACCCGCAAGGCGTTTGATTTGTGGCGCGGGCCGGTCTTAGAATCCGAATCGATTTCGATCCGGCTCGTGCAGCGGGTCCGGCGTCTTTTGCGTGAGCCGCAAGATGCCCTGCGGATCGAAATAGAAGTGATAAAGCTGGTACCACACGTTGTCTTCGAGATAGCGGTAGGTCCAGACTTCACGCTTCATCAACGGAAAGTACGCCGTCTCGACCGGCCGGCCGAAGTTCACGAGCACGTCTTGTTTCGTCCACGTGCCGATCTGCGCCTTATAGAACTCGCTCGGCTGCAGCACTTGCCGCACCGTGACGATCTTTCCTGCCGAATCGACGTCGGCGGCCGTCGTCTCCTCGCCCATCGGTTGCGTAGGCCACATGAGCCGCTTGCCGCCGTCGGGCAGATCGTAGATTTCGCGCGGCGGCCCGAGGCGCGCGACGAGCGCGGATTGATCCTGGCCGCGCGTGAAGCCTTGCCACGGCTGCGCGCAGCCCGAGAGCGCAAAAGCTGCGGCGCAAACAAGCGCGACCGATAGACGCTTGGACATAAATTTCTCCGTTGACTCCTAGAGCGGCGTTTTACCACGGGCTCGTCATCCTTGGACAGAGGGCGAGCGCCGCGGATAGCGCCGGAGACGGCGCGCGACCGAGCGTGGTTGCCGAGCTCGTGCCTTCAATTTGGTGCTGATCGGCGCGCGCCCGCGTTTGCGCCGCTTGCGATCTGCCGTGCTCGCAGCCTATGATCCGCGCTTTCGGACAGTGAGGAAAGCGGATGACGAGTCAATGGAAGAAATGGGTGGCGATCGCGCTCGCGTTCGCCGCGATCGCCGCGCCGGCCTCGCGGGCAAGCGCGCAAACGCCACATGCACCGATCCGGTTGGCGCTGATCGAAGGCATGTCGGGGCCGTTCGCCGACGCAGGGGCGGCCGTCGAGCGCAACATCCGGTTTGCGATCGAGCGCGTCAATGCGCGCGGCGGCGTGACCCTGCCTGACGGCGCGCATCCGCTCGAACTCGTGGTGCTCGATAGCCAAGGCGGCGTCGAGCAAGCGCTCGTCCAATTGCGCGCCGCGACCGATCGCCATATCCCATTCGTCTTGCAGGGCAACGGTTCCGCCGTCGCGGCGGCGCTGGTGTCGGCCATCGACAAGCAGAACGCGCGCGAACCGGATAACCGCACGGTGTTCTTGAACTATTCGGCGGACGATCCTGCGCTCACCGGCGCGTCTTGCAGCTTCTGGCATTTTCGCTTCGACGCGCACGCCGGCATGCGGATGAATGCGCTCGCCGATGTCATCGCGCGCGACAAGTCGGTCAAGCGGGTGTATCTGCTCAATCAAGACTACAGCTTCGGGCATGACGTCAGCACGCTCGCTCGCGCGGCGCTGGCGGCCAAGCGCCCCGATGTGGCCATCGTCGGGGACGAATTTCACCCGATCGGCCGGGTCAAGGATTTCACGCCCTACATCGCCAAGCTGCGCGCGAGTGGGGCCGACGCCGTCGTGACCGGCAACTGGGGCAACGACTTGGCGCTGCTCGTGAAAGCCGCGCGCGAGCAAGGCTTTGCCGGCAAGTTCTATACGTTCTATGGCAACAGCCTCGATGCGCCGGCCGCCATCGGCGAGGCAGGCGTGGGCCGGGTGCTGGCCGTCGCCGATTGGCATCCGAACGCAGGCACGGCCGCGCCGCCGGCCGAGCGGCTGCCGCATGCCGACGCATCGGCCTCGGATGCCTACTATGCGGCGTTTCGCGCACGCTTTCCCGGCGCGCACGACGATTACGCGTTGCTGCGCATCGACGTGATGATCGAGATGCTGGCCGATGCGCTCACGCGCGCGCGCAGCACCGATGCCGTGGCGGTGGCCAAGGCATTGGAAGGCGCGCAATACGAGAACGGCTTCACGCAGGCCAAGATGCGCGCCGACGATCATCAGCTGATCCAGCCCCTCTACGTGATCGAGATGGATAAGGCGGGCGCGGCGGGCGTTCGGTTCGACAACGAGGGCTCGGGCTATGGGTTCCGCACCGTGCTGGTATTGCCGCCGAACAAGACGCAGATCGCGAGCGAATGCAAGATGAAGCGGCCCTGAGGGCCGGCCGGCGGCGGGTGGAGCGGCGCTCAGGGCGGTGCGTCTCCCGCTCGCCGGTTGTGCTACAATGCGCGCTTCGTCGTAACCCACGGCACGGCCTTTCTTCCGTGACCGCTTGTTTGTTTTAAAGGAAATCAAATGTCCGTAGCTGATATCAAGAAGTCCGACATCGTCGCGCAATTTGCACGCGGCACGAACGATACGGGCTCGCCCGAAGTCCAAGTTGCGCTACTCACCACGCGCATCAACGAATTGACCTTGCACTTCAAGGCGCATACGAAGGATCACCACAGCCGCCGCGGTTTGCTGCGCATGGTGAGCCGTCGTCGTAAGCTGCTCGACTACCTGAAGGGCAAGGATGCCGACCGTTACCGTTCGCTGATCGAAAAGCTGGGTCTGCGCAAGTAATCGGCCGTCGCCGCTTTATGCAAGATGCCTGTGTCAGTGCGCTGATACAGGCATTTTGTTTTTCGTCGATCGCACTTGGCGCTTGGGAGTCGATCGCGGTTCGTGCGTGAGCGGCGAGCGCAGTTCAACAAGACCGAACGCCACAGGTTGCACGTGTGCATGAGGTCGACCCGTGGCGTGCCGTTTGCGCCGTGGGAAGGTTCAGAACCGCCGGCAAAGGCGGGCAGAGCTTTGTGTCATTCCAGCACGGCGAGCAAGCCTTTGAATCGCTGGGCGCGGCGCTGGAATGGCATAACACTACTCTTCCCGCAAGTGCGCCGGCTGTCGGCGCCGCTTAGCGATGCGTCTCGCATCGGGGCGGCGAACCCAAACAGATGAAGATGAAAGAGAGAAGGAGTGACTATGTCCATGTTCAACAAAGTCGTCAAAGAATTCAAATGGGGACAACACAACGTTCGCCTCGAAACGGGTGAAGTTGCGCGTCAAGCCTCAGGCGCCGTCATCGTCGACGTCGAAGACACGGTCGTGCTCGCGACGGTCGTTGGCGCGAAATCGGCCAAGCCGGGCCAGGATTTCTTTCCGCTGACGGTCGACTACATCGAAAAGACCTACTCGGCCGGCAAGATCCCGGGCGGTTTCTTCCGCCGCGAAGGCCGTCCGTCGGAGCACGAAACGCTCACGTCGCGCTTGATCGATCGTCCGCTGCGCCCGCTGTTTCCCGAAGGCTTCTATAACGAAGTCCAAGTCGTCATTCATGTGCTGTCGATCAACCCCGATGTGCCGGCGGATATCCCCGCGCTGATCGGCGCGTCGGCTGCGCTCGCCATCTCGGGCCTGCCGTTCAACGGCCCCGTCGGCGCCGCCCGTGTCGCCTACCTCAACAACGAATACGTGTTGAACCCGACGCGCGAGCAGTTGAAGGATTCGAGCCTGAACCTCGTCGTGGCCGGTACCGAGCGCGCGGTGTTGATGGTGGAATCGGAAGCGGATCAACTGCCCGAAGACGTCATGCTCGGCGCGGTCGTGTTCGGTCACGAGCAAATGCAAACGGCGATCGACGCGATTCACGAGCTCGTGCGTGAAGGCGGCAAGCCGGAATGGGATTGGCAACCTGCGCCGAAGGACGAGGCGTTGATCGCACGCGTGACCGAAATCGCGCACGGCGAGCTGGTCGCGGCGTACCAGATGCGCAACAAGCAGCAGCGCTCGGCCAAGCTGAAGGAAGTCTATGCGCAAACGAGCGCCAAGCTCGACGAGCAGGCGCTGGCCGCGGGCCAAATGCCGGTCGACAAGACGGCCGTGGGCAACATCCTGTTCGACATCGAAGCGAGGATCGTCCGCAGCCAAATCTTGAACGGTGAGCCGCGTATCGACGGCCGCGACACGCGCACGGTGCGCCCGATCGAAATCCGCACGGGCGTCTTGCCGCGGACTCACGGCTCGGCGCTGTTCACGCGCGGCGAAACGCAAGCGCTCGTCGTCGCCACGCTCGGCACGAAGGGCGACGAGCAGATCATCGATGCGCTCGAAGGCGAATACCGCGAGCGCTTCATGCTTCACTACAACATGCCTCCGTTCGCCACGGGCGAAACGGGCCGCGTCGGCACGCCCAAGCGCCGTGAGATCGGCCATGGGCGCCTGGCCAAGCGTGCGCTCGTCGCATGCCTGCCGAGCGCCGAGGAGTTCGGCTACTCGATCCGCGTAGTCTCGGAAATCACCGAGTCGAACGGCTCGTCGTCGATGGCTTCGGTCTGTGGCGGCTGTCTCGCGCTGATGGACGCCGGTGTCCCGATGAAGGCGCACGTCGCCGGCATCGCGATGGGCCTCATTCTCGAAGACAATAAATTTGCCGTGTTGACCGACATCCTCGGCGACGAAGATCACCTCGGCGATATGGACTTCAAGGTGGCCGGCACGGCCGACGGCGTGACCGCGCTGCAGATGGACATCAAGATCCAAGGGATCACGAAGGAAATCATGCAAGTCGCGCTCGCACAGGCGAAGGAAGGCCGCATGCACATCCTGGGCAAGATGAAGGATGCCGTGGCCGGCGCGAGCACGGAATTGTCGGCATTCGCCCCGCGCATGATCACGATCAAGATCAATCCGGAAAAGATCCGCGACGTGATCGGCAAGGGCGGCTCGGTCATCCGCGCCCTCACGGAGGAAACGGGCACGACGATCGACATCTCCGACGACGGCGTCGTGACGATCGCGAGCACGAGCAGCGAAGGGATGGCTGAGGCCAAGCGCCGCATCGAAGCCATCACGGCCGACGTCGAAGTCGGCCAGGTCTACGAAGGCACCGTGCTCAAGCTGCTCGAGTTCGGCGCAATCGTGAATATCCTGCCGGGCAAGGATGGCTTGCTGCACATCTCTGAAATTGCCAACGAGCGGATCAAGGACATCAAGGACTACCTCACCGAAGGTCAGCAGGTGAAGGTCAAGGTCATCCAAACGGATGAAAAGGGTCGCGTGCGTCTGTCGGCGAAGGCGCTCTTGAACGAAGGCGGCGCAGGTGCCGCTGCATCGGAGCCGGCGCCGCAGCAGTAACGCGTCGCTGCCTCTGGGCGCTAGAACGGCCGGCCGCTTTCCAAGCGCGCCGGCCGTTTTTTCAGCAGAATAGGGCCGTTTCCATTTCCGTTCCTCGTTCGACTGCCTCGGAGGTGATGTGAAAGCGATCGAAATTACCGAGTTCGGCGGGCCAGAAGTGCTTGCGCTGGCTGAACGGCCGATGCCCGCGCCCGGCGCCGGCGAGGTGCTCGTCAAGGTGTCGGCTTCGGGCGTGAATCGCCCAGACGTATTTCAGCGAAAGGGCGCCTATGCGCCGCCACCGGGCGTATCCGACTTGCCTGGGCTCGAGGTGGCGGGTGAAATCGTCGGCGGCAACCTCGATGACAAACACAACCCCTTTGGGCTCAAGCTGGGCGATCGCGTGTGTGCGCTCGTCGCAGGCGGCGGCTATGCGCAATTCGTCAATGTCCCGCTTGCGCAGTGTTTGCCCGTCCCGCGTGGGTTGACCGACATCGAGGCGGCCGCGTTGCCCGAAACCTTCTTCACCGTCTGGAGCAACGTCTTCGATCGGGCGCAGCTGGGCGCGGGCGAAGGCGGCGCGAACGAGACGCTGCTCGTGCAGGGCGGCTCGAGCGGCATCGGCGTCGCTGCAATTCAGATCGCTCACGCTTTGGGCTTGCGCGTATTCGCCACCGCCGGCACGGCCGAGAAATGCAAGGCGTGCGAAGCGCTCGGCGCCGAGCGTGCGATCAACTACAAGTCGGAAGACTTCGTCGAAGTGGTGAAGTCGCTCACGAACGATCGCGGCGTGGACGTCATCCTCGATATGGTGGCAGGCGGCTATGTGCCGCGCGAACTGTCGGCGCTCGCCGATGGCGGCCGGCTCGTCATCATCGCATTGCTGGGCGGCGCGAAGGCGGAAGTGAACCTGAGCGACGTGCTGCGACGGCGCCTGACGATCACGGGCTCGACGCTGCGCCCGCGCTCGATCGACTTCAAGGCGAAGATCGCTGCACAACTGAAAGCCCGCGTATGGCCGCTCGTCGAGGAGGGCCGGATCAAGCCGATCGTCTATCGCGTGTTGCCCGCCGGCCAAGCCGCACAGGCCCATGCGCTGATGGAAAGCGGCGAGCACATCGGCAAGATCGTGCTCGATTGGAGCGGCGAGGCGCAATAGGAGCAATGCACTCGCCGCCCTGCATGAACGATGCCATGGCATCGTAGGCGCGGCATATGACGCGGCCGTCCCACCATATCGGCAATTGTTCTTTGGGCTGAGCCGGACACGGACTATTACTGGGTTACGCGGCAAGCTTTCGTTGTGCTTTCAATGCTATGACGGATGGCTTCGCGTTAGGCCAAACCGGTCGTTCTCTTTCGGTCGAGGAGCGATACCATGACCCGCAAATACATCGATTGCCGGGAGTTTCCCAGCGAAATGAATTGCACTGTCGCGCTGTCCGCGGACAGCGAGCGCGAGCTGATCGAGGCAGCCGTGCAGCATGCCGTCAGCGTTCATCACCATGTCGACTCGCCGGAGTTGCGCTCGCAGTTGGCGACGCTGTTTCACGACGGCACGCCCCCGGTCGCATCGCCTCGCGCGAAGTGAGCGTTTGCTCGCTTGCCGATCCACTCCCGCACGTCCCAACGCTCGGCGCGATGTCCGCGCCGACGGTTCCCACGCCGGCCCCGCAGCAGCCGCTACGCGCCCAGTTTGACCGGCTCGGCCAAGGCACAGTAAAATTGAGCGTTTTGCGTTCGCCTTCGCGCGATCGCTTGGCAGATGCTTGCCGTCGGCTGCCGGATCGTCTCGTACAGACCGGTACGCGTGCGGTCATAGTGCGGTAGCCGCGCGATTACTGCGCGGTAATCGCGGCTCGGGGGCCAAGTCGATGCGATGTGGCGCGAAGCGCGGCGGCCTGGCCGCTGGCGATACACAATACACGGGCGAGACATGTCGAAACAGCGAGTGAAGTGGGTGGTCGGCAATTGGAAGATGCACGGGCGTCTGGTGGATAACGCCGCGCTCTTGCAAGCGGTAGCCGAAGGGGCGGGTGCGATGACCGATGCCGTGCGCATCGGCGTTTGCGTGCCTACGCCTTATCTCGCACAAGTGCAGGCGCAACTCGCGGGCAAGTCGCTCGCGTGGGGCGTGCAAGATATTTCTACTTACACGCATGGCGCCTATACCGGCGAAGTCGCGGCCGAGATGGCGGTCGAATTCGGCGCCACGCTGGCCATCGTCGGCCATTCGGAGCGCCGCGCCTATCATGCGGAAGGCTCCGAACTCGTCGCGGCGAAAGCGCGGCGCGCGCTCGAGGCCGGCCTCACGCCGATCGTCTGTATCGGCGAAACGCTGGACGAGCGCGAGGCGGGCACGACGGAAGCCGTCGTGGGCGGGCAGCTCGACGCCGTGCTGAACCTGTTGTCGGTGCAAGAAGCGGCGCGCATCATCGTCGCCTATGAGCCCGTCTGGGCCATTGGCACGGGGCGCAGCGCGACGGCCCAGCAAGCACAAGAGGTGCATGCGTTCCTGCGCGCGCGCCTGATGCAAAAGGATGCGGCGCTCGCCGGCGTGGCGCTGTTGTATGGTGGCAGCGTCAAGCCCGAGAACGCCCGGGAACTGTTCGCGCAAGCGGATATCGACGGCGGCCTCATCGGCGGCGCGTCGCTCAAGAGTCAAGATTTCCTCGCGATTTGCGCGGCGGCGAAAGCGGCGAGTCAAGCTGGCTGAACGTCGGGCGCAACTGCGAAGTGGTGTTCGGGGCAAACCGCCCCGGGCGCTGAAACCTCCAATTAGGTGAGTCAGATGCTGTTTTTGAAAACGTTGATCATCGTCGTGCAGCTGTTGTCGGCACTCGGCATCATCGGCCTCGTGCTGTTGCAACATGGCAAGGGCGCAGATATGGGTGCGGCGTTCGGTAGCGGGGCCTCCGGCAGCCTGTTCGGCGCCACCGGTTCGGCGAACTTCTTGTCGCGCACGACCGCGGTCCTCGCAGCAATTTTCTTTGCCACGACGCTGACGCTGACCTACCTCGGCTCGTACAAGTCCAAGCCGTCGGCGGGCCTGCTCGGCGCGGCGCCCGCGCCGGCCGCATCGGCCGTGGTGGCGGCTTCCGCGCCCATGGCGTCGGCGCCCGCGGCTGCTCCGGCGCCGTCGAGCAACGCCGTTCCGAAGTGAGAAATTTCGCATCAAGTCGCATTTGTGCGTTGAACAATTCTAGGGAACACGTTAGAATTTAAGTCTTGAAGCGATTCGCGGGTTTCGATAAGTTGTGTCCCGGATTGCAGTTAGTGCCGACGTGGTGAAATTGGTAGACACGCTATCTTGAGGGGGTAGTGGCGAAAGCTGTGCGAGTTCGAGTCTCGCCGTCGGCACCAAAGTTATCCAATGCCAGCCGCTTGCTTCGCTTCGGCTGGCATTGTCACTTCTGGGGTCATGCTTACGTCTTCCATGCGGTGTACCTTGCGAAGACCAGTAGGACGAAGTGATTTTCTGTAGGGGTGGGACCGATCCCTACGGTACTCAGAACCAACCGAAAGAGGATAGTCTTGAACCTCGCAGCCTACTTCCCCGTATTGCTCTTCCTCCTTGTGGGCGCCGGTTTAGGCATTGCACTTGTCGCTATCGGCAAGGTTCTCGCCCCGAGCCGCCCCGACAATCAAAAGAATTCGCCGTACGAGTGCGGCTTCGAGGCATTCGAAGACGCGCGCATGAAGTTCGACGTGCGCTACTACCTCGTCGCAATCCTGTTCATCATTTTCGATCTCGAGACCGCGTTCCTGTTTCCGTGGGGTGTCGCCCTGCGTGACATCGGCTGGCTCGGCTTCATGGCGATGATGATTTTCCTGCTCGAACTTTTGCTCGGTTTCGCCTATATCTGGCGCAAGGGCGGGCTCGAGTGGGAGTGATGGATTAATCGCCGGTTTCTCGCGGGCGCTGCGAAGCTCGCCGTCCCGTCTGGAGTACACAGCAAATGAGTATCGAAGGGGTCTTGAAGGAAGGGTTTGTCACCACGACGGCTGACAAGCTGATCAACTGGACGCGCACGGGTTCGCTCTGGCCCATGACGTTCGGGCTCGCCTGCTGCGCAGTCGAGATGATGCATGCGGGCGCGGCCCGCTACGACCTCGACCGGTTCGGGGTCGTATTCCGTCCTAGCCCGCGTCAGTCCGATGTCATGATCGTGGCCGGCACGCTCTGCAACAAGATGGCGCCTGCGCTGCGCAAGGTGTACGACCAAATGGCCGAGCCGCGCTGGGTGATCTCGATGGGTTCCTGCGCGAATGGTGGCGGCTACTACCACTACTCGTATTCGGTGGTGCGCGGTTGCGATCGCATCGTGCCGGTCGACGTCTATGTGCCCGGCTGCCCGCCGACGGCCGAGGCGCTCGTCTATGGCGTGATCCAGCTGCAGGCGAAGATTCGCCGCACCAACACCATCGCTCGTCAATAAGCGCAAGCTTTCCCACAATATGGCAAGCAAACTCGAGACTCTCAAAGCGAACCTCGAGGCGGCCTTTGGCGGCCGTCTGACAAGCATCACCGAATCGATCGGCGAGCTGACCATCGTCGTGAAGGCGGGTGACTACCTCGATGTCGCCAAGCGCTTGCGCGACGATCGCACGCTCGGCTTCGAGCAGTTGATCGATCTGGCCGGCATCGACTATCAAACGTACGGCGACGGCGCTTACGACGGCCCGCGCTTCGCCGCCGTCTCGCATCTGCTATCGGTGTCGAATAATTGGCGCGTGCGCGTGCGCGTATTCGCGCCCGATGACGACCTGCCGATCGTGCCGTCCGTCGTCGACATCTGGAATTCGGCCAATTGGTACGAGCGCGAAGCGTTCGACCTGTACGGCATCGTGTTCGACGGCCACCCCGACCTGCGCCGCATTCTGACCGATTACGGCTTCATCGGTCACCCGTTCCGCAAGGATTTCCCGGTATCGGGCTATGTCGAAATGCGCTACGACCCGGAAGAAAAGCGCGTCGTATACCAGCCGGTGACGATCGAGCCGCGCGAAATCACGCCGCGCGTGATTCGCGAGGATCGCTACGGCGGTCTGAAACACTAAGAGGTCGCCATGGCAGAGATCAAGAACTACACGCTCAACTTCGGCCCGCAGCACCCGGCAGCGCACGGCGTGCTGCGCCTCGTGCTCGAACTCGACGGCGAAGTGATTCAGCGCGCCGATCCGCATATCGGCCTGTTGCATCGTGCGACCGAAAAGCTCGCCGAAAGCAAGACGTACATTCAGTCGGTGCCGTACATGGACCGTCTCGACTACGTGTCGATGATGGTCAACGAGCACGGCTACGTGCTGGCCATCGAGAAGCTGCTCGGCATCGACGTGCCGATTCGCGCGAAATACATCCGCGTGCTCTTCGACGAAATCACGCGCGTGCTAAACCACTTGATGTGGATCGGCGCGCACGGGCTCGACGTCGGTGCGATGGCGGTGTTCCTGTACGCGTTCCGCGAGCGTGAGGATCTGATGGACGTCTACGAGGCGGTGTCGGGCGCGCGGATGCACGCGGCCTACTATCGCCCGGGCGGCGTCTATCGCGATCTGCCAGACGCCATGCCGCAATACAAGGCGTCGAAAATTCGCAATGCGAAGGCGCTCGAAAGGATGAACGAAACGCGGCAAGGCTCGCTGCTCGATTTCATCGACGATTTCTTCACGCGCTTCCCGGGCTGTGTCGACGAGTACGAAACGCTGCTCACCGATAACCGGATCTGGAAGCAGCGTTTGGTCGGCATCGGTGTCGTGAGCCCCGAGCGCGCGTTCCAGCTCGGATTGACCGGCGCGATGCTGCGCGGGTCGGGGGTGGAGTGGGATTTGCGCAAGAAGCAGCCGTACGAGGTGTACGATCAGCTCGATTTCGACATCCCCGTGGGCGTGAACGGCGATTGCTATGACCGCTACCTCGTGCGCGTCGAGGAAATGCGTCAGTCCACCCGCATCGCCAAGCAATGCATCGAGTGGCTGCGCAAGAACCCGGGCCCGGTGATGGTCGATAACTACAAGGTCGCACCGCCCTCGCGCGTGGGCATGAAGTCGAACATGGAAGAGCTGATTCACCACTTCAAGCTCTTCACGGAAGGGTTTCACGTGCCGGAAGGCGAAGCGTATGCCGCGGTCGAGCATCCGAAGGGCGAATTCGGCATCTATTTGGTGTCGGACGGCGCGAACAAGCCGTATCGCCTCAAGATTCGCGCGCCCGGCTATGCGCACCTGGCCGCGCTTGACGAGATGGCGCGCGGTCACATGATCGCGGACGCCGTCACCATCATCGGTACGCAGGATATCGTGTTCGGCGAAATCGACCGGTAAGCGCCGCACGGCGCGACGGGAGCAAGCGGAGAGTGATGCCGCTTGCGGTGCGCCGGGTCTGCCGCGACGAACAAGGCGGCAGGTTTTCGTTCGGTAGGAATTGAAAGAGTTCGTGTTCTCAAAATGATCTCAGCTGAAGGCCTGAAAGAAATCGATCGCGCGATGGCGAAGTATCCCGCCGATCAGAAACAGTCCGCCGTGATGTCGGCGTTGGCCGTCGCTCAGGAAGAGCACGGCTGGCTGTCGCCCGAACTGATGGAGTTCGTGGCCGACTACCTCGGGATGCCGGCCGTGGCGGTGCAGGAAGTGGCGACCTTCTACACGATGTACGAAACGTCGCCCGTCGGTAAGCACAAGATCACGCTCTGCACGAACCTGCCGTGCCAACTCGGCCCGCATGGCGGCTCCGAGGCAACGGCCGATTATCTGAAACAAAAGCTCGGCATCGACTTCGGTGAAACGACGCCCGACGGCAAGTTCACGCTCAAGGAAGGCGAGTGCTTCGGCTCGTGCGGCGACGCACCGGTGTTGCTCGTGAACAATCACCGCATGTGCAGCTTCATGACCCGCGAGAAGATCGACGCTTTGCTCGAGGAGCTTTCGAAATGACGTCTCTGCACGACCGTCACATCAAACCGCTGATTCTCGCGGGCCTCAATGGCGAGAACTGGCGTCTGGACGATTACGTCGCGCGCGGCGGCTACAAGCAGCTGCGCCGGATTCTCGAAGAGAAGATCCCGCCCGAGCAAGTGATCGCCGACGTCAAGGCGTCGGGCTTGCGTGGCCGCGGCGGCGCAGGCTTTCCGACGGGCTTGAAGTGGAGCTTCATGCCGCGTCAGTTTCCGGGGCAGAAGTACCTTGTCTGCAACTCGGATGAAGGCGAGCCGGGTACGTTCAAGGATCGCGACATCCTGCGCTGGAACCCCCATTCGCTCATCGAAGGCATGGCGATCGGCGCGTATGCGATGGGCATCACGGTCGGCTACAACTACATCCACGGCGAGATCTTCGACGTCTACAAGCGCTTCGAAGAGGCGCTCGATGAGGCGCGCCGCGCCGGCTACCTCGGCAATAACATCCTAGGCTCCGGTTTCTCGTTCGAGCTCCACGCGCATCACGGCTACGGCGCCTATATTTGCGGCGAAGAAACCGCGCTGCTCGAATCGCTCGAGGGCAAGAAAGGCCAGCCGCGCTTCAAGCCGCCGTTCCCGGCGAGCTTCGGCGTCTACGGCAAGCCCACGACGATCAACAATACCGAGACCTTCGCCGCGGTGCCGTTCTTGCTCGAGGTCGGCCCGCAGCAGTATCTCGAACTCGGCAAGCCGAACAACGGCGGCACGAAGATCTTCTCGGTGTCGGGTGACGTCGAGCGTCCGGGCAACTATGAAATCCCGCTTGGCACGCCGTTCTCCACGTTGATGGAATTGGCCGGCGGCGTGCGCGGCGGCAAGAAGCTCAAGGCCGTCATTCCGGGCGGCTCGTCCGCGCCCGTCGTGCCGGGCGACATCATGATGCAGACCGACATGGACTACGATTCGATCGCGAAGGTCGGTTCGATGCTCGGTTCGGGCGCGGTGATCGTCATGGACGACACGCGCTGCATGGTGCGTTCGCTGATGCGTCTGTCGTACTTCTACTTTGAAGAGTCGTGCGGGCAATGCACGCCGTGCCGCGAGGGCACGGGCTGGCTCTACCGCGTCGTCAATCGCATCGAGCATGGTCAGGGCCGCAAGGAAGATCTCGACCTGCTCAACTCGGTGGCCGAGAACATCATGGGCCGCACGATTTGCGCGCTCGGCGATGCGGCGGCGATGCCGGTGCGCGGCATGCTCAAGCACTACTGGAACGAATTCGAATATCACGTCGAGCACAAGCGTTGCCTGGTCGGCGGCCCCGCGGGTGCCCCGAGCGCTGCCGACGCGGCGATCGCCTAGCGGCTGCGCCGTGAGCGTAACGGCGCGCTGCACGGAATCATCGCTTCATTCCAACCGCCCGCCGAATGACCTTCGGCGGGCGGTTCAGCGAGCAAAAGATTGAGCGGTAATAGGTTAAGGACCATTCACCATCATGGTTGAACTTGAAATAGACGGGAAGAAGGTCGAGGTGCCTGAAGGCAGCATGGTCATCCAGGCTGCGCATAAGGTCGACACGTACATTCCTCACTTCTGCTATCACAAGAAGCTTTCGATCGCGGCCAACTGCCGTATGTGTCTCGTCGAAGTCGAGAAGATGCCCAAGGCCGTGCCCGCTTGCGCGACGCCCGTGTCGGCCGGCATGGTCGTGCGCACGAAGTCCGAGAAGGCCGTCAAGGCGCAGCAGTCGGTGATGGAATTCCTGCTCATCAATCACCCGCTCGATTGCCCGATTTGCGATCAAGGCGGCGAATGCCAGTTGCAGGACTTGGCCGTCGGCTACGGCAAGTCGGCTTCGCGCTACACGGAAGAAAAGCGCGTCGTGTTCCACAAGAACGTCGGTCCGCTCATCTCCATGGAAGAGATGACGCGCTGCATCCACTGCACGCGCTGCGTTCGCTTCGGTCAAGAGATTGCCGGCGTCATGGAACTCGGCATGCTGGGCCGCGGCGAGCATTCGGAGATCACGACGTTCGTCGGCAAGACGGTCGATTCCGAACTGTCGGGCAACATGATCGACCTGTGCCCGGTCGGCGCGCTCACGAGCAAGCCGTTCCGCTACAGCGCCCGCACGTGGGAGCTCTCGCGCCGCAAGTCGGTGAGCCCGCACGATTCGGTCGGCGCCAATCTCGTCGTGCAAAGCAAGAACAACCGCGTCATGCGCGTGCTGCCGCTCGAGAACGAAGCCATCAACGAGTGCTGGATCTCCGATAAGGACCGCTTCTCGTACGAAGGGCTGAACAGCGAAGCGCGCTTGACGCAGCCGATGATCAAGCAAGGCGGCGAGTGGATCGAAGCCGATTGGCAGACCGCGCTCGAATACATCGCCAAGAGCCTGAAATGCGTGGCCGCCGACCACGGCGCGAATGCGCTCGCCATGCTGGGCAGCGCGCACAGCACGGTCGAAGAATTGTTCCTGCTCAAGCAATTGGCGCAAGCGCTCGGCACGGCGAATGTCGATTTCCGTCTGCGTCAGTCCGATTTCTCGGGCACGAGCGCCGGCGCGCCGTGGCTCGGCATGCCGCTCGCCGATCTCTCGAAGCTCGACAGTGCGTTCGTCATCGGCTCGTTCCTGCGCCGCGATCATCCGCTGATGGCCGCGCGTCTGCGCCATGCCGCACGTAGCGGCGCCAAGCTGCACTTGCTGCACGCAACGGGCGACAACTCGTTGATCCCGACCGCGAAGACGATCGTCGCCGCACCGTCGGCGTGGGTCGACACGCTGGCCGGCATCGCCGCCGCCGTCGCACAAGCGCGCAACGTCGCGTTGCCGCAAGGCGCGGCGGGCGTGGAAGCGACGGCTGCCGCGCAAGCGATCGCCGCCTCGCTTGCGAGCGGCGAGAAGCGCGCCGTGTTGATCGGCAACAGCGCCGTGCAGCATCCCGAGTTTTCGCGCATTCATGCGCTGGCCCAGTGGATCGCCGAGCAAACGGGCGCGACGCTTGGCTTCCTCACGGAAGCGGCGAACACGGTGGGCGCGCATCTGGTCGGCGCGCTCCCCGGCGCGCAAGGCTTGAATGCGCGTCAAGCGTTCGACGAGCCGCGCAAGGGCTATGTGCTGCTCAACTTCGAACCCGAATTCGACACGGCCAACCCCGCGCAGGCGGTTGCCGCGCTGCGTCAGGCCGAGACGGTCGTCGTGATGTCGCCGTTCAAGACGGGTCTCGACTACGCCGACGTGCTGCTGCCGATCTCGCCGTTCACGGAAACGGCCGGCGCGTTCGTCAATGCGGAAGGCACGTTGCAGGCGTTCAGCGGCGTGGTGCGCCCGCTCGGCGAAACGCGTCCGGGTTGGAAGGTGCTGCGTGTGCTCGGCAACGTGCTCGGCTTGTCCGGTTTCGAGTACGACTCTGTCGAAGACGTGCGCGCGGCGGCACTGCCGCAAGGCGTCGATGCATCGCGCTTGAACAACCGCACCGACGCGGCGCTCTCGCGCGGCGTGCAAGCAAGCGGCGCGCTCGAGCGCATTGCCGATGTGCCGATCTATCACGCCGATGCACTAGTGCGCCGTGCACCGTCGCTGCTTCTGACGGCTGCGAGCCGCACGGCCGAGGTCATCGGTCTCTCGGCAGCCTTGTTCGACAAGTTGGGACTTACGGAAGGCGATGCGGTGCGCGTGCGCCAGGGCGATCGCTCCGTGCAAGCCGGCGCGACGCGCGATGCGTTGCTCGCGGATACGGCGGTGCGCGTATCGGCCGGCACGACGCTTGGCGCTGCGCTCGGCGATCTGTTCGGTGAACTCGTGGTGGAGAAGGCGTAATGAGCTTGTTCGATACGATCAACGCAGGGGGCGCGCAGGCGCTCGGTGCGGCCTGGCCCACGGTGTGGGCGCTCGTGCGCATCCTCGTCGTCTCCGTCGCGATTCTGCTGTGCGTGGCCTACCTGATTCTCTGGGAACGCAAGCTTATCGGCTGGATGCACGTGCGTCTCGGGCCGAACCGCGTCGGCCCAGCAGGCTTGTTGCAGCCGATCGCCGACGTGCTCAAGCTCTTGCTCAAGGAAGTGATTCAGCCGACGGCTGCGAGTCGCTCGCTTTATCTGATTGCGCCGATCATGACGGTGGTGCCCGCTTTCGCGGTCTGGGCCGTGATTCCGTTCCAAGCGCAAGCCGTGCTCGGCAACATCAACGCGGGCCTGCTCTACGTCATCGCGATTTCGTCGATCGGCGTGTACGGCGTGATTCTCGCGGGCTGGGCCTCGAACTCGAAGTACGCGTTCCTCGGCGCGATGCGCGCCGCCGCGCAGATGGTCTCGTACGAAGTGTCGATGGGTTTTGCGCTCGTCGTCGTGCTGATGACTTCGGGCAGCTTGAATCTGTCGGATATCGTCGGCTCGCAAATGCGCGGCTTCTTCGCCTCGCACGGCGTCACGTTCCTCTCGTGGAACTGGCTGCCGCTGTTGCCGGTGTTCGTCGTCTATTTCATCTCGGGCATCGCCGAAACGAACCGCCACCCGTTCGACGTGGTGGAAGGGGAGTCCGAAATCGTGGCGGGCCACATGATCGATTACTCGGGGATGGCGTTCGCGCTGTTCTTCCTCGCCGAGTACATCAACATGATCGTGATCTCGGCGCTAGCCGCCACGCTGTTCCTCGGCGGCTGGAGCGCACCGTTCGGCTTCCTGTCGTTCATCCCGGGCATCTTCTGGCTCATGTTGAAGGTGTTCTTCCTGTTGTCGGTGTTCATCTGGGCTCGCGCGACGTTCCCGCGCTATCGCTATGACCAGATCATGCGCCTCGGCTGGAAAGTGTTCCTGCCCGTGTGCATCGTCTGGGTGGTCGTGGTCGGCTTCTGGATCATGTCGCCGCTGAACATCTGGAAATAAAGGCGCAGCGAAATGAACGCTATTCAAAGTTTCTTCAAGACGTTTTTCCTGACCGAACTGCTCAAGGGGCTTGCGCTGACGGGCCGTTACACGTTCCGCCGCAAGTTCACGGTGCAGTTCCCCGAGGAAAAGACGCCGCTCTCGCCGCGTTTTCGCGGCCTGCATGCGCTGCGCCGTTACGAAAACGGCGAAGAGCGCTGCATCGCCTGCAAGCTGTGCGAAGCGGTGTGCCCGGCGCTTGCCATCACCATCGAGTCGGAAGTGCGCGCGGACAACACGCGCCGCACGACGCGCTACGACATCGACCTGACCAAGTGCATCTTCTGCGGTTTCTGCGAGGAAAGCTGCCCCGTCGATTCGATCGTCGAGACGAGCATCCTCGAGTACCACGGCGAAAAGCGCGGCGACTTGTACTTCACCAAGGACATGTTGCTCGCGGTGGGCGATCGCTACGAGGCCGAGATCGCGGCGTCGAAGGCGGCCGACGCGCCGTATCGTTGACAAGCATTGACGCAGCTGCATTTGCTCGACGCGTTGTTGGGGGACGCGGTGGTGTGTTCGCCGCGGTGAGAAGCGGTGTGCCGCCTGCGACCACTACGCCTAATTGATGAGCTAACGATGAACCGGTAATCATGGAATTCACGACCGTACTGTTTTACATCTTCGCGCTGCTCCTGACCGTGTCGGGACTGAAGGTGATCACGTCGCGCAACCCGGTCGGGTCGGCGCTATTTCTCGTGCTCGCGTTCTTCAACGCGGCGGCGATCTGGATGCTGCTCGAGGCCGAATTCCTCGCGATTCTGCTCGTGTTGCTCTACGTCGGCGCGGTGATGGTGCTGTTCCTGTTCGTCGTGATGATGCTCGACATCAACCTCGACGTGCTGCGCAAAGATTTCAAGCGTTTCGTGCCGATGGCCACGCTCGTCGGCGCGATCATCATCGTCGAGACGGCGCTGATTCTCTGGCACGGCTACGGCGCGACCAGCACGCCGGTGCGCGACGCGGCGGCCGCGGGCGCAAGCGCGATGCCGAACACGTACTTGATCGGCAAGGTGATCTACACCGATTACGTGTTCGCCTTCGAAGTGGCCGGGCTCGTCTTGCTCGTCGCGATCATCGCGGCGATCGCGTTGACGGCGCGCAAGGGCAAGGACAGCAAGCGCCAGCGTGTGTCGGATCAAGTGAAGGTGCGCGCGCAAGACCGTGTGCGCATCGTGAAGATGCAGGCCGAGAAGGCGACGCTGCCGGCTACTGCCGAAGGCGCCGCCGGCGAGCCGAACGCCAATGTTGGCGCAGGCGCGGTCAACAGCAACCGTTGAGCATCGAGGAGAAAAATATGGTGACTCTGGCTCATTACCTCGTGCTCGGCGCGATCCTATTTGCGATCGGCGTCGTCGGCATTTTCCTGAATCGTCGCAACGTCATCATCATCCTGATGGCGATCGAACTGATCTTGCTCGCGGTGAACACGAACTTCGTCGCGTTCTCGCACTACCTCGGCGACATACACGGGCAGATCTTCGTGTTCTTCGTGTTGACGGTGGCCGCGGCCGAAGCGGCGATCGGCCTCGCGATTCTCGTGACTCTGTTCCGTACCCTCGACACGATCAACGTCGAGGATCTCGATCAGCTCAAAGGTTAAATTCAGGCACTGCGGTTATGTCCACGACACTCAATGAAAACCTGCTGCTGGCGGTTCCGCTCGCACCGCTCGCCGGCTCGCTGATTGCAGGTCTTGGCGGGAAGCTGGTAGGGCGCAAGGGTAGCCACCGGGTCACGATCCTCGGCGTGCTGATCTCGTTCATTCTGTCGGCGATCGTGTTCGCCGACGTCCTGCACGGCGCGAGCTACAACGCGACCGTCTACGAATGGATGAAGGTCGGCTCGCTTAAGCTCGAAGTCGGCTTCCTCGTCGATTCGCTCACGGCGATGATGATGTGCGTCGTCACCTTCGTGTCGCTGATGGTCCACATCTACACGATCGGATACATGGCCGACGACGATGGCTACGAGCGCTTCTTCTCGTACATCTCGCTGTTCACGTTCTCGATGCTGATGCTCGTCATGAGCAACAACTTCCTGCAGCTGTTCTTCGGCTGGGAAGCGGTGGGTCTCGTGTCGTATCTCTTGATCGGCTTTTACTTCACTCGTGAAAGCGCGATCTACGCGAACATGAAGGCGTTCCTCGTGAACCGCGTCGGCGATTTCGGCTTCCTGCTCGGTATCGGCCTCATCCTCGCCTACGCCGGTTCGCTGAACTACGGCGACGTGTTCGCCAAGCGCGAGGCGCTCGCGGCGCTCGCGTTCCCGGGCACGCAGTGGGGCTTGTTGACGGTCGCCTGCATTTGCTTGTTCATCGGCGCGATGGGCAAGTCGGCGCAGTTCCCGCTGCATGTCTGGCTGCCCGACTCGATGGAAGGCCCGACGCCTATCTCGGCGCTGATCCACGCGGCGACCATGGTGACGGCCGGCATCTTCATGGTGACGCGCATGTCGCCGCTGTTCGAACTGTCCGATACAGCACTGTCGTTCGTCATGGTGATCGGGGCGATCACGACGTTCTTCATGGGCTTGCTCGGCGTCGTGCAAAACGACATCAAACGCGTCGTGGCGTACTCGACGCTCTCGCAGCTCGGTTACATGACGGTCGCGCTCGGCGCATCGGCGTACTCGATCTCGGTGTTCCACCTGATGACCCATGCGTTCTTCAAGGCGCTGCTGTTCCTCGGCGCCGGCTCGGTCATCATCGGCATGCACCACGATCAAGACATGCGCAACATGGGCGGCCTGCGCAAGTACATGCCGATCACGTGGTTCACGTCGCTGATGGGCACGCTGGCATTGTGCGGTACGCCGTTTTTCGCGGGCTTTTATTCGAAGGATTCGATCATCGACGCCGTGGGCCTCTCGCATTTGCCCGGCGCAGGTATCGCCTACTTTGCGGTCGTGGCGAGCGTGTTCGTGACGGCGCTGTATTCGTTCCGCATGTACTTCATGGTGTTCCATGGAGAGGAGCGTTTTCGCCACCCGAAAGATTTCGGCAACGGCCATGGCGCGGAATCGGCGGCGCACGGCGATCATGGGCACGATGACCACGGTCACGGCCATGCGCACGTGCCGCATGAAACGCCTTGGGTCGTCTGGGTGCCGCTCGTCCTGCTGGCGATTCCGTCCGTCGTCATCGGTGCGATCGCGATCGGGCCGATGATCTACGGCAACTTCTTCGCGCACGGCGTGGCGTTCGACAAAGTCGTCTTCATCGGCGAGAACCACACGGCGATCGAAGAGATGAGCAAGGAGTTCCACGGCTGGCTGCCCATGGCGCTGCACTCCGTGGCGTCGCTCCCGCTGTGGCTGGCCGTCGCCGGCTTCGTGACGGCGTGGTTCTTCTACCTGAAGCGCCCGGATCTGCCCGCCGTGGTTCGCCGCGCGTTCGGCCCGATCTACACGCTGCTCGAGAACAAGTACTACATGGACAAGATCAACGAAGTCGTCTTTGCACGCGGTGCGGTGGCCATCGGCCGCGGCCTGTGGAAAGAAGGCGACGTCGTGGTCATCGACGGTCTCGTCAACGGCAGCGCACGCTTCATCGGTTGGTTCGCCAGCGTGATTCGCTTCCTGCAATCCGGTTACATCTACCACTACGCGTTCGCCATGATTATCGGCATGCTGGGGCTCCTTACCCTGTTTGTAACGCTCGGCGGCAAATAAGGCGGGGGACACTTAATGCACTCTTTTCCGATTCTTAGTACCGCGATCTGGCTGCCGATCGTTTTCGGTTTGGCCGTTCTCGCCGTCGGTTCCGATAAGAACCCTGGACCCGCGCGCTGGCTCGCGCTGATCGGCTCGATCCTGGGGCTGCTAGTCACGTTGCCGCTCATCAGCGGCTTCGATACGACGAGCGCCTCGCTGCAGTTCGTCGAGCAGGCGAACTGGATCGAGCGCTTCCATATCACGTACCACCTTGGCGTCGACGGCATCTCGATGTGGTTCGTCGTGCTGACGGCGTTGATCACGGTGATCGTCGTGATCGCCGGCTGGGAAGTCATCACCGAACACGTGTCGCAATACATGGCGGCGTTCCTGATCCTCTCGGGGATCATGGTCGGCGTCTTCTCCGCTGCGGACGGTTTGCTGTTCTACGTGTTCTTCGAAGCGACGCTGATCCCGATGTACCTGATCATCGGCGTGTGGGGCGGGCCGAACCGGATTTACGCCGCGTTCAAGTTCTTCCTCTACACGCTGGCCGGCTCGCTGCTGATGCTCGTCGCGCTGATTTACCTCTACGTCCAGACGGGCACGTTCGATCTGGCCGCATGGCAAAGCGCGAAGATCGCGATGACGCCGCAGGTGTTGCTGTTCATCGCCTTCTTCCTGGCGTTCGCCGTCAAGGTGCCGATGTGGCCCGTGCATACATGGCTGCCCGATGCGCACGTGGAAGCGCCGACGGGCGGCTCCGTGGTGCTGGCCGCGATCATGCTCAAGCTCGGCGCATACGGTTTCCTGCGCTTCTCGCTGCCGATCGCACCCGACGCGAGCCACACGCTCGCGCCCGTGATCATCACCCTGTCGCTGATCGCCGTCATCTACATCGGCCTCGTGGCGATGGTGCAGGCCGATATGAAGAAGCTCGTCGCGTATTCGTCGATCGCGCACATGGGCTTCGTCACGTTGGGCTTTTTCATCTTCAATCAGCTCGGCGTCGAAGGCGCGATCGTGCAGATGATCTCGCACGGCTTCGTCTCGGGCGCGATGTTCCTTTGCATCGGCGTGCTCTATGACCGCATGCACTCGCGCCAGATCGCCGATTACGGCGGCGTCGTGAACGTCATGCCCAAGTTCGCCGCGCTCGTGATGCTGTTCTCGATGGCCAACTGCGGCTTGCCGGGCACGTCCGGGTTCGTCGGCGAATTCATGGTGATTCTTGCCGCGGTTCAGTTCAACTTCTGGATTGGGTTCGGCGCTGCCTTCACGCTGATCCTCGGCGCGGCCTACACGCTGTGGATGTACAAGCGCGTGTACTTCGGCGCGGTGACGAACGACCACGTGAAGGCGCTGAAGGACATCAACGGCCGGGAGTACCTGATTCTCGGCATGCTGGCGTTCTTCACGCTGTTCATGGGCCTGTATCCGAAGCCTTTCACCGATGTGATGCACGTCTCCGTGGAAAACCTCCTCTCCCACGTCGCGCAGTCGAAGCTGCCGGTGTCACAGTAACGCCGAGCGGAGGAACGAAAAGATCATGCAAAACGCCCCTATGTCTCTCTTGTTGCCCGATGGGCTGCTGATGGCGGCCACCGTCCTCGCGTGGCTGAACGAAACGTTCGTCGGCGATTCGGGCCGGCGCCTGACGTACCTGATCGCGGTGTTGTCCTCGCTCGTCGCGGGCGTCTGGTTCGTCACGCTCGTGTTCGATCCGCAGCCGCATTACTTCTTCTCGCACATGTACGTCGTCGACGGCTTTGCGAGCGCGATGAAGGCGGTCGTATCGATCGGCTACGCGGTGACGATGATCTATTCGCGCAAGTATCTGGAAGAGCGCAACCTGTTCCGCGGGGATTACTTCCTGCTCGGCATGTTCGCACTGCTCGGTCAGCTCGTGATGATCTCCGGCAGCAACTTCCTCACGCTGTATCTGGGCCTCGAACTGATGTCGCTCTCGCTCTATGCGGCCATTGCGCTGCGTCGCGACGCGTCGCAGTCGAACGAAGCGGCGATGAAGTACTACGTGCTCGGCGCGCTCGCTTCGGGCTTCCTGCTCTACGGCATGTCGATGCTCTACGGCGCCACGGGCTCGCTCGATCTGAACGAGGTGCTCAAGGCCGTCGCCTCCGGGCACATCAACAACGTCGTGCTGCTGTTCGGCGTGATTTTCATCGTGGCCGGCGTGGCGTTCAAGATGGGCGCGGTGCCGTTCCACATGTGGGTGCCCGATGTCTATCACGGCGCACCGACGGCCATGACCCTGCTCGTCGGCGGCGGCCCGAAGGTCGCGGCATTCGCCTGGGGCTTGCGCTTGCTCGTCATGGGCGTGTTGCCGCTCGCCGGCGATTGGCAGCAGATGTTGACGATCTTGGCGGCGCTGTCGCTGATCGTCGGCAACGTCACCGGTATCGTGCAGCGCAACGTCAAGCGCATGCTCGCTTACTCGGCGATCTCGAACATGGGCTTCGTGCTGCTCGGCTTGCTCTCGGGCGTGGTCGACGGCAAGGCGGACGGCATGGCGAGCGCCTACAGTTCGGCGATGTTCTACAGCATCATCTATTTGCTGACCACGCTCGGTTCGTTCGGCATCGTCATGCTGCTCGCGCGGCGCGACTTCGAGGCCGATACGCTCGACGATTTCAAGGGCTTGAACAAGCGCAGCCCCGTGTTCGCATTCGTCATGATGGCAATGATGTTCTCGCTGGCCGGCATTCCGCCGACGGTGGGTTTCTACGCGAAGCTCGCCGTGCTGGAGGCGACCGTCAATGCCGGTCTCACCTGGCTTGCCGTGCTGGCCGTGATCACGTCGCTGTTCGGTGCGTTTTACTATCTGCGCATCGTCAAGCTGATGTACTTCGACGCGCCGCAAGACACATCGCCGCTCACGAGCGATGCGTCTGGCCGGTGGCTTCTCGTGCTCAACGGCATTGCCATCGTGGCGCTCGGTATCGTGCCGGGGCCCTTGATGACGCTGTGCCTGAACGCCGTGACGCATACGCTGCCGGTCGCGCTGTGATGAATTTTTCATGCCCGCTGGTGGCGGCGGCTGCCATCTGGACCGCGCGCTCGAGGCTTGCTTGCGACGCGATTAGCGCGGCAAGCAGGCGCGCGCTCGGCGCGGGAGCCTGAAATGTCGGCTGCCGGCTGGTTCATCGTGTTGTTGGCGCTCGTCGGCGCCAACCTGCCGTTTCTCAATCAGCGGTTATTCGCCGTGGCGCCGCTGCCCACCGCGAAAAAGAACGCGTGGATTCGCATTGCCGAATTGATCGTGTTGTATTTCGCGGTCGGCCTGATCGGCTTTTATCTCGAAGCGCGCGCCGGAAACCGGTTCGAGCAAGGCTGGCAGTTCTACGCGATCACGTTCTGCTTGTTCGTGGTGTTCGCGTTTCCCGGTTTTGCGTTTCAATATCTCGTTAAACGTCGCTGACGTCTCCATCGGGCACCGCTGCCGGGGGCGCGTCACGTAGCGGCGTGACCCTATCCTAGGAGCGCTCAGATGGCCCGACCGTCCGATCCCAATCATCCGCATCACCATGCGTCGCTGACAGAGACGCGCATCGGCGGGGAGTCCGTCTATGACGGCGGATTCCTCAAAGTCAAGCGCGATACGGTCCGCCTGCCGGACGGCAAACAAACGAAGCGCGAGTACGTCTTGCATGCGGGCGCCGTTATGGTCATTCCCGTGTTCGACGACGGGCGCGTGTTGCTCGAGCGGCAGTATCGCTATCCGATCTGCCAGGTGATGACCGAGTTTCCGGCAGGCAAGCTCGATCCGAACGAAGGGGCGCTCGCCTGCGCCGAACGCGAACTGCGTGAGGAAACAGGGTATTCG
Source organism: Paraburkholderia sp. (assembly GCA_004322045.1). Lineage (GTDB taxonomy): Bacteria > Pseudomonadota > Gammaproteobacteria > Burkholderiales > Burkholderiaceae > Trinickia. Next base: position 183,018 of record SCRN01000033.1, read on the forward strand.
GCGCGCGAATACACGTTTCTCACGCGCATTCATCCGATCATTTCGTATTCGACCGAATTCATCGACATCTTCCTCGCTCGCGGCTTGACGGCGGGTGAGCGCAGGCTCGACGACGGCGAATTCCTCGAAGTCTTCACGGCAGACGTGGCGCAGATGGGCGAGTGGATTCGCACGGGCGAAATCACGGACGTCAAGACGATCATTGGCCACTTCTGGCTCGAGAAAGTGCTGTCGGGGGCCTGGCAGCCGGACCGGAAGGAGCCGCCGTTTCCGCCGGTGCCGGGCGCTGCCGATCGAGCCGCAGGCGAGTAGAATCGCACGGCGGGGCGAACGATCGTTCGCCCCAATTGCGCTACACTTACGCGCACATTCGTCGCATCCGGCTCGTATCAAGCATGAAGGTTCTCGATCTGCAGTGTCCGCATGGTCATCGGTTCGAAGGCTGGTTCGCCTCCGCCGACGACTTCGAATCTCAGTTGTCGCGCAAGTTGATCGCATGTCCGGTCTGCTCGGCGACCGAGGTGAGTCGCATGCCGTCCGCGCCGCGCCTGAATTTATCGGGTGCGACGAGGCCGCGGCAGGACTTGGCGCAACCGCGCGATGCGCAGCACGCCGTGGGCGAGGGCGAGGGCCCACTTCAGGCCGTGGCCGACGCCGGCGGTGCAGCCGAGCGGGTGCGCGAGTTCGAAGCAATGGCGCTGCGCATGCTACGCGAGGTCGTGGGCAAGGCCGAGAACGTCGGCGATCGCTTCGCGGAAGAGGCACGGCGCATCCACTACAACGAAGCGCCGGCGCGCAGCATACGCGGCGTCACGACGCCGGAGGACGCTCGCGCGCTGGTCGACGAGGGTATCGAAGTCATGGCGCTGCCTAGCGTTTGCGTACCGAAAGAGTCGCTGCAATAGCATAGCGGCGGCTTCAAAAAAATTCCGGGCACAGGCCATCGAAAGCCCGGCAGCGGAGGGAAGCGCAGGATGGGGTTCTGCTACGAGGATTGGCAAGTCGGGTCGCGCATCGAAGTCGGTGCGCACACGTTCACGACCGAGGAAATCGTCGAATTCGCCGAGCGATTCGATCCGCAGCCGTTTCACATCGACGGTGAGGCCGCGCTAGCGTCTCCCTTCGGCGGCTTGATCGCGAGCGGTTGGCATACCTGCTCGGTCATGATGGGCATGCTGGTGCGCAATGTCTTGCAGGGATCGTCTTCCCTCGGCTCTCCGGGTATCGACGAAATTCGCTGGCTGCGTCCCGTACGGCCCGGCGATACGCTGCGCATGTACAACGCGGTGCTGGCTAAGCGCGTTTCGGCCAGCCGTCCCGATCGCGGCATCGTCACGACGCAGTGGGAAGGGGTCAATCAAGCGGATGAAACGGTCATTACTGTGCGCTCGAACGTGATGTTTGGGCTGCGGCATCCGCAAGGCTCGGATCAGGCGGCGGTATGACGGACGCAGCGTTGCCAGCGTCCAATGCCCGCGCCCCCTCGCGAATCGCCGATCCGGCCGCGCTGCGCGCCTGTGTGGGCGGTGAGCCGCTCGTGGGTGAATGGATCGAGATCGACCAGGCGCGCGTCGACCGGTTCGCCGACGCCACCGGCGATCATCAATGGATCCACGTCGATGCCGAACGCGCACGCCGTGAATCGCCGTTTGGCGGCCCGATCGCTCACGGGTTCTTGACGCTCTCTTTGATTCCCTCGCAACTCGTGCAAGTGGTGCAGATCGAGCAGCGGATGGGCGTGAACTACGGGCTCAATCGCGTGCGGTTTCCCGCGCCGGTACCGATCGGCGCCTACCTGCGCGCTTCGTTCCTCGTCGCCGAAGTAGCCGACGTGCCCGACGGCGCGCTGCAGGTGGTGTGGGATGTGACCGTCGAAGTCGATGGGGGAACCAAGCCCGCGTGCGTCGCGCAATTCGTTACGCGACATTATTTCTGAATCAGTGCTTGGCGTACTGCGCCGCCCCGAACAGAATGTCCCTGGCCTTGTCGTCGGTCAGCGCGCGCCGCGCCGACGCAAGCACTTCGACGCCACGCTGCACCGCCGGCCGGGCGGCAATCGCCTCATGCCAGCGTTTCACGTTCGGGAAATCCGCCAAGTCGATGCCCTGGTTTTGCCACGAGCGCGTCCACGGGAAGGCCGCGATATCGGCGATCGTGTAGTCGCCGCCAGCGAGATAGGCCGTTTTGCCGAGCTGCGTGTCCATCACGCCGTACAAACGCTTCGCCTCGTTCGTATAGCGATTCACGGCGTACTCGATCTGCTGCGGCGCATAGATGCGGAAGTGGTGCGTCTGGCCGAGCATCGGCCCGAGCCCGCCCATCTGGAACATGAGCCACTGCAGCGTGGCGTACCGGCCAGCGGGATCGGTGGGCAAGAATTTGCCCGTCTTCTCGGCCAGATAGATCAGAATCGCGCCCGATTCGAACAAGGAAATCGGCGCGCCGCCCGGGCCGTCCGAATCCACGATCGCGGGAATCTTGTTGTTCGGGCTGATCGCGAGAAACTCCGGCTTGAATTGATCGCCCGCGCCGATGTCGATCGGATGAACGCGGTACTCGAGGCCGGTTTCCTCGAGCATGATGTGAACTTTGTGGCCGTTTGGCGTAGCCCAGCTGTAGACGTCGATCATCGTTGCTCCTCGGGTACGGGCCGGCGCCGCGACGGGCGGCGCCGATGCTCGCGCAAATTAGCACGGATGGATCGGTCTCGCTGACGGCGCCACAAGCCCATGTCCGCTGCGAGGTTATGCGGCCGACTTGGAATCCATCAAAGCGCCACCACCGCGTGCCGCGTCAGCTCGAGCTTGGCGATCGCGTTGCGATGCACTTCGTCGGGGCCATCCGCGAACCGCAAGGTCCGCGCGCAGGTGTAGGCATAGGCGAGCGGAAAGTCGTCGCACATGCCGCCGCCGCCGTGCGCCTGGATCGCCCAGTCGATGACTTGGCAGGCCATGTTCGGCGCCACCACTTTGATCATGGCAATCTCGCCGCGCGCGCCCTTGTTGCCGACCGTGTCCATCATATAGGCCGTTTTCAGCGTCAATAGCCTCGCTTGTTCGATCATGCAGCGCGCTTGCGCGATCCGTTCCTGGGTGACGGTCTGCGCCGCAACGGGCTTGCCGAAGGCGATGCGCGCCGCGGTGCGCTTGCACATGAGCTCGAGTGCGCGCTCTGCAAGGCCGACGAGCCGCATGCAATGATGGATGCGCCCGGGCCCCAACCGTCCTTGCGCGATTTCAAAACCGCGTCCTTCGCCCAGCAGAATGTTCGATGCGGGCACGCGCACGTTCTCGAGCGTGATATCCATATGGCCGTGCGGCGCATCGTCGTAACCGAACACGCTAAGGGGGCGATGGACGGTCACGCCCGGTGCGCCGGCCGGCACGAGGATCATCGACTGCTGCGTATGCTTGGGCGCATTCGGGTCGGTTTTTCCCATGACGATGTAGACCTTGCAGCGCGGATCGCCGGCGCCCGAGGACCACCACTTGCGGCCATTGATGACGTAGGAATCGCCGTCGCGCTCGATGCGCGTCTCGATGTTGGTCGCGTCCGAGGAGGCGACCTCCGGCTCCGTCATCAAGAACGCCGAGCGGATCTTGCCATCGAGCAGGGGCTCGAGCCAAGTGCGCTTGTGTTCCTCGGAGCCGTAGCGTTCGAGCGTTTCCATGTTGCCGGTATCGGGCGCGTTGCAATTGAAGACTTCGGGCGCCCAAGGCACGCGGCCCATGATCTCGGCGAGCGGGGCGTATTCGAGGTTCGTGAGTCCGGCGCCGCGCGCCGAATCGGGCAAGAACAGATTCCATAGCCCTGCGTCGCGCGCGCGGGCTTTCAACGTTTCGACGAGTTCAGTTGGCACCCAAGCGTTGCCGGCGGCGCGGTTGCGCGCGACTTCGTCGAGAAAAGCGCGCTCGTTCGGGTAGATGTGCGCCTCGAAAAATTCGAGCAGCCTCGCGCGCAGTGCTTGAACCTTCGGCGTGTAATCGAAATTCATGATGGCCTCGCAGTGTTGGGGGCGTCGTTGCCGATGCGCCCGCTATGACCGTTACGTGAGTATTCGGGTGCGCGCTGGGCTGCGCAAATCTAAATCGCTATGGCTATCGTACTTTCTGCGCGTACTTCCAGGCCAGCTCGGCCATGGGCCGCGCCCGCCGGCCCGCATCGAGCGCTTGCGCGCTCGCGGCCGTGCCGACCGTCACCCGTTTCATGATTCCTTGCAGGATCGCGGCGATCCGAAACATGTTGAAGGCAAGGTAGAAATTCCAATCGCCGGGAATCGAAAAACCCGTGCGCTCGCGGTAGCGCTCAACGTAGCTGCGTTCGTCGGGAATGCCGAGCGCCGCCCAGTCCAGGCCCGCAATGCCGCGGAACTGAATCGGATCGACGTGCCAGGCCATGCAGTGATAGGCGAAGTCGACGATCGGATCGCCAAGGGTCGACAGCTCCCAATCGAGCACCGCGAGAATGCGCGGCTCGCTCGGATGGAAGATCAGGTTATCGAGGCGATAATCGCCGTGGACGATCGCCGCGCGTTCGGGCGCGCCGGCCTCTGAAGGCGGCATGTGCTCGGGCAGCCATGCGATCAGGCGCCGCATGGCGTCGATGGGTTCGGTCTCGGAAGCCTCGTACTGCTTGCTCCAACGCGCGACTTGGCGTGCCAGGTAATGGCCCGGCTTGCCGAAGTCGGCAAGGCCGACGGACGCTGGGTCGAGCGTATGCAGCGCGGCAATGACGCGATTCGTTTCGTCGTAGATCGCCCCGCGCTGCGCGCTCGTCATGCCGGGCAGCGATGGGTCCCACAATACGCGGCCCTCGACGTACTCCATCACGTAGAACGAGCGGCCGATCACGGCCTCGTCTTCGCACAGCGCGAGCATGTCGGCGACCGGCACGCCGGTGCGCGACAGCGCGTGCATCACCCGGTACTCGCGTTCGATCGCGTGGGCCGAGGGCAGCAATTTCGCTGCGGGGCCCGGTTTCGCGCGCATGACGTAGCTGCGCGAAGGCGTCACGAGCTTGAAGGTCGGGTTCGATTGCCCGCCGGCGAATTGCTCGATGGCGAGCGGCCCCGCGAATCCGTCCAGATGCTCGCGCAGCCAAGCGGCGAGCGCATCCGTGTCGAAGCGTTGCTGCTGTGCGACGGCGCGCGTGCCGACGAAAGCCGAATAGTCTTGCTCTCCGGTCGAACCGACTGCCGACTCATTCGTTGCCATGTAGCGACTCCCGTTGAGGTGAGTTCAATCATCGTTGCCGACGCTCGATGGCCGCTGCCGACGGCGCCGCGGCGATCGTCGATCGAAGTCGAGCGATGTGTCAGGCTCCGCGATAGCGCAAGTACTGCGAATAGAGCATTTCCATCGTCGTATGACGCACGTCACGAAAAAGCGGCGTCGGCGGCGAGTAGTTCAGCATGCGCACGATCCAGTCGCCCGGTTTGGCGCCCACGTCGAGCGCGTTGATGCAGCCCGTTGCCTGCGCCAGATGACCGAAGAAGGCGCGCCCGCCGGCCGTGATTGCGTGGGAGAGCAAGGCGCGATTCACGCCCCCGTGCAAGACGAGCAGCACCGTCTCCCACGACGGATCTTCGCGCAAGCGCGCGAGCGGCGGCAAGGTGCGGTCGAGCAATTCGCCGATCGTCTCGCCGCCGAGAAAGTGCGTCGTCTCGGCCACGACCCCGTCGAATGCGCCGAGAAACGCCGCCTCGATTCGATCGGGCGGCAGATCGGCCAATCGCCCCGCACGAATTTCTTGCCACTCGGGCCAGACTTCGAGCTCGATGTGCTGCTCGATGGCCGCGAGCACCTGCTGCGCCGTTTGCACCGTGCGGGGCAAGCCGCTCACGATGACGCGATCGAGGCGCACGCCGTCGGCCGCGAACGCCGCGCCCGCTGCCCGCGCTTGCGCCAAGCCGTGCGCATTGAGCGGCACCGTTTCGGGATCGATCGCACGGCCGCTGTCGTCGAAGTAGGTCACATCGCCGTGCCGCATGAGAAAAATGCGCCGGCGCACGGGGAAATCGAATGCCGTCATGGGGGCACCTAGCGATAGCGGGCGGGGCGCTTTTCGAGGAAGGCCGTGATGCCTTCGAGCGCGTCCGCATGATGGAGCGCGGCGACGAATTCGTCACGCTCGGCCGTCAAATGATCGGCAAGGGAGCGACCGCCCGCGCTAGCGACGAGCGTCTTGATACTGGCTAGCGCGTTCGGCGAGCCGCGCCCGAGTTCGTCGGCCCAAGCAATGGCCGCGTCGTGCAGTTGCGCGGTTTTCGCGAGCCGATTGACGACGCCCAGCGCGTGCAGCCGGTCGGCCGAGACGGGCTTGCCTTCGAGCAGGATTTCCGTCGCCAACGCGCGCGGCAGCGCTTGCGCGAGGAACCACGAACCGCCGCCGTCCGGCGTGAGGCCCACACGCGCGTACGACATGACGAACTTCGCGTCGTCCGCCGCGATGATCAAATCGCAGGCGAGCGCCAGCGAAAATCCGGCGCCGGCCGCAGCGCCTGCGACGGCCGCAATCACGGGCTTGGTCGACGTGCGCAGCGCCAGAATCCATTGGGCGAGCAAATCGATGCTTTGCGCTTGCACGGCAGGCGGTTTTGCGCGGTTCTCCAGCAAGCGGTTCAGATTGCCGCCCGCACAAAAAAAATCGTCGGCGCCGGTGAGCACCACGGCGCGGATCGACGCATCGCGTTCAGCCGTTTCGAGCGCCTGAATGCCCGCCGCATACATGTCCGGATGCAGCGCGTTGCGCGCCCCGGGGTTGGACAACGTCAGCACGAGAGTGGACTCGCTCTCGGGCGGTCGCGATGCCAATAGTTCGGCGCTCATGAATGCATGTCTCCTTGGTTCTATCGATCGAATTCGATTGGATTCGGTTATGCGCCGGCGTGCCGCATCGATGCCGAAGCCGGCGGTGCGGCACGCCTCACGGCAGAGCGGCCGCATCGGGTTGCGTCAGCGAGAGCCCGAGTTGCGGCGGTGCTACGCATCGTCGTTGCTCAAAGACGCGCGAGCCGCTCGAGCGCGGTCGCGAGCGTGGCCTCGCGTTTGGCAAAGCAAAACCGCACGACACCCGATTCATGCGCCTCGTGATAGAACGCCGAGACAGGAATGGCCGCGACGCCGATCTCGCTGGTCAGCCACTTCGAGAACTCGGCTTCGGGCAGATCGCTGATGGCCGAATAGTCGACGCACTGGAAGTAGGTGCCTTCGCAGGGCAACAGCTTGAAGCGCGTGCCGGCCAGTCCAGCGCGAAAGAAATCGCGCTTGTTCTGGTAGAAAGCGGGCAGATCGAGGTAAGGCGCGGGATCGGACAGATAGTTGGCGAGTCCCACCTGCATCGGCGTGTTCACGGTGAAGACGTTGAACTGATGGACTTTGCGAAACTCGGCGGTTAGCGCGGCAGGTGCCGCGACATAGCCGACTTTCCAACCCGTGACATGGAAAGTCTTGCCGAAGCTCGAAACGACGAAGCTGCGCCGGGCGAGCTCGGGATAACGCGCGACACTCTCGTGCGGTGCGCCGTCATAGACCATGTGCTCGTAGACTTCGTCGGCGAGAATCAACACGTTCGTTGCGCGCACGATCTCTTCCAAGCGGCGCATGTCGGCGGCATGCCAGACAGTGCCGCTCGGGTTGTGCGGCGTGTTGATCAGCAACAGCCGTGTGCGAGGCGTGATCGCGCTTGCGAGCCGATCGAAATCGATCGCGTAATCGGGCGCCTCCAGCGTGACGAATACGGGCTTGCCCCCGGCCAGCTCGATTGACGGAACGTAGCTGTCGTAGGTCGGTTCGAGCACGACGACTTCGTCGCCCGGACCCACGGTCGCAAGAATCGTCGTCAACAGCGCCTGCGTTGCGCCGGCGGTGACGGTGATCTCCGTATGTGGGTCGTACGCGCGGCCGTGGATCCCCTCGATCTTGCGCGCGATGGCCTCGCGCAGGGGCGCGACGCCGGCCATCGGCGGGTATTGATTGTGACCGTCGCGCATCGCCTGCGAGACTGACTCGACGATGCGCGGGTCGCAGTCGAAATCAGGAAAGCCCTGGCCGAGATTGACGGCGCCGCGCTCGGCGGCGAGGGCGCTCATGACCGTGAAGATCGTCGTGCCCACGTTGGGCAAACGCGATGCGAGCGCGAAAGGCGGTTGATTCGTCGGTTCGTTCGGTGCGTTCATGGTGCGATCGGAGTCAACGTCAAACGAGGGCAGAGGCCACGGGAAGACACGCCGCCGTGAACGGCGCGGGCTGGGCGATCCGAATGCCGAAATCGCGAGTCATGCGTTTGTCGAGCTTGAGCAAAGCGCGATCTTTGGACACGAGCCATTTGGCCTTCGCTGTGAAAGCGAGTTCGAGGAACTTCTGATCGTCGCGGTCTTTGCATTTGGGCAACGCTACCGCGCCGGCAGCGGCGTTTTGATGCGGCGCCGCGCTGGACAGGCGCGTCACGGCAGCCAGCGCGGCCGCCTTGTCGACGGCGCGCGCGACGAACTGCGGATAGTCGAGCACGCGCGCGAGTTCGGCCAGGCACCGGGGGTCGATCACGGCCTGCAGCGCGCCGCGCTCCAAGGCGTCGCGAATCGGGCGTGTCGCGGCATCATCGAACACGAGAATGTCGATCCAAACGTTCGAATCGAGCACTACGCGCGGCGAAATGATTGGACCTTCGGCATCGGTATAGGGCATTCGCTACAATCTGGCTTTTCGTCTTTACCGCTCGGCACGGCGTGCCGGCGAGCCTCCATGATAATTGTTTTGTCTCCGGCCAAGTCGCTCGACTACGAGACCCCGCCCCACGTCGCAAAACACACGATTCCTGATTTCGTCGACGATGCGGCCCAACTGATCGACCAATTGCGCCGCTATTCGCCGCAGCACATCGCATCGTTGATGGATATCTCTGACGCGCTCGCGCGTTTGAATTTTCAGCGCTATGCCGATTGGTCGCGCGAGTTCAGCCTCGACAATGCCAAGCAAGCCGTGCTCGCGTTCAACGGCGATGTCTACGAAGGGTTCGACGCGAAGACGCTTTCGGCAGCCGATCTCGACTACGCCCAACGGCACGTGCGGCTCCTGTCGGGCCTGTACGGCGTACTGCGCCCGCTCGATCTGCTGCAACCGTACCGGCTCGAAATGGGTACGCGCCTGCCGAACCCGAGGGGGAAGGATCTCTACGCATTTTGGGGCGAGCGCATCACCGACGCGCTCAATGCGCAATTGCGCCGTAACAAGGGCGGCGCGCGCGTGATCGTCAATTGCGCCTCGACCGAGTATTTCAAATCGGTCCGGCCGAAGCGGCTCGAAGGGCCGGTCGTGACGCCCGTGTTCGAGGATTGGAAGGGCGGGCGTTACAAAATCATCAGCTTTTACGCGAAGCGGGCGCGCGGCTTGATGGCGCGATACGTCGTCGAGCAGCGGATCGGCTCGCCCGAGAAGTTGAAGGACTTCGCGGTCGATGGCTACGCATTCGACGCAGCCGCTTCGAACGATTCGACCTTCGTGTTTCGCCGCCGCATCGCCGACTGACGCGGCGTCTCCTCTTTCAAGGAACTTCGATGAGCCTTTCGATCACCAGCAATTTCGACGCGGGCGCGATCGAAGTCGTATCGTGCGAGACGGCGGACGACATCCGGTTGCGCATTCGTGCCGACAACCGCGCCGCGTTCGCGCAGTGGTTCTACTTTCGCTTATCGGGCGCGCGCGGGCAGCGCTGCGTGATGACGTTCGAGAACGCTGCGCAGTGTGCTTTCGCTGAGGGCTGGCGCGGCTATCGAGCGGTGGCGAGCTACGACGGCGTCAACTGGTTTCGCGTGCCGACTTCATACGACGGACAGAAACTGACGATCGATCACACCCCCGACTTCGATTCGATTTACTACGCGTATTTCGAGCCGTATAGCGAAGAGCGCCACGCGCAGTTTCTCGGCGCCGTGCAGCAAATGCCGCAGGCGACGCTCGTCGAGATCGGACGCACCGTCGAGGATCGCCCGATGTCGTTGCTCGTGCTCGGCACGCCGCAGCAGGCTGAAGGGCGCGCAAAGAAGAAGGTATGGATCATCGCGCGCCAGCATCCGGGCGAGACGATGGCCGAGTGGTTCGTGGAAGGGCTCGTCAAGCGCTTGGCGGGCTGGGGCGACTGGGCTGGCGATGCGCTCGCGCGCAAGCTCTACGAGCACGCCGTGTTTTACATCGTGCCGAATATGAACCCCGACGGCAGCGTGCGCGGTAATTTGCGTACGAACGCGACGGGGGCGAATCTGAATCGCGAATGGCTCGAGCCGGACGCTGCGCGCAGCCCCGAAGTGCTGTGCGTGCGCAACGCGATTCACGCCGCTGGCTGCGACTTGTTCTTCGACATTCACGGGGACGAAGCGTTGCCTTATGTGTTCGTCGCGGGCAGCGAGATGCTGCCGAGCTTCACCGAGCGCCAATTGCAAGAGCAGCGCGCTTTTATCGAAGCGTTCAAGCAAGCAAGTCCCGATTTCCAGGATATCTACGGATACGAGGCGGCGAAGTACCAAGAAGATGCGCTAAAGCTTGCCTCGAAGTACGTCGGCCACACGTTCGGGTGTTTGTCGTTGACACTCGAAATGCCCTTCAAGGACAACGCGAATTTGCCCGACGAGCGCGTCGGTTGGGATGGAGAGCGCAGCGCGGCGCTGGGTGCGTCGATGTTGGGTGCGGTGCTGCGCCAGATCGAGACGTTCGGCTAAGCGTAGGCGTTGCGCGGGGTGGCCGCGCAACGCTCGGTCAGTGCTTTGCGGAGGCCTTGGACGACGATTTCTTGCGACTCGTCGAATGCTTGATGGCGCTTTTGCCCGTGTGGCGGCGCTTGCGTTTCTTGGTCGAGCGTTCCTTGTGAGGCTTGAGTGCCGGGACGGGATCGTTCCAGCTGAAGGCGAGCATCTGGGTGCCGACGTAGCCGCACCGAAACTTCAGCGGATAGGGTTCGTGCTGGGTGTCGCGCGCGATGCCCTGGCCTTCGACCGTGACGACGTTTTCGACCGTCACGCGCTGCTTGCCTTCATCGAACGGTTGATTCCATGGCGTGATGGCGGCGTGGGCCGAGTCGAACGCTGCCGGCGGGAAGTCCACGTGATCGATGACCGTCGAAGTGCTCGCGACGAAGTTGCCATGGGCCGCACAGTCCGCGGTGAGCGGATCCGCATGCATGTCGTTGACGAAGTGGGCGATCATCTCGTTGCGCTGGTCGATGAGATCGGCGCGGGCTTCGCTTGCCGCGAGAAGGGGCAGCATGAATACCGCGCAGGCGGTCAGCCGGCCTGCGAGCTGACGCACGCGGCGTGAAATCGTGTAGCTATCCATCCGATAAGCACTATTGAGACACAGGCACGTAAGATGCCCCACTCGCAGACGGAGTTCAATGTCGAGATGAATAAATTTTGACAGTTGGGTGGGCGGGCATCGCATGCGTCGCGGCCTGTGGTGTTTCCGGTGCATGAGCTCGACATGGGCCGATGCATGACGCAGCACCTCAAGTGCGCGGACCGCCGAGCCGGTAGCGGCGCACGTCGTTCGTCGTCACCCATGTAGGTTTGTAGACGGCAATGAGCGCGGTGGACATCCCCGTGAACCATGCCTCGCCCGCGGCCAGCAGAAACACGCTGAAGGCGTAGCCGATGGGTACCACGGCCGATGAGCCATCCGCAAGCGCAATATGTGTCGCGGCCGCCGCAACCCCCGCGATCGTGACGGCGATCGCCGGAGAGACGAAGCCTTGAGCGCAGATGAATGCAAACAAGTTGCGCGGCAGCCAAGCGGTGCAGGCGCGTTGCAACAAGGCGGAGACGCCCACCGGCATCGCGCCGTAGATGAGAAACGTCAGCGCGACGCCTTGCCACGCCGCGTCGAATACGAGGGCCGCGATGCCCGACACGAGCGCCATGCCGACGAGCGCCAGCCCCCAGTCGAACAGCGTGACGAGCAATGTGGCGCCGAGCAGGTGCATGACCGGACCGTCGTCGAGCCAGGCGTTGGTGGCCCACAGCACCGAAATGGCTACGATGATGGCGAGCCATACATGCTGCAGCGTGCCGTCCTGCAGACGCCGGAACGGCCGCTGTAGTAGAGCGAGCGTGAGCACGAGCGCGGCGATGGCCCAGCCACCGACAGCGACCCAGAGCGGAAGCGGCGTATACAGGAAGCCCATGGCGTCCATATTACTCGTTGGGCTGCGAAAGGTGGGAGCCGCGTGCGCGCATCCCGCGGCCCCCACAATTCACGTTATAGCAAGCGCGGCGCCGAAGCGCTCGGCCGCTCAGTTGGCTGCGGGCGCTGTGCCACCGAACGGCACGTCGGGCTCGGCGGCAAGCGGCAGGTCGAGCGCACTGTCGCGCCGGGACAACGGATATTTGAACGCCGGCGCGCGACGCAGTGGAACGGGGCCGCCTTTGCCGAGCACGGGCTTCGGTGTGCCGCGTCCTTCGCGGCGCAGCACCTCGAGTTGCGGCGTGAGCCAGCCGTTGTAGATGGCCACGGCGGCGGCGCGGTTCGGTGCGCCCAACTGTTGGAAGATGCTCGCCAGGTGGATCTTGACGGTGCCCTCGCTGATGCCGAGCGTGCGCGCGATCATTTTGTTGGTGCTGCCCATATGAACGCAGCGCATGATTTGTTCTTGACGTGGAGACAGCGCCGCCGCGAAGCGTTTGCGCCGGGGCGGGTCGCCGCTCAACTCACGCCGCGGGGAGACGGCCGGGGCCGCTGCGATGGCTGGGACGGACGGGACGGTGGCGGTGGGACCGGCCACGGCGGGGCTGCGCGCGCCGTCGCCGAGAAACGGGGCATAGTGCCCTCCGGCGAGCACGAGTTCGAGCAGACGGACGATCAACAGCGGATTGGTCGTGCGCGGAATGACGCCGTGCACGCCTGCATCGACGAGGGCCCGCACACGGGAGTGCGAGATGTCGTCGACGAATGCGGCGACGCGCAGCCCTGGGTACTCGGCCTGCAGCGCGCGCACCGAGCCGAGCCGCATCGGATCTTGCCAATCGACCACGATGAGCTCGGGCGGCAACCGCCGCATCGCACGGCTGGCCTGCGCCCAGTCGCGCGCTTCGCAAAACCGGGCTTGCCGGTCGATCTGCCGCAAGAGCGCCTTGAGCCCGTCGCGCCGTTCGGCTTCCGAACTGAGAACTGCGAACCGCATGTTTTTGCCTCCTTATGATCGGTACGGATGGCGCCGTGACCGACCGTCGGAAACTGGCCTGCCGTCACGATGCGCCGCTGCGCAATCATGACAAATTCCTTACGTTGGGGCGGCTAGCCGGATGGCATAGGACGGCTCGGCCGCCGCCATGTGCGGCGACGGCGAGACCGGCGGCAGGCGGGCGGATGCAGGCTTAGTGGAAGTGCGGTTGGGCGGGTTCGGCGTCCTCGGGCATCTCGGCGTGAACGATTTCGCCGAGGGGATCCGCATATAGCGGGACGCCGCAGTCATCGCAATATTCGGGTTCGAACCGTCCCGCGTGGCGGCGCACGTCGGTGACGCCGGCCTCCTTGAGCAGCGCGATGATTTCGTCAAGCGGACCGCCCGTGTCTTCCGCTTCTTCGTCGATGGCGAGTTCGCCGTTCTCGCGCCCATAGAGCGGCCACACGACGCCGTAGATCACGTCGTTGCTGCCGCGGCGCGTGAAGCCGACACGGTACTCATCGATGCGTCGCTCGCCGAAGCCGGCGACGACTGCACGCAAGTCTTGCGGCGTGGCGCCGATCGTGTCGAACAGATAGCGAATGGCCGTGCGCACGGTGTGGGGCCGCACGCGTTCGTCGGCGTCGCGGCAGGCCGAATAGTAGGCGTCGGGCAGCAGGCATTCGAATTCGCAGCCCTGCAGAACCTGCGCCAGGTTGGCGCCGCCCTGCGTCGCCCACTGCTCGAGGCATTGGCCGCGTTCGATGCGCACGCCGTTTTCCTCTTCTTGCCAGCGAAAGAGCGGGGCGCCGACGGGGGCCGCGACCACGGCCAGCAGAAAGCGCGGATCGGCCAGGATCGGCGAGGTTTCGGGCAGGTCGCCAAAGTTCATCTTTGCCGGGGCGCCGGTGACCGCGGCCTGGATCAGTTGCTGGGCGAGGCGATAGGTTTCGACGTGATGACGCGGCAATTGGTCAATGCTGTAGAGGAAGGGCGCGAGCGCCACGCGTGCATCGCCTGCGAGCACGTGTGCGTGCAGATGAGCGCGCAGCGCCTCGACGGCGTCGCCCTTGAGCGGGCCGGAGGGGATCATGTAGCGCGTCCAGGCCAAGATGGGGGCGGCGATCAAGAGCGCTTCGTAGGACGTGCCCTCGTGCTCGACGATGAACGACTCGCTATGCGTTTCTGCCATATCGGCGAGTGCGCCGTATGCGTCGGGATGATTTTGTTGCAGATGGTCGAGCGCCGCGTCGAGCGTCGTCTGGTTGCCGTTGCGGACGATTTTCGCGAGCAGCGTGTCGAGCTTTGCTTCCCAGAAGCGATCTTCTATGCGGCTGCCCGATGCGAACAGTGCAAGGGAAAGGCCGACGAGCTTGTCGGCGTCGGGCGGAAGGCGTTTGGCGATTCGCGAGCGCATATAGGCTGACTTGGTTGGATTCGATGAACCCTCCATTCTAGTCGCATCCGCCGCACAGTAAGCCGATGTGCGTTGACCTGCGCCGGGGTGATTGGTGTGTGGTGGGCGGCCTGCGTAGGTTCGCTTTCATCGCGGCGATTGCGCGACAACGTGCATCCCGAGCGCTTGCAGCGACGATTCGACAGCCGCGACGCCCCGTTAGAAAAAAAAGCTAAAAAAGATGCGTCATGCCCTTGTCATGTGGGCGTGTTTGACCTAATATTCGCCTCCTCCTTTGAGGGGCGGCGATGAAACGGGCGCCGGCGGCAACGAGTTTTAAGCGAAGTGCTAAAAAACAGTTGACGTGATGTGAAAGACTCTGCATAATCTCGTTTCTCTGCTGCTGACGCAGCAACGCAAGACAGGCAGTGCTAGAAAGGCTTCTTTCGGTGCTGGTTGGTTGAGCGACGCGATCTTTAAAAATTTACAGTCGATAAGTGTGGGCGCTTGATGGCGAACGCGAGGTCAAGTCTTCGGACTTGGCCGAAAGCGAAAGTATCAAGTCTCACACAGTATTGAGGAAGGTTAGGGTTCGTCGAAAGATGAATTCGAACTGTCAGTACGTTGAGTGAGCGACCGATTCTTAATT
>SCRN01000034.1 GCA_004322045.1 Paraburkholderia sp.
CCGGCGCAAACCCGCTCGCCGTAAGGCCCCGCTTCCCTTCGCTCAGTCGCACTGACTGCGCGAAAGGGCGTGATTCTAGGCGCGTTCTCAACGCGCCGCAAGCAAAATTTCGGGGTGACGCTTGAAGACCCTTTCTGGCCTACCAACGAAGGGCTACCAGAGGCAAACCGCAACGCTTGACGACACCATGTGCTTGCGGGTTCCATACGGGCTCCGCGAGTCATCGCCCCCGTCCCTAACAGGGGGCGCCGCGGGAAGGCCTCTCGCGCCTATCGATCGATGTATCGGCCTAAGAAACGAACCACTCAATGAGCCAGCAACCGAACTACTCGCACCTTCTCGAGCAGATCTATCGTGATATCGCCCCCTGGCGAACGAAAGGCCGCGTCGCCAATTACATCCCCGAACTCGCCAAAGTACCCGCCGAGCGCTTCGGCATGGCCGTCGTTACTGTGGAGGGCGATGTGTTTACCGTCGGCGATGCCCAAGAACGCTTTTCCATTCAGAGCATTTCGAAGCTCTTTGCCTGCACGCTCGCCTTTCAATTGCTGGGCGACGAGCTTTGGCGACGAGTCGGGCGCGAGCCGTCGGGCACAGCGTTCAATTCGCTCGTGCAACTCGAAACCGAGCGCGGCCTGCCTCGCAATCCGTTCATCAACGCCGGCGCGCTAGTCGTCACCGACGTGCTTTGCCGTCGCTTCGTGCGTGCCGAAACCGCACTCGTGCAATTCGTGCGGCGGCTCTCCGGTGCGCCGGATATCGATTACAGTTCCCGCGTCGCGCAATCCGAACTGCAGCATGCCGAGCGCAATCGAGCAATGGCGCATTTCATTGCGAGCTTCGGCAATCTGGAGATGCCGCCGGAAACCGTTGTCGATGCCTATTGCAGTCAGTGCGCCATCGAAATGAATTGCGTGGAACTGGCGCGCGCCGCCCTATTCCTCGCGAACAGCGGCGTCTCGCCGGCCACGCAGGAACAAGTTTTAAATCCCAGTTCGGCCAAGCGCCTGTCGGCGCTGATGCTGACCTGCGGCACCTATGACGCCGCCGGGGATTTCGTTTTTCGCGTCGGCCTGCCGGCTAAAAGCGGCGTCGGCGGCGGAATCGTCGCCGTGCTGCCCGGCGAAATGGCCGCCTGCGTTTGGTCGCCGGGGCTCGACGCCAATGGGAATTCCCTTGCCGGCACACTGGCATTGGAATGGTTGACGACGTATTCGGGGCGGTCGATCTTTTGAAGCGTGAGGTCTCGCGCCACCGATCCGGCGCAGTATGGATGGGCAACCGACGCGCGCCGGACCGACTTCACGGGCCCAGGCAATTGGACGGAGCCTAGTGCGGCCGCACCGCTAATGCAACACGCTTGCGGTCAGCATCAAATCATCGGCCGCTTTCCCCAGCCGCTTGTCTCTCGTCCAAATCGTGACGCCCGGTTGCAAGCGAGCCGAGGCCAATAGGGACACGTCCACGTAGCCAATACCACGGTTGAACAACCCCTCTCGCTCGACGAGCCACAGTGTTTCTTCAGGTGTTGCCAGTGGCGCGCTAGGTAGATCGTGCAACGCGCCAAGCACGGCCTCGCGACTACGCAGACTGCCTAGCGCGATCTCGGCGATCACATATGGATGAACCAGTACGCGACCATCGGTAAGCAGCCCAACCAACACCGGATCCGAAGCGTTGATATGGTCAATCCAAACCGAAGTATCGATCAAAATCATTTGACGTCCTGTCTGCGGCGCGGCGCCCCCTCAATGCCCGGCTGGCTTCCGCCGAGATTGGCTAGCCGTTTGGCAGCTTCGCGCTGGATCAGCGCCCTTAGGGCTTCGCGTACGAGCGCCGATTTTTCTTCCATGCCCGTATAGGCTTGGGCCTTGGCGAGCAGATCGTCGTCGAGTGCAATCGTCGTGCGCATTTTTGCTCCTTCCTTACGAGGTAGACCTAAGACACGCACGAATTATAGCATCAAACGATGCGAAATTGGATGCCATTCATCACGCCCAGCACGGGCTCCCGTCGATAGAAGGCCGGGCGCCAAAGCCAGCGCCGACTCTATGGGCGGACGAGATCCGCAGTCGCACGTCACGCCACGTATCGTGCGACGCTGACGAACTGACACAAGCTGCCGCCAAGCACGAATAAGTGCCAGATACCGTGTCCGTGGCGAATGCGCTCGTCGTTGATGAAAAAGTAGATGCCTGCGCTATATATCACGCCGCCCGCGATGAGCCACGCCGCCCCAGCCGTAGGAAGCGCATGGATCAACGGGCGGAACGCCACCAGCGCAAGCCATCCCATCAATACGTAAAGCAACATCGAGACGCTGCGGGTACGCCGCCCGAGCGTCAATTCCTGCGCGATGCCGACCGCGGCGAGCCCCCAGCTCACGCCGAACAAAGACCATCCCCATGGCCCGCGCAGCGTGACGAGCGTGAAAGGCGTGTAACTGCCGGCAATCAGCAAATAAATCGCGGAGTGATCGCATTTCTGCAGAACGGCTTTCAGCAGCGGACGTCGCACGCTGTGATAAAGCGTCGAAACCGCGTAGAGCACGCACAGCATTGCACCGTACACGCTGAAGCTCACGACCTTGTACGCATCGCCCTCTACGGCGCCCATCGTTACCAGCACCGCAAGGCCGATCACCGACAAAACTGCGCCCACGAGATGGGTAATGCTGTTGAAACGCTCACCGACATGCACGACGCCATCCTCCCATCGGTGTCATCGACACAAGAGTTTGGATGATACCGGCCCCGGGAAGAATGCGGCGCGGCGAGAGGACCTTTTGACGCACCCGGCAAGCACACCCGATCCCGAACCGCGACGATGGTCGATCCATACCCGCCCCCCCAGATTGCGCTCGGTTTCGCACCTCGTCTGTTAGCGGACCCCCGCGAATCGTTCTACTCTTTAAGCGTTAGGGCAGCCGTTCCGGCGGCGGCGCCGCACCCCGTGCGCCGAGTGAAAACGATGAAAACCTACCCGTTGCCGAGGATTGCATCGACGCTCGCAGCACGGCCACCCACGCGGTTGCGCGAACGGCTCGTTCGCCGCTTCGCGCCGTTCGTCACCTTCCTAGCGTGCGCTTGCGCCTTTGCATGTGCCAACGCCGGGGCGGCAGCGCCCGGCAACGCGGCCGACGCCGCGAGCAGCCGAGTCGTCGTGATTCCGGTCAGCGGCGCCATCGGCCCTGCCAGCGCCGATTTCATCACGCGCTCGCTCGCGAAAGCCGCCGCGCAGCGGGCGCAACTTGCCATCATCGAACTCGATACGCCGGGCGGGCTCGACACCTCCATGCGGCAAATCATCAAGGCGATACTCGGCTCGCCCGTGCCCGTCGCCACGTTCATCGCGCCAGGCGGCGCTCGCGCGGCAAGCGCAGGGACCTACATCGTTTATGCCAGCCATATCGCGGCAATGGCCCCAGGCACGAACCTCGGCGCGGCCACGCCGATCCAGCTGGGCGGGCCGGCTGGCGCCGCGCCTGCCGCGCCGAAAGCGCCCGATGGCCCAACTCGAGCCGCGTCCGCCCCGCTTCCCACCGATTCGCAATCGACCGAGACGCGCAAGCAGATCGACGACGCGGCCGCCTACATTCGCGGACTCGCGCAACTGCGCGGGCGCAATGCCCAATGGGCCGAGCGCGCCGTGCGCGAGGCTGTGAGCCTATCTGCGAACGAAGCGCTCGAACAGCACGTCGTCGACCTCACGGCCCGCGATGTGCCCGATCTGCTCGGCAAGCTCGACGGGCGCACGATAGAGACCACTAGCGGCCCACACATACTGGCGACGGCTCACGCCGCCATCGTCACACTCGAACCCGACTGGCGCAGCCACGTGCTGGCGGTCGTCACGGACCCGAACGTCGCGCTGATCCTGCTGACCATCGGCATGTACGGCCTCTTCTTCGAATTCGCCAATCCAGGATTCGTGCTGCCGGGCGTTGCAGGTGCCATTTGTCTCTTGATCGGCCTGTTCGCCCTGCAACTGCTCCCGATCAGCTATACGGGCCTTGCGCTGATCTTGCTCGGCATCGCTTTCCTGATCGCCGAGGCGTTCCTGCCGACGTTCGGCACGCTGGGCTTCGGCGGCATCGTGGCGTTTGCTGCCGGAGCGCTGATGCTCATCGATACCGATGCGCCCGGCTATGGGGTGCCGCTGCCCATGATTGCAGCCATCTCCGCGGTCGGGGCGGTTTTCGTCTTTTTCGTTTCGAGCTTCGCCTATCGCGCGCGACGGCGGCCCGTCGTTACCGGAAGCGAAGCCTTTGTCGGCAGCTTGGGCGAGATCATCGACGGCCCCCTGGCCCCGGCCGACGGCCAGCCGGGCAGCGAGAACCTCGGATGGGCCCGCGTGCGCGGCGAGCGCTGGCGCGTATGCGGGCCGACACCGATCGACGCGGGCGCACGCGTTCGCGTCACCGGCCGGCGGGGGCTCACGCTCACGGTCGTGCCCATAGAAGAACTACCAAAAGGAGTGTCGCCATGATCGGATTCACCTTCAGCTTCGGCACGTTGCTGCTATTGATCGTCCTTGTCGTCATCGCGTCGTCGATCCGCATCTTCCGTGAGTACGAACGCGGGGTCGTGTTCATGCTCGGACGTTTCTGGAAAGTCAAAGGCCCGGGGCTCGTTCTGATCATTCCGGTCATCCAGCAGGCCGTGCGCATGGATTTGCGCACCATCGTCTTCGACGTCCCGCCCCAAGACGTCATTACGCGCGACAACGTGTCCGTGAAGGTCAATGCGGTCGTGTACTTTCGCGTCGTCGACCCCGAAAAAGCCGTGATTCAAGTCGCGAAATTTTTCGAAGCGACGAGTCAACTGTCGCAAACGACGCTGCGCGCCGTGCTCGGCAAGCATGAGCTCGACGCGCTGCTGGCCGAGCGCGAGCAGTTGAACGCCGACATTCAGCAAACCCTCGACGCGCAAACGGACGCCTGGGGCATCAAGGTGTCGAACGTCGAGATCAAGCACGTCGACATCAACGAGTCGATGATTCGCGCCATCGCCCGCCAGGCCGAAGCCGAGCGGGAACGCCGCGCCAAAGTCATCCATGCCGACGGCGAACTGCAAGCGTCGCAAAAGTTGCTGGAGGCAGCGCAAACGCTTGCGCGCGAGCCGCAAGCAATGCAACTGCGCTACCTGCAGACCCTGACGACGATCGCCGCCGACAAAAATTCCACCATCGTCTTCCCGCTTCCGATCGACCTGCTCGCCACCCTGCTCAATCGCCGCTGAGCCTGCGCGAGGCCCCTTTGCACGCCATGCGGCATGCGACATGCATGCCGCGGCTGGCCTGCGCCAAAAATCGCCATTACACTGTGCGCCTGTTTTTTCAGCCACGCGCAACATACGACAGGAGACACGCGCTCATGGAACAAGCCAAAGCCTTTCCGTTGCTGGAATCGGCAAGACGCTACTTCGGCTTCGCAGAGGCAGGCACCGACCTGCGCACCGAGATATTGGCCGGCGTCACGACGTTCTTGACCATGGCCTACATCATCTTCGTCAACCCGGCCATTCTCGGCGATGCGGGGATGCCCAAAGACGCCGTCTTCGTCGCCACCTGCCTCGTCGCCGCCATCGCGACGCTGATCATGGGCCTCTACGCGAACTACCCGATCGCCTGCGCACCGGGCATGGGGCTGAACGCTTATTTCGCGTATACGGTCGTCAAGGGCATGGGCTTCACCTGGCAAGCCGCGCTCGGCGCCGTGTTCATCTCCGGATGTCTATTTTTGGTCGTGACGCTGTTTCGCGTGCGCGAGGCGATCGTCAACGGCATACCGCGCTCGATCCGCGTCGCCATTACCGGCGGCATCGGGCTCTTCCTCGCGATCATTTCGTTGAAGACGGCCGGCATCGTCGTCGGCAACCCCGCCACCCTCGTCACGCTCGGCGATCTGCACAAGCCTGCCGCGATTCTCGCGACGATCGGCTTCTTCGCCATCGTGACGCTCGATTTTCTGCGCGTGCGCGGCGCGATCTTGATCGGGATTCTCGGCGTGACCGTGCTCTCGTTCTTCTTCGGCGGCAATGAGTTTCACGGCGTCATGTCGACGCCGCCATCGATTAGCCCGACGCTCCTCCATCTGGACGTGCGCGCTGCGCTGTCCACCGGCATCATCAACGTGGTCCTCGTGTTTTTCCTCGTCGAACTGTTCGATGCAACCGGCACGCTCATGGGCGTGGCCAATCGTGCAGGGCTGCTCGTGGAAGGGAAGATGGACCGCTTGAACAAGGCGCTGCTGGCCGACAGCACGGCTATCGTCGCCGGGTCACTGCTCGGCACTTCGTCAACGACGGCCTACATCGAAAGCGCGTCGGGCGTGCAGGCTGGCGGGCGCACGGGCGTCACGGCGATCACCGTCGCCGTGCTGTTTCTGGCCTGCCTGTTCTTCGCACCCCTGGCCGGCGTTGTGCCCGGCTACGCCACCGCGCCTGCGCTGCTCTATGTTTCGTGCCTCATGCTGCGCGAATTGGCCGATTTGCCTTGGAACGATGCTACCGAGGTCGTGCCCGCGACCCTCACCGCGCTGATGATGCCCTTCACCTATTCCATCGCCAATGGCGTGGCGTTCGGCTTCATCACTTATGCCGGTCTCAAGCTGTTGACAGGTCGCGCTCGGCAGGTCAAAGCGGTGGTCTGGATCATCGCCGCCATCTTCCTGTTCCGCTTCTTTTATCTAGGCGCGGAATGATCGTGCCGCGCCGCCCGCAGGCGCACGCGCGACGCGGCGGCATGGGCGTTGATTCGGTGTGCCGAAAGGACAAAGCGGCGTTCAGGCGCGAGCGTTGGCTTCGTAAAAGCGGATGTAGCCGCTGCGCAGCTTCGCGCATTGCCCGCCCGTCTCCGAGAGCAATCTGCGCGTGGCCGCTTCGATACGCGGACGATGCGCGTCGAACGCGCCGACCATATCTTCGAGTCGCGGCGACGCCGCGCCGAAATGGTCTTCGAGCGCTTCGGCCGTGATACTGCACCAGATGCGTTCCCCGTTCACCACCGCGGGAAACGCCACGATCAACTCGCGGCCCGAATACTCGGGCGCTTCTTTGGGAAAACTGATCTGCATGGGATTCGCCTTTGCCGTGACGAAAACACGCCGATAACCGCGCCGGTGGGAGGTGCTTCCTTCTTGCTGGAAGCGCGGGCTGCCGGCCGGGACAGAGCGACTCCCACGCCGATTGAATACACTTTAGGACTTTTACGCAGACGAGCAAGTTTTCCTTGCAAAGCCGGCGAAATTGGCCATTGATCTAACAAAAGGGCATGGCATTTGCGTTCGATGCCCCGCCACTTTCGTTTTCCTTTCGTTTCTGATGGAATGCCGGGGCGGGCGCGCCCTCGGATGAGGCACCCGTACCCTTTGCGTTTTCCCATTCGCCCGGCCCATGACCGCACCACCCGCTACTCGCATCCCCATCGTTTGCATCGAGCCGCAGGGCTACCGCTTCGAGGCGCCCGCCACACTCACGCTGCTGGAGGCGGCCGCTTCCGCGGGAGTGCGGCTGCCGCGCTCGTGCCGCAATGGAACCTGTCGCACGTGTTTGTGCAAGCTCGTTTCGGGAAACGTCAGCTACCGGATCGAGTGGCCAGGTGTGAGCCGAGAGGAACAGGGCGAAGGATGGATCTTGCCCTGCGTCGCAGTAGCGGATACCGATCTCATCATCGCCGCGCCCGACGCCGAACCGGCTCAGCCGGTACACGCTCCGGATAGTCGCCGCGGCCCACGCCGCTTCTAAAATCCCATCGATCAACACGGACGCCACCCTATGGATTTCGACGTCGTCGTTCTCGGCGCAGGTATTATCGGCGTGTCTTGCGCCGTTCATCTGCAGGATCGTGACCGGAAAGTCGCGCTCGTCGATCGTCGCGCCCCCGGGGAAGAAACGAGTTTCGGCAACGCCGGGCTGATCGAGCGCTCGGCGGTCATCCCCTACGCGTTCCCGCGCAGTTTGAGCACCCTCGCTCGGTATGCGCGCAATCGGTCAACCGACCTCTACTGGGACTACAAGGGATTGCCGTCTTTCTTGCCCTGGCTCGCACGCTATTGGTACGAATCCGCGCCGCAGCGCTTGGCCGCAGCCGCTCGCGACATGCTGCCGCTGATCCGCGCGTGCGTCGACGAGCACGAGGCGCTCATTGCGCGAGCGGGCGCCGGTGCACGCGCCCTCGTGCACGACGGCGGATGGATCGAAGCATTCCGAACACCCGGCGAGTTCGCCGTCGCCGCCGAGCGAGCGCGGCAGATTGCCGACGCGCAAGGCTTGCGGCTCGACACGCTGGACGCCGCGGCGCTGCACGGTCGCGAGCCAGCGCTGTCCGGCGTCTTCTGCGGCGGCCTGCATTGGAACGATCCGAAGCGCGTGACCAACCCGGGCGCCCTCACCAAAGCCTATGCGGGCTTGTTCCAAAGCGCCGGCGGCCGCGTGATGACAGGCGACGCCGCAACCGCCCGCGTGGAAAGCGATGGCTGGATCGTGCAAACCACGGACGGCCCGATCACCGCACGCGAGGTCGTCGTGGCGCTCGGCCCTTGGTCCGATACCGTTTTTGCTCCGTTGGGCTATCGCATCCCGCTGCGCGCCAAACGCGGTTACCACATGCACTACGAAGCGACCAGCGACGCGCCGCTTGGCCGCCCGATTCTCGATCGTGAACAGGGCTATGTCATCGCGCCGATGCAACAAGGGCTGCGCCTGACCACCGGCGTCGAAATCGCCGCGCGCGAGGCCCCGCCGACAGGCGTGCAACTTGCCCGCGCCGAATCGTACGCGCGCCCGGCGTTCGGTCTCGGCCGACGCCTCGACGCCCAGCCTTGGCTCGGTCTGCGGCCTTGCATGCCGGATATGCGGCCCGTGATCGGTAAAGCCGATCGTCATCGCGGGCTGTGGTTCGCCTTCGGGCACGCGCACCACGGGCTGACATTGGGCCCCGTCACCGGCAGGCTGCTCGCCGAAATGATGGTGGGCGAGGCGCCATTCACCGATCCTCGGCCCTACAGCCCTTCCCGCTTTTGATCGAACGAATGCCGCCGGTCGTCGCCCCCAATACCGGCGGCCGGCGCATTCGTTGTCGAGTTGTCGTAAAACAACGTCGCGCGATATCTTGTGCATAAAAGTGTGCAAATTAGCGCAACGGCAGTTGATTGTTTCCGTTTTAAAAATGGTGTTTCTACGGATCTAACGATAGCGGTTGAGCTCGGACCCGAATACATTTACGGAGCTCGACGCCAGGAGCCGCTATGAGGACAAAAAAGTCTTGCGCCATAGACGCTAGCCGCGTCCAAATCGAAATACTCGAACAATCCGATACCACACTGATCATTCGTTGGGTCGAGCCCGGCCGCTGTCACTACGGTGAACAGCGGTGGCGGCGCCGCTCGGCGAATTCGTCGGGGACGTGCGTGGTTTCGCGCCGGGCGATTCGCCGAGGCGATGCCGTGTTTCGCCCAGCCGAACGTCCGGCGCCGGCGAACGCAGGCGCAATGATCTCGGTCGAGGCATTTCTCGCCACGGTCGAGGATTAATTCTAATTGATCCAACGTTATTCCCTACTGTTTTCAGTAGTTGACAGCAAACTTCGATTTACGGTGGATTTTCGCCATAGGCGATCAGGCGTTTGCCCTGCTCGCCATCGTCTCCCTCGCACTTTTTAGGCCGCATTCGCCTCGCGTCCGTTGTCGTCATTGAGCATGCCGCTGTCGCCTATTGACAATAGGCGAGCACCCGGGCTGCCGATATTCCTGCGGTAGGCGCTGTTCCTTGCGCTTTCCTGAACGCCCGCACGCGAGTATCGTCATGTTTAAATCGCTCTCGATTCGAGGCGGCCTTGCCGCCACCATAGCCGGTTACACGGCGTTGCTGATGCTCGTCATCGGGGGCGCGCTCGTGCTGCTGTACGCCGGCCGAGCGGATCTTGCCGCCATGTATCGCGACGACACGGCGTCGCTGCTGCACTTGAAGACGAGTTCCGAACGGTTGCTCGTGTTGCGCGGTGGCCTGAGCGAAGTCGAGCAATTGATCAGCGCGGGCCAGCCTGCGCAAAAACAGATTGCCCGCCTCCATCAATTGCTCGCGCAAAGCAATGAAGAACTAGCAGCCTACCAGCACGGGCATGCGCCCGATGCGGTCGAGCAGAAAACGCTCGAAACGCTGCTCGCGCGCCGCCAAACCTTATTGGCTCAGACATTGCAAAAGGCGCTGTCGCAATTGGACAGCGACAACATGGTGGATTTCCTTTCGACGCAGCGCGAAGCCTCGCCGGCATTGTTCGCGGACTACCAAGACGCCATGACCGCATTGGAAGACGTGCAATTGACTCGACAGAAATCGCGCTTCGAGCAAGCCGATGCGCGATTTCATCGCGCGTTGTGGGCGCTTGGCGCAGCCGCCGCGATCGCGCTGATTCTCGGCTTTCTCATGCAACGTAGGCTTGCGCGCGCCATCGTTACGCCGGTCAATTCGGCCGTCGAACACTTCGATCGGATCGCCCAAGGCGATTTGACGCGCGGCGTCATTGTCGAGCGCGCCAACGAAATGGGGCATTTGCTCACGCGCCTCGGCCAAATGCAAACCGGATTGGCACAAACGGTGGGCCAAGTGCGGGCGGGCGCCGAAGCGATTGCAGGCGACGTACGCACGATCGCGCACGGCAACATGGAGTTGTCCGACCGCACCGAAGAGCAAGCGGCATCGCTGGAACAAGCGGCGGCCAGCATCGAGCAATTGACCGCGACCGTGCGTCAAACGGCCGACAATGCGCGCAGCGCACGCGCCTACGCGGGCAACGCCGCCGAAATCGCCGTCAAGGGCGGCGACGCGATGGCGCGTGTCGTCTCTACGATGGATGCGATTTCGGCCAGTTCGACGCAGATCTCCGGTATCGTCGGCGTAATCGAAGGCATCGCGTTCCAAACGAACATCCTCGCGCTCAACGCAGCGGTCGAAGCCGCGCGTGCCGGAGAAAACGGACGCGGCTTCGCGGTCGTCGCCTCGGAAGTGCGCAACTTGGCGCAGCGCAGTGCGGCGGCAGCGAAGGAAATCAAAACCCTGATCGGCGATTCGACGCTGCGTGTGGATAGCGGCAGCGCGCTCGTCGGTGAGGCCGGCGCGACGATGACCGAACTCGCCGACGCCGTGGATCGCGTGCGCACCATCATCGCCGAGATCAGTCTAGCCTCGGAGCAACAGTCGATCGGCATCGAGCAGGTCAATGCATCGGTCTCCCACATGGAGCAGGCCATGCAACGCAATGCGGCGTTGGCCGAGGAGGCGTCGGCCACCGCAGTTTCGCTCGAAGATCAAAGCCGGCGCCTGGGCGAGGCGGTGTCCCGCTTCCAACTGCCGTCGAGCACGCACTGACGCCCGGATACCATTGCCACGGCGATTCGGTTCTATCGGCGCGAGCCGGGCCCTGCTCTACTGGTATATGCGGCGCGAAGGGACGCATACGCGTAGCGCGCGCGCTTTCTCATGGAGACCAGGGCTATTCCTATGTCAACACCTGACCGTTCTCACCAATTCATCTTGACGCTCGCTTGCCCGAGCGCCGCGGGTCAAGTCGCGGCCGTTGTCGCACTGCTCGACAAACATGGCGGCTATATCGACGAATTGTCCGTTTTCGACGACGATCTCAGCGAGCGCTTCTTCATGCGCTGCGTCTTTCATGGCGCGCGCGGACACGATGCGCCGCTGGATCTGAACGCGCTCCAAGCCGAATTCACGCCAACCGCCGCATCGTTCGATATGACCTGGGCCATTCACGATGCGAATGTGCGGCCCAAAGTATTGTTGATGGTGTCGAAACTCGAGCACTGCCTGGCCGATTTGCTCTTCCGCTGGCGCATGGGCGAATTGAAGATGGACATCGTCGGCATTGCGTCGAATCATACGACACTCGAGCCGATGGCCGTTCAGCACGGACTGCCCTTTCACTATTTGCCGTTGACCGCCGACACCAAGGAGCGGCAGGAAGCGCGGCTACTCGATCTGTTCGAGACGACGGGCGCCGAGTTGATGGTGCTTGCGCGCTATATGCAGATTCTGTCGGAAGCGACGAGCCGCACGTTGGCGGGCCGCGCCATCAACATCCATCACTCGTTTCTGCCCGGCTTCAAGGGCGCAAAGCCTTATCACCAAGCGCACGCGCGCGGCGTGAAGCTCATCGGCGCAACGGCCCACTTCGTGACGGACGACCTGGACGAAGGCCCGATCATCGAGCAAGTGGTCGAGCGCGTCGACCATTCGCATAGCCCGGAGCGTTTATTGGCTGTGGGGCGTGACGTGGAGTGCATTACCCTCGCACGGGCGGTGAAGGCGTTCATCGAACGGCGCGTGTTCATCAACGGCGAGCGGACCGTCGTTTTGCAGTAACTCGATTCATCGATACATCGATAAAAAAACGGGGTACGCCGACCTTAAGGCGGCGTACCCCGTGCAGGGACACTCGATACTAGGATCTACTTAACGTCCGCCACCCAGCTGGTCACGCGATCAGGGTGAGCCGACACCCATGCCTTGGCCGCGTCCTGCGGCTTGGTGCCGTTCTGCGCCGCGAGCATCACGCCATCGATCTCACCCGGCTTCCACTGGAACTTCTTCAAGAACTCGACCACCTGCGGCGCCTTCTTCTCGAGCTCCGGGTTGATCACGTTGTCGACATGCTCCGCGCCGCCGAATACCTTCTTCGGATCTTCCAGGAACTTGAGCTTCCATTTGGCGAACATCCAGTGCGGCGCCCAGCCCGTCACGACGATCGGTTTGTTCGCATGGATATCGCGCGCCAACTCGGCCGTCATCGCGCTGCCCGAGCTCGGCATCAATTGATAGCTGAGGTTGTACGCTTTGATCGCGTCGTCAGCCTTCTTCATCACGCCAGCGCCCGCATCGATACCGACGATCCGTCCGCTGAAATCGCTCTTTTGCGCCTCGAGATCGGCGATCGTCGTCGCTTTGACGTCGATGGGCACGACCAACCCGATCTTCGCATCGGTGAAGTTGGCGCCGAGGTCCTCGACCTTCGATTTGTATTGCTCCCAATACGCGCCGTGCGTGGCCGGCAACCAAGCAGACAGCGTGGCGTCGAGATCGCCGCGCGCCACCCCGCCCCACATCACGCCGGCCGCTACCGGCACGAGCTTGACTGGGTAACCGAGCTTCGTTTCGATGACTTGCGCCGCGACATTGGACGTCGCCACGCTATCGTCCCATCCTTCGACGTAACCGATCTTGATCGTCGGCTTGCCATCGGCAAACGCCGGCGCCGCACTCGCGAGCGCCGCGCCCAACGCGGCGCTCAGCAGCAACTGTTTAAGCAGATTCATAGTGGTCTCTCCTGGTCGTCCATCCGCGGCGCGGGTGATACAGGCTTTAGATTGAATAGCCAAAAATCGTCGGTGAGTGCGTTTTCCGACATGCGCTTGCACGCAAGCGACCGCCGGATGTCGTTATTTGTCGACGACTAAATCGCTGAGCGGTTTGCTGCAGCAAAGCAATACCATTCCCTGATCGATCTCGCGCTGACGGATGCCGCCGTTGTGGCGCATGTCGACCTGCCCCGAGACGAGTTTGACCTTGCACGTCCCGCACATGCCCTGCGTGCATGACGACGGCAGCCGCAGCCCCGCGCGCTTGGCGGCGTCGAGGACGTGTTCGTGCGCACCGCATTCGATGTCGCGGTGAGTCTTGGCGAACGTCACGGCATATCGGGCTTGGGTCTCGCCCGATGCAGCCTCGCCCTCCACCGGCGCACTCGCGCCTTCGCTCGCCGCGGCTTGCTCGGCGGGCGAAAGCGAATCGAACGAGAAGCTTTCTTCGTGATAATGCGCGCGATCGAAGCCCGCTTCATCGAGCAGGTCGCGCACCGCCTTCATGTAAGGCGCCGGGCCACACGTGAAAATCTCGCGCTCCATGAAATCCGGCGCGATCAAACGAAGCAAAGGCAGCGTCAAGAAGCCGGTGACGCCGGGCCAATTCGTCCGCTGGCCAATGCGCTCACAGACGAAGGAGGTCCTGAAATGCTGCTGATTCGACGCGATGAGATCGAGCTCCCGCGCAAAAATAATGTCGTCGGGCGTACGCGCGCTATGGATAAAAACGATATCGCGGTCTTCGCCGAGCTCGTGATGAGAACGGCTCATCGACATCAGCGGCGTAATGCCCGAGCCGGCAGACAAGAACAAGTACTTGCCCGCGGAATGGCGCGCGCAGGTGAATTCGCCGGCCGGCCCCAACACGCGCACGGCATCGCCGGCGCGTAGGTTGTCGTGCAGCCAATTCGATACCTTGCCGCCCGGCACGCGCTTGACCGTGATCGAAATCGTGTGCGGGCGAGTCGGAGCCGACGAGATGGTATAGCAGCGATTGATCGTCTCGCCGTCGATTTCCATTTCCAGCGTGATGAACTGCCCAGGCTCGAACGAGAACGTCCTTCCCTCGCGCGACATGAAGAAGAAACTCTTTACGTCGTGCGTTTCCTGCCGCACTTGGCAGCAGACGAGCGTTTCCTCGTCGTCGCTGCTCCAAGCCGCGCCGAGCGCGCTCCAGAATGCGGGGCGCGTGAGGCGTCCGTCTTGCGGCTCTAAGGTTTGCGCGTCTCGCATCATGCTATGCCTCGTCCCTTGCTGACTGACCGATCGTTAAGCGCCGACGTGAGCGCCGAGGCGGCCGACATACCAATCGCAGAATTTTTCGACGAGCCCTTCCGTGAATGGCGAGTACGGACCCGGCTCATAGGCGCTGCTGCCCGTTCCGCGTTGCGAGAACTCGACGAGCGCGCGATCTTGCGCGTTCGTTGCATTCCACACCGCCGTCAGATTCGGAACGTCGTAATCGACGCCTTCAACCGCATCCTTATGCACCATCCACTTCGTGCGCACGAGCGTCTTGCCGGCGGAGAGCGGGATCACCGAAAAAGTGACGATGTGATCGCTCATGAAGTGGTGCCACGAATTCGGTTGCGTCCAGAACGACAGGCCACCCAGATCAGCGCGCTTGAATTCGCCGAGCAGCTTTTTGGAGGCGACTTTCGCATCGAGCGTTTGCGACTCGCCGCTGCGGTCGAGCGGCAAGCGCTGTGTGCGAAAACCGGTGACATCGCTCAGGCGCTCTATTTCGACCGAAGGCAGGCTCATCGCTTCCCACTGCGACGCGCGCTCGACGCAGGTGCGCTCGAATGCGGCCATCCCTTCGGCGTTGGCCGGAGACGGTTGATAGCCGAAGCCGTATTCATAGAGCGAGATCGTCAGCTCGGGATGGTTCGCGACGCAGTGATAGCACTCGCGATTGTTTTCCATCGTCAACTTCCAATTGCCTTCCTCGATGATGTCGACCTGCGCCGCGATCTTGCAGTTGGCGAGATCGTGAGGAAGAAGGTACGGCTCCATCGCCGCGCGCATGACGGCAAAATCGGCGGGAGGTTCCGGGGCGAGGCAAACGAAGATCAGGCCGCCTAGGCTTTCCACGTGAACCGACTTCAGGCTGTGCTTGCAGCGGTCGAACTTCTCACCCATATGCTCGGCGAACATCAGCGCGCCGCTCAAGTCGTAGGTCCAGCTGTGATAGGGACACACGATGTTGCCGACCGTGCCGCGTTCTTCGTTGCACAAGCGCGCGCCGCGGTGGCGGCAAACGTTGTGGAACGCGCGGACCGACATGTCGTCGTCGCGCACGATCAGAACCGATTCGCCGGCCAGCTCGACGGTCACATAATCGCCGGGCTCGGGAATATCGGGTTCGACCGCCACATGAATCCAGTGCTTGCGGAAAATCGCTTCCATATCGAGCGCGAAAATTTCTTCGCTGCGGTAAAACGGCGCTTCGAGGCTGTAGCCCTTTTTGCGCCGTTCGATGAGCGCGCGAATGTCTGCGGATACGGTCATGTCTGCTCCGGATGCTTTTGACTTGCTGTACAAGTGCTTGTCGCTAAGTTCGTGTATTCAAGGCCGGATGGCCTTCCGATTTCAATAATCGACGAGTCGATGCTCTCGCAAATAACTGAGGATCACTTGTGCTTTTTCGACCGAAGTCCCCTCAATTACGACGTTTCCGCCACGGCTTTCCGTCGTCGTGGCCGTCAACATGCGCGCATGCCCGGAACGCTTTTCCGCTGCGGCGAGCTTGATGGGTTTGCGCTGCACCGGCGCGATTCGCCATGCCTGCGCGTCGCTGTTCGGTAAAGCGTGCTCGCGATGCGATTCGATTGCGCCGGCCGACGCACGCGCATAGGCATAGCGAGGCGTCACGGCCGCTTGCGGGTGGACCGCGACGACGGCGGGCAGAGTCGCTTCGATGCTGCGGCGAAAGCCTTTCGGTAAGAACTGTGTGACCGCCACGCCATCGCGTTGAACGGCAACGTCGAGCGCAGATTCGACCAGCGCGTATCCCAGGGCTTCGGCCAACCGATAAGGAAGCATGCCCGTATCGTAGGCGCCTTCCGCGCGGGTTCCGGTCAGGACGAGAGGAACGCCCCGCAAGCGCTGCGCCAGGAGCGCCGCCGCGTCGTCGTCCCTGCAAGCCAACACGTCGATGCGCGGCGCGCCCAATGCCAGGTAATCGGTCAAGGCCAAATTCGATGCGTCCCCGGCATGCAGCACCTCTAGCCGCGCGCCGTGCTTTTGCGCTAGCGTGCGCGCGATTTCGAGCGCGGTGGCGTCGTTGCGGCTGTAGCACGACACCCCGCTCACGCGGTGACGCCCCACCGAGACCAGCACGGCGATCCGATCCAGCTTCTCTATCCTGTTCATGCCACCACCCCTTCACGAACGTTGGCACTCGCCTGCGCGACCGATAGATGACTCGCTTGCTTGGCCTGCTCCACCTGGCTCGTCAGCGCTGTGATCGTCGCTTGCGCATCGGTGATCACCGTGAGATTGGCGCGCTTGACGATCGGCGCACTGCCGTCGAGATTGACGGCGATCACGTGCCGGCAGTCCTTGATCCCTTGCAGATGCTGAACCGCGCCCGAGATCCCGAAGGCGATATAGACGCTCGCGTTGACGGTCTTGCCCGTCGCGCCGACCTGCTTGTCGCGCGTGAAGTGGCCGTTGTCGACAGCCACCCGGCTCGCGCCGATCGCCGCACCCAGCGTGTTCGCGAGCGCTTCGAAGGCGGCGATGTCGGTCACGCCGTTGCCGGCGGAGATGATGAAATCGGCCTCCTCGAGCGCCACTTGTGCAGCGTCGAGCTGCGTCGTGCCTCGGTCGACATATCGCGTCGCATTCGACTGCGCGCCGGCCGCGCTCGGCGCGGCCACGCGTTCGCCGGCGCCGACGAACGGCAGCTTGGCCGCCACGGCCTCGGGGTCGAGCAGGATGACGTCGGGCCACGCACGTGTTGCGAACGACACGCCGGCCCCCGCATAGCAGCCGACATGCTTGGCGTCGATCTCGACGACATGCGTCGCAATGCTGGCGTTGACGCGCGCGGCGTAACGCCGGCCGAGATCGCCGTCTCCCGTTGCGTTGTCGGGCAATAAGACATGCGCGGGCTCGAACGCGGATACACAGTCGCGCAGCGCGGCCAGAGCTTGATCCGGGGAAAACGCCGGCCGAGCCAAAGCGGGAAATTCGACGACCTTGTCCGCACCGAGCGCAGCGGCATCGTCGGTCAACTCGCCGAACACGACCAAGATCACTTCCGTTGCCGCATCGGCCACGATGGCCGCCGCGGCGATCGCCTGACGTGCGTGCTCGTCGAGCGCGCCGCGATCGCTATGCGCGGCGACGAGCAGCGCACGCGCACCGGCTTCATACACGCGGCGCGGCTTCGCCTTCTGCGCATGCGACCCATGCAACGCGGCTTGCGTCGCTTCGTCGATGGCGCCCGCGATATGTTCCGCGCCTAGCGTAATGCGCTTGAGTCCCGACGCAGCAATGACGAAAGGCCGGCGCGGATCGATTCGTTTAACGTTATTCATGGCCTCACTCCAGCGCGGCGGCAACGAGCTCGGCGACGTCGAGCACCTCTGGCCGGGGACCCACCACGCCTTCGAGCATCGCCGTACAATTCGGGCACCCCACGGCGACCACCTCCGCGCCGATCGCGCGGGCGTCCGCCATGCGGATGTCGGGAATCCGCGCTTTGCCCGGAATATCGGTGAGCGGCGCACCCCCGCCCCCGCCGCAGCAGCGTCCGCGCATGCCGTGGCGCTCCATCTCGATCACCTTGATACCGATCGATTTGAGCAGGCGCCGTGGCGCTTCCGTCTCGCCGTTGTAGCGGCCCAGGTAGCACGGATCGTGATAGGTGATGCGCTTGTCGGCCAACGCGGCAGAGGCCTTCGGTGAAAGGCGGCCCGCTTGCACGAGTTCGGCGACCAGGCTCGTATGATGCTGAACCTCGTAGCGCGCGCCCAACGCGCGGTATTCGTTGCGCAGACTGTGCATGACGTGCGGGTCGGCCGTCACGATTCGCTTGAAGCTCAGCGCGCCTAGCGTCGACATCATGCGTTTTGCCATGCGCTGAAACGTGGCTTCGTCGCCCAGCCGGCGCGCGACGTCGCCCGTGTCGGCCTCGGCCCCGCCCAGCACCGCGAAATCCACCCCTGCTTTGTTCAGCACTTTGACGAGTGCGCGCAGCGTGCGTTGGTACCGCATGTCGAACGCGCCTTCGCCTGCAATCAACAATATGTCGACGGGCACGCCCGGCTGTGCGACGCGAGCGTTCAGATCGACCGCCCAGTCATATCGCGCGGCGATGTCGTAGCCGCCCGCACTGCCCGTCTCGCGCAGATTGGCGAGCACCTCCGGCGCCTTGCCCGGGACGTCGCCTTCGGTCAACGTACGATGGCGCCGCATATCGACGATGGCGTCCACATGCTCGATCAGCATCGGGCATTCTTGAACGCACGCACGGCAGGTCGTGCATGACCAAATCGTGTCCGACTCGATCAAGCCCGAGACGATTGGGCCGTTAGGCTGGCCGCTGTGACGCCCGATCTCGATACCGGGCGTGGGGCTGCCTGCATACGCCGCATCGGTGCCGCCGACCATCCCGGTGACGAGGTCTTGAATCAGCTTTTTCGGATTCAGCGGCTGCCCTGCGGCGAATGCCGGGCAGGCTGCCTCGCACTTGCCGCACTGCACGCATGCGTCGAAACTGAGCAACTGATTCCAGCGAAACTCGACCGGCTTGGCGACCCCATAGTCGCGATGCTCGATATCGGGCAGTTTCAATGCGGTCGGGGGCGTCCCCTCGCCGTTTCCGGTGTACGACTCCCGCGTTTGGGCAAAGCGTTCTTGACGCGGATGGAACGCGAGGTGCAGCAAGCCGGCGATCGCATGCTTCATCGGGCCGCCCTTGGCCGCACCCATCGTCATCGCGAATGCGCCGATGCCGATCAGCACCGCACAGATCACGGCGAACCCTCGCGACATGGCGGCGGCCGGCACGAGCGTAAAGAGCACGAGACCGAGCGCAAACGAGCCGAGCAGCCAGGGCAACGCATTCCAGGGGCCACGCGACAACCGGGCCGGCACGGCCTTCGCTCGACGACGGCGCCACACGAAGACGGCCCCGATCAGCATGGCGAGCGCCGCGAGAAAAATCAGCTTATCGAGCCACGGCGAATAGATGGCGAGGCCGTAGTTGACGAACACGAGCGCCAGCGCGGCGATCGCACCACCGGCCGTCGCGACGTGGGTCTTCGCGATATACGGGTCGCGAGCGACGACATGGTGCAGATCGACGAAATAGCGCTTCGGAATGGCGAACAGATTCCAAACACCGAACGCGCCAGGTGTCGTGGCTCGCCCGAGACGCCAGTACGCCGAACGTTTGGCGACGGCGAAGACAAGCCCGCCGACCGACAGCCAGAGCAGCACTGTGATGAGAAAGGCCGGGCTCATGATCAAAAGTCCTTGCAAAGCCGCAGCGAGTCGTAGATCGCGCCGTGAATGTTGTGCATCGAGATGCAGTCGCCCACGCGGAACAGCAAGAACCGGCCATTGCCCAATTCCTCGGACAAGCAGGGTTGCGCCTCGGCGGCAAAGAGCTTGTTCACGTCGATTTGCCCGCGATTGAGCGACTCCGGCTTGAGCTTCCAATAGAGCGCATCGTTAGGCGTACTACCGTTCTCGATCACGACTTGATCGACGGCGCGCTCTTCCTGCTCTTCCGTATATTCGTTGCGCAGCACGGCGATCTTCTTGCCGTCTTCCTCATAGACGCGGTCGAGCCAGAAGTTCGGCGTATGAATTACCCCTTGCGCATAGAGACGCCGATAGAAGATCGGGAAGGTCGTGCCGCCGCAATCGTCGGCAATTTTCACATCGGGGGTGACGATCTCGACCTTCGAACCACGGCTCGAGATGAAATCGGCTACGCCCGCGCCCGCATGCGTGCTGACGCCGTCGTAGACGAGCACATTCTGCTTCGGCTCGACGCGCCCCGAGAGGATGTCCCACGAGCTGACCGCCAGCCCTTGCGCAACGCCCCAGTGCGCGCCCTGATCGGAGAACGCGCGGCCACCTGTGGCGAGCACGATGATGTCGGGCTTCTCGGCCAGAATTGCTTTGTCATCGGCCTCGACACCCAACCGGCGGTCGACGCCGAGACGCTTGGTCTCCATGTCGAACCAGCGCACGATGCCGGCCATCTGCTCGCGCTGCGGCGCCTTCGCGGCGAGCAGAATCTGTCCGCCGACTTCGGTGTTCTTCTCGAACAAGACGACATCGTGCCCGCGCGAGCGCGCGACGCGCGCTGCTTCCAGCCCAGCGGGTCCTGCGCCCACGACGACGACCTTGCGCTTCGGCCCGCGCGATTTCTCGATTACGTGCGGCATCGTCGCTTCACGCGAGGTCGCGGCATTTTGCACGCAAAGCACATCCAAGCCGTTGTATTGCCGGTCGATGCAATAATTCGCGCCGACGCACTGCTTGATCTCGTCCTCGCGTCCATCGCGGATTTTGATGACCATGTGCGGATCGGCGATTTGCGCGCGCGTCATGCCCACGAGATCGATCATTCCCGAGGCCAGCAAACGTTCGGCTTGTCCCGCGTCGCGAATGCTTTGCGCGTGCATGACGGGAATGTCGACCACCGATTTGATGCCGGCCGCCAAATGCACGAACGGCTCGGGCGGCAGCGCCATCGGCGGCATGCAGTTCGCCAGTGTGTTGTGCGTGTCGGCGCCCGAGCCGATCACGCCGAGATAATCGATGAGGCGCGTCTCGGCCATTGCATGCGCGATTTCCTTCAGTTGCTCGTGATCGAGACCGTCCTCGTGGAATTCGTCGCCGCACATGCGCAGGCCGACGACGAAGTCGGGCCCGACGGCTTCGCGCACGGCCGTCAGCACTTCAACGCCGAAACGCAGACGATTGGCGAGGCTGCCGCCCCACTCGTCGGTGCGGAAGTTCGTGCGCGGGCTCCAGAACTGATCGATCAAGTGCTGGTGCGCGGCGGAGATTTCGATCCCATCCATGCCGGCCTGCTTGACGCGCTTGGCCGCGGCGGCGAAATCCTGAATGATGCGGCGAATTTCTTCCACCTCGATCGTCT
Source organism: Paraburkholderia sp. (assembly GCA_004322045.1). Classification (GTDB taxonomy): domain Bacteria; phylum Pseudomonadota; class Gammaproteobacteria; order Burkholderiales; family Burkholderiaceae; genus Trinickia. Next base: position 21,504 of record SCRN01000034.1, read on the forward strand.
TCGCATTGCCGCGGTGCACGGGCTCGCGCACGCCGGAGGGTGTCATCAGGTGCGGCCAATGCTCGCCGTGAAACGCGGAGCGGCGACCCATATGTGTCGCTTGAATCATGATCTTTGCGCCGTGCCGGTGCATCGTCTCGGCGAGGCGATTCAAAGGATCGATCACGCGATCGGTCGCCAGGTTGACCGACTTCCACCAGCCTTGCGGACTGTCGATCGACACGGGGCTCGAGCCGCCGCAGACCGCCAAGCCCACGCCGCCCTTCGCTTTCTCCTCGTAATAGCGGATATAGCGATCGCCGGGCAGCCCGCCCGGCTCCGCATAGACTTCCGCATGCGCCGTGCTGACGATGCGATTGCGCAGCGTCAGTTGGTTCAGCGTCATCGGTTTGAACAGATGGGGGTAGCGCATGTCGATCGACCTCGAACGAATTCTGTGACGAGCTTTACTGCCGTAACGTCTTGACGCGTGTTGCCGCGACGACGAGCGTCGCGTTAATGGGAAAGCGGCGAAACCTCGAAGACGCAGTGTGCGTGCCCTTCGCCGGCGCATTGCGTTTCCTTCGATTGCGAGCGCGGGCCTTTACGGCCGCTCGTATCGGTATCGTTGACCCAATCCATCGCCCCGGCGAACCAACCGGCGAACATGTAGCAAAGCTTGCCTTCCTTCCCGGGCTGGGCGAGCACGAACGAGGAATGGCGCAACTCGATCCGCGCGTGCGCGCTCGCGGGATCGGCTTCGGCGATCTTGAACAGCCCCCAGCCGCGCTGCGAGAGGCGTTTCAAGTAGTGCTCGAATACCGCCATGCCGGTGAGGCCGTGTTGCTTGGCCTCCTTATCGCACCAGTGATAGGCCGACTTGTAGCCTGCCTTGTAGAGAATGTCGGCGTAGGCTTCGCGTCCCAGCGCCTCTTCCACGGCAACGTGGTTGTTCGTGAAGAAATGACGCGGCACGTAGAGCATGGCCAGCGCGTCCGTCGTCCATACGCCGGTATCGGGATCGACGTCGATCGGAATTTGCGGTTGCATGAGAAAGTCCCTGACTAAACGTTAATGGCGATAACGGCGCCTTACGCGCCCCACACTTCGCGGAATACGCGCACCCAGTTCTCGCCCATGATCTTGCGGATCCGCGTCTCGCTCCAGCCTGCGCGTTCCATCGCGGCCGTGAGATTCGGGAATTCGCCGATGGTCCTGATGCCTTCCGGATTGACCACCTTGCCGAAGTTCGTCAAACGGCGATAACGGCCCTTGTCGTGCGTGAGCCAATCGAAGAAGTCCACGCTGTAGCCTTGCGTGAAATCGGTGCCGATGCCGACCGCGTCCTCGCCGATCAAATTGACGACGTAGTCGATCGCTTCGATATAGTCCTCGACCGTCGCATCGATGCCGCGCTTGAGGAACGGCGCGAACATCGTGACGCCGACAAAACCGCCCGCATCGGCGATTTCCTTCAACTGCGCATCGCTCTTGTTGCGCGGATGTTCCTTGAGCCCCGACGGCAAGCAGTGCGAATAGCAAACGGGCTTTTTCGAGAATGCGATCGCCTCGGACGACGTGTTGCCGCCGACATGCGAAAGATCGACCATGATGCCGACGCGATTCATCTCCGTGATGACTTCGCGACCGAAATCGGAAAGACCGCCGTCGCGCTCGTAGCAGCCCGTGCCGACCAGGTTTTGCGTGTTGTAGCAAAGCTGCACGACGCGCACGCCCATATCGGCGAAGGCTTCGACGTAGCCGAGGTTGTCCTCGAACGCATGGGCGTTCTGAAACCCGAGGATGACTCCGGTCTTGTTCTCGCGCTTGGCGCGTGCAATGTCATCGGTCGTGCGCACGAGCGTCAAGATCTCGGCGTTCTCCCGAATTTGCTGCTTCATGAGCGCGATGTTGTCGACGGTCTTGGCGAAGCTCTCCCAGACCGACACCGTGCAGTTGGCGGCCGTGATGCCGCCCTTGCGCATGTCTTCAAAAACCGATCGTTCGAACTTGGAGATGTTCAGGCCGTCGATGATGATGCTGTTCTCGTGCAAAGTAGACATCGATTGCTCCGGGCGTAGGCTAGTGCAATGGAAATCGGCGTGAGCCGCTAAGCGTGCAGCGTGAAACTCGCGGGCACACTCAATAAATCGGGTATTGCTCGCACAACGCGAAAATCTCGCGCCGCACGCGCTCTTCGGTCTGCGCGTGGCCTTCCGGGTGGTGCGTCAACGCGTCGAACACCTCGAGAATCAAGCGGCCGATCTGCTCGAACTGCTCCGTGCCGAAGCCGCGCGTGGTGCCCGCAGGCGTGCCCAGCCGAATGCCAGAGGTCACGGTCGGCTTCTCGGTGTCGAACGGAATGCCGTTCTTGTTGCAGGTGATGCCGGCGCGCTCGAGGGCAGTCTCCACTTGGGTGCCTTTGAGGCCCTTCGGCCGCAGATCGACGAGCAGCAAATGGTTGTCGGTGCCGCCCGTCACGAGATCGACGCCGCCTTCGCGCAGCACCGCACCGAGCGCCTGCGCATTGGCGAGCACGCGATCGATGTAGCGCTTGAAGCCATCTTCGAGCGCCTCGCCGAACGCGACGGCCTTGCCCGCGATCACGTGCATGAGCGGGCCGCCTTGCAGCCCCGGGAACACGGCCGAATTGATCTTTTTGGCGACGTCCTCGTCGTTGGTCAGGACGAAGCCGCCGCGCGGGCCGCGCAGCGTCTTGTGCGTGGTAGATGTGACGACGTGGGCATGCTCGATCGGGTTGGCGTGGCGCCCCGCCGCGATGATGCCCGCGATGTGCGCCATATCGACCATCAGTTTTGCGCCGACCCGATCCGCAATGGCGCGAAAGCGCGCGAAATCGAGCGCGCGCGGGTACGCCGAAAAGCCCGCAATGATCAGGCTCGGGCGGTGTTCGTCGGCCAGCGCCTCGACGCGGTCGTAATCGATCAGCATCGTGTCGCGGCTCACGCCATACTGCACGGCGTTGAACCACTTACCCGAAAGCGCAGGCTTGGCCCCATGCGTGAGGTGGCCGCCCGCATCGAGCGACATGCCGAGGATGGTGTCGCCGGGCTTGGCGAGCGCCAGCATGACGGAGCCGTTCGCCTGTGCACCCGAATGCGGTTGGACGTTGGCGAATTGCGCGCCGAACAAGCGCTTCACTCGCTCGATGGCAAGCGACTCCACTTCGTCGACGAATTCGCACCCGCCGTAATAGCGCTTGCCCGGATAGCCTTCGGCGTATTTATTCGTCAGCACAGAGCCTTGCGCTTCCAGCACAGCGCGGGAAACGATGTTCTCCGATGCGATCAACTCGACCTGCGACTGTTGTCGCTCGAGCTCGCGTAGGAGCGCCGCGCGCACGGGTGCGTCGCGTTCGGCAAGTGTCTGCGTGAAAATCGGCTCTGTATTCGACATGGCGGATCCGTATTGATGGCGCGGCGCGCTTATGCTGTGGCGCCGCCGCCGTTCGTTGGCGACGGCTCTATTCTTGTCGTTCGCCCATTTCGCGGATTGACGAATTCAGACGCGTTCTTTGCCTTTTCCGACACGGGCGTCCGTTTTGGACAAGTTTGGACAGGGACGGGGGCGAGAGGGCAATGCCGGTCGACCCGGCTCTCGCCCTCATCGATCGCGCTCATCGGTCGCAGCCCGATCGAACCCGCTTTGCAGTTGATGCTTCGCACCATTTAGAGAGCTCACAGTCTCCGCAAAGCTTCACTACAGGGCGTTGCGCGCACAGTTGCGGTGCACCATTGCAGAGTATGTCTACGCATCCTAGGGTTAAGCCGTATGGCATGCTTGTTGCCCTCGATCCCACAATGAAACGCGCCTTTGGCTCGGTAAGACCAGCGGCAGCACACGATTCGGATTCGAAGGAACACCCCACATGTCGCCTGATCGCACTGCGTCGCTTTCAAACTTCGCGTTCATGGCTTTGCCCAACTTCACGATGATCGCGTTCTCGAACGCGGTCGAAGTGCTTAGGATGGCGAACTATCTCAGTGGCCAGGAGCTCTATCGCTGGACCGTCGTGAGTCCCGACGGAGGCCCGGTCACGGCCAGCAACGGGCTTGCCGTCGAGACGGTGCCGGTTGCATCGCTCCCGCAGCAACCGGATGTCGTCTTCGTGTGCGGCGGTGTGGATGTCCAACACGCAACGACGAACACGCATCTATCGGAGTTGCGCCGCTTCGCGCGCTCGGGCGTCGCGCTCGGCAGCCTTTGCACCGGCACTTACGCGCTCGCTCGCGCGGGCTTGCTCGATGGTTACGCATGCGCGATCCATTGGGAGAACATGTCCGCGCTGAAGGAAGAGTTTCCCGGCACGCGTTTCTTGAAAGAGTTGTTCGTCATCGATCGCGATCGCATCACATGCACGGGCGGGGTCGCGCCACTCGACATGATGTTGCACCTGATCGCCCCGCGGATCGGCACGCCGCGCGTCACGCAGATCGCCGAACAATTCATCGTCGAGCATGTCCGCGATACGAGCGCTCAGCAACGCATGCCGCTCGTGGCCCGCTTGGGATCCGCGAACAAGTCGCTGTTCGAAGTCATCGCGTTGATGGAGAACAACATCGAGGAGCCGCTATCGCGCGAGGAGCTCGCGCGGCTCGCGAACATGTCGCAGCGCCAGCTTCAACGCTTGTTCAGAGAACATCTGGGCATGACGCCCACGCACTACTACCTCACGCTGCGCCTGCGCCGCGCGCGCGAACTGCTGTTGCAAACCGACATGTCCATCATGCACATCACGATGGCGTGCGGCTTCCAATCGGCGTGTCACTTCAGCAAGAGCTATCGCGACGCGTTCGGCACCGCGCCCACGCGCGAACGCCGCAAGCAGGTGGCGCCGTTTGCCGGCGCGCCGAGCACTGCACCGGTAGAGCCCGCGCTGCACTGTTGAAACTCACTCGATAGCGAACGCATCGCGCAACCTACCCGCGATCTCTTGCGCTTGGGCGGGCGATCCTACGTTGGTGAAGCCCATCAGTAAGCCCTGGCTGCGCCGACGCAGCGCCGTCGTCGCATACCGCTCCGAGAGCGCCTGACACGCGAATCCCGCTCGTTGAGCCCGGCGCGCCAGCGTGCGATCGCCGACGCGCGCGCGAATGCGTACGACCAAGTGCATTCCCCCACGGGTCGGATCGACGTCCAGCCGCTCGCCGAGCGCCTCGCGCAATGCCTGCACGAGCCAAGCCCGACGCCGCGCATAGAGCAACCGCATTTTCTTCAAATGACGGGCGAAGTGCCCCGCCGTCAAGAGTTCGGCAACCGCCTCCTGCAACAAGCGCGAACCGCGGCTTGGCGCTGCGCGAAGCGCGCTTTCGAACGCCGGTGCGGTCGCCCTCGGCACGACCACATACCCGAGCGATAGCGCGGGGAACAGCACTTTCGAAAAACTCCCGGCATAAATGACGCGGTCGCGCGCATCTAGGCTCTTGAGCGCGGGCAAAGTGGGCCCGGCGTAGTGAAACTCGCCGTCGTAGTCGTCTTCGAATATCCAAGCCTTCGCACGCGACGCCCAGTCGAGCAACGCTAGCCTGCGCGATACCGTCATCGAGATGCACAGCGGCGCCTGGTGCGATGGCGTCACCACGGCCATTCGGGCGTTGGGCGCTTTCTCTCGGCCGGCCGCATCGTTCAGTCCGTCGGCGTCGACGGGGACCGGATGGGCAATCCACGACCCGCATTCCAACACCTTGCGCGTGGGTGGATAGCCGGGATCTTCGATCCATACGGTATCGCCACGCCGAAGCAGCACGCTCGCGGCCAACGTGAGGGACGCGCAATAGCCTGTGGTGATGAAGACCTGATCGGCGCTGCACAGAACACCGCGTGACATGAGCAAATAGGCGGCGATGGCTTGCCGAAGCGCGGGCTCTCCGCACGGATCGCCATATCCGAGATCGGCCGTCGACGTCGTCCGAACGCGGCGTGCCGCGAGCCTTGCCCACACCTTCCGCGGAAATGCATCGAGCGCCGGGATGCCCAGCTGCAGCGGCAGCGGCGAGAGCGCTTGCTGCGACGGTGAGGCGAGCCGCTTCGGCTTCGATGCCGTCGTCGCCCACCTCGCCGGCGCCGGCGCGTGAGCGCGGCGGGTACGCGGCGAGCGCGGCAGATGGGGCGACACGATCGTCCCGGCCGGACCGCGCGCCAATAGGTAGCCCTCTCCGGCCAGCCGCTGATAGGCGGCTTCGACCGTGCCGCGCGCGACGCTCAACTCGCTCGCCAGCGTACGCGCGGACGCCACGCGCGCCCCGGGCGCGAGCACGCCGGTGTCGATCGCCATCAACAAGCGCTCGTAGAGTTGGAGCCCGAGCGGAACCCCCGTTCGCCGATCGATGGGGGAAATCGCTGCATTTCGTTGAATCTCGTTCCGCGGGAGCTTTGACGATGGCCTAGTCATTTCACGTGATTTTGGTTCTTTTCACTGGTGCATCGTACGCGCAAACTTGCACAATCTACAACCGAGGACCCGATTCATCATGAGCGAAACCATCTTCCTGGCCGGCGCAGCCGGCGCGATCGGCGCCGCACTCACGCCGTTGCTGGTCGAAGCGGGCTATGAGGTCTACGGCACGACCCGGCGTCTCGAGCGCACCGACGGCATTCGGGCAGCGGGCGCCCATCCGATTCTCGTCGACGTGTTCGATCGCGACACGTTGGCCGATGCAATCGAGCGCATCGCACCGACGATCGTGATCCATCAGTTGACCGATCTACCGCCAGGACTCAATCCGAAAGCCATGGGCCAGGCCATCGCGCGCAATGCCCGCATCCGCGCTGAAGGAACGGCCAACCTCGTTGCAGCGGCGCGCGCTGCCGGCAGCAAACATATCGTCGCGCAAAGCATCGCCTGGGCGTATGCGAGCGGACAGGCGCCGTATGTGGAGTCGCAGCCGCTCGATTCCGAGGCGCAAGGGGCTCGCGCCATCACGGTCAACGGCGTGATCGCGCTCGAGCGCTGTGTCTTGAGCCTCAATGAAGCGGGCGGCATCGGCACCGTGTTGCGCTACGGGAATCTGTATGGCCCGGGAACGGGCCGCGAGACGGCGCAAGGGGCCAGCCCGCTGCATGTCGAGGCTGCGGCTTGGGCCGCCTTGCTTGCCGTGCAGCGCGCGCGCGGCGGCGTCTTCAACATCGCCGAAGACAGCGCGGAAGTGACGAGCGAGAAGGCCAAGCGTGAATTGGGCTGGCGTGCGGATATGCGGTCCGCACATTCGCCCGCGCAATGAAGAGAGCGCCGACGCGTGCCTAGCGATCAGCTTCGCGCCGGCGCGCGCTCGGTTTCCGCCGAGATCCGTTGCGCGAGGAAATCCACGAGCGCGCGCACCCGCCGAGGCAGCGCGCGCCGGCTCGGCCAGACGAGATGGATCGGGGCGGGTTCAGGTTCATACTCGGTCAAGACGAGTTCGACGCAGCCTGCGTCCAAGTACTCCTGCACCTGGCCCAGCGGCGCACGCGCGATGCCGAGCCCGGCCACCGCAGCCCGATTGCACGCTTGCGCGTGGCTCGATCGAAACCGCCCCGTGACACGGACAGCCTTGCCGTCTGGGCCGAATAGCCAAGATTCCTCCCCGATGCTTTTTCGCAGCAGGCATTCATGGCCGGCCAAGTCTTCGGGCACTCGGGGGTACCCCCGAACGGCAAAGTAGCCCGGCGCGCCGAAGATCACCCGCCGCAGCGTGCCGATGCGCCTAGCCTTCAAATCCGACGGCGGGAGCGCGCCCAGCCTGAGCGAGACATCGATCCGCTCCTCGGCCAGATCGACGTGCCGCTCCGATAACAACAACTCGATGCCGACGTTGCCGTGCAGCGTCATGAAATCGGCGACCGCAGGCGCCAAGTACTGCGTACCGAACCAGGTCGGGGCCGCCAATCGGATCGCGCCGCGCAGCTGCGGCCCTTGGTCGGCCAGCGCCTCGCGTGCCGCGACGATCTCGCGCATCGCCGGCCGGATTCTGTCGATGAACGCAAGGCAGGCGAGCGTGGCATGGACGCGTCGTGTCGTCCTGATGAACAGCGACACGTTCATTTGTCGTTCCATCGCCGCCAAGGTCCGGCTGACCGATTGCAGCGACCGCCCCAATGCAGCAGCCGCAGCGGTCAAGCTGCCATGATCGGCCACGGCGAGCAAAACCGCGTAGTCCTCGTCTGCCCTCATCTCTGGATTCTCTCGGTTATCGGAAGAATGTCTGTCGATTCCCGCCGCTACCGCGGGCATCGAACAAGACCTACATTCTAGGCCGAGGCACGACGCGCCCCTCGATCTTCCTTAAAAGAGAAAACGCATGACCAACATGACCGACGCCCCTCCTACGCTTTCCCCCCCTCGCTACGGCGCGCCGATTACGCTCGAGCTTGCCCAACGGGTCGCGCAAGCCGCACAGTGCGAGGCGCAGCGCAACCGCTGGCCGATGGTAATCGCGATCGCCGATAGCGCGGGGCACCTTGTTTTGTTGCAGCGGCTCGATCAAGCACAGCTTGGCAGCATCGAAGTCGCTCGGCAAAAGGCACAAACCGCCGTGTATTTTCGCCGCCCGACGAAGCGCTTCGAGGACGCGTTGGCGCAAGGCGGACTGCATCTGCGCTTGCTCGGCATGACGAACCTGACGCCGCTCGACGGCGGCCTGCCGCTCGTCGTCGACGGCGAGGTGGTAGGTGCAATCGGTGTCTCGGGCATGCAATCGCACGAAGACGCCCAGGTCGCGCAAGCAGGCGCGGCGGCGCTGGACTCGGTGCACTAGCAGAGCGCGCCTAGCGCTTACCGCCGGTGTTCGGTCAGGCCCTGCCCTTGGCCCCACCGGCGGCGCATATCATCGCGACGCCGGCTTCGGCTGTCGCCCGCAGCGCCGCGCGCTTGTCTCCGGCACGCGAGCGTACCGCTAGCGTGTGCAAGATGGCCGACGCGATCTTCGACAGCATGGCTGCGTCCGCATCGGGACCGAGTTCGCCGCCCGCTTGCGCGCGAATGAACCGCGCCTCGAAGGCACGATCGAACGCTCGCAATCCGGTGGCGAGGATCTCGCGCACGGCGTCGTCATTCACGGCCTCGACGGCCGCGGTGCCGATCAAGAAGCACCCCTGCGGCCGGCTAACGTCGCGAAAGTAAAGCCCCAAGGCAAGATCGTAGACATGCCGCAGGGCATCGGCGAGCGGGGCATCGCCGCTCAACGCCTCTTCCATCGCGATTCGATTGACTTCGACATAGCGCTCGAGCGTGGCGAGATACAGCGCACGCTTATCCCCGAACGCGCCGTATAAGCTCGGCCGGTTCATGCCCATCGCGGCGCTCAGTTCATCCAGCGTCGTCGCGCTATACCCGCTTTGCCAAAACGTATCCCGCGCTCGGGACAACGCTTCTTGAGCGTCATACGCCCGAGGACGTCCGCGCGAGCGCCGCTCGCTACCCTCGTCTTTTTGTACCATGTCGAATAAAAATGCTTGACGCAATGAATTTATGTTCAATATAGTACAAAAATCAAACGAGGAGGAGATCGGACATGGAACTGTACTTTTCGCCGCTAGCGTGTTCGTTGGCCACGCGTATTGCGTTTTACGAAGCCGGCTACGACGCGCGATACATGCAGGTAGACACGAAGCGCAAGCAAGTGCTCGGGGGAGGCGATTTCTTCGAGATCAATCCGTTGGGGCAAGTGCCGGTTCTTCGCACGGACGAGGGGGCATTGCTGTTCGAGAACACGGCCATCCTGCCGTACGTGGCCGATCGTCTCCCAGCGGCCAAGCTTGCGCCGGCCGGCGGGTTCGAACGCGCCAGGCTACAGCAATGGCTGGGCTTCATCAGCACCGAATTGCACAAGGCGCTGTTCGTGCCGATGCTCGACCCCGCAGCACCGGACGACGTCAAACGCTATGCGCGCGAAAAGGTCGCGCTGCGGATGAGCGTGCTCGAGCGGCACCTGAGCGCCCGTGAATGGTTGCTCGACGCATTCGGCGTTGCCGACATTTACCTCGCGGTGGTGCTCAATTGGGCACGCTATTGCGATGTCGATATTGCGCATTGGCCGGCCGTCCACGCCTATTTCAAGCGGGCGTTGGCGCGGCCAGCGTTGGCGCGAGCGTTCGAAGAGGAAATGACGCTTTATCGGGAAGCGCTCGCGCGCGAAAACGCGTAGCCCACGGCACAGCACGCCACAACACTGCCCGGCGCGCCCCCTTCGCGCCGGGAACATTCCTTTAGGCTCGGCTCAATCGAGGAGATCGAGCATGCCGAGTCCGTTGGCTTCGCAGTACTGACGATAGGCATTCAACTGCGTCGCGGCGGAAACGCGATGCCGCACAGAGCCGTCGGCGCCGAGGAACTCCACCTCGCCATGCACGACCACGAATACCGTCAACGGCACTTCGCCCACCACTTTCCACCAATCGGTATTGCCCGGCGGCTCATACACGTACTCGCCCGGGCCGACGCGCTCCCCCGTGCATAACACCCGTTCGCCTTCGAGATTGAATGCGTGAATTTCGCCGGTATGGCGATGCAGCGGCATTGTTGCGCCGGGGCTCATGCGCATCATTTCCACGAAGCCGCGACCATCGGCAAAAAAGCGCAACGGCTTCCAGGACTTGACGGGCGATTCGGGAATCCACGGCATGTCACGTGCGGTCGTGATGCGCGCGGGAAGATATTGGATCGTCGATTCGAATTCGCTCATGAGCTTGGCTCCGGTACGAGCGCAAAAGCGCCGTTTCATGAGCTCAATTTAGCGGTACACTGGCTCGTTTTTTGAGCCGGACTTTGCCCGTTTCATGGAACCAGTTTTCGAGTTTCCACTCGCGCTCGACAAGCATGGCCCGCAGACGCTTGCGCGGCGGCTTCATCAACAACTGCGCGCCGCGATCGTCGAGCAGCGGTTGGCCGCCGGGACACGGCTACCGTCGACGCGCCGCGTGGCGCAGGCTTATGGCATCGCACGCAATACCGTCATCGCCGCCTACGACCTGCTGATGGCCGAAGGTTTCATCGTGACGCGCTCCGGTGCGGCGGCCGAGGTGGCCGATCTGTCGCAGTGGCGGCATATGGCCCCGCGCAAGCGCACCCGCACACGGCCGGTGCTACCGCTCGCCATTGATTGGCGCAAAGCGCAATCAAGCGAGAAACATACCGCCTCTGCGGCCACGGCGACGGCGGCGGCCCGGCCGCCTGCAGCATCCGCTCGCGGCTTCCACCTTGGCCTGCCCGATCATCGCTGGTTTGCCACGGACGTTTGGCGCCGCTTGTTGCTGCGCTCGAGCAGCTTCGCGCTGCCCGACGCGTTCGGCTACCCGCCGGCTGAGGGCCGCCCGTTACTGCGCGCCGCTATCGCGCAGTGGGTCGCCTACACGCGCGCAGTCGTCTGCACGGAGCAGGACGTAATCGTCACATCGGGCGCGCAACAAGCGTTCGACCTACTCGCACGCGTGCTCGTCGCGCGCGGACATACCAAGGTCGCGATCGAAGACCCCGGTTATCCGCCGCTTCGCGCGGCTCTGCTAGCTGCCGGGGCGCAACTCGTGCCGGTGCCGGTCGACGAATATGGGCTCATCGTCGATAGGTTGCCGGCCGATGTGCGGCTCGTTTGCGTCACGCCATCACACCAGTTTCCGACCGGCGTCGCGATGTCGCTCGCGCGTCGGCAAGCATTGCTCGACTTCGCGCAGCGCACTCGTGCGGTCATCATCGAAGACGACTACGACGGCGAGTTTCGTTACGGGACCGATCCGCTCGATGCGCTGCAGACGCTCGACCGCGAAGCGAGCGTGATCTATGTCGGCACGTTTTCGAAGATCATGTTTCCATCGCTTCGGGTAGGGTACGTCGTAGCGCCACCGTGGTTGATCGGCGCCTTGGCCGCCGCCAAGCAATGTGCCGATAACGGCGGCAACGTGGCGCTTCAGGAAGCGCTCGCACGCTTCATCCTCGACGGGCATCTGGCGAAGCACACGCGGGTGATGAGAAAGCGCTACGCAAGCCGGCGCGATGCATTGCTCGGCGCGATCGAGCGCAAACTCGGCGATTGGTTGATTGCGGTCCCGCCTCGCGCTGGCATCCACTTGTATGCAAGGTATCGGGACCGCCGCCGGGCGAAGCGGATCACGACGCTCGCCGCGCATCATGCTGCCGGCGCACAGCCGGCCGGCGACTTCCTACTCGACCATCGGCAAGCGACGTCCGATAGCGGTATAGCGTTCGGTTTCGGCTATATCGACGAAGCCGAGATCGAGAGCGCGATCACTCGATTGGCACGCGCGCTGGATGGTGGTTAGCGGCTTTCCGTCGGCGAAATCGCCGCGGCTTCGGAGGAACAAAGCCGCGGCGCCCTATACGATCACGCTTACGCTTAGGCTGCCTTAAGCATGCCGTGCGGATCGATGACGAACTTGCGCGGCGCGCCGCCATCGAATGCGCGGTAGCCTTCGGGCGCTTGATCGAGCGAAATGACGGTGACGTTGACGATCTTCGCGATCGGCAATCTGTCCCACAAGATCGCCTGCATCAAATTGCGGTTGTATTTCATCACCGGCGTTTGGCCCGTGTGGAACGAATGGGACTTGGCCCAGCCAAGGCCCAGCCGCAGGCTCAAGCTGCCGCGCCGTGCCGCCGGATCGGTCGCGCCCGGATCGTCCGTGACGTAAAGGCCGGGAATACCGATGGCGCCGGCCGCACGCGTGATTTCCATCAGCGAGTTCAATACCGTGGCCGGCGCTTCCTGCATGTGCGCGTTGCCGTGTCCGTGCGCTTCGAAACCCACGCAATCGACCGCGCAGTCGACTTCCGGTTTGCCAAGAATTTGCTCGATCTGTTCGCCGACCGAAGCGTCGAGCGACAGGTTCACGGTTTCGAATCCCATTGCCTTCGCGTGCTCGAGACGCTGCGCATTCATATCGCCGACGATCGTCACCGCCGCGCCGAGCAAACGCGCCGACGCCGCGGCCGCCATGCCGACCGGGCCCGCGCCGGCGACATAAACAGTCGAGCCCGGTTTGACGCCCGCGGTGACGGCGCCGTGATAACCCGTCGGCAAGATATCGGACAAGCAAGTCAGATCGCGGATCTTCTCGAGCGCTTGATCGCGATCGGGAAACTTCAGCAGATTGAAATCGGCATACGGCACGAGCACGTACTCGGCTTGCCCGCCAATCCATCCGCCCATGTCGACGTAGCCATACGCGCCGCCGGCGCGCGATGCGTTCACATTCAAGCAAACGCCGGTGTGCTGATCCTTGCACATCGGGCAGCGGCCGCAGGCGACGTTGAACGGCACGGAAGCGAGATCGCCGATCTTGAGCGTCTCGACGTCGCGCCCGACTTCGACCACCTCCCCGGTGATTTCGTGACCAAGCACGAGCCCAACGGGCGCGGTCGTGCGGCCGCGCACCATGTGTTGATCGGAGCCGCAAATATTCGTGCTGACCACCTTCAGGATCACGCCGTGCTGGATCGAGCGGCCGCTCGGATCGACCATCTTCGGATAGTCGATCGACTGCACTTCGACCTTGCCCGCGCCTTGATACACGACACCTCGGTTGCTGCTCATCGCATTCGTCTCCTTTCGTCTCGATCGCCGACGGGCGATCATCTTGCGGCGGGGCGCGCAACGCTTGGAATCGCAGAAATGCGAGACGCGCGCCACTCGCTCGCTGCCGTTTGCAGCGTAGTCCGCAACGGGTCGCCGCGATCGTACAAAACGCGACATGCGCTTGCTAGAACACGACACGCAGCGTGCGCCCCAGTCCATATCGATTGAACGGCGGACGCAAAACGCCTATCGTGGAACCCTTCGAAAGACTGACGAAAATTCTGGAGAGTTCGATGACCTTGTCCTCCGTCTACGGTCCGCAGCGTCTCTACATCGGAGGGACCTACGTCGACGCGACATCCGGCACGCACTTCGAAACGTTCGACCCGGCAACGGGCGAACGCTTGGCCACGCTCGGGCAAGCGAGCGCCGCCGATATCGAACGCGCGGTGGCATCGGCGCGCGAGGGCCAGTCCGCGTGGGCCGCGCTCGGTGCGATGGCGCGCTCGCGCATTCTGCGCCGCGCGGTCGAGTTGCTGCGCGAACGCAACGACGAGCTGGCCGAACTCGAGATGCGCGACACGGGCAAACCCATCGCCGAAACACGCGCAGTCGACATCGTGACGGGCGCCGACGTAATCGAGTACTACGCCGGGCTCGCGCCCGCGCTCGAGGGACGCCAGATCCCCTTGAGAGAGGACTCGTTCGTCTATACGCGGCGCGAGCCGCTCGGGGTCTGCGCCGGGATCGGCGCTTGGAATTACCCGATTCAGATCGCCTGCTGGAAATCGGCGCCGGCGCTCGCCGCGGGCAATGCGATGATTTTCAAGCCGAGCGAAATCACGCCGCTGTCGGCGCTCAAGCTCGCGGAAATCTACACGGAAGCCGGTGTGCCGCCGGGCGTTTTCAACGTCGTGCAAGGCAACGGCGCCGTCGGTGCACTGCTAGCCGAGCATCCGGCGATCGCGAAGGTATCGTTTACCGGTGGCGTGGAGACGGGCAAGAAGGTGATGGCGCTGGCCGGCGCATCGTCGTTGAAGGAGGTCACGATGGAACTCGGCGGCAAGTCGCCGTTGATCGTGTTCGACGATGCTGATCTCGAACGCGCGGCCGATATCGCCGTCACCGCGAACTTCTTCAGCGCGGGCCAAGTGTGCACGAACGGTACGCGCGTATTCGTTCACCGCTCGATCATGGCGCGATTCGAAGCGCTCGTCGTCGAGCGCGTCAAGCGCATTCGCATCGGCAAGCCCTCCGATCCCGAAACGAACTTCGGGCCGCTCGCAAGCGCCGCTCAGCTCGACAAGGTGCTCGGCTATATCGAGAGCGGCAAGCAGGAAGGCGCGCGCGTCGTCATCGGCGGCAAGCGTATCGTCGACGGCGAATTCGCTCGCGGCCAATACGTGGAGCCGACCGTGTTCGGACAATGCCACGACGACATGCGTATCGTGCGCGAGGAAATTTTTGGTCCCGTGATGTGCCTGCTTGCGTTCGACGAAGAGAACGAAGTCATCGAGCGCGCGAACGCAACGCAATACGGCTTGGCGGCAGGGGTCGTGACCGAGAGCCTCGCGCGCGCGCATCGCACGATTCACCGTCTCGAAGCAGGCATCTGCTGGATCAACACGTGGGGCGAATCGCCTGCAGAGATGCCGGTCGGCGGCTATAAGCAATCGGGCGTCGGTCGAGAAAACGGCATCGGCACGCTCGAGCATTACACGCAGATCAAATCGGTGCAGGTGGAACTCGGCCCTTATCGGCCCGTGTTCTAGGCTCCGTTGCTAAGGAGAGCGCTCGTGAGTGCTAACGAATACGACTACATCATCGTCGGCGCGGGGTCGGCGGGCAATGTGCTCGCAACGCGATTGACGGAAGACGCCGATGTCACCGTGCTGCTGCTCGAAGCGGGCGGCCCCGATTATCGCCTGGACTTCCGCACGCAAATGCCGGCCGCACTCGCCTATCCGCTGCAAGGCCGGCGCTACAACTGGGCCTATGAAACCGAGCCCGAGCCCTATATGAACAATCGGCGCATGGAGTGCGGGCGGGGCAAAGGGCTAGGCGGTTCGTCGCTCATCAACGGCATGTGCTACATCCGCGGCAACGCGCTCGATTACGACGGCTGGGCGCGAAACGAAGGGTTGGAGAACTGGAGCTATCTCGACTGTCTGCCCTATTTCAAGAAGGCTGAGACGCGCGATATCGGCCCGAACGCCTATCACGGCGGCGATGGCCCCGTGCATGTCACGACGAGCAAGCCAGGCAACAACCCGCTGTTCGGCGCGATGGTCGAGGCCGGCGTGCAAGCGGGCTACGCGCGCACCGACGATCTCAACGGCTATCGCCAGGAAGGGTTCGGTCCGATGGATCGCACCGTCACCGCGCAAGGCCGCCGGGCGAGCACCGCGCGCGGTTACCTCGATCAAGCGAGGCAACGGCCCAATTTGACCATCGTCACGCATGCGCAGGCCGATCGCGTGCTATTCGCCGGTCAACGCGCAAACGGGGTGACATACCTGCACCGCGACACGCCGGTCACCGCCCATGCGCGACGCGAAGTGCTCGTCTGCTCGGGCGCGATCGCCTCGCCGCAATTGCTGCAGCGTTCGGGCGTTGGCCCGGGCGAGTGGCTGCGCGAAGCGGGCGTGCCGATCGTGCTGGACTTGCCGGGCGTCGGCCGCAATTTGCAGGACCATCTCGAGATCTACATGCAGTACGAGTGCAAGGAGCCGGTTTCGCTCTATCCCGCGCTCAAGTGGTACAACCAGCCCGCGATCGGGTTGGAATGGCTGATCAAAGGAACGGGCATTGGCGCGAGCAATCAGTTCGAAGCGGGCGGCTTCATCCGCACACGCGACGACGATCTCTGGCCCAACATCCAGTACCACTTCTTGCCGATCGCGATCAACTATAACGGCTCCAACGCCATCGAAATGCATGGCTTCCAAGCCCACATGGGGTCGATGCGCTCGCCTAGCCGCGGCCGAATCAAGCTGCGTTCGCGCGATCCGCGCGCGCATCCGAGCATCCTGTTCAACTACATGGCCGAACCGCTCGATTGGCGCGAGTTCCGCGACGGCATCCGCATCACGCGCGAAATCATCGCGCAGCGTGCGCTCGATCGTTATCGCGGCCGAGAGCTCAGCCCCGGCGCCGAGCTGAAAACCGATGCCGAGCTCGATGCATTCGTGCGCGCACGAGCCGAAACCGCGTATCACCCC
This sequence comes from Paraburkholderia sp., assembly GCA_004322045.1. Classification (GTDB taxonomy): domain Bacteria; phylum Pseudomonadota; class Gammaproteobacteria; order Burkholderiales; family Burkholderiaceae; genus Trinickia. The sequence goes on from SCRN01000034.1 coordinate 38,227, forward strand.
TCGTGCTCATGCGCGATGGGCTACGACAATATGTCGGTCGTCGATGCCGCAGGGCGTGTGCACGGCATCGAAGGCCTGCGTGTGGTGGATGCGTCGATCATGCCGCGCATAACGACGGGCAATCTGAACGCGCCGACGATCATGCTGGCCGAGAAGATCGCCGATCGGATCCGCGGACGCGCGCCGCTGGCGCGCGCGGACGTGCCCTATTACGTGGCTCAGGGCACGCCGCCCGACCGGCGTGCCCGCGCCGATTGTGAACAAATTTGCAATGATGATTTATCGAAATAGGCGTTAACCCTAAGACCTCCAATCGCTACACTGCAGTCATCGGTTCACGCAATGAACGCGATGCAACAGAGAGATAAATAACTTTTGGAGGTATTACCATGAAATCGCTGATCCAATCCGTCGTTATCGCCGCTGCTTTTGCCGCTCCGGTTGCCGTTTTCGCGCAAACCAATGCGCCTGTGACGCGCGCTCAAGTCAAGGCTGAACTGGTTCAATTCCAAAAAGCCGGTGGCCGCACCAATTTCAGCAACGACCCGTACTACCCGACGGACGCACAAATCGCGCAAGCGCGCGTCAATGCGCAAAACGCTAACGATCAAGCAGTCGGTGGCGTTCACGCCGGATCGTCTGCTGCGGGCGCGCCGGCCAAGGCCGACGGGGCCAAATCGTTGTTCTTCGGCATCTAATCGCCGCTTGATGTGACCAGCCGCTCAGCGGCGCACGAACAAAAACGCTGGGCGGCGCAAACAAATATTCGCCGCATCGAACGGAATCGGCTTGCTTTCACGCAAGCCGATTTCGCGCCGATACCTCCGCCGCCGGACACCGGCGGTTTCGCCTAGCCCTTAATTCGGCTAGGCGCTTTTTCTGTGGATGCGAAGCGCGTTCGGCTACTGTCGCAGCGAATCGAGGTCGATCACGAAGCGGTACTTTACATCGCTCTTTAGCATCCTCTCGTAAGCTTCGTTGATGCCCTGCATCGGAATCATTTCGATATCCGATGTAATCCCGTGCTCGCCGCAAAAATCGAGCATTTCTTGCGTCTCGGCGATGCCCCCAATGAGCGAGCCGGCCAGACGGCGGCGCTTGAAGATCAAGTTGAACACCTGCGGCGACGGGTGATCGTGCTCGGGCGCGCCGACGAGCGTCATCGTCGCATCGCGTTTGAGCAGCGCGATGAACGGATTGAGATCGTGCTGCGCGGCCACCGTATTGAGGATGAAGTCGAAGCTGTTCAGGTGGGCCTGCATTTGCGCCGGATCTTTCGAAATCACGACTTCATGAGCGCCGAGACGCTTCGCATCTTCGATTTTCGACGGCGATGTCGTGAACAGCACGACGTGTGCGCCCATCGCGCGTGCGAGCTTCACACCCATGTGGCCGAGGCCGCCCAATCCGACGACACCCACTTTCTTGCCGGGACCCGCACCCCATTGGCGCAGCGGCGAGTATGTCGTAATGCCTGCGCACAACAGCGGCGCGGCGCCCGCGGGGTCGAGATTGTCCGGCACGCGCAGAACGAAAGCTTCGTCGACGACGACGCTCGTCGAATAACCGCCGTAGGTCGTCTCGCCGCTCACGCGATCGACGCCGTTATAGGTGCCGACAAAACCGTTCTCGCAGTATTGCTCCAGGCCTTCGGCGCAGCTTGCGCATGTACGGCAGGAATCGACGAGGCACCCTACGCCAACGAGATCGCCGCTCTTGTAACGCGTAACGGTGGGGCCAACCTGCGTGACGCGACCCACGATTTCATGCCCCGGAACGACGGGAAAGATGGTGTTGCGCCATTCGTTACGCGCTTGGTGTAGATCGGAGTGGCAGACGCCGCAAAACAGCACCTCGATTTGCACATCATGCGCGCGCAAGTCGCGGCGTTGAATATCGAACGCAACGAGAGGAGAATCGGCATCCTTTGCCGCGTAGCCGTGAGTCGTATACATATCTGATCGCTCCTGCAAGGATACGGCGCTTCGACATGAAGCATCGCAGCAGCACATGGTAGAAAGTCGCACGCCCCTACGGAATGCCTGAATCTATCGAACGTTTGCCTATTTCTCTCGGCGGCAAGCGAAATCGCCGAATCGGCGCTATATTTCGAGCCCGATTCTCCTAAATTGTGCGCTCGACGGCCATGTCCCTCCCCGCCTCGACCTCTTCATTCGTCAGTCCAGCGCAAGCGCGCATGGTGGAACTGTTGGCCACGCTCGCCCCTGGCGAGGGCTATACCTATTCGGTGCTCGACGGCGTGAAGTTCATGCGAACGAACGTATCGATCCCCCGCGTGCCGGTCATGTACGAGCCGTGCATCGTCATCGTGGCTCAGGGGCGCAAGCGCGGCTTCCTCGGCAGTCAAGCGTTCATCTACGATGCGCAGCACTATTTGGTGCTGTCGGTGCCGCTGCCGTTCGAGTGCGAAACCGAAGCCACGCCGCAAGAGCCGATGCTGGCCATTTCGATTCGAATCGACTTGAGCGTGATCGCCGAAATCTTGATGACGCTCAACGATACGCGCGGCCCAATGGACAGCGAGCCGCGCGCCGTCTACGCGACGCCGCTCGATCGCACGCTGAGCGACGCGGTCCTGCGATTGCTCGAGTCGCTAGCGTCGCCCCACGACGCGCGCATACTCGGTCCGTCGATCGTGCGTGAGATCTGCTATCGGGTCCTGACCGGATCGCAAGGGGACATGATCCGTGCGGCGCTCACCCATCAGGATCATTTCGGCAGAATTGCAAAAGCCTTACGACGCATTCATACCGCGTTCGCCGACAATCTCGACATTCCCACGCTGGCGCGCGAGGCCGGGATGAGTCCGGCCGTGTTTCACGCGCAATTCAAAGCCGTGACGGAGACTTCGCCGATGCAATACGTGAAGACGACGCGGCTGCATCAGGCGCGGCTGCTCATGATGCAGAACGGACTGAACGTCAGCGCCGCCGCGACGCGCGTCGGTTACGAAAGCGCCTCGCAATTCAGCCGCGAATTCAAGCGCTTGTTCGGGTTGAGCCCGGTCGATGACGTCAAGCGCTTGCGCGGCGACGACCTCGCACTGACACGCGCCGACACCACCGCGACGCAAGCCAAGCACAACGCGCCGCGTCACTTCGCCGCTGAATAGTCGCCGGATAGTCGTCGGATAGCGCGGCGCGTGACTCACGCTGAGCGCGCCCTGTATTTCAGCGGGTCGCGTCCCCGAACCGATATTCGTGCGTCAGCTCGTCGAGCTTCGCCTTCAATTGCGGGTCGAGTGCCAGATCCAGCGCCGCCAGCGTGTCGCCCAACTGCTCCGGCCGGCTCGCGCCGAGGATCGCGGAGGTGACGACCTCGTTCGCCAGCACCCATGCGACCGCGACCGTCGACAGTGTGAGACCCGCGTCCGCCGTCAACTGCTTGAGCGCTTCGATCGTCGCGAACTCGCGCTCATGCCAATAACGGGCCTGATAAAGCGCTCCCGCCGTGCCCACCGTGAAGCGGCCCTCGGGCGGAGGCGTCTCGCGCCGGTGCTTGCCGGTCAACAACCCGCCCGCGAGCGGGTTGTAAGGCATGACCGCCAAGCCTTCCTCCTGCGCAAGCGGCAGCAACTCGCGTTCGATCTGACGAAACAGCAGGTTGTAGCGAGGCTGAACCGAAACGAAGCGCGTTGTACGCAACGCATCGGCGCGCCCGAGCGCCCGTGCGAGGCGGTACGCCAGAAAGTTAGACACGCCGACGTAGCGCGCGCGCCCTGAACGCACGATGACGTCCAGCGCTTCGAGCGTCTCATCGAGCGGCGTATCGAGATCGTCGGAATGGAGCTGATAGAGATCGACGTAGTCGGTATCGAGCCGTTTGAGCGAAGCGTCGATGGCGTCGAGCAAGTGCTTGCGGGAAGCGCCCCGGTCCCACGGGGACGGCCCCATCTCGCCGACGGCCTTCGTCGCGAGCACGAAGCGATCGCGTTTGCCTTTGAGCCAACGGCCGACGATCTCCTCGGTGCGTCCCACGCGCGATAGGCCGCCCCCGAGCGGGTAAACATCGGCCGTGTCGATGAACGTCACGCCGGCATCGGCTGCCGTATCCATGATGCGGATCGACGTCGCCTCGTCGATCTGAAAGCCGAACGTCATCGTCCCGAGGCAAACTCGCGACACGTTGAGCCCGGTCGCGCCGAACTTGCGGTATTGCATTCACTGTCTCCCGAAGCGTGCCGCCATGCGCGGCGAAAGGGCAAGGATAACCCTTTGTCGAGGCGGGTGCGTCGGCCCCACGCCATTCCCGCATCGGAATCGCCATGCAAACGCATTTTATCCGACGCTCAACTCACGCAAGAATGAATGAATGAATGACTGACTGACTGACTGACAGACCGTTCCATTTAATGAAAAATATGGATAACCACCACGCGTCAAACTTTCCGACTTCAAATTTATTTAGAATAAATTACCAAAATCACCCATCCCAAGTCACTAGCACACGCTACAAATAATCGTAGCGTGCGTCGCATCATAACCAGCATATAAATAAAAATTTGAAAGGAAGTTGACACGCGCGACGGCGCACCCCTAATCTCTCTGCATCGCCGCCCGTCGCTCAGGCACCGTCTTCAACGGCTTACTCGCCATCGCCTGACGCTGCAGCTCGGCGCCCCCCGAAAGACAGTTCTGTTCGATTTTGTTTGTTGTCTATTCCGCTTCATATTTTAATTAGCAGTCCTATCTAACTATGCAACCTTAGGTTCAAGCGTAAAACGAGCCCGGGCAACGCACGCCCATGACTATCGAACGACTCGATCGCTCGCGGGTATTGCTTTGCCTTTCTCGAGATAGCGGGGAAAAAGAAATTCATATCGTAGATGAATCAACACTTTCCAGTCGAGGGTTGAACAATGCGCTTTTCCTTTCCACTCAATACCAAGTTGCACTGCATCTCGCTAGCCGCGGCCCTGGCGTTGGCCGGCTGCGGCGGAGGCGACGGCTCGTCCGCCGCAGGTACGCGCGCAGGCGCCGCCACAACGCCTTCCACGTCGCCCGCGGCCGTCACCTCGCCTGCAACGCCGGTTGCCGCGACGCCCGGCGTCGACAAGACCGTTGCGCCCGTCGAAATGCCTGACACCGTGACACCCGTCAACTACCGGCTGTGGTTCCGGCCCAATCCCGCGCTGAACGCATTCGACGGGCGCGCCGACGTCGAGATCAAGGTGCTCAAGAACGTCAATGCAATCGTCGTGGCCGCGCACCGGCTCACGTTCACGAACGGCACGCTGATGTTGCAGCCCGGGAACATTCCGTTGATCGCGACGCCGCAGGACGACGGCGACTACTATCAGTTGCGCCCCGCGAGCGGTCAGATCGCACCGGGCACCTACTCGCTGCACATGGAGTGGAAGGGGATCATCAACTTCAAGACTTACGACGACCCGGCCACGAAAACGGGCGGCAGCTGCGGCAATGATCCGTATCCCGGGTGCTCGGCCGCCGAAGGCGTGTTCCGCATCGACTTGAAAGCGACCGACGGCAAAACCAGCGGCGCGATACTCACGCAAGGTGAATCCGATCTTGCGCGGCAGTGGTTTCCCGGCTGGGACGAGCCCGCGTTCCGCCCGACCTACGAGGTCAGCGCGGACGTACCGCAAAACTGGCGTGTCGTCTCCAACGCAGCCGAGAAGGACGAAGTCGACGTCGACCAGGGCTACAAGCGCGTCACGTTCGAAAAGACGCCGCCGATGCCCTCGTACCTATTGTTCTTCGGCGGCGGCCAATTCGACATCTTGGAGGACGATTTCTCTACCCCGCTGTCGGACGGCAAGGGCCTGCATTTGCGGATCTTCACGCCGCCGGGCATGAAGGACTGGGCCAAGCCCGCCATGCAGCAGACGAAGCAGGCGCTCGATTTCTACTACCGCTACACGGGCGTGCCGTTGCCGCTCAAGAAGTTCGACACGATCGCCGCCAACGACGCCTTCAAGGCCGAAAAAGACCTGAACTTCGGCGGCATGGAGAACTGGGGCGCCATTCTCGAATTCGCCGACGACATCTTGCCCTCGCCGGGCACGACGATGTCGAACTATGGCGTCACCGTGTTGACGCACGAAGCGGCGCACCAATGGTTCGGCGATCTCGTCACGCTCGATTGGTGGGACGACGTCTGGCTCAACGAATCGTTCGCGACGTTCTTCGAGAACAAGACGAAGGTCGCCTTCTTCCCGGATCGATTCAGTTGGGAGGGCGAAGTCAAGAACAAGTACCGCATCATCGCGGCCGATCTGGCCTCGACTTCCTACCCGATTCAACCAAACTTCAACGCATGGGCGTCGAACGATTTCGTCATCAACGCCGCGCCGTTCGTCTATGACAAGGGCGGCCAGGTGCTCAAGATGTTCGAGGGCTATCTGGGCGAAGACGTGATGCGCAAGGGCCTGCAGCAATACTTGACCGACTATGCCTTCGGCAATAGCACGCCCAAGCGCCTCTGGGACGAGCTATCTCGCGCCAGCGGCGAGCCGATGAACGCCATCGGCGACAGCTTCGTGCGTCAAACCGGGGTGCCGCTCGTCTCGCTGGAAACGCAATGCGATATGACGAGCGACCAGACCGTCGTCTCGCTCAAGCAGCAGCCGTTCCCGAACAAGAACCTTTATCCGGGCTCGCAGTGGACGATTCCGCTGACGCTCGCTTATGGCGACAACCTTGCAAACAGCAAGACCATCGCGATGAAGGACACGAGCATGCAGGTGCGCTTGCCCGGTTGCGGCGCGGTGCTGGCCGATCCGAGCGGGCAGGACTATTACGTCGTCAACTACGGCAACAACGCTTGGGGGCAACTGCTGGCGCAACGCAACGCGCTGCAAGATCCGCCGCGCCTCACGAATCTGAAGCTCGAAGCGCATCTGCTGGTTGGCGCGGGGCTGGCCGATCCGTCGCGCGAGCAGAGCATCGACTCGATCTCCGTCGCGCCGAACATCGCGGCGCGGATGCAACGCCTCGAGAGCACGCCGGTGCAGACGGTGGTTCGCCGCGTGCCGTTCTATCAAGGGCGGTTGAAGGCTACCCAGAAGCCGAAGTCGAATTGATACGTTCGGTGCGGCAGCGGGCGTCGTAATCCGCCCGCGTCCAATCCAGCTCGATGCCGATACGCTGCGTGCCCGGCCGGATCTTCGGCTTATACAGCACCAGCGTAACGGTATCGAGTGCGCCCCATTGCTCGAACGATAGCGCCGCCAACTCCGCCGCCAGCGTTTCGAGCAACCTCGTATGCGGCTTCGTTTCCAGGAACTGCGTCAAGCGCTCGCAATACTGCTCGTAATCGATCCATTCGTGCGCGTCCGTTTCCGCCGGCGCGCATCGATACCCCAGCCGGGCATCGATCACGACCGGCTGAGGCGCGTCATGCTCATGCGCATGAATGCCGACGCGCGTGTGCGCCTCGAGCCCGTCGACGAACACGGACCATCCGCGCCCGCCGAGCCCCGGCCGCGGGGCGGCGCTGCGCCACAGCGCCTCGTCGAGCGCGAACGGCTCGCTCGGCTTCACGATACGATCGGCGCGGCCGCGTCGAGCATGATGCGGCAGAAGTAATCGGCGAAGCTGCGGCGCACGACCAGTTCGAACGCATCGTAGGCGGTCGGGATCAGGATGATCGACGCCTTGAAGTAATGGCTCTGCGCGCATTGCCCTGGCTGCAGCACCTGCGGGTGCAGATCGAGCGGGCACCCGCGAGCGATGACGTCACGCACGCGGTCGCCGCTTGCCTCCAACACGGTATAGCCGCTGCCGACGTCCACGGACGACGCGAACAGCGTGCCCATCGCCGTGCGCAATTTGCCTTCGAGCTCGGGCGTACGCGCTTCGTTCGACCGCACGAGCCATTCGTCCGGCCCGAGCCATAGCGCGTCATACTCCGCTCCTTTCGCAACCGTGTTCGGCTTGACCGGCAGGCGAACCCCGATCGCGCGCTCCACGGCGGCGACGAACTCGCGATCGCGCACATCGCCGCGCAGGTTCGCCAGATCGAGGAAGGGCCGCTCACGCAAGCGAAACGCCTTCGACTGCAGCGCCTGATTCGCATCGAGCAGCGCTTGTGCGCCGATGAGGGGCGATTCGAGCGACGAACGTGCGCCCGCTACCGCCGCATTGCTTCGGTTTTCATTCCACATGTTGACGCACTCCTTCGACGTCGTAGAAGACGGGGCTCGCGATCGTCGCCGCCATCGCTTTGCCGTTCAGATCGACCGACACCTTCTGCCCCATCTTGCCGAGCCCTCCCTTCACCACCGCCATGGCAATCGAGCGCTTCAAAATCGGACTGTAGTAACTCGACGTGACGTGCCCGAGCATCGGCACGGGTTCCGCGGCGACTTGGTTCGCAGCCGGCCCGTTGACGCCCTGCGGCAAGATTTGGCTGCCTTCGGGCAGGACGTATGAAGGATCGTCCGTTAGGAGTCCCACCAATTGCTTACGCCCCTCCTTCGCCGTATCGGAGCGCGTGAGCGAGCGCTTGCCGAGACAATCTTTCGTCTTGGCCACGAGACCGCCCATGCCCAAGTCGAACGGCGTCATCGAACCGTCGGTATCTTGCCCGACGATGATGTAACCCTTCTCGGCGCGCAGCACGTGCATCGTCTCCGTGCCGTAAGGCGTGATGTCGAATTCGTCACCCGCCGCCATCAATGCCTCCCAGACCGCGCGACCCGCGTTGGCCGGCACGTTGACCTCGTAGGCGAGCTCGCCCGAGAAGCTGATGCGCATGATGCGTGCGGGAACATCGGCAACCTTCCCCTCCCGGAACGACATGAACGGGAATGCTTCGTTCGAGAAATCGACGTCGCGGCACACTTTGCGCAGCACCTTGCGGCTGTTGGGGCCGACCACCGCAAACGTGGCGAAGTGGTCGGTCACCGATGCCATGCGCACCTTCATGTCGGGCCATTCGGTTTGCACCCAACGCTCGAGCCAGGTCAGCACCCGTGCGGCGCCGCCGGATGTCGTCGACATCAGATAGTGTTGCTCGCCAAGGCGCACGGTCACGCCATCGTCGAACACCATGCCGTTCTCGTCGAGCATCAAACCGTAGCGGCACTTGCCCACTTCGAGTTTCGACCAGGGGTTCGTGTACACCCAATTCAATAGCTTGGCCGCGTCGGGACCTTGCACGTCGATCTTGCCGAGCGTCGAAGCGTCCATGATGCCGACACTCGTTCGCACCGCGAGGCATTCGCGGGCAACCGCAGCATGCAAATCCTCGCCGGCTTTCGGGAAGTACCAAGGACGCTTCCAGTTGCCCACGTCCTCGAACAATGCGCCATGCTCGACATGCCATTCGTGAATGCAGGTCTTGCGGATCGGATCGATGAAGTCGCCGATCTCGCGGCCCGCGATGGCGCCGAACGTCACCGGCGTGTAATTCGGGCGGAACGTCGTCGTCCCCGTTTCGGGAATCGTCTTGCCGAGCGCCTGCGCGAGGATCGCCATGCCGTTGATGTTGCCGAGCTTGCCCTGATCCGTGCCGAAACCCATCGCCGTATAGCGCTTCACGTGCTCGACCGATTCGAAGCCTTCGCGTGCGGCGAGCAGGATGTCGGCCGCCGACACGTCGTTCTGAAAATCGACGAACTGCTTCGGCCCGCGCGCCGCACGCTCGTGGCTGCCGACGAGCCACAGCGGCAGTATCTTCGACTCCTTGATATCGGCCACTTGGGGCGACGCGGGCCGCGTGGCGTCCTTGAAGCCGAGCGAGCGTGAAGCCTCGACACCGGCGTCGATTGCCAGCCGCACGCCGCGCGCGAGGCCGAATTCGCCCGATGCCGCGCCCACGCTGACTTCGGGCTGCATCCCCTTGCCCGGCACGAAGCAGGCTTTCTCGTCATGCCAATGCGCTTTGCCGCCCGACTGCGCGAACAGATGCAGCACAGGACTCCATCCGCCCGACATCGCCACGAGATCGCACGACAAATTCGCGACGGTCGCACCCACCTTACCGCCCGCGAACGACGCGACTTCCACCGACGTCACGTGGCGCTTTCCAGCTGCTTGATTGACTACGGCGCCGGTCATCACGATCACGCCGTGGCGGCGCGCCGCGGCGGGCAGCGAGCCGTCGCTTTGCGCACGCGGGTCCACGACCGTGACTTTCGCGCCGCTCGATTTCAAATCGAGCGCACATTGATAGCCATCGTCGTTATTCGTGAAGACGACCGCCTCGCGCCCCGGCAGCACACCGTAGCGATGGATATAGGTCGACACGGCCGACGCCAGCATGATCCCGGGCAGATCGTTGTTGCCGAACACGAGCGGCCGCTCGTGCGCGCCCGTGGCCAGGATCACGCGTTTGGCGCGAATCTTCCAAACGAGTTCTCGCGTACCTTTGCGCATCGACACGGGCACGTGATCGGTCAGCCGCTGCACGACGGTCACGAGATTGTGATCTTGATAGCCGAACGCGGTGCTGCGCGAGAGCACTTTGACGTCGGGCATCTGGGCGAGCGACTGCTCGATCTTTTCGACCCACTGCACCGCGCTTTTGCCGTCGATCTGCGCGCGGCACGAAAGGAGCGAGCCGCCCAGTTCGCGCTGATCGTCGACGAGGATCACGCGCGCGCCGGAACTGCCCGCCGCATGAGCTGCCGCGAGGCCGGCCGGACCGCCACCGACGACGAGCACGTCGCAATGCGCGAAGCACTTGTCGTAGCGGTCGGCGTCGGGCGTATCGGGCGCCTTGCCCAGGCCCGCGGCTTCGCGAATCTTCTCCTCGTACTTCGGCCACCACTTGCGCGGCCACATGAACGTCTTGTAGTAAAAGCCCGCAGGAATGAAGCGCGCGATCTTTTGATTGACGGCGAGCTTGTCGTTCTCCAAGGAAGGCTCCGCATTGACGCTGCGCGCAACGAGCCCTTGATACAACTCGACTTCGGTCGCGCGCGCGTTCGGCACGGTATAGGCCCCGTTCTCGAGTTGAACGATCGCATTCGGCTCTTCGACACCCGCCGTCACGATGCCGCGCGGCCGATGATACTTCCAGCTCCGCGCAACGAAATGCACGCCGTTGGCAAGCAACGCCGAGGCGAGCGTATCGCCTTGATAGCCCTGATATGTGCGGCCGTTGAACGTAAACGTCAGCGGAATCGCCCGGTTGACCCGGCCGCCGGACGCCAAGCGGTCTTTTTGATTGCTCATGTTATTTGCCCCCTTGCGTGTTCTTGCGCGCAGTCTCGTGCGGCTCGCTCGCGCCGGGCGCTGCCGCGCCCCCGAACGTTTCATAGCCATGGAACGCATAGCTCACGGTATCGCGCGTGGCCATGAACCAGCGCCGGCAGCCTTGCGTATGCAGCCACTGCTCGCGATGCACGCCGCGTGGATTCTTACGCATGAAGAGGTAATCGCCCCACTCGCGATCGCTGAGCTTCTCCGGTTCCAACGGGCGCGCAATGTCGGCTTCTCCGCCGCAGGAAAACTCGCTTTCGGCGCGCGGCCCGCACCAAGGGCATTCGATCAGCAACATGTGATTCTCCTTCGTAGCGGTGCGTCAGTGCGCGACGGCAGCAGCGCCGTGCTCGTCGATGAGGTGGCCCGTATAGAAACGATCGAGCGAAAACGGCGCATTCAGCGGATGCGGCGCATCGTTCGCGATCGTGTGCGCGAACACCCATCCCGATCCGGGCGTCGCCTTGAAGCCGCCCGTCCCCCATCCGCAGTTGAAATAGAGCCCCTTGACATCGGTCTTGCTGATGATTGGGCAGGCGTCGGGCGAGACATCGACGATGCCGCCCCACTGACGGTTCATGCGCACGCGCGAGAACACGGGGAACATTTCGACGATGGCCTGCAGCGTGCCTTCGATGACATGAAAGCTCCCGCGCTGCCCAAAGCCGGCGTACTGATCGATGCCCGCGCCAATCACGAGATCGCCCTTGTCGGATTGGCTGATGTACGCATGCACCGCGTTGGACATCACGACGGTATTGACCACGGGCTTGATCGGCTCGGATACGAGCGCCTGCAGCGGATGGCTCTCGAGCGGCAAACGCACGCCCGCCATGTCGGCGAGCGTGGTGGTGTTGCCAGCAGCGACCACCGCCACTTTCTTCGCCTTGATGAAGCCCTTCACCGTATCGACGCCGACCACGGCGCCCCCTTCGCGGCGAATGCCCGTCACCTGGCAGTTTTGAATGATGTCGACGCCATGCGCGTCGGCGCCCCGCGCGAAACCCCAGGCCACCGCATCGTGCCGGGCTACGCCGCCACGCCGTTGGAACGACGCGCCGAGCACCGGATAGCGGGCGTTCAAGTTGATCGTCGGCTCGATCTCCTTGATCTGCTCGGGCGTCAAGAATTCGGCATCGACGCCGTTCAGGCGGTTCGCATTCACGCGCCGTTGCGTATCGCGCACGTCCTGCAGCGTATGGGCCAAATTCATCACGCCGCGCTGGCTGAACATGACGTTGTAGTTGACGTCTTGCGAGAGCCCTTCCCAGAGCTTCATCGCCTTCTCATAGAGCGCGGCCGATTCGTCCCACAGATAGTTCGAGCGAATGATCGTCGTATTGCGCGCCGTATTGCCGCCGCCGATCCAACCTTTTTCGAGCACGGCGATATTGCGCACGCCGTGCTCCTTGGCAAGGTAGTACGCCGTGGCGAGCCCGTGCCCGCCTCCGCCGACGATCACGACGTCGTACTCGCGCTTGGGTTCGGGGCTGCGCCATTGGCGCTCCCAGTTCTCGTGGTACGACAACCCGTTGCGCACCAAACTGAATATTGAAAAGCGGCTCATAGCGGTGGTCCCGATGGGTCGATTAGCATTCGATGACGTTCACGGCCAACCCGCCGCGGGACGTCTCCTTGTATTTGGTCTTCATGTCAGCGCCCGTCTCGCGCATCGTTTTGATGACCGAATCGAGCGAAACATAATGTTCTCCGTCGCCTTTGAGCGCCATGCGCGAGGCGTTGAGGGCCTTGATCGCCCCCATCGCGTTGCGCTCGATGCAGGGAATCTGCACGAGCCCGCCGACCGGGTCGCAGGTCATGCCGAGGTTGTGCTCCATGCCGATCTCGGCCGCATTCTCGACTTGCCTCGGCGTGCCGCCCATGACGGCCGCCAGCGCCGCGGCGGCCATCGAGCAGGCCACGCCGACTTCGCCTTGGCAACCCACTTCGGCGCCCGAGATCGACGCGGTCTCTTTGTAGATGATGCCGATCGCGGCAGCCGTCAGCAGGAAGTCGACGATTCCATTCTCGTTTGCGCCCGGCACGAACTTGACGTAGTAGTGCAGCACCGCCGGAATGACGCCGGCCGCGCCGTTCGTGGGCGCGGTGACGACACGGCCGCCCGCGGCGTTCTCCTCGTTCACCGCCATGGCATAGAGGTTGACCCAGTCGAGCATGGAGAGCGGATCGCGCAGCGATTCTTCCGAACGCGCGCGCAGATGCTTGGCGAGTTCCGCGGCGCGGCGCTTCACGCGCATCGGGCCGGGCAATTCCCCATCGGTTCGGCAGCCGCGCTCCACGCAGGTGGCCATGGTGCGCCAAATGGCGAGCAACCCTTCACGCACCTCAGCGGGAGAACGCGTGACGCACTCGTTCTCGAATGCGATTTGGGCGATCGACAAGCCACTTTCGGAGCATGCGCGCATCAAGTCGGCGCCGGTGCGAAACGGATGCGGCACTTGCGCGCCGGCACGCACGCCGTTAACGCGATCCCCTTCGCGATTGACGACGAAACCGCCGCCGATCGAGTAATACTCTTTTTCAACCAGCAGTTGGCCGTGCTCGTCGAAGGCTTGAAAGCGCATGCCGTTGGGGTGGACGACCGTCGTGCCGCTCATCAGCTTGCGATAGAACGAGAGATCTTCCTTTTCCTCGAAACGGATTTCCGAGCGACCCAGCAACTGCAGCATCTTGTTCGAACGAATCGCGGCGAGCCGGGGCTCGATCAGGTCGGGGTCGATCGCATCGGGCAAATTACCTTCGAGACCGAGCAAGACCGCCTTGTCGGTGCCGTGCCCCTTGCCCGTGGCGCCCAGCGAGCCGTAAAGCTCCACTTTGATGCGGCGCACATAAGCGAGCAGATTGGCGTCCTCGACATGCGCGACGAAGCCGCACGCCGCGATCATAGGCCCGACGGTATGCGAACTGGACGGGCCGATGCCGATCTTGAACAGATCGAAGACGCTTACGTTCATGGGGCTGCCTCGCGTTGGGATCGTTTGATCGTTTGATCGATCGATTGATTGATCGGTCGATCGTTGAGAGAGACGAATTACGCGGATTCGGGCCGCTACGCATGGACTCAAGTACACCAAAGCGTAAAATTCCCCGATAGAACAAAAGCGGCATCGCCTTGGGATGCCGCCGCCAAACGCCGAACCGATAGGCCGTTGCATGCGTTTGAACTATGATTGGCGGCGGAAAAACACAAGCGCCGGAGGTACACTGCGGCGACGCTGTATGCATACGCCGCCGTTGCGGCCCCCTATTCTTCCTTAGCATGAACGCTGTCGATCCGTCACCGCTCGTTTCTCCCGTCTCGCGAGAGCGCATCCGCTTCGGCATCGTATTGCTGCCCAATTTCACGCTGACGGCATTTTCCGGCTTCGTCGACATGTTGCGGCTCTCGGCCGACGATAGCGACTTCAGCAAGCCCGTCCGGTGCGCTTGGAGCGTCGTCGGTAAGGCGCTTGCGCCCGTGCGCGCGAGTTGCGGCATTCAGATCACGCCGTGGGAGACCTTCGACGAGTCCGAGCCGTTCGACTACGTGGTCGTAGTGGGCGGGCTGCTGCATTCAGGCCCGCAGGCCGATGACGAAACGCTGGCCTTCATTCGACGCGCTGCAAGCGGCGGCGCGACGATCGTCGGGATTTGCACGGGCGTCTTCACGCTGATGCGAGCGGGCGTGCTCGAAGGTCACCGCGTGTGTGTGAGTTGGTTTCACTACTGGGATTTCATCGAGCGTTTTCCATCGGCAAACGCCGAGATGCTCGTGGCCGATCGCCTGTTCGTCATCGATCGGCGCCGCATCACGTGCTCCGGCGGGCGGGCATCGATCGATGTCGCCGCGGCCATCCTACTGCGGCACTTCGAGCATTCGACGGTGCAGAAGGCGTTGCGCATCCTGCTCGTCGGAGAAATGCAAAAAGGCAATGCGCCGCAACCGCATCCGCCCGGGCTCGAGCCGTCGACACATCCGAAGATCAAGCGGGCGATCCTATTGATGGAGCAGCATGTCGGGCGCGCGCTGCCGCTCGAAGAGCTGGCCTGCAAGCTCGATCTTTCGCCGCGTCAGCTCGAGCGGCTTTTCAAGGCGCAAACGGGAAAGACGCCGCAGACCTTCGCCAAGCACGTACGGCTACGCACGGCTGCTTGGTTGTTGACGAGTTCCGACAGAAGCGTCGCGGATATCGCATCGAGTTGCGGCTTCTCGGACGCGTCGCATCTGGGCCGCGAGTTTCGCAAGCAGTACGGCATGCCCCCCGTCGCGTTTCGCGAGCAGCGCGCGGGCAGCGAGGCTACCGATAAGGAGTACGAAGACTATTTCTCGGCGTCGGGCGCGCTATCGTAGCGATCGCCTGCGCAACGCGCCCATGAGACAAGCACGTTGCGCGGGCGCGACCCACACTCAATGCGCCGCAATATACGACTTGACGGCGGCCAACCCATCTTTGCCGTCGATCGTCGTCACACCCGCCAGCCACTTGTCGAGCACCTGCGGGTTCTTCTTCAACCACTGCGCAGCCGCCTTGTTCGGGTCCTGCTTATCCATGATCGGCATCATGACGTGATTCTCGATGTCGGTCGTGAAATGCAGATTCGACACGAGTTTCGCGGCGTTGGGGCAGCGCGCGGAATAGTCGGGCGGCGTTGCCGTGAAGACTTTCGCCTCGCCGTAGTTCGGCCCGAAGACATCGTCGCCGCCGCTCAAGTAGTCGATCTTCATCTGCACGTTCATCGGATGCGGTTCCCAGCCGAGGAAAACGATCCACTGCTTCTCGCGCGTCGCCTTATTGACCTGAACGAGCATGCCCGCCTCGCTCGATTCCACGAGCTTGAACTTGCCTAGGCCGAATTGGTTGGCGTCGATCATCTTTTTGATCAGCGCATTGCCGTCGTTGCCCGGTTCGATGCCGTAAATGCGGCCGCCGAGCTTATCGGCATATTTTTGAATATCGGCGAATGTCTTCAAACCGCCGTTATAGACATAATCGGGGACGGCGAGCGTGTATTTGGCCCCGGTCAGATTCGGCGTGGACAGCACTTCGATTTGCTTCGCTTTGACGAACGGCTCGATCATCGGGTCCATCGTCGGCGACCAATAGCCGAGAAAGACGTCGATCTGTTTGCTCTTGATGCCGGCGAACGTGATCGGCACCGAGGCGATCGTCTTCGTGGGGTTATAGCCGAGCCCTTCGAAGACGGTCGATGCGATCCCCGTCGTCGCGGCGATGTCGGTCCACCCCACGTCGGCGAATCGCACGTTGCGGCATGCGGCCGGATCGGCTGCATACGCGCTCGTCGTCATCAGGATCGCGGCGGCCGCAGCCAGACCGCCCTTCATCAAGCGATGGTTCATATACTCTCCTCAGTTCGCACAGTTATGTCGGCGTTTCGCCGTTTTCGAGAACATCGACCGCAATGACAACAATGCCTAAACCCTTGCAGCAACATCAATGCGCCTGCCGGCGCTCCCGGCTTGGCGCATAGCCGAACTGGGCGCGATATGCTTTGCTGAAATGACAGGGCGATTGGAAACCGCAAACCGAGGTGACGCGCGCGATCGACGTATCGGTCGTTCTGAGCAAGTCGCGCGCGCGCCGCAGCCTCAGCGAAAGGTAGTAATGCGTTGGCGATACATCGAGGTACACCTTGAACATGCGTTGCAGGTGACGCTGCGAGAGCCGCACGAGGCGCGCCAGTTCCTCGAGCGACAGCGGCTCTTCGATGTTGGCCTCCATGAGCCGTACGACTTCGATCAATTCGGCTCGCGAAAAACCGATGCGCGCATCGACCGGAATCGGTTGATGGTCGGAAGCGCTGCGGATTCGCTCGAGAATGAACTGGGCGGAAACCTGCGCGGCGAGATTGCGGCCGCACCGCTCGCCCACGAGATGCAGCATCAAATCGAGCGGCGCCGTGCCGCCCGTGCAGGTCAAACGGTCTCGATCGATGACGAAGAGTTCGTCGGAGAACTTCACACGCGGAAATTCCGCGTGCAACGCCGACATGTCCTCCCAATGCACGGTGCAGCGATAGTCGTCGAGCAAGCCGGCGCTCATGAGCGCATAAGCGCCCGTGCACAGCGCGCCGAGCGGCACGCCGCGCGCGCCGAGATCGGCGAGCAGCGCCTTCACGCGCGTATCGACCACACTGCGAATTTGCGTGCCCCCGCAGACGATCAGGACGTCGGGCACGCCGACTTCCTCTAGGGTACGCGTGGGCGTGACCGTCACGCCGTTGCTGGCTCGCACCGGCACGCCGTCGGTCGAGATAACCGACCAACGGTAGTGCGAGGCGCGGCCGACATAGTTCGTCATCCTAAGGACTTCGACGGCGCTCGTGAATGCGATCATCGAAAAGTTCGGCAGCGTCAGAAACCCGAAGTGGACGGGGGGCGCGAACTGAGCCGCTTCAGGCTGCATCACGGTGGCGGGCGTCATGCTGGCCTCGTTCGCTTCAGCTTTGCGTCGCGGGCTGCTGGGCGCTGCCACGCAGCCGCATCACATTGCGCAACCCTTTGAAACGCGGCGCGTTCGCCGTCCCGGGCGTGCGGCCGAAGCTTTCCGTAATGCGATCGAGAATGATCGCCAGCAACACGACGGACAGGCCGCTTTCGAACCCGAGACCGATATCGAGCCGTTGAATACTGGCCAGCACGTCGTTGCCCAGGCCGCCGGCTCCCACCATCGACGCAATGATCACCATCGAGAGCGCCATCATGATCGTCTGATTGACGCCCTGCATGATCGAGGGCAACGCGTTCGGAAACTGCACCTTGTAGAGCAACTGCAACGGCGTGCAACCGAACGCCTGCCCCGCTTCGACGATTTCGCGATTGACGTGGCGAATCCCGAGGCTCGTCAGGCGCACCGCGGGCGGCATCGCGAAGATGACTGTCGACAGAATGCCCGGAACGCGGCCGAGACCGAACAGCATCGCCGCCGGAATCAGATAGACGAACGCCGGCATCGTCTGCATCAAATCGAGAATCGGCCTCACGACGAGGGCGACATGCTTGTCCTTGGCCGTCCAAATGCCCAGAGGAATGCCGAATACGAGGCTGATCAGCGTCGATGACAACGTCAGCCCGAGCGTGATGACCGTCTGATCCCAGAACCCGGTCGCGTAAATCAACAGCAACGACAGCGTGGTGAAGAGCGCAAAGCGCCAGCCGACACGCCAGAGCCCTACGGCGATGAAGCACGCCATCAGCGCCCACATCGGGATGATTTGCAAGCCGTGTTCGACGAGCGCGGCGAAGGCTTCGATCCCGCGGCCGATCGTATCGAAGGTGCGGCTGTCGTGATCGAGCAGATAGTGGACGGATTGGTCGACCCAAGTGCCGAGCGGAATGAGTTCAGACATGGGAGCCTCGCGTGCGGGTGATGGCTTGAAGGACGACGGCGCGATCGACCGAGCCGCAATAGCAGCCGTCGTCGTCGACGACGGGCAGGGCGCGCGCATTGGCTACGACACGCGAGACGACCTGGTCGAGCGGCGCGCTGCGCGCGATCGAATCGACCTGCGTGAGTTCCGGGCTACTCGCGCCAAGCGCCTCGCGCGTGACGAAGCCGCGAAATTTGCGCTGCGCATCGAGCACGAATGCGTAATCGGCGCTGCCGTTCAGCGAAGCCGCAATGCCGGCGGCATTGAACTGCCTGACGAGCGGCACGGCGTCGGTCTGCATCAAGTCGCCCGCCGTCAGATAGCGGCTCGTGTCGACACCCTCGAAAAAAGCGCGGACGTAATCGTTCGCAGGTCGGCTGATGATTTCCTGCGGCGTGCCGAGTTGCACGAGACAGCCGCCTTCCATGATCGCGATGCGGTTGCCGATGCGCAGCGCCTCTTCCAAATCGTGCGAGACGAACAGAATCGTGCGGCGCTGCTCTTTTTGCAGTTGCAGCAACACGTTCTGCATTTCCTTGCGCTTGAGCGGATCGAGCGCCGAGAACGCTTCGTCCATGATCATCAGCGACGGGTTCACGGCAAGGGCTCGAGCCAGGCCCACGCGCTGCTGCATGCCGCCCGACAGCTCGGCCGGCAGCTTATGAGCGAACGGCGCGAGCCCGACTTGCTCGAGAACCGTCATCGCGCGTGCTTCGCGCACCTTGCGCGAAAGCCCGGCCACTTCGAGCCCGAACGCCGCGTTCGACAGCACGGTGCGCTGCGGCATGAGCGCGAAGGATTGAAACACCATGCTCATGTCGGTTCGACGCAATGCGGTCAGCTCGCCGCGCCGCGCCGATGCGATGTCGCGTCCGTCGATCAGCACGTGGCCCGCGGTCGGGTCGACGAGCCGATTGATCAGGCGAATCAGCGTCGACTTGCCGGAGCCGGACAGCCCCATGAGGACGAAGATTTCGCCCTCGGGCACATCGAACGAAACGTTATGCACGCCGACGATCTGGCCGGTTCGCGCGAAGATTTCATCCTTCGTCGCGCCGGCGGCCAGCATCTCGAGCGCTTGCTTGGGATTCGCGCCGAATACCTTGCAGAGCCCTTGCACCCTTACCTTCGGTGAACTCATCTCTTCCGTCTCCTTGCGGCAGGCCGACGCCTGCACAGTCTGCCTACATGGTTGCGAGAAAAATCCCCGGGTGGCCGACGAATTCCGACGCACGCTTGCGAAAATGCGACACGCGCGTCGCCCCAGAACCCCCTTGTCTCCCGCCGAGCGCCGAAGCATAAGGCCGCGCGCCCTAAATGCAAACCGTGCACGCAATCGGCATGTCGCGAAAGCACAAATTTCCGTCCAAAAACGCCTCGGCACGGCGCATATCGGCTGGCAATACTCAGCCAACCGGATCCGCACCCGATAAGCATCCAAAAGAGGTGGCCGGTCATACCGATTACAACGACGACGGAGCGCATCATGACTTACCCGAAAACAAAGTCACGCCTCAAATCGACCGCGCTTGGCGGCGCGGCGCTTTTGGTCGGTTCTCTGTATGCGCACACTACGCTTGCGCAGACGGCCGAACCGAGCGGCGCGAGTGCGCCGGCCGCAACGGCGGCGGCGCCCGATCCGGCGGCAACGGCGGCGAGCGCACAGCCGGCGGCCCCGGCAGCGCCCGCCGCTTCTCCGTTCACCGCCAACGTCACGCTTGCTTCGCAATACGTCTCGCGCGGCTTCCGGCAGACCTGGGGCAAACCGGCGATTCAAGGCGGGTTCGACTACACGCATTCGAGCGGGCTGTTCGCAGGAACGTGGCTGTCGAGCGTCAGCAGCAAGTTCATCGAAGGCGGCACCGTCGAGTGGGATCTTTATGGCGGATACGGCGGCGCGCTTGGCGATCTCTCGTACACGGGCACGCTTTACTACTACGTGTACCCGGGCGCGCGCATGTCGGCAAGCAACACGAGCTACAACTATGGCGAGTTCGTCGCGGCGTTGACCTATAAGTGGTTCACCGCGAAGTATTGGCTGACCTATACGCCGAATTACTTCGGCTATGACAGTCAATCGCTCGGGATAGGCAGCGGTAAGGGCAGCCGCGGCTCCGGCTACCTCGACTTGAACACCAACATCGATCTGACGCACGGCTGCTCCCTGCTCTTGCATTACGGTTGGCAGCGCGTGCAAAACTTCTCGGCGTACAACTGGCAAGACGCGAAGGTTGCCGTATCGAAGACGTTCGACGGCGGCTGGACCTTGACGGGGGCGGTGACCAAGGGCTGGGGCGCAACTAACGCCTACGATCACTACACCACGGGCGCACCCGACTCCTCGGGCAATATCGCCGTGTCGAACCCGTTGCAAACGACGTTCTTCGCGACGATCACGAAGGTGTTCTGACTCTGACGTGTTTTGAAGCGCGCCGCCTCCGGTGGCTGCGCACGGGCGGCGCTGCGCAGTTTGGCGCCGTCCGCCTGGCTGACATGACACAATGGCCGCGTCTCCTCATCCGCATCTACGCGACAGGCCATGTCCAATTCGATTCGCCGCCGCGCTTTAGCGCTAGCCGCCTGCGCCACCCTCATCGCATCCGGATGCTCGGTGCTGGCGGCAGCCGATCCGAACGCACTCTGGCAAATCGTCAACTTCGACTGCGTGCCCGCCGCGCGCACGACGGGCAAACCCGGCATCTGCGCGACTGTCGATTTGCCGGGCCGCTTCGCCATCTTGCGCGATCGACAGGGTGTGGCGCAGCATCTCTTGATTCCTACCGATCGGATTTCCGGCATTGAAAACCCCCGCCTGCTCGCCCCCGACGCGCCGAATTACTGGGCCGATGCGTGGCATGCGCGAAGTTTCGTCGAAGCCAGTCTAAAGAAAGCACAGCGCCCCCCGCTCGCCGATGACGAAATCGGGCTCGAAATCAATTCGGCGATGCGGCGCTCGCAAGAGCAGTTGCACATCCACATCGACTGCATGCGCGCCGATGCCGTATCGGCGCTGGCTGCGCATCGCAGCGATCCACCGCGCATGTGGGCTCCCCTTACGATCGACGGCACCCGCTACCGCGTGATGCGCGTGCCGGGTCCTACTTTCGATTTCAATCCGTTCGATCTCGTGGCCGGCGACAAGACGAATCCGGACGCGATGGCCGGGCAAACGATCCTCGTCGCCGGGGCCGGCCCTTCCGCCGAGCAGGCGGGATGGTTGATCGTCAACAGCAGCATCGACACCGACGCAGGAACAGGCTCGGCCGAAACACTGCTCGATCATCGATGCGCCGATGCGTCCTAGCGCCCTGTCCCGCAAGTTGCTTCGATATGCAATCACCCATTTCATGGATAAGAGAATGAGAACCGACGGCACGGGGCACTAAATCCGATTCCCGTCACGTCCCAGTGTCTGGGTCGCAGCTCGCTCACGCCGCCACTTTGCAATTTTTTGCAATTTTCGAATGCCCTTTTTGAATCCATTGCTGCAAAATGCCGCGGCGTCGCGCGCGCCGCGGCGCTACACGACGAGCTGAAGCGCTCGCCAGGCGCAAGGCGTGCTTCATGCTGTCAGAACGCAATAAGCAAAAGGCTATGAATAAAAAGGCAGCGGATATGCAAAAGACAATGCGCCGGTTCGCGGCCGCCGCGCTCGTCGCAGCGGCCATCGCCGATTTGAGCGGCTGCAGCTCCGTGTACACGGAAAGCGCCTCGGCAGGCGCCGGTATCGCCGGCGCAGCCCTCGCATCGAAAGTCACCCGCAACGCGGCCGTCGCGACGGGTATCGGTCTTGGCGCGGTTGCCGCTGCCAAAGCGGGTGTGCAATACACCGAACGCGTAGTCCACCGCGATACGCAGAACACGATTGCGGCTGCGGCCGGGCCGTTGGCCGTAGGCGCGGTCGCACCGTGGACGACCCGGCATAGCGTCCCGCTCGATCCCGACGAGCACGGCCGCGTCACGGTTAGCCGTGCGATCAGCACGGGTGCGCTGGACTGCAAGGAAATCGTGTTCTCCGTCGATCAGGCTGAGACCACGAACAATGCGGCTTCGAGCGCGTTTTACGTCGCCTCCGTATGCCGCGATGGCAATACGTGGAAGTGGGCGTCGGCCGAGCCCGCCACCGAACGATGGGGCGCTTTGCAATGAGCGCGCGCGTGATTCTCGTCGCGCTCGCGTGCATCGGCGCGGGCGCGCTCGTGAGCGGCTGCGCGTCGATCGGCGCGGCGAGCGGCGCAGTCGCGGGCGTAGCGACGGGCGCGGTCACGGCCAACCCCGCGGTCGGCATCGGTGTGGGCATTGCAGTGCAATCGGCGACCGACGAAGCGGTGAATCGCTACATGCGCGGCATGCATCGCGACCAGCAAAACGCGATTGCCGCATTGGCCGGGCAGTTGCCGGTCGGCGCGGCGCAGCCGTGGCGCGTCGACCACACGCTTCCCATCGAAAATGGTCACGGCGAAGTGCGCGTGACCCGCGAAATCGACAGCGCGCTGGCCGCCTGCAAAGAGTTTGCGTTCTCGGTCGTCGACGGCGACAAGCCCGATTCGAAGGTGTACTGGTTCACCGCCAGCGCTTGCAAGCAGGGCGCGCAGTGGAAGTGGGCGTCGGCCGAGCCCGCGGTGGAGCGCTGGGGCA
Source organism: Paraburkholderia sp. (assembly GCA_004322045.1). GTDB lineage: Bacteria > Pseudomonadota > Gammaproteobacteria > Burkholderiales > Burkholderiaceae > Trinickia. Next base: position 61,443 of record SCRN01000034.1, read on the forward strand.
CCCTGCAGTAACGGGCTTCGCCCGCTCCGGGCGCGCACGCCGAACGTTTATTCGCGTGAGGAATAAACGCTATTTATGCGTGTGAAGAATATTTAAGCTGAGGACCATCACGAAGCGAATCGGTCGGATCGATATTCCTGACGCAAATATTTGCCGTTTATGCCTGCTAGGCTCTGCCACCGCATTTTCCGGAGAAGGTGGCGGCCCGGATCTTCACAGGCCTGCGCGAAGCCGCGCAACGCCTTCGCGCCATGAAGGCCGAACGCATCGCCTAACGCTGCGACCTCCCTCCAATTTTGCCGATGCCGTCTAGCGCGCCGCCGCACGGATCGGCCAGGACGGCCTCTGTTCCTGCGTGGCGCGCCCTTCCGATCGCCCTACTGCGCATCCATGACTAGCAACTGCGCACCATCGGCCACTTGATCGCCCACGGCGTAGAGCACTTCGGCCACCTTGCCCGCAGCGGGCGCACCGATCGTATGTTCCATCTTCATCGCCTCCATCACGATGAGCGGTGTGCCTTTCTCCACCACGGCGCCCGGCTCGACCAGCACGGCGATCACCTTGCCCGGCATCGGCGCGGTCAACCGCCCTTCGCCATGCTCCGCATCGGCCGCGTGGGCGAGCAAGTTCTGCCACTCGAACGCCAGCGCCGCGCCGTGGCCAAAGACGTGAAACACGTCGCTATCGATGAACACGCGCCCCGTGATGCGCTGCTCGCCCAGACGCACCCCGAATGTATGCGGCTCGCTACCGCGCCACCAGTCGAACGCATCGCGCTGGCCGTCGTGCTCCAACTCGCGCAGATCGCCCTCGCGCGTGTAAGCGACCTTGAAAGCGCCGTCGTTTTCCACGTCGCGCCATTCGATCGTTTGAAGGTAACGGCCGTTCAAGCGCCAATGCGATAGCGCATCCCACGGCGACGCGCCATGGGCAACACCGCCCTCGCGCGTGAGCAGCGCCGCGCATGCCAATGCCATGGCCGCCTTGAACGGCCGCTCCACCGGCGCGAACAAAGCATCGTGATGACGCTCGATCAGACCCGTATCGAGATCGGCACTTGCAAACGGCTTGCTTTGCACGATGCGCTGCAAGAACGCCACGTTGGTTTGCGGGCCTACCGCCTCGCAGCCCTGCAATGCCCGGCTCAAGCGCGCGAGCGCTTCGTCACGATCGGCCCCGTGCACGATCAGCTTGGCGATCATCGGATCGTAAAACGGCGTGATCGTATCGCCTTCGCGCACACCGCTATCGATCCGCACCGGCGCGCGCTCGGGCGTACCGATCGCAAACTCGACGCTCTGCGGCATGCGCAGATACTTGAGCGTGCCCGTCGACGGCAAGAACCCGCGCGCCGGATTCTCGGCATACACGCGCGCCTCGATCGCATGGCCGTCGATGCGCAATTGTTCTTGCGTGAGAGGTAGCGGCTCGTCGGCGGCCACGCGCAATTGCCATTCGACCAGATCCTGCCCCGTAATCATTTCGGTGACCGGATGCTCCACCTGCAGCCGCGTGTTCATCTCCATGAAATAGAACGCGCTGTCGGTCATGATGAATTCGACCGTGCCCGCGCCGACATAGGAGACCGCTCGCGCCGCGGCCACCGCGGCCTCGCCCATCGCGCGGCGCACGCCGTCGGAGAGCCCTGGCGCCGGCGCTTCCTCGAGGACTTTTTGATGGCGCCGCTGCACCGAGCAATCGCGATCGAACAAGTACACCGCGCCGCCGTGCCGATCGGCAAACACTTGCACTTCGACGTGGCGCGGACGCGTCAAATACTTTTCGATGAGCACGCGATCGTTGCCGAAGCTGCTTGCGGCCTCACGCTTGCACGATGCCAGCGCGGCAGCGAAGTCTTCCCGCTTCTCGACCACGCGCATGCCCTTGCCTCCGCCCCCGGCGCTCGCCTTGAGCAACACCGGATAGCCGATGGCATCGGCTTCGCGCTGCAGAAGCTCGGCATCTTGTTCGTCGCCGTGATAGCCCGGCACGAGCGGAACGTCCGCTGCCTGCATCAGCGCTTTGGCCGCCGCCTTCGATCCCATCGCCGCGATGGCCGACACCGGCGGCCCGATGAAAACGAGCCCGGCCGCCTCGCACGCTTGCGCGAATGCTTCGTTCTCCGAAAGAAATCCGTAGCCTGGATGAACGGCCTGAGCGCCCGTGCGCAACGCTGCATCGATGATGCGCTCGATGAGCAGATAGCTCTCGCTCGCGGCGGCACCGCCGATATGGACCGCCTCGTCGCATGCGGCCACGTGCTTCGCATTGGCGTCCGCATCGGAATAGACGGCGACGCTCGCAATCCCGAGCCGCTTGCACGTCGCGGCCACGCGGCAGGCGATCTCGCCGCGATTCGCAATCAAAATCTTGTTGAACATGGAGTGTCTCGCAGTGAAGCGGCTATCGGGTTGCGGTCAGTGCGCCGCCCAAGCGGGCGCGCGCTTTTCGAGGAACGACGCGACGCCTTCGCGCCCCTCCTCGCTTGCGCGGATTCGCGCGATGCGGCGGGCGGTATCGTCGATCAAAGTTTCGTCCAGCACGCGGCCGGCGACGTCTTGCACCAGGCGCTTGGATTCGCGCACCGCCTGCGGGCCGTTCGCGCACAGCGCGGCAGTGATCTTCCCGATGCGGGTATCGAGCGCATCGGCGGCGACCGCTTCATGCACGAGTCCGAGCCTTAGCGCCGTCGCGGCGTCGAACGGCTCGGCCGTCGTGAAGTAGCGGCGCGACGCGCGCTCGCCCAGCGCACGGATAACGTACGGTGCGATCGTCGCGGCAATGAGGCCAAGCCGCGCTTCCGAGAGGCAAAACCGCGCCGTGTCCACGGTGACGACGATGTCGCTCGCCGCGACGAGACCGACGCCGCCCGCGAAGGCATCGCCCGACACCCGTGCGACGACCGGCTTCGAGACATGGTAGATGGCCGACAACATATCGGCGAGACGGCGCGCGTCGACACGATTCTCCTCGTCGGAGAACGTGGCCATCTTCTTCATCCAATTCAGGTCGGCCCCTGCGCAAAACGCCGGGCCGTTGGCCGCAAGCACGATCGCGCGCACGTCGTCGCGCACATCGAGCTGACCGAACGCATCGGTCAACTCGGCGATCGTCGTCTCGTTGAACGCATTGCGAACGTCGGGGCGATTGAGCGTCACCGTCGCCACATGCGCGGCAAACCGAACTTCCAACATGCTGTATTGCATTGAGCGTCTCCTTGCCCTGGGCTAGAGGCTGTGCGCGCCGAATCCAAGCTTGCGAACGCGCCATGCCCGCATCACATTCTGAACACGCCAAAACGCGTCTCTTCGATGGGCGCGTTCATTGCTGCGGAGAGCCCGAGGCCCAACACATCGCGCGTTTGCGCCGGATCGATCACGCCGTCGTCCCACAACCGCGCGCTCGCGTAGTACGGATGCCCTTGATGCTCGTATTGCTCGCGAATCGGGCGCTTGAACGCTTCTTCCTCATCGGGGCTCCACATGCCGCCTTTGCGTTCGATCCCGTCGCGCTTGACCGTAGCGAGAACCGAAGCGGCCTGCTCGCCGCCCATCACCGAGATGCGCGCGTTCGGCCACATCCATAGGAAGCGAGGCGAATAAGCGCGACCGCACATGCCGTAGTTGCCCGCACCGAACGAGCCGCCGATGATGACCGTAAATTTGGGCACCTTCGCCGTTGCCACGGCGGTCACCATCTTCGCGCCGTTTCTCGCGATGCCTTCGTTCTCGTACTTGCGGCCCACCATGAAGCCCGTGATGTTTTGCAGGAAGACGAGCGGGATCTTGCGCTGGCAGCAAAGCTCGATGAAGTGCGCGCCCTTGAGCGCGGATTCGGAGAACAAGATGCCGTTGTTCGCGACGATGCCGACGGGGTGGCCCCAGAGATGCGCAAAGCCGGTGACGAGCGTCGTGCCGTAGCGCGCCTTGAATTCGTCGAACTCGGAATCGTCGACGATGCGGGCGATCACTTCGCGCACGTCGAACGGCTTGCGCGTATCGACGGGAATCACGCCATAAAGGCTTTGGGCATCGAAGCGCGGCGGCTTTGGCGCGCGCAGGGCAAGCGGGGGCTGCTTCGTCAAGTTGAGCTTGCCGACGATGCCGCGTGCGAGCGCCAATGCGTGGGCATCGTTCTGCGCGAGATGATCGACCACGCCCGACAAACGCGTATGGACGTCTCCCCCGCCGAGATCCTCGGCGCTCACTTCCTCGCCCGTCGCCGCTTTGACGAGCGGCGGGCCACCCAGGAAAATCGTGCCTTGATTCTTGACGATGATCGATTCGTCGCTCATTGCCGGCACGTAGGCGCCGCCCGCCGTGCATGAGCCCATGACGACGGCGATCTGCGCGATGCCCGTGGCCGACATGTTTGCTTGATTGAAAAAGATGCGGCCGAAATGATCGCGGTCGGGAAACACCTCGTCTTGATTGGGCAGGTTCGCGCCGCCGGAATCGACGAGATAGACGCACGGCAGCCGGTTTTCGAACGCGACTTCCTGCGCGCGCACGTGCTTCTTGACGGTGATCGGATAGTAAGTCCCGCCTTTAACCGTCGCATCGTTGCAGACGATCACGCATTCTTGTCCTGCGATGCGGCCGATCCCCGTGATGACGCCCGCACCCGGCGCCGCATCGTGATACATGCCGAACGCGGCCAGTTGCGAGAACTCGAGAAACGGCGTGCCGGGATCGAGCAACTGCGCGATCCGATCGCGCGGCAGCAGCTTGCCGCGCGAGACGTGCTTGTCGCGCGCGGCCTGCCCGCCGCCCAGCGCCACATGTGCGATCTTCGCGCGCAAATCGGCGACGAGAACTTCCAATGCGGCGGCATTCGCTCGAAACTCGTCCGAGCGTGGGTTCAACTTGCTTTCGATGATCGGCATAAGCCCGGTGCTCCGTCTCGCGGCTAGCGTCTTAAATGTAGATCGAGTCCAACTTCAAACCGTCTCGGCGAACAGCTCGCGGCCGATGAGCATGCGGCGAATTTCACTCGTGCCCGCACCGATTTCATAGAGCTTCGCATCGCGCCACAACCGGCCGACGGGGTATTCGTTGATGTAGCCGTTGCCGCCGAGAATCTGGATGGCTTCGCCGGCCATCCACGTGGCTTTTTCCGCCGTATAGAGAATGACGCCCGCACAATCCTTGCGCACTTGCCGCACGTGTTCCTTGCCAAGCGTGTCGAGCTGGCGGCCCACCGCGTACAAATAAGCGCGGCACGCTTGCAGCGTCGTGTAGAGATCGGCGACCTTGCCTTGGATCAGTTGAAATTCGCCGATCGCCTGGCCGAACTGCTTGCGATCGTGAATGTAGGGCACGACGGCGTCCATGCAGGCGAGCATAATGCCGGTCGGACCGCCAGCAAGCACGGCGCGCTCGTAATCGAGGCCGCTCATCAGCACCTTCACGCCGCCGTGCAGGCTGCCGAGGATGTTTTCCTCGGGCACTTCGACGTCTTCGAACACGAGCTCGCCCGTATGCGAGCCGCGCATGCCGAGCTTGTCGAGCTTTTGCGCGACCGAGAAGCCCTTCATGCCTTTCTCGACGATGAAAGCCGTGATGCCGCGGGCTCCGGCTTCGACATCCGTCTTCGCATAGACGACGAGCGTGTCGCAATCGGGCCCGTTCGTGATCCACATCTTGGTGCCGTTCAATACGTACCGATCGCCGCGCTTATCGGCACGCAGCTTCATGCTGACGACGTCCGAACCGGCATTGGGCTCGCTCATCGCCAGTGCGCCCACGTGCTCGCCCGATACGAGCTTGGGCAAGTACTTGCTCTTTTGCGCGGGCGTGCCGTTGCGGTGGATTTGATTGACGCACAGGTTCGAGTGCGCGCCGTACGACAGGCCTACCGACGCCGATGCGCGCGAGATCTCCTCCATCGCCACCATGTGCGCCGTGTAGCCCATGTTCGCGCCGCCGTATTCCTCCGAAACGGTCATGCCGAGCACGCCGAGTTCGCCGAACTTGCGCCAAAGGTCCATCGGGAATTGATCGGTGCGGTCGATTTCAGCCGCGCGGGGTGCGATTTCCTTCGCTGCGAAGTGGGCGAGCGTATCGCGCAGCATGTCGATGTCTTCGCCGAGCGCGAATTGCAAACCAGGCACATTGCTCATGGATGTCTCCTCGAATTCCGATTGGGGCCGGACCGGCCCGAGAGCGGCAAGCGCGCTCGATCACCGCGCATTTCACGCCACATTTACGTAAGCGTCAACAATTTTTTTGAGTACCACTCATTTTCTCGCTACCCACATGCTGCACGACAATGCAGGTGCTAGTATCCTACGCAGCATCCGCGCCGATCTCCCAAAGTTGAATATGACTCAAGCCGTTGAAGAATCGAAGGCCGAAGCCGGTGGCGCCCGTCGCCAGCCGGCCGGACGCAAGTCGCAGCAACGCGTGAAGGACATACTTCAGGCCGGGCGCGAAGTGTTCTCCGAAAAAGGCTACGAACGCGCGACGACCGCGGAGATCGCCCAAAGGCTCGGCGTGTCCGAGGCGACTGTCTTCAGCTACTTTCGCGGCAAACGCGAACTGTGCGCGCGCGTAATCGCCGATTGGTACGACGAAATCATCGCGGCAATCGAGACCGGGCTGCCGCGAGAGAGCGGCCCCCGCCAACAATTTGCCTTCATCGTTCGCACTCATTTGCGCTTGATGCTCGTGCACGGCACCGGCATGTGCTCGCTCGTGTTGTCGGAAGGCCGCGCGAAACATCACGAACTGAGCGCCGAGCTAACGGCGTTGCAACGCCGCTATACGGCCCCGCTCATGCGGGTGCTCGCGCAAGCGCAGCAAGCGGGACAGATTCGCACCGACGTGCCGCTGCGCTTGATGCGTTCGATGGTATTCGGCCCGATGGAGCACGTGCTGTGGGACGCCACGCTCGGGCAGCGCACCCCCGACATCGATGCCACGGCCGAACGCCTCGTCGATGTGCTCTGGACCGCGCTGCAGCCGCCCGCGCCCGCCGTCGCGTCGCTGCTCCGGCTCAAAGACGACTTGAGCGAGGCGATGCGCCGCTACCAAGCGGCCCCGCAGTTCGAGCGCGACGAAGGCGAGGGGTCGGCCGCGGCTAACGGCAAGCGCAAAACGCGACGGGTCAAAACGGGCGATTGAAACGGCGGTGCCGTTGCCGTTGCCCTTGCTCCCATCGTCGAGTTTCCGGCGCTCATCGAATCGTTCCCGCCCATGGCTTGCCGAAGATTTTCTGCGGGACTATCGTTAGCGCACCCGATCCCATCTACCTCCCGCTTCGATGACGACCCGACTCACGCCCGCGATCGCCGCCAAGTTCGCCGCCCTCGCACTGGCCCATCTCACGCGCGAATACCCCAATAAGCTCACGCATTCGCTCGCCGGCCCGCAAGACGTGCGATCGCCGCGCGAACTGCATCCGATTTTCTACGGCAGCTACGACTGGCACTCGTGCGTGCACGGCTATTGGTTGCTGTTGCGTCTGCTCGATCGGTATCCCGACTTGCCGCAAGCGCCGCAGATTCGCGCCGTCGTCGATGCGCATTTCACCGAAGCCAATGTAGCGGGCGAACTCGCTTATTTGAGTCTGCCTCACAATCGTGGTTTCGAACGGCCGTACGGCTGGGGCTGGCTGCTCGCACTCGGCGGTCAACTCGATGCCATGCGCTCCCCAGAAGCCGGGCAATGGGCCGCGACGCTTGCGCCGTTGACGAGCTGGTTCATCGAGCGGTTTACCGAATTTCTGCCGAAGGCGACTTATCCGCTACGCGTCGGAACGCATTTCAATACCGCGTTCGCGCTTGCGCTCGCGCTCGATTTCGCCCGTGAAACGGGCAGAACGTCGTTCGGCGCGCTGATCGAAGCCACGGCCCGGCGTTGGTACGAGCATGATGTCGACTGCCAAGCATGGGAGCCGAGCGGTGACGAATTCCTGTCGCCCGCGCTGATGGAAGCCGAATTGATGCGGCGCGTGCTGCCGCTCGACGCATTCCTCGTCTGGTTCGATCGGTTCTTGCCGCGTCTCTCGCAGCGGCAACCGGCAACCTTGTTCACGCCGGCTACCGTCACCGATCGCACCGACGGCAAGATCGCTCATCTGGACGGCCTCAACTTGAGCCGCGCGTGGTGCCAGCGTTCGATCGCCGCGGTCCTGCCCGCTGGCGACGCGCGCCAGCTTGCACTGGAGCAAGCAGCCGAAACGCATCTGAATACGGCGCTCGCTCACGTCGCCGGCGATTACATGGGCGAGCACTGGCTTGCAACTTTTGCTTTGCTGGCGCTCGAAGCCTGAGCGCCCCCGTCGCCCCTTTTAAGCATCGCTGCCGAGATTTCACGCGCATCTGCGTTACAACATCGCCACGACGCGTACGTTGCCGTCGCTGGTCGACGGAACCACCTTCTCGCCGACGCGCCGGAACGTGATCGACACCGAGCCCTCGCCGACACGCAGGTTACGCAACTCGAGCCAATCGATCCCTTCCGGCAGCGCCGGCTGGTCGATGCGCACCTCGCCGCGCACCGCGTCGACGGTCACGCCTAGACATGCTTCGAGCATCATGAACGGCGCGCCTGCTGCCCAGGCTTGCGGCAAACAAGCCACCGGATAGGCGGTGGGCGGCTCGCCGCGCTGGCGTGTGAAGCCGCAGAAAAGCTCCGGCAAGCGCATATCGAAGCTGACCGCCGCTTCGAACAGCGCCTGGAGCAAACGCACGGCGGCCTGCTTGTTGCCGTAGCGCGCCAGCCCACGCGCGCAGAGTGCGTTATCGTGCGGCCAGACCGACCCGTTGTGATAAGCCATCGGATTGAAGCGCGCTTGCCCCGCGGCGAGCGTGCGCACGCCCCAGCCCGTATGGAACAGCGTCGATTGCAGTTGCCGGGCTACTGCTTCGCCGCGCGCGCGCGAGGGCAATCCGAAGGCGAGCAAATGCCCGGCGTTCGACGCGAGCACGCGGCATAGATCGCCGCGCCCATCGAGGGCGATGCCGTAAAAATCCTGATCCGGCATCCAATACAGCGCCTCCACGCGCTCGCGCAGCGCCGTCGCTCGGGCGGCATAGCGCGCCGAATCCTCGGCAAGCCCGCGCTGCGCCGCGAAGTCGGCCATCGTATCGAACGCTGCACACGCGTAAGCCTGCACTTCGACGAGCGCGATCGGGCCGTCGGGCATTCTGCCGTCCGCATGAAAGACCGAATCGTGGCTATCCTTCCACCCTTGATTGGCCAGGCCGCGATCGGACTCGCAACGATAATCGACGAGCCCGTTGCGGTTCTTGTCGCAGACATTCGCAACCCACTGCGCGGCCCGCTCGAGCGCCGGCCATAACTCGGCGATGAACGCATGGTCTCCCGTGCGAGACGCATAGGCGCCCGCGAGCACGATGAACAGCGGAGTCGTATCGACGCCGCCGTAGTAAAGCGCAAACGGCACCTCGCCCGTGGCGGCCATCTCGCTCTTGCGCATTTCGTGCATGATCTTGCCCGTCGCCGCATCGCGGAACTTCGAATCTTCGCGGGCCTGATGTTCAGCAAGAAAACGCAGCACGCCGCGCGCGAGCCACGGCTGCAGCCATAAAGTCTGCAACGAGGTGACGACGGCATCGCGCCCGAACGGCGTCGAGAACCATGGGATGCCCGCATACGGATAGGGGCCGGTCGGCAGATCCGTCGTGAGCAGGCTCAGATCGGCGAACGAGCGCTCGATCCATGCATTGAACAATGGATTGCTCGAGCGCAGCCTAGCCGTCGCCCGCCGGCGCTCACGCATCGACAGGTGTGCGTTCGCTAGCCCCGCGCGCACCGCCGCCCGACCTACGCGCGGCCGCATGGCATCGATCTGCGTCAAGTGCGCGGGATGCGAACTATGCGGCGGCTGCGCCACTTGCGCATTCGGCGGTTCCGCCCCTTGCTGGGCCGCCAACGCATGGGTGTGGGTCGCGACCGACAGGTAAATCGAAACGCAAGCGTGCGCCGACAGTTCGATCGTGTAATCGGCGCGATCTGCGAACAAGTGGTTCGGTGTCGGGGAGAATGCGACGTCGACGTGCCGTTGCACTCGATCGAGCCCGACATAGCCCAGACGCACGTCGTCGCGGTTGACTTTCGGCGGCTCCGTGGTGCCGTGTTGCGTCCGCTTCAAGCCGCGCACTTCGAACATGTCTTTGAAATCGCTGGCGAACGAGATCGACAGCGGCACCACCGCGTCGCTGTAGCCGTAGTTCGTCAAACTAATCGCTTCGTAAAGGACGGTGCCGCTCAGGATGCGCAAGCGCTCGACGTGAATCACGCCCTCGGGCGTCCCTTCCCCGCCGATAGGCGGCAGCGGCCGATTCGTGAGATGCGCGGTGAACGAGGCATTGTCATTGCTGACGTTGCCCGAGAGCAGCGATGGCGCCCTGCCGCCGAAGGTGAGCCGCAATTGCGACAGCATGCGAGTGTCGTTGACGAAGAGACCGTCGTCGAGACCGTTGATGTCCCCTAGGGGATCGTTGACGACGAATGTGTCGCCCGACTTCAATACATACTGGCTCGTGCGGGCAATGTAAGGGTGCTCCGGCGCGATGAATGCGCCGTCCGGCTCGCCGTGCAACGGGGCGCCGGTTTGCGTTGGGGTGTCGCTGAGTGCTTCGGTGTCGAGCATCGTTTAGCTCCTTTGCTCCAAGCCCATGCTGTGCGGCCGTCAGCCTGCCTCGATTGTAGGCGACGCAGTGCATAGAGCAGCCGAACAACCCAAAGTTTTCGCGTTCAGTTTTTGCGTTCAGGCTGCGGCGCAAACCCAATGCCTGCGCTGCCCCTCCTACCAAACCACCGCGATCAATCCAATTCGCGCAGAAATTCGTCGATGTGGCGATTGAACGCACTGGGGTGTGCCAGATTCATTCCATGCGAAGCGCCGCGTATCGTATGGCGCCGAACGTCAGGTAGCCAACCCTCGAGCATGGCGACGTTGCGCCGAAACAAGTCGGGGCTCTTCTCGCCGTCGATCAGGAGCGTCGGGAACCTCAAGCTCCATGCGTCTTCGCGCCGGTAGACGGGCAGCGGGTCCTTGAATTGCAACGGCAGCGTAGACGCATTGTCCAGCGCCATCGCGCGAAACGCCTGCGTGCTCTTGGCCCACGAGCCGACCCGGCTTACCGAGTCGACGAAGAGCTGCACGCCGGGCTCGGTATGCCCCTGTTCGATCAATTGAGCGGCGCGCGCACGCAGCGCATTGACCGTATCGGGCAGCACGGCATGGGGCTGCCCCGGCGCCGACAGCGGGCCGCCCGGATCGGCGAGCGTGAGCGTGTGCAGGTGCTGGGGATGACGCACGGCGAATTGAAACGCTACCGCACCCCCGCGCGAATGGGCGACAACGTGCGCCGGACCGCCGCCGAGCTTTTCGAGGAATTGGGCGAGCTCGTCGGCGTGCCTGCTCCAACTGAACGGATACGTACGCGGCAAACCCGGCAGCGGCCAATAATGCGTCAAGCTCACGGCGACGCAACGGTAGCGGCCCGATAAGCCGTCAAGTTGCGGCTGCCAATACCGATAATCGCAAAGCGAGCCGTGCACGAATAGGACGAGCGGGCCGGCGCCGCGCTCGACGTAAGGCATGCGCAGGCCATTGTCGAGCGCAATCGAGCGGACTTCGTCGACAGGCGCCGCCGCGACGCGGCGCGCATTAGCGGAGTGAGCAGTCATGAGCGCAGCCTCGCTCATGCATCGAAGCGCAGCTCGGTGTCGACCGTTTGACCGACCTCCAATGTGCCGCCAACGCCGGCGAGAATGATGGCGTTCTGCCCGAATGTGAGCGCGCCGTCCATGCGGCTGTCTGCGCGGTAGGTGCGCATCGTATCGGTCGGTTCCGTCGGCCAGCGCGGGTCGGGCATGCCGCGGGCTTGATCGATCGTCGGAATTGGGCAGCGCGTGCAAGGCTTGACGATGCGCAGCGCGATCTCCCCGCTCGCCGCAGCAATGGATAAGGACTCGGTGTAGTCCTCTTCGTAAGCGGGCATTCCCTCGATGACGAGGTTCGGCCGAAAACGATTCATCGGAATCGGGTCGACGCCCTTGCTTGCCAAACGCGCGTTCAAGTCGTCGAGCGAGGCCTTGCCGAGCACGAGTAGCGGAAAGCCATCGGCGAAGTATACGTTCGCCGTGACCTCGCCCGTCCAGTCGCGGCTCGCCAGCCGTTCATAGCCCGGCTCGAAGCGCACGAGGCGCACCGGCTCGCCGAGGAAATCGGAGAACCAGCGCTCAGCCCCCGGCCCTGCATCCAGCGCCGGCACTGTATCGCCCCAGACCGAAGCCGCGACGACGGGTGCCCCCACGAGCGCGGCAGCATCGAGCGCAAGATGCAGCGTATCCATGCCGGGCGCGCGAACGGCCAGCGCGTCGCCTTCGAAGGCCGGCTGAACCAGCGCTAGGCGTGCATGCGTGCGTTGACTGATGAAGCGGCCGCGCGCATCCATCACCATCCAGTTGCGATCGTACTCGAGGCCGTAATGGGTAAGGCGCACAGCGTCGCGGGCGATTGCGGCACACGACTTGATGGGATAAACGTTGAGTTGGCTGATCGAGGGCATAAACGGCCGGCGCGAGCGAACGCAGAAAGCGAAATAGGGATGGTACCACCGGGGCAGCCGTCTTTCGGCTCCCGCTCATCCCAGCCCAGATCGGCCCGCATCGGGCTGATCCGGCCGCGCCGCTGCGCGGGGCGCTGCCCGAGCGGCTCGCGTTCAATCGCGCCTAGGCTGTGTGGAATTTTCCGATTTATTGCAGGAATGAAGCCGAATCGACATAGTCGACCGCCGCACCCGCCCCGCGGACGGCGCAGGTGAGCGGCTCGTCCGCAATACGCACGGCGAGTCCGGTTTCATCGCAAAGCCGTTTGTCGAGATTGGCCAACAACGCGCCCCCGCCCGTCAGCACGATTCCGGTATCGGCGATGTCGGTGATGAGTTCGGGCGGTGCGTTCTCGAGCGCATTCTTGACGGCGCCGATGACGGTTTTCAGCGGCACGGCCAGCGCCTCGGCCACATCGTGGTTGGTCAGCTCGACCGTGCGCGGCAGGCCGTCGTTCAAGCTGCGTCCGACCGCACGCATCCGCTGATGCGGCACGTCGAGCGTCGCCGTGCCGATCGTTTTCTTCACGAGTTCGGCCGTTTGATCGCCCAGAATCACGCCGTAAGTGCTGCGCACGTGGGCGATGATTGCCGCATCGAATTGGTCGCCGCCCACGCGCACCGAGGTTTGGTAGGCAACGCCGCCCAGCGAGACGACCCCGACCTCAGTGGTGCCGCCGCCGATGTCGACGACCATCGAGCCGCGCGCTTCGGAGACAGGCAGCCCGGCCCCGACCGCGGCAGCCAGCGATTCGCCGATCAGCGTCACTTTGGCGGCTCCGGCGGCCAGCGCTGCCTCGCGGATTGCGCGCCGCTCGACCGCCGTCGCATTCGAAGGGACGCAAATCGTGAACTCGGCTCTGCGGCCGAACATCGAGCGCAGTTGCGCCATATCGATGAACTCGCGAAACATGCGCTCGGCAGCGGAAAAATTGGCGATGACGCCATGGCGCATCGGCCGCACGGCTTCGACGTTGCCGGGCGAGCGCCCGAGCAATTGCTTCGCTTGATCGCCGACCGCGGTCACGCGGCCCTGGCCGACATCCGTGTTCTTCTGGAAGCAGACGACCGACGGCTGGTTCAAGACGATACCTTTGCCGCGTGTGTAGATGAGCGTGTTGGCCGTGCCGAGATCGACCGCCACACCTTGCGGGAACAGTCGATTGAAGAATGCATGATGCGACATCGTTGACTCTCTCATGGATGACAACAACGACGTACGTCCCGTCGAAACAGGCGAGGCGCACGTTGTGCTCGTTGCGGGTAAGCACCGACGGGCCGATGCCCCCTTTACGGCAACGCGAGGCATAACTTTAGGGTCAGTAGAGTTTTTTCTCGTTGTGCACCGCCGCAACATGCCGCCTTCATCTAGCTTTCGGTGACATCCATGCATGCACGCGGCGCGCGGCTCGTGGCATGCTTGCCGTCCGTATCCTTCCAAACTTGTCCGGCCTTCCGCTTCCTTTCATGCGCACTACGTTTCGCCGGCTGCTCTTGTTGTGGTTCGCGCTGCGCTACGGCGTGCGCCTGCTATGGTCCGCCGCGCCTCGCGAGCACCGCTTACATTGGGTCGCGACGCTAGCGCTCCGGATGCACGCGTCCCCGGATGCAAGAGAAGCGCTGCATAGAGCGCTCCCGCTACTGGGGCCGCTCGCCAGCGCCTTCGCTGCCCGATCCGCGCAGGATCCGCAAGCGCTCGCCCGCTCCCTGCACGAGGCGTTCGATCTGATCGCCCGCACCGAAACGGCGCTCGCTGCGCCGCTCCCTGCCGACGCCGTGCTGCCCGCGCTGCGCGCGGCGCTGCCGCGCTCGCCCGAGCTCGCTTTCGCCGCCATCGATCTCGTCGCGCTCGACAGCGGCATCGGGGAGCAGGTGCATGCTGCCCGGTTAGCCCGGCCGGAGCGTACGACTCGCGAAGGCCGCGATTATGTCGATGTCGTCGTCAAGTTGCTCAGGGTGCAAGAGATCGAGCGCATCGACGACGACATCGCCGTGCTCGGATGGGTCGCCCGCTGGCTCGACCGCTTTCTGCCGGCGGCGCGCGCGTTGCGGTCGTATCCACTGACGCAAGCCCTTGCGGCCGAAGTGCAACGCCGCTTCGACCTACGTGCCGAGGCGGCGAATCTGTCGCAGACGGGGCAGCATTTGCGCAACGACGAGCGCGTCGTCGTACCGGACGTCGTCTGGGAACTGAGCAGCGACCATGCGCTCGTCATCGAGCACATCGAAACGCTCGCATTGAACGATCTGGACGCCCTGCGCCGGCGCGGCATCGATCTAGAGGCGCTGGCCGAGCGCGTCGTGGAAGTGATCGTCGAACAGGCGTTCTCCCACGGTTTTTTCCATGCCGCTCTGGACGCCGAACGCATGCGCGTGAGCGTCGAGCCTGCCACGTTCGGCAAGCTGGTGTTCGGCGACGGCAAAACCATGACGACGATCAGTGAGCCGGAACGCGAATTCTTCATTCATGGCGCTTGCGCGTTGTTCGAGCAGGAGTATGGCCAGTTGGCGGCGATGCACCGCCAAGCCGGTCACGTCGCCCCCGAGACGCGCAGCGAAGTCTTGGAAGCGGAACTGCGCACGCGCGCGGAGCCCCATTTCGCCGCAACGATCGACGCTCGTTCGGCCGCCTCGCTCTTGCAACACCTGCTCGACGCTGTCGAGCCATTCGACGGCAAAGTCTCTGCGGCGCTGACGCTCTCGCATCAAGCGCTAGCGCGGGCCGAATCGATCGCGCGCACGCTGGCGCCGAGCCTGGACACCTCGGCCATCGTCAAAGGCTCGCTCGAGGCGCTGGCCCGAGAGGATGCCGGACACCGCGGCTGGATCAAACGCCTTTCGCGCGAATTGCCCCATCTGGCGACGATGCCGCGTCTGCCGACGCTGCTCGCGCAACGTCTTCAGCATTGGCACGAGCACCACGAACAGCGCGATTCGGTCGTCTCGCTCGCACAACTGCGGCGCGAGCAGGTTCTCACGCGACGCTTACTGTGGGCCTGTGCGCTGGGCGGCATGCTGCTCGGCGCGGGAGCGATCTGGCTGGGACGATGACGCGTCGTGCCGAGAAGGTCGAACAACTTCATCGGGGTCGGGCTCGGGTCGGCGCTTCATCGAGCCCTGGTCAAAACCTTAGTCGGCCGTATCGGCATTGCCCTGCATCCGCGCCCGCAGCTCCCGTCGCGGCAGCGGGGACCATGCGGGCCGGGCTTTCACTCCCGAATCAATCACGACCAAATAGCGTCCGGCCCATGGGGTGACGGCACGGTCCGAATGCAAGACCCAAAAGCCGACGCCGGCGTCGGCCGCCGCCTCGTATTCGGCGTCGAGCACCCCGTAATGATCCAGGAAGCGATCGAGGGAGTTAGGGATCCGCACGCAACCTTTCGAGTGGCGAATGCCGAGCAAGGGCTCGAGCTTGTCGGGGTCGGTGGCATGCATTTGAAAACGCATCGACGATATTCCACCCTTGCCCCAACCGCGCTCGGCATCGGTCCAGCCGAAATCGAAAATTCGCATGTCGCGCGCGCCGTAGCCGCGAATGCCGTTTTCGTTCAGCGTGCCTTCCGCTCGAAAATCCATGTTGCTAGGCGTGTGCTCGAATACGCCCAGCGGCGTGACGAAATGGTCGTAGCGGCCCGGCCACCCCGTGGAGACCGGCGAGGCGCCAATCAGTGTCCACTTGCCGGCCGGGTCGCCGCGGAAATAAATGAACAGTGCTTGCACGTTGGGATTGCGGTCGACGAGCACCACGTACTGTCGCGCCAGCGCGCCAAGCCCCTTGCCGGTCAATGCGGCTTGCAGCCGCTCCCCGTACGCCGACTGATCGGCGGGCGGGATCGCCAAGCGCCGCGTCACGTCGCTTTCGAATTGGCTGGCAAGTTGGAGCGCGCCGCGCGGGTCCAGATGAGCGGCAACGTCGGCGGCATGCTTGGCAGCGGCCAATACGGCCGACGCCACGGCCGAGGCGGCAGCCGATGCTGCAGGCGTCGAAGCCGAAGCCGATGCTGAAGGCGTCGAAGCCGAAACCGATGCGGACGAGGCCACCTCCGCACCCAGGGTGTATGCCGGCCAAGCCAGCAACGCGCCAATAACCGCCCGAACGGCCACAGTCGCGCAGCGAGATTGTTTGTGGTTTCCTCTATAACTTTGCCTATCCGAGCCTTCGTTGTTTGCCGCCCTGCCGTCCGGACGGCGCTCCGGACGCCTGCCGGCCATTCTTACATCGGTCATCAATGGTAATCGCCAAAAGTTGCTTGCCCCCGGCAATGAAGCAAGAGGCATGCTCATCGTCGACCAACCCAGCAGCTACCCCGGCAGCCTCTTGGCGACGCAAAACAAGGGCAGTGCCGATCGGCGTCGGCGCTGCCGCGTCTACTTACCAGCGGGACCTAGGCTACTCCCGCGCAATCGCATGTGCCGCATGTGCCTCCTGCGACTTGCCGCTCGTCAACGGCCGCTCACGAACGATGCCGCTGCTGCAACGTCCGCACACGCGCCATCGCAGGCGCATCGGCGCCCACGGTGTCGTACATCTTTGCCAGATCGGCCTTGAGCGCTGTGCGTGAGCCGCCGTCGAGATAAACCATGTGCCCCGACGGATAAAACCGCGCCGACAAATTATTGCGGACCGTCTGCTCGATCAACGGCATCTGCTGCAAATCGATCACCGTCTGATAGAACGGCGTCACGAAATCGTAAAAGCCGTTGGCCGACAGCACCTTCAGATCGATATTGAGCGCCATCACCGCGGCCAAGTCGCCCGCCGTATAGAGGATGATGTTCCCGTGCGCATCCTTGCCCTTTTGCTCGCCGGTCGGGTCGGTGTGACTGAAATCCCAATACTTGAAAGCCTGATCGTTCAAGTCGGTGAACGACGAGGTGGACGTGTACTTCAACTGCTCGTTCAGGTACTCGTTCCACATCGTCGTGTAGACGCCCGAAACCGCCGTCATCGTCGGATCGTTGCCACCCGAGTTGGGATCGATTTGCCCCGCGATGCCGGTGTCGATCGCCGTCACGCGCCCGTCATAGGCGCCGAGCGCCATCCCCTTGGACTTGAGCAGCGTCGTCAAAAACAGCGAATTGCCGCGACTGTCGTAGCCGGCGATGTCCAAGCTCCACGCAAGCAGCGTCACCTTATCGATACCGGTGTACTGCGATAGTTTTTCGACCACGGTGTCGTCTGTCTGCGGGAACTTGCGCAGGGCAGTAAGGTAGTCGGCGCGGGCGAACTGCGCCACTTCTTCGACGAACGCACCGAGATCCGAGGGCCTCGGCGCGATACCGAGCCGCTTGTGGTACCAAGCATCGGCTGCTGCTGTCGGCAATCCGCCCACCGGATTGCCCGCTTGCGCGTAATCGAGGATCGACGACTGCAGCGTCACGCCGTTCAAATCGATGCCGTCCTCGTGCAGCATGTACGCGAGCACGCAACTGCGCGCGGTGCCGTAGGACTCCCCGAACAAGTATTTCGGCGAGTTCCAGCGATCGTTCTTCGTCAGAAACCGCTTGATGAATTGCTTGATCGAGCGCGCGTCCTGATCCACGCCCCAGAAGTCGCGATTCTTATTCGGCGCAATGGCCGCCGAATAACCCGTCCCGACCGGATTGATGAAGACGAGATCGCTGCGATCGAGCAAGCTGTCGGGATTGTCCTCGAGCGTATAAGGCGCCGGGGGCGTAAAACTGGGCATTGACGTCTTGATGCGCTTAGGCGCGAACGAGCCGAGCAGAACGAAGACCGCGGACGAACCCGGTCCGCCGTTATAGAAAAATGTGACGGGCCGCGTCTGTTCCTGCTGCTTGTCCTCTGTGAACGCAACGTAGAACATTTTTGCGTTCGGCTTCGAACTCGATTCGTCGACCGTGACCAAATGGCCGGCCGTCGCCGTGTAGTCGATCTTCCTGCCGCCGATCGTAATGGAGTGGTGAGTGATGGCCGCCGTTTCGCTCGTATCCGTGACGAAGTCGTCGGGCCCCTTCCCGTAGGCGAGCTCGTCGTAGAAAGGCTGGTCCCCCTGCTGACGATTCAAGAAAACATGCGGCATCGAGGCTCTGCCCGGCGACGGCGCGCGAGCGTTGTGCGGCGACGGTTGCGGGCTGCCCGTATCGGAATTCATCGTAATCGCTCCATCGGTTATGGCCGGCACGCGGGTCCGAGCGCATGCACCGGCTGCGTTGGCGAACTACCCCTCTTTGCCCGCGCGACGCGACCGGACGCGCGGACGAGAAGACCTATCCAGAAAACCTATTCAATCGACCCTCTACCGCTTGCCGCCGGACTGACCGCCTGATGCCGGCGCCGACGCGTTCAATGCGTCGGCAATGCGACGGCCGTTGGGGCTGCCGAGGCCCGTGCAAGCGTCCCACCCCGCCGCAGCTGCATAGCTACCGTTATTGCCCGAAGTGATGTCGTTGAACGCATGCGCCGATGCGTAGAGCTTCGCGTTCAAAAACCCCGCCGCTTTACCTGCGTTCGCGTTGATACGCGCAATGAGCCCCGCGAAGAGCGGCGCCACGGCGCTGGTCCCTCCGACGGGCGCGCTCTGACCGTCGATAAGCACCTCGTAGCCGGAGCTCGGCGACGCGTCCGCGGCGATGTCGGGCACGCCACGCCCCGTCAACGGCGCAGCCGTGCCATCGACACGCGTCGCCTTCAAGCCTTCCTGCCAGCTGGGCAAAGCAAAGCGCGCGCTGATGCCTCCGCCCGTCGCGCCGCCCGAAGCGCCGTCGTTCCACACCACTTCTCTCGTGATCGACTTGCCCCCCGATGCGGTCAAATGCGTGCCGCCACACGCAAGCACGTAGGGGCTTGCGGCCGGAAAGTCCACGTTGTCGGCGCCGTCGTAGGCACCGTCGCTCGAACCGCTATCGCCCGAAGCCGCGCAAACAGTCACGCCGAGCGCCACCGCCGAGCGTAGCGTGTCGTTGAAGCTGGTGATCGCCTGCTCCGTCCACGAATGCTCCGGGCCACCCCAACTGATCGACAAGACCGATGGCTGGTTCGAGATGTCGTGCAACGCATGCGAAACGGCATCGATGAAACCAGCATCGCTGTTCGGCGAAAAGTAAACGGCGATCGTCGCCTTCGGCGCAACGGCGCCCGCGATCTCGATATCGAGCGTCACCTCGCCATCGGCGCTACTCGGATCGCCCGTGGGATGATTGCCTCCTCCATCGACCGGCACGGGCACCACACGCGGGGTTGGCACCCCGAGACGGCCGAAGTAGGCCGATAAGTCCGACGCCGCATAGCCTCCGCCCAGCTCGATCAAGCCGATGCATTGGCCGGCGCCGTCACCGTCTGGAAAACCATAGAGCGTTGCCAGTTGCAATGGCGTGAAAGCCTGCGCGGCCGCGTGCGTCGTCATGGGGCCGGACACGGGGCGCAGCCGAAAATGCGGTCGCGCTTGAGGCCGGTTATCAAGCCCCAGCACGGCCGTGACGACTTCGGCAATCGCTTCCGGAAGCATAATCGCGCCCGTGCGGCCGCGATAGCGCCCGAGCGCCGGATGCTCGTAGTCCGAAAGCTCCACGCCGAACGCGGCTTGAAAATGCTCGGCCGTCCCGGCTAGCACGGCTTTGGCGGCGCATGGGTCTCGCCGCTCGACGCGTAATTGGTATTCGCGCGCAAACGCTTCGAGCTTCGCGAAATCCTCGGGCGCAACGGCGAAACGCGTTTCGAATTCCTCACGCGAGAGCGGCTCCGCGTGATTTTGAGCAATGCGCCGCGCAAGATCGTCGAGTTCGCGTTCGCCGCGGCGGCGCAGCGTGACGACAACGTGCAGGGTTTCGTTCGGGTCGCTCGGACCGAGGCACTTCGAATCCGCCACGGCCGCACGATCGCTGCCGGTAAGCCTCTGTCTCGCTTTGGTCATGTGTGACGCTCCTCACGCGGTGGGTACGTCGAAGCTCCGACACACGCCCTGGTCATACAGTTCCTGATGCCGCGCGCCCCGCTAGCGCTCCGCAGGGAAACGGCCATGGACCAAGGAAAGACATTCGTCGGACGACTCACCAAAGTGTAGTGCATCGAAGGCCGCGCGCGGCATGCGCCAGGCGAACGTTGACCGTTCGGTCTACGCTATGACCGCCCGGGCACGGCTATGCCATTTGCACTCCAGCAAACATTGCGGCGCCAGCATATGATTGCCGCGCGGCGGCGCAAATCGATTGACGCGCCGCGCCGTCTGCCCCCGCGGCCGACCGTTCGGAAACGCCAAGTAAAAAAGGAAGACACTCGACATGACCCTGTCCATGTACCAAGCATCGGTGCCCGTGTTCGCACGCGGGCTCACGAACCTGCGCGCCGTCCTGCAAAAAGGGCACGACCATGCTTTGACACAGCACTTCGAGCCATCGATCTTGCTGTCGAGCCGGCTCTATCCCAACATGCACCCGTTGACGAGGCAGGTGCAGATCGCCGCCGACGCGACGAAGTTTTGCGTCGCGCGGCTGGCCGGCGTCGAGCCGCCCAAGTACGAGGACGTAGAGACGACCTTCGACGAGCTCTATGCGCGTATCGATAAAACGCTCGCTTACTTGCAAGGCTTCGACGCGGCGCAACTCGAAGGCAGCGACTCGCGCACGGTGACGCTAACCGTGCCGAGCGGCAAGCATGAATTCATCGGCCATGCGTACCTGCTTCACTTCGCGGTGCCGAACTTCTTCTTCCATGTGACGACGGCTTACGACATCTTGCGCCACAACGGCGTGGAACTTGGCAAGTTCGATTACCTGGGCCGCGCGTAAGCACACAACGGTCCACGCCGTCATGCCCGAAATACTCTCGGGCTATCGGGCATGACGGCGTGCGCGCTGCACAATCGTTCGGGCGGTGTCGGGTTTCAGTCGAGGGACAGACGCACGGCGAAGCCGAGCAAGGCTGCCGAGAATGTCCAGCGCTGCAGTGTCTGCGCGAGCGGATATTTGCGCAGTAACACAGCAATGCGCCCCGCGCCTACGGCATAGAGTGCATCGAACAGCATGCCGACAACCAGCAGCACGATGCCCAGCTCCGCGACCTGCAGCGCGATGGGACCAGCGGCCGGCCGCAAGAATTGCGGAAGCAGCACCGAGCAAAACAGCAGCGCTTTCGGGTTCAGCAAGTTCGTAAGCAGCCCCTTGGTAAAGGCGTGCCGGAGGGCGCCGCGCTCGTTGGCCTGGGCGCTAGATGCGCCGCTCGCTTCCAGCGCGAACATCGGCGAACGAAAGATTTGAATTGCGATGTAAGCGAGATAAACCGCGCCGCCATATCGAACGATTTCGTAGAGCCACGGCGCAGCCTTGAGCAGCGCCGCCACACCGCATGCCGAAAGCGTCACGTGCGTCGCACGTGAGACAGCGAGCCCGCCCGCCGCGGTCAATCCGGTGCGCGTGCCGCGGGCGATGCTGGTCTGCAGGATCAACGCCATGTCGGGGCCGGGAATCGCGTATACGACGATGAGCGCGACGATGAAGGTGATGAGCAAATCGGCGGAGACCATGGCAACCTCGAGAATCGTATGGTGTTCAGGTGCCATATTGTGCCGCGCGATACGGAGCGATTTTCGGCAAAATTCAGCGCCAAACGGTCGCTAGAGAGCGCTTTCCGCCAAAATCGGTGTACCTAACCACGCCTTTACACCACTCCGTAATGGGTTTCATCCGAACCTGCCACCGCAGGCCCACGGGCCCTTGAACCGCGGGAATCCGGAACCGAGCGCCGGGGGAATCGTGATGAGGGCTGACGTTCCTACCATTCGGCAATGCCCACGTCCATGTCCTCGTCGTAGAACGCAACGAGAAACTCTTCAGGCATCAACCACGAATCGACGCTCACGGTTTGCGCGCCAACATCGACATCCACCTTCGCGTCGGCGTCTACGGATTTCATCGCATGCACGATCGTCGCGAGATCGTCGGTGCGAATTTCAGTTTTCATTGCGAACTTCATTCTTCACCTCTCTGTCTGGATAACCAGCCCCGATAACTATAGGATCAACACCCCATGCCACCAACCGAGTTCGCCTCAATTCACTCTTTACATCGCGTAACGCAAACCGAGAGCACGGGGTGGTCATTCAAAACAGATTCCAGCCAGCAGATTCTCGATGCCTCGTGTCAATCTGCGTTTGATGGGACCGGGCCGGCGGACTGGCGAGGCGCGCCGACCCAGTGGACGGCGGCGGCAACAATCCCGAGAACGACACCGAAGGCAACGATGCCCGACCAGCCAAAGCGGCTCATGAGCCATCCGCTGACCGTTGCGCCGACTGCGCCGCCGAAGAAGGTGGCCGTCATATACAGGCTATTGATGCGCCCTTGTGCCTTCGGATCGACCGAGAAGGCGCGAGTCTGGTTTGAAACGAGACCGGCCTGCACACCGATATCGAGCACGATCACGCCCACGATCAGCAGCGTGAGCGACGTAGCCGCGCCGGAGAGAATCAGGTAAGCAAGCGTCGCGATGCCGATACTCGCGCCGATGACCTTGCGAAAGCCCACGCGGTCGGTGGCGTTACCGCCCAGCGATGCGGCGAATGCGCCGGCCGCGCCGATGATGCCGAAGCCGCCCGCCCAGGCGCTGCCGAGGTGCCATGGTCCGCTCTTGAGCAGCGCGGCGAGATTGACCCAGAAGGCGTTGAAGCAGGCCCACAGCAACGCCTGGATAACCATCGATTCGCGAATCGGACGATTGTCGCGAACGAGGGGCCACAGCGATGCGAGCAGACGGCCATACGAAAGATTCGTGGATGGCACGCCCTTCGGCAGAAGCGCAGCGGCAGCAATCAAGACCGGCACCATGAACGCGGCTTCCGCACCGTATACCACGCGCCAACCCCACGTCGCGCCAATCACGCCCGCGATCGTGCGGCCGACCAGAATGCCGACCATGATGCCGCTCACGACGGTGCCGACGTTACGGCCGCGCTCGCTCGGCAACGACATGACAGCCGCGAAGGGCACGAGCTGCTGGGGTACGCAGCTCACAATGCCGAGCGCAAACGAAGCCGCGATCAGCGCCCAGATGCCGTGCGCAACCGCCGCGCTCGCCGCAAACACAAGCGCGAGCACGATTTGCCCGAGCACGAGCCTGCGCCGGTCGAAGCGGTCGCCAAGCGGCAGCAGCAGCGCGAGGCCGGTCGAGAAGCCGAACAGTGCCGCGCCGGCGACGAAATCGACCGCCGTAATGTTGACCCGCAGGCCGGCTGCGATCAGCGGTAGGATCGGCTGCGTGCAATAGATGTTGGTGATTACTGCTCCTGCGATGATCGCCATCATGACGATCTTGCCGCGCGATGCGACGGCGGGCGTAGCTGAACTTTCTCGAGTGCTTGGTGAGCCGCTCACGACCACCTCCTTTTTCGTAGAATGTCTCTGGTCGTCGCAGCCATTTGCCGCGATCCAGATTTAGGTCGAACGTTACGCACGCGTATTCGCGAAGCGAATCCCTCACGATCAAGATTCATCCTCGACCCTCGGCGTGGGGCTGATACGCGCGCATTCTGACCATGGATTACCCGCCATAGGTCGACTCCCATCCGCCTCCCAGCGCTTTGCAAAGCGTAATGAGATTCGTGGCCGCCGTGGCTCTGCTTTGTTCGAGATTGCTTTGTGCTTCGAGCAACTGCTTCTGCACGTTCAATACGTCGAGGTAATCGAGCGCCCCGGCCTTGTACCGATCCCGCGCGACCGAAAGCGCGCGCTCGTTCATGGTCACGGCCCGGGCCAGCCGGTCGCGGCGGCGCTGCTCGGCGTCGTAGGTGACGAGCGCGTCGTCCACCTCCCGCCACGCGCGCAGCACCGTCTCCCTGTAGGCAATCGCGGCCTCCTTCTGTTGTGCCTTGCGCAGCGCAAGCATGCCCTTCAGGCGACCACCTTCGAAGATCGGAAATGTAATGGAGGGGCCGGCGACGAACTGGCCGGACGCCCAACTGGCCAGACTCGAGAGTTGAAGACTCTGAAAGCCCGCGCTTCCGTTAAGCATGATGCGCGGATAAAAGTCGGCCTTCGCCACGCCGATTGACGCTGTCGCCGCGTGCAGTTCGGCTTCCGCCTTACGGATATCCGGGCGGCGCCGCACGAGTTCCGAAGGAAAGCCGATTGCCACCTGCGCGGGCAGCGCGGGCACCTCCTGAGTTGCAGCGAGCGTCTGCCGCAGCGCACCAGGCTCCTCGCCGAGCAGCAGGCCGATTGCATTGATCGTCGTTTCGGAGTGCGATTCGAGCGTGGGAATCAGACTTTCGATATTCTCCACCTGGGCCGCAGCGTTCGAGACATCGAGATCGGTGGTGACGCCTTCACGCTCGCGCACCTGCGTGAGCTTCAACGCGTCGTTGGCGATGTCCAGGTTTTGATGCGCTATCTTCAGGAGCTCCTGCGTATCGCGCAACTCGATATAGTCCCGCGCAAGCTCCGCGCGCGCGCTGAGCAAGACCGCGTTCCGGTCATCATACGAGGCCTCGGAAAGCGCAGTCGCCGCTTCCACGCTGCGTCGCACGTGGCCCCAGATATCGATCTCCCATGACGTGTCGAAGCCGACCTGATACAGGTTATAGGCAGGCGATCCCTTGGAGCCCGGCATGGCCGCCACACCAAGAGGCGCGGCGCCGGAAGCCGACTGCGGCTGACTCTGCGTCGGGCTCACCCCAAGCAGCGAGAGAATGCCGTTCTCGCTGCCGCGTTCGCGGTTATACGATGCCGCGCCGTCGAGCGTCGGATATTCGGCCGCGCCCGCCACACGGCGCTCGGCGCGGCTTTGCAACAGGCGCGCCGACGCGGCCGCCACTTCCAGGTTCGCATCAGCGAGTTGCTCTTCCAGGCCGTTCAACACTGGATCGTTGAACAACGTCCACCATTGCAGACCGAACTGGCCTTCCACAGCTTTGCTCTGCGCCTGCGCCGTCTGCGTACGGTTGAAAACCCCTGGTGTCGACGACTTTGGTGGTTCGAAGTTGGGACCCACCGTGCAACCTACTAGCGCCGGGAAAGCCACGCACGCGAGGACCGTGAGAAGGATCGCACCAATAGAATATCGGCTCGTGTTCATTTTCTTTCCGCTGCCTCGGCTGTCGCTTCTGCGCCCCGCCCAACGGCCACCTCGACTTCCACCGAGAGGCCGACCCCCAATACGGCTGCAGCAGGCTGTCCGCGATCGATCGTGATCTTGACCGGCACGCGCTGCACCACCTTCGTAAAGTTGCCTGTCGCGTTGTCAGGTGCGATCGGCGCGAAGCTCACGCCGGTGGCCGGCGCGAGGCTGTCGATGCGGCCATGAATCACGACGCCGGGCAGGCTGTCGACCGTCACGCGCGCGCGTTCGCCGGGCCGCATATTGGTGATCTGGCTCTCCTGGAAGTTGGCGACGACATACGCATCCGATAGCGGAACGATGGCCAGCAACGGGGCACCGGGCGTCACGAATGCGCCGACTCGTGCCGAGCGGCGTCCCACTTTGCCGTCGACGGGCGCGCGGACTTCCGCATAGGAGAGGTTAAGCTTCGCTTGTTCGAGCACCGCTTCGGCGTGCTCAAGCGCGCCGGCGGCCTTGTCGCGCTCGGTGCGCAGGACGTCCAGATTCTCTTTCGTGGCCATCAGCACCGCCTGATCGTGCGACTGCTGCGCAAGCTGCTCGGCGAGCGTGCTCGAAGCCCGTTGTTGCTCCTGAGCGGTCCCCGCCCCCGCAACGGAAAGGTTCTGATAGCGCGACGCGTTCGCCCGCGCGAAGCCGATCGCCGCGTCGTCGGAGCGAAGCGTGGCGCGCGCCTGGTCGACGAGCGAAGGCTGGCGCGCGATCTGCGCGTCAAAGTTTGCCACCGACGCCTTCGCGGCCACCACCTCCGCCTCGGCGCTCATCAACGCGGCGCGATAGTCGCGCTCGTCGATGCGCACCAACAGCTGACCTGCCTTCACGTCCTCGTTATCGTTCGCCAGTACGTCGGTGATCTGCCCCGAGACTCGCGGCGCGACAAGCGTGAAATCCGCAGCGACGTAGGCGTCGTTCGTGGATTCGGAACTGATGTGAGACAGGAGCTTCGTGCCGGCCCACGCAGCAACGCCGGCGGCGACGACGAGCGCTGCAAGACGATGCCATTTCAATCTGGACGGTGTGGGGATGGGATGGGTCGATGACATGGAAAACGTACCTCATTTCGAAGCGGGCGGCATGGTGCTCCACGGCGGATAGATCCGCACCGGCAACACAGGGACAAGAAGAAGCAGAGCGAGCGCAACGCACGCCATCACCCGATAGAGATCGGCGCAAGTGAGCACCACTGCCTGCTCGTGAATACGGTGCGCGAGTTGCCCCAGCGCATAGGGTGTGACAGGGCCGGGGCTTGCCAGAAGCGCGCGGTTGCCCAGTTGGTCGACGAGCATGCTCGAATGGAACTGTCCGCGCGCGGTGCCCATGCCTTCGATCAGACCCGTCGCTATTGCAGCGGAGAACGTCTTGAGCGTATTGAACATTGCCGAAGCGAACGGGCCTTCCGTTGGGGGCAAACCCGTTGTTACGCCCATGAGGATCGACATGATCACCATGGGCTGTGCGACGATCTGCAGCGCCTGCAGCACATAGAAGTTGTCACGAATCCACTCGGACGTCATGAAGCTGCCGAGAGCACACGTCGTGAACATCAGTGACAGCCCTGTCGCGATCACCCAGCGATGATCGGCGCGCCGCGTATTCAATAAAGCCGCCGTCAAGGGGAGCGTAATCAGCAGCGGAATGGCAAGCAACAGCGAAAGCGGCGCCGTCTGCAGCGGCCGGTACGCGTGAACTTTGGTGAGGAACTGCACGGGTATCGCCGCAACGCCCACGAGCAGAATCACTGCGCCGAACAAGGTTGATAGTCCGTGCGTGAAATTTCTGCGCTCGAGCAACTGGAGCTTGAAAAATGGCACGGGCTGAAACCACTCGTTGATAAGGAAGACCACGAGCAGCAGCCCGCCACCGCAGAACATTACGCGGATAAAGTCCGATTCGAACCAGTCGAGCCGGTCGCCTTGCAGAAGCCCCGTCACGAGCATGGCGAACGCGGGCAAGCCTGTAACGAACCCAACCCAGTCGAAGGTGCGAAAACGTTCGAGCTTGACGGGATCGGCGGGCAGCCCCTGCTGAATCGCAACACAGCACAGCACGCCGAGCGGAATGATTTGCCAGAATGCCATGCGCCAGTTCACGAACTCCGTCCACAACGCGGCGAGCGGTGTGGCGAGCGCAGGGCCGAAGGTCGCCGTGAGTGCATAGCCGGCGAGCCCATACAGTTTGAATTTGGGCGGCAGATAACGCAGCGCGACGATGATCAGCATGGGGGGCAAACAGCCGCCCGCCATTCCCTGGAAGATACGCAAGACATAGAGCGTCACCAGATTCGGCGCAAACGGGCACAGCAACCCAAAGCACATCGTGGCTAGCACGGCGCCAATCGTGAAGCGCTTGAGCGTAAAGGTGATGCCGAACCAGGGCGCGAATACCATCGTTGCGACGTTGGCGGCTTCGAAAAGTGAAGTGAGCCACGTCCCGTCGTCATGTCCGATCAGGAACGCCCCCTGGATATCTGCCATTGCCGCCGCCGTCACCTGTTCGTTGAGGATGGCCAGCAATGAAGCGAACAACATGCCGAGCAGGCCCACCACAATTCGTCCGGTAAAGGCCGCTTGCGCGGAGGCAGGCTGCGCCGGCGCCGCAACTTCGCGCACAGGGCGTGGTTCCAGCACTTGTGGGGCCGTTCCCGTTGCCGCTTCCGTTCCAATCGTCAAAGGGTCCGCAGTTGTCATGGCGATCATCAACTTCTCGGGTTTCGTTAGCTATACCGTTCGAGATGGCTATTCCGCTAAGAGCCAATTCAGCGCCCCGCATCCTCACGCGATGCGATGACTGCGCTATCGGTTTCGCCTCGCATTGCTACTATTCACTGATGGGTTTATTGTCAGAGATGAACCCAATTTCTTAAAGTCTCGCCTGGTTTAGTTTTGGGCCATCTAGCACGAGAATTTTGCCAGGCCATCCGGCCGTGATCCGCCCAGCGCGTATGCGCTGCGTCATCGCAGCCCCGACCGATCATGTGCGGGTCAGCGCTGCGCGCTTTCGGGTCAATCGAGGTTATGAGGTGATACTAGACGGCACACGATGCATAGAATCGTGGCGTACAGATTCAGGACACGGGTGAATTGCACTAGACCCGATTAACGAAAATCTAAAAGCGAACCAGAAGCGGTAGGCGTCAAACGTCTTCCGCTTCCGCTTCCGCTTTCGCTCTTGCTTGTGCTTTATTTTTAGCTTTTGTTTTCGTTTGCCATAGACTCAGAACGGGGAGTCAAGATGGACAGATTTCGCGAGACGGAGGTTTTTGCAGCCATCCTCGAACGCCGCAGTTTCAGCGCCGCCTCGCCGCAATACGAAGTTCACGGTAGGCGCTCACGAGCGCGTCGAGGCTGAATGCGCGATTCAGGCCGCTCGGGTTGGGCAGAACCCAGACGCGCGCGCCGCCGAATTTGCTGGATTGCAAACCCCACTGGATATCTCGCTTGCCGGACATTTCGGCCAGCGCCATCTTGCCGAGAAAGGCGACAAACCGTGGCGCGTAGCGTTGAATCTTCAGCTCGAATTGTGCCGCGGCAGCTTGAATCTCGACTCCCGACAATTCGTCCGCGCGTGCCGTCGCGCGCGAGACCACCGTAGTCAGACCAAAGCCATGCTGCAGCAACTCACGGTCGTTCTCGGGGCGGAACTCCTCGGGCGTAAAGCCGGCGCGGTGAAGCACTCGCCAAAACCGGTTCCCTCTGCCATCGAAGTGGCGCCCCGTGGCCGCTGCACGCATGCCCGGATTGATCCCGCAAAATAGCACCGACAAGCCGGGTTCGATGATGTCGGGAAGGAACGTCGCGGAATCCGCGTTTGCTGTCTCCGCCAGGGAATCGCCGCTATGCACTCGCCTCCCCGCGGAATCGCTGGCGATATTGTTTCGGCGTGACGTTAAGGCGCCGCGAGAACGTCGTGCGCATATGCGTGGCGCTACGAAAACCGCATTTGAATGCGACGGTCTTGAGCGGCGCATCCGTGTCCTCCAGAAGCTTCCTCGCCGTGTCGACGCGAATCTGCTCGACGAATACGGAGGGCGTGACCTTCGCGTTCTTCGCGAATATGCGCGACAAGGTGCGCCGGCTCACGGAAGCCGCGCTTGCAAGCGCCTCGATCGAAAGCGTATCGGTGATATGTTCGCTCACATAGCGATACACCTTGTTGAGTATGGGGTCCTCATCCTTGCCCGCGCCGACATATGGGCTGTACTGAGACTGACCGC
Organism: Paraburkholderia sp.; assembly: GCA_004322045.1. GTDB lineage: Bacteria > Pseudomonadota > Gammaproteobacteria > Burkholderiales > Burkholderiaceae > Trinickia. Next base: position 91,317 of record SCRN01000034.1, read on the forward strand.
CTTCGCGCTGGATATACACCACCAGCCGCTTAGCAACCCGCACCGCCAGTTCGTGTCCCCAGTCTTCCGCAACCAGCGCGAGGCACAAATCGATGCCCGCGGTCACGCCAGCCGACGTGAACAACCGCCCGTCACGAACGAAAATACGATCCGGCTGCACATTGGCGTGCGGGAATTCATTGGACAGACGGCCGGCATCCGACCAGTGAGTCGTCACTTCCTTGCCGTCGAGAAGCCCCGCATGAGCCAGGACGAATGCGCCGTTGCACACGGAACCAAAGCGGCTCGCGCTGCGCGCCTGGTTTTGCAGCCAGGCAAGAAGCTCGCTCGACGGATGAACGTCGGGCAACTGCGGCCCGCCGGCTACGAGGAGCAGGTCCCATTGCGTGTCGCTGTCGGCATAGCCACTCGAGACCGCCAGTTGCATGCCATTCGAGCAAGTCACGGCGCCCGCCGCACGCCCTACGAGCGTAACCTCGTAGCGCTGATGCTCGGGGAGAAACGTGTTTGCCTCTGCAAACACATCGAGTGGGCCTGCAACATCTAGCGCCTGCACACCATCGAATACAACAATGGCGACTTTCATGCCGTGACCTTCAGTGGTGGTGTCCCAACAGGGACCGTGGCGCAGCTTAACGCACCGTCGTTAGCCGATGCAGTCTGTCCCCGGAAAAAGTATTTTGCGGCGGTGTAACAAATCGGCAGCGTGGCCCAATACGTCCACTAATTGGCAGCCATCGGCACCATGCGCGCGTTTCCCCAACTGCCACGCTTAACTAGACTGTGTTCACGATTGCGGCTGGGCAAACAACCCGGGCGGGCCGGAAGGCGCTAGTGCTAGCGCCATCACTCCACGTGTTATGCCCGATATTGGACCGCACACCGAGCAAAGGCAGAGTCATCATGTTGAAAGAACGTCAGAGCTCTTTCCTCTTCGGGGGCAACGCCCCCTACGTCGAAGAGCAGTATGAAACTTACCTGGTCGACCCGGATGCTGTCACCAGTGAATGGCGGGCGTGGTTCGATGCACTGCGCGAGACGCCCGCTATCGACGGCAGCGATAGCGATGACGAGCCACACGCTCCGGTCATTTCCAGTTTTGTGGAGCTTGCGAAGCGGGCACCGCGCGCGATCGTCCAGGCCGACACCACCCTCGCCAGCGACTCCGGCCTTGGCCTCGCACGCAAGCAGGTCGCGGTGCAGTCGCTGATCGCCGCGTTCCGGATGATCGGCACGCGCACGGCCAATCTCGATCCGCTGATGTGGACGCCCCCACGCGCCTACGCCGAATTGACCCCGGCTTACTATGGCCTGACGTCGTCGGACATGGCGAAGAGATTCAGCACCGCCGACACGTACCTGTTCGACGACGACGCCACGCTGCAAGAACTCGTCACGGCGTTGGAGCAAACCTACACGGGCACGCTCGGCGCCGAGTTCATGCATCTTACCGACGCAGAGCAGCGGCGCTGGTGGCAGATGCAGCTGGAATCCACGCGGGCGAGGCCGTCTCTGCAGGCTGCGGAAAAGCGCAGACTGCTGGAACGCCTGAGCGCGGCAGAAGGCATCGAGAAGTACCTTCATTCGCGCTACGTCGGGCAAAAGCGCTTCTCGCTCGAAGGCGCGGAATCGCTGATTCCGATGCTGGACGAAGTCATCCGCTACGGGGCTTCGAAAAAACTGCGCGCGGTGGTAATGGGCATGGCACACCGGGGGCGCCTGAATGTTCTCGTGAATATCGTCGGCAAGCCATTGCGCGCGCTGTTCGACGAGTTCGATGGAAAGGATCCTGAAAAACTTCCAGCGGGCGACGTGAAATATCACAAGGGCTTTACGAGCTCGGTCGATACCCCTGAAGGGCCGGTCGAAGTGATGCTTGCGTTCAACCCGTCGCATCTGGAAATCGTCAACCCGGTCGTGCAGGGCATGGCGCGCGCCAAGAGCGAGGTTCTGGGCGGCGCCGACGGCGTCGAGGTTTTGCCGGTCGAGATTCACGGCGACGCGGCGATGTCCGGCCAGGGTATCGTGATGGAAACCTTGAGCCTGTCCTATACGCGCGGCCACGGCACGGGCGGCACCCTTCATATTGTCGTCAATAATCAGATCGGCTTCACGACGTCCGATCCGCGCGACACGCGTTCGTCGTTCTACACCACGGACATCGCTAAGATGATCGAGGCGCCCATCCTGCATGTGAATGGCGACGACCCCGAAGCCGTCGCGATGGCGGTGCGTCTTGCGCTCGACTATCGCACCGCATTCCGGCGGAGCGTGGTCATCGATCTCGTGTGCTTCCGCAAATACGGGCACCAGGAACAGGACACGCCAGGCATCACGCAGCCGCTGATGTATCGCGCGATCGCGAGTCACCCCGGCGTGAGAGCGCGCTATGCGCAGAAGCTGGTTCAACAAGGCGTGTTGACGGCGAAAGAAGTGGAGGACTCTATCGGCGCGCAGCGTGAACGTTTCGAGCGTGCGAACGAAACCGACGGCTCCGAGGCTTCCTCTTCACGCGAGAAAGCCGCGAGCCTGCCTTCCCAGCCCGCCCCTTCGACGGAAACACTGCGCAGTCTCGCGCATCAGATTTCGTCCGTTCCTGAAGGCCTTGCGCTTCATCCGCTCGTCAAGAAAATGATGACCGGGCGCCAAGAAATGGCCTCGGGAAAACGGCAGCTCGACTGGGGCATGGGCGAGCATCTGGCCTTCGCTTCCCTGCTCGGCGCGGGGGTCAGCGTTCGATTGAGCGGGCAGGATAGCGCGCGCGGGACGTTTAATCATCGTCACGCCGTGCTGCACGATCAAACGCGCATGAACCGTCCGGATGGCGTTTATATTCCGCTCGATCATATCGGTGATGCGAGGGGCGGAGCGCCGGGCCGCTTTAGCGTGACGAACTCCATCCTCTCTGAAGCAGCGGTACTCGCGTTCGAGTATGGCTATACGACGGTGAACCGAGATGCGCTGGTGATCTGGGAAGCGCAATTTGGCGACTTCGCAAACGGCGCGCAGGTGGTGATCGACCAGTTCATCGCAGCGGCCGATGCCAAGTGGGGGCTGCGCAGCGGCCTGACGCTCTTCCTTCCCCACGGGCAGGAAGGCGCGGGGCCCGAGCATGCATCGGGGAGGCTCGAACGCTATCTGCAGTTGAGCGCGCAGGACAACATGCGCGTCGTCCAGCCGACCACCCCCGCGCAGCTATTCCATTTGCTGCGCATGCAGGCGCTCGCATCCGATCGCCGCCCGCTTGTCGTCATGACGCCCAAGTCGCTGTTGCGGCACCCGGAAGCGGTCAGCACGTTCGAAGAATTGAGCGAGGGCGAATTCCGTGCAGTTCTCCCGGACACGCAAATCGAAGCGTCGCGGGCATCCAGCGTCGAGCGCGTCATTGCGGCCACGGGCAAGGTGTATTTCGAGTTGCTCGAGCGTCGCCGCGCGGACGCGACCGACACGCCGATCGTGCGCGTCGAGCAGCTTTATCCGTTTCCCGCACAACAGCTGGCCGCCGAATTCGCGCGATATCCAAATCTGAAGACAGTCGTCTGGTGCCAGGAGGAATCGCGCAACCAAGGTGCATGGAGTTTCGTCGAGCCGCAGTTGCGCGAGCTCCTGACAACGGGTGCGAAGCTCGTCTACGCCGGTCCCGATGCCGGTGCATCGACGGCGCCGGGATACCATTCGGCGCACGTTGCGCGGCAATCCGCGCTGATCGAGCAGGCGTTCTCGGGGTAACGGTGCATGCGTATCGCGATGTTGCTCTACGCGGGGTTTCAACTGCTCGAGGTGAGCGGCCCGATGGATGTGTTTCATGCGGCGAATCGCCTGTATGGCGGCGCGTTTTATGAGCCGCACCTCGTCGGGGCCTCGCCTGGGCCCGTGCTGTCCTCCAACGGCACGGCGGTGGGCACGACTCAATGCTTGTTCGAAACGCGTAAGCGATTCGACGTCGTCGTTGTGCCCGGGTCGCCCGTGGTCAGTTCGGCGCGTGAGCATCGCGAACTCGTCATGTGGCTCGGCGACGCCGGGCCCAGAACGCAAAGGCTGGCCTGCATTTCCAATGGCGCGTTTCTGCTGGCGCGCGCGGGCGTTGCCGACCGTCGCTGGCTAACCACGCATTGGCGCGACGCTCACCGCCTCGCAGCCGAATATCCACGCGTGCACGTCATGTCCAGTCCAGGCTGCCTGAAGGACGGCAACCTCTATTCATCGGGCGGCGCTAGCGCTGGTATTCATCTGGCGCTGTCGATCGTGCGGGAAGACCTTGGAGCAAGCACGGCGGGAGCGATTGCCAGAAGGTTGTTGATGCAGCCGCGTTGAAGTACCGCAAACGCGCGCAAGGAACGCAATGATAGACGCGAATCGAATTCATAAGGCACTCGCCAATCCACTGCGGCGCGATATCCTGGCGTGGCTGAGGATCCCCTCCGATGCCTTTCCAGAAGGCCATGTCGATCTGGGCCGCGGCGTGCCTGCACACGCCATCCAGGCGCGCAGCGGGCTCGCGCAGTCCACCGTATCGGCGCACCTTGCCGTGCTGGTCGAAGCAGGACTGCTCGTTTCGACGCGAGTCGGGCAATGGATGTTTCTTTCACGTAACGAAGAAGTGATACGGACATTTGCCGAACAGATTCGCCTGCATTTATAGGCAAATCACGCGTGACGCGAAGTTGCGTGCGAGGCAGATCTTTCCGCGGAAAACGCGTAATGGACAAGCTGGACATGATGCGGATATTCGTCCGCATAGCGGAAGAAGGAAGCTTTACGGGCGCGGCCTTGCGCCTGGACATTCAAACTGCCAATGCGTCGCGGGCGATCTCGCAACTCGAGTCGCAATTGCGCACGCGGCTGCTGCATCGGAGTACGCGACGGCTTGCGCTAACCGAAGCGGGACAGCGCTATCTGAATCGATGCAAGCGGATCCTCGAGTGTGTCGACGAGGCAGAGGCAGAGGCAGCTAATGCGCAGGTCGCCCCTTCAGGGCGACTGCGCGTTCATGCATCGCCGAGCTTCGGCCAGGCCTATGTTGTCCCAACGCTCGTGCGCTATCGCGAGCAGTACCCCGCAGTGTCGATCGAATTGACGTTGTCGCACGACACGCCCGATATCATCGAGGCCGGCTACGACGTGACGCTTCAGTTGAGTACGACTGAACTGCCGGACTCGCGGCTCGTGTCACACCGGCTCGGCGATGTCCATAACGTGTTGTGTGCGGCACCCGCGTATCTGAATACGCACGGCGTGCCGCGCACAGTGCAGGACCTCGAAGCACACACGTGTCTGCAGTTCGTCACGACGTTTCTTCCGCGCGATCGCTGGCATCTTCACGGCCCCAACGGCCGGGAGACGGTTGCCTTCCCAAAGGCGCCCGTCGAAATCAATCTTCCCGATGCCCTTAGTGTCGCCCTGCGCGAAGGCATCGGCATCGGCGCGCTGCCGATGTCGACCGCGCTCGCCATGCTCGATAGCGGTGAGCTGGTGCGTGTATTGCAGGAGTATCGCCTGCAGAGGCTGACCGCCTATGCAGTGCACGCCTCGCGAAAGTACCTCGACGCCAAAATCAAGACGTTCATGGACTACCTGCGCGAGACGGTGCCCAAAGCACTTGCCGCGGATGCGCAAGCGCTTTGCCGGGCCACCAGACTCCCTTAGCCCGCGCTGCCCTTATCAACCCTCGCCGCAGGTATGGGAACGTTCGGAAGCCCGATGGACAAAGCTGAAAGGCGTTCCGCAATTGTGCTTGCCAGGCCTGGGCGCCGCGCCAATTCGCGCGGCCCACCGGCCCCTCTACGATCTAGCGCGATGCGCCGTTCAAAATATCAGCTACCGGCCGCCCCACAATCTGCTCATAGATCACCGGATCGGTTGCACCTTCGAGGCCGAACAGTAGGACCTGACTGTGCTGATCAAGGCCAAGCGAGTCCCGAAGCGCCGGGATTTCCTTCGATTTCAGGACGACGGCCGTTCCTCCCGCAGCGGTTTCGCCACACACGATTGGGGTGTCTCCATTGCCAGCAGCAAGCGTACGCATAGCCTCTTGCGCCCACGAATCAGGGATCGTCACGAAATCACTGCCGAGCCAGTCGAGAATCGCCCAGGCGGCCGGCGAAACTTCACGGCACGCGAGACCAGCCATGATGGTGTGCAGCGACCCAGCCGACGGCGTCGGTGTTCTGTTGAACGCGCTCTGGTACAGGCAATCGGCCTCATTCGGCTCGACCATTACCATACGGGGAGTGGAACCGCCAAGTTCCTGGTAAAAGCGCAGGAAAATAGCCGCAGCGATGCTACCGACACCACCCTGAACAAAAATATGAGTGATCGCTTGCGGGTCGGGAAGCTGCCGCAACGCTTCATCCACGAGCACCATGTAGGCATTCATGACATCGCGTGGCGACCCTGACGCATAGTCATCCCATGAGGTGCTAGAGACAAAATGCCAGCCATTGTTTTTCGCGTCGTTGCGCGAGCGCGCGACGCAGGCTTCATACTCACCCTGAATGCGAATCACGATTGCACCAAGGACTTCCATCGCGTCTTTCCGGCCCTGGCTTACATGTTCGTGAATATAGATCACACAGCGGCATCCGAACGCCTTGGCAGCGTATGCCAGGCCGCGCCCCTGATTCCCGTCGGTCGCAACCGTAACCGTGATGCGCTCCGTAATGTCTCGATACTTTCCTTGCCGCAAATCGTCGGACGTCGGACGCGTCCCGGTCTTCTTTTCGACCGCATCGGCGAGAATGCGGAACACTGCGTACGGTGCGCCTAGGGCCTTGAAGCTTCCCATACCTCGACCGAATCGCCGGCTTTCGTCCTTGTAGTAGATCTTTGAGACGTTCATTTGCGTCGCAAGATTGTCCAGCGAGTGCAGCGGTTGGGCAACATACTCGGGCCAGCCATGTATCTCTTTGACAGCGAGACGCCACTCGCCCAGATTTTTCACCGCGGGGGAAGCTCGATCGCCCTTCGCTGCGCCAAGCCACGAGGCGTTCTTGCAATACTGGTATTCCGAGTTCATACAGGTTCCTCACTAAAATGAACAAAGCTGGTGAGGCATGCGAGCATCCCGGTCGTTTCGCGTCTGAAGCCGCAACGCCGCCTCCCGAAGGTCGAGCGGCCTTACCACCGGCCTTCGACACTCATTGCGCCCCCCGTCTCTCACGCAAAGAACATCACCGGGCCGAATGAGCCAAGCGTACGCGGACAAATTTGAAAGGCGTGAGCGTCATGCGCATTTGGAATACCATGCGTCGAAATCCGCAACGGACATGTAAGAATGATGCGAACAGGTGGCTCGTGCTGAGCACGGGCGTCGATTATCTGGAATAGAGATGGAAGCTAAATGGTTGGAGGACTTCCTGTCGTTGGCCGAGACCCGGAGTTTCTCTCGGGCAGCCAGTGATCGACATTTGACTCAATCCGCCTTGAGTCGCCGGATTGCGGCACTCGAATCCTGGCTTGGCGCGAAGCTCATCGATCGTACCGTCAGTCCGATACGATTGACGTCGACCGGAATCATGTTTCGGGGGCAAGCTGCCGACATTCTTCGGGACATTTACGCTGCACGCACGCTGGCGCAGGCACATGAACTAGTGGCCGACGGCGTGGAAGTCGTCCGCCTGTCGGTCGTACACACGCTGCTCTTTACGTTCGTGCCAGGGCGCCTCAGACAACTGAGAGACGAACTGGGACACATCAAGACCAAGGTTCAGGCAGTCAACGTCCCCGAAGGGGTACAAGCGCTCGTAGAGGGTGACACGGATCTTTTTGTCGCCTACTAGCATCCCCAGTTGCCAATCATCCTCGATGCGAATCGGTTTCCTTTCCTGACACTCGGCATGGACAGGCTGCTGCCGGTCTCGGCTACTGACGAGCGCGGGGAAGTCATATACAGGCTACCGGGTGAAAGCCCTCACGCATTGCCGTTCATGGCCTATGCTCCAGGAACGTTTCTCGGCAACGTTGTAGAGATGCTGCTCCTGAATGCACCAAAACAGTGCTCACTGCGTCGCACCTTCGAGACGCACATGTCCGAGGCTGTGAAATCGATGATCAGTACGGGTAACGGACTGGGATGGCTGCCTCGGAGCTGTATTGCAAGGGAATTGGACGAGAAAACCGTTGCAGTGGCCGGTCCAGACAGCTGGGCTACGGACCTGGAAATTCGTATCTATCGTTCTGCTGAACGCCAGAGCACGCCGGCTGAGGAAATGTGGAACTGGATGAACAAGCACCGCTCCGCTTAACCGCTGAATAATCACGCAGCTCGCGGGCATAGCCTTTTTTTGTGTCGACACCTATCAACCCCTTGGCGAATGTGGCCTTTTCCTATATCGTAAAAAACCGATATAAGATTCCGTCAACGGCGATCCTGTCATCGAGTTTTGTGCCCGACGCACGGACGCCCGGACGTTTGAAATGACGATAGATATCGACGCCATCCACAAAGCCCTGGCCAACCCCGTGCGACGCGAGATCCTCGCGTGGCTGAAGGAGCCGGACGCCTACTTTCCCGCGCAAGAAGTACCGCTCGAATGCGGCGTATGCGTCGGGCAGATCAACGCGCGCTGCGGCTTGTCGCAGTCGACGGTGTCGGCCCACCTCGCGACGCTGCAAAGCGCGGGACTTGTCACGGTGAAGCGGATCGGCCAGTGGAGCTTTTTCAAGCGAAACGAAACCGTCATCCAAGCGTTTCTCTCATCGCTGCACAACGACCTATAGGGCCGACGTCGTCCACTCGTTGGCCGACGCAGCGATGAACCCTATTGACGCTAGCATCGCGACGCGCTCGTTCCGTCGCGCTTATGAGGAAAACTTGCCATGCCTACATTGTTCGATCCGCTCGTCGTCGGCGATTTGACGCTGCCCAACCGCATCATCATGGCCCCGCTCACGCGCCAGCGCGCGGGCGACGAACGCTTGCCGAACAGTTTGATGGCCCAGTATTACGCGGAGCGCGCATCGGCCGGCCTGATTCTCAGCGAAGCCACCTCCGTGACCCCAGAGGGCGTCGGCTATGCGGCCACCCCGGGCATTTGGTCGGCCGAGCAAGTGGCGGGATGGAAGCTCGTCACGGAGGCCGTCCATGCCGCCGGCGGCCGCATTTTCTTGCAGTTGTGGCATGTCGGCCGTGTCTCCGATCCCATCTTCCTGAATGGCGAACTGCCGGTAGCGCCTAGCGCGATCGCGCCGAGCGGTCACGTCAGCCTCGTGCGACCGCAGCGGCCGTTCGTCACGCCGCGCGCGCTAGAACTGGACGAAATCGCCGACGTCGTCGCAGCCTTCCGCAAGGGCGCCGAAAACGCGAAGGCAGCGGGTTTTGACGGCGTCGAGGTGCACGGCGCGAACGGGTATCTTCTCGATCAATTCTTGCAAGACAGCACGAACCGGCGCACCGATGCGTACGGCGGCCCGATCGAAAACCGTGCACGGCTTTTGCTCGAAATCGTCGACGAGTGCATTGCGATATGGGGTGCGGGCCGCGTTGGCGTGCACCTTGCGCCGCGCGGCGACGCCCACACGATGGGCGATTCGAATCCCGCCGAAACGTTCGGCTATGTCGCGCGCGAACTCGGGAAGCGGCACATCGCGTTTATCTGCGCACGCGAATCGCTGGGCGAGAATCGTCTCGGGCCTCAGTTGAAACAAGCGTTCGGCGGCGTCTATATTGCGAACGAGAAGTTCACGAAGGAATCGGCGCAGCACACGCTCGACGCAGGCGAAGCGGATGCCGTGGCTTGGGGCCAGTTGTTCATCGCGAACCCCGATCTGCCGACGCGCCTCAAGCTCGATGCGCCGCTGAACAAGCCGAATCCCGAGACCTACTACGCCGCGGGCCCTGCCGGCTACGTCGACTATCCCGCCCTGGAAGCGGCTTGAGCCACGACTGAAAAGACCATGACGCCTACTTCGAAGCCCCTCACCAAAGCCATCGTCACAGGGCATACCCGCGGCCTCGGTGCGGCGATCGTCGATGCACTGCGCTCGCGCGGCATCGATGTGCTCGGTGTATCGCGCTCGCCAGCGCTGCCGGCGGCGCAGGCTGCGCGGCGCCCGGGCGGTTTCGAAGAGGTGGCTCTCGATCTGTCCGACAGCGAAGCGCTTGCCCAATGGCTCGCAGGCGATCGATTGGCCAAGTTCTTCGTCGGCGCAGCGCGCGCGCTGCTCGTCAACAACGCGGGGACGCTGGGGCCCGTGGGCCCTAGCTCCGTGCAGCCGCCGCTCGAAGTCGGGCGCGCGGTCGCGCTGAACGTCGCCGCGCCGCTGATGCTTTCGAGTGCGTTTTGCGCCGCCACGGCCGAAGTGCCCGATCGCCGCATCGCGCACGTATCGAGCGGCGCCGCGCGCAACCCGTATGCGGGATGGAACATCTATTGCGCGACCAAAGCCGCACTCGATCATCACGCCCGAGCGGCCGCCCTCGATGCCGAACGTGGCTTGCGCATAGCGAGCGTCGCCCCCGGCGTCGTCGATACGGACATGCAAGCGCAGATCCGCGGCGTCGACGACGCGCGCTTCCCGATGCGCGAACGCTTCGAGCAGATGAAGCGCAACGGGCAATTGACCTCACCCGAAGAGGCCGCCGGCAACTTCGTCGGATACCTGCTTTCCGACGCGTTCGGCCAAACGGCGACGGCGGACATCCGTTCGCTATGATCGATGCTGCCGCGCGCGCGTGAAAGCGCGTCACGAGGATCGGCGATAATCGCCACCATTTGCCCGATATCGCACGCGCCGCCTGCAGCACCGAACCGTCACGCCCATGAACAAGCCCGGCAGTCCACGCCATATCGACCAACTGCTTCGCGAAGCCGTCGAACTTCAGCAAAACGGCGCACTGGCCGAAGCAGAAACCGTCTACGGAGAAATCCTCGCGCTGCGCCCTCGTCATTTCGACGCGCTGCAACTGCTGGGCGCGCTCGCCTTGCAGGCGGGCCGGCACGAGGAAGGGGTCGCGTGGCTGAGCAAGGCGCTCGAGGTCGATCCGCGGCAAGCTCACGTGCATTCGAACTTGGCCTTTGCACTGAATGCACTCGGCCGCCACGACGCGGCGCTTGCCGCTGCCAACCGCGCACTGGCGCTGAAGGCCGGTTTCGCCGATGCGCTGAACAACCGCGGCATGGCGTTGGCGGCATTGGAGCGTCCCGGCGAGGCGCTCGCCAGCTTCGAAGAGGCGCTGTCGGCCAAGCCCGATTTTCCTGAAGCGTGGAGCAACCGCAGCTGTGCGCTGCGGGATCTGGGCCATCCGCAAGAAGCCGTGGCCAGTTGCGACCAGGCGATTGCGCTTCGCCCCAACTACGCCGAAGCATGGAGCAATCGCGGCAATGCCCTATCCGATTTGAATCGTCCGTTCGAGGCACAAGCAAGCTATGAGCGTGCGTTGTCCGCGGCATCGAATCTCGCGGATGCTTGGAACAATCTCGGTCTGACTTACGTCGACATGAATCGGCATGCCGATGCACTTGCCTGCTATGAGCGCGCGCTCGCACTTGCCCCCGATTCGCCCGAAACGCATTGGAACCGCGCGCTTTGCTTGCTGCAAACCGGCGAGCTCGCCACCGGCTTCGCCGAATACGAATGGCGCTGGCGGCGCAAGCGCATCGCGCCGAGCCGACGGGACTTCGACGTGCCATTGTGGCTTGGCGACACCCCGCTCGACGGCAAGACAATCCTGCTTCATGCCGAGCAGGGCCTCGGCGATACGCTGCAGTTTTGCCGGTACGCTCAACTCGTCGCAGCGCAGGGCGCGCGGGTCGTGCTAGAAGTTCAGCCCGAGCTCGCCCGCCTTTTGGCCGGGTTCGACGGCGTGAGCGAGCTCGTGACCGCAGGCGAAGCATTGCCTCCATTCGATTGCCATAGCCCGTTGTTGAGTTTGCCGCTCGCGTTGCATACGACGATTACAACGATTCCTGCGCGAACGCCTTACCTCTTCGCCGATCGTGCCGCCTCAGCGCGCGTTCGTACCCGCATCGAAGAAGCGGCTTGCTCGCCTTCGTTGAAGGTCGGCCTCGTATGGGCGGGCGGCCACCGTCCGCACGTGCCTGAGCTGCGCAAGAACGATGCGCGCCGCTCCCTCGCTTACGACCGTTTTGCGCCGATCGTCGAAGTGCCCGGCGTGCAGTTCTTCAGCCTGCAAAAGGGCGAAAACGCTGCACATCAATTGAATGCGATGCGCGAGCGCCACGAGCCCAGCCGGCGCGTCATCGATTGGAGCGCGGAGCTGACCGATTTCGCCGATACGGCGGCGCTCGTCGACAACCTCGACTTGGTGATCTCGGTCGATACGTCGACGGCGCATTTGGCCGGCGCCATGAACAAGCCCATATGGATCTTGAACCGGCTCGACACCTGCTGGCGCTGGATGCTCGAGCGCGAAGACAGCCCGTGGTACCCAAGCGCGCGGTTGTTCAGGCAACCCGCGTTGGGCGATTGGGACAGCGTCATCGAATCGATTGCGAGCGCTTTGACGACGCTCGCCGCTACTCACGGCCGTTGAAACGCGTGCTGCCGATGCCCGGGCAGTGCGTCCGCCCAGCGAAGTGGCTTCATGCCTTCGGATTCCCGCGTGCGAATTGCTGTCGATAGGCAGCCGGGCTCGTCATTGCGATCCGGCGGAAATGGCGGCGCATCGATTCCTCGGAGCCGAAGCCAGCCCGCTCGGCAATGATGCCGATCGACCATCGCGGCCGCGTCTCGAGCATGTCTTTGGCCAGCGCCACTCGTTCCCGGATCAGCCATTCATAGGGACCTAGACCCGTCGCTTCGCGGAAGCGTCTTTGAAGCGTTCGCCCGCTCATTGCCGCCCGTCGAGCGAGCGCATCGACCGTGTGAGCAGATGCGGCATGCGCACGCATCCAATCGATCAAGCGCGCAAGCCGCCCGCCGTCGTCCTCGGGCGGCACCGGCCGCGGCACGAACTGGGCCTGTCCGCCATCGCGATGTGGCGGCACGACGAGCCGCTGTGCCACAAGGTTGGCCACGGCGCCGCCATGGTCGCGGCGCACCAGATGCAACAACATATCGAGACCAGCTGCCGATCCCGCAGAGGTGATGATCTGACCTTCATCGACATAGAGCGCATCGGGCTGCACGCGCACTGACGGATAGCGGAGTTTGAGCTTGTCCGCATAACGCCAATGCGTCGTCGCCGTCTTGCCGTCGAGCACGCCTGCCGCCGCCAATACGAACACGCCGGAGCATATCGAGCACAGGCGCGCCCCGCGCTTAGCCGCCGCGCGCAGCTTGCGTAGGAGCGGCTGCGGCGGCATCTCGTCGGCATCGCGCCAGCCGGGGATGATGATCGTATCGGCGCGGTCGAGCATTTTCAGCGTATAGGGCGCTGTAAGCGTCACGCCACCCGCCGCGCGGATCGCCCCGGTTTCGGCCGCACATACGGCGAAGCGATACCAATCGACGCCAAGTTCGGGACGCGGCAACGCAAACAACTCGACGACGCAGCCGAATTCGAAGGTACAAAGCCGATCGTATGTGACGGCGGCGACAAGATGACGGGGCATGGCGCGATGTTACCGGATTTTGTCGATCACGCCACTGCCCTCGGCGACGAGCAACCTCAATAATGCCCCCGATCGAGCTTCCATCCACGCCGGAAATCAGACGAGAGGCCCCATGCACCCTTCATCGGCAGTTACCGCCATCCCTCCAGCGCCGAGCGACCTTGCGCTTGCACACTTCGAAGCGTCGTTGCGTTTCGAAACCGATTGCGCCGACGTCCACGATGCGCTCGTCGCCGCAGGCCGGGCCGATTTCGTGCTGCTCGACGTGCGCAGCCCGGCCCTCTACGCCGCTGGGCATGTTCCGGGCGCCGTCAACCTGCCGCACGGGAAGATCATTGCATCGAAGCTCGCGCAGTACGCGCCCGACACGCTGTTCGTCACTTATTGCGCCGGGCCGCACTGCAATGGCGCTACACGTGGCGCGATCCGCCTGGCCCGATTGGGACGCCCGGTCAAAGTGATGGCCGGCGGGATCATGGGCTGGCTCGACGAAGGCTTCGCGCTAGCCAAGTCAACTGCGCCGGACCGCGAACTCACGCTGCCAAACGATCTGCCAGCACGCGCGTGAGCGCCTCGCTCGCGGGCGTCATCGGCGAGCGCAATTCGTTTTCCACCCATCCTTGCGCAGCCAAAGCTGCCTTCACCGGCGCAGGGTTGGGCTCGGACGCCAACGCTCGCAGAAGCGGTGTGAGCTCGTGATAGATCGCACGACCTTGCGCCAGATCGCCGCGCGCCAATGCCCGATACATGGCGACGAAGCGTTCGGTGCGCACATGAGCCGCCGCCGCGATCGCGCCCGCGCCGCCCATGCACAACGTCGCGAACATCGCATCGTCGTTGCCGGCCAGCACCCTGAGGCGCCCGTCGAGAATCAATGCGAGCGTCGTCTCGGGGCTGCCGGAACAATCCTTGATCGCCTGGATGCGGGGATGACTCGCCAGCGTGAGCAGCGTATCGAGCTCGATGCGCACGCCCGTCCGCTGCGGAATGTCGTAAAGCACGATCGGCTTTGCGCTCGCATCGGCGAGCGTCGAAAAATGCTCGAGGAGCCCCGCTTGGGACGGCCGGATGTAATACGGCGCGCTGATGAGCACGCCCGCGATCGGCTCGTCGTTCAGGCGCAATACCCGCTCGCGCAGCGCGCTGGCACGGTTGCCCGCGACACCGACCACCACGGGTACGCCCTCGGCCGCGCGCAGCACAGTCGCCAGCACGGCGTCCTGCTCCTCACCTGAAAGCGCCGCCGGCTCGCCCGTCGTGCCGAGCGCAGCGAAGCCCGCGACACCCGCGTCGCGATAGCGTTCGACTAGCGCAGCAAGCGCGCGATGATCGACAGCACCGGCAGTAAACGGCGTGACCAGCGGAATCCAGATACCGGAAAAAATCGACATAACTTCACCTCGTGACAAGACCGAATCGAAACCGAGGGAAGGCGCCGGGCAGGCTAGACAAAACTAAGGAGGCGGTGTTGCTGTCCCGTCGCGCGTCCGACGGCACAGCGCACCGGTCAGACGTGCGGCTGTTTTTTGGCTTTGGAAACGGCGGACGCCGGGGCGTCGCTACACACAGCGCGCACCGCGGATGTCGCGACAACCGACGAGAAATAAACGGGGTTCGTTTCCATTCGGCCGAGTGTACACGGTCATCCCGCGCGTCGACAACATTTTTGCGGGCGGTTCCTTGACTTCCGCACCGTACGAAGTACTATACGCATCGCGTATATATTCTCCCCTTATCGAGGCCGCCCATGACCGTTCCCCAGCAAGCCTTCCTGCGCGACGCGATGCGCCGCATGAACATGACGCGTGATGCGTTCGCAAACCGCATCGGCGTTAGCCGGCGCGCGCTCGATACCTGGCTTCTACCCGAGGATTCGCAGGAATCGCGCTCGATGCCGGAGATCGTCGAGCGCTTCGTCTCGGAAATCGTCGTCAATGGCACGCACGGCAGCGAATATACGCATCGCGCACATTCCTCATCACTCGCGAGTCAAATCCTGTTCGAGGGCAAACCGCAACTTCTTTCGGTCGATCAGTTTTCACGCGACTCGGTCGAGGCGCTGTTTCGCGTGGCCGATGTCATGCAGCCGATCGCGCGGCGCCACAAGATTTCGCGCGTGCTCGAGGGCGCCGTGCTGGGCAACTTGTTCTTCGAAGCCAGCACACGCACGCGCGTATCGTTCGGTGCGGCTTTCTGCCGATTGGGCGGGTCGGTTTGCGACACGACCGGTTTCACGTTCTCATCGATGGCGAAAGGGGAATCGATCTACGACACGAGCCGCGTCATGAGCGGCTACGTCGATGCACTCGTCGTGCGGCACCCGGAGCAAGGCTCCGTCGCTGAATTCGCACGGGCGACGAACCTGCCCGTGATCAACGGCGGCGATGGCCCCGGCGAACATCCAAGCCAGGCCCTGCTCGATCTCTATACGATCCAGCGCGAGTTCTCGCGGCTCGGCAAGATTGTCGACGGCGCCCACATCGCGCTCGTCGGCGATCTCAAATACGGCCGCACCGTTCATTCGCTCGTGAAGTTGCTCTCCCTGTATAGGGGGATCAAGTTCACGCTGATCTCGCCGCCCGCGCTCGAGATGCCCGCGCATATCGTCGATCAGATCTCGCGCAATGGCCATGTGATCGAGCAATCGAACGATCTGGCCACGGGGCTTCGGGGTGCCGATGTCGTCTATGCCACGCGCATCCAAAAAGAGCGCTTCACCGACGAATCATTCGAAGGTTACACGCCGGAATTTCAAATCAACCAGGCACTCGTCGATGCAACGTGCGGCCGGGACACGCTAATCATGCACCCGTTGCCGCGCGATAGCCGCCCCGGCGCGAACGATTTGAGCACCGATCTGAATCACGACCCGCGGCTCGCGATTTTTCGTCAAACCGATAACGGCATCCCCATCCGCATGGCGATTTTTGCGGTGCTGCTCGGCGTCGAGCACCTCGTTCAGCATTCGATGCGTGACGCGGCTTGGCGCCCGCCGGCATTCCTTGGGCCGGACGACGCAGTCTTTCACGGCATCGATTGATACGCGGGCGGCCGCCCCAAACGGCAGGCAACGCACTGACGAATGGCGTATAAAGTGGCGTATAAAGGAGTGATGCCGCCGTCGTTTGTATTCTTCCCCTCGTCACCGTTATCGATACGCATAAGACCATGGACTATCGCATGCACACCGTACCGATTCCCGATCCCCTCGCCGATCCCACGCGCGATCCGGAAGGCGAGCCGGTGGTGCCTCCCGCGCCGGGTCACCATAACGACGAGCCGCAGCGGCCAGAAGGCCCGCCCGACAAAAATCCATCGCGAATGTAAGAGGCAAGAGGCAAGCGCAGCGGCCCCTCGGCACGACGGCGCAACGCCGCAGCATGGCGCGGCGACCCGCGACAGTTCGCCCTACGGGCCCTCCCCTCAGGGTTTCCCCCTCTACGCTTCTTTAAACGCCGCGTCGTTAAACCGGGTACGCGCGGCTTCGGGGATTTGCTCAGACGAAGCCGTTGACTGAAAGATCGACCCTTCGTGAGCGACGTAATGCAGAAAATGACTTTGAATCGAAAGCTCGGCTCGATGATCGCCGTCCTGTGGGCCGGACTCATCCTGATCGCGGTAGCGGGCGTTTGGCAGAATCGTGCATCGATGATCGACGACCGCAAAGAGCGGCTGGTGGCCCTCGTGCAAGAAGCGAATAGCGTCGCCCAGCATTATTACGACGCAGCACAGCAGCACGCGATGAGCGAGGAAGACGCCAAGAAGCAAGCGATGCAAATCATCGGGATGCTCCGCTACGGCACGGACGGCTACTATTCGATCAACGATTCGCAATCGGTCATGCTGATGCATCCGATCAAGCCACAGTTGGTCGGCAAGAATTTGGCCAGTTTCACCGATCCCGCAGGCAATCATCTGTTCATCGATCTCGTCAAGGCAGGCAATCAAGAACACGGCGGTTTCGTTCCCTACCTCTGGTCCAAGCCCGGCAGCGAGAAGCCCGTGCCGAAGCTGTCGTACGCGCTGCGGTTCGCGCCGTGGGATTGGGTGATCGTCACCGGTATGTACATGGACGACGTCAATGCCGCACTCGTCTCGAACGTGATTCGCTGGGTGTTGATCATTGGCGTGCTCGGCACGCTCGCCACGGTTGCCATGGTGCTCGTCCTGCGCAGCGTGCGGCGTGCTTTGGGCGGCGATCTCGAGGTGGCGGTCGCCACGGCGCAGCGCATCGCGAACGGCGATCTGACGGGACGCATCCCCGTTCGGCACGGCGATGAAACGAGCCTGATGGCCGTGCTCGCGCACATGCAGTCGGGTATCGCCAATGCCGTCAAGCGCGTGCGCTCGGGCACCGAGAACATCAACGTCGGCGCAAGCGAGATCGCCGCCGGCAACATCGACTTGTCGCAACGCACGGAGCAACAAGCCGCCGCGCTCGTCGAAACGGCGTCGAGCATGGACCAAATGACGACCAACGTCAAAATGAACGCCGATAGCGCGTCGCAAGCCGCCAAGCTCGCCGAGCAAGCGGCCGATGTCGCAACACGCGGCAGCAGCGTGGTGGACGACGTCGTGCGCACGATGAGCGAGATCACGTCGAGCTCGCAGAAGATCGGCGACATCATCGGCGTGATCGACGGCATCGCGTTCCAAACGAACATCCTCGCGCTCAACGCGGCAGTCGAAGCCGCCCGCGCCGGCGAGCAAGGCCGGGGCTTCGCCGTCGTCGCCTCGGAAGTGCGCAGCTTGGCGCAGCGCTCGGCCACGGCCGCCAAGGAAATCAAGGCCTTGATCGAATCGTCGACCAACACGGTCGATCAAGGGGCCGCGCTCGTGGCCAACGCCGGTTCGACGATGGGCGAGATCGTGCAGTCGGTGCGCCGTGTCAACGAGATCCTCGAAGAAATCAGCCATGCATCGCGCGAGCAAAGCGCGGGCATCGAGCAAGTCAACCGCGCAGTCGGCGAAATGGACAAAGTCACGCAGCAAAACGCAGCACTGGTGGAAGAAGCCGCCGCTGCCGCGCAATCCCTGAAGGATCAGGCGACCGTGCTGCGCGAAGCGATCTCGGGTTTCGCCCTGCCCGCTTAGGCGATCCGCTCGCCACGCAGCCGCGGCGCTGCTCCATAATGCCCCGCGACTCCGAACGAACGCCGCTCCCTTGCTAGACCGCCGCCTCTCGCGGCGGTTTTTTTTCGCCCGCTCCGTGGCTAATCCACGGCTGATCCGTGGCTGCTCTCTGACTGCACTGCGCCCGCATGTACACGCACTGCGCCACACAGGAGCCAAGGGTCATCGCTCACTTACTTACATATTCATTACAATGTCGAGCTTGCGCCACCCGGCGGAATCTTTCAAACGCTCGTACATTCGATGACCGCATCGCCAAAGAGACGCCCGACGCCCTACTCGCCTTCCGCGCTCACAACCCAGCCCGCGCTCGCTTCGCACAGGCACCCGAAGCGCTCGGCGCTCGTCATGCTCGTCATTGCGCTGGCCTTCGCCGGCCTGGCCGCGCGCGCCGGATGGATCCAAATCGTCGAGCATGACTTTCATGTGGCGCAAGGCGAAAAGCGGCATCGCCAAATGCTCGAACTGACCGCGAAACGCGGGCCCATCGTCGACCGCCACGGCGCGTTGCTGGCCGTGAGCCTGGCCACGTACGAAATATGGGCCGAGCCCGAGCGCTTCGATCGCACTGCCGCCCAACCGCTGACGCAAGCGCTGGCACTCTCGCCCGAAGCGCTGTTGGAACGCCTCGACACCGGGCGCGTCAACGTATTGCTCAAGCGCCACGTCGATGCGCAAACGGCAAGCCGCATCGCAAGCATGCACATTCCCGGCGTCACGCGCGTCGTCACGTCCAAGCGCTTCTATCCCGAGGGCGAATCGGCCGCGCATGTCGTCGGTCTGACCGATACCGACGACGTGGGTCAAGAAGGCGTCGAACTCGCCGCCAACGCACAGCTGACCGGTGAGTCCGGTGAACGCGAAGTCATTCGCGACCGGCTCGGCCGCATCGTGTCCGATCTGCGCCCCCTCACTCCCGCGCGCCATGGGCAAACCGTTCGCCTTACCATCGACCGCCGGATTCAGCAGCTCGCTTTCGCACAGTTGAAGGTCGCGCTCGAGCGCCATCGCGCACAGGCAGGCAGCGTCGTCGTGCTCGATGCGAGCACCGGCGAAATTCTCGCGCTGGCCAATGCGCCGTCGTTCGACCCGAACGCGCGCACCACCTTGAGTGCACAGGCCATGCGCAATCGTGCGCTCGTCGATACGTTCGAACCCGGCTCGACCATCAAACCGCTTGCGATCGCAACCGCGCTCGACGCAGGGCATCTTCGGCCCGATTCGTTGATCGATACCGAACGCGGCCGCTATCGCATCGGCAAGCACACGATCCACGATACGTCCGACCACGGGACCGTCAGCGTCGCTCAAGCGCTGGCGACGTCGAGCAATATCGCGCTTGCGAAAATCGCCATGACGCTGCCGCCCGAAACGCTTTGGACCGCTTATCGCCAATATGGGCTCGGGCTTGCGCCGCAGTTGCCGTTCCCGGGCGTCGCGGCCGGCAAGCTCAGGCCTTGGCAAAAATGGAGGCCCGTGGAGCAAGCGACGATGGGGTACGGCTACGGCTTGTCGACCTCGCTGCTGCAAATGGCGCAGGCCTATACGGCGCTGGCCGGAGACGGCACCTTGCGGCCCGCAGCGCTCATCGCGCGCGACGAGGATGTGGCCGACGAAGAGGCCACGGACACAGGGGCGCACGTCACGACCGAACGCACGGCCGCGACGCTGCGCTCCATGCTGGAGGCGGCCACGCTCGAAGGCGGCACGGGGCGCCGAGCGCAAATCGACGGTTATCGCATCGGTGGCAAGACCGGCACCGCATGGAAACACGCAGGCGCGGCCACGGGCTATGCGCGCCACAAGTATCGTTCGCTGTTCGTCGGCATTGCGCCGATCGAGGCTCCCCGGCTCGTCGTGGCCGTCATGATCGACGAACCCGCGGGCGCGTACTACGGCGGCGCGGTGGCGGGCCCCGTCTTCTCGGCCGTCGCCGCCGGTGCGCTGCAGTTGCTAGGTGTGCCTCCCAGCATGCAAACGGTCCCGCAAGCGTAGCGTTCGCATCCGCATCCAATGCGCAAAGAAGCGCTCGCCATTTGCGCCACGCCGCCTAAAATCTGAAAACAAGCACACGGTAGCGCCTCGCGCGAGGCGCTCATCGAGGACATCGATCATGACGACGGCCGCCAGCTTTCAAATCGAGTACACCCAGTTCCTCGATCTTGACGGCGTACCGACGCAACCCCTCCCCGAATTCGCCAAGGACACTGAAACGCTCGCGGCGTTCTATCGCGCCATGGTGCTGACCCGTGCGTTCGACAGCAAGGCCGTTGCGCTGCAGCGCACAGGCAAGATCGGCACCTTCGCCTCTTCCGTTGGGCAAGAGGCCATCGGCGTGGGACTGGCCAGCGCGATGCGGCCCGAAGACGCCCTCTTTCCGTCGTACCGAGATCATGCTGCGCAATTGCTGCGCGGCGTCACGATGACCGAAAGCCTGCTCTACTGGGGCGGCGACGAACGCGGCAGTGGTTTCGCCGCGGCGCCGCACGACTTTCCGAATTGTGTGCCGATCGGCACACAGGTCAGCCATGCGGCCGGCGCGGCCTATGCCTTCCGTTTGCGCGGCGAGGCCCGGGCCTGCGCGACGATCGTCGGCGACGGCGGCACATCGAAGGGGGATTTCTACGAAGCAATGAACATGGCGGGCGTATGGCAAGCCCCGCTCGTGATCGTGGTCAACAATAATCGATGGGCCATCTCGGTGCCGCGCGAACGCCAAACGGCCACGCAAACGCTGGCGCAGAAGGCGATCGCAGCCGGCATCGAAGGCCGCCAAGTGGACGGCAACGACGTAATCGCCGTGCACGAGGCAGCGCGGGCGGCGCTGGCCAAGGCGCGAGCCGGCGGCGGCCCGACGCTCATCGAAGCGCTCAGCTACCGTCTTGGCGATCACACGACGGCCGACGACGCCACGCGCTACCGCGACCCCGAACTCGTGGCCAAGGCGTGGCAAGCTGAGCCGATCGTGCGCCTGCGTAAATATCTGCTGTCGCTCGATGCGTGGGACAAGGCGCGCGAAGAGGCGTTGATGCAGGCGTGCCAGCGATCGGTCGAAGACGCGGTTCAAGCGTATTTGGCCGTGCCGCCGCCGGATGTATCGTCGATGTTCGATCATCTTTACGCGTCGCTGCCGCACGCGCTTGCCGATCAGTTGGCGAGCGCACGGCAATTCGCGGATCGGCGGGAGAACGGCCATGCCTGAGCTCGCGCTCGTCGAGGCCGTCAATCTGGCGCTCGCTCACGCGCTCGAGCACGATCCATCGGTCGTGCTGCTCGGCGAGGACATCGGCCTCAATGGCGGCGTATTTCGCGCGACGCAGGGTTTGCAAGCGCGTTTCGGAGCGGAGCGCGTGGTCGACACGCCGCTGGCCGAAAGCGCTATCGCCGGCACGGCGATCGGCATGGCCGCGATGGGGCTGCGTCCCGTCGCCGAAATCCAATTCACGGGTTTCATCTACCCCATCATCGATCAGATCCTGAACCACGCAGCGCGCCTTCGCCATCGCACGCGCGGCCGTCTTGCCTGTCCGCTGGTGGTGCGTTCTCCGTGCGGCGCCGGCATCCACGCGCCCGAGCATCACTCGGAGAGTCCTGAAGCGTTGTTCGCGCATATTCCGGGGCTGCGGGTGGTCATGCCTTCCTCGCCCGCCCGAGCCTATGGGTTGCTGCTCGCGGCCATCCGCGATCCCGATCCGGTCGTTTTTCTGGAACCGACACGGCTTTACCGCTTGTTCAAGCAGAGCCTCGACGACGATGGTCAAGCGCTACCGCTCGACACGTGCTTCACGTTGCGCGAAGGCTCGGATGTCACGCTCGTTTCGTGGGGCGCGATGCTCCAGGAAGTGCTTAGGAGTGCAGATCAATTGGCTGAAGCAGGCATCGCGGCCGAAGTGATCGACGTCGCAACGCTCAAGCCGCTCGACATCGACACTATCCTTGCGTCCGTCGCCAAGACAGGCCGTTGCGTCATCGTGCATGAAGCGCCGCGCACTTGCGGCGTAGGTGCGGAAATCGCAGCGGCCATCGCCGAGCGCGGGCTTTATTCGTTACTGGCGCCGATCGAGCGCGTGACCGGTTACGACGTCGTCGTCCCGCTATTCAGGCTGGAGACGCAGTACATGCCGAGCGTCGCGCGCATCGTTGGCGCCGTCAAGAAAACGCTCGAGGCATCCACGTGAATATCTTCAAGCTGCCCGATTTAGGCGAAGGCCTGCAAGAAGCGGAAATCGTCGAATGGCACGTGCAAGCCGGCGATGAAGTGAAAGCCGATCAGCCGCTCGTATCGGTCGAAACGGCGAAGGCGATCGTCGATATCCCAGCGCCGCAAGGCGGGCGCATCGCCAAGCTCTATGGCAAGAAAGGCGACATCGTGCATCTGGGCGCGGCGCTCGTCGCCTTCGAGGGCGAAGGCGGCCAGGCCGACGCGGGCACGGTGGTCGGCCGAATGGAAACGAGCGAGCGCGTCGTGCACGAAGCGGCCCCGTTCGTACCCGCACCGACGGGAGGGTTGAGCGTCGGCACCGCGGCGGTCAAGGCGACGCCGGCCGTGCGAGCACTCGCGCGCAAGCTGGACATCGATTTGACGATGGTGATGCCGACCGGTGCCGACGGCATCGTCACATCGAGGGATGTCGAGCGCACGGCCAAGCTGTTAACCGAACTGGGGCCGCCCGAGGCGTTGCGCGGCGTGAGGCGCGCGATGGCGCTGAACATGGCGCAGGCGCAAAGCGAGGTGGCGGCGGCCACGGTGATCGACGACGCGGATATCGAGGCATGGGAGGCCGGCGCCGACGTCACGATTCGCTTGATTCGCGCATTGGTGGCCGGCTGTCGTGCGCAACCGGGACTGAACGCCTGGTTCGACGGGCGCAGCGCGAGGCGCCGCGTGCTCGCGAAAATCGACGTCGGGATCGCCGTGGATTTGCCCGATGGGCTGTTCGTGCCCGTGCTGAGAGACGTCGCACACCGCGATGCGGCCGATTTGCGCGCGGGGCTGGACCGGATGCGCGCTGACATGCGCGCACGCAAGATCCCCCCGGAAGAAATGCGCGGCAATTCGATCACGTTGTCGAACTTCGGCATGATCGCCGGCAAGTACGCGGCTCCAATCGTCGTTCCGCCGACGGTGGCCATTCTCGGCGCGGGGCGCGTGCACGATGCAGTGGTGGCGCACAACCGCCAACCCGTCGTACATGCCATCTTGCCGCTCAGCTTGACCTTCGATCATCGCGTCGTAACGGGCGGCGAAGCAGCGCGATTTTTGGCCGCGGTCATCCAAGATTTGGAATTGGCCAACTAACGCGATTAACGCGATTAACGCCGGCTAGCATCGATTCGCATGGGGAACGTGCATGGCCAGACGCTAGCGAACCGCAGCCATCGATGAGAACGGCTCGCGCCGGTGCTTTTTCGATGCCCGCCTAACGCTCCGCCGACGCCACAGCCTGGTAGCGCGCCAAGGTGGACACTCTGGCCTTGGCATGGTCGACGATCGGCCACGGGTAGTCCCGCCCAAGCACGAACCCATGCTCCGCCAAGCGAGCAGGCTGCGCCAGCCAGGGTGCGTGAATCCATTCGGTCGGCACCTTGGCCAATTCGGTCACATAGCGCGTGATAAATCGCCCTTGCGGGTCGTATTGCCTCGATTGCGTGAGCGGATTGAAAATGCGGAACCACGGTTGGGCATCGCACCCGGTGGATGCCGCCCATTGCCATCCGCCATTGTTCGCGGCCAAATCGAAATCGTTGAGCCATTCGGCGAAATGCGCTTCGCCCCGCCGCCAATCTATTCCCAAGTCCTTGACGAGGAAACTAGCGGCCACCATTCGCAGCCGATTGTGCATATAGCCGGTGCGCAACAACTGCCGCATCGCGGCATCGACGAGCGGGTATCCCGTTCTACCTTCGCGCCAAGCATCGAAATCGGCATCCGCCTGAGGCCCCGTCTCCCAACGCACGGCGTCGTATTCGCGCTTGAACGATGCACCGCTCGCCACGTGCGGATTCATCGCGAGCACCATGAAGAAAAACTCTCGCCAAATGAGCTCGGACAACCAGAGTGCAGCGCCACTGTGCTGCGGCTGCACGCTCAACGCGTGCGCGGCGCGCACGAGACTGCGGATCGATACGGTGCCGAAGCGCAAATGCGTCGATAGGTAGCTCGGCCCTTTAACGGCCGGAAAATCGCGCTGCTCCCCGTACCGCTCGATGCGCTGCGCGAAGTCGTCGAACAACCGTGCCGCGCCGCTCATGCCGGGGGGCAGGTTCAACGTCGATAGGTCGCTAGGCACGAAACCGAGTTGATTCACGCCCGGCCATTCCCTATTCGCGCCTGGGGGCGGCGGGCACAATTGACCCGGCCGAGGATCGACGCCATAGGGTTCGATATCGCCGGGGGTCAACCGTGCGAGCCAAGCACGCTTGTATGGCGTGAATACCGAGTATGGCCTGCCTTGCAAGTTCACGATGTCGTCGCGTTCGAAGATCACCTGATCCTTACACGAGACGAGCTTACCGCCCGCTGCCTGCAACTGCCGATCGACGGCTGCGTCGCGCGCGATCGCCGCAGGCTCATAGTCGCGATTGACGAAAACCTGGCCCGTTCCGAGTTGCTCGGCCAGTCGCGGCACGCACTCGGCCGGATCGCCGTGCAGGACGATGAGCCCGCCACCGTGCCTTCGCAGCGACGCATCCACTTCCTTCAGCGACGCGAGGATGAAGTCGAGCCGTCGGTCCCAGGGCGCTCGCTCAGCTTGACCGGCCCGTTTGCGCTGCGACAGCGGATCGAGAATCGTCGTATCGAATACGAATACGCACCACACACGCTCGGCTGCCGCGAGCGCCCGACTCAACGCGGCGTGATCGTCCGTTCGCAGATCGCGGCGAAACCACACCAGCGCGCCGTGCTCCGGGCTCATGAATGGCCTCCGCCCGGGCGACGAAGCGCATGCCGCTGCATGCGCCTTATCCCGCCGGGGTATGCGTGTGTTTGCAGGGAGTTCAGCAATTCAATCGCTGCGCGTCCATTCGACGTTTGCGCCCACCGACCGTAGATTCTCGACGAAGTGCGGATGCGCGCGGCGAATCGGCAATGCATTCGTTATCACCGACCGCCCCTCGATGCTCGCGGCCACCATGAGCAGTGCGATCGCGACGCGAATGATGTAGGGGCTCTCTACCTTCGCGGGACTCAAGGCGATCCCACCGAACGTTATGAGGCGATGCGGGTCGGACAGGAAAACGTGCGCGCCGAACTTCGAGAGTTCGACCGACCAACCCATCGCGCCGTCATACACCTTGTTCCAAAACATCGCGCTGCCTTCGGCGCGCACACCGAGCGCGATGAAGATGGGCAGCAGATCAACGGGCAGATACGGCCATGGCGCCGCTTCCACCTTCGTCAAGATGTTCGGCGTGAACGGACGGCGAACCCGCAACGGCCCTTCGCGTAGCGCGCGCGACCAGCCGTCCCGATGGACCAAATCGACGCCGAACTTTGCGAACGTGCGATCGATCAAGGGGAACTGCTCGGGCGCGCTGTTCTTGACGACGATGTCGCCGCCCGTGATCGCGCCGAGCGCGAGAAACGTCGCGATCTCGTGGAAATCCTCGCTGAAGCGAAACTCGCCGCCTCCCAAGCGATGACCGCCTTCGATGATCAAGCGCGAGGTGCCGATGCCTTCGATCGGAACGCCGAGCATCGCGATGAAACGGCAAAACTCCTGCACATGCGGCTCAGAGGCGGCGTTCACGAGCGTCGAGGTGCCCGCTGCGCCAGCCGCGCACAGGACGAAATTTTCGGTGGTGGTGACCGATGCGTAATCGAGCCAATGGTCGTTCGCCGCCATGCGGGCTCGCGCGCGCACGATCAGCGAATCGGGCGAGCGTTCCACCGTCGCGCCGAAGCGTTCGAACACTTCCACGTGCGGATCGATCTCGCGCACGCCGAGGGTGCAGCCTTTCACGTCGTTTTCGAGCCGTGCGACGCCGAAGCGGGCAAGGAGCGGCGGCACGAGCATGATCGACGAGCGCATTTCCTCGGGCAAACGGTGTTTGACCGGATCGAACGACGTGGCGTGATGATGCAGTTCGAGAATACCCGTGGAGAAATCCATCGACACGCTGCTGCCGAGCGCACGGAAGATGTCGAGAATTTTCTTGACGTCCGTGATGTCAGGCACGCCGATGAGCCGCAATGGCTGATCGGTCAGCAGCGTAGCGCACAGAATCGGCAAAACCGCGTTTTTATTGGCGGATGGCGTGATCTCGCCGCGGAGCGGGAGGCCACCATGGACGATCAGATCGGACATATTCGGGGGCGAAACAGAATGTAAGGGGGCGTGGCACAGAAACGCAGGCGCATATCATGCCATCGTCAGGCCCATCTTGGTCGACAAAGTTTCCGACGGATCGCGCAATGGCCAATTTCGGCTCGGCCGCCGTGGCCGCGCTGCTCGAATGCGCCCGTCTCCCATGCGCGTGCCGCAAACGCGAACTCGAGTGCGAGGTGCTTTTGCATCAAGGACTTGCGCGGCCTATGAGCAGGTTATTCACAGCCTTGCCAACAAAATCTGTGAATAAGTTCCCATATGCAGGAAGCCCCTTGTTTACGCTGGGCTTGTGGGACCGATCGCGGGACCTACTAGGACGTCCCACAACAATCAATTCCAAGCACCGAGTCAGAATGCCGCCGGCGTGGTGGGAGTTAGTCAGAGCGAGATTGCCGCTGTTTAGCTAGCGCATAATACGAACACCTTGCCAAGCTCAAGCATCGGTGGCGCACATGACGCTTCGGCCAGACTAGTGAACCGCGGGTCGCGCCTTCTGCGGACAAGTCTTTGTTTTTAAAAGAAACCGCGCTATACCGGACACCCGCGTGCCCTCCTCGGCTCGCCACATCTAACCTGGAACAACTGCGTCTTGCCTAGCTTCACACTTGCCGCCTCTGTGACGGCTGAACTCGAGATTCGTAAGAGCCGCTTCATCGCCCATGCGATCCCGGTTGCTGACCGCGATGCGGCCATGCTCGAGTTGCGCCGTCTGCGCGACGCCAACCCGGGCGCGACCCATGTTTGCTGGGCGCTGCTGGCCGGTGGCCAGTCCGGAATGTCCGACGACGGCGAACCGTCCGGCACCGCCGGCCGCCCCATCCTCGAAGTACTCCGCCATCACGATCTGGATGGCGTGCTGGCGGCCGTGGTGCGGTACTACGGCGGAGTGAAGCTCGGCGCCGGGGGCCTCGTGCGCGCGTACACGGACGCCATCGCGAGTGCGTTGCAACTGGCCGAACGCGTCGAGCGCATCGCCCAAGCGCACCTTATCGTCGAAATGAGCTATCCCGACGAAGCGCGGGTTCGGCGATGGATGGAACAGGAAAGCGTCGAGCTCATCGAGAGCCGCTATGGGCTGTCGGTGCAGCTTTCGCTGCGCATGCCCGCGACGATGGTGGATGCGGCGCGCGTTGCCCTGCGTGATTTGACACAAGGACGCGCGACTTTTCTCGAAGTCGATGAAGCCGACGCAGGCGATTCGCCCCGCGGCTAGCAAGCCGATCGATTCCACCTGGGTCGTCGCCCTCTCCCGCCCGCATATCTGTACCGGTAGCGCCTCGTGCGCACCAGCCGCGGCCGATTCCACGAATTGGGCGCAAAAACGCGCTCCTTTCATCCAATTGGTTTTGGGCGGGCCAGCCTACACTGCTTTCCATGGACCGAGACATTGGCTCCATCCACAAAGCCCTCGCGAGGCGACGTGGCGCCGGACGGTCGTAGAAGTAGCAGGAGCTGTGCAGCGATTCCACTCAGCAGTCGGGGTTATCGCTGATCAGGGTCAACGGGGTTCGAGCAGAACGTTGTCGCAGTACGCAGTGGTTGGCGGATAGTTCGCATTACTTGGCAGTACGCATCACCTAGCAGCACGCATCACCTAGCAGCACGCATCACCAGCAGTACGCATCACCAGCAGTACGCATCACCAGCAGTACGCATCACCAGCAGTACGCATCACCCAGCAGTACGCATCACCAAGCAGCACGCATCACCCAGCAGCATCGAGTACCTGATGGGCAGCACCGTAGTTTGCAATACTGAAGTACCTCACCTCGGATAGCAGCACCTAGCAGTTGCGGCACCCTGGAAGTAGAAGCACCCTGGCAGTAGACTCACCTCACCTCGAAGTTGCAGTAGACGGGCTCTACCTCTTCCCTGGGTAGGGCCCATAGCTTTTGGGCGTCGGCCGTTGTGCAACGTTCAGTCATGCTTGCCCGCCGAAATGCTGTACGCGCTGTCGTTCTTCGTGGCAGATGCAAAGCGAAACGTCGACGATTGCTCGCCCTTCGCAGCGTACATCGCCGTATCGGCCGCATCGATCAGTTGCCGAAGGTGTCTCACCCGATCGGGAAACGTCGCGATCCCGATGCTCAGACCAATGTCGAACCGCCCCGCATATTCGGCTTGCGCCACTGCATGAACTTGCCCGATCAACCGCCGCGCAAGCTGCCGAAGGTCCTCGTCGTCGGCATAATGAGTCACGAGCGCAACGAATTCGTCGCCGCCCACGCGCGCCAACATATCCTCGCGCCGCACCACCGCGGACAGCCGCTGCGCGAGCCGCCGCAAAAACGCATCCCCCTCGCTATGCCCGAGCACGTCGTTGACCCGTTTGAAACCATCGACGTCCAGAAACAGCAGTGCCACGCGTAGCGCGCCGCTATCGGGCCGGGCGGCCAGCGCATCGATTTGAGCGAGCACGCGCCGCCGATTTGGCAAGCCTGTGAGCGGGTCGCACCCCGCTTCCCTGTTCATCGCCTCGGAGTACGCGCTGATATTGGCAAAGGCCCGCTGCTCGATCATCAACGCGTAGACCAAAAGCCCGCCGA
This sequence comes from Paraburkholderia sp., assembly GCA_004322045.1. GTDB lineage: Bacteria > Pseudomonadota > Gammaproteobacteria > Burkholderiales > Burkholderiaceae > Trinickia. Next base: position 120,840 of record SCRN01000034.1, read on the forward strand.
CCAAAACCGCAGACACCCCCAAGGCCCCCGCGCAAAACAGCACGCGACTGCGTGCGTCATCGGCAATGCCTTGCCGGCGCGCTTCCCAATGCCCGCGCAACCCGTCGAACTCGGCGCGCAAGGTGTCCATTTCTTGCTTGCCCTGCCCTGAGTTCACGAGCGCGATCGCTTCGCCTCGATCGCCGCCGCGCGCAAGCTCGACGGTCCGCGCGAGCTCGCTCAACGTGGTCTGGGCCACGGGTTCGATACGCCCCAATATCTCGAGCGAAGCAGAGTCCGTCGCCACGAGCCGGCGCAACCGCTGCGTCGCCGCCTTGACATCGCGGGTGCCACGGTCATACGGCTGCAAGTATCCCGCGGAGCCGGTGAGCAAATACCCGCGCTGCCCAGTTTCGGCATCTTGCAAATCGTCGAGCGCGCGGTTGGCGACGCTAAGAACCGTGAAGGCTTCTCCCTCCATGACGCCGTCCCGAACAATGATGCGCGCTTCCCACACGAAGGTCGCAGCCGCGAGCAGCAAACCCGCGACGAGCACAACATACAAGACGACGAAACGATTGCGATCGCGACGAGCCGATCGGAAGAGTCTCGCAGGCAAAGCGTTCTCCGCAAGAAACGTTTGGCTCCGACGACTTCAGCATAGTCTAGCGTCACAACTTCGTACGAACCGCAGTCAGGTCACTTGCGCAATGCGCTCGCCGGGTTCGTCGTCGGCCGAAGCCAAGACCACGCAATCGCGCCCGAGGGCCTTGGCCGCATAAAGGGCCGCATCGGCCCGTGCCATGACGGATGCGAGCGTATCGCGGTGGCCGAACTCGTCGATTCCAGCGCTAAACGTACTGGGCGCGTGCTCGCAAGGCGCAGCGGCGATAGCTCCGCGCAACGCATTCGTCATCTGCCATGCCTCGCTCTTACGCGTAGCGGGAAAAAGAATGGCGAATTCCTCGCCGCCGAGGCGACCGAACAAGTCGCCGTGACGCAACGAGCGCGACACCACCGCCGCGAAGTGCGACAGTGCGCGGTCGCCCGCCGCATGACCGTAGCGATCGTTGACGCCCTTGAAATTGTCGATATCGAGTATCGCGAGCGCAAATGGCGCTGCGCTCGCCTTCGCAGCGGCGATAGCCGCCTCTGCCTTCTCGATGAACGCGCGCCTGATCAACGCACCGGTCAGTTCATCCACCGTCGCCAAGCGTTCCATACGTTCTGCCAACCGATCGTGGGCAAGCATCACCATCGCAATCGACATGAACGGAAAGCTCAAGATGCCGAGCCCCAAGAAGCCGATGTTGAGCGGAGAAGGATCGAGAAACGCAGTTTGATGATCGAGCCCGAAGCCGTAAGTGATCGATCGCGCCACATGCACCAGCGCCCCGGCAAGCGCGGCAATACCGAGAAAGTAGTAGTTGTACCGCGGGCGGTCCGGCGGACGATACCGCAAAGCGGTCCACCCGATGGCGATCCGCACGTAAGCGAAGTAGGCGGAACTCACGGCAACGCGCGCATCCAGTTTCAGCTTGAAACACGTTAGATAGACCAACGCGACCAATACTCCTGCGGCGACTGCATACTCGAAGGCGCACGCCGGCCGCCGCCCGAAAAATTCGCGAGTGCCTTGAAGGATGATCAAGCTGCCCGCGATGAAAATGGGGAACGCAACGACTGTGCCGCGCGACGCCGGCACACGTTGCTCCGCGAGCAAAAGCGCGACGCCGACGGCGAAAAGACCATAAGCGGCGCACCACCGCGGCACGCCGCGCACATGCGCGCGCAATAGCGAGGCGAGTACCGCCGCGCTCATTACGCAAGACATGATCGCGATGCCGAGGAGGGCAACGGTACTGGGCATGTGTCGGTGAATCACTGAAATCGATCGATGGCGTGGTGCGACCATGGCGTACACCCGCACGGCCACCTCCCCGGATGCGCGTAATCGTATCGCACTCTAGGGTCAGACTAAACAAGTGTTGCTTCGCGGCACACCGCCAAATACGGATAACCGCAACGATCCGACCTTTGGCCAGTGTTCAGCGAACCGACGTAACAGTCCGGCCAAACTGTTTGTGACTGTGCATGTCCTCGCGCTTCCTTTGTCGCAACAATCGCGGCAGCTTCGGCGCCGGCGCAAGATGCAACATGCACACCTTTGGTTCGTCCCGGCTCGATCTTGTCTCTCGCTCGTCCCGCACTCATAGGAGCCTTTGCCGGTGGACACCGCCCAGCCCAGAATGCACGCCCAACGGCACCTCGGCCCCGCCGTCAAGATCGGAGCGCTCGCTCCCTTAAGCCGCCCTGGCTGGGTCGACGCTGGCCGACACCTGCTTGCGGGCTTGGACCTTGCCGTTGGCGAAGCCAACGAGAACGGCGGCATTCTCGGAAGGCCGCTCGAACTGATCGTCCGAGATACCGCGGCAGACCCGCAAAAAGCCATTGCCGCCGTGGATGAAATGGCGCACCTGGGCGTGGTAGCGCTGGCGGGTGAATATCACAGCGTCGTCGCGCGCGCCGCGGCAATCCGGGCCGACACGCTAGGCATGCCGTTTCTGTGCTCCTCGGCAGTGCTCGATGCGCTGACCGACCAACCATCGGACTGGGTCGCACGGCTGTGCCCCGTACAGTCCCACGGCTGGCGAATCTATGCGGACTTTCTCTTGAATGCTGGTCATCGCCGCATCGCGGCCGTGACTCAGCCGAGCCTGTACTGGGCATCCGGCACGCGCATCCTGCGCGACCGCTTCGCCGAGCACGATGGAGCCCTCATCGAACTCGATGCGAGCACGCTTTCCCCGACGGCCGTGTGCGACGCCGTTGTCGCGAATGGCGCGACGGCGCTTCTGATGTTAACCGGGCATCCAGAAACGGCGGTGTCGATCATCCGAAGCGTGCATCGCGATCAGCGCCTCGACACGCTACTCGTCGGCGCACCGGCGGGGCAGCCCGAGCTGCCCGAGTGGACGGCGTTGCTGGGAAACGAAGGCACCGCGATTCCGTTCCTGCGATATCGAACGGAGGGCCTCAACCCGGTCGGCGTTCGCGTTGACGCGGCGCTGCGTCGGCGCCTGGGCGAACCACCGTCGTTCGTCGCATTCGAGGGCTACGACACGGCCACGGTCCTCGTAGAAGCGCTGCGATCCCATGGGATCGATCGGGCGCTCGGCCCGGACTTATGGTCCAGCCTCGTCGTGGAAGGAACGCGCGGGACGATCGAGTTTTCTCGCCCGCCGCAGATGCGCGTGTGGCAGTGGGCGTGGCCGCCGGTGGAAGTCGTCGATCGCGACCCAGAGCAACCCGATCGCTTTCGGTTGCTCCATGCCGGCTAAGACCCGAACGAGCCCGTCACCTAGCGATATGCGCGCCGAGGCCAACCTGCCCAGGCGCCACGTCCTCTTTCAGCGTGCATTCGGGAATGTCGTAGTCGCCGCCATTCTGCCGTCGATAGGGGATCGGGCGCGTGCTCCAAAGCTCGTCGAGCCTGCGCCCCAACGCATCGCAGGTTTGTGCAAACCTCGCCTCGTCCATCTTGCCCGTTCGATAGACGACGAACGGCGGCAGCACCTCGAAACCCGGGTAGAACAGCGTGCCGTGGTTGATCGGAAACAACACGTCGTCGATCGGTCCGTTGATCCCGCGCGCGCTATAGTGCGGCTCCCAGCCTCCGGCCGACACGACTAGCATGGCGCGCTTGCCGGCCAAGGATCCCTCGCCGTAACGATCGCCCCAGCGATGGTCGGAATGTTCCCCGACGCCGTAGGCGAAACCGTATGCGTACACCCGCTCGACCCATCCTTTCATGATCGCCGGCATGGAAAACCACCACAGCGGAAATTGAAAGATGACGGCATCGGCCCATTTGAGTTTCTCCTGCTCGCTCGCAATGTCTTCGCTCTGCGTGCCGCTCTGGAAAGCATGCTTGGAATCGCTCGACGGGTGAAACACGGCCCCGGGCACGTGGTCGGTACTATCACCGGCGTCCAGCACCGCCTTCCACTGCATCTCGTACAGATCGGAAACGCGCACGGTATGCCCCGCATCTTCCAATCGCTTCACGGCAAATGCCTTCAGCGCTCCGTTGAAAGACCTCGGCTCGGGATGCGCATAGACGATTAGGACCTTCATCGCTCAGACTCCAAAATTATCGAAGGCCTAGGCTACGACGTCCCAAGGTATAGTTGAAATGAATTCCTGAAATTACAGGTATTACATTGGATAATCGCCTTCGACGCCTCGATCTGAACTTGCTCGTCACGCTGGACGCCTTGCTTAGCGAGCTGAACGTGACGCGGGCGGCTCAGCGCCTGCATTACTCGCAGCCTTCGGTCAGCGTCCAGTTGGCCAAGTTGCGGGATATTTTCGACGACCCGCTCCTCTTGCCCGGTCCGCGCGGCATGCGTCCGACGCAACGTGCCGAGCAACTGCGCGAGCCGTTGCGCGAAGCGCTCGATGCGCTGGAGTGTGCGGTGGCGCCGGCGCGGCCTTTCGATCCTTTGGCAGCCGATCACACATGGAAGCTGGCCGCGACAGACTACGCGGAATCGACCATCGTGCTACCGGCCCTGCAGGGCCTTCGTACCAGCGCGCCGGGCTCGCGCCTCGCCGTGGTGGAAATGGTGCCGCCGCGCTTCGAAAAGCAAGCCGAACAGGGTGACATCGACATCGCTTTTCATACAACGATAGGGGCGCCGGAAGGTCTGCGCCGCCGCATATTGTTCGCCGAGCGCTACGTGTTGATCGGCCGCGCCGGTCATCCGCGCTTGAAACGGCGTCCGACGCTCGCGCAATTCTGCAAGCTCGAACATGTCATCGTGTCGCCGGACGGCGGCGGGTTTCGTGGCGTCACCGATGAAGTGCTCGGCGAAGCCGGCCTCACACGGCGAGTAGCGCTTTCGGTTCCGCACTTTCTCTTTCTCATCGCCGCAGTGGCGCAGACGGATCTCGTCGCGATGGCGCCGCATCGCCTCGTGCGAGACAACCCGGCGCTCACCATCGTCGAAGCTCCGGTCCACGTTCCCGGCTACGAGATGTGCATGCTCTGGCACGAACGCGCGCATCGCGATCCGGCGCATCAGTGGCTGCGAGAGCATCTCGTTGCTTCGATTGGATGATTTTTCCCACTGTGAAACTAACCTTTAAAGGGATTCAGCACGCGGGTGCCTGTGCCGGCGAAATCATCAACATTTCGCGTCACCACCGTCAGATCGTGGATCAACGCGGTTGCCGCAAGCGCTTTTCCATTCGCCCTGCTCATCCGAAGCCCCTCCATTCTCTTCTCAGCCGCTGTGCGAGTGATATTAGTCGAACCGACCCACAGAAAAATCGACGCCAAGGTTTTCGGCCGCGAGAGCCCTCTCGAATCTCACTATTTGCGACGAGTCGATAAAAATCACCGTTTGGGCAGAGCTTTTTCGATCATCCTGGTATCTGGCGATGTCGCTCCATTTAACGGAAATAAGCATCCCAACCCAAATTATCGTTCCGGACGAAACCGAGCTCATGAAGGTGCCTTTTCATTGGCCGAGCTGAGTTTCGGCTATGAATAAATGTCTTTCCAAGAATTTACCTGTCAACTTTAACAGCTACTTTTTGATCAGCACTGCGAGTGGAATAAAACAAGAGCAGCCTGCTGTCTAGGTCGAAGAATTATTAAATCCAACGTCAGTAACTACTTTTATGGTGGGCACATGGAACGGGGATTTTCAGCGCAAGCGGTTACGGTGCAGTCGAATCAAGGGTGGCAGTCAACGGGGATCACAGTCGACGGCAGTATCGGCGTGACCGTCGCGTATCAAACCGGTCAGTGGGAAGTGGACGCCGACGACGATGACGACGTGCCCTATGACGCGAACGGCAGTCAGATGATGGAGGCCATCGACGGTGCTCCCTTACCCTACAAGGCACTCGGTGCGCTGGTAGGGCGCATCGGCACTTCCGGACAACCGTTCTGGGTCGGTGACGGTCCCACGACGCTTCCCAAAGGCCAATCCGGCATGCTTCAGCTTGCCACCAATACCGACTTGAGCAAGGACCTAAGCAGCAATGTCGGCAATGTCACGGTATTCATCTATCCCGAGATCACCGTTGCTGATCTATCGACGCCCCTCGTCAGCGAACCGCCGCAGAGTATCCCGGCCGTGCCGACGGAGGGCTTGGGTCCACTCGCGCATTTGATTGGCACCTGGACCAACCAACCGCTCGGGACCTCGGGCAAAGGTGGTACCGACAGTCCCTTCTCGTACAACGTCATGCCGTTACCGCAAGCCGATCCCTCGGCGCCTCCCGGCTACTTCCTTAAGAACTTCTCCTACTACGAAGAGCTCACCTTTACGGCCATCCACGGCCCGGTTCTCAACCGCAACGGCAACGGTGCGCAAGTCGCCTATACGCTGTTTTACGAGCAGCGCGTCTATTTCGCGGAGGGTCCTAAAAAGGATGCCCTGGTACATGCCGAAAACGGCTCGATGTTGTTATTGGGCGATCAGAAGCAACCGCTCGGTCCCTACGGGAACGGGTTCCTGCAGGGCGAGGGCAATCAAACGGTCCCAGACAGCATCGCGCCGAACCAGTCGTTCAACGTTGCGAAGCAGATATCCGTGCCGCACGGTAATTCGATCCTTGCCCTTGGCTCGTACGCCACGGGCAGCTGTGCACCGGTCATTCCACCGGCGACGGTGCTGCCCTCCGGGGACGTCGACCCCTTTCCCTACACATGGAAGAACGAGCCCACGAATCCGCAGCCAAGCTATACCGCCAATCCGAACCAAGCGCTGACGGACGCGCTGGCGATTCGAGCACCGACAAATTTCATCGCGCTGAACGTCAGCTCCGCGAACGGAAGTGGCGCAGTCAGCAATATCGGCTTCGAGCAAAAGTACAGCAATGTCTCCCGCTACGACTTCACCTGCTGGCTAGAGAGCTTTGACGGGGGAAGCAGTTTTCCGCAGTTGCAATACAGCCAGTCCATCACATTACTGCTGCAAATCAAAAACGGCCTCGTGTCCTTCCCGCATGTGACGACCAATACGCTGACGAAGAAACCCTCGTGACCGACCTGGAGAAATGAGCATGTCCCACCTCGATTCAACGGGCAAAGATCTGCCTGTGCGTCCGCTCAGCGAAGCGGAGCAACGCCTGGTGCGCCATATCGATGAGCATTGGAATCGCGCCCGCGCGTTAAGCGAGCTACGTGATGGGCTGCAGACCGCCGTCGAAATCGAACTTGCGACGGTACCGCTTTACTTGTTCGCCTATTACTCGATAAACCGTACACCCGAAGGCTTTCCGGAGACCGAACTGTCCCGCTTCGCCGGTCAGGCGGGCGGCATCATGATGAGCGTCGCGGTCGAGGAAATGCTTCATTTGTCGTTGTCGTCCAACATGCTCTTTTCGCTCGGCGTGCAGCCGCAGCTCTATTTGCGCTCACCCTCGCCCTATCCAACGGATCTGCCGGGTCATGCCAGGCTCGGCCCCGACCGCAAGCCAATGGCGCTTCCCCTGGCCAAGTTCTCGCGCGAGCAGCTATGGCAGTTCCTCGAAATCGAATATCCGGCGTCGGCAGATGCCCCGCCTGAGTTGAACAATTGGCAGACGATCGGCCAGATCTATTCCTTCCTTCGTTGCATCATCAGTTCGAAGCACATCACTGACGACGATTTCAAGTCGGGGCGAGCGCCGGCCCAGATCCAGCCGTCCAACTATTCGCCGAACAACATCGACTCGGTATATCCGACTGCCGGCTTCAATTACGGCTGTCCGATTCCCGCGCCGGCGGGCGGCTCCGCGGCGACCACCGCCGCTTATGCGAGCCGCGGCGATAGCCACGCCGGCCGCAGCGCGCTGATGACGATTGCATCGCGCAAAAACGCTCTCCAGGCGATCCAAACGATCGACGCCGAGGGCGAGGGCTTTGGCCCTGAGAAGTTCGACGATGAGAGCGACCACGAGCTCTCGCACTACTACAAATTCCTGACGCTGCAATCGCAACTCGTCGGCTACGATCCCCACGACGAAAAATTGCGGAACCTGCCGCCCCCGCCTCCGCCGGCGGCACGTCAGTTCGGCCCGGATGAGCTCGCGAAAATCATGTTCAATTTTCCCGACAATCCCGTTGCCGCCGCGTACCCGCCGGGGCGCCGCGAGCTCGCTGACATCGTCAGTGGTCTGTATCAGTATATGTTGATCATGACCGAGAGCATCTTCCTCATCGAACCGAGCCAGCAAAAGCTGTACTTCAATCAGACGCTGCACCGATCGATGATCTGGATCCTCGATAAGGTCATCCAGGCGATGCGCAAGCTCTCCTTGAACGGTGCGGACGGCTACCCCGGCATGCTCCAATTGGCACCGACTTTCGAGAACATCAATCTGGGCCCGCGCAACCAGGCCTTCGCTACGCTGGTCGCCATGTGTAAGGGGATGGATGCCAAATATGGCGGCGAATCCTGGTACAGCAGCGACGCGCAATATTTCGTCGACATGGTCCCCACTTTGCCGGATGTCAGCGGGCTGTGGCAGGCACAGCCCGATCAGCCGACATTGGGCAAGCCCGGCTGTGACGTCAGCAAATATCAAGGCATTCCGAAGTTTCCCGCGACGCCGCCTGCGCCCGGCGACCTACTGGCTGGCGAGGTCCGGCATGCCTGCATGGGGTTGAACCAATGCAAGGGACAAGGACGCACCCGCGATAATGCGTGCGCTGGCCAAGGCTATTGCTCGACGGCGCTGGAATTCAACTTCGCCGACCCGGACGCGCCGCTCGTATCGGATCACACCTGCCGCGTCCAGAACGCGTGTGCAGGTCAAGGCGGTTGCGGTCTGTACGGCACGGGACATGAACAAGAGACGCCAGGAGCGAACGCCTGTGCCACGCAAGGCTGCTGTGCCACGCCGATCAACGCCGAGCGCTTCAGCACCGACGGGCACAACCGCGGAAAGAGCGTGTGGTTACGCGCACGCGAAGTCTTCACCGAGCAAACCTGGCCTGAATTGCGGAATAAGAACGCGTCGTTGTCCGCTCAGCCGCCGGAGCCGCCGCATCCCGAATTGTTTCAGTATGGTCCGACCATCGAGTGGATCCAGGAATATAGCGGTCATGGCATGACGGCTTGCGGGGCCAGCGGCATGAGCGGCGCGGGTAGCTGCAGCTGAGGAGCGCTGAGATATGACGGCACTTCGAGGGGGCGCTGCTGCCGAGCATCAGCTTGGCTTCGGCGTCGGACTGCGCAACCAGCATTTCGACCATATCTTGGCAACCCGGCCGCCCGTGGATTGGTTCGAGGCCATCTCGGAAAATTTCATGGATTCGGGCGGCCGGCCGCGCGCCGTCCTGCGCCGGATCGCCGAACATTATCCGGTCGTACTGCATGGCGTATCCCTGTCGATCGGCAGTACCGACCCGCTCGATCACGACTATCTCGCCCGCTTGCGGCAACTGGCCGACGAGGTATCGGCCCGCTGGGTCAGCGACCATCTGTGCTGGACCGGCATGCAGGGGATCAACAGCCACGATCTCCTGCCGCTTCCGCTAACCGAAGCGACGTTGGTGCATGTGAGCACGCGGGTTGCCGAGGCACAGGAGTTATTGGGGCGGCCCTTGGTATTGGAAAATCCCAGCACCTATGTTCGCTTTCGCCAGTCGACTCTGGACGAGCCGACCTTTCTGCGCGAACTCAGCCGGGCAACGGGCTGCTGGCTGCTTCTCGATGTCAACAATGTATATGTCAGCTGCTTCAATGCCGGCACCGATCCGGTGGACTATCTGAACCGGTTTCCATTCGATCGCGTCGTGCAATTGCACCTAGCCGGACATCAGCATTGCGGCACCCATATCGTCGACACGCATGATCGACCAGTTTCCGAGGCGGTGTGGCAGCTCTTCCACTTGGCTTGGCAACGCAGTGCGCAAGCAGCCACCTTGCTCGAGTGGGATGGCGATGTGCCCGCCTTCGAGCGTGTGTACGCCGAAGTGATGCGGGCGCGACAGATTATCGATGGCGACCGTTCCGTCGATGTCGAGGCTGCCGACCAGCAGCAACCAGACAAAGCAGAGGCGGTATCCACGCCGGTTGCGTTCTTGGTGCCCGAAATCTTGAGCAACAGCGACACGTGCCAGTCATGAACATCGACCAGGATCGATTGGCGGTGCTGCAACGATGGATGCTCGACGCGTTGGTCGCGCCGGACGGCGTGGGCGCCGATACCGTCGACGCCACCTTTCTGCCTGGGCCGAAGCTGTCGCCATCGGCCTGCCTAGCGATCTATCAGCGCAGCTACATCCTGCGCTTGCGCAACTGCTTGGAAGAGCAGTTCCCGGCCAGCCGCCACGCCCTGGGACCGGCTCTTTTCGCCGACTTCGCAGACGAGTATCTGCGAGTCTGTCCGTCCGACAGCTACACGCTGCACGAGCTCGGCCGACGCTTCCCGAAATGGCTCGAGGACAATCGTCCGGATCGAGGCAAGCCGCCGGAAAGACGCGAGTCATGGATCGATTTCATGATCGACTTAGCGACTTATGAGCGCGACCTCTACCGTCTGTTCGACGCGCCGGGCCATGAGGGTCAGCCTTGGCCTGACGTGTCGGTCGACGACGACAAACTGATCCTTCAGCCGTGCTTGGTTCTAGTCGAGTACCTCTATCCCGTCGCCTGGTATTACCACGAGGTGCGTGCCGGGCGCTCACCACAGTTTCCAGCTGCCAAGCATTCCTACGCAGTGATCCTGCGCCGCGATTTCCTCACGCACACTTTTCCGGTCACTCGCCTGCACTACAGATTCCTGTCGCTTGTGAAACAGACTCGAAATTTACGGGGGTCTCTGGAGGCAATTGCCGCCGAGTCAGAGTTTCCCATTGACGACGTATGGAGATCCTGGCGCCGCGAGGTACGCCGGTCTTGGCTGGAAGCGGGCTTCTTCGTCGAGAAAAAGGGCGATCAACGGCCCATACACCAGACTTGACCTCATCTCATTTTACGCAACCCCTGGGCCCATGGATGTATGCACCACGAGCGCTGGGCGTCAGTACCTTCCTGAACATGAGTGGACAGCATGCCCCTAGACTATTGAAATTTGCACGGGCCTCGCGAAGCGTCAGCCCGTGATTTGCACCGGACCGCACGTCGATTTCGGCCCGGCGAAATCCGTCGTCTTCCCAATAGCAGATCGGGCAGATTTCCCAACCGCCCACTTCAGATAGGGTGTAATAATCGCAGCAAGGGCCCTATACAGCGTTTCGATCAGTTGGTTCACCGCGCATGTGAGCCTTCCTATGCCGGTTGAATGTCGAAATGTGCCACGGCGAACCGTACGCTGCAATCCCACACTGGCTCACCGTTTCGAGTGAAGGTCGCCCAGCCGTCCGCAACGGTCATCTTCGCTTGCGGAAACACTGCGCCATAGCCGTTCGCGGATGCCGCAATTCTTGTCCGTTCGCGGCAAGTCGCCCAATATTCACCGTCCGGCAATACCTCGCGCATTTCCGTTGTCCGCTCTTATCCTCGGTTCGCTAAGGCGCGCTCGATCTTTTTGTCCGTCTTGTACTGGCTCAGCGCGTAGACGGACCAAATTGCAGCCGGGATCCAGCCGATCAAGGTGATCTGAAGCAGCAGACAGATGATTCCCGCGAACGGGCGGCCGATCGTGAAGAACTGGAGCCACGGCACAATCAGGGCAAGCAAGAGACGCATTTCGGTCCTCGTGTGGTTTAGCATTGTTGTTGACGCTGGCAACCGGCCGGTCCAGGGCGCAGCGCTCGAAAGCCATTTCCCCATTTTCCTATCTGACCGGAACCAGCACCAGCATGCTGGCGCTTAAACACAACCATCGCCCTTCCCACAAAAGCAAAAGCGCACATCTGATAACTTTCCTTACCAAGCTTGGCGAGTGAGTTTGCACGGCATTGCACCGCAAATCGGCTACGCGCCAGCTGCACCAGGCAGCAGGTCGCGAAAGGCTTTATCCATGGCGAGGGCCGCACCGATCATTCTCGTTTGGATCTCGGGCCACTCCGTCCGCTGGGATTTCCATCCACCTGGGAGGCTTTGGCTGATACGACAAGCCCGGCTGCCGGACAGCTTGTCCCAAACGAGCGGGCCGGCAATGCGCTCGACCGCGTCCTTCCTTGCCTCCAGGTAAGCTAGCGACCGGAGGTTGGCGTCCTTGTCCCCACGGTCAATATAGATTTCGATCTGGACATCGTCACCCCGGATGGCGTAATTCAAGTTGACCCCGTCCCCTCGGCCAATCCAACCGCGCTCGGACGGGGCTCTATTCCCGTGGGGCGCCCCCTTCTCTCGGGCCAGTTCGAGGACACCTGTCCAGAATTCACGACGCTGGGCATGACGTGGTCCCCTCCGTTCCTCCACGCGCTTATCGGCTAGCTTGGTGAGATATTCCGAGGCTTCTGGTAACGGAATGATCTGCTGGGCGTCTACTAGCAAGGTACCGTCGGCAAGGCTGTAGGGCTTCAGCCTGACGCAGCGGACGTCAATGCCGCGCTCGTTCAGCCAGAGCACCGTGGTCGTTACTTCACGGCTAAAATCCGCCGCGGCCAGAACAATCCGGACGTCCTTGCCAAACTCTTCATCCATCGGCTCAGCCCACCCGAGGAACGCGAGAATGTCCGCCTCGGCGCGATCGGTGGCGTCCAGTCGCTTGTACTTGGCATAGGCGTCGACGAGTTGGGCGAAGGTCATGCTCGACACCATCGCGGCATAGCGGAGTGCTTGGAGGTCGGAGTGGCCAGCGTCGTCGGTGCGCTTCAACTCGATGATGACAAGGTTGGCATCCCGGTCTAGGCAGAGCAGGTCGACACGCCGGCTGCTGTCCGACCAGTCAGCGAATTCCTCCGCCACGACCATGACGTCGGAAGCCAGGATCGAAACGTCGGCCTTGATACGGCGCTGGATGTCCTCCCGCTCGCGCAGGCCAGCCGCAGCGAAGGTCGTTTCAGCGACCGGAACAAAAGCGTTGTCTTCCATGCGATAGATCGCCATGCATCCCCCGATGATCAACAGCCCTTGATGCGGCCAACGAACTGCAAATACCGCTTCTCATGACCGCTCTCCGATCCGATGCGTTACCGCAATCCGCCGATCGGTTCCTCCAGGTTCACCGTGAGCGGTATGTCGATCGCCGCATACGCCTTCTGATTTCGGTAGCTGCAATAAAGTAACCATAGTCCGATCGGAGCAAAAACGATGGAGCAGCAAAACGCGCCTCCCACGAAACAATAAAGGGCAACAGACGATTTACCTTTCACCTTGTTGCTCATGTTGCAGTAAGCAAGACCGCGAAAAAGGCCCCTCTTTGCGTTGCCCGCCACGCTTACCTTGTCTCCCTCAGCAATCGCGATCACCTCTGGGAGCGACAAGGTAACAGGCACACCGTCGATCTCGAAGAGCGCCACCTGAGATGTTGAGGTTCCGCCGTACTTTGATCCGGACGTTCGCGTTGAGTAGCGAATATTCCCCACCGTGCCTGTCAGAATTTTCATTCGCAAGTTTTCCACTCCTGTACGCGTACCAAACGTCGCGATTGACTCTCGGCGATCGGCACGTTCGGACTCTCGCCCCTTCACGAACTTCCGCGCGGTCATGGAGGCGCGAACAGTCTTTGCGAATGTGCAATTGAATGCTCTACGTCAAAATGGCTGTCTACCAGACCCTCGAGCCGCTTATCGATCGGCCTGCGAGTCAAGCCGCGTGTGCCAATTGGTCCTCCAGTCTTTCAGAATTTACGACTGATGAAAAAGCCGCCGAATCCGTTCGCAGCAGTCAGGATATACGTCACATTGTTAGACTTGAAGCCGTACAAAGCAATCAACGCCTGGAAGAAACAGAATCACTTTTCGCAGGCGAACTATTGACACCGTTCGATGCGCCCTTTTTCGCCGACGGTTAACCCGATCGACCGAAGCATAGGTACGACAATTTTGTCGTAGACAGCTGCTGCGACAGCAAACGCAGATCGGCCGAACCGGCCTCACTGGGCGCCCCCCGGTGAATGATCCCGTTCCGCAGGCACATCCGTCGCTGCGAGCGCCATCTCCTGGCTTGTATGCTGTCGCGCCAGGAGCCCCGTCAAGTGCGAGCCGAGGTCCAGGATACCCGCGTCGCGGAGTTCTGCTGCGACGCGCATCGAGCGTCGCTCAGAGCGAGGCAGCAAGATCGCCCGGGTGGCACCAAACGGCCGTGGCATATCGTGCCATAGCCAAGTCGCTTTGAAAGCCTTCAAAGCGTCAAGAAAGGCGTTCGCGATAGGGGGATCATCGGAAATGACAAATATCTCGAAATCGCGACGCAGCGACGCTATCGCCGCCCCGTTCAGAGAGTAGGTGTAGAGACTGCCCATAAGTGGTACCGGCCGGCCAAGACGCGTAGCAATGTACTTGGCAGCTGCGAAGTGATGCGATCCCCCATCGTTCATCAACCACAGCCGCCCATCCCATTGATACCGTGCGAAGAAGTCCGAAGCGCCACGGTCTGGGAAAATCCTGATCTGGTCGTGCGCAAGATTCTTCTCGAGTTTCGCGAGCGAAATCTCGTCGATCATGTCTCTACTGTTCCTCTCCACCATCTCGTCGGTGCTGCGAAATGCAAATAAATCGGACTTGGAGCCGGAAAACCCATGCACGTCGGAAATATCGCATGTCCAATCCGGCGTGATCGTCCTTTGCCCAATCGAGGCGTACTCCGCCCGCTCCTGAAGGAAGCCATGGTAGGACTCACCGCCCCATTTCCAACCTGTCAAGACGCCACGCGGAACGTCCGACCGGCACGAGCCCGATGCTCCACCGAGTTGGTCCCATCGCGTGATACTCCTTGCATGGATGCATAATTCGGGCTCGTTCAAGTTGACACGAGCATCCGGTTGCCGAGCGAGTAATTGAATCAAGGTGGACGGATGACCAAATTGCTCGCGGATGCTGTCGGTGATGCTCCGAATAACGCCCAGGATCGGAGCTGCGGCCCTCGTCTTTTCGTTTCTCGCACGCATAGCCGGTGTTTTCTGTGGTCTCAGTCACAGTTTTCGCCGAGCACAAATAGATGCGCCTCGGCCGGAACCTGCACGCCCTCCACACCAAATCTCGCCAACGTCTCGGCAGTGGCAGCGAGCGGATAGACCGCCTGCTTCAGCTGGTTCACGTCGCCCGCGGTAATGCCGAGATCCAACAGCCAGTCGGCATATGCCTTCTCGTGCTCTACCGTCGCCCCATAGTCGAGCGAATCGTATTTGCACGAGCTGCAAAAATGCTCATTGGCGATCGCACTCAGGATTTCGCGGCCCTTCGTCGGCTTCAACTCAAGAACGTAACCATCGAGTGTGTCGCAGGAAAAACCGTTGCAGGCGTGTCCTTCGAGCCTTCCCCAATCGGTCTGATCTCGCTTGATCCCGTCTTGCCAGAGTACAAGCCAAGGGCCGGCGCCTTCGAGCTCGACGACGTTCGATCTCGCATCATTCCCGTTTCTACGCAGCATGATTTTCCTAGATCAACTCGTACTTGTTCATCAACTCGAGCTTGCGGTGCTCCTTACGCTGACGCTCAGCGCGCGACACCCCTGTCGGCTGAATGTCGGGTTTCGCCGCAAGCGTCGCGTCGTACCACTCCGTCTCTGCGATGAGTTGCACCAGTTCGCGCAGTTCGGTCTTGGCAGTCGAGAACATCGCCGGTCCTTTTTCCTAGTCGTTCCAAGCTGCGCTATATTGCGCACCGTTGCAGCGCGGCTCGAACTCGTTGGCAAGCTCCTGCTGCGCTTCTTACGCACGCGCGAGATCGTCCGCGCCGCACCCGTCGATGATGACCTCGACAACTCTGCCGCGAAATCAACTTTTCCGCTGGAACGCTTTCCGCGCAACTTCAAAAATTGGTTTCAGGTCAATACCGAAGCCGAAGAATGAAGGCTTCAATTGCAGCGCCTCGTAAACCGTGTCAATGGCATTTTTTTCGATATTCGGGACAGCTCGCAGGGCACTTTTTAGAGCATTCTCCTGCTCAACGCGATAGCGATCGTTTGTGATTTGCAGTTTTCCGAATACCAGGACAATAGGATCATCGCGTGAATCAAGCTCTACAAGGGCGTGCGCCAATGACATCGCCGCTTTGATCTTCTCGCTTTCGGATCGTGGCAGGCTCTGAGCAAGGGCTTCTATCGACTTTAGAGCTTCCGGTATAACTGTGATTTTTGGCTTCACGGCGCGTTTTCCTAGAAGACGTGCACACGGTTCGGAACAACGTTCCCGTCGAGGTCGTACACAAGCAAGTGCGTTCCCATCGCCGGGTTGCCGGGCACAATCGGGTGCTGCAGTACTGTTCCGCCCAACTGCTGAACAAGGCGCACTGCGGTTTCGATCGTCGCAGCCGACACGTGCGAGTCGGGATGACCGGCAGCAATTGCTGCTTCGGAGGGGTAGATACCAACGAGCGCGAGGTCTCGAATCAGCGCGGAGTTTTTAGCTTTCTGTTCGTCGTTTGAATTGATCGTCATGATCTTCTTTCGTGGCTTCCATTCATTTGACACTGACCTCTACCATCTGCGCATACAAGGATGGCAGCGCGTTTTTCTATTCGTGCCCGCGCAACTGCTCGAGCGATTCGTCCAACACAGCGGCCGCGCTCGCGTGCAGCTCGGACGTTGCCTCGTCCAGATCGATACCCGATGGCATCTTGTGCGACTCGGCAACGTCCCGTGGCGCGTCGATCGCGAGTCGAAGCGCATCAGCAACCGTCATGTCGGGCATCGCAGTTTTCCGTCGACCAACGTCGTCGCGCGAAACCCGTCACGCGAAAAACTTTTTGGCTGCAGCCTCACCAACGCGGCCAGGCAACCCCTTCGCCTCAGCGAATGCCCGGACGATTCGATCATAGCTGGCCTTCTTGGCTCCGCAGCGGAACTCGACATGATCGATAGCATCCTTGAACGTACGCAATCTAGCAAGCTTGCCGTCCAGTGCACCCAACGTATACGGGTCGCACGTGTCACACCACGGGTAAAGCGCTTCATCATTGCCCCAGTAGGCCGACACAAGCGTTGCCGGCTTGTGGCAGTGGGCACACGACTTCGCCAGCGGCTTCGCATCGAATTTCTTGACCAAGCGTTGTAGATCTGCGCGAAGCGCCGCAAGGCCGCCGCTGGCGTCAGTCTTGCCAAGCACCCAGCTTGCGTAAGACGCGTGTTTGAGTAGGACTACTTCCGATGATTTGCCCTCGTGCGCGCCAAACGTAACTAGCATGGTTGATCCTCGTATTCCCGGTTAGTTGGCAGAAGCACGATTCGCTGCGATCGCCGCGTCGCAGGTCATGCCGTGCTTCCACGCGGTGAACCCGTTACTGCCGCCATCGATCGAACAGCCCAGTTCGGAGACAACATCGATTGAATATCCTGTTGCCCGTGCAATGTCGGCGAAATCGTACACATGCGCGATAAACGACTCCAGGCACGACCTCTTGAACCGCAGCTTGAGCCGCGAACAACGCTTCCAGCTGTATCCCCGTTTTCATGCGCGATGATTCAAGCGGACATAGCCAGCGCGCGCGAGTCGGCGACGCGCACGCACAAACCGTACGCATGAAATTGGTCGCAGAATCGATGGGCGACCGGCATCGTACCGGGCGCGATCGCGGATATACCGCTCGAGGTCGTGCTCTGCCTTGGCCAGCGGCATGCGGCGCATGCCGACGCGCCGGCGGTACGCGGCCGCGAGGTCGAGCGCGCGGGCGCCGATTCGGTAAGCGCGGCGGTCGAGTGTGTCGAGCGCCGCATAACCATCCCATTCGCCGCGATCGGTCAGGCTGACGTTCCAGTTCGCGCGTGCGACCTCGATCTGCAGGTCACGGTACGCGTTCAGCAGCGCGTGGTCGCGATGACGATGGCCGGTCAAGGCCGCGTCGGTGAGCGACGGAAGCTCGAAGGTGAACGGACCGGCAGTCGGGCGCATGTCGTTGTTACGTTCGATCAGGTCATGGAGGTCGTACGCGTGCTGCTCGAGCCCGGTCGCATTCTCGCGCGCCGCGTCCATTTGTGTCGTCGCCAAGTCGCGTAGACGCTGGAACCGGCGTGCAATACCGCCCCCGGCGAGGAAGCCGGCAAGCGGTTTCGCGACCTCTTCAACGATTTTCACAACATCTTGCAAATCCGGCATGACCATCAGTTTTCCGTCCAGTCAGCGAAGATCGTAGTCACGTTCAAGGGAGTTGTCCGCCAACGGACATTCACGCAGCGTTTGCAGCATCACGTGTCCATCGGCTACCTCACGCACCGCCTCGCGCAGCAGCTTTAGAGACGATGTTGACCTGAGTTCCACATCGACGTCCGGCAAACCGCTCGTGTCGGGATGGACTTCCCAGGCGGTAACTAGCCCGCGCCGGTCGCATACCTGCCGAAAGCCTTGCACGTCGGCTGCGCACTCCGCGCGAAACGAAAAACTCTGCACGTCTTTTTCCTAGGTTCAGATCGGCGAGAGTCGCGCGTCGCGAAACTCCCTCGCCATGGTCATCGCACGGTACTTAGCGCACTCGGCATGAAACATTCGAGTCAGGCGGTCGCCTTCCTTGCGCTCAAGTGGATCGTCGGTCCACGCCAATTCAAGGTGGCCGGCGACCTCCTCGTACGCGCTCGCTCGCGCACGGCATTGCTCAGGTGTTAGTTTGCCCGCCATATCTGTTTTCCTATTCGTGCCCGCGCAGCTGCTCGAGCGAATCATCCAGCACATCAGCCGCGCTCGCGTGCAGCTCGGCCGCCACGTTGTCCAGAACAACACCCGACGGCATCTTGCGCGACTCGGCCGAGTCACGCAGGACGTTTATCGCGAGGCGCAGCGCGTCGGCGAGAGTGAGATCTGGCATGGCCGTCTTCCTACAATTCGTGATTTGCTAGCCATAGCAGCGCGCCGTCGCGCTCGCTGCCCGCTATGGTCGTCCAGGTGAGGCCCTGCTCATCGACCGCGATGCAGCCGGGTTGCCAGTGCTCGGGGTTGCGTAGTTGGTTCATCCAACCTTGTACCTCACCGTGGAAAAACACCACGACTCCCCCCTTGCCAACCGGCCCTTCCTGCTCGCGATAGCGACGAGCATCATTGATCATTGTCTTCGCATCCATCGTCGCGTTTTCCTACAGGAACTTCGTTGTACGTTGCCCCCATCGGATGTCCATAAACAACGCCATGGCGTCATCAAACAGTGGCTGGTTAGGCGTCGGCGATGATTCAAGCTCCTTGATCGCTTGCCACACAATTTCATGGCTCCGATCTACGACTTTGCGAATTTCGCGGAGCTTCCCCTTGTCGATCGCGTCGTTTAACTCCCTCGCCACTACATGGAGACGTGCGCGCAACTGCGCATGGGTATGCGGAGCCGGATCATCATGTTCGCTCGTCATCGCCGTTTTCCGTCTTAGTTGAAGACGCCCGCCTTCAGGTCGTTCTCGAAGTCGACGATCCAGTGGCTGACGTGACCGCCATCGTAAAGCTTCACTGTATCCGTCCCCCGGAGCGCCACGGTGACTTCCCGCCGAATCGCGCCAAGTGCGCCGCCCGCCGGATATTGGTCTTCGTCGCGAACTTCAAACTCGGCGACAGTGCGCCCGTGCCCCTTGCACACAGCCGCAAAATCGTCCTGTTCGTCCTGCCAGAACTCATGAAGTAGATGGTTTGCCATCACGCCATCCGTCTCTTTTTTCCGTTGTCTCGATCACTTTTTGCGCGCGGCATCGACCAGCATAAATGCCAGAACCAACCCACCGATGACCGCCATGTATCCAAGCGAACGCGCGGGGTTTTCGCGCACGTACGAGAGAACAGTTTCGATCATGATGTTTTCCTTGGCGTCTATCGACTCATCCAGTCGAGCGGATCACGCTGAATCTCTTCCGCGCCTTCGAGCAGCTCCGGGCGCTTCTCCAGTTCTTCGCGTGCCCATGGCTGGAGATTGAAGGCGAAACCACTGATGGCGTGTCCTACGTTGGACGATCGAAACAAGATGCCCTTGCCCACGAGTTCTCCGACAACTCCATCCTCAATTGGATACTTCACCGACGCGCGTTGATCACGAATGTACGGTATCAGTCGCCCTCTCTCATCCGGTGCGAGGCTGGCGAGCCACTTTACACGTCGCTTGTCGAGGTTCCTGCTGAGCAACCAAGCATTAATACCATCATCCACGAATTTGACGACGTGTGCCAAAAGGTACGCGCATGCAAGCGTGAAAGCCCCGCCGAGCCAAGGCCGATACTTCCCGACGATGTTCGTCATTCCCGCCGCGTCGAGGAGCGACGGTCTCGCGAACAGTAGAGACCCGCTTCCCAGCGCAATGGCAAGAAGTGGCTTCACAGCTATTTCGCCGAAGGCTTTGATACCCTCTTGGACGTCACTCACAATTCCCATATTTCGCCTATTTTCCGCTTCTAGGCTTGGTCGTCGGGCAACAGGTGACCGGTCCGCTGAAGATCTGCAACAAACGCTCCGATGTCTCGCGCGTAATGGGCACACAGGAACTCGTAGCTAGGATGCCCCTGCTCGATCACGACTCCCTGCACATGGAATGACATACCCGATGCACCCCAATGAATCTCGACGTCACTGTATCCGATGAACTCGCAATCGTAGTGCAAGTTAGGATCGTTAAAACACTGCAACGCTGCGCTTGAGCTAGGAGCAGGAACAATGTACTCGCGAGCTTGCTTGTGCACGTTGCGGGCCGTGACCCTGTGAATCCGGACCCGGGGCATCCTTTGTTTTCTCATGATCTCTGTTTTCCTATTCGTGCCCGCGCAGCTGCTCGAGCGAGTCATCCAGCACATCAGCCGCGCTCGCGTGCAGATCAGCCGCCGCGTTGTCCAGATCAACACCCGACGGCATCTTGTGCGACTCGGCAGAGTCGCGCAGGACGTTGATCGCAAGGCGCAACGCGTCGGCAAGAGCGAGATCCGGCATGGTCGCTTTCCTTTCCTTGCGCCACGATGGGGCTATCGCGCATTCGCCCGCGTTTCCAAAAGACTTGTCGCACCGTCAGCGATCTGGTCCAAGGGATGGGCGCGGCAGTAGTTATCCATCCACCCCAACACGGCATTAGAGTCCAGCCCGTCCAGAAGGTCTCGATCGAGCGCGCTCGCTGCTCCCGACATAAACCCGAGAACCCAGTTTGCCGCGGAAAACCATTGCGTCGATGTTTTTCGTTCAGCCGTCCACGTCCCGCAAGTGGACCCAACACCTTTGCCCAGCTGTTCGACGGTGTCGCGGGCGTTGGCATTGGCTGCCACGCAGAGTAGGACAGCAATCAGCGAAACAACCAGTGTCTTGGGTTTCATTGTCTTAGGTTCCTGTTGGTACCTCATCATCCGCTCGCTGCGAGGTAACTGTTCGCTCCGTCCTCGTCCACGTGTGACGCAGGTGTTTTCCGTTGTCAGTTGACGCGATTTCCGATTCGATCAGTTGGCCGCGTCTGCCAGCGCAGTCCCTGCGGCACACGCGCCGTTCCCCGGTCGTCCCAGCACTATCCCCGCGTGGAGGTCTCTAAGCACGATGCCCGCAACGTGAAGTGCATCGGCCATGTCAACTACACGGGGCTCGCTGGTGTCGCGCAAATCGGTCCTTCCGTCAATAACAAACGTGATAGCGAAAACGTTCTGAGAATGTTCGTTCTCGTCGTACCAAACGTCGCACGACAGGCATTCGCCTAGTCCCTCACGATATGGCCAGACATACGCCACGAGCCTACCGCTGGATAGGGCTTTTCGGGCATCCGCTACAGCACGGCGAGCCCATTCCAGAAATGCTGTTGGCGTCTCCGTCGGCCCGCCCGCAGCAAGATGGCATGTCATAGTCATCATCTGTATCCGTTCGGCTGCCGGCCGTGCGGGGCGCTCGTGCGCCGTTTTCCGTCCTACTTCTTCATCGCTGTGTCGATCGCCAACCGGGCCGCAGCGGCACATTGATCTTCGGACTCGATGCCCGGTATCGGCTCACCGACAGGAAGAACGCTGTCGCCGTCGATCATCACCAAGCGTCGAGGTGCGCGACCTCGCGCGGTCACGATGTCTCGAACTTGCTCTTGCAGACTGGCATACAGTCCCTTGCGCTAGGTTTCCATAGTCGCTCCGGTTGCCTATGAATGTCCGCCGCTGACACGGTAAATCGTGTTGTCGACGTCTATTTGCGCTTGCTTTAAGTGTGCACAAAGGCTGTCCGGTTCTACGTGATCCTGACATCCGCCCTTGGCCATCGCCAACTGGATCTGCTCGTTCGCGTCGCGCGCAGCGGAAAGTTGCGCCGCCTTTGAATCGTCGTCACCGTAACGTTGGTGAATCCCGAAGGCGATCGCACCGGCAAGTGCGAGGATATAAGCAGCATCCTTCATTTTGTACATCCCCGTTTTCCGTCGTCCCTCACCGAGGTAGCAGTTCGAGGAGTCGCCACAGCACGAAGGCAACCCCACCCGATACGAAGAACCGAAATTGCCATCGACTGGATGACGCGCTCGCGCGAGCTTCGTCACCCATGAGAGAGTTGAGGGCAACCTTGTCCGTCATTGAGCGTGCAGTGGTGAGATAAGCGTGGTTATACCGGAGGCCGTACTCGCTCCGTTTGATAGCACGACACCCGAACCAGAAGCTGATAGCCCATGCGGCCAATGATAGGGCAAGCGGCGTCAATTTCCATGTCAGGGCGAAACCCGCAACTTTCTCGACGGCGTACCCAATACAAGCACCGGCGGCAGTCAGCAGGAAATAAGTGTATTTCTCCCGCGTGTCTTGAATTTGCCCTTGAAGTTTGTTGGCAGCATCAGTGTCCACTTGGCGGTCCTTGTTTTCAGTATTCAATTGACCTTGGCCCACGAGTCCGCGATCGCGCCGAAAACGACCGGCACGAAGTCGCGACCATCAAACGACGCTGGCCGATCGTCGTTCGGATAGGCAAGCGCTTCCGGCGCTCGCAGCATCTCCAACAAACGCTTGCTGTGCTTTCCCGTCGCCCCGACATCAACCAGCACTTCGGACTCGATCCGGTGAAGCAAGGCCCACGTTAAGACGCCCTCGGACCGATGGCGATGGACAACCGCAGGTACGACCTCTTGTACCGCAGCTTGAGCTGCAAACAACGCTTCCATCTGTATCCTTGTCTTCCGATTAAGACTTCTGGGCGTCGATCCGAGCGTAGATCTTGTCGATCTCGCTCTGATACGCTCTGTTTTCTTCGTCGTTCGCGTCCATCTCGGATGCCAAGAGCGCGGCGCGCTCTTTCAACTGCTCGATGGTCATGCTTTCGATCGATTCCATTCCATCCTCCAATTTTCCTATCGCTTACACATCGCCCGTAACTCCGCCTTGACGCGTCGAGCGACCGGACCGCGCCATCCTTTGGCGCCGACGAGAAATTGCCCGACGATGCCGTAACCGTTTGAGTCAAAACCATAGGGCTCCGATGCCAGGCCCATCCTCGCCATAGCATCGAGGGCAGACACGGACGCTCCATTGTTGATGTGGCGCCAGTCCTTCCTTGCCTCGGCTGCAATCTCTGAGAGTTTGCGCATCGCCCTTTTTCCGTTATTTGTCCAGCGGCGCACGAAGCGCCTTGTACTCAGGCCAGTCGAGTGCCGCGTAACCGCTTGCGCGGCACCAATCGCAGTAGCGCAGATATCGACGGGCCATGAGTTGGAGGTTCATGATCTTTTTCCGTTGTTATGTGGCTTGTTCGCTCGCTGGCTCGACGCTACGGTGCGGTCCTGCGCATCGACGTCAAAAGACCACGTGTAAGTAAGCAAACCGGGACCCACAGCGCACGGACGGCAAGTCCAACAAGAAGCCCGCTGGAGCTTGCCAACAGTTGCTGCGTCGCGTTGTGTACGGTCAACGCAACATGCGTCTGAAATTGACAGTACGCGAACGATATGGACAAAAAGGCCCAGAGGCAAAGTGCGATCGCCAAGCACATCAACCAATGGTGTTTGCTGGCCCATGCCACTGTGCGCGCCGGCCTCATGGCAAGAGACCAGAGGAACGCAGTACTCAGCAGAAACGGTGCAATCGAGACGGGCGAAAGCCCGAGATCAAGATAACAGGACCCGGCGACCGCAAGGGGCAGGCACACGATCATCCAAAAGAGCCCGCCAGGCACGCGTCGTTGCTGGTACTGCTGCCTCGCCTCGCGGGCCATCCAAGGCAACGCGCGCACAACAATACTCGCAGCCCACGTGCACAAGATCCCCGTCACGAAGTGTTCGATTAGCACCGGCGTATCGCCATTACCGAGATGCTTCTCTCCGGCGCGCAGTAGTTGCACCAATGGGTTCCCAGCTTTGAAGCGGTGCGCGGCAATCGCCAGCGCAAGCGCGAGCCAGGGCCACGCATGGCGCAATGCAATCCGCCCCGACCTGGTCAACGAGGCGACAACGATAACGACGACGCCACAAACGACGTAGGTCTCGACCATTGCTAGCTCGGCCGGCAGATTCGTTTTTTGACACTGTAGCGCGACCATCATGCCTCTCTGTTCTTTTTCCGTTCAATCACTCGTCGCGGGCTGGATATCTCGCCCTTCTGTATGGGCGCGGCCTCGCGCCTCGGCGCAAGCTCGATGTGCTGGATTCACGCCATCAAGCCGTACAAAATCAGCCGACTTCACCACGCGTTGACACAGACGGCAACGCGGTTTCGCCTTGATTACTTCGGGATTCCAGTTGCCTTGTGCCATCGCGGCTTTTTCCGCTCTATTTCGCCTGTGCTTCGGCTTCTCTACTAAGAACCACCCATAACGTTGTGAGCAGCACGACAGCGCCCTCAAGCAGAAGCATACGCATGAGATTCCGCATCCAACCGGCCCACGGTTGCGCACTGGTCCATTGAGAAAACGGTAGGTCTCTTGATCCTTCACGAGAGCATTGATTCGCTTGTTCGATGCTGCGATCGATATCGGCTTGCGTCATCGTCCTGACATCCGCTTTGGCGAGGTTCAAGCACTCCGGCGTTAGCGGATTCGTCCATGGCGTCTCCGTGAGATAACCATTGAACGGGTTGTGGGCAAGCAGCACAACAATCGCCAAGCAAGACCCGACGAACATTCCAATGCGCTGCCCGCGTTGTAGACGCCTAGGTGCCATGACGTTTTCCTAGTGTGTGCCGTTCAGGTTTGCCAGTAATCACCCGCTCAGGCCCACGAGATCTCAAAGCCTTTGGCTCCGGCCTTCACGGTAGGCGGCTTGCGATCCGCGAGAATCCATACCGCACTCGCCCCACCTGTTGCTGCGAGCACGATACCTCCCGTGACGAGCGCTGTGAGCTTGCTCGTCGGTTCCGGGTCGAGGATAGCGGCAATCACGATGCCCACTCCAACAACCGACATGCCAATGGCAACGCAAGCGCCGGCGATCTCGCGCGCACTCAGCTTCGCTTTGCGCGCGATGTTGTACAGCGTATCCTCGGCCGGGTTGAATCCGACCAATGCGTCATCGATCACCAGTACCGCAACGCGGTCCTTATACGCGCGAGCGAGTGCCGCGTACCACCCGCGCTCCGAAGTGCGTATTACAAGTTCGTCCGCCATCTCAGCCCCGTAGCTTGAATTCAACTCGTTGTTTTCCGTCGTCTCACTGAAACGATTCGTGGAGCCGCGCTCGAGCGGCGATTTCGTCAGCGGTAAGTTGCCGCACGTCCTGCCCGTCGATCCGCCACTGGGTTCCATCGGCGAGACGCACAGTAAGCGCGCCGTCACGCCCAAGCACAGCGAAACCACGCGTCGCCTCTACGACTTCCGCGGCCGTCGGATTGATCTTTCGGATCGCGGCGCCAGCCTGTTCGATCCACAGTTTGTTTGGCTGTAGCAGGTTCATCTGTTTTCCTAACCAATCCGCGGGCGGCCGCCGCGCTGGTCGAAGAACGCGTCAGCTTTACGCTGTTCGACGGCTACAGTGCTGCGATGCCGGACGGCATAGCGCTCAATCCATTCCGTATCGACCGTTGCCAGCCGCGCGCGATCGATCGCATTGGCGACGAGATAGAAATGGTACGCGTCCGACCGGAAATTCAACGAAACGCCCCTCCGGGCAAGAAAGAGCGCGGCCTCCATGGCTGCGCCGTGAGTGTCCTGCGATGCGGCCCGATACGCGTCCATGGCCTGCCGCGCAGACTTCGATTGCGAGATGCCTTTGAGTTCGAGTCCACGCCATTCAACGATTTCGCTGGAAGCGCTTACCCACGCCCCGGCACGAAAGTCAATGCGGTCTTCGGTGCCGGCTCGCAGACGAACGTCGTATGCGCCGTTGTGGAACGGAGACTGTTGCTCGGCCGCCCGCCAAGTTCCTTGTCTGAATCTCATTGGTATCCCGTTTTCCTATCTTTCTTAAGTGCCCACAGCACAGCCGATTTCGCTCAGCTCAAACTTGACGCGGTATTCGAACAACCAGACGTCTTGGAATGCAGCAATGGCGTATCGCAAGTTGTCGCTGATCCGATGCGCCACTATCACCCCATGCACGGGGCGCCCGTTTGCGAGGTGGGTCTTCACCCACCCCATGTATCGCGCAAGTTGCCCGATTGCCTTGTCTGGAGCCCGGCCGCGCTTCAACTCAAAGACTACATACCCGCCATCCTGGTCGACGGCCAGTATGTCAATCGGACCCACGGCAGTGGGATACTCGAGTCCATCACCCCCGCCTTCCGTATAGAGCCGCAGTCGAGCTGTACCGACACGGATAGACTCGATGTTGTGCGCGATGAACTCTTGCAACTGACGTTCGAGTTCGAAAACTGTCTCGCCAAGTTCTCCTGCCTCATCATCACTTGAAGAATCGTCGCCCGCGACGCCGCCCAGCACTTCGTCTACCGCTTGGGCGGAAGCTGGCGGGGTGATGCGGACCTCAGTTTCGGTCTCCTGCACCGACCAGCCCATGCGTTGAAATCCTCGCCTCAGCATCTGTGAGTTGGTGAAATCAGGATCCATTTCGGGCGGGCTCTGATCGCGGTGCGCGCGGCACCACTTCTTCATGGGGTGAAACTCAATGCCAGCGCCGTCGGCGGACGCCTCGACGATCAGATAGGTTTTCGGAGGTCTCATCGTTTTCCATCTTAGTTGAAGACGCCCGCCTTCAGGTCGTTCTCGAAGTCGACGATCCAGTGGCTGACGTGACCGCCATCGTAAAGCTTCACTGTATCCTTCCCCCGGAGCGCCACGGTGACTTCCCGCCGAATCGCGCCAACTGCGCCGCCCGCCGGATATTGATCTTCGTCGCGAACTTCAAACTCGGCGACAGTGCGCCCGTGCCTCTTGCACACAGCCGCAAAATCGTCCTGTTCGTCCTGCCGGAACTCATGAAGTAGATGGTTTGCCATCACGCCCTCCGTCTCTTTTCTCCGTTCTATCTCTCGCTGGCTGAAGGTTCCTGCTTTCGATAAATCCACGGATACTGCTTTCGCAACTGATCTTGATACTCAGGCTCGTCTTTGGCCCATGTTTCCGCATCTTGCTCGTTGATGAATAGCGTCGTTGTCCCGTCGCCCCAGTCCTTCGTATGCCCACCTTGGCGGTAGCCATCGTAGTCGTTGTAGAGACATGTAAGCAAATGGTTCGCGTCAGCCTTCGGAAAGTGCTTGGCGACGACAGCAAGATACCTCTGTTCCGCTTGGCGCAAAGGGATCGGGTGCGGAGACTTTGCGAGGTAAAAGCGGGCAAGAGCCTTTTCGAACTGAACGAGTTCTTTTTCGGCGCCATCGCTAACCGCAGGCTCATTCTGCTTGGACGTGCGCTTCCAAGCCCAAATTCCCAAGACCGCCAACGCGATAATCACAATGTACGCCACAGTTCCCCCTTTGCGCTCTATGTTGTCCCTGTTTTCCTACTTGTTGAGCCAGTTTTCGAGCCTGATACCGGGATAGCTGGCAAAGTCGCGCTCGTTGTTGGTCACGAGAATAACGTCCAGCGCAATCGCGTGTGCGGCGATCAGTTTGTCAAGAGCATCCTTCTTTCGCTCGCGCGTCGCTTCGCGCACAGGCCCGTAGGCCGTTGCTGCGGCAGCATCGAACGCGGCCACAGGAATATCTTCGATTAGAGCGGCGAGATTGCGGCGCTCGCGAGTTCGGTTCGCAGACACTACGACGCCGTATTCAAGTTCAGCGTAGGTCACTGCGGACATAACCACATCCCCGACGTAACACTGCGCAAATCGCTTCGCGACTTCTTCGGGCTGATTCTTCATCAGGTAGATGCACATGTTCGTGTCCAGCATGAAGCGCGGCATCACAATCCCTCGCGCTCAGCCTGCTCTTGCTCGCCGCGCCCTTCTGCCATGAAATCCGGCCCGAATTTCGCGAACTTCTTGAGCACTCCTGCCAGCGGACGACGCGCCGGACGGATACGGATCTCATCGCCTACGCGCTCAATTTCGACTTCGACATCGCTGCGATCGTAAGCAAGGTCGGCCGGAATGCGAACGGCTTGCGAGTTGCCATTCTTGAAAACGCGGGTGGTATGCATATCGGTTCCTTCTGTGTGTACTGTGGATGTACTATAAGCCATCCCGCACTCGATGTAAATACGCGTATCTACATGGGCGGAGACTGCACTCCACGCCCTGACGCAGATCGAGCAAGGTCATGCCTCGGAACGAGCGCGCCTTGGGTCACTGTTACGAGGATGCTTGTATCCACGAGCGCAAAAACCGGTCTGCGAGGTGGAATTTTCGGCTTTCCTCGGAAAAGAATCGACGCTGCGCGAGCTATATGTAGATACGCTCAACCTCATCCAGACTGATGTCGTCACGACGTCGATCATAGAACTGTGTCGTGCGCGTTCACGCGTGATTGGCCATCGCCGCGGCGCTCTCGAGCGTGCCGCCGCTCTTCAGGTAGGCCGTGATGCCCGTCGCCCGGAACGTATGGTTGCCGATTTTCGTGGCAATCCCTGCAGCCACGGCACGGCGCCGGACCATTGCGTAGGCATTGGCCTGCGGCAGCGGCGTGGCGCTCAGCGACGACGATACTGCCGGGACAGCATTCCACGAAACAATCTCCTGATGTGCCGCGGAAGGTGGCGACCATTACGACCGAAGACTCCCAGACGAGGGGCGAATACTTTCTTGAGTTCGTCTTCTGTGGCACGTCCGCCATAAGCAAGCACCTCGACAGCCATGACCGCATACCGACCCGTGGTCGATGGTGGTAGCTTCCTCACGGCCAGTCTCAGAAAATCGGCGCAGACCTTGACCCCCGACGAAAACATCAAGGTGGGACGCCGAAAACTCTGAAACGCGGCGCGCACGGCCGGGTGTACCTTGCCAGGCGTATGAGTGGCCAACTGCATCAGGTCCGGAGCGGCGACAGCTACGAAGTCATGATTGCCTAAAAGCTTCGAAGCCAAGCAATTGACGTAGGTGGAATGACTCAAACGGTCTCGTGCGAGAGCCTCGAGCCACACTGGCTGTAGCCCTGATGACTTCGCGACACCGACCGGAGCAGCCACCTGTCGCAGCCCTCCGTCTTCAGTAAGCAACGCCGCCCCCCTCTCGAGACACAGAAGAATGCAATCCGCCGATGGATCATCGAGAATCTGCGCTAGTTCACGCAGTTCCCTAGATTGTTCCTCTGGGCCCGCCGTTGCAACTACCTCGCAGCAATCGTCAATGAACGCAAGCATCGAGCGTAAAAAGCTTGCCCGTTGATGCTGATATCGATTTGACAGTTCAACGATTCGAAGCCGGCCGTTGTGCTCGTGCATTGTCGTCGCACGATCGACAACGCGGCTTTTTTGTATGATTTCGAGTAGCTTTTGACGTTGTGATTCGGGTACAAGGGGCCGTCCGACCGTCTGCACGACGCTGTCGCCCGTTTTCTGAAGCACCACTTCAGCGATCGTGAAAAGATCGACCACAAAACGCTGGCCAGGCTGCTGGATCGCGCTCTGCGCTGCATGCCGCTCATCCTCTGTTCCTAGGCCGACAAAAAGGGAAGCCTCTTTGTAAGGCCAGTCCAGTCGCAGAGTAACTGAGTCGGTGCCGATAAGCTGGGCGAGCAATCCGATCGGAATGCGGTGGTCCCGATATAGGGCGAAGGCCGCTTCAGCCTGCTCACGTCGCCGACGCGATTGCTGCAGAAGCATGTCAATGTCGAGCTCGCCGTCATTCTTGACAACCTTCATGCTCCAGACTGGACCACGCGTGTTAGCCACCGATGCGATGATGCCTCGCGCCTTCTCTACCGCGTAAGCAAAAAGGCTTACGATTCGCGCCACTTGCGCTTCGACTGTAGCGATTCCCCTAGTTACTGTGAGCGCGGATCCTGCTTCAGCTCCTTTCAGTTCTTGGGCGACGGCCGACGTAGAAGAGACTAGTTCAGGCCACGACTCGACCGGGTCGGCGTCGTCGTGGTCGATCGCTACCCACCAGCTCTCCGATTGTGAACGCAGCTCGACGGCGCATCCTGGAACAACGCGCACAGGTACCTCGAGCGCCCGTAAGGACTTCGCAGCAAGTACCTGCATGAAGAGAAACCCGGCGACTTGGGAGTCGTTGGGATGCATCCTGAAGAGGCGGAACAATCGCTGCAGACCCTGCTCTGGAATCCCAGCGGCAACTTGCAGCTTTGCGAACTCCAGCTCCTGATCGACCCGGGCGTTCGCGAACGTCGGGTCGGTGGCCACGAAATGCCTCAAGCGCGCGATGTCGTTCAATCTGTAAAGTGCGTTTCCAAATCCCAAAGCGACATCGGCACGGATGGGGACTTCGGTGAGATCCGGCTCAAGTAAATCTCGCATGCGCGCCCAGTCCATCATGCGCGCCGCCAGGTTAATTTCGATGTGCCTGACAAGTTGCTGGGTTCGATCCTCAGGCCGGAGCTTTTCGAGCGCGAGCAGAGCCTTCTTCCGCTGGTTCGACGAAACTAGACATTGAAGCCAATTGGTAGTCAGTTCGTCAGCACAAGGATTCTCGATAAACCGCTCGTACAGGGACGCCGCTTCTACATACAATTCCACACGCATCAACAAATTTGCAACCTGCAACGCATCTGCACTTGCAATCTCATCTGGTAGCAGGGTGTTGCACGTACGCGCCTCGTGCTTCGCTTCATCGAAGCGCCCCGATCCGATCAACATATCCGCGAAGACGACATGGCCGAAGACGTGATCTGGGCGTTGAGCGACGTAATGTTTTGCCTGGTCGAGTGCCGCCGCGTGGTCACCTTGCCGCCAGATCGCAACTGCGGCCAGTGGAGCAAGCTCGACGAGGCGCGCATCTTCCTCGGAGCGACGTGACACTACCCCCAGGATCTCTGCATTCCACGTGACGTCCCCCTGGTTCGCAGAGGCTTCAGCGAGTATCGCAAGGGCAGAAGGCGGGAGCAAATCCAGGCGATCCCTCGCGAGCGCTTTGAGGTTCTTTTTGTCGTTGTTTTCCACCAGCTCGACTAGGCGGATGCGCAGCAGCTGCTCGAGAGCAGGATGCCGCATGAGAAGCTGCGCCGTGATTGCACGCGCACGATCTAGCTGCCCCAACAGTTTTAACGACGAGGTGATGTTGGTCGCCAGCTCCGCAGAAAGCTCCACGCTCTGAATCGACGCAAGCGTTTCGTTAAGTGGCTCGAACTGCTGCAGTGCATCCTCAAGCGCTTCGCGATGCCCCTGCGGCATCTGGCCGAAGAAAGCCGCAACCGAACTAGGGCCGACCCACATTAAAGCCTCGGCCAGGTAGGCGCGTCGAGCTTCGAGAGATCCACCATCGAGCTCAATGCACTTCTTCAAAAGTTCGATGGCGGTCGCCTGATCGCCCTTGTCGCCATGAATACGCGCAAGCGAAAACAGATAATCCGCCGTCTCGCGCGCTTCCGTCGGTACTGCATCGCCCTCCGGCTCCTCACCTTGCCGGAAGCGGACGTGTAGCCGCAACCCCCACAGCGCACCGCTCGTCGGGAACCGGACCAAGGCTTCTTCGCACATCACCCCGGCAGTTTCAACCTTGTTCTGCAGCAGGTAAGCACGCACGCGGTTGATGTGTGCCCTCTCGTCATCTCGAGCGAATTCGAAGGCATTCAGGAACTCGGCCGCCGCCGGTTCGAGTCTGCCATCAATCAGATCAACGGCAGCGACATTGGTATGCCACCGAAATCGGGAGAAGTCGTCGCGGAACAGACTTGGATCGCCCAGTTCCTCCAATAGTTTGCGTGCGTCGCGGGTTTTACCTTCACGCAACCTGTCGCGCACATGATTGAGACTGACAACGATTCCAGGGTCCGCCTCATTACCCTTGGGCTCTGGACTCAACGAGCGGGCGCTGGACGTCTGTAGATCGGATAGCCCACGCAATATGTCCACATGGCCCGCCTTCAGGACCTCGAACTCACGCTGTGACGTAGTCGCATGTTCCTCGGCTATTGACAGCACTGTCAGGACGTTTTCTTGCACATGGAGCAGCGCGCCGCCGGGGAACCCTGGTATGAAAGCCCGTCCGATCTCCGGAAACATCCGGATATGGGCCTGGATGGTGTTCCAGTACTCGACGGACACGCTGAATTTGCCCTGCCTCCGCCGGTGCTCGCTCAGTTCGTGCACCTGCCGAACGACATCTGCGTTTGCCGGTGCCGTTGTCGCGAAGGTCAGGTGTTCGATCGCGAGGTTGGCGTTATCCGCCTCCGTGACGTCGTCAGTGACCGTGCGCAGCGTGAACTTTTTCGCCTGGTAGTGCTTGCACTGGATGCCAGAGCTTATGCCCGTCGGACTTCGCCGGTCAGCGCCGAGCAGATCGACTCCGAACTGCGCCTGACCCGAGCGTCCCACCCGCATGAGACCAGGATCGTTGTAGACGCGCTGGTACAGCATGCAACACATTGCCTCAAAATCTTCCTCAGTCTCGGGCCTTGCTAGTTCTGTATTTACAGGCATGTCCGGCTCACATTTTTAGATCGCCCGCCCCTGCGGGTCACTCACTTTAGCCTAGATCCGTCGCATCGCCAGTTCGAGACGTGGTCTGCAGTAGGGAGCCCCCTTCCCCAACTAAACAAACGCGCCCACGATTATCTCGAACACGACGACGAGTTCGACGGTCGTGGCCTTACTGTCCCCGCAATCGGCGGCCGCCGTCTCGGCGAGTTCCTGCCTCCTCATGAACGGTTCCTGTATAGCTGAAATCGCAATGACGCCAAGCTCCTGCCCGCTCCCGCGGAACACAACCGCCACATCTGATAACTACCCTTATCAGGCGTGTGCATTTTTGTTGTCAGATTTTCCGCGCTTCGGTAGGCTTCGCCCAAACGCCCGCCCGGCAAGGGATTGCGGGCGACGCCAAGATTCCATTTTGTGGGATTGCCAATGCCGCCGACTATCGACCCGACGAACCCCGAAGCCCTCTTGCGCGAACTGTTCGACGACGACCGCTGGGTCAAGGACCAGTTCGCCGCACATCTGAGCGAGCCGCTGATCGCGCTGTGCGAAGCGCTCGCCGCGTGCTTTCGGTTGCAGACTCAGATCAACGAGGCGGCCGACCGTGTGGAAACGAGGCGCAACGCGCTCGTCGGCGGCTTTACGTTCGGCGTGCTTGACGATCTTGTAACCGCCACGAAGCTCCTCTTGACGGGCAAGTTGCCCGCCGCGGGCAATTTGATGCGGCAGGTCGTCGAGGGCATCGCGATGTCGATCCTGTGCTCGACGGACGAGTTGTTGGTGATCGAGATGAACAAGAACCAGGGTGCGGTTCGCGCGCGCTATTGGGAAAAGCTGTGGGCCGACGACAGGCGCACAGAAGGGGTTCGCGCCGTCCAGCAGTTGGAATGGAACGCCGGCACGCTCGGAGTGGCGGCCGCCGCGATCGAGCAGCTGCGCCGCGCGAAAAAGCACTACAACGCCTTCAGTCACTGCGGCAAGGTGACGATCGCCAGCCGGGTATCCCTCAAAGAAGTCGGTAAGGTGTATATGGGCGGCCACTTCGACCCGGCCAAGCTGGAGGCCTATCGGGTCGAACTGGACAGTCGGATCGGCCTGTGCCGTGTGCTACCGCAGTTCATGGAGCGCATGCTCGCGAGCATCACGGCGCCAGTCCTTGACGCCGCCGGACCGATGCAGCAAGCAGAACCGGCATGAAGCAGGTCCATTCGACCGCGCGCCGGCTCACGCGGCAACACTTCGCACTCTATCGCGGCTACCTCGAAGGCGCGGACGTCGAGCGCCTGCATGGCGCCTACGGCGAGTCCGGCACCGACGTGCGCGTGACGCGCCGTCTGCTCGTGACGCTGCGCGACACGCTCGCGGCGGCCGCCCGGCGCGCGCGCGACGTCGAGGCCGCGCACCTGTTGCGACTGCGTCCGGGCAGCCTACATGGCAACCTCACGCTGGCCGAACTGCACGGCCGGGGCCATTCGCCCTCGCTTGAGGACTACCGTACGCAGGTCGACCCGGAGGGTTCTACTCCGAGGCCGAGTTGCTCGAGTTGTATCGCGCGGATTTCCCGCCGCAGGCCCCGAACCGTGAGCGCGTCGACCGGAAAATCGCCCGCAATGCGCGCCTGCGGGCGCGTCAAGCCGCGGCGCTCGAGCGCATGGAGCGAGCGCTCGCCGAGGAGCCCGCACCCGAGCACCCGCTCGACGGCTGGTTCGAGCCGGTCCTAGCCGCCCGCTTGACCACTGCGGGCCTGACCACATTGTCCGATCTGCTCACGCTGATCGGCCGGCGCCGGCAGCGCTGGTACACGAGCGTGCCGCGGCTCGGCCCCAAGGGCGCGCAGCGCATCACCGCCTGGCTGTCGCTGCACGCGGCGTCGCTCCAGTGCTACTTGTCTCCACTGGCGACCACCCCGCGCCGGCAACTGCCGGCCGACCACCCTGCCCTCGCGCGCCCCGCCGTAGCGGGTGTCATCGCGCCGTGGGAGGCGATCGTCGTCCCGGCGGAGCTCAGCGGCGCCGAAGGTCTGAATCGCGCGCCGGTGCCGGCGCACCAGGCGGAAATCGCGCACGACTACGCCGCGATCGACACCTGGATCCGCATCCGCGGGGCGCGCAGCGAGCACACGCAGCGCGCCTACCGGCGCGAGGGCGAGCGATTCTTGCTGTGGGCGCTCTTCGCCAAGGGCAAGGCGTTCTCGTCGCTTAACACGCTCGACTGCGCCGAGTACCTGGACAAGTTCCTACCCGATCCCCAGCCGGCCGACACCTGGGTCGGGCGCGGCCGCATCGAGCGCTTCGACGCCGGTTGGAAGCCCTTCACGGGCGGACTGTCGGAGCGCAGCCGCGAGATCGCGCGGCGCATCCTCTCGGCCTTATGCGGGTGGCTCGTCAAGCAGCAGTATCTGCGCGTCAATGCCTTCGACGGCCTGCCGGCCGTGCCGATCGCCCAGCCGGCGATCGACGCCAAGGGCCGCACGCTCACGCACGCGCAGTGGCGCTACGTGCTACAAACCGTCATGGTGCCGCCCGGCGCCCCGATCACGCTCGAGCAGCAGCGTGACGTGTTCGCGGTGATGTGGGCCTACGCGACCGGTCTGCGCCGCGTCGAATTGGCTACGGCGACCACGGGGGCGCTCTCGCGCAAGGCGCTCGACGCAGCGCTCGAGGACGCCTGGACGCTGCAGGTCGTGGGCAAAGGCAAGCGCCAGCGGCCAGTGCCGATGCCCTCGCGTCTGATGGCCGAGTTGGTGAAGGAACTGCGGCTTCGGGCCACGCCGCTTGCGCTCGAGCAAGCGCCGGCGAACACGCCGCTCCTCGCCCATCTGAGAACCGGCGTGCCGCTCACGCCCGATGCCATCGGCCGCCTCTACAAGGCGATCTTCAAGCGGGCTGCCGCGCGGCTCAAGCCCGCCTACCCCGGCGCCGCGGCGGATCTCGAGCGCGCCAGCACGCACTGGCTGCGTCACACGCACACCAATCACGCGCTCGACTCCGGGGCGGATCTGCGCGATGAGCGGGAGCTGCTCGGCCACGCCTCGCTGGCCACCACCACCCTCTACACCAAGGGCGATGCGGCGCGGCAGTATCGGTCGGTGGAACGGTTTTTCGATGCGGCGCTGGACGAGGCAGCGAACGAGACGCCCGCCTGATGCCTGGGAGTCGCAAAAGCCGCTGAGTTGTATATCCAGAGCGGCACAATGTATGGCATTGCGCGACGCTGCAGAGGCTCAGTTGCCGGCTCGTCGAGCCCATAATGCTCACTCGATTCGCAGGGCAATCATTCTGCTAGCACCCCGCGTCAGACCAATGGCCTACCCGTATAAAGAGGAACAAGAAGCATCATGGATGACCTGCCCGACAAGTTACGCCGCAACGTGGTCGTGCTCTCGGCCGCGATCTTGGCCATCGCCTTCTTCAATCTGTCGTTCAAACCCACCGGCACCTTGCTCGATTTTGCCGAGGTAGGCAACGTGAGCCCGTTCAAGGTGTGGCTCGCGCTCGGCGTCACCCTGCTCTACACATTTATGCGCTACCGCTTTTACGCCGACACGCTGAAGGACCTGGCTGCCATGCGACGCGCGATCGAAGCACGTGTGCGACAACTGGTTGAGCACGCAGTTGCGGCAGAGGTGCGCCAACGTATTGCCGGCAGAACGGTGAGGTTCAGACTGGTAGACGCCGGTGATCTGCCAGCGCTTGAAGTACCGGAGCTACGCCGCAAGAACAGCGAGCGGCTCATGCCAGTAAGGACGAGCGGCTCGAGTGTGACTGGGAACGGCACCATACCGCCGCTGCCATGGGGCAATCGCATTACAGTGAGCGTGTTCCACCTGAAGGAAAACGGCGAACCAGAGGGCACGCCCACGACCGTAAAATGCCTCGTAGCGGCCAGCATCCTGCATCGCGGCTTCATCTCGATTACTGCAGCCTTGCTCGAGTTGTATTCCGGCCACTTCGTCGACGTTGTGGTCCCTTTCTGGCTGTCAGGGCTTGCAATGTTGGTGTGTCTGTTCAAACTCGGCTTCTACTTCCCCCATTAGGTGGCCCATGATCCCGCGCGCGAGGCTTGAGGACGTTACCGAAACGGACATTCAGCGGCTCATCGATCACGGCGTGCGCGAAGGTCGCACGCTCGACTTCAAGCGCGAACTCGACCTCTCGCGCGATGGCAAACAGGAGTTAGCTGAGGACGTGTGCGCTTTCGCCAATGCGATCGGAGGCGATCTCGTGATCGGTTTGGAAGCGTTCGACAAGCGCGAAGGTGATTCGGCTGTCGCCAAGGTCTTGGCACCGGTGCAGGTC
Organism: Paraburkholderia sp.; assembly: GCA_004322045.1. Taxonomy (GTDB): domain Bacteria; phylum Pseudomonadota; class Gammaproteobacteria; order Burkholderiales; family Burkholderiaceae; genus Trinickia. The sequence goes on from SCRN01000034.1 coordinate 157,976, forward strand.
GACAACCTCGATGCCACGTTACTCGAGCTCGTCAGCAGCTTGCGCGATTCGCTCGAGCCGCAGCTAGCCACGCTCCATGCGCACCCGGTGCCGCTTTCCGCCGGCGGCCACGTAATCGTGCTGCGGGTGGGCGCGAGCCCCAATGCCCCGCACCGCGTCGTGCGCAAAGGCGGGGGCCACTTCTATCTGCGCAACTCTGTCGGTAAGGAAGCTATGGACATTCACGCCATTCGCACCGCGTTCGCGTTTGCAGACTCGCTGGCGGATCGCGCGTTCGCATGGCGCGATCAGCGGCTCGGCGTAGTGAAGCAACGCCGAGCACCGCTCCCCCTGCCGGATGAGCCGCTGGTCATGGTCCACGTGGTGCCGGTGGCCGCGCTTACGCGGCGAGACGCGCATCCGGTAGAGACGCTGCTAAAAGCCGCGGCGCCTCTGCAGCGGGCCCAGCCCGCAGGCTGCGGTCATCTCCCCCCTCGGGTCAACTTCGAAGGCGTGATCTGCACAGCGAGCCCTGGCGCAAACGGCGTGGTCAACGGATACTCGCAACTCTTTCGCGAAGGCTGTATCGAGCTCGTCGGGGTCTTGGACAAGCACGGCGACACCGGGTCGCTGCACCTTAACCCTGTTCAGTACGAACGGCCCCTCGTCGAACACGGCCTACCCGCCATCGCGCAGTCGTTCGCGAGCCTCGAGATCCCGGCACCGGCCTATCTGTTTATGAGCTTGCTGCGCGTGCAAAGCCTACAGGTCATATTCAAGCGGCAAGGTGAGCATTACGGCACGTACCGCCCGATTCCGAGTCACTTGGTCGACATCGTCGCCCCGCCGGTCTACCTAGAGTCGTTCGAGGGAGACTGGGCCGACATCGCCCGCCCCGTCCTCGATCCGCTGTGGAACGCGATCGGCGAAGAGCACACGCACACGAATTTTGACAAGGGCAGGCAATGAGTTCAACCACGTTGTCGACCTACCCAGTCGGCCATGAAACGTTGGCTAGCGCACTGCTTAACGGCCTGGCTGCAGCCCGCCGTGCAGATTCTGCGCGGCATGTACGCGCGACGGCTGCGCCGAAGCCCAACTGCCATGATGCGGTCGACACCTGGGTCAGCCTTCATCCCGGCACACTGGCGGTGCGAGGGTGGCTGTGTCTCGGCGTCGCCGACGGCACCGCTCGCTTTTACGCACACTCCCTTGTTCGCGACACCGATGGCGCACTGGTCGATCCGACCTTCTCGCCGACTGACTATCCGTTGCCGTTCGTGCCGCATCCGCGCCATGTCGGCGGCTTCTTCGGACTGCTGTGCATGCCCCAGGCACCCCACGAACTGATCGCGTTTGGGGTACCCGACCAGGATCCCGCTTGAACACACTCACGCTCCCGTCGGCGCACGACGAGCGGCTCGCAACTAGCTCAGTCGTCAATGCCGCTAATGAGACTTAACGGCATTGGTAAAGGCCCACGCCGTCCGCGCGGCGATTCATCGCCCATTAGCCGAGTGGCGCAGCGCGTGCTCACTCATGGCGGTCGTCGGCACCCTTCACCGGTCGCCACCCCTCCCACTTGAAAGCAGAACCGCGACATGGGAAGCGTGACAACGAACGCAGATGAGGCCCTCAACATCACGACGGAACTCGATGGAACGGCGCGTGACGCGATGTTGGCCGTCGTGTCGTCGCAGTCAAGCTGCCGAGTAGTCACATGGAGTTCTCTCAAGCCGACAAGTTCGTGTTCACCCAGGGCTAGCGCGTTGGACAACGCATAATGCAGGTACTGGCGACGAAGTACGGCCAGATCCAATTGATTCCCGCGGGAGCCACGGTCGTTTTTGTGGCTCGACGGAGTCCCTGCATTGAGTGCACGCAGCAATTAATTCCTGTTTTTTTGCGCGACGCGGACATCGTCAAACGACGGATTCACGTAAAGTTCCGCTTTGAAAAGTACTACACGCAGGACACCTTTCCGCGAGGAGACCGAGTGTCAGCCAAGAATCTCGGGGCCAGCTCTCGCGTGGCCGACCACGCAATCGCCTCTCTTGCCCTAGTACCTCGCGGCGGCTCGCCAAGGGACGACATCATGCTTTACGCGTCCTACCCGCTCAGCGCGGCCACATCCGCACGGCGAGCGCGCCGAGCGACGATACAACGGCGAGTCCAATCACGCCGGCCCAGCCCCATTGCGCCAACGCCAAGCTGCCGATGCCCGCGCCCGCCGCCATGCCGATGAACATGCCGACGAACAACACCGCGTTCAAACGGCTGCGCGAGGCAGGGTCGATGCCGTACACGATGGTTTGATGCGCGATCAACGTGGCCTGGACGCCAAGATCGAAACCGACCGTCGCGAGCGCAAGCAGCACCAGTTGCGTATGAGGCGCCATCGTCAAGCCCAAGGCCATCGCCCCGAACGAGAGCGTTGCGATAGCAATGCCGAGGCGCGTGACCAGCTCCGGCCCGCGTCGATCGGCCAAGCGCCCCGCAATGGGCGCCGCCAGTGCGCCAGCCGCACCCGCAAGACCGAAGGCGCCCGCTACCGCGCTGCCCAGATGAAACGGCGCGCCGTGCAACATGACGGCCAACGTCGACCAGAACGCGCTGATGCCCAACGACAGCAGGCCTTGCGCGAATGCAGCGCGGCGCAACGCACGGTGATGCCACCAAAGATGCGTGAGCGAGCCGATCAGCGCGCGATACGGCAGATGCGTCGTCGGCTTGAACGACGGCAATCCGCGCCAAACAGCCACGCCGATCGCGGCCACGCTCGCCGCGGCCGCGAAGAACATCGTCCGCCAACTCGCATTTTCGGCGACGAAACCGCTGACCACGCGCGAGAGCAAAATTCCCAGCAACAACCCTGTCATCACCGTGCCGACGATCTTGCCGCGGCTCGCATCGGGAGCGAGCGTAGCCGCTGCCGGGACGATGTCCTGCACCATCGTCGCCGATAAGCCGATCGCGAAACTCGCTGCCAACAAGTACCCAATCGAAGGCGATACCGCGGCGAGCAACAAAGCGCCGACGAGCGCCGTCGCCTTGATGAGAATCACGCGGCGCCGATCGTACCGATCGCCGAGCGGCGCGAGCAGCAAGATGCCGAGCGCATAACCGAGCTGTGTCAGCATCGGCACCATCCCAACGGCGCGTGCCGAGGCGCCGAGATGGGTTTCCAGAATGCCGAGCATCGGCTGACTGTAATAAAGCGGGGCAACGCCAAAGCCGGCCGCAGCCGCAAGCAATAACACTAGGCGAGGCTCGAGCGCGTCAACCGCGCCTTGCACACGCGAGGCCGACGGCGCTGCCTGGAGAGTCTGTGAAGTGGACATCGTCAAATCCTTATGCGTATGTCGAAGGAATGGACGCGAGTGTGACGTTCCTCTCCAAGTCTCGGTAGTACCGCGGGACGAAAATTTGTTATACGCTGCACGTATGACCAAAAAAAGCAGCCATTTCGCCGCCCAAAGCACCCGTTCCCGCGGGCCGGAAGGTTTCTCCGAAGGTGCGAGCCAGCGTTTCGAGCTAATGGAAACGTTCGTGCGTATAGTCGAGGCCGGGAATTTGTCAGCCGCCGCAGCCCAAATGCGAACGACGCAACCCACTATAAGCCGCCGTCTGCAGGCGCTCGAGCGCTCGCTCGGCGTCAGGTTGCTGCAGCGCTCGACGCACACGATGCGGCTGACGGTAGATGGAGAACGGTGCTTTACGCGCGCCAAGGAGTTGCTGGCGAGCTGGGCATCGTTCGAGGCCGATGTGCGCGGGGCGCAGGAGGAGCCTGAGGGGCTGCTGCGGGTCGCGGTGCCCCATGCGTTCGGACAACAGCGATTGGTCGAACCGCTCGCGACGTATCTCAACGATCACCCGCGCGTATCGGTCGAGTGGTTGCTGCGCGACGATGTGCGCGATTTCATCGCCAACGGCATCGATTGCGCGATCCAAGTGGGCGAACCCAGCGATCCCGCCGTGGTGGCGATCCGGCTCTCGAACGTCGCGAGAATCGTGGCCGCTTCGCCGTCGTTGCTCGAAAACGGTCGCGTGCCCACGGAGCCTGAAGAACTCATGTCCCTGCCGTGGCTCGCGTTGCGGACGTATTACCGAACCGAGTTGACCCTGACGCACGAAGAGACAGGCGAGACGCGCCGCATCACGATCAGCCCGCGCATGAGCACTGACAACCTGTATGCACTGCGCAATGCGGCACTGCTCGGCATCGGCGCATGCGCGAGCTCGGCATGGCTGCTCGCCGACGATCTAGCCGCGCAGCGCCTCGTCCATCTCGCGCCGAAATGGCGCGCCGCGGCGCTGCCCGTGTACCTCATCTACCCGCACGCGCAGTTTTATCCATCGCGGTTGCTGCGGTTCATCGCGCTGATGCGCGAGGCCGTTCCGCTTGCGATAGGCGGCATATAGGAGCGCGGCCTCGCGCGATCGGTCTCCTTGCTATTGCTATTGCTTTTGTTATTGCGCTTGTTATTGCTTTTGCAGGTTTTCGAAGATCGCGGCAATGCCTTGGCCGCCGCCGATGCACATCGTCACCAGCGCATAACGTCCGCCAATGCGCTGCAGTTCGTCGATCGCCTTCACCGTGATCAACGCCCCCGTTGCGCCGATCGGATGCCCCAGCGAAATGCCCGAGCCGTTCGGATTGACCTTGGCCGGATCGAACCCCAACTCGCGCGTGACCGCACAGGCCTGCGCGGCGAACGCTTCATTGGCTTCCACCACGTCGATATCGCCTACCGCCAAGCCGGCTCGCTGCAAAGCGAGCCGCGTCGCCGGGACGGGGCCGATGCCCATGTGCAGCGGATCGACGCCGGCATGCGCGTACGCAACGAGGCGCGCTACCGGCTTGGCCCCATGCCGCTCGGCCGCCTCGCGCGACATCAGCAGCACGGCTGCGGCGGCATCGTTGATGCCCGAGGCATTGCCCGCCGTGACCGTGCCGTTCTCGCGGTCGAAGACCGGTTTCAAATGCGAGAAGTCCTCGATCGTCGCACCCAGGCGCAAGTGCTCGTCCGTGTTGAAGACGACATCCTTTCCTTTGACGCGGCGCGTGATCGGCACGATCTGACGCTCGAACCGGCCTTCGGCGATCGCGCGCTCCGCGCGCCGATGCGATTCCAGCGCGAGCGCGTCTTGGTCGGCGCGCGAGATCCCGTATTTGCGCGCGACGTTTTCCGCGGTCACGCCCATCGGCACGCCATGGAACGGATCGTTCAGCGCGCCCAGCATCATGTCGACCATCCGCATATCGCCCATGCGCGCGCCAAAGCGTGCGTCGCTCGCGATATAGGGCGCACGGCTCATGTTTTCGGCGCCGCCGCCGATTGCGACTTCCGCGTCGCCCAGCACGATCGTCTGCGCAGCGGATACGATCGCCTGTAGGCCCGAACCGCACAAGCGATTGACATTGAACGCAGGCGTGGTTTCGGGAATCCCCGCATTGATCGCGGCAACGCGCGAAAGATAGAAGTCCTTCGGCTCGGTCGGGATGACGTTGCCGAACACGACGTGCTCGACATGCGCGGCATCGACGTGCGCTCGCGCGAGCGTTTCGCGCACGACGATCGTCGCAAGCTCGGTCGGAGCGACATCCTTGAGACTGCCGCCGAATTTACCGATGGCGGTGCGTACGCCGCCGACAACGACCACTTCCTTGTTCATACGTTCTCCTAAATGTCTCGTCTCATTGGAAGGCTCGCCTGCCGCATCCTGCCGACAGGCAATCGCCGTTGTTGTCGTGCTTAGAACTGTTCGGCGGTCAGCCCGATCCCATCGCCCGCCTGCGCGCTGACGATCGACGTTTCGAGCGCCGTTGCGTGCGGCAGCAGATGCGTGGCGAAGAACGCCGCGGTGGCGACCTTAGCGCCATAGAACGCAGGATCCGCGTCGTGTTTGTCCTGCGCAATCAGCGCCGCCCGCGCCATTTGCCACCCGGACAAGACGAGCCCGGCCAACTCCAGATAAGGCACGCTGCCCGCGAAGACGGCATTCGGGTTGCGTTTTCCGTGTTCGACGACGAACGCTATGACGCGAGCCAACGCATGCCGGCCGGCTTCGAGATGCGTCGCGATCGTGCGCAACGGCTGGGCGTCATGCGCTTTCAACGCTTCGATCGTGGTGTCGATTTCGCGCAGCAGCCCCTGAGCCACCGCGCCGCCGTCACGCAGCGTCTTGCGGCCGACGAGATCGTTCGCTTGGATCGCGGTCGTGCCTTCGTAGATCGGTAGGATGCGCGCGTCCCGATAGTATTGCGCCGCGCCCGTCTCCTCGATGAACCCCATGCCGCCGTGCACTTGCACGCCCAGGCTCGCCACTTCCAGCGACATCTCGGTGCTCCATCCCTTGACGATGGGCACGAGATATTCGTAGATCGCCAGATGCTTGGCCCGCTCCTCTTCACTCACGCCGTGATGCGCGATATCGCTGTGCGCGGCCGCCACATACGCGAGCGCGCGCGAGCCTTCCGTCAAGGCGCGCATCGTCGCGAGCATGCGCCGCACGTCCGGGTGATGAATGATCGTCACGGCCTGCTTGGCCGAACCGTCGACGGGCCGGCTTTGCACGCGCTCCTTGGCGTAGGCGACGGCCTTTTGATAAGCGCGATCGGCCACCGCCACTCCTTGCATCCCCACCGCGAAGCGCGCCGCGTTCATCATGATGAACATGTATTCGAGCCCGCGATTCTCTTCGCCGATCAAGTAGCCGATTGCGCCGCCGTGATCGCCGAACTGCAACACGGCGGTCGGGCTCGCCTTGATGCCGAGTTTGTGCTCGATCGACACGCAATGGACATCGTTGCGCTCGCCGAGCGCACCGTTTTCATCGATCAAAAACTTGGGGACGATGAAGAGCGAGATGCCCTTCACGCCTTCCGGTGCATTCGGTGTGCGCCCCAACACGAGATGGACGATGTTCTCGGCCATGTCGTGTTCGCCCCAGGTGATGAAGATCTTGGTGCCGAACAGGCGGTAGGTGCCGTCGCTTTGCGGCTCGGCGCGCGTGCGCACGAGCGCCAGGTCCGAGCCCGCCTGCGGCTCGGTCAAGTTCATCGTGCCCGTCCACCCGCCCGAAAGCAGCTTGGGCACATAGCGTTGCTTCTGCTCCTCGCTGCCGGCCGTCAGCAGCGCTTCGACGGCGCCGTCGGTCAGCAACGGGCACAACGCGAACGACAGGTTCGACGCATTGAGCATTTCGATGCAAGGCGTCGCAATCAGTTTCGGGAGTCCCTGCCCGTCGTATTCCGCCGGGTGCTGCACGCCTTGCCAGCCGCCGTCGGAGAACTGCCGGAACGCCTCCTTGAAACCGGGCGTGGCCGTCACGACGCCGTCTTTCCATGTGCTCGGGTTGCGGTCGCCCTCGACGTTGAGCGGGGCCAGCACTTCCCCGCATAGCTTGGCCGATTCTTCGAGCACCGCTTGCGCGGTATCGATGCCGGCTTCCTCGAAGCCGGGGAGTTCGGCAATCTTGGCGATATCGGCCAATTCTTCCAAGACGAACAGCATGTCCTTGATCGGGGCGGCGTAGCTCATTACGGACAGTCCAAATGAAGAGAGGGAACGTTCAGGTCGGCGGACATGACAAATGCGGCCACCCTGACATGGCGTTTTCCCGATCGTACCGCCAAACCGGCGTCATAGGCTGGCTAAACCGGACCGCCTACTGACATATCTGGCCACTATTTCGTTCGTCAGCGCGTCGCCGCGGACAGCGGCAGCCCTGCGGTGCAGCAAGCGCATCTCGACGGGATCCGCCCTAGGCGCGGCGCCGATAGGTACCCGGCGTGCTGCCGGTCCAGTGGCGGAACGCGCGGTGAAATGCGCTGGGATCGTCGAAACCGATGTCGCCCGCGATTTGGGTGATCGTCTCATCCGTTTCCGTGAGCCGCGCAATGGCGACGTCGCGTCGCAATTCATCCTTCAAGGCTTGAAACGTCGTATCTTCGGCGGCCAAGCGCCGGCACAGGGTGCGTACCGAGCAATTCAGGCTGGCAGCCGCTTGTTCGATCGTCGGCAGATCGGGCAAGCGAGCGGCCAGATATTGGCGTACCCGGTGACTGACCAACTGTTCGCTGAACGAACCGAAAATCCAATCCCCGGGGGCGCGCGCGAGAAACCGGCGCAAGTTGCGCTTGCTCTGCCGAATCGGCAAATCGAGGTAGGCGGCGCTAAAGCGCATCAACGTGGCTTGGCGATCGAAGCTCACGGGGCCGGAAAAGAAATAGCGATGATCGAGTGCATGGGCCGGACGCGGGCAAGCGAGATCGACTTGCAGCAGGGGAATATGCTGGCCGATGAGCCAAGAGGCCACGCCATGCGCGAGCTTGAGCATCAACTCATGCCCGAGCGGGCGGATGCGCTCGAACGCCGGATTCGGCGCCAAGGTCAACTGCGCGATAGGCCCGTCGCGCCGCGACTCGATGCGGAAATCGTCGAGAACGATATGAAAAAACTGTGAGAAGCGATGAAGCGCCGTTTCAAGGTTTCGCGCGTCGAGCAGGCTCAAGGATAGGAATTTGAGCGTCCCGCTGCGCAGCGGCCGGCTGAAGAATCCCGGCATTTCGTCGTCGAGCGCAATCGCCAGCGCTTGGTATAGCGTCGAAAACTGCTCTTCCGTCACGCGCGCGCCGGGCTCGGTCAGCAATTGCTCCGCGATGCCGGCCTCCTCCAGATAGCGACGAATCGTATCGGGCCGTGCGTCGGCGCCGGCGAGGAACGCCTTCACCAAGGAGATGGGAACGGTGGCGCTCGGCGGTTCGGGCGCGGCGTCCAAAGACGGCACGCCCGAACCGCCGCTGACGGGCGAATACATAGGCAACTCCAATGCGAGCGCCAGCAGTATAACGACGACCGAGGTAAAGAAAATCTAGGAACGTAGCGTGCCGTCAATGCTGCTTGACGAAGTCGATGAACGCCCGTAACGGCGCCGGCACGTGCCGATGGCCCGGGTAGTAGAGAAAGGGACCGGGAAACGACTGCCACCACGGCTCGAGCACAGGCTCGAGCGCGCCGCCATCCAAGTGCGGGCGCAGCACGTCTTCGAACAGATGAACGATCCCGCCGCCCCTGAGCGCAATGCCGACGGCGAGATCGAGGGCCGCGACCGGTTTGACGAGCAGCGGCCCTGGCGGATCCAACCGATACACTTCCTCGCCGTGCTGAAAATTCCACATCGCCATCGCACCGCCTGAAAATTGCCCGCGCAAGCAGGCATGCGACAACAGCTCGCGCGGGTGCTCGGGCCTGCCATGCGCATCGAGGTAGCTCGGCGCTGCGGCCGTCGCGAATCGCTGCGTGCGCGGGCCGATCGGGATCGCGATCATGTCTTGTTCGAGCCGTTCGTCGTAGCGAATGCCCGCATCGCATCCGATGGAAAGCAGATCGACGAAGCCGTCCTCGACGAGCACTTCGACTCGAATGCCGGGGTACGCCTTCATGAACGAGGCGACGATGTCCGGCAGGATGACCCAGGCAGCGCTGGCCGACACGTTCAGCCTCAGTGTGCCTGTGGGCTTGTCGCGGAAAACGTTGAGCACGTCCAGCGCCGCCTCCATTTCCCCGAAAAGCGGCGTGATGCGCTCGAGCAAGCGTCGCCCGGCTTCGGTCGGCGCGACGTTGCGCGTGGTCCGGTTCAGCAAGCGCAAATCGAGCCTCGCCTCGAGACGGCGCACGGCAGTGCTCAAACTCGATGCCGAGACGCCGTTCGCGCGGGCGGCTTCGCGAAACCCGCCCGCCCTGACGACGGAAGCAAACGCTGCAAGGTCGTTGAAATCCATGTCATCGTGCAATATTTTGAACAACCCGTGCAACTTAAATCGGATTATCGAAAGGCGCAATCGCAGCAATACTGGGCGTCATGCAATCATTCATTGGATCAACCCAGGAGAGCGCGATGTTCAAGCTTGCAACCAATGACACTTTCTCGCTCGGCGCTCGCCACGTCCGCCGTATGGGCTATGGCGCGATGCAATTGGCCGGCCCCGGTGTGTTCGGCCCACCGAAGGACCGCGCCGAGGCCCTCGGCGTTCTTCGCGAAGCGCTTGCCGCGGGCGTCGATCATATCGACACGAGCGACTTCTATGGGCCGCATGTCACGAATCAGGTGATCTGCGAAGCGTTGCATCCCTACCCCGATTCGCTCGTCATCGTCACCAAGATCGGTGCGATTCGCGGGCAAGACGCCTCGTGGCTACCGGCCCAGGAGCCGGAGCAATTGCGCCAAGCCGTGCACGACAATCTACGCAACTTGAAGCTGGAAGCGTTGGAGGTCGTCAATCTGCGCGTGATGGGCGCGATCCATGCGCCGACGGAAGGATCGATCGAGAAGCAAATGCGTGTGCTGGCCGAGCTTCGGCAAGAAGGGCTCATTCGGCACATTGGCCTGAGCAATGTCACCGCAACGCAGATCGAAGAGGCGCAACGCGTCGCCCCGATCGTCTGTGTGCAGAATCACTACAACCTAATTCATCGAGATGACGATGCGCTCGTGGATGCGCTTGCGCAACAGGGCATCGCTTATGTGCCCTTCTTCCCGCTTGGCGGATTTTCGCCACTTCGATCGGCAGCGCTCTCGCACATCGCAGAGACGATCGGCGCAACGCCGATGCAGGCAGCGCTCGCTTGGCTGTTGCATCGGTCGCCCAACATTCTGGTGATCCCGGGCACGTCGTCGGCCGCACACCTGCGTGAGAATCTTGCGGCCGCGACGATCCGTCTGTCGAACGAGGTCTATGCACAACTCGATGCGATTGCAGCAATGACCGAGTGAGTGGCCGGAGCTTGTTCGCGCTTGGATCGCTCGATCATAGGGACTGCTTGCGCACCGCACTCAGCGACGCCCGCTGCCGCCCTTGCTCGTCGAAATTGTCGGGGCTGAGCCATGCCTTGAATGCCGGCTTGAGCAGGGGCCATTCGCTATCGAGGATCGAGAACCACGCCGTGTCTCGGTTGCGGCCCCGGTAAGCCACCGCCTGCCGGAAGATGCCTTCGAACTTGAAGCCCAACCGTTCGGCCGCCGCGCGCGAAGGCGCGTTCAAGCTGTCGCATTTCCATTCGTAGCGACGGTAACCGAGCTCATCGAAGGCATACGCCATCAACAAGAATTGGGCCTCCGTAGAAATCGGCGTGCGCTTGAGCAGCGGCGAAAACGTCACGGACCCTACCTCGATGACGCCGTTGTTCGGTTCGATGCGCATCAAGGCCAACGTGCCGACGGCCTTCCCCGTTCGTTTGTCGATGACGGCGTAGTGTCTCGGATCGGCGCTGCGCTGCGCGGTTTCGGCGTACTGCCGGTACGCTTGCGGATCGTCGAACGGCCCAACGTTCAGATAAGTCCAATCGCGGTGATCGGGCGCGGTGCGATAAGCCGCATATAGGTCGTCGGCGTGACGGTCCGCGTTCAAACGTTCGAGGCGGCAAAAGGCGCCGTCGAACGTTTCCGCCGTAGGTAGCGGCCGCGGCGACCAGCCGGGCACGGGCGAGCCGATCGGCTGGCCGTATTCGTTCGTTGCAGTGGACATCGTTTCTCCCGGTTGCATATGGCGAGGAAAACTTTAGAATTTCCGTGGACTGCTTGGAAGTGCCACGCGCGGTCTATTCGATGGTGCCACGCATTGTCCGCCATTGCCATTGCTTACGATCCTCCATCCCGGCCCCTATCGTGCACCCCGCTATGTCCGCCGTCGACGAACTTGTCAGCCCCGCGATCGATTTCTTGCTTGAAACGCCGCTCGTCAAGGACCGCAGTGGCGTGTCATTGCAAAAGCAATTGCACGAGCGGATCCGCCGCGCGATCTTGGACGGTCGCTTTCCCTCCGGCTGCCGCCTTCCCGGCTCGCGCGCGCTGGCTGTCGCGCTCGGCATTTCGCGCAACAGCGTCACCGCCGTGTACGAGCTCCTCGGCGCTGAAGGCTTCATCGAGCCGAGCCGCCAAGGCACGCGCGTCACCGAGCTCGAGCAACGAAACAGCGCACGGCGTGGCATCCGGCGCCCTCCTGCATACCCGGTTTCGAATCGCGCCACGCTGATTCGCGGCACACAATTGGGCGCGGCCGATACTTTGTCGTTGCGGCCCGGCGTACCCGCATTTGCGCGCTTCCCGTTGAGCGCGTGGAAGCATTGCCTCGATCGCGCTATCCGCACGGCAGGCGCCAGCGGCCTCGGGTATGGCGATCCACAAGGCGAGCTGGCCCTGCGCAAGGCGATCATGCGTCATCTCGCCGTCGCGCGCGGCGTGCGCTGCGCGCCGGATCAGGTGGTCATCACGGAGGGCGCGCAAGAAGCGCTGTCGTTATGCGTGCGGCTCGTGACGAATCCCGGCGACAACGCGTGGGTGGAAGAACCGGGCTATCGCGGTGCGAAATCCGCATTCATTTGCGGCGATCTCAACGTCGTGCCGGTCCGCGTCGATCAGGATGGGCTGAGCATCACCGATCTCGCATGGGAGAGGCACACACCCAGGCTCATTTATACAACGCCTTCTCACCAATATCCCACGGGAGCGGTCTTGACCGTATCGCGACGCCTCGACCTCATCGCCAATGCGCAAGCGCACGGCACATGGATCATCGAAGACGACTACGACAGTGAATACCGTCACTCGGGCGAACTCATCGGCGCAATGCAGGGCCTCGTTCCGCACGCGCCGGTACTTTACGTGGGCACCTTCAGCAAAACCTTGTTTCCGTCGCTGCGGCTCGGTTTTCTCGTCATGCCCGAGGCATTGCTCGGCAAGGCTTCTACGTTGCTGAGGGAAACGCTGCGCGGCGGCCATCGCTACGAACAGCTCGCATTGGCCGAATTCATCGAGAGCGGTCAGTTCGGCCGGCATCTCGGGCGTATGCGGCGCCTCTATCGGCGGCGGCAAGATGCGCTGCGCGCGGCATTGACCCAACATTTGGCCTCACCGCATGCCATCACCGGGGGCGATAGCGGCATGCATCTGACCGTCAAACTGCCCGCCGACTGCTCCGACGTACGTATTGCCGAGGCGGCTCGGCAATACGACATGGCGCCGATGCCCCTATCGCGTTTCGCGTTGAAGCCGCAAGCCGAGGACAACGGACTCGTGCTTGGGTATGGGAATACGTCGGAGTCGTTGTTCGTGCCGCTCGTCAAACAGCTTGCACGACTGATTCAAGCCGACCGGCGCGGCGCAAAACTCTGAGCCGCACGTATTCGGGCGTGGTGCAGTTGGGTCTGCGTACAATACGCACTCGTCGATTCCAACCGCAGGACGTGTTCCATGGCAATGAAGAAAACCGACCTTGAGAAGAACAAGGCACTGAAGCTAACCCAATCGATGAAGCAAGGTCATTCCGATCGCTTCGGTAAAGGCGCCGCCGATCCGGCGGTCAATCGCCGCGAGCAGCGCAAGCTCGATCAAGCGAAAGGCCTGGTGCCGTTCGCGTGCAAGCTCGACGGCGAGCTTGTCGCCACACTGAAGGAACGCGCCGCCGCACACCCGGAAGGGATGAACGGCCTCATCGATTCGTTGCTGCGACAGGCGCTGGATCAGGCGTAACGCTGCACGCATGCTCGACTTGTGCCGAGGCATTTCGATCGGGCGGATTCTGAATGAAAGAAGGTTTCGAATAGGATCTGCGCGTCTCCCGTGATCCGAGCCGGCCCGCGCCTGAGGCGCGCCAAACAAGCCCGTAATGCAGCGTTACGAATCTCGCATGCCGCTTTCACATGTATCGCGGGTCCGCTCCTACACTGCGGTCGTCTTCCCCAGAAACGAGCGCATGCAGCGCGCAAGGAGTACCAAATGAATAAGAAGCTCGTCGCAGTCATGTTCGGCGTCGGCATCGCCGCGCTCGGCATCTCGAAGGCGGCATCGGCCCACGTCGATCTCGCCGTCGGCATCGGCATTCCTTCGCCGGTGTACGTGGCCCCCGAGCCTGTGTACGTCGCCCCGCCTCAGGTTGCCTACGCGCCTGCGCCGGTCGTCAGCGGGTATTGGGGTGGCGACGACGGCTGGCGTGAACGCGAATGGCGCCGCCGCGAATGGCGCGAGCATCAATGGCGCGAACACGAGGAGCGCGAACATCGCGGCTGGGGCCGAGGCGACGACTGATACACGAATTGCAGCGGGGCGTCGCGAATTATGACGCCCCCGCCCCTCGCTCGGGACTACCCAGCCAGTGAACGCTAAATAGGCGCGCCTCGTCGGTCCAGACAGGCCCAGGCCGGAATCCCGCCGATACGGCAAGCTTACGAAAGCCTTCTATCGTGAACTTATGCGAGCTCTCGGTATGAAGGCTTTCTCCTTCCTCGAAGTCGAAGCTTCGTCCCGCCACGCGCACCGTTTGCGCACATCGACTCACGAGATGCATTTCGATCCGATGCTTACGCGGATCGTAAAAAGCATAGTGCGCGAATGCCCCCACATCGAAATCGGCCGATAACTCCGTATTCGCACGCCGAAGCAAATTCAAATTGAACGCAGCCGTGACGCCTTGCGCGTCGTTGTAAGCCCGATGAAGGGTTTGTGGGTCTTTAACGAGATCGACGCCGACGAGCAAGCCGCCGCCTTCGAGCAGCCGCGCAGCCAAGCGCAAGAAGGTCATCGCTTCGTATTCATCGAAGTTGCCGATCGTCGAGCCCGGGAAAAAACCCACGCGACGCCCCATCGCCGCATCGAGGCCCTTCAGTTGCGCTTCGTTCATGTAATCGGCCGCGACGGGCCGCACTTCCAGCCACGGACAGTCGGCATGCATCCGCCGTGCGGCCTCTTCCAAATGCGCCGCCGAAATGTCGATCGGAAAATACCGGCGCGGCAGCGTCCGTGTTTCGAACGACTGCAACAAGATACGGATTTTCTCGAGCGAGCCCGCACCGAATTCGATGATGTCCGCTTGCGGTCCGACGACTTCCGCCATTTCCCGTCCGTATCGCTCGAGAATGCGGCGTTCGGTGCGCGTCGGATAGTATTCCGGCAGTTCGCAAATACGATCGAACAGCGCGGAGCCGTGCGCATCGTAGAAGTACTTCGGCGCGATGCTTCGCGGCGTACGCGACAACCCGGCCAGCAGGTCGCGGCAAAATGCGCTGTCCGATAGATCGGAACGTGGGCGCCGCGGGGGCGCCGCGCCCACGAGGGCGGATGCGTCAGTTGTCTCGTACAAGGCGTACTCCGGTGAACTGCCAGCGCGCCGCCGGCGGGAAAAAGTTGCGATAAGTCGAGCGGGTATGTCCCGGCGGCGTCGCGATGCTGCCGCCGCGCAGCACCTGCTGCCCCACCATGAACTTGCCGTTGTATTCGGCCGCCACGCCAGGCAACGGACGAAAGCCCGGATACGGGTCGTACGAGGAACGCGTCCATTGCCAGACGTGCCCTGTCATCTGTTCGATCCCCGGGGCGTCGACCGCCGCCTCCCACTCGAATTCCGTCGGCAGCCGCGCGCCCGCCCACTCGGCGTAGGCCGCGGCTTCGTAAAAACTCAGATTCGAGACGGGCGCATCGGGATCGAGCGCGTGCAAGCCCGATAACCCGAATACCCGCCAGTTCTCGCGCCCTGCATCGTCGGCGCGCATCCAGTAGATCGGCGCACTCCAGCCTTCGCGTTGCACCGCGGCCCAGCCGTCCGATAGCCAGAGCTCGGGTCGCGCGTAGCCGCCGTCGGCGATGAACGCCGCGTATTCGCCGCACGTCACGAGGCGATGAGCGATCTCGTAAGGCCGCAACAAGTACTGATGGCGGGGCCTTTCGTTGTCGAAGTAAAAGCCTTTTCCGTCGTGCCCAATTTCAACGACGCCACCCGCTTGGCGCAGCCATTCGAGCGGTTGCGAGTGCAGCGGCTTAGACGCAGCGTCGTTGCGCTTGGCGCGGTACGCGGGCAACAGCGGATTGCAGGAGAACGCGTGCAAGATGTCGGTCAACATCAATTCTTGATGTTGCTGCTCGTGATGCAAGCCAAGCGTAATCAACGGTTCGACGATGGCCGTCAGGTCGCCGTCGGCCGAAGCGAGCAACGCCGCCACCGATGCGTCGACGTGGCGGCGGTAAGCATCCACTTCCTGCAATGACGGCCGTGTCAAGAGGCCGCGTTGCGGGCGGGCGTGCCGCGGGCCTAACGCTTCGTAATAAGAATTGAAAAGGTAGGCGTATCGTTCGTCGAACGGGCGGTACCCCGACGCGTGCGGCGCAAGCACGACGGTTTCGAAGAACCAAGTCGTATGCGCCAAATGCCATTTCGTCGGGCTTGCGTCGGGCATCGACTGGACACCCTGATCTTCTGCGGAAAGCGGTTCGGCGAGCGCGAGGCTATAGCGCCGAACCTCGTCGTAAGCTCGCTGCAATCCTGATACGACGACGCTCATCGGATCGCTCCTGTCCTTGGGTGGGACGGCCGAATATACGATCGGCCGCAATGGCGGTACACGCTGCGGTAGCCCGCAAGCGTTCCACTTTAAGGGGTTTTCGGCGAGGCTGCTTAAGTGCGTGCCGGACGCTGCCGCTGGGTGGGCGCCGGCATGGGCAGCGGGTCGATATTCCCGCTCAGCCGCGCCTTCAATCTTCGCGCATCATCCTCGAAGTACGGCCATCCCGCCACCGAATCGGATAGCACGAGCGCTCCATGATGACGCCGCAAAATGTCAGGAAATTGGGAGACGCAGAAACTCGCATGCCGCACTTCCACTGCATGGCGTAGCCGCCCGCGCCGTTTCGGCTCGCACCATGGACGTTTGACGCGCGCATCGTGCCTTTGGGCCAGAGCGATCGCATCGTCGATCGTGCGCGGGTCCCGGTACGGTGTTTATCGAAGCTGCATTGCAGCAAGCGCCGTTCCCGGGATGGCGCTCGCTGCGCAAGACGGCCACGGGTGATGGCCCGCCTCGCATCATCGTGCGAAGTTAGTGCACTTTTATTGCACCGTGCGCGTCACCCCGCGGCCGCGAGGATCTGCCACGGCCTCGGGTGAATCGCCGTCCACTTTGATGACCTGAATGTCGCCGTTGAAGTTTTGCCCCTTCAAGACATAGCCCTTTGCTTCGAGTGCCTGCGCGAGCTCGCCCTCGATCGGCTTGTACGGCTCCCAGAAGATCGTGTTGGGCGGCAACAACTGGTGATGGAAGCGCATCGCGGCAACGGCGGCAGGCAACGGCATACCGAAGTCGTAGACATTCGTCAGCACTTGGAAGATGGACGTGAAGATGCGCGAGCCGCCGGGCGTCCCGATCACCATCGCGACCTTGCCGTCTTTGGTCAGGATCGTCGGCGTCATCGACGATAACGGCCGCTTCTTCGGTTCGATCGCATTCGCGTCGCTGCCCACCACGCCGAACATGTTGGCTACGCCGGGCTTCGCGGAAAAATCGTCCATTTCGTCGTTCAGCAGGACGCCGGTGCCATCCACCACTTCGCCGGAACCGAAGTAGCCGTTCAGCGTGTACGTGTTCGATACGGCGTTGCCCCACTTGTCGACGATCGAGAAATGCGTTGTTTCCGCCTTCTCCGGCATGGAGGTACCGAGGCCCGGTTGCACGGCCTTCGTGTCGGTGGGCTTCTCGGGATCGACTTCGGCGGCCCGCTTGGCGATGTAGGCGTCGTCGGTCAATTGAGCAATCGGCACTTTATAGAAATCGGGATCACCGAGGTATTGCGCGCGATCGGCGAATACCCGTTTCTCGATTTCCGCGACGAGATGGACGTATTGCGGCGAATTGAGCTTCACGTCCGAGAAATCGTTCTTGAGATCGGCCTTCATGTTCAGCAACTGCACGAGACCGATGCCGCCGGAACTCGGCGGCGGCGCCGTGATCACGCGGTAGCCGTTCCAATTGGCCTGAACCGGTTGCCGCCATACGGCTTTGTATTCGTGAAGGTCCTCTTTCGTGATGAGGCCGCCGCGCGCTTTCATCGATGCGGCGATCAATTCAGCCGTCTTTCCCTCGTAAAAGCCTTTCGCACCTTGATTCGCGATGCGTGTCAGCGTGGCGGCCAACTCGGGTTGCTTGAGCATCTCTCCTGCTTTCAGCTGCCCGAAGTATTGGCCGAAGTTCGTTTTGTCGTTGAGCTCTTTTGCTGCCGCGTCGCGGCGCTGTTGCAGTTGCTCGCTGACTTCGAAGCCGTCGCGCGCGTAGTGGATCGCGGGCGCGAGCACTTGTTTCCATTTCAGCTTGCCCAAGCGCTTTTGCACTTCCCACATGCCTTCGACGGTGCCCGGCACGCCGACGGCACGCATGCCGACCAAGCTCATGCCTTTGATGACGTTGCCGTCTTTATCGAGGTACATGTCTTTGGTCGCAGCGATTGGCGCGCGTTCGCGGTAGTCCATGAAGTACGGCTTGCCGTTGACGTAGAGCGTCATGAAGCCGCCGCCCCCGATGTTGCCCGCCTCCGGATAGGTCACTGCAAGCGCGAACGCCACCGCGACCGCGGCGTCGACCGCATTGCCGCCTTCCTTGAAGATCCGCTCGGCCGCATCGGCGCTGAACTCGTCGGCCACGGCCATCGCCGATGCGGACAAGACTGGCTGCGGTGTGCCCGTCTTCGCCCATGCGGGCATGCTCGGCGCGAAGCCGAGGGAGACGGTTGTTGCGAGTACCCACCCGCTCACGCGGATAGCCGTGCCGATCCCACTCGTCGCTTTCATGCCCGATCCTCCATGGTCGTCTCACAGAAGCAAGCCAAGTTAACCGCTTCGCCGCTTATAGCACGTGTAAATCGTAGGGGGAACCAAGCATTTGCGTAGGGTTGATGGGGGCGGCGGTCGGGACGCGTGGAGATCGGGCCACCATCGACCGAGAGCAATTTCGCGGCGAGGATTTCCTTCTCCCTGTCTTCTTCCAGCGCGTCCTGGATTTTCTGCAGCATCGTCGACCGGCAACTGCGCCCATTTAGATTGGCAGCCGCCGCAATGCTGATGGTGCCTTGCGCATCGTTAGCCTGGCTCAGGGCGAGAGGAATCCGGCCCGTAGGTCATTTCAAATGCTTCTCGCTCGATCAGGTAAACGTCCGTTTCGTCAGTCTCGGACTGAGCAATTCGTCCACCAGGCAAAGCCCTTTGGATTTCTCCCCAAGGAGCGACCAGTTCCACAGACTCGCTTAGCTGGATCGCACGAATCACGTTCTTTGCACGATATCGATTCGGATCATTGGGGTCTTGCTCATACATTTTTGAAAACCTCTCCGGCGTATGGACGTAACGTTCGCCTTTGGGGCCGGTAATGATCGCATCGCCGGGTTCCGCGATATTCCGTGTTTCCTCAATTCCGGCGATCATTGTTATCACTTCTTGCCGAGCGCCAGAAAATTCCACATTTGATTTATCGAGACCCGCCGTCTTTCGGTACCTTGGCGCCGAAGCAAAATCGAACTCCTGTGGCGTAACCCGCCGGTATGAAATGCTTGTCTCTCCCGCGGCACCGACAGCTGTGTCACATTCAGCCTGTTCAGTACGACCGCTGGCAAACCTCACTGGGCTCGGGTTGGAAATATTTTCACGCTCCAATGGTTCAAACTCTTTTCGCGCTGTCCGCTTGATAGGTCGAATTTCGTTTGTTGAATTACCATTACTATCCGGCAGCGACGAGGATTGGCCGGATGAGCCGATAGGCGGCAGAATCATGTTCGATAGATCCAGTCGATGTTGATTTTGCACCGCTGACGCAGTGCGCAAAATCGCGACTATAAACAACTGCATTTAATCAAACGCATCCAGGTGCGAAGCCGTGGTGCCCCGAACGAAAATTCGCTCCTTCGCAATGCGAAACAGCATTGAATCGATTCTGGACGGTCATCTGGCGCCCGAGCGCATGCAGGAACTGCACGACAGCCTGCTGGCTGCCTGCGTGCCGCCATAGGCATTCTCAGCTAATGTGGTTCTTGCTCGATGTAATCTGGCTGTTCTCAACGAATGTGAGTTCGCTCTCGCTTAATCCGGCCCCATGGAAACCACACTTTGACCCGGTTCAGCGAATCGGTATAGATCTCTTCGTCGTCGGGCCCGGCGACGATCGCCGGCTGCGACTGCATCACCGGCTTTTTGTGTTCGGGTGGGCTACGGAACGGTATTCGACGCGGTTGAGCCGATCAATGTCTGCACGTACCTGTTTGGGAAAATCGGGACGTTTGTAGTCGAACGTGCGTGTCGTTAGCGTGGCGCTTTGAATTGACTGCAACTCTTTCCACTGAGTAATGCCCTCGGCCTCTCGGTGAATACCGGTGCGGATGAATGCGATTTCTGGATATGCGCGACGAACGAAGCAAATATCCCCGCATATCAACCCACCCCTCATCGAAACCGGGAATTCTTCCCTCTCCATCGGCACGCGCACACCAATCACGCCATAATTGCGCATAGATTCGACAGCTTCCCCCTCGCCTTTCACCCCGGAGGAGTCTTACATGCAAATGCGCGCGGTCGCCGCACGCCAGGGCACACGTTGGTTCGCCGAGGGCTGGACGCTATTCCAGCAACGCCCCGGGATGTGGATCATGCTCGGCCTCATCGATCTGCTCGTCACCGTCCTGCTGGTCGAATTGCCCTACGCGAGCGACCTCACAGCCGTCTTCACCGTGCTCTGGACCGGCGGCATGATTCACGCCGCCGATCATTGCCGGACGACAGGCTCGGTTAGGTTGGCCGACGTGGTGCGCGGCATTCGCGCACATTTCGAACCGCTGTTCGCGGCGGCTGTGTTCGGGTTGCTGATCGCAATCATCTGCGACTTGACGAGCGAGCGCGCATCGAGCGCGCTGCGTTTATTGGCGTTCGGCGGCGCAACCGGCGACGCGCGGACAGTGCTCGCGCTGATAGCCGGCGCGCTATATTTGGTAACGGCCGTCATCGGCACGATGGCCTTATGGATCGCCCCGGCATTGATCGTGCTGAACGGCGCGACGGCAGCCGATGCGCTGCGGGCCAGTTTCGCGGCAACATGGCGCAATGGGTCGGCCGCGCTCGTGTATGGCGCTATCGCGGCGGGGCTCTTGATCGCCTGCGTGCTGACGCTCGGCGTCGCCACGCTCGTCGTTGCGCCGCTCATCTACCTATCGACGTATGCGGCAAGCCTCGATATGTTCCCGCGCGATCCAACGATCGGCTAAGCATTCAGGCCCCGAAGCTTGCGCCGAAATCGTTAGGCGTTCTTGACAATTGCGCGCTCATCGCCACATTGACGATATGAATGCTCCCTCGGTTGTCGATCCGCTGGCCACGTTTCACCCGGCCGTCGCCGTATGGTTCGCGTCGGCTTTCAGCGCACCGACCGACGCCCAAGTGCGCGCCTGGCCGCACATTCGCAGCGGCACGTCGACGCTCGTCGCCGCACCGACCGGCTCGGGCAAAACGCTGACGGCATTTCTATGGGCACTAGACGAACTCGTGCGCGTCGGGCTCGCCCATGATGGCACGCTGCCCGACGAGACGCTCGTCGTCTATGTATCGCCGCTCAAAGCGCTGTCGAACGATATCCACACCAACCTCGAACGCCCGCTTGCGGGCATCGGCGAAGCACTGGCAGCGCAAGGGTTGCCGCGCGTGGAGATCCGCACGGCAGTTCGCACCGGCGACACCACCGCGCAAGAGCGCAACGCGCTCAAAAAACGGCCCGCGCATATTCTCGTCACGACGCCCGAATCACTCTATGTCTTACTGTCCTCCGATTCGGGCCGCCGTATCCTTTCGACCACGCGCACCGTCATCGTCGACGAAATCCACGCGATGGTCGGCAGCAAACGCGGCGCCCATCTCGCGCTCTCGCTCGAACGTCTCGACACGCTGTGCGAGCGCCGTTTGCCGCGCATCGGGCTATCGGCCACGCAAAAACCGATCGAGGCCGTCGCGCGCTTTCTCGTCGGGGTGAGCGACGACGCGCGCTGCGCCATCGTCGATGTCGGTCATCACCGAGCACGCGATCTCGCGCTCGAACTGCCGCCCGTGCCGCTCGAAGCGGTCATGCCCAACGAAGTTTGGGAACGCGTCTACGATCGGTTGGCCGAACTGGCCAGCGCCCACGCCACCACGCTCATCTTCGTCAATACGCGCCGCATGGCTGAACGCGCAGCTCGACATTTGACCGAGCGCTTGGGCAAGCAAGCGGTAGCCGCGCATCACGGCAGCATGGCGAAAGAGCATCGCCTCGATGCGGAGCAGCGCCTGAAGCGCGGCGCCTTGCGCGTGCTGATCGCGACGGCCTCGCTCGAATTGGGCATCGACATCGGCGACGTCGATCTCGTCTGCCAGCTCGGCTCGCCGCGCGCCATCGCGCCCTTTCTGCAACGCGTCGGGCGCTCGGGGCATCAGGTGGGCGGCATGCCCAAGGGCCGGCTCTTTCCCACCTCGCGCGACGATCTCGTCGAATGCGCCGCACTCATCGATTGCGTGCGACGCGGCGAACTCGACACATTGACGATGCCGCATGCGCCGCTAGACGTACTGGCGCAACAGATCGTCGCGGAAGCAGCCTGCGAGGAATGGAGCGAAGACGCCCTGTTCGCTTGTTTCAAACGCGCCGCGCCTTATGCCGATCTCCCACGCGAGCGGTACGACGCAGTATTGCGCATGCTCGCGGAAGGCTATACGAGCCGGCACGGCCCCCGCGGCGCCTATATCCATCGCGACGTCGTAACGGGGATGCTGCGCGGCCGGCGCGGCGGGAAAATGACGGCCGTCACCTCGGGCGGGACGATTCCCGACAACGCCGACTATGCCGTGCTGCTCGAACCGCAGGGCCTGAACATCGGCACCGTCAACGAGGACTTCGCCGTCGAAAGCCTTGCGGGCGACATCTTCCAACTCGGCAACACGTCGTACCGGATTGTGCGGGTAGAACCGGGCCGCGTCCGCGTCGTCGACGCCCAAGGACAGGCGCCGAATATCCCGTTCTGGCTCGGCGAGGCGCCCGGACGCAGCGATGAGCTTTCGGCCGCCATCTCCCGCTTGCGGGTGCGCATCGACACGTTGATCGGCAGTGCGAAGCAATCGACTGACGCGCGCGAAGACGGTCAGGCGCTCGGGCGTGTCGCCAACACGCTGATGCACGAGCTGGCCATCGATGAAGTCGCCGCACATCAAATCGTCGAGTATCTCGCTCGCGCGCGCGCAGCGCTCACCGTCTTGCCCTCGCAAAATACACTCGTCATGGAGCGGTTCTTCGACGAATCGGGCGGCACGCAGCTCATCATTCATTCGCTCTTCGGCAGCCGTATCAATCGCGCGTGGGGCCTTGCGCTCAGAAAGCGCTTTTGCCGAACCTTCAATTTCGAACTGCAGGCCGCGGCCACCGAGGATGCGATCGTGTTGTCGCTGACGGGCAGCCACAGCTTCGCACTCGATGAAGTGTGGCGCTTCCTTCATTCGAACAGCGCCGAGCACGTATTGATTCAAGCGTTGCTCGATGCGCCTTTGTTCAACGTGCGCTGGCGCTGGAACGCCACCACCTCGCTCGCTTTGCCGCGCTTCACCGGCGGGCGCAAAACGCCGCCGCAATTGCAGCGCATGAAGAGCGAGGATTTGCTCGCTGCCGTGTTTCCCGATCAGGTGGCGTGTCTCGAGAATATCGTCGGCGAGCGCGAGTTGCCGCATCATCCGCTCGTCGACCAGACGATCGACGATTGCCTGCACGAAGCGATGGATTGTGAAGGATGGCTTGCGCTGCTGCGCCGGATAGAGCAAGGCGACATCGCGCTGGTGACACGCGAGCTCAGCGCCCCCTCGCCGCTCGCGGCCGAGATTCTCAATGCGCGCCCCTACGCGTTTCTCGACGACGCCCCGCTAGAGGAGCGCCGCACGCAGGCCGTTCTATCGCGGCGTTGGAGCGATCCGGAAGACGCGTCCGATTTGGGCGCGCTCGATGCGGACGCCATCGCAGCCGTGCGCGAGGAAGCGTGGCCGCAGGTGCGCGGCACGGACGAAATGCATGAGGCGTTGACGGGGCTAGCGTGCATCAACGAGACCGAGGCGCGCGCGAACGAAGGTTGGATCGCATGGCTCGACGCCCTCGCACGCGCGGGACGCGCCACGCGCATGCAGATCGCCGAGAACGAAGCGCTGTGGCTACCCATCGAACGCCTCACTTGCCTGCGTGCGATCTACCCCGATGCCGAGTTCGCACCGCGCCTCGTCGCGCCGCCGGGCTTCGACGACGAATGGACCGATGCCGATGCGCTCGTGGATGTATTGCGCGCGAGGCTCTCGGGCCTCGGCCCCGAGCCGGTGCCGGTGCTTGCGCGCTCGCTCGCGTTGCCGGCGTCGCACGTCGCCGCCGCGCTCGTGAAGCTCGAAAGCGAGGGCTATGCAATGAGGGGCCGCTTCACCCCGGGCGCGGAGCATGACGAATGGTGCGAGCGGCATCTGCTCGCGCGCATTCACCGATACACGATCAAGCGGTTGCGCCGCGAGATCGATCCGGTCGAACGCGCCGATTTCGTGCGCTTTCTAATCGAATGGCAACGTCTTACGCCGGCCGCGCGCGGTATCGGTCGCGAAGCGCTGGCCGCCACGCTCGAACAACTCGAGGGCTTCGAAGCCGCAGCGGCCGCGTGGGAGGAAGAGATTTTGCCCGCGCGTTTGCGCGACTACGCCGGCATGACGCTCGACGAACTGTGTCGCTCCGGCCAATTCGTGTGGGCGCGATTTGCAGCCGACGGGCGCGGCGCTTCCGCCCCGGTGCGAACGACGCCGATCGTCATACTGCCCCGCCGCACCCTGCCGATTTGGCACGGACTGATCGATCGCCGTTCGGCCGAGCCAGGCGCCGCGGAGACCGATGCGCTTTCGCCCCGCGCAAGGCTGCTGTTCGAAGCGCTATCGCGGCACGGCGCGATGTTCTTCGACGAACTGCTCGGTGAAGCGCACGCGCTGCCGCTCGAAGTCGAAACCGCGCTCGGCGAACTGGTCGCGGGCGGGTTCGTCAACGCGGATAGTTTCGCGGGGCTGCGCGCGCTGATCGCGCCCGCCGCGACGCGCCATCGCGGCTCGCGCGCCATGGCGCGGCGCGGTGCGCATCGCGGCGCGTTCATCGGCGGCATGCAGGACGCTGGCCGCTGGGCATTGCTGCGGCGGCCGACGATTCCAGAACGATCGACCGGGGACAACGCGCAGCCAGGCGCGAATGGCGCATCGTCTACATCATCGTCGTCCTCTCCCTCCGCGCGCATCGGCACACACGCGCTGCCGCCCGATATCGCCGAGCACATCGCCATGTCGTTGCTGCGCCGCTACGGCGTCGTGTTCTGGCAATTGTTGGAACGCGAAGCGGGATGGCTGCCGCGTTGGCGCGATTTATTGCGCGTGTTCCATCGCTTGGAAGCGCGCGGTCTCGTTCGAGGCGGCCGCTTCGTCAACGGCCTTTCCGGTGAACAGTTCGCGTTGCCCGAAGCGCTGGCGTTGCTGCGCGATGTGCGCAAGCGCACGCCGGACGGGCAACTCGTCTGCGTTTGCGCAGTCGATCCGCTCAACATCGTCGGCACGATCTTGCCGGGCGAGAAGGTGGCCGCTTTGGTCGGCAACCGCATCGCCTTGCGCGATGGCGTATGCGTGGCCACGCTGATCGCCGGCAAATTCCAGTTTGCGGAGCACCTCTGCGCTTCGGAACAAGAAGCCGCACGGCTTTGCCTTGCCCACCGTACGTAACCGCTTCAGGCCAGTTGCCCGGACAACCCTTCGAACAAAATATCGGCGCCGAGCACGAAGCCGTGTTCGCCCCTGCGCACGAGCACCGACAATGTCACGCATAAGTTCGTCGAACTCGACGACATATAGGGCTCGCTGACGATCGTCTCGCCGGGACGAAGCAACGCGTCGCGAAAATAGGCGCGCTTGGACCAATTGGCGCCTGCCCGGCGCGCGAGCAAGGGAAACGTCGCGCAGCGCCGCTCGCAATGATGATCCGATTCGACGTTCTCGCCGACTTGCTGTCCCGTGTCGTCGAGCACGAACACACGTAACGCCCATTCGCACTCCAAGAAATGGCGGGCGGCATGCGTCAGCGGTTGACCCAAGCACCAGGCGTCCTTGAAGCGCCCAAACGCGCGCCGGTATGGCGCCAACTCGTCCAGATCGGCGATCCGGCGCAACTTGCGTGCGTCGCAGGGCCGATCATCGAGCGCCGGCAGCGAACCGGCGCCAAACGGGGCCGGTACCTCGACTTCGATCGCCGGCCGCCCGAAAAAATAGCCCTGGACGAAATCCGCATCGCAGTCGGCGCTCAGCCTCGCCTGTTCTTCGGTCTCGATCCCCTCGATCACGACGAAGGTTCCGATGTCGTGCAATAAATCGACGAGACGCAGCAAGCTGCGCGCATTTCGATAGCTTTCGATCGCCTTGCAAATCAACTCGCGATCGAGCTTGACCACGTCGGGACGCAAATCCCACACACGGCCGAGATTGGTCAAGCCCGCGCCGAAATCGTCGAGCGCGATCAGAAATCCGTGCGCTCGCAGCCGCTCGACGGCGTCGACTAGCGCGGCGGGCGTCTCTTGCCGCGCCTCGAGCACTTCGATGACGATGCGATTGGGCGCCACCGCGCTATCGACGAGCTCTTGCGCCAGCGCGGGGCCATGCACGGGATCGACTAGAACGTCCGGGTGCAAATTGGCGAAGAGGACATGCTGCTCATGGGCGAACTGGGCGAAACGCGCCACGTGGCGCTGCAAGCAGGCGCGCTCGTACTCCCCGCAACGCCCCGCTTGCCGCGCCACGGCGAAGGCGGCTTCGGGCGAGCACGGTCTGCCGCCGGCATCCCGGGCACGCAGCAGCGCCTCATA
Organism: Paraburkholderia sp.; assembly: GCA_004322045.1. Taxonomy (GTDB): domain Bacteria; phylum Pseudomonadota; class Gammaproteobacteria; order Burkholderiales; family Burkholderiaceae; genus Trinickia. Next base: position 184,682 of record SCRN01000034.1, read on the forward strand.
GCCCACGGGGGCGCCATGGGCCAGCGAGAGCACGGGCTGAAAGGCGCTTTCTATCTGCGGCAGTTCGGGCGCTGAGGCATCGATCATGAAGAAAATCGATTCGTTGGGGTCGGGAGCAAACATCGCGTCGAATTCCTCGGACACGGCTCGCGGGCGCTGTCCTTGGCAGAATATAACGTCAGTTGTTTGCCTCAACTTGATAGTTTTGTCGGGGGAAACACGGAGCCGTATTAATTTTCTGGGCGAAACGCCGTTATCAGCCTTATAGCCCGTGCGGCCTCGGCGCTCGCCTTACCGAAAGGTGCAACCGCCGCTCACGGGCGCAACCCACGAGGAAATTTCGATGGCCGCTGATCACCACTCGATCGACGAACGCTCCAATCTGACGAGTACGAACAAGTTCGAACTCTTGCTGTTCCGCCTGGGCGCGGCGCCCGGCAACGACGACTCGCACGAGTTGTACGGCATCAACGTGTTCAAAGTGCGCGAGATCATGACCATGCCGGCCATCACGCCGATTGCCGGGGCATCGGATCACATGATCGGCGCCGTCGATATCCGCGGCCAGATCATTCCCGTAATCGACCTGCCCAAACTGATGGGGTGCAACCCGACGCGCGGCTTGAACATCTTGCTCGTGACCGAGTTCGCACGGTCGACGCAGGCGTTCGCGGTGGAGGAAGTCGACGACATCGTTCGCCTCGAATGGAATCAGGTGCTTTCGGCCGAAGGCTCGGCCGGCGGTAACTCCGTCACCAGCATTGCCCGCATCGACGGCAATACGGGCGATTCGCGGCTAGCGCAGGTGGTCGACGTCGAGCAGGTGTTGCGCGACGTCTTCCCGGCCCAGCATCCGAGCGTCGAGGCGGCCGACGTGGGGACCTCGGTCAAGATGAGCGGCGGGGCCAAGATTCTGGCGGCCGACGATTCGGGCTTCGCGCGCAAGCTCATCGAGCAGAGCCTCGCGGCGCTCGGCGCGCAGTACATCATCACGAAGACCGGGCAGGAAGCCTGGGATACGCTCACGAGAATTGCCGCAGAAGCGCAGAAGGAAGGGGTTCGAACGCGCGACAAGGTGGCGCTCGTGCTGACCGACCTCGAAATGCCCGAAATGGACGGCTTCATGCTCACGCGCCAAATCAAGGCCGACGAGCGCATGCGCGACATCCCCGTCATCATCCATTCTTCGCTCACGGGCACGGCCAACGAGGCGCACGTCAAGAATGCCGGGGCGACGGGCTACGTCGCCAAGTTCGCCGCCGGCGACTTGGCCGAGGCGATCCGCCAGGCGCTCGCCGCTTAAGCACTTCGCCCGTCCGCAGGTTTGGCCCGCCCCCGGGCGATCTGCGAGCGGTGCGCGCATTGCCCCCGCGTCGTCATCCGGGCCTGTCGCTCAAAGCAACGGCAGGCCCGCGTCGCGCTTCACTTCGCGTAGCGACAGCACCGATTCGACCGACGTCACTCCCGGCAATGCACGCAGCACGTCGCGCATGAACGCGCCGTAATCTTCAAGATCGCGTGCGACCACGTGGAGCAGGTAATCGGCGCTGCCCGAGACGTTGTGACACGAGACGATGCGCTCGATCGCTTGGATCTGCCGCTCAAACTCGTCGGCGAGGCGCCGGTCGTGAACGCCGAAGCGCACGAGTGCGAACGCGGTCACCCCGATGTGCAGCGCCGATTTCGACAGCACGGCGCGATACCCCTCGATATAGCCGTCGGCTTCCAACCGCTTCAAGCGGCGCGCGCACGGGGTTTCGCTCAAGCCTACCGCTTCGGCGAGACTCGCGTTCGTGGTGCGGCCGTCCCCTTGCATCGCCATGAGAATGGCCCGGTCGGTCTTGTCCAAAGTCATGCGTCGCAGCCCTTCGTTCCGAAGCTGCGATGGTAGCGCATGCACGCAGGCATCGTGTTTGCTCCACGTTGCGACATGCGAACGCGCCCTTCCTCGTTGCGGCAGGATGCCGCCCCGTGCATGGTCATATCGCCGCATCTGGATGATGCGGTTTTCAGTTGCGGCATGCTGCTGGCGCAACGGCAGCACATACATGATTTGATCGTGTACGAAGATGCGCCCGGACCGCGCGAGTCGTTTCCCGGGCTTCCTCAAATTTGTGACGAGCAAATTAAACCTTTGGCATTGCCGTGGCACAGACATCAAGCGAACACATTTGAATGTTAATGTGCAACCCGCCATCGGCCCGTACCCGTCAAAACAAATGGGGCTGTAGAAATAGATCGCCCTCCCATATTGCGAACTACGGGCGACGGTATTAGTATTGCGCCAACCAAGAATCGCGCCTCGGCCGCACGAACCTGACGGGCCGCCGAAACAATTACCGTATCGCCCGCAGGATGCGTGCCTGCGGCGGGTAATTAATACCTTGGCATACCCAGCCCAAATAAATAATCGAAAACGTTTTATAGCGTCATATGAATAGCCATTCCGTTCGTCACCTGTTTTACGTTTCTCCGCTGAAATTCCTTCCGGTTTTTCTCGGTGCGTTTCGTCGACGATGTAATTGATGCATTCAGCGCTACCGGTGCAACCCGCACCCGCATCAATTGAGGATACGGACCGACCCTCTATAGCCGATTGGAGACACGCATGCTGAGTCCACACGAACTCGCCACTTTGATGCTCGTTAAGGACGATCCCGATCAGATCGGCGATCGCGCCGAACTCGACACGTTGCTCGAGCGCCATCTGATCAAGCTCGAGCAAGCCGAGGACATCGGTTTGCCGCGCCCGCGCATCACGGAGAACGGCAATTCGATTCTCGAAGCCTGCTCGCGCTTGCGCTAATCCGCGCGCGGCAAGGTAGGGCGGTACGTGCGGTTTGAGAGGCCCGCATCGCACCAGCCGAAGTTTCACTTCGTCAAACACTCGTCAATGGAGAACAGACATGACAAAAAGAATTGCCCTCGTCACGGGTGGCATGGGTGGCATCGGCGAAGCGATCAGCATGAGGCTCCACGACGTGGGTCACGCCGTCGTGGTCACCTATTCGCCGAGCAACACCGGCGCCGATGCGTGGTTGGCGCGCATGGAGACATCCGGACGGCAGTTCCGCGCCTATCCCGTCGACGTGGCCGATTACGATTCGTGCGCACGCTGCGCCACTCAGATCAAAAGCGAGATCGGCCCCATCGACATTCTCGTCAACAACGCCGGCATCACGCGCGATGCGAGCTTCAAGAAGCTCGATAAGGACAGTTGGGACGCGGTGCTCAGCACCAATCTCGACTCGGTGTTCCATATGACGAAGCAATGGTACGAAGGCATGACTGCGCGCGGCTGGGGCCGCATCGTCAACATTTCGTCGGTCATCGGTTGCAAGGGCGGTTTCGGGCAAACCAACTATGCCGCCGCCAAAGCGGGCATGCACGGCTTCACGAAATCGCTCGCACTCGAGCTCGCGCGCAAGGGCGTGACCGTCAACACCGTCTCTCCGGGCTTCATCGCCACGCGCATGGTCATGGCGGTGCCGGAAGAAATCATGAACACGAAGATCCTGCCGGAAATTCCGGTCGGACGCCTCGGGCAACCCGAGGAAGTCGCCGCGCTCGTCGCCTACCTGTGCTCGAACGAAGCGGGCTTTGTCACGGGAGCCAACATTTCGATCAACGGTGGCCAGCATTTGCAATGACGCGCCGAGGCCGGCCTGCCCAGCCCGGAGTACGTAAGCCATCGAATCGATAAGCGGCGCACGATGCGCCGCCCCGTTGCATTCGACTGGTACCGCCTCTCGCCGCCATTCGACCACCCCGACGAGAGGAACCGCCCATGCATTTGGCCTTCGCGCGCCATGCGCTAGCCGCCGCATTGTTGACTGCCGCTTCCTGCTTTGCCGGCCAACCCGTCGCGGCGCCCGCCGTAGCGGCGCGCGCGAACGCGTCGTCAACCGCGACGATTCGCACGCATGCGCCCAATCCGCACGAGCAGTCTTCGCCGGTCGTGCCCGCTCCGCCATCGCAGACGCTAGGCGAGCTGTATCGCGCCGTCGAGCTGGCCCATGTGTTTCCGGACAGCAAGACCTTCGCGGACCGGGTCCCTAAGGAAAGCCCCGCGCGTATCGTCGCGGCGTACGAAGCGGCCCGCGGCCAATCTGGCTTCGATCTGCGCAAATTCGTCGACGCGCATTTCAGCGCACCGCGGCCCGAGGTACGGCAGTATGTCTCCGACCCGAAGCAAACCGTCGTCGCCCATATCGATACGCTGTGGAACGTCCTGCGCCGCGATCCCGATCCCGCGGCCAGCGCCTGGTCCTCGCTGTTGCCGCTGCCCGCACCTTACGTCGTGCCCGGCGGCCGCTTCGACGAGGTTTACTACTGGGACTCGTATTTCATCATGCTCGGTCTCGCCGCCAGCGGCAGGCACGATCTGACGCGCGACGAGTTGAAGAACTTCGCCGCGCTCATCGATCGCTACTCGCATATCCCGAACGGCAATCGCACCTACTATCTCAGCCGCTCGCAGCCGCCGTTCTTTGCGCAGATGGTCGGGCTGCTGGCACAACGCGAGGGCGATAGCGCTTATCTGCAGTACCTGCCCGAACTGAAGGCCGAATACGACTATTGGATGGAGGGCGCGGCGACGGTCGGGCCGGGTCACGCCGCACGCCATGTCGTTCGTCTTTTCGACGGCACCGTGCTGAACCGTTACTGGGACGAGCGCGATGTGCCACGCGATGAATCGTATCGGGAAGACGTAGAAACGGCTCACTCGATTCCGCAGCGAAACCCCGAGGACTTATGGCGCAACTTGCGCGCAGGGGGAGAGAGCGGTTGGGACTTCAGTTCGCGTTGGTTCGCCGACAACCGCACGCTCGCGACGATCGACGTGACCTCGCTCGTGCCCGTAGATTTGAACGCCCTGCTCTACGGCCTGGAACGAACGCTGGCCAAGGCCTATCGACTGCAGGGCGACGCCACGCGCGCGGAAAATTTCGAAGCGCGGGCGAGAGCGCGCGCCGAGGCCATTCGCCGTTGGCTCTGGGACCCGCGCATCGGCGCGTTCTCCGATTACGACTATGTCCATCGCACGCTGCGCCATCGCTTGACCGCGGCGACGGTGTATCCGCTGTTCGCGGGCGTCGCCTCGCGTGAGCAAGCGAAAGACGTGGCCAAAACCATCAAGCTCGGCTTGCTGCGCACGGGGGGCATGGCCACGACGCAAGTGGCGACCGGTCAGCAGTGGGACGAACCGAACGGCTGGGCGCCGTTGCAATACCTGGCCGTGATCGGCCTGCGCCGCTATGGTGAAATGGCGCTCGCGCGCACGATCGCAACGCGCTGGATCCGCACAAACGTCGCCTATTACGCACGCACCGGCAAGCTCGTCGAGAAATACGACATAGGTCGCAACGCGGCGCAATCATCGGCAGGCGGCGGCGAATATTCTTTGCAAGATGGCTTCGGCTGGACCAACGGCGTCTTGCGCGTGCTGCTGCAGCTTTATCCGGAGGCCGTCGATATCCAGGCCGCGACGCCCGCGGCTGAGTCGGCGGCGGCGGCCGCCGCACATCATTGAGCCGCGCTGCCGCCGTTTCCGTCAAGGCTCGATATCTCGGTTCGGGCACGAGCGTTGCGTGATTCCCAAAAGGACGTCCAACTTTCGGAGGACAGCTACCGTGGAAAACGCGCAGAACAATCCCACTCAGAGCCAGCAAGATGAAATCGCTGCGAAGAGCCCGGCGAAGACGCCGGTTGCGGGCGATATGCCCGATGCGAAGTCCCAAGGGCGCGAGTTCGCCAAGAACAAGGGGGCAACCTCACCGGCATCGGTGGCTGCCAAGGAGCCAGCCCCATTGCCGTCGATCGAGCATGGCACGAAGGATATCGATAGCCCCGATCCGGTCGCACGGGCCAATGCGCGGATCGTTTCCGTGGACAACGCGGGCATGGCCGCGTCGGACAATACCGTCGACACGGACGGCAAGGGTCTCGAAGCGCGACGCGACGCATCGATGTGGCAGGACAACGTCATCCATTCCAACGCGACCGTTGAAAACAACATTCCGGTGCCGCCTGCGGGCCTGGTCGACCTCGACAGCCGCCCCGGCGGTAACTTGCCGGTCGTTGCGACGCGAGAGGGGTGGCGCGTGGCTTATCACGGGACGGTCGACGTGAAAGAGCGCAACGGCTCGCGCGCCGAACAAGTCATCAGCTTGGAGCGTACGGGGAACGGCTACTCGCACGGGTAGCGTGGTGGCGCACCGGCGCGCTTTTCGGGCGAGGGCCGCGTCGGCGCGAGCGGTCAGGCCGCGGCCAACAGGTCGAATTCAGTATGAATTTTTTCGTACGGCACATGGATCTTCCCTTCGGGCGTGCGTTGTACGAGTCCCCACTCCAACAATATTGCGACGTCTTCGTGAACCCGCTTGACGTCTCGCGCCAGACTACGAGCGAGCCCACGCAGGCTAATCTCGCCGAGCGCCTGCAGACGTTCGATAAGTTCCCATCGCTTTGGCGTGAGCACGGAGAACAAAGCCTTTGGGGATTCGAATTCGAATGTATCGGTGTCGGATTTACCGTCGTGCCAGGCTTGAACGAATCGCTCTCTCACTCACAGCGCAAGCTCAGTACGGTTCGACCAAAATCGTCGCCGTATCGCTGGCGCCAAGGTAGCTGACGGTGACATAACCGAACTGCGCCAATTCCCCGACCACCGTCAACCCGGTGACGCTGAAAGAGAAGTTTCCGTGCGTCGCGCAGACACTGTCGGGGCCGTCTATAGGGCCGGGACCCGAGCATCCGACGCCGCAGGTATCCGTGACATTCTCCCCGGTTTGCCTATCGACAACCGTGCCGACGATTTCTCCTGAGACGCCGTCGGCCAACCATGATGGCGCCTGAGTAAGCGTCACCACGTAAGGCGACTTCGGCGAAAACGTGTAATCCTGACTCTGAGCCGGGACCTCGGCATGGTCCGTCAAATAAGCAGTCAGCGTGATAGTCTCGCCCGCCTCGTTGCTATCGGTGAAGCCTGCGCTCGCGACGGTCACCCCCTGCATGAACGTCGAGTCCACTGCAATCCATGTGCTCCCGTCCGGCTTGGTGCCGCTATCGACGACATTGCCGTTATCCGACGCAAATTGCGCCGAGCCGGCCGGCAACTGAAACGTCACCCGCGTTTTGTCGGGGGCGGGGGCGTTATCGTCCCAGATCGTGACGTTTGCCTTGTTCTGCGCGGCGCCATCGGCTTGTGCGCCATTCGATTGTCGATTGAGGCTAAAGGAGTAGTTATTCGACGGGGCTGCAGTGAATGTGAAATCCTGCGTCTTGAACGGAACATCGGTATGGTCGCGCAAAGAAGCCTTTAGCGTGACCGTTTCCGCATGGGCATCGGCGAAATAGGCATCGGCGATATCCTGACCGCCATCGCTGTGCGTCGTGACGAAAAGCGTTCGGTTATCGGACAACGACTGCACGACATTCGGCTTCGTGAGGTCGAAATTCGCAGCGCCGCTCTCGAATTCGAATTTGACGATTTTCGCTTCGGAGAGTGAGCCGCTGTTTTGCGTGACGACAGCGCGCCCCACGTTCTCGGATTTTCCGTCAGCCGGCTCGTCGTTCACGCGCGAATCCAAAGCGATGGCGAAGGCGGTCTCGGTGGAGCCGCTAAATGTGTAGGGTACGGGATCGCTGCGAATGTGCGGGCTATTCGTCATCCAAGCGACGATCTCGCCAGACTCGGCCTTCGTATCGACAAATGTGACGTCAGAGCGACCCATCGGGCCAGTTTCCGGGCCAGATATCTGCTGCGATCCATTACTGAACGTCGCAGACCCCGAGGAAATTTGGAATGTAATCGGGGCATAGGGTTGAAGGTAGCCATTGCGCGTGAGTTTCGCTTCGGCCTGGTCCGCGCTGTTCCCATCGGCGGCAGCATTGTCGGCGGGAAGCGTAAGAGAAAGCTGATAGCCCGACTCATCGTCGGCCGTCGCTCGCTGCAACGAGGAAGGTTTTTGCTGCTCTGCCATGCGAAGCCCCTGAGTTGACGGTACACGTCGTCGACCGACATCCGTTACGATGCGCTCGGGAACGAAATGAATTCCACCGGATACGGAAATCGAATCGCCTCCTGCCCTGGCACCGACAAGGTGACGTCAACTTTCTCTTTGCGAACGTCGACGATCTCAGCGAATCCAGTACCATCGCCAAACAATTTGATAGTCCGCGCATGAGGGGTGTCGGGATCGGCGCCCACTACCCGCGCTTGGCTTTCCTCGTCAACGATTGAGACCGTCACACCCAGCGCCACCCATCGAGGCGAAACTTTGAAATAGATACAACAGGCCGTTACCCCATCGCACGGCACGCCCGTCGTGTAGGCGTATCCGACGATCCCCGAAGCCCCGCCATCTAGGTACTGACTGAACGTCGCGTTAGCCGTCGGCGGACTACCAGGAAGCGTCTGCGAGTACGCTGCGATGCAAACCAAGCTTTGATCGTTCGACGACACGCTGAACCAGGCGAGGCCATTGCCGTCGAGTTGCGTTGTGTAGGTCGTCGGATCTCCGCCCGGAGCCTGAGCAATGACCCCGCCCGCCGAAACCGAGATCGTCACGGCAAGTCCGGGCGCGCCGAAGACGGCCCCGCGGTTGCAAGGCTTGAGATTGGGGAGTTGACCGGACGTATTCGCAGCACCCTGAGTACAGGTCAGCTGCAGCCCAGTGATGTCCGTCCAAGAAATTTCGACCTCGGTATTGAGCGAAACATGAAGCGACTTCGTGTTTCGTGAAACACCCGTCGCGCTATCCCGCAACACCTCGTAATACGCCACACCGCTGCCGAAATCGCCGAGCAACTGGATGCTGCGCAAAGGAATCGTATCTTCGATATAGCCGTTGCGGGCATCTCGCGCCGTAAGCGGCCGGCCCGACACGTACCCCGCGGCAGGGATCTCCTGGCCTGTCTCATCGAAGCCTCGCCAATAGAACACGACCCGATCGCCCTGCCGCACGTCGTATTGCGTCCGAACCGGTGTGCCGTTGCGCTGTGAAATCTTCGTGTAAAGCAACACGCCGTTGCTGGCATCCGGAAAGACGGGGCCAGGGTAGTTGCTCGACGTGGAACCCTTGATGGTGACCGGTGTCGGGAGCGACGACGCGCAGTCGTCGACAACATTGATTCGCATATAAGTCGCGACATAAGCCCCATTCGGAATATTCTCGGGATCGAATTCCGCATCCCACGACGCGTTGCTTATATTGCTTCCATCAAGATAAATATCGTTATCCGATGGCGTATCATTCAAATATCCACGCAATCTATCTCCAAAGCTTGGATGCCAACCGGTATTTTGATAGTTGGGAATCTGAACGACGATCTTTTGATTGGGCGAAAGATCATCAACGTGAATGACCCACTGCCCTTGCTCTTGAACCGCCTCGGGAAGGCTGGGCGCCTCCAATTGGATCGTCTTTCTGCCGGCCAGACGCATGGTGCTCTCGTTCTTCATGCGACGTTCCCTTCCCGCTGGGCGGGCGCAATCGCAGCCGGGAAGGCCTGAAACCGGACCGTGAACGGCCCCAGTTGATCGGTCCCGGGTGCATTGGGAAGCGCGATCGTAAATTGGACCGACTCCGCAGTCGTGTCGACGAGCAGGATACCGGCACAACCATCGCTTTGCAGATTCACGTCTCGCGATTGCGGGTACTCCGACGTCGCACCCACGACAGTCGCGTGGCCATTGACAGTAACCCTCACGAAGCCCCAGTCCGCGCTATCCGCTTTGACCTGCACGCAACAAGGCGTGACGCCGTCCGAGGGCGCGCCCGACGTATACGCGTAGCCGACGAAATGCTGATTGGGGTCGTTTTGCGGATTGGCATCCCAATAGTCCTGGAACGACGGGAACATCGAGACAGGATGATTGGGATCATCCTGATCCGCCACGGTGCCGGCTATAAGGAGTAAGTTCGACGCAGACGTTTGCGTCTGCGCCTGCGTCGATATCGATCTTGTGCCTCGAATCAGAAACCAGGTAAACCCGTCCGCATTGAGCATGGGTCGGTAGGGCCCCGTGCCGTAAGAGGTCCCGTCGCCGTCATTGAGGATGCCCGGAAGCTGGCTACCGTCGTTGGGGTCGCTTAGCCCGATGATCGCTCCGCCGGCCGTCACGTTGCAAACCATCGTGTGGCCAGGCGCGCCATAGACCTTGACCCAATTGCACGGCTTGAGCGAAGTGCCATCGGCGTAGTAATAAGCAGCCTGCGTCGTGACGATCGCTTGCAAGGCGACCGCGTCATGTCCCGCGGTTTCACGCTTCGTGCCACCCATTCGTGCTCTCTCCTCGATCAGCGTCCACCGCGCGCCGGCGTGGCGAGTCGCTGGCATCGTCCAGTCGAGCCGCCACTTTCGGAGCTAGATTTTCAGTTCGCCGCATAGCTTTGATTCGCCGTATTCAATACGACGGTAAGCAGCCCCGAACTCTCATTTGGTTGACCCGCGCGGACAACCGAATAAATGATGCAGCATTGACCTTGCGTCCCGCCGTCCTTCTTTTGATCCCAACCTTCGAATGGCGCGACAGGGAAATGGAGCAAGATAGACCCCTTTGTCAAATCCCCCGCGGCAATGGGCGGTAAAACGTTGGCCGGAACCGTAATCGGCACCCGCAATGCGTCGCTATCGGGCCGGTAGCCGGTCAACACAGCCGTTGCGCTCACGACGTCACCTAATTGAGCGTTCCACGAGGCATCGGGTTGTTTCAGTTGGACCTGGATAGTCACGGGGCCCTTGCTGAGGGTGGTGTGGTTGATGTGTCCCGCGTACGGGTACAATTCGGGTGCGTCGAGATTTCCGCCGGTCAATTGGATGTTGTTGCCCGTGCCGAAAAAACCCCTTATCGTGCTCGCACTGGGCAAGCCGGTCTCCGTGCCGCCGACGACGAACAACATCTCGTTCTTTTGTCCGCCAGACATCAGGTCGCTATAGGCGAGACTCGCAAGAAACTCGCAAAGCACAGGAGAGCCATCGGCTTTATAGTGATATGGACCCCCGGCAATTTCATTATTGACAACCAGGTAGACGTTATCCGTCGGGTGTGCGTTTTTGTAATGGGGGATGGACACGCTCACATAAGGAGGATCTTGAAGTTCATCGAAATTAAGTGTATCGCCCGTCATCGGGTCGAGAATCCTTGGATAGATATCCTCCAAAGCCTGTGCGCTCTCATTAATATCCATAACGAGAAATGGCCGCGAATATTCATATGTCACATTGAAGTCGTACCGCGCCGTGACGCTCTGCGCAATCGGGCCCGTGCTGTCTTTGGCCACGAGATAGAGACTCGCCACGCCGCTCGCATCGGTCGTCATGCGAACGTAGTAGCCCTGCTGATTGTTATCTTTGACGAAAACCGCATCGGCCGACGGGAGCACGTCTGCCCAGGCGGCTGTGGCGGAAGTGTAGGCATTCATCAAAGTGCTAAAAAGCCCGAATGACTGATCGCTGCCCTCATGCCACTCGACCACGTAGCCTGGAACCGGATTATTGCCGTCTTTGACGACGCACGTGAAGCTCGTGGCGTACTGGGCCGCGGCGGGCGTGAGCTGATCTCCCTGTCCCGAAGGCAGCTCGAGCAGTGTGCTGCTGGGGCCAGAGCAAATGATCGTCGGACCGGTCGGCGCGAGCGTGTAGGTCACCGTCGTCGCATCGTCCGGCTTGGCGCCCCCCGTCCATTCGCTACCCGCCATCGCATTCACGACGATGGAATTCGACGTATCGGAGTAGTCATGGCGAATAAATAGTTTCGCCGTGCCGGAGGCGTTGCCGGGAGCAATATCGATCGGCACGTTCGTCCATTCAGATTGCCCCAAAAGCCCCACGAAATGGCTGCTAAGGCCCTTGCTGCTACCGGAGAAATCGATCGTTGCTCCCGCGGGGATCTTGTTGGATCCCGTCATCGTGACAGTTGCTACGATACATAAGCCCTGGTGAGGATAGACTTTCGTCGACGCATCCGGAGTCAGTATGATCGACCCGGCGCCACCGAGATCCTGGCTCGTTCCTTGTTCACCGTGCGACATGACGATTGCCCTCCAAGAGTGAAAGATATCCGCTTCAGAGAATGAGTTGACGCGTGCCAGGATGGACGCTTTCACTGTCGCAATACTCTTTCTCGCGGCGCGCAGTGGTTGGAATATTCTCGATATGGGAGTTGAGTGTCAACGCCAGAATTGAGAATTTTCACCCTCGTTATCAATTGACGAGATCATTCGCCAACCCCACAATTTCGCGAAATTACCAATTTTTGAGATCGCGTCGAAATAACATCCAATCCATCGGAATCTCAAGGCAACGATCTCGCTGATATTTGGCGATATTTTCGCCTGAACCAGCGCGATAGCGGCCCCATTCCCACATTTTGAATTTTCATAAGAGCTTCGCGCTGCGTGGTGTTGTAAGGCATTCGCAACTCATGCTAGATCGATACATCGGCCAGGTTCCTTTTACACGCCCCAAGGACACCCGTCGCGCCGACGTCGGGCCTTTTATCAAACGCGCTCCCTCTTTTTTCATTACCGCATTACATCTATGAAAATTCGACGGAAACCGAATTCCCTGAAAGCGAAGCCAGCCAACACGGCAGAGATGGGTGATCGCGACTGCGTCGCATATTGGGAACCACCGGCTCTGAGCGAACCGTTCGGCTGGCGCGCTTTGCCCGTGCGGCACATCAGGCCGAAACACCGTATGCGCGCTTCAGTCGCCGCACTCTGCATGGCGGGTGCAATCACGGCGGCCGGAATACCTGCCCCCTCTGTCGCGCAGGTCATCGAGGTAGGTGGCGGTGCGGGTGCGCCTGCGGCAACTGGCAACGGCGGCGCAGGCGGCGGCAATAACGGTGGCGGTGCGGGCGGTGGTGTCGGGTCGATTGCAGGCCTTGCGGGAACGCTTCAGCAAGGTGGCGACGGGGCAAGCGCGACGCAGTGCGCCATTACGCCCTCGCGCCCAGGCTGCGGTGGCAAGACGCGCATCATCAATGCGCCCATAAGCGGCTTCGTAACGGGAGGATCCGGCATGCAGGGAGGAGCCGGAGTGGGCGGTGGCGGCGGAGGCGCCGGAGCGGTCATCACATCTGGCGACTTGGTACTCGGCCCCCCGGGCAGCGCGGTGTTGCGCGGCGGCGCAGGCGGCGCGAGCGGCTCGGCAGGCGCCGGGGGCGGCGGCGCGGGACTCGTGTTCATGGGCGGCGTACTGATCGATGACGGGAATCATATCTACGGCGGCACGGGTGGCTCCGGCACGGCAACCGCCGCCGGTGGTGGTGGCGGCGCCGGCGTGTTCTTCCAAGGTAAAACGTTCACTTTCAACGCGGAAGGCACCTACATAGTCAGGGGGGGCGATGGCGGGCAGTCCGGTGGCAACGGCGGCGCTGGCGTAGTCGCCAGCAGCGACGGCGCGACGATTACCAATATCAGCAACAGTATCGGCACCGGCTTCAACGGCGGCACCGGCGCGGCCGGAGCGGGCTCGATCCCGGACGGCAGCGGCGGCGACGGCATCGATATTTACGGCAGCAACAACACACTCATCAACCGGGGCCTCATCAATCCCGGCGCTTCGGCAGGGAGCGCGGCACTCGCGATCGGCGTCCATGTTCACGGCGATGGCAATACCGTCATTGACGCCAATGGCGGGGACTTGGAGGGCGGATGGCGGCTCACGGATCCGACGCAAGCCGCACCGGGCGGTGTCGCGGTCAGGTTCGACGGCAACGCAAACACGCTCGAACTGCAAGCGGGTTCTATCGTCGACGGCAAGGTCATTGCAGCCGGCGGCGGAAACATCCTCGCGCTCGGCGGCCCGGCAGACGGCACGTTCGACCTGTCGAAGATCGTCGCATCGCTCGATAACACGTCCAGCGCCGAGCAATACCAAGGTTTCGCAGTCTACGAAAAGACGGGCCTCGGCACTTGGACGGTCACCGGCCGCGTGGGCGACAGCCACCCCTGGGCCATCGAGCAAAGCACGCTCAAGCTAGGCGCCACCGGCGATCTCTCGCCGGCAAGCAACATCGGCGTCGACGCCACGTTCGATGTGTCCGGCGTCACGGCCAGCAGCACGGCCATTCAAAGCCTATCGGGCGCTTCGACGGGCACCGTCGTACTCGGGAATAAGACACTCGTCATCACCAACGGTCAGGGCGGAAGCACCCCTGTCGATGCGGGCAACTTCGCCGGCAACGTCTCGGGCGCCGGCGGCGTCGAGATGGCGGGCGGGACGCAAGTCTTCTCGGGCATCAATACGTACGAAGGCGGCACACTTCTGCGCGGCGGCACGCTGTCCGTATCGACGGACGCCAATCTTGGCACAGGCGCCCTCGCGTTCAACGGCGGGACACTCGAGAACACCGCGGCATTTCAGTCATCACGCGCTATTGCACTGAACAGCGGCGGCGGCACACTGCAAACCAATGCCGCACTCACACTTGCCGGCACGATCTCCGGTGCGGGCGGCTTGTCGAAAACCGGATCCGGCACGCTGACGCTAACCGGCGCAGGCACGTATTCGGGGCCCACTACGATCTCGGGCGGCACGTTGGCGATCGGCAACGGCTTCGATAGCTCGTTCGTGAGCGACATCGTCGATAACGCCACCCTTCAGTTCAACGACAGCCGGGCGTTTTCCTATGGCGGCGCCATCAGCGGCGGGGGCAGCATCGTGCAAAGCGGCGCGGGCGTCGTTACGCTTTCCGGCAACAGCGGCAGCTTTACCGGCGCGACGACAGTGAACGCAGGCACCCTTTCCGTCGACGGCACGCTCGGCGGCGCCGTGACCGTCAACGGCGGCGCGCTCAAAGGCACGGGCACGATCGCGGGCAACACGACGGTCGGCGCCGGAACGCTCGCGGGGCGACAAGGCGACGTGCTCAATTTCGGCGGCAACCTCGCCTTGTCGAGCAACTCGTCGGTGAACGCCTCGCTCGGCACGCCGGATGGATCGGCGGGACTGTTCAACGTGGCGGGCAATCTCACGCTGGCGGGCGCGCTCAATGTGACCGACCTCGGCGGCTTCGGCCCGGGCCTTTATCGCTTGTTCGACTATGCGGGCAATCTGACCAACAACGGCTTGCAGGTCAACCGCGTGCCCGCCGGCATCAGTACGAGCGACTTGTCCGTGCAGACGTCGATCGCTCACCAGGTCAATCTCGTCAACACCGGCGGCGCAGCGGTCAACTTCTGGGACGGGGGCAATGCCGCGAACCACAACAACGGCGCAGTGGATGGCGGCAACGGCATCTGGAACACCGCCAACGACAATTGGACGAACGCGAGCGGTGCGATCAATGCGCCCTGGCAAGCGGGGCAGTTCGCGGTGTTCGCCGCCCAAGCGGGAACCGTGACAGTCGATGACTCTGCAGGCGCCGTCTCGGTCGCCGGCATGCAGTTCGCCACGGACGGCTACCGGCTCGAAGGCGACGCGATCACGCTCGCCGATCCGCAGACGATCATCCGCGTCGGCACAGGAGGCGACGCCTTCAGCCGCGGCATCACCGCGACGATCGCCGCGCCGCTAACGGGTTCGGGCGGATTGGAAAAAACCGATAACGGCACGATCGTCCTGTCGGGCGCAAACAGCTACACGGGTGGCACTCTCGTTGAAGGCGGCACGCTGTCGATTGCATCGGACGCGAATCTGGGTGCAGCCTCAGGGGCACTCACGCTCGATGGAGGCACGCTGGAGAGCACGGCAAAATTCGGCTCGGCGCGCAGCGTGACGCTCGGGGCCAACAGCGGCGAACTGAAGACGGACGCCGATCTCGCGCTGACAGGTGTCATCGGCGGCGCCGGGGGATTGTTGAAAAGCGGCAACGGCACGCTGACGCTGACCGGAAACAATACCTACTCGGGAGGCACCGGGATCGCGGCGGGCGCGCTGCAATTGGGCAACGGCGGGACGTCGGGTTCGATCGCGGGAGATATCGATGACGACGCCCAACTTATCCTCAATCGCTCCGACGTGTGGACGCTGGTCAGTGCGATCAGCGGCAGCGGCAGCGTGACGCAAGCCGGCTCCGGCACTGTCGTGTTGACCGGCGACAGCAGCTATCAAGGCGGCACCACGATTTCGGCCGGGACTTTGCAACTGGGCGACGGCGGCACCTCGGGCTCGATCGCGGGCGACGTCATCGATAACGGCACGCTGGCCTTCAACCGCTCGGATGCCATCGTCTTCGACGGAAAAATCAGCGGCAACGGTAGCGTGAAGCAAATCGGCTCGGGCGTCACCGATCTGACCGGCGACTCTTCCGCGTTCGCCGGCACGACAACCGTATCGAATGGCACCCTGGCGGTCGATGGCACGTTGGGTGGGACGCTATCGGTGCTCGCAGGCGGTACGCTGGCCGGTACGGGCACCGTGGGCACGACCACGGTGGCGGCGGGCGGCGTCATGGCCCCGGGCCATTCCCCGGGCACGCTGCACGTGAACGGCGACTTGACCTTCGATGCGGGCTCGACGTATGCCGTCGACATCACCCCGAATCAAACCGGCGATCTCATCGCCGCCAGCGGCAAAGCCACGATAAACGGGGGCACGGTGGAGGCGGTCAAAGCCGGCGGCGTCTATACGCCCGGCAGCCAATGGACGATCGTCTCGGCGAACGGCGGCGTCGCGGGCCGGTTCGACGGACTCACACAGAACTTGCCGTTCGTCGATCTATCTCTGGCCTACGACCCCAATCACGTCTACATCGATTCCGCGCGCAACAACAACTCCTTCTGCAGCGCCGCACTCACGCCGAACCAATGCGCCACCGGCGACGGCGTGGAAAGCCTCGGCCAAGGCAATGCGCTTTACAACGCCCTAGCCGCCGCGCCCGACGACGCCACCGCGAGCCGCGCGCTCGATGCGCTGTCCGGCGACACGTACGCATCGCACAAGAGCGCGATGATCAACGACAGCCGCATCCCTCGCGACGCCGCCGTTGCACGGATGCGCGTGGCCTTCGACGACGTCGGCGCAGCCACGGCCACGCAGGTCGCCTCCACCGACGAGACATTCTTGCCGCTTGCCGCCGGAGCGAAACGCGTCGCCTTCTGGGCGCAAGGCGTCGGTGCATGGAACCAGTGGGATAGCGATGGCAACGCAGCGACGTACAGCCGCTCAGTCGGCGGCTTGTTCGTCGGCGCGGACGTCCCCGTGATGCAGAACTGGCGTGTCGGCGTGATGGCGGGCGCAAGCAACTCGCGCTTCGATGTCGGCGCTCGGGATGCCTCGGGCTCGATCGTGAATGGCGATTTGGCGCTCTATGCCGGCTCGCAATGGGGGCCGCTCGGTTTGCGCTTCGGCTTAGGCTATACCTGGCACGACATCGATACGCACCGCTCGATCGCCTTCCCTGGGTTCGCCGCCGATCTGAACTCGCATTACGGCGCGCAAACCATGCAAGGGTTCGGCGAAGTTGCTTACCGTCTCTTCTTCCCTGCGCTCACGCTCGAGCCCTTCATCGATCTTGCAACGATCAACCTGCATACGAACGGCTTCACCGAAACGGGCACAGGTGGCGCCGCTGCGTTGACCAGCCCCGCGAGCACGAGCAACGTCACGTTTTCGACGATCGGCGTCAGGGGCGAGAAAGCCTACGTGTTCCACGGTTGGAAGACGACCGTTCATGCCACGCTCGGCTGGCGCCATGCCGCCGGCGACACGACGCCACTGTCATCGTTCACCTTCCCGGGCGGTAGCGCCTTCACCATCGCGGGCGTGCCGATCGCCCGCGATGCCGCGAGCGTGGACGCGGGCATCGATGTGGCATTGAGCCGAGCGGTGACCTTGAGCATCGGCTATTCGGGACAATATGCGCACCATGCGACCGACTATGGCGCGCAGGCGAAACTCATGGTTGCGTTCTGACCTTGGTGTTCGGATCGATCGGCTAATCCTTCTTCCCCGGCAATACCGAAGCCATCACCTGCTTCGCCGTGTTGACGATGACGCTGCCCTCTTCGGGGTCGCCCTCCATCAACGTGCGCGCGAACTTGCGGGCCTGCACGAGCGTCACATGCGGCGGCAGCGGCGGCACTTCGGGATCGGTCTTGATTTCGAGCACGACGGGCCGGCCCGCTGCTAGCGCCTCGTCCCATGCCGGGCCGATCGCTTCGGGCGTATCGACGTAGATCCCCTTCAGCCCGATCAATTCGGCGAAGCGATGAAACGGCACATTCGGCAAATCCTGCGATGCCTCGAACTTCGGATCGCCCTCCATGACGCGCTGCTCCCACGTCACTTGGTTCAGGTCCTCGTTGTTCATCACCATGCAGATCCAGCGGCCGTCCTTCCATTGCTGCCAGTACTTGGTCACGGTGATCAGCTCGGCCATGTTGTTCATCTGCATTGCGCCATCGCCCACCAGCGCAATCACGGGGCGATCCGAATGTGCGAACTTGGCTGCGATCGCATACGGCACGGCAGCGCCCATCGAAGCGAGCCCGCCCGATAGCGAGCACATCATGCCGCGCCGCATTTTCAGATCGCGCGCGTACCAGTTCGCGCAGGAACCCGAGTCGCTCGTCAGGATCACGTCGCTCGGCAACTTCGGGGAAAGCTCGGTGAAGATCCGCTGCGGATTGACGCCGCGTTTGGCCGATTCCATGGCACGCTGATCGAGCGTCGTCCACCATTGCGAGGTCCACCCCTCGATGCGCTTGCGCCATGCGTCGTCAGTCTTTTGATCGAGTAGCGGCAAGAGGGCGCGCAGCGTCTGCGCGCTATCGCCCACGAGATTGACTTCCATCGGGTAGCGCAGGCTCAACATGTCGGCGCCGATGTCGATTTGCACGCCGCGCGCTTCCCCCTCTTTCGGCAAGAATTCCGAATATGGAAAGCCCGATCCGATCATCAACAAGGTATCGCAATGTGTCATCAACTCCCAACTCGGTTTCGTGCCGAGCAACCCGATCGAACCCGTCACCCACGGGTATTCATCCGGGACCACGGCCTTACCCAATAGCGCCTTGGCGAGCCCGGCTCTCAATCGTTCGGCCGCAGCGATCACTTCGTCGGTAGCGTGCAAAGCGCCAGCGCCCACCAGCATCGCCACGCGGCTACCGGCGTTGAGCACTTCGGCCGCACGGGCGAGATCGGCAGGCTCGGGCACGATCCGCGGGCGCGAATAGCCGACGCCGGAATGCGCCGTGCCGTGCTTGCGTTGCGGCGGGGAATACTCGAGTTCTTGCAAGTCGTTGGGAAGGATGATGGCCGTCACGCGGCGCTGCGAGAGCGCGATACGCACGGCGCGATCGACCATGTGCCGCACTTGTGCGGGGACACTCGCCTGCTGCACATACGATCCGGCCACGTCTTTGAGCAGCGAGGCGAGATCGACTTCCTGCTGATAATGCGAGCCCAGCGCCGCGCGCGCCTGTTGTCCGCAGATCGCGAGCACCGGCATGTGGTCGAGGCTGGCGTCGTACAGGCCCGTGACGAGGTGCGCGGCGCCAGGTCCGGACGTCGCGATGCACACCCCCAGCTCTCCCGTGAACTTCGCATGCGCGCTCGCCATGAACGCGGCCATTTCCTCATGGCGAGCCTGCACGAACGCGATCTTGCCGCCCGCGCGGCGCAGTGCGCCGAACATGCCGTTGATGCCGTCGCCCGGGTAGCCGAACATGCGCCGCACGCCCCATTGATGCAATCTTTCGACGATGAAATCGCCTACCGTTTGCGCCATCTGTGCCTCCGATAGAGAGTGTTTGCCAGACTCTATGCAGCGCAAAAAGTGCGCCCGGGACCACGCTTACGTCAGCCGTCGAACGCCCTTCAATCCCAAGCGCTCGCGCATGCCGTTCGTAATGCGCTGCTTCACCGCGGCGTAGTCGCCCCACGGGTCCGCGCCCAGCGATCGAAGCCGCTCGTGGACGTTTTCGACGGTCCATTGCGCCCCGCTCGTGGTGTCGGCCAGTTCGTCCCACGCGAGGGGAACCGACACCCCCATGCCCGGCCGCGCCCTCGGAGAGAACGCCGCCACGGTGCTGGACCCGCGGTTGTTGCGCAAGTAATCGACGAAGATCCGGCCGCGGCGGTTTTGCGCACCCATCTTCGCGCTGAAGCGGTCGGGCAGCGTCGCGGCCATATGCTGGGCGGCCGCTTGAGCGAACGCCTTGACGTCTTCCCATCCTGCATGACGCGCAAGCGGCACCACCACATGCAGGCCCTTGCCGCCGCTCGTTTTGCACCACGACTGCAAGCCCAGTTCGGCCAGCAAATCGCGCGTCAGTTGCGCCGCTTCGATCATCCGCTCCCAGCCCAGCGAGGGATCAGGGTCGAGATCGAACACGATCCGGTCGGGCTTTTCGATGTTCGTCGCGAGCGCATTCCACGTATGGACCTCGACGGTTCCCATTTGCGCGACGCCGACGAGCGCTTGCGCGCTATCGATCGTGAGCAATGGCGGATGGCCCGGATCGAGCCCTTCGTGTTGCGTGATATGGGGAATCGCGAGGCGCGAGCTGTGCTTCTGAAAGAACAGCTCGCCGCCGATGCCGCCGGGCGCCCGCACGAGCGCGACGGGCCGCCCTTTCACATGCGGCAACAACCAGGGCGCGATGCGCTCGAAGTAGCGCACCAGGTCCTGCTTGGAGAACTCGATCGATGCATCGATCACCCGCGCTGGGTGCGAGATCCGAACGCCCGATACCGTATCGCCCTCTTTGATCGCTTCGCGCAATTTTTCGTGCAATTGATTAGGATCCCTTACTGGTTTGCCCTTCTTTTCATCGTTCGTGACCTTGGCCGCTTTTTTACTCGGAGCGAACTTTCGCGTCCCGCCTCGCTGGGCTTGGCCGTCCCCTTCCTGCGCAGAAGCGCCTGCCGTCGCCCCTTCGGTTCGAACCTCATCGGCTCGATGCGGCGCTTCCTGTACGATCTCGCGCGCGGGCTTGTCGCGGCGCAGGCTGATGAACGAAGCCTGCCGAACGATGCGCTCGTTCGTCCATTCCGAGAAATGGCATTCGGCGACGAGTTCGGGACGTACCCAATGAACCTTGGTTCGGCTGCGCTCGGTGGGGAGGGCAGCGAACGGCGAGCGCTCCGTCTCGAGCGCATCGAGTTCGCGCTTGATCGCGCGCAATGCCGCCGCATCGAAGCCGGTCCCCACACGCCCGGCGTAATGCAGCTTGCCGCGCGCGTCGAAGACGCCAAGTAGCAGCGCGCCGAAGCCGCTACGGCTGCCCGCCGGTTCCGAATAACCGCCGATCACGAATTCTTGCCGGCGACGGCAACGCAGCTTGATCCACGCGCCACTGCGCGTCGACGTATAGCGGCTGTCGCTTCGTTTGCCGACGATTCCTTCGAGCGCCATTTCGCAGGCGCTATGCAGCAGGTCGTGCGCGTCGAGCGCGAAGTCTTCGGAAAAACGCACGGTGTCGTCGTCGAAATCGGCCAGCAAGGCCCGCAACAACGCTCTGCGCTGAACGAGCGGCACGCCGCGCAAATCGTAGCCGTTCAAATAGGGTAAATCGAACACGAAGAAGACGATGTCTTGCGGGCGGTTCGCATCGAACGCGTTTTGCAGCGCTTGAAAACTCGGCACGCCGTGTTCGTCCAGCACCACCGCTTCACCATCTATCCAAGCGGTTTCGACATTGAGCGCTGCCAGCGCCTGCGCTTGCCGTTTGAACTTGGCGGTCCAATCGAGACCGCTGCGCGTCAACACACGCACCGGCTTGGCCGCGCCGTGGTCGATTCGGATCAACGCGCGATAGCCGTCGAATTTGATCTCGTATGACCAATCGTCGTCGCTCGGCACATCGTCGACCAGCGTCGCCAGTTGCGGTTTGAGCGACTCGGGCAAGCGCGCTTTGACCGCGCCTTCGATCGACGGCGACACGGCGAGCTTGCGCAGCGATTGCGTCGTGCGGGTAGCGACAATGTCCGGATGGCCGTAGCCCGATCGGCCGGCATGCGCGGCATGCGCGTGTACCGGCAGGTCGCTCTTTCTCGACCCTTTGGCTGCCGCTCCATTTGCGGCGCGCTTGCCCGCTTTCCCAGGTTTGCGCGCCGCGGAGTCGCCGTCGGACAGTGCGCTGCCCGGCCGCTCGGCAATTACGTCGAACGCGCTCCCGGGCCGCGCCTCGTCGTCGCGCTCCTTGATCAGCAGCCATTGTTCTTTGTCGCCGCTGCCGCGCATGCCGGTGCGCACGAGCGCCCATCCGCCGTGCAGCTTCTTTCCGTGCAGCGTGAACTTGAGCTTGCCGGCCGCGTAGGCTTTGCGTGCCTGCTCCACGCCCCCCGCGGGCTCCCACGTGCCGCGATCCCATACGATCACCGTCCCGGCGCCGTAGCTGCCCGGCGGAATCTCACCTTCGAAGGTCCCGTATTCGACGGGGTGATCCTCGACGTGAACCGCGAGCCGTTTGACCGATGGGTCGAGGCATGGCCCTTTCGGCACCGCCCACGACTTGAGCGTCCCGTCGAGTTCGAGTCTGAAGTCGTAGTGCAGGCGTCGAGCGTGGTGCTCCTGAATCAAGTACGACAGCGCCGGACCTGCGCCGCGGCTAGCCGCCTTCTGCGCGCGACGTGTGCGCTCGGCGCCCGACGGTTCCGGCGTTTCAGCGAAGCGTCGTTTCTTGCGATAGGTTTCGAGTTTGTCCGCCATGCTGCTGATCGCCCCTTTCCAAATCACGCGTGACATGGCGACTCTCCTTGTGCTGCCGGCTGCGCTTGGCTCGCAGGACGAGCGCTGTGCATTCCTTGCAAAGCGCTCGTAATCCCTGCAACTGCAGCAACGATTACGTTCCTCGCATCGTCACCGGAGCACACCTATCAGCAGCGTCGCCAGGAAGATGACGAGGAAGATGAAGAACAAAATTTTCGCGATCTCTGCGGCGCCGGCCGCGATGCCGGTGAAACCGAAGATGGCCGCGATGATCGCGACGATGAAGAATATGACTGCGTATCGAAGCATGGCGTCCTCCTGATGAAAGCCGGCGCGCCGGCAAGCGTCGCCGCCGCGCTGGCTTACCGCGGCAGGCACTCAGCGTTGTGATTGTTCAAGTCAACGCTCGATCTGGTACTGCAATGACTATGCCCATCGAGCGCGGCTCGCGACGGTGCGATGCGACGCATTGCCCGGCCTAAGCATGCTTCGATCGCTACGCCGGGATGCCCTATGAAAAGACCGCGATAGCCTATCGGCCGATCGCGGTCCAGGACGAATCTGTCGAATCTCGTCCTACTAATGATGCGCAGGCGCCTGCGTACCCGTCGCCGAAGGAGGGCGCGCAGGGGTGGCGCCGTCGATCGGCTCGACGTCTTTGGTTGGATCGAAATCGGCCCAGCGGCCATGCTGCCAGCGTCCGTGCGCGCGCTCCACTTCGAGGCTGCCCGCTTCGCGCAACACGCGCGCCGCTTCCTGCTGATTATCGGGCGACACGTGCACGGCCACGAGCACGCCCGAATCGCGCGCTTCGTGCATGACCTGATGCTCGGGCAGCTTGCCGCCGCCGAGCGTATGCGACATTGCACCGATCAACGACCCCAAGTACGCGCCGACCCCTGCAGCCACGACGAGTATCAGAAACGGCGAGGAAAAGGCGCTGAACAACGCAACGCCTATCACGGCGCCGATCACCGCGCCGATAGCGCCGCCTTTGCCCGCCCCTTTCGACGCGTTCGCCGCCTGCGGGTCGGCGTAGTGATCGCCGCCGATCGGATAGCGCGCGTGCTGGCCGCGCGGATTGACGAAGAACAGCGTGACATCCTCTTGCACGAACCCCGCTGCGAAAAGGCGATTTGCGGCCGCCTCCGCATCGGCGAACGTTGTGAAGCGGCCTGCGACGATGAGCGACATGACACGTCCTCCTAATTCGTTTTCGCGCGCCCTGCCGAGCGTTTGCCCCGCGTCAAGCGCGCTCGATACGGAACAGGCCGCTGCGCAATACGACAGCGGCCCCGCCGCTTTGCTCGATGGTGCGCTTGCATACTTCGTGAATGCGCTCGCGGCCTTGGGCGAAGGCTCGCAGCAATTGAGCCTCGAGCGTGGAATCGGCACCGAAATGGTCTTCCAAGGCCTCGGCCGTGATCGCGCACGACACGGGCACGCCATCGACGATAGCAACGAAGCGCACCACCATCTGGGCGCCGTCGAACATGGGCGCATCATCGGAAAAGATTACGCGCATGGCCGGCTCCGCGCGCGCCTCATGCGGCCTGACCGCGATGTTCGAGCTGCGCGATCAGCTTTTGATTGAACGCGGGGATGTCGTCGGGCTTGCGGCTCGTGATGAAATTGCCGTCCTCGACGACCTGCTCGTCGACCCAGGTCGCTCCCGCGTTGCGCAAGTCGTCTTGCAAGCTCGGCCAGCTCGTCATGGTGTGGCCTTTGACGATGCCCGCCGAGATGGGAAGCCACCCGCCGTGACAAATCACGGCGACGGGCTTATGGGCTTCATCGATCTCTCGCACGAACGCCTGAGCCTGCGGCACGGTGCGCATCGCATCGGCGTTGACGACGCCGCCGGGCAACACGACCGCGTCGTATTGCTCGGGGTGCACTTGATCGAAGGTTGCATCGACGGTCACCGTGCCGCCGCGCTCGACATGGCGAAAGCCCTGGATTTGCCCGTGCTTGTTCGAAATCACGTGCACGAGCGCCCCCGCCTCCGACAACGCCCGTTTCGGTTCGGTAAGCTCGGCCTCTTCGAAGCCGTCCGTTGCCAGCATCGCAACCTTGCAACCCTCCAGCGGTTTGGTCTTCGTGATCATCGGCCCCGCTCCTTTCCTTGAATGAAGTGCTGTACGCACCGCAGCAATCGCGGTGCCCAACGTGGATCAACGCCCCTTGTGCTCGCCCGGCAAACCGGCCAGCAAGTCCGCCATATCGTCGGCATGCTCCTCCTCGACGGCGAGGATGCCTTCCATGACGCGCCGCGAGGTAGGGTCCTTTTCGCCTAGGTATTGAATGATCTCGCGATAGCTGTCGATCGCCACGCGCTCGGCCACGAGGTCTTCCTTGATCATATCGACGAGCGAAGTCCCTTCCACATATTCGGCATGGCTTCGGGAAAGCAGTCCCTCTGGCGAGAAGTTCGGTTCGCCACCGAGCTGCACGATGCGTTCGGCGAGCTGATCGGCATGGCCTTGCTCTTCGTTCGAATGCTGCAGGAACTCATCGGCGATGCTTTTCGATTGGATCCCCTTCGCCATGAAATAGTGCCGGCGATAACGCAGCGTACAGACCAGTTCGGTGGCCAGCGCGTCGTTCAGCAGCTTGAGCACCGTTGCGCGATCGGCCTGATAGCCTGCCGTCACGGCCCCTTCCTCTATGTGCTCGCGCGCACGTTTTCGAATGACCTGGACGTCCGACAAGAATGGTTGATTCGCCATGGGATTTCTCCATCGATTTGTATTTACGAAACGCGGCTTAGCCTGCGCGCCGCCTGGGATGGGAGGCGAGGCGCGACCCCTCGCTGGAGACGCATCAATCGTGCCAAAACGCATGACCGGTTGCGCAAAAGCGCCGGGCATAGGCATTGGCATTGCACAAATTCCCCGCAGGAAATTGCCGGGCCGCGCAGAGGACGCCCGCGTGCACGGCGCCGCTCACGGCTTCAGTGTTCGTGCATGACATGTCCGCCACGCCGCTACGAAGGGTTATCGGCGTGCGAGCGGCAGCGCGGCGCTAATCATCACCGTGCGGATACGCGGGCTTATCGGGATCAGCCTGCGTGCGATAGGGCAGCGACGAGGATGCGGGATCGGTCGTCGTCTCGTCGATCACGCGCTCGACGTCGGCCGTTTTCTTGAGCTCGGAAAGAAACGCCTGCTTGTCGAAGTCCGGCGCGACGCAGCCTTGCACGTAAATGAAGCGCCGCTGCAACATCAACCACAGCGTCGTGCGCTCGCGCCAATGCGTCGCGGCCTCGATATTGTTCAGGCGCCGCTTGGCCGCTTCCTCGATTTCCTTGTCGTAGAGATAGCCGTTCGGCAGCCTGCAACGCCCTTCCCACCAGCAACTGTTGCCGCGCTCGATCCGATAATGCGATTCACCGAGCCATTCCTGCTCGGTCTCGAGCGGCCCGAGCGGGGCCGGGCACGCCGGCACGGCCTGCGAAACTTGAAAGAACGGGTCGTTGCCATGATTTACGCGCGAGGCATCGGCCCAGGCCGGCCCGCTCACCGCCATCGCGACCGCTTCGGCGGCCACGATGGCGCATGCGTGCAGCGAATGCTTCATCGGTTGTTTCCCCCGGATTGGCACTACGCCCCACGGTGTCGGCGCAGCGTCGGCTGGGCGCGATTGGATCATGCCGTAATGGCCTTGGCAAGCCAGAGCCAGGGGCAAACGTTGCGCACGCAACCTATGCCGCGGCTCTTACGGCTGCGCCGCTCAAAGACGCGTGCACGGCGCGTTCTCGCTCGAACCGTCTATATCGTCGGCGACGCGATGCGTGCCTTCGCTCGCGAACCTAGGCCGCACACTGCGACAAAAAAAAGGCATGCGCTTTGCTGTGAGCTCTGGCACGATTTGCTCAAGCAGCACGCGCCTCGTTCGCATGTCGCTTAGCTTTCCCATAAGGAAAACAGTTTATGTCGACCTCACACGCGGCATCGCGCATCGTCATCGCCGGCGCGGCTCTCATGGCCCTCGCGCCCGCATCGGTCTACTCGCAAACGCCCTCGCCGCTCGCCGAGTGGCAATACTCGTCGGGCATTCTGCTCGAGCAGATGTTCGAGCAGAATATGCCGACGTGGCGCATTCGCGTCGGCCCATCCGCGAGCTTCCAGCCGCTCTACGACGGCTCCGACCGCTACCACTGGCTAGCCGGTCCGAGCCTCGACATTCGCTATCGCGACCGCTTCTTCCTTTCGACGGGAGAAGGCATCGGCATGAACCTCGCAACCGGACCGAATTGGCGGCTCGGCCTCGCAGCCAGCTACGATCTCGGCCGGCGCGCGGCGGACGATCTCGGCCACTTGAATGGGATGGGCAACATCAATCCCGCGCCAAGCCTGCGATTGCTCGGCGAATATGCGATTTCGAAATCGTTTCCGCTCGTGCTGCGCGCCGATCTTCGCCGCAATTTCGGCGGCGACAACGGATGGATAGGCGACCTTGGCGCCTATATGCCGATGCCCGGAAGCTCGGAGAGATTCGCGTGGTTCGCCGGGCCGACGATGACGATCGCCGATTCTAGCTACATGAACAGCTGGTTCGGCGTCAATGCGCAGCAGTCCGCGCGGTCGGGATACCGGCAATACAACGCGTCGGCCGGGATCCGGTCGGTGGGGTTCGGCGTCACTGCGTCGCTGACGCTCAACAAACATTGGATCGTGAGCGCCGACGGAGCATTCCAGCAACTCGTGGGCGCGGCCGCGCACAGCCCGATCACGCAAGCGCGCGCTTCCGGCGTTTTCGACGTTTCCGTCAACTACCAGTTCTGAACCGCGCTCCACGGCGCACCGCCTCGGGGAAACCGCCGGCAAGCGGCAGGCTTGCGGTGGAGCACCCCGGGCGCCCATCCCGCAGCTTAGCGTCGTTAGGCGCGCGTCACGACGAGGGGGGCGCTTCCATGACCGCACGCGGCACCGACAAGCGGATCGAAAAACCCCCGTCCGCTTCCCTGCCGATCGCGACCGAGCCGCCGAGCCGGCGCACGCGCTCACGAATCCCGGCAAGGCCGGAAGGACTCGGCCGTCCCTCGAGTTCGCCGGGGCTGCGCCCCCCATCCACGCCGTTATCGCGGATCGCGACCTCGCACGTCGTAGCGTCGCAAGAGAGTTCGATGCGAACGGCCGTTGCGTTTTGCGCATGCCGCACGACATTGGTCAGCGCTTCCTGAACGATACGAAAGATCGCTGTCGATGCGGCCTCGTTGAACACGACATCGCACGCATCACTCTCGATGTCGATTCGCAGGCGCGAGCGCTGGCGGAAATCGTCGACGAGCCATTCGAGCGCCGGCAGCAAGCCGAGATCGTCGAGCACCGCAGGACGCAAGCCGGCCGCGAGCCGCCGCACCGAGGCGATTGCATGATCGACGGCCTCGCGCATCGCGAGCGCCCGCGTTCGCACTGCATCGAGCGCCTGCGGCTCGCGTTCGAGCGCCCGGGCGTCCACCATCGCGAGTGTCGATAGATCCATCTTCAGCGCGGTGAGCTGCTGCCCCAAATCATCATGCAGTTCGCGCGCGATGCGCTTCTTCTCTTCTTCGCGCGTCGCTTCGATACGCGCGGCAAGCTCGCTCGCGTATTCGAGCTGCCGCAACTGATTGCGCTCCGTGATGTCACGCACCACCTTGGCGAAGCCGACGAGTTCTCCTGCCACGCCATGCACGGCTGTGACGACGATGTTCGCGCAAAAGCGCGAGCCGTCCCGGCGCACGCGCCAGCCTTCATTCTCGATGCGGCCAGAGGCGGCGGCATCGGCAAGATCGCGTTCCGGGCGCCGCTCGGCCGTCTCCTCGATCGGATAGAGGCGAGAAAAATGCCGGCCGATGATTTCCTCGGCACGAAAACCGAGCACCCGGGTTGCCCCGCCGTTCCAACTCGTGATCTGTCCTCCGGGATCGAGCATGAAGATCGCGTCCTCCACGGCATCCATGAGCCGGCGCAAGCGCTCCTCGCTTTGACGCAGTTGTTCCTCGTTGCGGCGCCGTTCGGTCAAGTCGCGCGTGATCTTGGCGAAACCCACCACCTCGCCGGATTCGTCGCGCAGCGCCGTGATCACGACGTTCGCCCATAGGCGCGAGCCGTCTTTGCGAACCCGCCAACCCTCGTCCTCCCATCGGCCGAGCTCGGCGGCGTGACGCAGTTCCTCATCGG
Source organism: Paraburkholderia sp. (assembly GCA_004322045.1). GTDB lineage: Bacteria > Pseudomonadota > Gammaproteobacteria > Burkholderiales > Burkholderiaceae > Trinickia. The sequence continues at coordinate 213,461 of SCRN01000034.1, forward strand.
GATAGCCGCGCGCGGCGACCTCCTCGGGATAAAACACCGAAAAGTGGCGGCCGATGATTTCTCGCGCCCGATATCCCTGGATCCGCTCGGCCCCCGCATTCCATGTCGCAATCCGGCCCTTCGCATCGAGCAGAAATATCGCGTAATCCTTGATCGAATCTACCAGCGCGCGATAGCGATCTTCCGGCGAGATGCGCTCTGACAGCGTCTCGCCAGCAGGCCTGCTCGAAGGTGAAGGTTGACTATCCACGGACCCGCTCCCGATTGCGCAGATACCCCAGTCTAGCCTCAGAGCAAGAAACGTGTCACCGAGGCTGCACCGCATCGCAAACGTTTGCCTCGACTCGTTTGTAGGCCTTACCTGACAAGGCCGCCCAAAGGCGCACAGAAATCACGTCCACTGCTGATTTCCTCGGCCAATCGTTTCGTGGACACTCGAAGCGTCAAGTCGAAATCGCAGCTGTCAATCATGAAGGTGTTACTCGTAGAAGACTTTGCGCCCATTCGCGAGCGCTTGTGCGAACTCGTGCAGATGGTCCCGGGCGCACACATCGTGGCGCAAGCCGACGACCCGGCCGCCGCGCTTGCCGCGATCCGCGAGAGCGAGCCCGACGTCGTGATCGTCGATCTGCAGCTTCGGGCCGGCACGAGCGGCCTTACGATTCTGAAATGGCTGCGCGAGCATCGACCGGCGATTGCGGCGGTCGTGCTCAGCAATTCGGTGTACGCGCAGATGCGAACGGCGTGTCTGGACCTCGGGGCGCGGTTGTTTCTCGACAAGGCGAGCGAATTCGCGCACCTGCCCAAGGTATTGGCAGATCTGAGCGATCAGTTGCCGGCTGCCGCATCGGACTCGTGACCATTCAAGATGGTTCGCTGCCGCGCAAAACCATCGATCGACTTTCTTTGTCTTTTCCATTTTCTTTCATTATCGATACGACACGCGCAAATACGATTGCACGAACATGGCGAGGCGCTTTATCGCTTGATTCACGTCAAAAGCGCGGCGTCGACGCGCACATAGAGTGAAGTCGTCACGGACGGGAGATCGTCATGCAACACATTCATCACGTTGATCGCTCCATCGCGCCGCACGCTGCGCCTACCTACCTCGGCAGCTATGTCTTTCCCGTGCTGCTTCTCGTCTCCGAGGTGTATCGGGTGGGCCATTGGATGGCCGCGCATGGCGTGGACTTCGCCGGTTTCGGCGAGCGCAGTTTCCAGTATCCGCTGATGCTCGCCGTGTTCGCGGTCCAACTCGTGGCCGAAGGCGTGTTTCTCGCCGTGGCGTGGATGAGCCGGCAAGCGGACCTCGAGCGCCGCTTCACCACGCTCTCGCTCGGCCTCGTCAGCTCCTTGCTGATCCTCGCCTTCGACTACGGTTTGCAAATCGCGTTTTAGACGCGCATCGCAGCACCTGTGCGGCTCACACGCTCGATGATGTAGGCAAATGCTGACAACGATGCACGCAGACCTACGCGAAGTTCGGCGACCCCTTATTTTCAATGCACGCAGCGCGGCCAATACTTTAGACAACGGATACCGATCCGCAGAGCCGCACTCCGAAGTTTCCGGTCACGGCTCTCGATCAAACGCCATACGGAGAGCCGCCATGTCGCCCCACGTCACGAAAAAAGCCCCAGCCGGAAGTGTCGAAGCGATCCTCGAGCTCGCGCGCGACGCTGGCCTGCTCATCACGCTCGACGGCCAGATCGGGCGCGAGAAATACCAGAGCGTGGCGGGCTCTCTCACGTCGTTTTTGCGGTTCGTCGACGCGCTGCGCGAAACGAACGACACCTGAGGTCAACCGAGGCCAACCGCTTCGTGGAATCTCCCAATACGGCGGATCGACGGTTTGCTTGATCTTCCAACCCGGCGTCATTGCTCATTTCGTTCCGCAACCGCCGTTCGACGACACGACCCGACCCGCCCCGACCGGTCGAGGTCAACGCCCCTCCTGGCGACAGCGCGCTAATCCATCGCGTCTTTTTCTTCTCTGATCTATTCTTTGCGTGAGCGGCGACGATACGCACGATAAACGCCCGCCATTGGCACGCGCTCGTTTATCCAGCACAATTGGCCCAAGCACGCATAAAGCGCGCCAGGCAATCAGCAGCCAGCGTCACCTATTTCGGCCCCGGCCTGTTCAGGCGGCACGGGAATTGGACCCTCCGCAGGATGCGCATGCCCGCAGCAGGAAACACGCCTTCATCAGCCAAGCCGGCCGCCGCACGCAAGGACGGCGGCACGCCGCTGCGCGCACCGTTGCTGGCAGCCGCGCTGACGGGCGCCATTTTCCTCGCCGCGGCCCTCGTCTCCGCGTTGATCGTGCGCGATCACCTGCTCGACGTGGCGCAGGCGAACTTCGATGCGCGGGCCGCGCACGTCACTTCCGACATCCGGCGCGAGCTATCGCTGTGCTCCGAGTTGCTGCGAGGCGCCAGCGGCCTCATCGTCTCCCAAGCGCAGTCGAGCGGGGACGGTAAGCCGTCGGCGGAAGTCTGGGACCGGTATATCTCGCGCCTGGACTTGGACGACACGCCGCCCTGCGTACGCACATTGGGTTACGCCGATGCATCGCCGGCCGCGATCGCGGCGGCGCCGGGGGCCGCGAACGAGGGCGCGACGACCGGTCCGCTCGCTCATTCGGTGCTGATGTGGCCGCCGCGCGGGGAAGCGGCCGATGGCGTGGACCTCGGCGTTAGCGACGCGACGCGCGCCGCCTTGATGCGCGCCGCCAACAGCGGCGACGTGGCGATGTCGGTCCGGCCGCTGGCACGCGAAGGCGCAAGTGGGACGGAGCCGGCCGAGAGCCAGACGCGCGCGCGCGTCGATCTCTATTTGCCCGTCTACCGGGTGGCGCCGCCGCCCGTGCTCGTGCCGGCGCGTCGCGCCGCGCTGCTCGGTTTCGTCCTCGCGCGCCTGGACACGGAATATTTGTTCGCGAGCATCGCGGCGCATGAACCCAATATGCAAATGCGCGTCTCGGCCGGCCAGCCGCCCATTGCGCTTTACCCTCCGGGCGCCGCCGTTTCGGGCCAAAACGCGCGCAGCCAGCTTTTTCGCCATACCGATACGCTGCGCGTCGGCGGCCAACCGCTGTCGCTCGACTACGCGACGAGCGATCCCGCGCTGAAAGACTCGGCCAATTTCAGCAGCAGCGCGATCTTGTCCGCAGGCTTCGCGGCCGCGCTCATTACCGGCGCGGCAGTGTTCGTGTTTATGCGCAAACGCGGCATGACCCTCGCAGAAGCCGGATTGGCGCGTTCTCGCTCGTCCTTGAACGAAGCACGGATGATGGCGATTTTTCACTCGTCGGGCGAAGCGATCATCACGCTCGACGAACGACAGCGAATCGTGTTGTTCAACCCCAGCGCGGAACAAGTGTTTCGCTGCTCCGCGATGGACGCGATAGGCACGTCGATCGACCGCTTCATTCCCGCCCGCTTTCGCGAGGTGCACCGCAAGCATGTCGAGCGTTTCGGCGAGACGGGCGTGACCCAACGCAAGATGGGCCGGCAGCAGTTGGTGCTGATGGGGCTGCGGGCCGATGGCGAAGAGTTTCCGCTCGAAGCGTCGATTGCACAGGTGGGCGACGGCCAGGGCGGCAAGCTGTTCGCTGTCATGCTGCGTGATGTCACCGAGCGCATTCAGGCCGAGGAGGCCCTGAAGGCGTCGCGCCAGGAGTTGCGCGAGCTGTCGGCCAACCTGCAGAACGTTCGCGAAGACGAAAAAACCCGCATCGCAAGGGAGCTCCACGACGATCTGGGGCAGCAATTGACCGCGCTGAAGATGGATTTGTCATTGGTCGAGCAATCCCTGGCCGAGGTCCCGTCGGCGCCCCCGCCCGTGCTCGCGCAACTGCAGGGGATGCGGCGGCTCATCGATTCGACGGTGGGCTCGGTGCGGCGCATCGCGGCCGATTTGCGCCCTGTCATGCTCGACGATCTAGGCTTGCTGCCCGCGATCGATTGGTTGCTCAACGACTTCACGACGCGCTACGGCATCGACATCGAGCGCCGCATCGAGCCCGGCAATACGAGCTTTTCGAAGAGCGGCGCCACGACGATATTTCGCATCGTCCAGGAAGCGTTGACGAACGTGGCGCGGCACGCCGAAGCCACACGCGTGTCGATTTCGCTCTTCAGTGAAGACTGCCACTGCACGGTGCGCATCGCCGACAACGGGCACGGGGCGCGCGATGCGCAAGCAACCGAAGGACATGGGGAGAAATCCTTCGGGTTGCTCGGGATACGGGAACGCGTGCACATCTTGGGCGGGTCGGTTTCGATCGATACGGCGCTCGGCCGCGGTTTCGCGTTGACGGTGCGCATTCCGCTGGCCGCAATACAACAGGAAGAGGCCCTGCAATGACAAAGGTACTTTTGGCTGACGACCACGCGCTCGTGCGCGATGGCCTGCGCCATATTCTCGAAGGCACGAGCGGCTTCGAGGTCGTCGGAGAGGCATACGATGGGCCCACCACCATCGCGCTGGTGCGCAGCACGCCGGCGGACGTTCTCGTGCTCGATCTGTCGATGCCGGGGCGCAACGGCATCGAGCTCGTCAAGCAAATCAAGGATGAGCTGCCGACGCTGCGCGTGCTCGTCTTGACGATGCATGCCGAGCAACAATACGCCGTACGCGCGTTCAAAGCGGGCGCATCGGGCTATTTGACCAAGGAAAGCGCGAGCAAGGAGCTCGTATCGGCGCTGAGCAAAATTTCGGCCGGCGGCGTGTACGTGAGCTTGTCGATGGCGGAACGGCTCGCGCAAAGCTTGAACGAGCCCACCGACATGCTGCCGCATCAACGGTTGTCGGATCGCGAATTCGACGTGTTCCGGCGCATCGCGTCGGGTCAGACGATCAGCGAGATCGCGCATGAACTGTGCGTCAGCGCAAAAACGGTCAGCACCTACAAGACGCGCATTCTAGAAAAGATGCAGATGCCGCACGAAGCGGCCCTCGTCCGCTATGCGATTCAGCACAAGCTGTTCGAAGACAGCGAGGATTTGTAACGATCCGTTACCTCGCGCCCGCCGTTCGTTGCGCGAAGAGCCACTACACGGGGCCGTGGCGTTTCGTGTAGGCAAAGGATGACAAGCGCCTTCCGCATGACTTACAACACATTCCTACCGGGACGATATTTATTTGGCCGAGCGCTGACGATACTGTGCTCATGAAATCGAGCATCCTCTCACCGCTAAGAGTGTTCGTCGTCGACGAGTCAACCCTCGTGCGCGAACGTCTCACCCAGCATATCGGCCCCGATGGCGCCGCATGCATCGTCGGCGAAGCCGAGGACGTCGAGATGGCGCTGCAAGGTATAGCCGATACCGATGCGGAGGCTGTCGTCCTCGATCTGCGCCTGATCGACAGCAACGGGATGGACCTGCTCCACGCGTTGCGCGATCGAACCGATCCCATTGTCACGATCGTGCTGACCAACTACGCGTCTCCGGTATTTCGCGAGGCGAGCGTAACCGCCGGCGCCGATTACTTCTTCGACAAGACGACGGAATTCGATCTGGCGATGGAAACGATCGCCCGTTTGGCGCGCGAAAAGGCGCACGGCGCGGGGCATCGTTAAACGCTTACGGCAGATTCGACGTTCGACGGCGTCATGCGCCGCGGCGCACAAAATCGCTGCCTCGATGGGTCAGTTCGCGTTCGGCATAGTCGAACGCCGCGCGCACCGCCGCCTCCGGATCCTTGTCGGCACAATGCGGCAATGGGATAAATTGCTTCTCGGGCGTCACGATGTCAAGACGCGCGTCGTAGTAGAGCCCATTCGGCCCGCGCATGGCTTCGATCGCGAGATGGCAATGGCTCACGTGCGCTGCGAAGCGCATGAGTCGCAGGAGTTGGACGCCGGCCTCGGCTTCTATTCGCGCCGCCCCAGGAAAGCCGACGTACACGATTTGCATGCCGATGCCCATTTCCTCACCTTCATTCGGTCACCGATCGCGCGCCGCCAGCATGCGGCATTCGACGGGTTGGCTCTCATGTTGGCGCATCGGATTTGAAGGGGCTTGACCTGTGTCAACGGAGCGCGACAGTACGGGCGCGCTCCGCGTGGAATGCGCGCGGGAGCGCCGCGCACCGACGACTTCCGTGCGAGGCGGATAGCGCGAGACTGGGGCGGCGGGCGAATCGGACCGCCCCGCGCGGCCGGCGCTCAGATGCTGCGGTGCTAGGTCGGCTCGCCGCTCACTAGAGACGCCATCGGACGAACGCAGTATGGCGCGGTATCAGCTTTGGCTTCCGGCTTCACGCAGTATGCCTGTGCAGCGCCCTTCGCTTCCGGCTTCACACAATACGCCTGCGCATCGCCGTTCGCTTCCGGCTTCACGCAGTACGCCTGCGCATCGCCCTTCGCTTTCGGCTTCACGCAATACGCCTGAGCATCGCCCATCACCGCAGGCCTCACGCAGTAGGCGGTGCCTTCGCCGAACTCATACGCGACCAATTCACTGCTGTGCGCCGTCAGTGCGAGATGACGGGCCTCGTCCTCACCGCCGTCGATGCCGCTATAGGGATCGTGATGAATCATATAGCCGAAGATCCGTTCGCAGTCGGCGCTGTAACGTTGCGTGTCCAGGATATGCATGTGCCAGAATTCATCCACCTCCTTGCTCGGCACGATCGGCGCATCAGGATATTTCGCCGCCAACTTGAGGAATTGCCGGTATCCCGCTTCCGCGCGCTCGATCGTGCGCAATGCCAGAACGCCATCGTGCCGATGCATGAGCTTAGCCTTGATCCGGCCGAAGTCGAGCGCGTCGATGGCGTTGTACATATCGGTAACACCCCGTTTCGTGGTCTCCATGATGCTTCCTTCTAGGCATGGTGGGAGCCCTGTGGACGAATGACGTCGGCTCCCGTTGTTGACGATCTCGTAGGCTCGAGACCGTAATCCGCCACACGTCCAAGAAAATTTTCGACGTCGTCGGCGGGAATGGGACGGCTGAAGAAGTAACCCTGCACTTCGTCGCAGCCTTCCTTACGGAGAAAATCGATCTGCGCTTGCGTCTCGGCGCCTTCGGCGATCACGGATAGGCCCAAGCTATGGCCGAGCGCAATCACCGCGCTCGTTATTTGCGTGTCGCTATGGCTGTCGGGCACATTGCGGATGAACGATCGATCGATCTTGACGGTATCGATCGGGAAGCGATTGAGATACGCGAGGGACGAATAGCCCGTGCCGAAATCGTCGATCGAGAGGCGCACGCCGGTGCGTTTGATCGCGGCAAGCCAGCGCACCGCTTGTTCCGGATGACGCATCACCATGCTCTCGGTCAGTTCGAGTTCGAGAAACGCGCCGGGCAACCCCGCGTCCTCGAGCGCCTCCAGAATGCTTTCATGCAGCCGCGGGTCGGCGAATTGCCGCGCCGACAAATTCACCGCGACATGGATCGGCCCCATCCCCCTAGCCCGCCACTGCGCCCCCTGCCGGCAGGCCTCGCGCAGCACCCAAGCGCCGATCGGTACGATCGCGCCGGTTTCCTCGGCAACCGGGATGAAATCGACGGGAGAAACGGCCCCTAGCACCGGACTGTTCCAGCGCAACAATGCCTCCACCCCCGTGCAATGGTTCGAGCGCAAATCCACGCGCGGCTGATAGACGAGCGCGAATTCGCCGTTGTCGACGGCATGCCGCAATTGCGCTTCCATCTCCACGCGCCGATGCAACGACATGCTCATCTGCCGCACATACATCTGATACGTATTCTTGCCGCGCTGTTTTGCCCCATACATCGCCATATCGGCGTGCTTGAGCAAGGTCTGGGCATCGTCGCCATCGCCAGGGAACGAACTCACGCCAATGCTGGCGCTGACTTGGAGTTGCGAACCGCCGATCGTGAACGGTTGCGCGAGCGCCGCCTGAATCTCGTCGATCGTCTCGATGACGATCGTCAAACCATCGCTTGCCTGCTTGACGAGCACGACGAACTCGTCACCGCCCAGGCGAGCGATCATGTCGCTGTGTGTCAATGCGTCTTGCAAGCGCGCCACCACCGCGCGCAACAGCAAATCGCCGACGTTGTGCCCCAGCGAATCGTTGACGTCCTTGAATCGATCCAGATCGATGAAGAGCACGTGCAATGCGGTGGCGTCCGCCCGCGCATGCGCGAGGAGCGCATCCAAATGTTCGCGGAACATTAAGCGATTGGGCAGGCCCGTCAATGCATCGTGCGTCGCCAGGAAATGCAAGTTCTCTTCGGCTTGCCGGCGCTGCAGGAAGTGACTCATCTGGCCGACAATGGAGCGCGCCATCACCAACGCCTGCGGTTCGACATGGCGTCGTTCGCGCGAATAAAACTCGGCCACACCGACCACGACCGAGCCCATTCGCAATGCGAACGAGAAGGTGGTGGCAATGCCGGCATCGGCGAGCCACCCCGTCGTGTCGGCCGTGCGCAGCGCCGTCCAACTCGGCGCAGGCGGAGCCGCCTCCTCGCTCGTCGCACTGGGCGCAAGGGCCAGCAGACACGTTTCCAGTTCGTTATCGAGCGCGGTCGATGTGGCGCACAGCAATTGCTTGACGCCCGACGGCGTCGGGCGGAACGCACCGCCGGCCCAGCCCATGCCCTGTACGATCGATTCGATCAGATGCCGGCATACGTCGAACTCGTTGCCGGCCGTCGCCAGATAGAGCGTGAACGTATGCTCCAATTCTCTTGCTCGCTCGATCGACTTCTGTTTCGTGATTTCGAGGGCGGTGCCGCGCAGCCGAAGCGATCCGGCGGCGCCGTAGGCATGGCCGATCACGCGCAGCCACCCGCGCCGGCCATGACGGGACCGATAGCGGCACTCGATCTCGAACACATCGCGGGTCGCTAACGTCGATCTCGCGCGCTCCGTCAGCAAACGCCGATCCGGTGCATCGATCGTTCGCAGCAGCGCCCTGACGGTTTGCGCCTGCCGCGCCGAGCCGACCAAGCGCGCCATCTCTTTGGATAGATGCGCCTGGCCCTCATCGACATCGACGAGCCAATCGCCGAGATGCGCAATGCGCTGCGCCTCGGCGCGTGCCTCCTCGCTTTCGCGCAGATCGCGCGTCATTTGATCGGCCATCTTGACCGCGCGCACTCTCGAAGTGGACAACGCATACGCCAAAACCGCCAGCAACGCGCTGATCAAGAGCCCGGCGATCAACGCGAGGTTGGGCAGGACCCGCTGTGTGCCGCTGAGCGCGCCGAGATCGGCCGAAAATTCGATCACCCAGCGTCGCCCGGCAAACGGTTGCTCCGCGCGCCGTTCTAGCCTATGCGGCTTGGCCTCGCGAACCGCCTGCGGCGCGAACGGGGCGATCGGCGCTCCGACGGCGGCCGCGCGCATCGGAGCGTGCGAGAGCCCGGCGACAGCCGCGGGGTGCCGGCTCGCCACGCCGTTCACACTGTCGTACAGCAGCGACTCCTTCGACGGCGGTGTGGCCGGGCCGCGCAAACTGCCGGCGTCGTAGATCTTGAACTTGATGACGCGCAGCGTCTGGGCGCTGAGCAACCCGTCCATCATATCGTTCACGCGGATTCCAGCGCCCACGGACCCGACATAGGCACGCCGGCGCTGCTCGACCGTTGACGCTCTCATCCCCTTGCGATACACGGGCATGCGCATCGCCAATCCGACGAACTGCGCACCACGCTCGTCCAGAATCAACCGGCCGCTGCTGACCGGTTCGCCCGTATCACGTAACGTTTCCATTGCCGCGCGCCGCTGCGGCGTCGCATCCATATCGAGGCCGACCGCCTCGCGATTGACACCGAGCGGCTCGAGGTAGGTCAGGACGTCATAGCCATCGCGGACGCCGGGCGGGTGAATCGAAAAATCGATGCCCGCTTGCTGTAAAATCGCATCCTTGCGCTGGGCGGCGATAAACGTGCCCGCATCGGCTGCGCGAACGAAAAACGCATAATTCAAGGTCTGAAATCCGGGATATCGTCCCCGTAAATCGAGGCCATCGACAAAATCGTGAAATTCCTGCCGCGTCACCTGGGCGTCTTCGCCGAATAAAGCGCGCATCGTGACGAGCACATCCGTATAGAGGCGCACGCGAACGGAAATTTGCTGCTCGACGCTGCGAGAATCGTTTTCGAACCGCAGGCGCGCCTCGCGCTCCACGAATTGCTGGCTCAGCGAATAAACGGTGACGGTGGCAGCTAACGCGAGCGTGAGTACGCCGAGCGCGAAACCCTGCGCAAACCAATCGCGATAGGCCCGCCTCATACGTTCGAAGAAAGCTCGCACATCCGTTCCCTTCCCGCAGCCCCAAACCCAGCGCAGCAGCGCGAGTTCAACGCGCCCATGCTGTCCTCACAGGCCTAGGGGGCCGTGCTTTCGGGTCTGCAACGCATCGCGTCGCATTGTGTTGATCGGTCGCCGGACGTGTCGCATTCAGCAACACCTTCCATTGCGGCGCGCGTGCTCGGTAAAAGGGAGCGATAAGGCGAAACTGCCCGAGATCATCCTCAGGCGTTCCGTGGATCAGGTTCGAAGTTTTATGACTCTATATGTACGAACAATAGCGCCCGCCGACATTGATGCAAGTCAAAGAAACCCTATCGACAAATACCCGTCGCGAGTTTTCCTTGCGACGAAGGGGAAAATACGCAAAAGCCGTAACAAACGTTTTGTTAAAAGATTATTTATTAGAAGACGCGTAGTGAATTACCCCTAGAACAGGTGCCGCACGCCGACCGACACGACTGTTTGAGCATTCGAGCTTGCCGCCGGCAGGGAAAATAATTGCGCGCGCACGCCGCTACTTGCACGCAACATCACGGCGCTGCCATACACATCCGTGCGTTTGGACAGCGCGTAATCGATACCGGCCGCGATTTGATTCCAATGCGCATCACCGAGGTTCGAATAAGCGAAGCTCCCCCCTACCGACAGCGCGAAGTCGATCGAATACTTCACTCCGCCTTCGACCGTGCGTAGCGATGCACTCGCGCCTTTCTGCCGAAAATCGACGATGGTGTAGAGCGCGTGCAAAAAAGCAGGCCCCCATTGATAGCCCGCACCGACACCGGACACCGTCAGCTTGTCGAACACCTTGAATGGCGCGAGGAGTCCCTGCGGTCCCGTGCCTACGAGCGAAGTGCCGAGCACGCTCGTGCCGATACCGAAAGCCGTCGCAACGTTGTGGATCCCCACATACGCAGCACCTGCGCGGAACGGCCCGTGTGCGTAGGTCGCACCAAATGCCACCGCGCTGTTCGCGACGAAATTGCCCGGCTGACCGCCGAACGAATAGAGTGCGCCGAACTGAAATCCGGCGATATCGGGCGTAACATAACGCGCCGCATTGTCGACGCGTTCCGCGCCCAGACGGTCGAGATCGCCCAGGTGGAACGCAAACACCGACGGCGTGAGCGTGGCTGCCGCAAATTGCGTCAGATTCGTCGCCATGAAGTCGTACTGTCGGCCAAAGGTCAATGTCCCGAACCGATCGCTCGATAGACCCACGAACGCTTGCCTGCCGAATTCGAGGCCTCCTTGCGAAAAGCGCCCGTCATTGATCGTGAAACCGTTCTCGAGGCGAAACACTGCGCGCCAGCCGCCGCCGAGCTCCTCCGCGCCGCGCATCCCCCATCGATTGGATTGCCCGACGCCGCTCGCCTGCGTCCATGCATGCTTGCCGACCTGGTTGGAGACATACGCCAGAGCGCCGTCCACGATGCCGTAAAGTTGCACCGTCCCTTGCGCTCGCGCGTCGCTCGTCACCCATAGCAGCACTGCAGCGGAAAATAGCTGGGCGGCTTTTGCTCTGCGCCGGTGTGCACTCCCGCGACACGACCAATACGATTCGAACATTGCGTCTCCGATGGATATCGCCGCTAACCCGAAACACGGTCGCGCTTTCACGCGTCGGACATCAGCGCAAGCGCGCATCGTTGCACAGAAAATCGAGGAAGGTCCTGACCTTCGGGGAGAGATACTTCCGATGGCGATAAACGCCATAAAGCTTCGTGCCGAAAAAGCGATAGTCGGTCAGCACCGCTACCAACGCGCCCGCCTCAAAGTCGCGTGCAACCAGCACTTTCGGCAAGAACGCAAGCCCCATGCCTTCCAGAGCGGCCAGACGTAGCAACGACTCGTTGTTCGTCTGCAAAACAGGATTGAACTTGAGCGCTTCGACGCCCCGGGGCCCTTCGACTTCCAACGTATTGTTGGCCGGCAGCATCGAATAGCCAAGGACGGTATGGCTAGCCAACGCTTGTGCATCGGCGGGCTCGCCGGCCAACCGCAAATAGCCGGGCGACGCGACGAGATGAAACGTCACCGGTGCAATCGGCCGCGCGATCAGCGCCGGCCCCAATGAAAGCGGATTGGTCACGCGCAGCGCCAAGTCGAACGCTTCTTCGACGAGATTGACGAAGCGGCCCGACAAATCCACATCGAACATGACGTCGGGGTACCGCTTTCGATAATCGTTCAGCACGCCGACGAAATCGGGATTCGCCATCCAAACGGGGACACTGAGCTTTAGCGTGCCGTGCGGCGAAGCCGTCGATTGAGCGACCGCCGCTTCGACATCGTCGAGTTCGTCGATCCATTGACGCACGTGCTCGAAATAGGTCGCGCCCGATTCGGTGAGACTCAAATGCCGGCTGGTTCGATTGAGCAGCAATGCGCCCAAGCGGCGCTCCAAATGCATGACGTGCTTGCTCGCCATCGCGGGCGACATATCGAGCCGGCGCGCCGCCGCCGCGAAACTTTTCAATTCGACCGCAAGGCGAAACACCCGCATGCTCGTAAGCGTATCCATCCATCGTCAACCAGGAGTAAATGGTGGATGAATCATAGTCGAGTTGATCGGCACAGGGAGCAAACGTATCTTGCGCAATTGACGGGCATTCGCGCCCGGAAAACGAGGGATGGCGCTAGCAAGCGCGCCCCGCAACCTTTCTCAACCGTTACGGTAGACCATCATGATCAACGACAAAACCGCGCCGCTCGCCGCGCTCCTGCTGCGCGTCAGCCTGGGCGTGCTGTTTCTCGCGCACGTGGGCCTGAAGCTGTTCGTCTTCACCGTCCCTGGCTTCGTCGGCTATTTCGCTTCGCTCGGTTTGCCGGCCGTCGCGGCCTATTTGACGCTCGCCCTCGAACTCTTTGGCGGCTTCGCGCTGATCCTCGGCATTTATGCGCCGTGGGTGGCCGTGCCGCTCGCCGTGGAAATGCTCGGCACGGTCGTGCTCGTTCACGGGGCAAACGGCTGGCTCTTCACGAACAAGGGCGGCGGCTGGGAATACCCGGTGTTTTGGGCCGTCGCCCTCATCGTGTTGTTCTTGCTGGGCGACGGCGCCTATGCGCTACGTCCGGCCAAGCGCAGCGCATAGCGGGCGGTAAACACCCTCAGCGCATGTTGCCCGTATGCCCGAGCGAATACCGCCCGGGCTGCGGCCATACCGTCAATCCATGCGGCTCCATGCCGACCGGAATCGACTTGACCGCGCCTGTCGCGGTATCGAACGCATAGACGACATCGTCGAAACGCCCCGAAAGCCACAGCGTCTTGCCGTCGGCGCTGACGTTGCCCATATCGGGGCTGCCGCCGCCGGGAATCGGCCACGTCGCCACCACCTGGCGCGTGGCGAAGTCGAGCACCGAGACACTGCCCTTGCCGTGCCGCGAACCGTGCACGCGGCTCGTCCCGCGATTGGCGATATACAGCTTCGTGCCGTCGCGGCTCGGATACAGCCCATGCGTGCCCACCCCGGTATGAATGAAGCCGATGCGCTGGAAGCTGTCGCCATCGACGAGATAAACGCCATCGGCCATCATGTCAGCCACATAGAACACCTTGCCGTCGGGCGAGACGCGGATGTCTTGCGGCATGCCTTTGCTGTGCAGTTCCAAATAACCGACGACCTTGCGCTGCACCATGTCGATCTTCGCGAGCTTGCCACCGAACTCGCAGGTGAAGATCGCGTACTTGCCGCCGATCGAAAAGTCGGCGTGATTGATGCCCTTGCATTCGGGCACGTCCAGGCTCGATAGCAGCCGCATCGTGTGCGGATCGCGAAAATCGAGCCGCGCGTGCGCCTCCGCGACGACGATCGCTTCCTTGCCGTCCGGCGTGAAATACATGTTGTAGGGATCGTCGACCGTCACCTGCGCGCCGGGCTTGCCGGTAGTCGGATCGATCGGCGTGAGGCTGCCGTCGGTGCGGCCTTCGGCGTTATTCGTCACCCACAGCGTATGCAGGTCCCACGACGGCACGATGTGCTGGGGACTTCGGCCCACGGGAAACTTGTCGACGACCTTGAACGTGGACGGATCGATGACGTACACATCGTTGGAGCGCAAGTTCGGCACGTAGATGCGCGATAGCGCACCGGCCACGGCTGGGCTCAGATGATTTGCTCGCGCCTCGCCGTAAAGATTCGACGCATCGATCACGCTCGGCATGCCCGGCACCGTTTGTATCGTCGATGCCGAGGCCGATGCCGCGCTCGCCCCGAAGGCCATCGTCGCGCCGACGAGCGCCGCGCCGATAGCCGATGCCAATTGCGTGTACCGAAAGCCTTTCAAGCGCATGGCGCCTCCTTTCAAGGACCTAGGCCGCGGGCATGCGGCGAAGGCCACGTTTCAACGGCCCGCCGTCTCCTTGCGGATAGCCTCGGTCGTGCGGGCAACGATTGCATCGATACCTAACCGTCCCAATTCGGCGCTCGCGCGCCGCGGATCTCCCCCGTAGACGCCATCGGCCGTGCCAAGCTTCGGCGCGCGGCGCAGCGCATCGAGCCGCACCATGTTCGGGGCGACGGCGAGCAGCAACGACGTATCCGCCAGTCCCGCATGCGTGCCGATCTCGTCGTCGCGATAACCCTTCTCCCGCAGCGTGCGCGCGTAGCCGTCCGAGCTTTCGGCGTAGTACTCGGGCGGTGCGAAAGCACGCGCTTTCGAGCCGGCCCACACCTTGTTTAACCGCGCCACCGCACGCTTGATGTCGTCCTGATAGCCGCCGTGGTCGCCCAGGAATACCACGTTCTTGATGCCATGCACTTTGAAGCTGTTGGCCGCCGATTCCAGCGTTTTCTCGAACACATCGTCCGATACCGTGATCGTGCCCGGAAAACGCATGTGCGAGGTAGGCGGCAAATAGCCGCCCTCGGGAACGTAAGCGATGACCGGTGCGACGAGTGCATTGCCGAGCGCCTGAGCGATGCGTGTCGCAAGAAACTGAGCGCGCGCGTTGTGCTTGCCGAGCGCCACGTAGGGCCCGCTTTGCTCCGTGCCGCCGATGGGGATGATGATCGTCGTTTTCCCCGCGGCAATCTGATCGCGAAACTCCGTCCAAGTCAGCGCTTCGAGCTGAACCGTATCGGGTGCTTGCGCGAACGCATGAATTTGCAATACGGACAGACTCAGGCCAATGAAAGCTTTTTGTAACGATAACCGCATACCGAACTCCGCAATGAAGCTGCAATGATGCGCCGGACAACGCGTCGATTATGACCAAATTTGTAACGATGATTTCTCCAATTAGGCGTTAACCCTAGCGCTTCCG
The DNA here is from genome assembly GCA_004322045.1 of Paraburkholderia sp. Lineage (GTDB taxonomy): Bacteria > Pseudomonadota > Gammaproteobacteria > Burkholderiales > Burkholderiaceae > Trinickia. Next base: position 228,981 of record SCRN01000034.1, read on the forward strand.
ATCGCTAGACTGCAGTCATCGGTTCCACACAACGAACCCGATGCAACAGCCAGGACAAACAAACTTTGGAGGTAGTTACCATGAAATCGCTCATTCAATCCGTCGTCATCGCCGCCGCTCTGACCGCTCCGGTTGCCGTTTTCGCCCAATCGAGCGCCCCCGTGAGCCGCGCGCAAGTCAAGGCCGAGCTCGTGCAATTCGAGCAAGCCGGCGGCCCGCGCAGCTTCAGCAACGACCCGTACTACCCCACGGATGCGCAAACGATCCAAGCGCGCGTCGATGCCCAAAACGGCAAGAATCAAGCGATCGGCGGCGTTCACGCCGGATCGTCGGCTTCGGGTGCGCCGGTCCAAGCGGTTGGTGCCAAGTCGCTGTATTTCGGCAACTAAGGAGTTGAGCCGCCGTGAAGCGGCGCACAGCGATGGCCCGCTGGCCGCACAGGTCGACATAAGGCAGCTTCACCGTATCGAAGCGAAACCGGCTTGCTTCGTCATGACGACGACAAGCCGGTTTTGCGTTTTGTGCGTTCTTTGCATTTCTCCGCCTGCACCGATGGCCTCGTCCCGCGCGGCGGACTGCGCCACCCCGTGCCTGCGCCCGCGCCTGCGCTTCACGCGCAACGACGCATCGATCGCGGCATAATTCGCGAGTGCCGCCTGCCAGCGGTCGCTCACCGCGAGGAAAACCCCAATGCTCCACGATCTAGTCGCGCGCTACGGCCCTGCCCTGGTCTTTGTCAATGCGCTGGCGGCGTCGCTGGGGCTGCCTGTGCCGGCCATGCCCACGCTCATTGCATTCGGCGCGATGGCCGCGTTGCACCCGGCGTCGATAGGCGAGCAATTGCTGCCTGTGCTCGTGCTCGCGGTGTTCGCGTCGGTCGCGGGCGACAGCGTCTGGTTCTTCGCGGGTCGCTATTACGGCGGCGCTACCCTCAAGACACTCTGCCGCCTCTCGCTCTCGCGCGATACCTGCGTGAAGAAGACCGAGCGCTTTTTCGGCCGCTGGGGGGTGCGTGTGCTGACCGTCTCCAAGCTCGTGCCGGGTTTGTCGCTATTGTCCGTGCCGATGGCCGGGGCAGTGGGCGTCCCGTATCGCGCGTTCGTCGCCCATGACGGCATCGGCGCGGCGATCTGGGCGACGCTCGGCTTAGCCGTAGGGGTCATGGTCTCGCGCGAAGTCGATTGGCTGCTCGGCGCCGTCAACCGTTTGGGGTCCCGCAGCTTGTTCGTCGTCGCGGCGTTGCTGGCCGCTTACGCGGGCTATCGCTGGCTCCGGCGGCGCGCGCTCAAAGCCAAACTCGTCGATGCCCGCATCGCCGTCGACGAGTTGCATGCATTGATGTCGGGCGAACCGGCCCCTGTCGTGCTCGACATTCGCTCCGATGAAAAACGGCAGCTCGAACCGTATGTGATCCCAGGCGCCCAATTGGCCGACGAACGGCGGCTGGACGAGATCATTGCCGCTTATCGCCCCGAACAGAAAGTCGTCGTCTATTGCTCGTGTCCGAACGAAGTGTCCGCGGCGTGGATGGCGAAAAAACTGATCGAGGCGGGCTTTCATGATGTCTTGCCGCTCAAGGGCGGCATCGACGCCTGGCGTGAAGCCGGTCGGGCCGTCGCTACGCTGCCGCTTCGCGCGGATGACGAGGGTCAGGCCGAAGGCCACTCGGCCCCTCGAGCAGCCTAGTCGCACGCGCTCGACATGTCGTCAGCAAGGAACCCTAAAACCGCGTCGACGCACGCGCGCCCCACTTCGACGTTCGGCAGATGAACGCACGGCAGCGCAAATGAGATTGTCCTATCCATGAGACGGTGAGTACGTCCGGTGAGGCTTCTTGCGGACGGTGCATTGGCCTAGACTTCTTGCTCATCGACACCGGCATGCTTTTATTCGTTCGGCGTCCTAACGTTTCGGAGAAACGATAATGATCGAGATCAGGAAAGCGGCCGACCGCGGCGTTGCCGAGCATGGATGGCTCAGTTCGCGGCACACGTTTTCATTCGCCAACTACTTCGACCCGGAGCAAACGGGCTTTTCGGATCTGCTTGTCATCAACGACGATCGGGTCGCTGCAGGCCAAGGCTTCGGCCGCCACCCGCATCGCGACATGGAGATCTTCTCGTATGTGCTCGAGGGCGCACTTGAACACCGCGATTCGATGGGCAACGGTTCGACGATTGTGCCGGGCGACGTGCAGTTGATGAGCGCCGGCACGGGCGTCGCGCACAGCGAATACAACCCGTCGCCCGATAACCCGGTGCATTTCCTGCAGATTTGGATCGTTCCTTCCGAGTCGGCAGTCGGGGCGCAGCCTCGCTATCAGCAAATGCATGTGAGCCCGCAAGAGAAGCGCGGGCAGCTACGTCTCATGCTTTCGCCCGATGGTGCAGCCTCCTCGCTTGCGTTGCGGCAGGATGCACGTGTGTATGCCGCGCAGCTCGACGGTGACGACACGGTGTCGCTATCGCTGCCGGGCGACCGATACGCCTACGTGCACGTGGCGAGCGGCGAGGTGACGCTCAACGGCATCAGGTTGAATGCGGGCGATGGCGCGAAGCTGCGTGAGGAGACGGCACTGACACTCGCCGATGGCGATCGCGCGGAAGTGCTCGTGTTCGATCTGCGTGCGCGGGAGACGACGTTGAAGTGACGAAACGAAGCCGGGACACCGAGCCATCACGCGGGCCCGGCTTCGCGCCGCAGACGATGGCAAGCCCACTACTTGATCAGCCTCATACCCGCGCTCTTAGCCGCCTTCGTATCGAAGGTCACCGTATGTTCGCATTGCGCACGGTATCCTGCTCGCTCGATCAAGCAGTCGGAGAAGTCAGCGGAAGAATTCGCAAACAAGCGCAGTGCTTGCCAGACGGTTTCGGATGCCTCCACCACGAGCTCCTTCGTCCGCAACAATGTCTCGACTACTTGCGCGATTTCGTCCCGCGCGGCGCGATACGCCCGTCCCAATACCCAAACCACTTCAACGAGCGCGACTAGCGTGACATAACCGGGCCGCTCGACCGTCAGCGACTCGATGAGCGAATTCGCCTTTTTCGATTGCGCCGGATCGTCTTGCGCGAAATACCGTACTAGAACGTTCGTGTCGAGACCGATCATCGGGCCGAGGCTCCTTGCTTGGCAATCGCGGCATTCATGTCCTCGATCGACACCGGTTTAGCCGGTTTGCGGATGATCCCTTTGAGTGCGGTAACCGACCGCGTCGCCGGCACTACTTCATACCGACCCGTTGCCTCATTGAAGATAAATTCGAGCCGATCACCGGTCGCAAGCCCCAATTGCGTTCGAACATGCACTGGGATCGTGATCTGTCCCTTCGACGTCACAGTGGCCGAGGTCATGATTCCTCCCAAAAATATCAATTCCTTACATTAAGGTAAGGCGTCAAAAAGGTCAAGGATGACGGCACCCCTCAAGACCCCAACAACCCCGCCGCAATATTCACGGAAAGCCCCACCACCGCGGCATTGAAGAAAAACGACAAAATCGATTGCGCCAATGCCGTGCGTCTGGCGCGACGCGAGCACAGCGAAACATCGGAGGTCTGCGACGCCACCGCGATCGTGAACGAGAAGTACAAGAAGTCCCAGTAATCGAGCGGCTGATCCGGGTCGGGGAACTTGAGCGATGCTTCGTTCTCGCCCGCCCGGTGGTAATAGCGGGCGTACTGCAGCGTGAATACCGTCGGAATCAGCAGCCATGTCCCGATCATCGTCGCGCCGGTCAACGCGTAATTGATGCTCGCCTGCGCAGGCCCAAGCCCCTTCGCGGCAGATAGCTCGACGACGATCGCCACCAAGCTCGCAATGGCCGCGGCCGTGATGAGCGCGAGCACGGCCGTTGCCCCTTCGTCCTCGCGCTCCGCCACCCGCTGCACGTCTTCGGGGCTTGCCCTCGCCATGAGGAGCCAGATCATGGCGAGGTAGAGCCACATGCCGATGTCCCACGCAACCAGCGCTCGCTGGATCGGACGCAAATGCCACGGCACGATGAGATATGACGCAATACCGAGTGCGACGGCGATGAAAATCCGCGGACGGTTGCGCAAGAAGCGACCGATGCGAGTCGATATAGCCATAAGACTCCGAACGAGAGGGAAAGCGCAAGGACAAGAGCCTGTCCGAAAATAGGCCGTGCGCCATTATCGCCGCGCCGCCCACTCCCGTGCGAACGCGATCGAGCGGTCCGAACCGGCGCGGACGCCCGCGAATTTGCTATCATCCCTGTATATTTATACAGTCCCCGCAAAACCGTCGTGTCGTCCCCCGCTCCGTCGCCCTATTACCTGTCGAACTTCGAGCGCGCGCTGGCCTGGATCGCCGAGCGCTACGACGACTTGCTCGACGCCGCCGAGCACGCGTTTCTGCAAAATTTCGCCCGGTTGCCGCAGGCTTCGCGCGCGTTGCTCGTGCGCATGCTGATGCGGCAAGGGCCGCTCTTTCGCGCAAGTCGGCTCGTGTACGAAGAGATCGGATGCCCGCTCGAAGCTGCCGCGCCTTTGGCTGCGCTCGGGTGGGTCGACGCCGACGCACCGGTGACGATCGACGAGCTGTTCTCGATCGCCACGCGCCCCGAACTGCTGCGCATGTTTCCGTCCGCGGCGGGCAGCAAACACGAGCGTAAAGCGGCCTGGCTAGACGCGTTGCGCAAGACACATGCCGAGCCGCGCCGCTACGGCGAGTGGGACGCGAACGCGACCGAATCCGACACCGCATTGCGCACGACTATCGATGCGCTTTGCGAGCGCTTGCGGCTGATGTTCTTCGGCAACTTGCACCAGGATTGGTCCGAGTTCGTGCTCGCCGATTTGGGCATCTTCCAGTACGAATCGGTTCCGTTTCCCGCATCGGCCCGCGCGTTTCGCAGGCGCGCCGATATCGACGCCTATCTCGCACTTGATGCATGTCGCGCTGTACTCGATGCGCTCGCCGACGAGGGGGACATCGTCCTGCTACTAGCGGCAGTTCGCGCCATCGCCATCGACATCGACAACGCGTGGCTCGAAACGCGACGCGCCAAGCTGCTGTTTCGCATCGGCCAGCATGCCGAACGACTCGCTCGCTGGCCGGTTGCGTTCGATGCATACGCAGGCAGCGAATGGCCCGGCGCGAGGCATCGCCGCATACGCGTGCTGGAGCGCGACGGGCGCTGCGCGCAGGCGCTCGATCTAGCGAAGCAAGCCCTGCACGAACCGGAAAGCGAAGCCGAACGCCAGCGCGTCGCGCGCATGCTGCCAAGGCTGCACAGAGCATTGGGGCTGCCTGCACAGCGCCCCGCGCGCGAAGCAGCGATCGAGCGCGAAACGCTCGTGCTGCCCTACCCCAACGCACCGTTTTCTGTGGAGTATGTCGCGCGCGACCATTTGAGTAGAGAAGCGGCTCCCGTCTTTTACGTCGAAAACAGTCTCGTCAATTCACTGTTCGGGCTGCTGTGTTGGGAAGCCGTATTTGCCCCTGTGCCGGGCGCGTTCTTCCATCCGTTTCAGCGCGGCCCGGCCGATCTGCACGCGCCCGATTTCCTCTCGCGCCGCGCGGAAGTGTTCGCCCGCTGCCTTTCGCAACTCGATGACGATGGATATCGAGCGACGATCCGGCATCACCTCGAAGCGAAGGCCGGGCTGCAATCGCCGTTCGTATTTTGGTCGATGCTGACGCCGCAACTCGTCGATCTCGCCCTCGACTGCTTGCCCGCTGCGCATTTGAAGCTGTGGTTCACGCGGTTGCTCGCCGATCTCCGCGAAAACCGCTCCGGCCTGCCCGACCTCGTCCGCTTTTGGCCTGCCGAGCGGCGCTACGAATTCATCGAGGTGAAAGGACCCGGCGATAAGCTGCAAGACAATCAAACGCGCTGGCTGCGCTTCTGCATTGCGCACGGCATGCCGGTGCGCGTGCTCGATGTCCGCTGGGCTCAGGATGCCGGCTGCGCCACGATGATGGCTACGGCATGACATACGTCGTAGCCGTCCGAACGCTGTGCGAGTTCACGGCCAAGCGCGGCGACCTCGATCTTCGCTTCACGCCCTCGCCCACGGCGTTGGAAGGCATGGAAGGTCATGCGTTCGTCACGTCTCGTCGCGCGGCTGGCTACGAATCGGAGCTGACATTGAGCGGCGCGTGCGGCGAGCTAACCGTGCGCGGCCGCGCCGACGGGTACGATCCCGAGGCGAACCGGCTCGAAGAAATCAAGACCTATCGCGGTCAGCTCGACGCGATGCCCGACAATCACCGCGCGCTGCATTGGGCGCAAGCGCTCGTCTATGGCCATTTGCTGTGCCAAGCAAGAGGCCTCGCGCAATTGGATGTGGCGCTCGTCTATTTCGACATCGGCACACGCAAGGAAACGGTCCTCGCGCAATCGTACGATGCAGCCGCACTGCAAGGCTTCTTTGCTCAGCAGTGCGAACGATTTTTCAGTTGGGCCGCGCGCGAAAGCGCGCACCGGCGTGCACGCAATGCGGCGCTCGAAGCACTGCAATTTCCGCACGGCGCGTTTCGCAGCGGGCAGCGCGAGCTCGCGGTGGCGGTCTACCGCGCCGCACGCGGCGCAAGCGCGTTGATGGCACAGGCGCCGACCGGCATCGGCAAAACGCTCGCAACGTTGTTTCCCGCCCTCAAGGCATGCGGGCAAGGGCATATTGAACGGGTCTTCTTTCTCACGGCAAAAACGCCGGGCCGCGCGCTCGCGCTCGACGCCATCGAATCGCTGCATCGGCACGCTGCCGCTCAGGCCGCAGAAGTGCCATTGCGCACGCTCGAACTCGTCGCACGCGACAAAGCCTGCGAACATCCGGACAAAGCTTGCCACGGGCAATCCTGCCCGCTCGCACACGGCTTTTACGATCGGCTCGCCGACGCACGTGAACGGGCGCTCTCCCAGCGCCGCCTCGATCGCGAGACGGTGCGTGAAGCGGCGCTCGCGCACGGCGTGTGCCCGTATTACTTGGCACAAGAGCTGACGCGATGGTGCGACGTGGTCGTCGGCGACTACAACTACTACTACGACAGCAGCGCGTTGCTGTACGCGCTCACGCGCATCAATCAATGGCGTGTCGCGGTGCTCGTCGATGAAGCGCATAACCTGCTCGAGCGCGCACGCAAGATGTACACCGCGTCGATCGACCAAGCTGCGTTCAAAGCCGCGGCAAAGAGCGCGCCGCAGACGCTCAAGCAGCCGCTGCAACGCTTGCAGCGCGAATGGAACGCGCTCAATCGCACGCAAACGGACGCGTATCTTGCGTATGCCGAGGTGCCTTCGCGAGTATTATCCGCCGCGCAGAATCTGATCGGCGCCGTCACCGATCACCTCGCCGACGCGCCGCTTTCGATCGACGACGTGGTGATGCGCGTGTTCTTCGATGCCATGCATTTCGTGTCGCTGTCCGAACAATTCGGCGAGCATTCGATCTTCGACGTGCGCTTGAGCACGCACGCCGCAGCGGGCCGCGCAAAGCCTCGATCCACGCTGTGCGTGCGCAACGTCGTGCCCGCGCCGTTCCTCGCACCGCGGCACGCACAGGCGCATACGACCGTCATGTTTTCCGGCACGTTCTCACCCGAGCATTTTTATCGCGACATGCTCGGCCTACCCGAGCGCGCCGCATTCATGAACGTCGACGGCCCCTTTCGCCCGCAACAATTGAAAATCCATATTGCCGCGCACGTCTCCACGCGCTGGCGCGATCGCGAGCGGTCGCTCTTGCCCATTGTCGATCTGATGGCGCGGCAGTATGCCGAGCGTCCCGGTAATTACTTAGGCTTCCTAAGTAGCTTCGACTACGTTCAACGCATTTTCGCGCTCATGCAAGAACGGCACCCGGGTATCCCGCTGTGGGTGCAAGCGTCCGGCATGGACGAAGCGGCGCGCGATGCTTTCCTCGCCCGATTTCGCACGGGCGAGCGCGGGATCGGCTTGGCGGTGCTGGGGGGCGCCTTCTCCGAAGGCGTCGATCTGGTCGGCGAACAATTGATTGGCGCGTTCGTCGCCACCTTGGGCCTGCCGCAAGTGAACGAAGTCAACGAGCAAATGCGCCGCACGATGGAGGCCAAGTTCGGCAGCGGCTACGACTACGTCTACTTGTATCCCGGCTTGCAAAAAGTCGTGCAGGCGGCCGGGCGCGTCATTCGCACCGAGACGGACATTGGCGTCTTGCATTTGATCGACGACCGCTATCGGCGCGCCGAAGTGCGGCGCCTGCTGCCGCAATGGTGGGCGTTGCCTTGATCTGGGCGATCGACCCGACCGACGGCGCACACCACGGCGTGACGCTCCGTCACGCGTCGGCGGCTTGAAGCGGCGTTAAGCAAACGCACCACTCGCCGTTAGGCCGAATTCGATTCCGTGTAGGCCACGCGGTGAAGTAGCAGTCACGCCGATCTCCCGCCCTCAAGTCCGGATTCTCCGCGCCGATAACAGCGGAAGAGATGCTCGGCATCCAACTTTATTCCTGACAGCGCTGCAACCCCGAGGGACTCAGACTTATGCTGGCATCGATTCGCGGACGTATCCTGGCGGCCTGCGTCGCCATCGTGGCCACCGCCCTAGCGGTGACAGGAGGCCTTGCCTACACCGTCGTCAAGCACCACAACGACGAGGCGATCGATCAGAACTTGATGTCGATCTTGACGGGGCATTCGCTTGCGATCGACGAATGGATCTCCGACCGCGCGCGACAAACGCAAGCGCTCGCCGATACGATCGCAATCGGCGAAGGCGATCCGCTGCCGGCGCTGAAGCTTCTGGCAAAATCGGGCGGTTTCGAGGTCATGACGCTCGGTCTGCCCGACAAAACCGCCTTCTCCAACGTACCGCTTGCGCCCGGCTATGATCCGACCGCACGGCCCTGGTACAAGCAGGCGGTCGCCGCCCAGCAATTGATCGTGACGGCGCTGTACAAAGACGCATCGAACGGAAAGCCCGCCTTCGCATTCGCGGTGCCGATCGTCCGGGACGGAACCGTGAAAGCGGTGATGGCTGCGAGTCTCTACATGGAAAGTGTGAGCAGCATCGTGACATCGGTGCATCCCACGCCATCGAGCTTCGCATTTCTGGTCGACAAGGCCGGGCGCATTATCGCTTCGGCAAAAACCGATCTGATCATGAAGCCGGCCACTGAACTGTCGCCCGCTTTGACGCCGGAGATGCTCGAAGGGCTGCAGTCCGGGGCGAATACGGCTACGGTCGACATCGACGGCGCCACCAAACTGCTGCGCGCACGGCGTATCGCCGGCACCGATTGGTCGCTGGTGCTTGCGCTGGATAAGTCCGATGTGACGGCAGGGATGCGCGCCGTTGCAACGACCACCCTCGTCGCCATCATTCTGGTTGCGCTGATCGCCGCCGCACTCCTGGGGGCGCTGACCAACGCGGCTTTCAAACGCGTGCTGCGCGTGCGGGACGCGTTGATCGACGTGGCAAGCGGCAGCGGAGATCTTTCGACTCGATTGCCTGCCGCAGGCAAAGACGAGGCAGCTCAGATCGCGCATGCGTTCAATCTGTTCGCGGAAAAAGTCAGCGCGATCCTGCTGCAAATCCGCGAAAGCAGCGCATCGGTCAACGTTGCAAGCGCCGAGATTGCGCAGGGCAATCAGAACCTATCGAGCCGCACGGAGCACGCGGCGTCCAGCTTGCAGGAGACAGCCGCGGCGCTGGAAGAGATTGCCGGCACCGCGCGCAACTCGGCCGACGCAGTCACGCAAGTCAGTCAGCTCGCTGCATCCGCCTCGACGGTTGCCACGCGCGGGGGCCAGGTCGTGGGCAATGTCGTGTCGACGATGGAAGAAATCACGAAGGCGTCGGATAAGATCGCCGATATCATCGGCGTGATCGACGGGATCGCTTTCCAGACGAATATCCTGGCGCTCAACGCAGCGGTGGAGGCAGCACGGGCGAGCGAGCACGGGCGCGGTTTCGCGGTCGTGGCCGCCGAGGTCCGCGCGCTTGCGCAGCGTAGCGCGCAGGCGGCCAAAGAGATCAAGGAACTCATTCACTCGTCGGTCGAAAAGATCGGGGAAGGTTCGGCGCTCGTGCAAACGGCCGGCGCGACGATGACCGAGATCGTAGACAGCGTCCGCAGCATCGCGGGCGTGATCGACGAAATCACAGTTGCCGCCAGCGAGCAGAGCACAGGGCTGGGCCAGGTGAATCAGGCCCTCGCACAGCTCGATCACACAACGCAGCAAAACGCCGCGCTCGTCGAGCAGTCAACCGCCGCGGCGGCGCTGTTGCGCGAAGAAGCGTCGAAGCTCGCTCATGCGGTCGGGGAGTTCAAGCTCGCACAGCACTGAGACCGAGACCGAGGCGTCTAACCCATGGTGATGGTGCGTCACCGCTCAGACAAGCGCAGCCTAGCCCTCTGACAATCGATGGACACGGCTCGAGAGCATCGCCCGCGAGCCTGACCGGCCGGCCGCCTTGCGCGCCGCGTTTCCACCGATAAGAAAGACGAACCCGATGGGGCTGCGCCATGGCTCGTCGCATCGCATTGATCGGAGCCGGGGTCGCTTTGCTGGGGCTGTATGCCGCCGCACAACCGGCGCCGCCATTGGCTGCGCACTCGTTCCCGGTGCGAGCGCCGCTCGCTCGCGCGGCGCTCGATGCGCCGAAGGCGGCATCCGCGGCCGACGCCACGCAAATCGAAAGCTTGTTGGCGGTCCAGCAACTGAAGCCGGCGCCCGCCACCTTTCCCGCCGACGCCGGCACCGACGCAACGACCGAGATCGCCCGTTGCGTTGCGCAAAACATCCGCACGCTCGATCCGAGCAACCCGCACTGGAACGAAACCGATCCGCGCTGGGAGCCTATGCAACGAACGATCGCGCACGATTGCGCTCGACGCCGCGAATATCGAATTCGACACGTAGAGCCGCAATTGCAGCGGCTGTACCGGGATGCCCTGGCAAACAGCTATGCGAGACGCTTGTCGCATCGCGAAGCCGACTTCCTGATCGGTTTTTATGCAACGGAAACGGGCCACCGTTTTCAGGCATTTCAAAACCGTTTGACTGAAATCGAATTCGCCGCGATGCAAAACATGCAGGCGCTCGGCGATCGCGAGGGCACGGTCAACCCGCCTGCGGCAGCCCCGCCCGAAGTCGTCAAACGTCGCGCCTCCCTATTGCTCATGTCGCGTCAGACTTTGCTGATGGTGCAATGGCAACAAGATGCCGTCCGCGCAGGCGGCGACACGAGCAGCGGCGCCGTCGCGCCGATGGTCATGAGCATGGCGGCGGCCACGGAAGGCGACGCGATCGATCGCGTCGATAAGGAATTCGCACGCGACTTGCCGGCGTTTTCTGCGTTTCTCGCCTCACCCGCCGAGAAGAATGAAATCCGCGCGTTGGCCGACGCGCAAATGTCCTTCGGTAAAGCTTCGGCTACGCAGTTGATCAAGCTCGCGCCCGAATGGAACGGAGATTTGCGCAAGTGGCGCGAACGTTACCGTGCCTTGGCGCATGCATCCGGCACGGCGCCTGCCAGCGCGCCGGAGCGCAAGTGACCGGGCATACGCGCGAAGGCAGCCGCGGTCGCGTCCGATACTTCAGGCCCGAGCGTCTACGACGTTGCGTGCGAAGCGCCAGTCGTCCTCGCCGTCACCGTATCGTTCGCGCAGAAACGTCAAAAATGCGTTGACCTTCGGCGATGCACTCAAGCGCGATGGATGCAGCGCATAGAGCTGCAGCGGCTCGAGCTCCCAATCGGGCAACAGCCGGATGAGCCGGCCCGCCTCTACGTCGCTTCGCGCTGCCTCGGGTTTGATCGCCGCAATGCCGCCGCCGCTCAGCGCCACCTGATAGCCGATCGACGGATCGGCCACGGTCACGCGCGGCTCGAAACTCACTTCTTGACGGGTTGCGCCACGCCGCATTCGCCATGAGGCGAACCCGGCCGGGAGGCCCGGCCCGCCGCAGTGGGCGGTGATGCAATGGTGCTCGCGCAAATCGGCCGGTTGTTTCGGCATGCGCCGGCCTGCGAGATACCCGGGGCTCGCGTACGTTGCGAGCCGGATCTTGAACAGCGGCGTCGCGCGCAGCGTGGAATCCGGGCTGGGGTGCGGGCCGATCACGATGTCGGGCGCAGGATCGGCCATTCGATTTTCGCCGCCCACAAACTGCAGGTCCAGACGCACCTCGGGATAAGCCGAAAGAAACTCTCCGAGCACTGGCCCTACAGCGAAGCGCGCAAACGGCACCGACGTTGCGAGGCGCAACAGCCCGCGAGGCTGCGCGTGCATCGCTCCGATCGCGAGATCGGCTTGCTCGGCCTCCTCCAACATGCGCCTGCATCGCTCGAGGTAGAGCTCGCCGGCTTCGGTCAACATCAGGCTGCGCGTCGTGCGTTCGATGAGCCGCACGCCCAAGCGATCCTCCAGCCGCGTGAGCGCACGGCTGACGCTCGACTTGGGCAGACCGAGCCGTTGCGCGGCCACGGTGAAACTTCGCGCTTCGCAGATGTGCGCAAAGCATTGCATTTCGTTCAGATCGATCATGGGCGCATCCCGCTTATTGTTCCCACTCAGCAACAGACTGTTCAACCTCTGTCAATTGTTGCGAATGATAGCCAATCTTTCGCTCGAGCGTCTGATTCAGATTTCATCCACCGAGGGAGAACATCGATGTATGTAGTTACCGGAGCAAGCGGCAATGTCGGCAATCAAGTCGTTGAGCAGTTGCTAGCAGCGGGGCATCCCGTGCGCGCTTACGTGCGCGACCCGTCGAAGCTGGCGCAATGGGCCCAGCGCATCGAAGTGGTCGCAGGAGACTACGACACGCCCGATGCGTTCGCGGGCGCGTTGGAAGGTCACGTCGAAGGCGTCTTTCTGATGAACATCGGCAACGCCGACGCTTTCCGCGAGCTCGTCGCGCGAATTGCCTCGAAGCGCGTGCCGCGCGTCGTTTTCCTGTCGACGACGATGGTGCAAAGCGCCCCCGACACGCTGCTCGGCCGTCTGCATGGCGAGAAGGAAGACATCATTCGCGCGGCCGGTCTTAATGGCCGTTTTCTGCGTCCTACCGGTTTCATGTCGAACGCTTACCTATGGCTGCCGAGCATTCGCGCCAACGGTGTCGTTCCGAATCCCATGGGCGACGGACGCGCTGCGCCGATCGCGCCCGAAGACATTGCGGCCGTCGCCGTACGGGCGTTGACCGACGCATCGCTCGAAGAAAGCCTATTGACGCTGACCGGCGGCGAGACCATCAGCGTGCCAGAGCAAGCCGCGCTACTTGCGCAAACCCTCGATCGCCCATTGCGCTGTGTCGATATCACGCTCGACGAAGCGCTGGAGAACCTGACGCGAGCCGGTATTCCGCAGCCGATCGCGGCCTCGGTCGTGAAGGCGTACGAGCAGGTCAAGGCGGGTAACGCGGCCACGACCGTCGACACCGTGGAACGCGTGCTCGGGCGCAAGCCGATGCGGTTCGAGCAATGGTTGAAAGCGCATGCCGAGCGTTTCCGATAACGTTGCGCGCATCTCGCCCCTCGCCATAACGGGGACAGCTGCGGCGCGCCTTGCCGAATCATGCTTGCGCGACGCAACTTTAGGGAGGGGTTGAATCTCCCATGCCAAGCGGACTATGCTCTCCTGTTGTTCACCCACAGGGAGCGAGCATGGACCGCATTCAAGCAATGGAAGTTTTCACGCGCGTCGTCGATGCGAACAGCTTCACGCGCGCGGCCGAAACACTGGGCATGCCGCGCGCAACGGTGACGACGATCATTCAGAACCTCGAGGCTTTTCTCGGCCTGCGTCTCATGCACCGCACGACGCGCCGGCTTTCGCTGACGCCCGACGGCGCCGCCTACTACGAGCATTGCATCAAGATCCTCACGGAAATCGCCGAGGCCGATGCGAGCTTTCAAGCCGGCAATCGCAAGCCGAGCGGCGCATTGCGCGTTCACATGCCGAGCGCGCTCGGGCGGCGCATCGTCATTCCGGCGCTGTCCACGTTCCATCAACGCTATCCCGACATCACGCTCGAGCTCGGTCTGTCGGACCGGCCCGTCGATCCGATCGAAGAAGGCGTCGATTGCATGATTCGCATCGGCCCGCTCGAGGATTCGTCGATGGTGGCGCGGCGCATCGGCATGCTCAAACGCATCACGTGCGCATCGCCCGCCTATCTCGCGCGCTGCGGCGAGCCCGCCAGCATCGAGGATCTGGCTTCGCATCGCGCCGTGAATTTCCGCGCGGCGCATGGGGGGCGCCCGGTCCCGTGGGTGTTCGTCATCGACGGCAAACCCGTCGAAGTCAAAATGGACAGCCTCGTCTCGGTGAACGACTCCGACGCTTACGTGACCTGCGCAATCGAAGGCTTTGGCATGATTCAGCCCACGCTTTTCATGGTGCTGCCCTACTTGCTCGACGGCTCCTTGAAAGAGGTGTTGACCGGCTTCAACCCCAAGCCGAAGCCGATCTCCATCGTCTATCCGCACAATCGCCATCTTTCCGCGAAAGTACGCGCCTTCGCGGAGTGGATCGACGAGTTGTTCGATTCGATGCCGGCGCTCGACGATGTCTCCCGTCCACGCGAGACATCCAAGCAGAAAGAAACGCGGCAACGCCGCGATGCTGTCACCGCTTAACTTCTATAAGAACCTTGACGCGTTGGAGAAGACGTTGAACAAAGCGAATTCGACGGAAAGCCGGCCCGCATCCGAGCTCATCGATGAAAAAATCGCAAGCTTGGGCGATTGGCGCGGCGAGACTTTGAAGACCGTACGCGCGCTGATCCGAGAAGCCGAACCCCATGTCTTGGAAGAGTGGAAATGGATGGGCACACCCGTCTGGTCGCACGACGGGATCATTTGCACCGGAGAATCGTACAAAGCGGTCGTGAAGCTCACCTTTCTCAAAGGCGCCGCGTTGAAAGATCCGGCTAAGCTCTTCAACTCGAGCCTGGACGGCAACGCCCGGCGCGCCATCGACCTGAGAGAGGGCGAGCAGATCGACGCAAAGGCGTTCAAGGCGCTCATCCGCGAAGCGGTCGAGCACAATGCCGCGAGCGCCGCGGCCAAGCCAAAGCGAGCAAAGAAGTGAGCCCCATTTGATCGGGGGCCGCCGTGCCGCAACAGCTGCAGCGCCCCCGCTCGCGCGCCTGCTCGACGTCGCGGAAGCGCGCGCCAGACGGTCGCACCAAGCCCCGCTCACGCTGATTTCCCGTCTCGCGCAGGCTTCCTAGGGTTATCCGCACACTTCAGAAATTCCTCATTGCTGCCGTTATCCCGACAGAGAGCGCAGCTTCGGCGCGCAGCGACGCCGCCGATTCGGGAACCGCAGCCTGAGCGGCACTGCTTGGACGAACAGCCACTTGGACGGCATGGAAAACCCTGGGATAGACCGCGACGACGAGTACCGCGTGCCGGTCGGAGATCTGCATATCGCCGTCATTCGCTACGATGCAAGCGGCCAGCGACGCTACATGAATCGCGCCGCCACAGCAATGATGACCGCCTTGTCGGGCGGCTCGCGCGTGTTGCTCAGCGAAGCTCAGTTGCTTTCCGCGCCGCGGTACCGGCGCTACCTCGACGCAATCCGCGAAGTGGCCGCGACCGGGGTCGCGTGCGAAATGGAACTCGCCTTCGACGGCTTGCCCTCGGCGCAACGTCAGCATTATCTGGTCCAGTTGGCAGCCGACCCAGTCAACGACGGCACATCGAGCGTGCTCGCGATCTGCTTCGACATCACCGCTCGCATCCACGCGGAGGCGCAGTTGCGCGAACGCGAATCGTTCCTCGAATCGCTGCTCGATACGATTCCCATTCCGGTCTTCTCAAAGGACCGGGAGGGGCGATATCTCCAACTGAACCAAGCGTTTCAAGATTTTTTGGGAGTGCCGAAAGAGCGATTCGTCGGCAAGACCGTATTCGAAGTGAATCCGCCCGAAATGGCGAAAATGTACTTCGACAAAGACGAGGAGCTATTCACCCACGGCGGCATTCAGCGTTATGACTTCAAAGCGCGCAATGCCAAGAATGAAGACCGCGAAGTCGAATTCACGAAGGCGGTGTTTCACGATGCGGAGGGCCGCCAGGCAGGACTGATCGGCGCCATCTTGGATATTACCGAGCGCAACCAAGCTGGGGCCGCGCTGCAAGCTCAATACGACCGTATTCTCGAGCTCAATAAAAACCTCGAGGAAAAGGCGCGGGAACTATCCAAGCGCGAGCGCGAATTCCGTACGCTCGTCGAGCATTCGCCCGATACGGTCGCCCGTTACAACCGCGATCTGCGCCGCCTGTACGTCAATCCCACGTTTGTGTCGCATGCGCCGGGCGGCGAGCAGGCTGTGCTCGGCAAGACGCCGTCCGAATTTCCGGGCGGCCCGAGCGCCCGTGAGTACGAGCAAGAGATCGCTCGGGTGCTCGCTACCGGCGTCGATAGCCAATTCGAACTGAGATGGCGGCCAGGCGACGGCGAACAGTTGTGCCATTTGATCAGGCTGACGCCGGAATTCGGGCCCAACGGCGATGTGGAAACGGTGCTCGCCGTAGGCCGGGATATCAGCGAGTTGCATGCGTCGCGAGAGAAAATACATCGCCTGGCGTATTACGATCCGCTGACGGAGTTGCCGAACCGGACGATGTTCAACGAAATGCTGCGCCGCGCAGCGGATGTCGGCACGCAAGACCGGCTAACGGCCGTGATGATGATCGACATGGATCGCTTCAAGGGCGTGAACGACACCATGGGCCACGCGGTCGGCGACGAGTTGTTGCGCGAGGCGGCCGTACGGCTCCTCGAAAGCGTGCGGCCGAGCGACACCGTCGCGCGCTTCGGCGGCGACGAATTCGCGGTTCTGCTACCGGATGCGCGCAATCGCCGCACGCTGGAACAGATCTCGATCAGGATCATCAACCGTCTCGGCGAACGCTTCGTTCTGGGCGGCAAAGAGGTGTTCATCTCGTGCAGCGTCGGCATTTCGCTGTTTCCGATCGACAGCACCGATGCGGACGATCTGCTCAAATACGCCGATTCGGCGATGTATCTCGCGAAGCGCTCGGGCCGTCGCGGCTTTCGCTTCTATACGAACGAGCTGACCGTCGAAGCGACGTCGAACTTGCAGTTGGAAACCGAGCTTCGACGCGCAATCGAACAAGGTGAACTCGAACTGCACTATCAGCCGCAAGTTGCCTTCTGCGATGCGAGAGTTATCGGCGTGGAAGCGCTGTTGCGCTGGAATCGCGCCGGTTCGGGTTTCATTGCGCCTGATCGGTTCGTGCCCGTCGCCGAGGAAACGGGGCTCATCATCGACCTCGGAAAGTGGGTGCTGCGCGAGGCATGCAGAGCGGCTGCTGAGTGGAACACGCCGGGTGCGGCGCGGCACACCGTCGCCATCAATCTCTCGCCCCGGCAGTTTCAGGCGCGAGGTTTCGTGCAGACGGTCGAAAAGATTCTCGACGAAACGGGCTGCCAGCCAGAATGGCTCGAATTCGAAATCACCGAAAGCCTGCTGCTCGAGGAAGACGAATCGGTTACGCGCGCCCTTGCCGCATTCAAGGACATGGGAAGCTCGATCGCGATCGACGATTTCGGCACGGGGTACTCGGCGCTCAGCTACCTCGCCCGCTTCCCGATCGATACGCTGAAAATCGATCGATCTTTCGTGCAGAAAGTCACGACCGATTCTCGTCACGCGGAACTCGTCAAAGCCATTCTGTCGATTTCGCGGTGCCTCGGGCATCGCGTCGTTGCGGAGGGCGTCGAGACGCCGGAACAAGCGGCGTTTCTCGTTATGCACGGTTGCGAAGTGGCGCAGGGCTTTCTCTATAGCAAGCCGTTGCGCAAGCTGGAAATCGCATCGCTGCCTCGCTATCTGAGGCCGGAAGTCGAGCTCGACTCCGACCTGCAAATGGCTCGCAGCGGCCGGTAGCCGCGGAACGGCCCAAAGCCGATGCGCCCAGCGCGATGCGATCGCTGCACTATCTCACTCGCGCTTTGATTCGCCCCAAAATCTCCTGGGTGTGCTCCCCTATTCGGGCCAGCGCCTGCCTCACCCCCGGCCGCCGGCCGCCCATCGTCAACGGCAGCAACACGACGTCGGTCGTGCCGCCGTCCTCCGTCGTCATCGGCGCAAGGCCCCCGCTGGCCTTCAGATGCGGATCCTCCAGCAACTGCTCGGGCCGCGCGATCGGGGCATAGGGGATGCCCGCGGCTTCGAGCTTCGGCACGAGCTCGGCGACGCGGTACTCCGCTAGAAACTCGGAGAGGATCGGAATCAATTCGCCGCGCGCCGCCACGCGTTGCGCGTTCGTTGCAAACCGCGGCTCGGCCGCCAAGCCTGGACGTTGCAGCAGGCCGCAGAGCGCGACGAATTGCTTGTCGCTGACCGCGCCGATGAACAATTGCTCGCCCTGAGCCAGCGTGAACACATCGTAGACGCTCCACGCGGACACGCGCGCCGGCATGGGCGGCAGCGGCTCGCCCGTCATCGCATACTGCTGCAAGTGCTGCGAGCACAAGAACACGCAGTTCTCGAACAGCGCGCTTTGCACTTCTTGCCCACGCCCCGTTCGATCGCGCTCGCGCAGCGCCGCCAAAATCCCGATCGCGCCGAACATGCCGCCCATGATGTCGTTGACCGAGGCCCCGGCGCGCAGCGGGCGCCCCACCGGGCCGGTCATATAGGCGAGGCCGCCCATCATCTGCACGACTTCGTCGAGTGCGAGCCGCTTCTCGTACGGCCCTGGGAGAAAGCCCTTGTGCGATGCGTAGACGAGCCGCGGGTAGCGCGCGCTGAGCGTCTCGTAGTCGAGCCCGAACTCGCGCATCAAGCCGGGCCGGAAGTTCTCGATCACCACGTCGCATTCGCCGATCAGTTCGACGGCCTGCGCCTGCCCTTGCGGCGTCGCGATATCGATCACCACGCTTTTCTTGTTGCGATTGAAGGTGCGGAAGAAGCCGATGCCCAACCCCGGAAGCCGGCGCGTCTTGTCGCCGCCGGGCGGTTCGACTTTGATCACCTCGGCGCCGAGATCGGCGAGGATCATGCCGCAGGTCGGACCCATCACCATATGCGTGAATTCGACGACACGAATGCCCGAGAGAGGAAGCGAGGATGCGGCGCTCATTGGATTTCGCTCGACTTCATCGTAAAGACTGTCTCCGGTAACTCGCCGGTCGCTTACTCGCCGGCCATGTGCCAACTTTAGCCATTCCCGCTCGTCCATCAAGCATTATTTTGGACGCTGAGACATTCCAGACCGGAAACCCGTGCATCGGGGCCAAGCGTCGATTCGCCGTGTGCCTCAAGGACTACGAAGCATCGCAGCCGGCCGCGCACAAGCTCGTCGAACTTTTGACGACACCTCCAGCCGCACGTCGCAGGGAAAACGAAAGTTGATGGCCGCCGCAAGTTTGCTCACAATCGCGTGATCGACCGACGGCAACGCGCCCCGCTCCTCACGCTCGTGCTGCGCGTCGATGTCATGGCAGTGTCACGCAGGGTCTTCGCATCGACAAACGGCGCACCGCGCGCCCACGCTCAACAAGCATTGCATGGAGACACCGATGAAAGCCACTCCCCTTGCAACTCCCATTGCGGTTCTACTCACGGGCGCGGCGATCGCCTGCGCATCGTTCTCGTCCACGGCGCGTGCGGATGATCGCGACGGCGCTCGATCGAATCTCGATCGCTTGCCATGGTTCGTCGTGCCAAGCAGCGTCAAGGCCACGACCTACGATGGCGTCAGCGACGATTTGCTCACGGCCGGGCTCGGCAAAACCGGACTCGCGGGGCCGGCGCCCACGATCGCGAACCCCACTAGCCCAACTGCAGCCGAATTGCGCCGGCTAGCGATCTGGTCGAACTACCGCGCGCTCGTCGATATGACGGCCAATGGCGGTTATGGACGATTCTGGGGTCCCAATATCGACATCGACGGCAACGACACGCTCGGCGAAGGAAAGATCGCAGGCGCCGAATACATCGCCTATGCGGACAACGGCAGCGGCAAGCAAAACGTCACGTTGATGGTGCAAGTGCCCACTCAATTCGATCCGCAGAAACCTTGCATCGTAACCGCGACGTCGTCGGGCTCGCGAGGCGTCTACGGCGCCGTTTCCGCAGCAGGCGAATGGGGACTCAAGCGCGGCTGCGCGGTCGCCTATACCGACAAAGGCTCGGGCAACGGTGCGCAAGATCTCATGACGGGGCGGGTCACGCTCATCGACGGCCTGCTCGCCGACGGCGCGAGCGCCGGCAAAAAAAGCCTGTTCACGGTCGACGCGAGCGCCAGCGATACCGCGCGCTATAACGCGGCCTTCCCCTATCGGTACGCATTCAAGCACGCTCACTCGCAACAAAACCCGGAACAGGATTGGGGCACGGACACGCTCGAAGCGGTTCAATTCGCCTACTGGGTGTTGAACCACCAATTCGGCGCGGCCGTCGCGGGATCGCATCATCACGTGCGGTATGAGCCGGGCAGCATCACCACCATCGCCGCCTCGGTCAGCAACGGCGGCGGGGCATCGCTCGCCGCAGCCGAACAAGACAAACCCGGGTGGATTACGGCGGTGGTCGTGGGCGAGCCGCAGATCAACGTCGACATGCCCCATCGCGCTCGCGTACTCGAAGGCGGCCAGCCGATCGCTCAGGCAGGCAAACCGCTGGCCGATTACGTGACGCTCGCCAATCTGCTGCAACCGTGCGCGGCGCTTGCACAAGCCGCAACCGGTGCGCCTTATTTGACCGCGCTGCCCCTTGCACGCACCACGGCAATTCGGCAAGCACGCTGCGCCTCGCTGGCGGCCGCTGGCTACGTGAAAGGCGCCGACTTGCAAGCGCAAGCCGACGATGCGCTCGCGCAACTGCATGCCGCAGGCTATGAGGCCGATTCGGACTTGTTGCAAGCGCCGATGTGGGACTCCCAGGCCGAGCCGGCCGTCGCCGTGACTTATGCGAACGCTTATACGCGCTCGAGCGCGCTCGATAACCTTTGCGGCTTCAGCTTCGGCACGACAAACCCGGCGACGGGCGCGGCAGGCGTGCCGCCGGCCGTCTCGCCCATGCCGACCGTCTTCGGCCTTGGCAACGGGATTCCCCCGACCAATGGCATCAGCCTCGTCTATGACGATGGAACAACGGGGGCGGCCGATCATCGGCTCGCTACGCCCGACGCAAGCTTTGCGGGCGCGGTATGCATGCGCCGCCTGTGGACGCAGCACGACCCGCGCATGCGCATGAGCGTGCGCGCCATCAGCGTCGAAGCCGACTTGCACGGCAAGCCCGCGATTCTCGTCCAAGGCCGAAGCGACGCGCTGGTCCCGATCAATCACGCTTCGCGCGCTTATCTCGCCGCCAACAGCCTGCGAGAAGGCGCACGCAGCCGGGTGTCGCTGTATGAAGTGACCAACGGCCAGCACTTCGACGCATTCCTCGGCGTGCCCGGTTTCGATACGCGCTTCGTGCCGGTCCATTACTACTACCTGCAAGCGCTCGACCTCATGTGGCGTCATTTGCACGAGGGCGCGCCGCTGCCGCCGTCGCAAGTCATCCGCACCGTGCCGCGCGGCGGCACGCCCGGCGCGGCCCCGGCCCTGACCACGGCCAACTTGCCCGCCATTCAATCGAATCCAGGCAGCAACGCCATCGAGGCGCGCCACGGCGTGGTGGACGTTCCTCATTAAGACTGAACTCCCGCAGCGTTTGGGGTGTCTTCGTATTGTCTAGTCTTGCGGCCTGTGCCGAACGCCACGCGCTACAGGCCGCCATTCGATCGTAGGTCTTATCAGGAGAATTCATGCAACGCCGCCGATTCATTGCACTGACGGGCGCCGCGATCGCATCGAGCGGGCTCGCGCTCTCGGGATGCACGACCACGCCGCCTTCTTCGAGCGCCACCCCCGAGGCCAACGCCGGACGGCGTGCGTCGATCGACGCCGACGTCGACGCAACGCTCGCTCGTCTTTACTCGACCGTGCACGGGTCGCGCGAGCTGGTCGGCAACGCGCGCGGCGTTCTCGTCTTCCCCTCGGTGATCTCGGCAGGCTTCTGGGTGGGCGGGCAATACGGCCAAGGCTCGCTGCGCGTCGGCGGGCAAACGAGCGGCTATTACAGCATTGCAGCGGCCTCGTTCGGGCTGCAGATCGGCGCGCAATCGAAAGCGATCATCATGCTCTTCATGACGCAAGAGGCGCTCGATAAATTCACGCACAGCCAAGGCTGGGCCGCCGGAGTCGACGCCACCGTCGCCGTGGTGCGCGTCGGTGCAAACGGCAACGTCGATACGTCGACCGCGACGGGTCCGGTGGAAGCGTTCGTGCTCACGAACGCGGGACTGATGGCGGGCGTTTCACTGGAAGGCACGAAGATCTCGCGGCTCGTGATCTAAGGCACGGCACGGCGCTGCGCCGCGCGCACCCAACGCAGCGCTAGCGCGAGCGCCGCCTGCGCACGGCCTGTGCGAGCGATTCGAGCACAGGCTCGGTCTGCGTCCAACTCAAACAGGCATCCGTGATCGATACGCCGTGACGCAACGGCACGCCCGGCTTCAAATCCTGGCGGCCGGCCTCCAAGTGGCTCTCGATCATGACACCGATGATGCGCGCGTCGCCGCTCGAAAGCTGCTCGCCGATATCATTGGCGACGTCGATCTGCTTCTCGTGCGCCTTGCCCGAATTGGCGTGGGAGCAATCGATCATCACTTGCTCAGGCAGCCCGGCCGATCGGAGCGCCGCACAACATGCTTCGACGCTCGCCCGATCGTAGTTCGGCCCCTGCTTTCCGCCGCGCAAGATCACATGGGCGTCCTGATTGCCGCGCGTTTCGAAAATCGCGGCCATGCCCATTTTTGTCATACCCATGAACGCGTGGCTCGCGCGCGCCGCGACGATCGCGTCGGCCGCGATCTGCACGCCGCCGTCGGTACCGTTCTTGAACCCGATCGGGCAGCTCAAGCCCGACGCCAACTGGCGATGGCTTTGGCTCTCCGTCGTGCGCGCGCCGATAGCGCCCCACGCGATCAGATCGGCGATGTACTGCGGACCCAGCAAGTCGAGAAACTCCGTTGCCGCCGGCAGTCCCAGCCCGTTGATATCGAGCAGCAACCGGCGCGCGGCCCGCAAGCCTTCGTTGATTCGGAAACTGCCGTCGAGCCGCGGATCGTTGATATAGCCCTTCCAGCCCACCGTCGTGCGCGGCTTCTCGAAATACACGCGCATGACGATGAGCAACTCGTCGCGCAATTGCGCAGCGGCGGCTTTGAGCCGCTGCGCATAATCGAGCGCTTGATCGTGATCGTGGATCGAACAGGGGCCGACCACGGTCACGAGCCGATCGTCACGGCCGTGCAGGACGTCGCCGATTTCCGCGCGCGTGCGCTCGACGAGCGTTTGCACGTCGGGCGGCACGGGCAGTTCGTCTTGCAGGAGCGCGGGAGAGATCAGCGGACGCACCGCGCCGATGCGCACGTCGTCGATTCGGGTTGTGTCTTGCGTCGCGTCCGCAACGCCGACCTCAAGGTCGTGAGATGGATTGTCGATGTTTCTCATTACCGTCGCTCCGGGCCGCTTACTTCTCGTCGCCCTTGATTTGCGGGAGCGCCGACGCCTCGCCCGGCGTGAGCAGCCCCACTTGCGAGTAGATGCGCAGCTTCTCGCGCGTGTCCGTGATGTCGAGATTGCGCATGGTCAACTGCCCGATGCGATCGCGCGGCGAGAACGTCGATTGCACCTTCTCCATCGACAACCGTTCCGGCTGATAGGTCAGGTTCGGCGACTTCGTGCTGAGGAGCGAATAATCGTTGCCGCGGCGCAGTTCGACCGTCACCTCGCCCGTGATCGCGCGCGCCACCCAGCGTTGGGCCGTCTCGCGCAGCATGATGGCTTGCGGATCGAACCAACGGCCTTGATAGAGCAAGCGGCCGAGACGGCGGCCATTGTCGCGGTACTGCTCGATCGTGTCTTCGTTGTGGATGCCCGTGACGAGACGCTCGTAGGCGATGAACAGCAGCGCGAGCCCCGGTGCCTCGTAGATGCCGCGGCTTTTCGCTTCGATGATGCGGTTCTCGATCTGATCGCTCATACCGAGGCCGTGACGACCGCCGATGCGGTTGGCCGCGAGCAGCAACTCGACGGCATCGGCATATTCGACGCCGTTGAGCGCCACGGGGCGGCCCTCTTCGAAACGAATCGTGACTTCTTCCTTGGCGATTTTCACCTCGTCGCGCCAGAACGCCACGCCCATGATCGGATTCACGATCTTGATGCCGGATTCGAGGCTTTCGAGGTCCTTCGCTTCGTGCGTCGCGCCGAGCAGGTTCGAATCGGTCGAATAGGCCTTCTCGGCCGACATCTTGTATTCGAAGCCCGATTGGCGCATGAATTCGGACATTTCGGCGCGGCCGCCGAGCTCGTCGATGAATTGCTGATCGAGCCAGGGCTTATAGATCTTCAGACCGGGGTTGACCAACAGGCCATAGCGGTAGAAGCGCTCGATGTCGTTGCCCTTGTACGTGCTGCCATCGCCCCAGATGTTGACGCCGTCTTCCTTCATCGCGGCGACGAGCATCGTGCCGGTGACGGCGCGGCCGATCGGCGTGGTGTTGAAGTACGTCAGGCCGGCGGTCGAGACATGGAAGGCGCCGCATTGCAGCGCCGCGATGCCTTCGGCGACGAGTTGCGCGCGGCAGTCGATCAAGCGGGCGCCGGCTGCGCCGTATTCGAGCGCGCGGCGAGGAATCGAATCGTAATCGTCCTCGTCGGGCTGGCCCAAATTGGCCGTGTAGGCGTACGGGACCGCGCCCTTGAGCTTCATCCAGTGCAGCGCGGCGCTCGTGTCGAGGCCGCCGGAGAAGGCGATGCCGACCTTCTGGCCAGCCGGGAGGCTTTCAAGAATAGTACTCATGAGGAAAACCGTTCAATCGAGGAAAGGAGGTTGGATCGAGCAAACCGGCCGTCTGGCGCCCGCGCAGGCGCCGCCCCAGGGGACGGAAAAAGCGCGAAAAACGCTATTGTAGCCCGTGCGCGCGGGGGCCAGGGGCACGCGCGTAGGAGGATCGGCGTCTAACCCGATTCGATTTCGATTTCAACCCGCGCTTCGTTTCACCCGCTTGCCGAGCGGACTCTTGGTCTTGTAGCTCACGCCGTGTTGCTCGAGATACTCGCGGATCAACTGCCGCACCACCTGCGACGACGTCAGATCTTGTGCCGCGCAAAGCTTTTCAAAGGCTTCCTTCTTTGCGGGATCGATCAGGATGGTCAGGCGGGCGGTTTTCGTTTCCATTGCGGGGAAGGATCTGCAAATATGCTAATCAAATTGTAATGCATTTGCTTTCGACCTATTCCAGTAAAACATGGTCATGTGGTTCACATGATAACCACATTATCATCCCGTGTTAGCTAGATGGGCCTTTCGGTGTCATAATGCACACGGAACTGCGCCGTCGGATTCTGCGGCCATTTCATGCACCTCGTTAAACTCGAGCGTACTGGAGACATTCCGGATGGCCCCCGTGCCTGTCGTCCATTTGGTCCTGCTGGCTACGGCCGCCTGGCTCGTGATCGGCACGCTCGGACTCGGGGTGCTGCATCGCACGCGACTCGTCTCGCATGGGCTGTTTCCGCTCGGCGCACTGGGCGGACTGTTGTTGGGCGCGGCGGGGCTTGTCGGCATCTTTGCGGAGCCGTCCGCCACCGTGTTGCCGATCGGGCTGCCCGGCCTGCCATTTCATCTGCGTGTCGACCGGCTGTCCGGCTATTTCCTGTTCGTGCTCGGTATCGTCAGCGCCGGAATCGGCAGTTTTTCCGCCGGCTACTTCCGTAAGGGCGAAGGGTCTGCGCCGGGGTTGATTTGCTTCGAATACCACGTGTGTGTCGCGAGCATTGCCCTGGTGCTCGTCGCGGACGATGCGTACGTGTTCATGGTCGCCTGGGAAACGCTGACGCTGTCCGCGACGTTTCTTGTGATGACCAACCATCGGATCGGCGAGATTCGCCGTGCGGGCTACCTGTATTTCCTGATTTCGCACGTCGGCGCACTCGCGCTCCTGCTCTGCTTCGGCATTCTGCAGGCGCGCACTGGCGACTACACGTTCGCCAACATGCGTGCACAGTCGCTCGGCACGTTCTGGGCATCACTTGCGTTCCTGTTGGCGCTGGTCGGCTTTGGCGCAAAGGCGGGCATCTTCCCGCTGCACGTCTGGCTGCCCGAGGCGCACCCCGCCGCGCCGTCGCCCGTGTCGGCGCTGCTGAGCGGGTTCGTGCTGAAAGTGGGGCTGTACGGCCTGCTGCGCACCGTGTTCGACCTGCTGCACGTGCAGATCGCGTGGTGGGGCGCGCTGCTGCTCGTGCTGGGCGTGGCTACTGCACTGCTCGGTGTCGTGTTCAGTACCATCCAGGTCGACATGAAGCGCCTGCTCGCCTATTCGTCGATCGACAACGTCGGCCTGATGATCGTCGCACTGGGGATCGCGGTGCTGTTTCGTGCATACGGGATGACGAGCCTTTCCGCGCTCGCATTGACCGCGATGCTCTATCAGATCGTGGCCCACGCGGCGTTCAAAAGCCTGCTGTTCCTCGGCACGGGCGCCGTGTTGCACGCAACCGGCGAACGCAATCTCGGCAAGCTCGGCGGACTGATCCGCTTCATGCCGTGGACCGCATGGGCGGTGCTCGCAGGCGTCGCGGCGAGCGCGGGCTTGCCGCCGCTCAGTGGCTTCGCTGCGGAGTGGTTGCTGCTGCAGAGTGTCTTGTTCACGCCGGGCCTGCCCGATTCGATGCTCGCGATGACGGTGCCGATCGTCGCTGCGCTGATCGCGATGTCGGCCGCGCTGGCGGGCTATACGATGGTCAAATTCTTCGGCATCGTGTTCCTCGGGCAACCGAGGGAGGCGAAGCTGGACCGCGCACGCGACGCGAACGGATGGGAACGGGTTGCGTTCAGTTGGTTTGCCGCCATTGGCGTGCTGCTCGGACTGATGCCCGCGCAATTCGTCAAGCTGCTGGATCGCGTCACGCGCGCGCTCGTCGGCACCGGCATCGGCGCCGAAAATCACGGCTGGTTGCTGTTCGTACCCGTGTCGACCGCGCGGGCGAGTTACATGCCCGCGATATTCATGCTGTTTTTCATTGCGTGCTGTGGGCTCGCCTGGGTGCTGGTGAGGCGTTTCTACCACGGCCGGCTGCGGCGTGCCGCACCGTGGAGTTGCGGTTTCCCATTCAGGACCGCACGGATGCAAGACACCGCGGAAGGTTTCGGGCAGCCGATCCGTGAAATCTTCACGCCGCTGTTGCACATCGAGCGGCAACTGCCGTCGCCGTTCGACACCCAACCGGCCTACCGGGTGTCCGTCACGGATCGCACCTGGTCCGCCCTCTACGCGCACATCTCGACGCTTACGCAACGTGCCGCCGACTGGGCAGGGCGCTTGCAGACGGGCAAGATCGCCGTGTATCTGACCTACAGCTTCGTCGTGCTGATCCTTCTCCTGATGCTGGTGAGGCGATGGTAACCCTATCCGGCGTGCTATCGCAGACCCTCGAGATCGTGGTCGCGCTTGCGGCCGCGCCACTGCTCACCGGTTGGGTCAACCAGTGTCGCGCATGGCTGCAGAACCGGCGCGCACCGTCCATCTGGCAGCCGTATCGGATGCTGCACAAGTTATTCAACAAGGAATCGGTCCTCGCGTATGGCGCGAGTCCGGTGTTCCGCGGCGCGCCCTACGTCGTTTGGGCTGCGATGACGCTCGCGTGCGCGATCGTGCCGACGCTGTCGACCGAGTTGCCGCTGTCGCCCGCCGCCGACGCGATCGCGCTGGTCGGTCTGTTCGCGCTCGCCCGCTTCGCGCTGTCGCTCGCGGCGATGGACGTCGGCACGGCATTCGGCACGCTCGGCGCCCGCCGCGAAATGCTGATTGGCTTCCTCGCGGAACCGGCGCTGCTGATGGTGCTGCTATCGGCCTCGCTGATTACACAGTCGACGCTGCTGACGAGCATCGTTGCAACGCTCGGGCGTCACGAACTCACGATCTATCCAAGTCTGGCGTTCGCGGGTATCGCATTCACGCTGGTGTCGCTCGCCGAAAACGCGCGGCTGCCCGTCGACAATCCGAGCACCCACCTCGAACTCACGATGATCCATGAGGCGCTGATCCTCGAGTACTCGGGGCGACACCTCGCGCTGATGGAGTGGGCAGCCAGCCTCAAGCTGTTTGCTTATTCATGCATCGGCCTTGCGCTGTTCCTGCCATGGGGTATCGCAAGCGCCGGCAATCCAGTCGCGCTGCTGCTTGCCGTGCCGGTACTCGCCCTCAAGCTGATGGCGGGCGGTGCCACGCTTGCCGTCGTCGAGACGGTCAACGCGAAAATGCGGATTTTTCGGGTGCCGGAGTTTCTGGCAACTGCGTTTCTGCTCGCGGTGATCGGCATGCTCGTTCATCTGCTGCTGGGGGCGTGAATGCACGGTTACGCGACGCAACTGATCAACTTCCTTGCGGCCGTGCTGCTGATGCTGTCGTTCGCGATGCTCAGCCAGCGCCGGATTTTGACGCTGATCCATCTCTATACGCTGCAGGGTGTCACGCTCGTGTCGGCGAACCTGATCCTCGGCTTCGTGACGCACGACGCGCACCTGTACGTATCCGCCGGGCTGACGCTGGTGCTGAAGGTCGGCCTGATTCCATGGATCCTATACCGGCTCGTTCGCCGGCTCGATGTCCAGGCCGATGTCGAGCCGCTCATCAATATTCCGACGACGCTGCTGATCGGCATCGTGCTCGTGGTCATCGCGTTCAACGTCGCGTCGCCGATCAGCCAGCTTGCCACGTCGGTGGCACGTGGCACGCTCGGGATCGCGCTCGCGTGTGTGCTGCTGTCGTTCATGTCGATGATCACGCGCGCCAAGGCGATTCCTCAGGTGATCGGTTTTCTGTCGATGGAAAACGGGCTGTTCTTCGCGGCGGCAGCCGCGACCAACGGCATGCCGATGGTCGTCGAACTCGGCATCGGGCTCGACGTGCTGATCGGCATTCTGATTCTCGGCGTGTTCATGTTTCAGATTCGCGAGCAGTTCGACAGTCTCGACATCCATCACCTCGAGAAGCTCAAGGATGAATAACGCTCAAATCGTGTTCATCGTGCTCGGCATGCCGCTCTTGGCGGCCGGATGCTTGGCATGCGTGCGGCCGAGCTCTGCCGCGCGCAGCTTGAACGTCGGCTTCAGCCTCCTGACGTTCGCGGCGACGCTCGTGCTCGCCGCGCGCACCGTCGAACACGGGCCGTCATTCGCGTTCGGGCACGCCTTCTTCGTCGATCCGCTCAACGTATATCTGGTTGCGCTGACAGCGTTCGTTGGCTGGACGACATCGCTGTTCTCGCGGCCGTACATGCAAGTCGAGGAAGCCCGCGGCCGGATGACGCCCGCGCGAATGCGGCTTTATCACAGCATGTATCAACTCTTCATGTTCGCGATGCTGCTCGCGCTCTTGACCAACAATCTTGGCGTGCTGTGGGTCGCGATGGAGGCCGCAACGCTCGCGACCGTGCTGCTGGTGAGCGTCTACCGGACCGCCGCGAGTCTCGAGGCGGCATGGAAGTACTTCATCCTGTGCGGCGTCGGCATCGCACAGGCGCTGTTCGGCACGATCCTGCTATACCTTGCGGCGAGCCGGCAACTCACCGACGGCGATGCGCTACTGTGGACGAGCCTAGCCGCGGTCAAGGCGCAGCTCGATCCGACGATCGTTTCAATCGCGTTCGTGTTCCTGCTCGTCGGTTACGGCACCAAGGTCGGACTCGTGCCGATGCACAGCTGGTTGCCGGATGCGCATGCCGAAGGTCCGACGCCGATTTCGGCGGTGTTGTCCGGCTTGCTGCTGAACGTCGCGCTGTACGCGGTGCTGCGCTGCAAGGTCCTCGCCGACGGCGCGCTCGGCAACGGCCTACCGGGGCGACTGCTGGTCGGGTTCGGGCTCGTGTCGGTGCTGGTCGCGTCGTTCTCCCTATTTCGACAGAAGGACGTCAAGCGACTGTTCTCGTATTCGTCGATCGAACACATGGGGATGATGACGTTCGCGTTCGGGCTCGGCGGACCGGTCGCGACGTTCGCCGGACTATTGCATATGACGGTGCACTCGCTCGTCAAGTCGGCGATCTTCTTCGCAGTCGGCCACGCCGTGCAGAAAGCGGGAACGCAAGCGATCGAGGGCATCCGCGGGCTGCTGCAGGTCAGCCCGACGGTCGGCTGGGGATTGATGCTCGGCACGCTCGCGATTCTCGGCCTGCCGCCGTTTGGCGTGTTCGCAAGCGAGTTCCTGATC
Source organism: Paraburkholderia sp. (assembly GCA_004322045.1). Taxonomy (GTDB): domain Bacteria; phylum Pseudomonadota; class Gammaproteobacteria; order Burkholderiales; family Burkholderiaceae; genus Trinickia. The sequence goes on from SCRN01000034.1 coordinate 259,248, forward strand.
TTGACGACGGCGATGAACACGCTACCGTGGACCGCACCGTTTCTGCTGCTCGGGCTCGCTGTAGCGTTCGCGGCGATCTTCGCGCGCGTGCAGCGGATGGTGTTCGGTGCCGCGACGACGGCCAAGCCGCTCGCGTACCGGCCAGCGCTGCTGCCGGTGTTCGCCCATCTGGGGATCGGCCTGATGCTCGGCCTTTACGTGCCGCCCTATCTGGCGACGTGGTATCGCCAGGCTGCAACGATGCTGGCGGGGTAGACAATGCGACTCGATTCGATGCAGCTCCACGGTTCGGCACGGCTTGCGCAAGGCACGGGTCGGATCCCTGCGATCGTGACCGAGGTCGGCGAAGTGGAGTGGGTTCAGATCGCGCACGCGGCGCGGTCGGGACAAAGCCGGCTCGTTGCGATGTGGGGCGGCGAGGCGCCGGATGGCGTATTGTCGGTAAACGCGGCGTATGAATGCGAGGACGGCATCCTATGGGTACGTCGCGCGACAGGCGACATGCCGGGGCCCGAAGGGGATTTCCCCGATCTGGCCGCGGTTTTTCCGTATGCAGCACGCATGCAGCGGGCGATTTTTGATCTGACGGGCCTGCGTGCGCGTGGGGCCCAGGACACTCGCCCGTGGCTTAATCACGGAAACTGGCCCGCCGATTACTTCCCGCTGCGGAAACAGGCGGCGGGCAACGAACGATTCGAGTCGAACGAGGCGGATTATCCGTTCGTGCGGGTGGCCGGCGATGGCGTGCACGAGATCGCCGTCGGACCCATTCACGCCGGCACGATCGAGCCGGGCCATTTCCGGTTTTCGGTCGTCGGCGAGAAGGTGCTGCGTCTCGAAGAGCGCCTCGGCTACGCGCATCGCGGTGTCGAACGACTGTTCGAGCGCACACCTGCCTCGCAAGGCCACCGGGTCGCCGGCCGGATCGCCGGCGATTCGACGGTGGCGTTCTCGTGGGCCTACTGCATGGCGCTCGAGCAGGCGTGCGATATCGCATTGTCCAAGCGTGCGCTGTATTTGCGTGCGCTCCTGCTCGAGTGCGAGCGCGTCGCCAACCATCTGGGCGACTTGGGCGGAATCGGCAACGACGCCGGTTTCGGATTCGGTCTCGCGCAATTCTCGCGGTTCAAGGAGGACTGGATACGGACGAACGCTCGGGCATTCGGGCATCGCTACCTGATGGATCGGATTGTGCCGGGGGGCGTGGCAGTCGATCTTTCTTCCGAGCACGCGGCCAAGTTGTCGGCTCAGTGCGAACGCATCGAGCGCGACGTCCACGCGATGCGGCAAATTTACGACGATCAGTCGGGCCTGCAGGACCGCTTTCTCGGCACCGGCCGATTGACTCCCGATGTCGTCGAGTATTTCGGTGTGCGTGGCATGGCGGCCCGCGCCAGTGGCGGGGCGTTTGACCTGCGCGCCCACCTGCAAGCGGCCCCGTATGGCGAGCTCGCCGTCAAAATTGCGAGCGACGTCCGCGGTGACGTCGCTGCGCGCGTCGCCGTCCGCTTTTCCGAAATCGACGAATCGCTCCGTTTAATACGGTTGCTGCTGGCAAATCTTCCGCAGGGGCCGATCGTCGTCGACGTGACGCACGCGGCAGAGCGCTCCCTAGGGGTCGGCTGGGTCGAGGGCTGGCGCGGCGACGTGTTCGTTGCGCTGGAGACGGCCCCGGGTGACACGGTTGTCCGGTGTCATTGCCATGATCCGTCGTGGCAAAACTGGCCGGCGCTCGAGCACGTGATCATCGGCAACATCGTTCCCGATTTCCCGTTGATCAACAAGTCGTTCAATCTGAACTACGCGGGGCATGATCTCTAATGTGGCAACTCATTCGTCAGTTCGCGCGCACCGATTTTCCGGACGAAGCCGCGCCGGCGGCGGAAGACGCCTGGCGTCATGAGGAACAGCAGATCCGCCAGGATATTCTCGAACTGCTTGGACGGGCACTGTGCATTCGCCAGATCGACGCGGGTTCGTGCAATGGCTGCGAATTGGAAATTCACGCACTGAACAACCCGTACTACAACATCGAAGGGCTCGGCATCAAGTTCGTCGCGAGTCCGCGGCATGCGGACCTGTTGCTCGTGACCGGTCCCGTGACACTGAACATGCGGGCAGCCATGCTCGCTGCGTACGACGCGACGCCCGCCCCGAAGCTCGTGGTTGCAGCAGGCGAATGCGCGTGTACGGGCGGCATCTTTGCCGGCAGCTATGCGGTGTGTGGTCCAGTCTCGTCGATCCTACCGATCGACGTCACGATTCCGGGATGTCCGCCGCCGCCAAGCGATCTTCTGCGCGGCATTTTGACGGCTTGCCGATTACGCCAAGACCGAGGCAACCATGGCAGCGAAGCGACCTGACATCGAGCCCCCCACACCACTGCACTGGTAACTGAAGTAACTGAAAAACAAGCGCTGTTCGCGACGATGCATACTTCGGCGAGACATTGAGTGAGCGCGATGCGCGCAGTGCGCTACGCGGCGATGGGCCGCGGCATATCCGGCCGTTTGGTACCATGCAGCCTTTTCAGACCAGGCTGAGCGCAGCGTGACGCACCGACTCATAACGACCGTCCGGGATTCATGCATCACATGGGCGCGCCGCATGCGGCATCCGACCCGCCGTGGCGTGCTGTTCGCGCTCGCCACGCCACCCGCTCTCGTCGTGCTGTACGTGCTCGTGCTGATTCCGTTCACGCCGAGCATCAGCGACATCCGCAAGGCGCGCGTCGATCGCCCGGCGCAAATCCTCTCGGCCGACGGGAAGCTGCTGACCGAATTCAAGCCAGCGAACCGCGAATGGGTCACGCTCAAGCAGATTTCGCCGCACATGGTCGATGCGCTGATTTCGACCGAGGACCATCGCTTCTACGCGCACCACGGCATCGACTGGAAACGCACTGCCGCCGCGGCGTTGCACACTTTTCATGGCGACCGCCAGGGCGGCTCGACGATCACCCAGCAACTCGCGCGCAACCTGTACCCCGATGAAGTGGGCCGCGCGCCGACGCTCACACGCAAGATCAAGGAAGCGATCACCGCGGAAAAGATCGAGATGGCCTATAGCAAGGACCAGATTCTCGAAACGTACTTGAACACGGTGCCGTTTCTGTACAACGCCTATGGCGTGGAGATGGCCGCACGCACCTATTTCAGCAAGTCGGCCGCGGAGCTCGACATTCTCGAAGCCGCGACGCTCACGGGCATGTTGAAAGGCAACAGCTACTACAACCCGGTGCTCAACCCAGAACGCGCGCTGCAGCGGCGCAATACGGTGCTCGCGCAGATGGTCAAGTACGGGCGTCTGAGCCCCGCCGCCTACGACAAGCTCAAGGTCAAGCCGCTAGCCGTCGATTTCGAGCGTCAAGTCGAGCCGCCCGGCCCCGCGCCGCATTTCGCGCAGCAATTGCGCAAGTGGCTGATCGGTTGGGCCGATGCGAACGACTACAACGTCTATTCCGACGGCCTGATCGTTCATACGACGATCGATTCGCGCCTGCAGGCGATGGCCACTGCAGCCGTCGCTCTGCAGGGCAGAGCCTTGCAATCGATTGCCAACGGTCAATGGAGCGGCCGTGCAGGTTGCTCGCCGGCGAACGATCTATTCAGGACGTTCATGCGCGAATCGCCCGAATATCGCAGCGCGCGCGCCGCGGGTCAGAGCGACGAGGCTGCGTTGAAACAGCTCGGCGCCGACCGCGGCTTCATGCGCACCCTATGTCATGACAAAACCCAGGTGCAGGCGGGGTTTCTCGCGATCGACCCGCGCAGCGGCGCCATCGAGGCCTGGGTCGGCAGCCGCGACTTCGAGGAAGAGCCGTTCGACCACGTGCAACAGGCGCGGCGCCAGCCCGGCTCCACGTTCAAGCCGTTCGTCTACGGCGCGGCGTTCGCGGCCGGGGCCAAGCCGACGGATACCTTCATCGATCAACCGGTCGAGATTGCGCTCAAGGGCGGCGAGATCTGGCGTCCGGACGACGACGTCCCGCCAAGCGGCAAGCCGATGACGCTGCGCGATGCGCTCGCCTACTCGCGCAACCGGATCACAGCGCAGTTGATCGAGCAGATCGGCGCCGAGCGTGTCGCGCGCCTCGCGCGAGCAATGGGCGTGCGCGACAGCAAGCTCGACCCGGTACCCTCGCTCGCGCTCGGCACGAGCCCGGTGACGGTCAAAGAAATGGTGTCGGCCTATGCCACCATTGCGAACGACGGCGCATATCTCGAGCCGCGCATGGTGACGAGCATCGAGGATCACGACGGCCGCGTGCTTGCGCAGTTCGCGCCGGCCGCGCCGGAACAGGCGTTGCCGGTCGCGGCCGATCGCACGTTGATCGACGTCATGCGCGATGTCGTCAACCGCGGGACGGGCGCGGCCATTCGCTCGCGCTACGGGATTCGCGCCGACGTGGCGGGCAAGACCGGCACGACCCAGGGCAACACCGACGGCTGGTTCATTTTGATGCACCCGCAACTCGTTGCCGGCGCCTGGGTGGGCTTCGACGATGGCCGCGTCACGCTCGCCGGCAATTACTGGGGTGAAGGCGCGCACAGCGCGCTGCCGATCGTCGGCGACTTCTATCAACGGGCGCTGCGTGCGCGCGTGATCGATGCGCGCGTGCGCTTCGACACCGAGGTGCAGCCAGGCACCTTCGCTGTATTCCGTGACAAGCTGCGGGCGTGGATGGCATGGCTGTCCGGTTCGAAGCCGCAAACGCAAACGCAAGCGCCGGCGCATCGAACGCCGCCGGCCGTGAAACCGGCGGCGCCGGCGTCCGAGCCTGCACCGGCTTCGGAAGCCGTGCCCGGTTCGGCGGCTTCGGCGGCTTCCGCATCGCAAGCGCCCGCAGCGGCGTCGCCGGCGTCCCTGCCACCGCTGATCGGCACGCCTGCGAGCGGCGCGGCAGCGGCGGCACCGGCAGCGGCGCCGCCGAGCACGCCCGCTTCCGGGGCTGCGGTCGGCGCCGCGCCACAGGTCGCACCGACGCTCCTGCCCCCGCCCTCGGGCGCACACACGGGCGCAACGCAACGTGAGGGCGGCGGTTTTCCGCCTGCGGGCGCGGGCTCCTCGCCGACCCCGACGCCCGACATTCCTCAAACGACGCCGCCGGGAGCCGATTCGCAATAAACCGGACCGCCGCGAGCGAGCTTTTCGCCATGCCACTAGAATGGCTGCTTTGCGGGTAAACACCGCTTGGCTACGGCGAACGAGAATGCAACGGATTGAAGCGGCAAAGAACAAGACGGCGTGGGTGCTTTTTGCCCTGGCGGTAGGGGGCTTCGCGATCGGCACGACCGAGTTCGCGACGATGAGCGTCTTGCCGCTGTTCGCGCAAGGCCTCGGTATCAGCGCACCCGTGGCCGGCCATGTGATCAGCGCGTACGCATTGGGCGTGGTGGTCGGCGCGCCCGCGCTGGCCGTGCTCGGTGCAAGGCTCGACCGTCGGCATCTTCTGATCGCGCTGATGGCGCTGTTCGCCGTGGGCAACACGCTGAGCGCGCTCGCGCCGAGCTACGGCTGGATGCTCCTGTTCCGCTTCATCAGCGGCTTGCCGCATGGCGCTTATTTCGGCGTTGCGGCGCTCGTCGCAAGTTCGCTCGTGCCCGAGAACCGGCGCACGGTCGCCGTCGGCCGCATGTTTCTGGGGCTCACGGTCGCCACGATCATCGGCGTGCCGTTCGCGAACTGGCTCGGTCATGCGATCGGTTGGCGCTGGAGCTTCGGTTTCGCGGCCCTGATGGGGGCGGTCACGATGACCTGCGTGCGCTTGTGGGCGCCGTCCACGCCGGCCGCCGCCGACGCGAGCCCGCTGCGCGAATTGAGCGCATTGGGCCGCCCTCAGGTCTGGTACACGCTCGGTATCGGCGCGGTCGGGTTCGGCGGCTTGTTTGCCGTCTATACCTACTTGGCCAACGTGCTCATGTCGGTCACCCACGCGTCGGTGGGCACGGCTTCGTTGGTGCTCAGCATCTTCGGGGTCGGGCTCACGGCGGGCAATCTCGTCGTGCCGATGTTCGCGGATCGCGCGTTGATGCGCACAGCCGGGCTCTTGCTGGTTTGGAGCGCGCTGACGCTGCTGGCCTTTCCGTTGGCGGCCGCGAATGTCTGGACGATTGCAGTCGACGTCTTCCTCATCGGGGTCGGCGGTGCGCTCGGCACCGTATTGCAGACACGTTTGATGGACGTCGCCGAGGATGCGCAAAGCCTCGCCGCTTCGTTGAATCACTCGGCATTCAACACCGCGAACGCGCTCGGGCCGTTCCTTGGCGGGCTCGCAATCGCAGGCGGCTTCGGCTGGACGTCGCCCGGCTGGGTCGGAGCGTTGCTGGCCGTAGCCGGCCTTGGCGTCTGGGCGATGGCGGGCTTCGCGCAGCGCAATGCCGATCGCAAGGCAGCGCGATTGGCCTGCGGCGCTTGCTTGGAAACGCAGGGGCGATAAAAAAAGCACCGTAGACGTCTTGCCTACGGTGCCATCACGTGACTTGCGAACGCTACGGCGCAAACGACACGCCGTAGTGGAGAGGCGCGCTTACAGCGTCACGGTGTCTGCCACTTCCTTGAAGTCTTCGATCTGATCGAAGTTCATGTATTGGTAGATCTTGTCGCCGTTGGCGTTCAGCACGCCCATGTCGGCCATGTACTCCTCGCGGGTCGGAATGCGGCCCAAGCGCGAGCAGATCGCGGCCAGTTCCGCCGAGCCTAGATACACGTTCGTGTTCTTGCCCAAGCGGTTCGGGAAGTTGCGGGTCGACGTGGACATGACCGTCGCGCCTTCGCGCACTTGTGCCTGGTTGCCCATGCACAGCGAGCACCCCGGCATTTCGGTACGCGCGCCCGCTGTGCCGAACACCCCATAGTGCCCCTCTTCGGTCAATTGCTTCTGATCCATCTTGGTCGGCGGCGCGACCCACAGCTTGACCGGGATGTCGCGCTTGCCTTCGAGCAACTTCGACGCGGCGCGGAAGTGACCGATGTTGGTCATGCACGAGCCGATGAACACTTCGTCGATCTTGTTGCCGGCCACGTCCGACAGCGTCTTCACGTCGTCCGGATCGTTCGGGCAGGCCACGATCGGCTCGTGGATGTCGGCCAAGTCGATCTCGATGACGGCCGCGTACTCGGCGTCCGCATCCGGCGACAATAGTTGCGGGTCGGCCAGCCACTGCTCCATTGCCTTGATGCGGCGCTGCAAGCTGCGCGGGTCCTGATAGCCCTGCGCGATCATCCACTTCAGCAGCGTGACGTTGCTGTTGAGGTATTCGATGATCGGCTCCTTGTTCAGGTGCACCGTGCAACCGGCGGCCGAGCGCTCGGCCGATGCATCGGACAACTCGAACGCTTGCTCGACCTTCAGATCGGGCAGGCCTTCGATTTCGAGAATGCGGCCCGAGAAGATGTTTTTCTTGCCTTGCTTGGCAACGGTCAGCATGCCTTGCTTGATGGCGTAGAGCGGGATCGCGTTGACCAAGTCGCGCAGGGTCACGCCCGGCTGCATCTTGCCCTTGAAGCGGACCAGCACCGATTCCGGCATATCGAGCGGCATGGTGCCCGTGGCGGCGGCAAAGGCAACCAAGCCGGAACCGGCCGGGAAGCTGATGCCGATCGGGAAGCGGGTGTGCGAATCGCCGCCCGTGCCCACGGTGTCGGGCAACAGCATGCGATTGAGCCACGAGTGGATCACGCCGTCGCCGGGACGCAGCGCGATGCCGCCGCGCGTGCTGATGAAGTCCGGCAACGTCCGATGAGTCTTCACGTCGACAGGCTTCGGATAAGCAGCGGTGTGGCAGAACGACTGCATGACGAGATCGGCCGAGAAGCCGAGGCACGCGAGATCCTTCAGTTCGTCGCGCGTCATCGGGCCGGTCGTGTCCTGCGAGCCGACCGACGTCATCTTCGGTTCGCAGTACGTGCCCGGGCGAACGCCCTGGCCTTCCGGCAGCCCGCAAGCGCGGCCGACCATCTTCTGGGCCAACGAGAAGCCTTTGCCGCTATCGGCAGGCTGCTGCGGGAGGCGGAACAGCGTGGACGACGGCAGGCCCAACGCTTCGCGCGCCTTGGCCGTCAAGCCGCGGCCGATGATCAGCGGAATGCGGCCGCCGGCGCGCACTTCGTCGAACAGCACATCGGACTTGACCTGAAACTGCGCGATCACCTCGCCGTTTTTCAGCGCCTTGCCTTCGTAGGGGCGCAGTTCGACCACGTCGCCCATTTCCATCTTCGATACGTCGAGTTCGATCGGCAATGCGCCGGCGTCTTCCATCGTGTTGTAGAAGATTGGCGCAATTTTGCCGCCCAGGCAGACGCCCCCGAAGCGCTTGTTCGGGATGAAGGGGATGTCTTCGCCCGTGAACCACAGCACCGAATTGGTGGCGGACTTGCGCGAGGAGCCCGTGCCGACCACGTCGCCCACGTATGCGACCAGGTGGCCTTTTTCCTTCAACGACTCGATGAACTTGACCGGACCGCGTTTGCCGTCTTCTTCCGGGGTGATGCCGGGACGGGCGTTCTTCAGCATGACCAGCGCATGCAGCGGGATGTCGGGCCGGGTGGTGGCGTCCGGGGCGGGCGAGAGATCGTCGGTATTGGTTTCGCCCGGGACCTTGAAAACGGTGACGGTCAGGCTTTGCGGCACTTCCGGACGGCTCGTGAACCATTCGGCGTCGGCCCAGCTTTGCATCACGGCGCGGGCGTTCGCGTTGCCCTTATCGGCCAAGTCCTTGACGTCGTGGAATTGATCGAACATCAGCAGGGTTTTCTTCAGCGCATCAGCGGCCGTGACACCCACTTCGGCGTCCGCCAGCAGCTCGATCAGCGGCTGGATGTTGTAACCGCCGAGCATCGTGCCGAGCAGTTCGGTGGCGCGCGTGCGCGAGATCAGTGCGCAGACGGTCTCGCCTTTGGCGACCGCGGCCAGGAAGCCCGCCTTCACGCGAGCGGCCTCGTCGACACCGGCGGGCACGCGATGCGTGATCAGGTCGAGCAGCGTTTGCTCTTCGCCGGCGGGCGGTTTCATCAGCAGTTCGACCAGCTCGGCGGTCTGCTCGGCCGTCAGCGGGAGGGGAGGAATGCCGAGCGCGGCGCGTGCGGCTAGGTGAGCACGAAAGTTTTCAAGCATGGGGACCACCTGCTGGTATTGCGGTTCAAAGGGAGGCCTGGGGCACGCCGGGTGGGCTGCCGGCACAGCTTCGACCGCGATTCTAGTTGCAACGCCCGGCAACGTCAAATGTCTTATGTCTTATATAAGACTCAAGAGAGAAGAGGAGCAGTAGTGAATGCAGCATGGCCGTCGTCCGAGCCCAGGACGCGGTCGAGCGCACATACGCGCGGGCATCGGGCTTGTATTCTTCGATCCGTCGTCGAAGTCCATCGGAGTCGACCCGCAGGCTGACATGGAGAAAACCCATGAAGTGCGTGCCATTTCGGCAGTTCAGCGCGATCGGCTACGCAGCGCTTCTGGCATTTTGCGTCGAAGCCCATGCGCAGTCGCTCGAAACCCAGGCAACGCAAGCCGGCCAGGCAAACATCAGCGCGCTGCGCGCGGAAGTCGATCAGCGACTCAAAGAGCTCGAGGCTCTCAAGCGCAAGCTTGCCGATGAAGAGGGGAACTTTCGGCAATTGAGCCGTAGGCTGAATGCGAGCCAGCTCGAAAGCAGGCACGCTACAGGCGGCACAGATGCCAACGGTCTGCCGGTTGGCGCCGCGGCGACCGGGGGCGCGACCGCCGCAGCGCAGGCGGTTCAGGCCGATCAGGCAGCAGCACAGGGCGCCGTCCCGCAGAGCGACCAGAACGCAGGCGCCAGTGCCGGTGGAACAGACCAGGCCAGCACGCCTGCAACACCGGTTGGCCAAGCCCCCGTGGCGGATACGCATCCGCCCGCCGTCGCCCCGATCTTCGACCAGCCCGGCGTGCTGACGCCCCGCCATACGTTGGTCGTCGAGCCCTACTTCCAGTTCTCCTATTCTTCGCAAAACCAGATCTCGCTCGTCGGGTACACGATCGTTCCGGCGCTCTTGATCGGACTCATCAATGTGAGCGAGGTCAAGACGACGACGCTGACTGGCGGCGTCGCACTACGGTACGGGCTCACGAACCGGATGGAACTCGAAGTGCGCGTGCCGTACGTCTATCAAACCAACGATACCGTCGCGAGAGAGCCCTTCGTCGGCACCGCCGCGAACACGACCATCAGCAGCAACGGCCACGGCCTCGGCGACGTCGAAGCGACGCTGCGCTATCAGTTCAATCAGGGCGGTCCGGACAAGTTCTACTACATTGGCTGGCTGCGCTTGAAGTCGGCCACGGGCAAAAGCCCGTTCGACGTCGTCACCGATTGCGTCGTGTCCTGTGTCGTGGGCACGACCGCCAACACAGGCCTGCCTCTAGAGCAACCGACCGGCTCGGGCTTCCTCGCGATCCAGCCGGGCCTCACCTGGCTGTTCCCGACCGATCCTGTCGTGTTTTTCGGCAACTTCAGTTACCTGCACAGCTTCGGCAAGGACGAAAGTCTCACGCTGCGCGATGGACAAACGCAGTTCCTCGGCAAGATTCAACCAGGCGACATCTGGGGATTCAACATCGGGATGGGCCTCGCGCTGAACGAGAAAGCGTCGGTCAGTATCGGCTACGACCAGAGCATCGTGTTGCCCACCTCGCAGAACGGACAAACGGTGCCCGGCTCCGTGCGCGTCATACTCGGCACATTGCTGATCGGCTACTCGTACCGGATTTCGCCGACGACCACCCTCAACTTCTCGATCGGCGCCGGCCTCACGCGAGACACGCCGGACCTCACGCTCTCGCTGCGCGTCCCGATGTCGTTCTGATCCGCAGCCCCAAATATGCCTGCCGCCACGACGTGCGGCCACTCCTAACGGGGACGCACCGCACCGACCAGTGCGCCGTTCATCGTCGACAGAAAATTCGTCGCCGTGAATGCGCCGAGCGAATTCACGCTCGTATTGATCGTCGTCACCGATTGGATCTGCTGACCGTTCAGCGTGTTTTGGATCAGCGCGCCAGTCAGCCCCGGCAGCGCGCCCTGCTGCACCGAGTTGTGCGGGCCGATCTGGATCAGCGCTCCCGTGTTCGCATTCGCCAGCATTTGCGCCTGTTGGGCTGTCATATCGGCAATATTCGGAATGTCGAAGCTCGTTTGCGCGACCAGATTGCCGTTCACGAAAGCCGCCCGCGAAATGCCGAACGACACCATCAGACCGGACGGCAAGTCAAACCCGCCTCGCATTTCGTCCAGACGGTCCCCGCTTATCGCCACGAGATCGGAAGACGCCCACGCGGGGTCCGCATCTTCCGTGCGGGAATCGGGTGCAGCATTCGCATCGGCGGGTGCGAGCGCGCCTTCAGACATGCGCGGCATCGCCTCGACCGGACCACTTGCGATCGCCGGCGAATCGCTGACTGCCGCGCCCGCCTGGAAGCCGCATAGGCTGCTGCATAGTGCGGTGATGATGCCTGCCGCCTTCAGATGTTCGAATGTCATCGCTGTTCTCAGAATTCGCCTGGCCCGAGTTTCGGCACGACTACGTTGAACAAGCCATCGCGCGCAATCGCGGTATCGAGCGGCGCCGACGGCGCAACGTGCCAGTCGCGCGGATCATTGAACTTCGCCATTTCATGCCGGTTGTGGATGACGAACACGACATGGTCCTGCCACTCCGCCTCAAAACTGCGCTGTGACAACGCCCGCGTGCCGTTGGCCGGATCGCCGATCAGCACGCGTCCGTTGCGCACGCCCTTGACCACCACGAAGTGGTGATAACCATGTTCGACGATCAGCACGATCGCAGGTGTGCTCGTGTCGTTGAGCTTGTCGAGCGGCACTTCATAACCGTCCGCCTGGAAGCCGCGCGAGATCAAGAACGTGCGGATATCGAGCAGCGAGAAGCCTTCCCGGCGAATCTTGTTCTGATCGCCGCGTTGAAACATTTCGACGAAGGCTTGCTGTTCGCTCACGGGATAATTGTATTGATACGTCAGGAGCGTCGCCACGGCCGCAGAACCGCAACTGAAGTCGAATTGCTGCCTGATGGTCCGCTTGAAGCGGGCCTCCTTCAGGCTCGTCAAATGCAGCGAGTAATACCCTCCCGACGGATCGGTGACGCCAATAGGATCGGCGTGCGCAGCCGGCAGGCAGAACCCGCATGCGAGCAGGAGGTAAGTCGCGACGCGCTTCATCGCTCAGTTTCCGAAACGCACGTTCAGCACCGTCGCGTTCTGGATCAGTACATTTGCGCCGGTGTTCTGGATGACCGTCGGCAAGCCGCTCGAATTCGCGAACGATCCGCCGCCGATCGTATTCGAGCCGGTCGCGACGTTCGTGGCGGCGTTATCGGCAACCGAGCCGGTCAAATAATTTTGTCCGATCAGCGCATCGCCGCCACGGCGTTGGTCTAACTGTTCGGCCGTTAACGCCACGCCAAAACCGGGCTGCTGCGCGTCCTGCGACGCGGCGGCCGTCGTTGCGGCAAGGTCGGATTCGGCGCCGCCGATAGGAGCGGCCGCGTCGGTCGCCGCAATGTGCGCCGGTTGTGGTGATGCTTGCCCATCGACCGCGGCATAAGCGTTCAAGCCACGAAGTGCAATGACGACAGGAACGAGCAGCAACACCCTCTTCTGTTTCTGTATTTGCATGGACGCCTCCTTGGCCTGCGTGCAGCGAAAACCCGCTGTACAGCGGCCGGATATCCGAGACCGCGCCTCGCGGTCGGCCAGAACGGCCTACGCCATGTCATTCGCGCGGACATCGGGAAAACGCCGTGGAGCGCCTTGCTGCTCGCCCCACGGCCCATACCCCCGGCGTGTATGGCTTAACGAAGCTGCCGCTCAATGCCCGACAGTCAGGTTCGCCTGCACGGTAACGGCTTGCTGCACCAGCGAGGCCAAGCCGCTGTTCTGGCTCATCACAGCGATACCGGCTGCCGATTGCGCTGCGGCGGTCATGTTGTTGCTCATGTCGAAGGTGCCGGCATTGACCGTGTTGACGCCGCCCGCGCCTCCCGCACCGCCGACGCCACCGTTGCCGACACCGCCGTTGCCTGCAGCCCCTGCCGCGCCGGCTACGCCTACTGCTCCCGCGGCACCTGCGCCACCGGTTGCACTGCCGTTATCGGCGCTCGTGCTTGCGTCGCCGTTGGTGCCGCTGCCGCCAGTGCCAGTGCCGCCGGCACCACCCGCGCCCGCCGAGGCGGTCGCCGCACCGCCGTTGCCGCCGGTGCCGCTACCTGCTCCGCCCGTTGCGGCGTTAGCGCCGGTCGAGGCCGCTCCGCCCGCAGCAGTTGCCGTGCCGCCCATGCCAGTGCCGGAGCTGCCCGCCGCTCCTGCGCCGCCTGAGCCGCCTGGCGACGAACTGGATACGGTCGAGTTGCGGTAGGCATAGGCACTGCCGCCATTGCCGCCGCCCCCGCCGCCGCCTCCTGAACCGCCGCTCGCCTGCGCGTTTCCACCCGCGCTTGCCGCGACGCCGCCCAGCGCGACACCGACGGCGCCTGCACTGCCGCCGCGCCCCGCGCCATTGCCGCCCTGGGTGCCGCCGGCGCCTGCATAGCCGCCGTTGCCGCCGTTGCCGCCATTGCCATTACCAGCAGACGCGCTGCCGTTCGTGGCATTGCCAGCAGTCGCTCCGCCGTTCGTCGCGGTTCCTCCGTCGCCACCATTGCCGCTGGCGCCACTCTTGCCGCCATTGCCGCCTATGCCTGCGCCGCCGTAACCTTTGCCGCCACCGCCGGCGCTACCACCTGCGGCGCTGCCCCAGTTACTAGCTTGGTTGCCGATGCCGTTGACTCCCAGGTGCGTCACCGAACCGTCCAGCGTGCTCAACGCCACAGCGCTCGTCGCGTTGAAGGCGTTTTGCTTCACGTTGGCGTATGACGCGATCTCGTTGGCATTGCTACCTGCCGTCGAGGTTTGTCCTGATGAGGCGGAACTGCTCAGCGAGTTTGCGCCGGACATCGATTGTTGGTCGCAAGATTGGGCGTTGTCACTGCACGGATTCGCTGTCGCGTACCCGCTAACCCCAAGCGCCAACGCCGCGGCCGTCGCCATCAGAGTTGTTCGCATAAGAGCCTCCGGCCCACTAATGGCCAACGGTCAGATTCGCCTGGACAGTAACGGCTTGCTGCACGAGCGACGCCATCCCGCTGTTTTGGTTCATGACCACGATGCCTGCTGCGGACTGTGCCGCCCCCGTCATCGAGTTGGCCATGTCGAACGTGCCAGCGCTGACAGTGTTGGCCCCACCGGCGCCGCCGGCGCCACCGACCGCTCCGTTACCTACGCCGCCGTTGCCCACACCGCCTGTGCCGCCTGCACCGCCCGCGGCGCCTGTCGCTCCAACGCCGGCGGTTGCACTGCCGTTGCTGGCCATGGTGCTCGAGCCGCCGTTGGTTGCGCTACCGCCCGTGCCCGTGCCGCCTGCGGCGCCGTTGCCGGCTGTCGCTGTCGCTGCGCCGCCAGCGCCGCCGCTACCCGAGCCTGCGCCGCCCGTGGCTGTGCTAGCGCCCGTGGTGCCTGCGCCGCCGGTGCCGGTGACTGCCCCGCCCGTGCCGCTGCCTGAGCCGCCCGCCGCTCCGGCGCCGCCCGCGCCACCCGCTGAAGTAGCGCTGACGGTCGACGTGTGGCCGGCGCTGGCGCCGCCGCCGTCACCTCCTGCGCCCCCGCCACCGCCACCGCCGCCGTTGCCGCTGGCGCCGCCTCCGAGTCCAGCCGCCAACCCGCCGGCTGCGAGACTACCAGCCCCGGCCAAGCCGCCATGGCCACTGCCGTTTCCGCCCTGAGTGCCGCCGGCGTGTGCGTTGCCGCCGCTCCCGCCGTTGCCCGCATAGCCGTCGCCCGCGCTGGCCCCGCCGTTGCTGGCGTTACCGGCTGAGGCGCTACCGTTGGTGGCGCTGCCGCCGTTGCCGCCGCTGCCGCCGTTGCCGCCATTGCCGCCACTGCCACCCAACGCCGCGCCGCCGTAGCCGTTGCCACCCTTGCCACCGGAGCCGCCGGTGGCGCTGCCCCAGTTACCGGCCTGATTGCCGATACCGTACACGCTGACACCGGTGACGACGCCGTCGAGCTTGCTCAACGCGACAACCTTCGTGCTGTTGTTGCTGTTCTGCCAGACGGAGGCGTTCGCGGCTATTTCGTTGGCGTTACTGCCGCTGGTCGAGGTTTGGGTCGACGCTGCGCTACTGCTTAACGTATTGGCACCGTTCGTCGAGCTCTGGTCGCAGGATTTACTGTTATCACTGCATGGGTTTGCCATTGCGTAACCGCTGAAGCCTAAGGCGAGCACTGCAGCGGACGCCATCAGTGTCTTGCGCATACGAACCTCCTGTGCAAACGATAGGGTGGGGCTGGCGCAACGCACCAAGCCACCGCGCAAGAACGCATAGGCAATGCCATGCCGCTAAGTAACTGAAATGAAAGGATAATTTTTGAGATTACTGCAGCGCGGCATTTACCCCAGGGTTTTTACTTAGGTCTTGTGTTTCTCGCACGCAACATCCAAACCGGCATTGCGCCGGCTGCGAGCACTTATCACATCGAAAACCACTTTTAATTCAATGCGATACGTGACCTTTATAATTCCCCAAAGGAGGAGAGAAAAACGTTTCTTTTCTGAATCGCTGACCGTCCGAGGTTATCGTTCAATGAAAGGTACTTTTCATTGCGCTGAATTATGCGGCTTGCACACACGTATTCTGACGAAAACGAGATGGCGTTCCGTTGATTGCCGCACATTTCTGCATATCGCGCGCCGGGCAGCGAACTCGCGCCCCATGTATCGCAAACGGGACGCCACCCGATCGGCGCGCCGCCACTGGTCCCTGATGCACCGCGTGCCGCCGCCCCCAACGGAATTTGTGATGCATGCGACGCCAAAAATCTCACAAAACATATTTGTTCGATAAACGCTTATAACCGATCAAATATGCTCTATACCGGTTGGCACATGTCGCAGGCATCAATGCGACCGCCCCGGCGCTCACCGAGATGGATTACCTGCTGGGCGTGGACGATCGAAGCCGGATCGGCGCGCTGCGTCTTCTGGACCAGTCGGGCAACTTCCTGCGTACGATCGAGGACGGCAGCCACGGCACGCCGCCGCTACTTGAACTAGCGCAACTCATCAGCGCCACCCGCGCGGTGGAGCTGAACAAGGAAACGGAGGCCGATCTGCACTACCTGCGCGGACGTGGGACCTCACTAGGGGGCATGCGACCCAAATGCACGATACTTGATGACGACGGCCATCTGGCCATCGGAAAATTCCCGAGCATCAAGGATGACCGCAGTGTCACGCGCGGCGAGGTGCTGGCCCTTCACTTGCCTTCTTGCCGTTACCAGCGCAGCCATCCTTTGCCGCGCGCGACATCGACGAACGCGCGAGCGCTCTGTGCGATCTGCGCATCGGCGCCGGGAAACGCCGTCTGCAGTTCGCTGACGATCGCGGCAACGCTGCGCACACCGTCGCAGCGCTTCAATATTTCACCGGCGCTCACATTGAGTTTGATGAGACCTTCGGGATACAGCATGACGTAAGCATTCTGGCTGTCTTCCCAGCGAAAGACGAAGTGCGGCGCCAGGCGCGGGCACACGTCATCAGTGACGGACGGATCGATGTTCATGGCTCGATGAGCGCAGACGTCGGACGGAGACGCTGCCGCTTCCGTCCGGCCGCCTCTTAGCGCACGTAAACGTAGGCGGTGACCTCGAAGCCGAGGCGGATCTCGCAGAAAGCCGGATTTTCCCAAGTCATATCAAGTCTCCTTTTATCTCGGAAGGGCAACATGCCATCCGTGGGCCGATTATTGGCTTGGAATCGCGCGCGCTCCAGCGGCATCTCGCCAAAAAAGCCTCATGAAAATCATGACTCCGCGACGAGGCATCGTTGTCTCGTTTTGAAGCAACACACTGTCTCGATTGTCTCGCATTGAAACAAGCAAGCGCAGCCAAGCGGCCGCGCGCCGCGCCGCGGCGACTTGCCACTTATTGTGGTATCAAATTTGCATGTTTTAGATTTCAAGAACCGGGGCATATAGCCCTCGCTCCTAGATTGAGGGAGTGCATGAGAGGATGACAACACTACGACGACTCAAGCCATTGAGCTTGCATACCCGCATCGGCCTGGTATTGACGGCGCTCGCCGCCATTCTGATGACGACGCTTGGCGTGCTATGGGTGAGGCAGACACGCGACGCGATTCATGAAGAAGTGACTGCCGCCGCACGCGTCGCCGAGCAATGGCTGACGGTCTCCGCCGCCGAGTTGAGGGCGCAGCCGTCCAACGACAATCGCGCGCGGCTCCTGGCGCAAATCGTCGCCGTCGGCCGGATTCGCGCCAACGCGCTCGAAGTGATCGATCTTGGCGGATCGTGGCGCTATCAGTCGCCGCCATCGAGTTACAAGGCCGGTCGCTCGGCGCCCGCGTGGTTCGCCGCGCTCGTCGAACCGGCGTTTGCCGCGTGGCGCATCGATGCGCCCGGGATCACGCTCGTCCTTCATCCCGATCCGTCGCGCGCCACACTCGATGCCTGGGACGACTTGTGCGCCATGGCCGGTTGGGCCATCGTCCTCCTATTCGCTTTGTTCATCGCCGTGCGCCACGCGCTCGAGCACGCGCTGCGCCCGCTCGGCCAGATCATGACAGCGCTGGACCGCACAGGTGCGGGGTGCTTCGACACGCGTCTTCCTGCCTTTCCGATACCTGAGCTGGGGCGCCTTGCCAAAGCGTTCAACGGTATGGCCGATCGCCTTGCGCAGGCTGTCGACCATAACGTGCGCCTCGAGAGCGAGCGGGAATTGGGCGAGCAAATGCATGCAAGGCTCGAAGCGGAACGCCGGCATATCGCGCGCGAGTTGCACGACGAATTGGCGCAAGGCATCACGGCGGTGCGTGCGCTCGCGGGGGCCATCGTCCAACGCACCGACGAAAAGAACGCACTGCGGGGCCCGGCTGAAAGCATCATCGCCGCGACCAATCAGATGCAAGACGGCGTGCGCACCATCTTGCATCGTTTGCGCGACGCACCGACAGCCGATGCGTCCGGTACGCAAGCGGCGCTGCGGCATTACTTGCGCATCTGGCAGCAGCACTACCCGGACATCGCGTTGACGGCGACATTTGCGGAGAATGCGATGCCGATCGGCGAGGCGGTGCTTCACGCGATGTTGCGGATCGTTCAAGAAGGGCTGACGAACGTGGCCCGTCACGCCTGCGCGACACGGGTCGACGTAACGTTGCGGCGCTCGGGCAACGGTAAATGGCTCGAACTCGTCGTTGCCGACAACGGCGGCGGCCTCCCCGTCGCCTCGCGCACCGCAGGCAGCGGCTTGGGCCTCGCCGGCATGCGCGAGCGCGTACGCACGCTTGGCGGCCAGTTCGTATTCGAACCCGGCACGGGCGGAGGCGCTCGGCTCGGCGTGCGGTTACCCGCCGTCGACCCCGCGCCTTTGGAGCACCGATCATGAACCGCTCTCTCGCTGGTCTCAGCGTGCTGTTGGCCGATGATCACGCCATGGTCCGCATGGGCTTTCGCTTGCTGCTCGAAGGGGCCGGAGCCACCGTACTGGGGGAAGCCGAAAGCGGCGAACAAGCGCTGCGTCTTTACGATGAGATCCGGCCCGACGTGCTGACGATGGACGTGTCGATGCCGGGCATCGGCGGGCTTGCTGCGCTCGAACGGCTGCGCGCCCATCACCCCGCGGCGCGTGTGCTGATGCTGTCGGCCCATCACGATGCCGTAGTTCCCGTGCGGGCGCTCAAAGCGGGCGCCGCCGGCTATCTGTGCAAGCGCTGCTTGCCGCAGGAATT
The DNA here is from genome assembly GCA_004322045.1 of Paraburkholderia sp. Taxonomy (GTDB): domain Bacteria; phylum Pseudomonadota; class Gammaproteobacteria; order Burkholderiales; family Burkholderiaceae; genus Trinickia. The sequence continues at coordinate 278,063 of SCRN01000034.1, forward strand.
GATTCAGGCGGTGCGGCTCGTGGGGCAGAATCGGCGCTATCTCGATCCCGAACTCGCGCAGCAGGTGGCGTTGACTCAGCTCTCCGGGGCCGCGCATCCGGCACAAACCCTGACCGACAAGGAGTTCACGGTTTTCCTGCAACTGGCGCAGGGCCGCTCGGTCAACGAAGTCGCTTCGGACTTTCACTTGAGCGCGAGCACGGTCGGCACGCATCTTTATCACATCAAGCAGAAGCTCAATGCAAGCAACGCCGCCGAATTGGCCGTCATCGCCATGCGCGCCGGGCTGATCGAGGCGTGACGCGGCCGCCGCTCCGCACCCTCATGAAAATCACGAGGCTGCTTTACCCGAAACCGCGAGCGCGTTCTCCATCGATTCGCGTCGCCGCGCTCGCGACGTAGGCCAAAAATATGTCCAAAGGGCGGGCGCATCGCACCGCCCGATGGAGGAGAGAGGAAACGGCTATGCCTAAGGAATCGCACGGAATCAGCCTCGACGGTCAAGGGCAGCCCCTGTGGCTCACGCTCGAACTGACCTACCGCTGCCCGCTGAAATGCTCGTGGTGCAACAACCCGCTCAATTTCAAGGACTACGCGAAGCGCGAACTCTCGACGCAGGAGTGGAAAGACGTTCTGCGCGATGCCCGCGCGTTGGGCTCGTTGCAGCTCGGTTTCTCGGGCGGCGAACCGCTGGAGCGGGACGACTTGGAAGAGCTCGTCGCCTACGCCGACTCGATCGGCTTCTACACGAACCTCATCACTTCCGGCATCGGGCTGACCGAGCAGCGCATGATCGCCCTCAAGCAAGCCGGCCTGAAGCAGGTTCAGCTATCGCTGCAAGCGATGCGGCCGCAACTGAACGACGAACTGGTCGGTGCGAAGGCGCACGCGCATAAGCTCGAAGCCGCGCGCCGCATCAAGGCGCACGGCCTGCCGATGGTGCTGAACATGCCGGTGGGCCGGCAGAACATCGGCGAGATCGATGCCGTCTGCGAATTTGCCGCCGATATCGGCGTGGAATACATCGAATTCGCCAATATCCAGTACTACAACTGGGCGCTGCTCAATCGCGACGAGTTGATGCCCACGCTCGAGCAGGTGCGTGAAGCCGAGGCGACGATTCAACGCTGGCGCAGCAAACTGGGCGAGCGCATGACGATTTATTTCGTCATTCCCGACTATTACGAGAGCCGTCCCAAAGCATGCATGAACGGCTGGGGGGCGATCCATCTGACCATCGCCCCCGACGGCGTCGCCATGCCCTGCCAGGAAGCGCGCGTGATCCCGGGGCTCGTATTCGAATCCGTGCGTGAAAAGCCGCTGTCGTGGCTCTGGCACGAATCCGAACTGTTTCGCCGTTATCGCGGGCTCGATTGGATGCGCGAGCCGTGCCTTTCTTGCTCCGAAAAGGAAAAAGATTTCGGCGGCTGCCGCTGCCAGGCATTCCTCCTCACCGGCGATGCGGCCAATACCGATCCGGCCTGCAGCCGCTCGCCGCATCATCATCTCGTGCAACAGGCTGCCAGCCAAGCGGCGCAGCCGCTGCGGTTTCGCAAGCCGCTCGTGAAGCGCAGCGGCAGCGGCGTTTCCACGGCTTTCATGGAGGATTGAATGCGCCATCCTTACGACACCGCCGCCGGCACGATCGTGCTGGGCGCGCTGCTCAGCGCCGTGCTCGTCGCCATCGCGCGGCTCTTGATGATTTGAGGAAGAACGCGATGACGATCGATCTTCTGCTGCGCTGGACGCATTTCATCGCGGGCATCATTTGGGTTGGCCACAACTACTCCAGCGTGATTCAACGCCCGAGTTGGCGGCCGCTGCTGCGCTCGGACTTGAGCGACGACCAAAGCCCCCGCTTTCAAGCGCTGCTCAATCGCGAGCACGGCATCTTCCGCTGGGCGTCCGTCATCGCCTGGTCCGCGGGCATATTGATGCTCTGGCGCCGCGGCTGGCTGCCCGGCGCGCTCTCGCTGCACGCCGGCCTCGCGCCGATCGGCATCGGCATGTATCTCGGCACGCTGATGATGGCGAACGTATGGCTCGTGCTCTGGCCACACCAACAAAAGGTGCTTGGCCTCAAACCCGCGACGCTCGACGAGCGCCTGCGCTGCGCGCGCATTACGCATCTGTCCTCGCGCACCAATACGATGTTGTCGATCCCGCTGCTGCTCTTCATGGCGGCTAGCGCGCACGGCGGCATCGCCGCGGGTTGACAAGCATGATTCCGAATCCGCCCTACGGGGGCTCCGCGCAAAACGGCGCGGCGTGGAGCTTCGCGGCCGGCCCGTCGCGTCTGCCCGACGCGGTGCTCGCGCGCGCAGGCGAAACCTTGTTTCGCCGCGATGCGCATGGGGCAGCCGCCATCGAGCGCCCGTTCACTGGCGACGGTTTCCGTGAAGCGCTGGCGGGTGCGCGAGCGCGTCTCATCCGCTTGCTCCAAGTGCCGGAGCACTACAGTGTGCTGTTTCTCGCGGGCGGCGCAATGCATCAATTCGCGGCAGTGCCGATGAACCTGCTCGATCCGGCAGCGGGATTGGGACGTGCCGCCTATGCGGATTCCGGCTACTGGTCGCGCCGCGCGATGCAAGAGGCGCGTCGTCATTCGAACGTGACAGTGGCGGCACAGCATGCCGGCAGCACCCCGCTCGCGGCGCCCTCTCTCTCCGGTTGGCAACTGCCGCGCGATAGCGCCTATTGCCACATCACGGCGAATGAAACGGTCGATGGCATCGCCTACCCCGCGTTGCCCGACACCGGCGAGGTTCCGCTCGTCGCCGATGCGACCTCGTGCATACTGAGCGCACCGCTCGACATAGCAAAGTTCGGCCTCGTCTATGCCAGCGCCCAGAAGAACATCGGGCCGGCTGGCCTCACCATCGTCATCGTTCGAGAAGATCTGTTGCAGCGCCCCGCGACTGCTGCGCCCTCGCCTTTGCATTACGGCATACAGGCAGCGCAGGGAAGCTGTGTGAATACGCCGCCCACGCTCGCCATTCTCATTGCGGGCTTGGTCTTCGAGTGGATCGAGCAATGCGGCGGATTGACCGCGATGGCCGAGGTCAACCGACGCAAGGCTGCGTCTCTGTATCGGACGATCGACGAAAGCGACGGCTTCTACATCGCTCCGGTCGCACCAGGGCATCGCTCCATCACCAACGCCCGATTCCATCTCGCCAACGACACGCTGACCGACCATTTTCTCGATGAAGCCGAACGTGCGGGACTCGCTCATCTGCGCGGCCACCCTCACGTTGGCGGCCTGCGCGCGAGCCTCTACAACGCGATGCCGGAAGCGGGCGTCGACGCATTGATCCGTTTCATGACGCAATTCGCGAGTCGGTACGGATGAGCGCGAACCGATGGCCGAGCCGGCTAGGATTGGCCGGCGGAATCGATAAGGACGGCGCGCGCGCCGCCGAGTTGCTCGCCATCGGCTTCGGCAGCGTCGAATTCGGCACGGTCACGCCGAACCCCGAACCGGGCAGCCATGCCGGCGTGCGCTCGCTCGCGGCTCGCTTGGCCGCGCTGCCTTCGCGCGAACGAGGCACCACTCGCATCGGCATCGGCCTTGGCATGCAGGCTGCCACGCCCGCGGCGCTTGCTGCGGAGTGGACGCGCGGCCAGCGCGAAAGCTGCGACGTGGCCGATTATCTGAGCTTCAATTTGAGCGCACGCCGATACCGCCCACTGCCGGATTACGAGCACTGGCCTTTCCTCCTAGGAGCGTTCGCTGCTGTCGCCGGAGAGCGAGAGCGCAGCGCCGCCAGTTCGCATCGGCACGTCGGGCTTGCGCTGAAGCTGCCGCTCGGTGCAACCGGCGAATTTCCGCTGTTGCTGGCCGAAGCGGCCGTCGATGCGGGGTTCGACGCGGTGATCGCCGTGCTGCCGGAAGACCCCACACGAATCGAGCGGCTGCATGCGTTGGCTGCGCATCTCGACGGCCGATCCGCGTTGATCGCCGTAGGGGGCATTCGCACGGGCGCCGATGTACGAGACGCCCTCGATGCCGGTGCGGACGGCGTTCAAGTCCACCGCATTTTTGCAGAACTAGGTGCGCACTGTCTGCCGATGCTGGCGTGCAAGGACACCGGCCGTTGAATCCCCTCGCCGCTGACGAAGTCGCCACGCAGCAAGCATGGAGAACGTCACGCCGCGCCTCGTCGGGCCTTCGGACAAGCTGCGACGGTTCTCAGGCCTGCGTCCCGTCGATCAACGCAAGCAAGTTCGCGTACACCCCCTCGCCCGCGGCGATGATCGGATTTCCCGCGAGCAGCCCCCCATCGGCGAAGAAGTCGTTGACGGCCCCCCCGGCCTCGCGTACCAGCACGATTCCCGCCAGGCAGTCCCAAGCATTGATATGCGGCTCGTAATAGCCGATCAAACGCCCGGCTGCAACGTACGCGATCATGAGCGCACCCGAACCGTTGCGAATGAACATCCCGCCGTCGCGCAGCAGCCGATCGAGAAACGGAACGAAGGCGTCCGGCTCGACGCGATGGGAGAACCCTACGCCGAGCACACCGTCGCGCACCGAGCGCGCCGGGCTCGCAGTCAACCGTGTGTCGCCCTCGAACGCACCCTGCCCCCGAGCGGCGTGAAAGAGCTCGCCGCTATTCGGATCGAACACGACGCCGACAGCAGGCTCGCCGTCGATCAGAATGCCGATTGAGATGCACCAAGCATGCATGCCGTTCAGGAAGCAACTCGTTCCGTCGATCGGATCGACAACCCATACGACGCATTCGCGCTGCAATGTGGCCGATGCCCCGCTCGCGCTCTCTTCGCCAAGAAACGCATCTTCGGGAAATGCGTCGCTCACATGCCCGCGGACGATACCTTCCACCTCGCGATCGGCCATGCTGACGACATCCTGCAAGCCCTTGTGCTCGACTTCGAGCGCGGCGCGATTGCGGAACATCTGCAACGCGCGCTGGCCGGCTTGCCTTGCGATCTTGCGCGCTAGCGCATAGCGGGCATCCAGATCAATCGAAACGGGCGTCGGCGACTCCTTGACTGTCATGCATGCGCTCCCACGATTGCCGCGCCGTGCGCTTTGAGCTGCAGGCCAACCCGCGCGCCGCGGGGAAAAATCTGATCCAGACGATGACACACGACGAAGAGCTCTCCAAGTTCCGATTGAATGGCGTACTGCATTTCTCTGCCGAGATAAGTGGCACGGCTCACTTCACCGATCAGCGTCGTGTCGCCGCTCGCAACCTGCAACGCGATCGCTTCGGGACGCAACGCGATGCGGACCAGCCCCGTGCGCCTACCCGCATACGGAAGGTCCAAGGCCGCGCCGCCGATCAAGCAGTTCGCGGTCTTTCCGTTCGCGCTGCGAATCTCGCCGTCTACTAAGTTGGCGTTACCGATGAAGTCCGCAACGAACTCGTCGGCAGGGGCCTCGAAGATTTCTCGCGGCGAACCTTGCTGAACGATCTTTTTACGATTCATCACGACGATCTGATCGGAAATGGCGAGCGCCTCTTCCTGATCGTGCGTCACATAGACTGCTGTCAATCCGAGCTTCAACTGCAAATCGCGAATTTCGTCTCTCACGCGGGTTCGCATTTTGGCGTCGAGATTCGAGAGCGGCTCGTCGAGCAACAGAACCTCGGGCTCGAGCACCAACGCCCGCGCCACCGCAACGCGTTGTTGCTGGCCGCCTGATAACTCGCTTGGCGAGCGATCGGCCAGATCGGCGAGACCGACGAGCGCGAGCGCCTCGAGCGCGCGTTCGCGCGCCAGCTTTTTCGGTTGGCGCGCCACCGTCAGGCCATAAGCCACGTTTTCGACCACGCTCATGTGCGGAAACAATGCATACGACTGAAACACCATGCTGACGTCGCGTTCCGCCGCCGACAGTTCGGTCACGTCGCGGCCGCCGATCGAAATGCGGCCTTCATCGACTCGCTCCAAACCGGCGATCATGCGCAGCGTGGTCGTCTTGCCGCAACCGCTGGGACCGAGCAGGGTCACAAGGGTCTTCGGCTCGATGCTGAAACTGATGTCGTCGACGGCGATGCTTTTGCCATAGCGCTTGGTGACCCGCTCGAAAGCAAGTGAACCGCGTTGCTGGGTCTCTCTCATGCTGCTTTCTTCTTCAATACGGCGCGCGGCTTGCCCGCGGGTTGGACACGGGTCTGCGCGCGCAACCGGCGTGTGCCGACGAATCGTTGCGTCAGCAGAATCATCAGCAGCATGACGACCACGAGCACGCTCGCATAAGCGATCGCGGTGCCGTAGTTGCCATTCGAGACGAGGCCGATGATGTACGACGTAGCCATATCGTAATTGGCGCTGACCAGGAAAATCACAGCGCTGACCGACGTAATGGAGCGCACGAAGCTATATACCAATGCCGAAGCCAACGCCGGGCGCAGCAACGGCAGAATCACCCGGCGGATAGTCGTGAAACTACCGGCGCGCAGCATGATCGAGGCTTCGTCCAGGCTCGCATCGAGCTGGCGCATGGCGGCGATGCCGCTGCGCAGCCCCATGGGCATATTGCGAAAGACGAAGCACAGCACGAGAATCGCCGCCGTGCCGGTCAGTTCGACCGGGCCAGCGTTGAACGTCAGCAGATAGGCGATGCCGATCACCGTGCCCGGAATCGCGAAGCTGAGCAACGTGCCGAATTCGAAGAGGCGTTTGCCGGCGAAGCGCTGACGGATCAACAGCCACGCCGCGAGCATGCCGACGAACGACGTCAACGGCGTGGCGATTGCGGCAATGGTGAGCGTCGTGAAGAACGACGGCCACGCTTGGCCGTTCCAGTGCAAGCCGCCGACGTCGCCCGAGACGCCGAACGCATCGAAGTAATGCGCGAACGTCAACGTGTTGTCCACGCCCCAAATCTTGACGAAGCCACCCAGCAGCATCATCCCGTACACGATGAGCGTGAACCCATACCAGGGCACGGCCACGCACCACAACCCGATTTGAAGTCGGCGATCGAGCGGCGCATGCGCGCCGCTATCGGCCTTGCCCGATACCGTGACGTAGGATTTGCGGCCCAGCCACAGGTTTTGCAGCATAAAAGCGCCGAGCGCGAACACGAGCAGCACGAGCCCGAGTCCGGCCGCGCGGCCCGGATCGTTCTGCGCACCGACGACGGAGAAATAGATCTCCGTGGATAGCACGTGGAAGTTTCCGCCCAGCACGATCGGATTGCCGAAATCGGCCATGCTCTCGATGAAGCACAGCAGGAAAGCGTTGGCCAGACCTGGGCGCATCAGCGGCAACGACACGGTCGCGAACGTCTGCCAACGCGATGCACCGAGTGTCTGTGAGGCTTCTTCGAGCGACGGCCCCACCCCTTCGACCACGCCGATAAGGGTCATGAACGCGATCGGCGTGAACGCGAGCAGTTGCGACAGCCACACGCCCGGCAGGCCATAGAGCCAACGCCCAGGCCTCATGCCGAATAGATCGGCGATCAACATCGTCAGCGCGCCATTGCGGCCCAACAGCAGAATCAATGCGAGCCCGAGCACGAATGGCGGTGTGATGATCGGCAGGACGCTCAGACTGCGCAATACGCGGATCCAGCGCGCCGACGTGCGCGCAACCAGCAATGCGAAGACGATGCCGAGCGAGGTCGAACCGGCCGCACTCGCCACGGCGAGCGCCAAGGTGTTCCATGCCACGCCGCACGTGCGGCCGCCGGACAGGCAAGCAAGCCCCCACACACTACGCGAAGCGACTCGCGGCAGCACGGCAGCCAGCGCAAAGCGGCCGTCGGCATCGCCGAACGCATCGAGCAGAATGCTGCCGACGGGCCAAAACACGAACACGCCGATCAACGCCACGACGATGCCGATTGCCGCGGTAACGAAGAGGTCGCCGCGACAGGCGCCGCACAACGCCGCCCCGCTCGTCGACATCACGATGAACACGGTAGTCGCGAGCAACGCACCGGCGCCGAGCCCGGCCGGTGCACCCGCGCGCGCCGCCATGCCCCATGCCAGCCACGCAATCGTCGCGAGCCCCGCGGCCCCGCTGACGAGCCAGACGATGCCGAGCCGTCGCCGGGCGGAAACGATCGCTACGCCGGCCGCGGCAACGGCAAGCCATCCGAACAACCCCCACAGCGGAGTCAACCCGAAGCGCGCGGCTTGCAGCAATGCGGGCGCACCCGCGGCCGATTCGAATACCCTCGGCGCGAGCCAGTGCAGCGCGAACACGCCGCCGTCCTGCTGATACCAAGGCAACGCAACGAGTGCAAACGCGCCGAGAGCCAGCCAAATCGACAGAGTCTTTTTCATCAGCGTGCTTCAGTTACCGTGAGAGTAGATTTCCGACGTCCAGCGCTGCAGCAGATGCTTGCGCGTCTGCGGCGAGCCGTACTTCGCGAAGTCGTAGTCGATCAACTTGATCGAGGCCAGGTTCGGGGCCTGCGGCGGCACCTTCGCTTGCACGTTCGACGGAATTTGATAGGCCTTGGCCTCGACCGCTGCACTCTGCGTATCGGCACGCAGCGCGAAGTCATAGAAGCGCTCGGCCTCGGCAAGATTCTTCGCCCCCGCCACAATGCTCATGCCGCCGATTTCGTAGCCGGTGCCCTCGCACGCAGGCGTCACCGCGATCGGAAACCCGGCCACCTTCTGCTTGATCAGATCGTGCATGAATTCGATTGCCACCGTAGATTCGCCGCGCGAGGCGGCCTCACCCGGCGCGACGCCCGTATCGGTGTATTGGTTGATGTTCGCATTGAGCGCGCGCATGTAGGCGAATGCGTCGTCTTCGCCGAAAAGCTGCACGAGCGTGGCGAGCGCGACGTACGACGTGCCCGACGAATTCGGATTGGCGATTTGGATCTCGCCCTTATAGGCCGGATTGAACAGATCCTTCCAGCACTTCGGCACGGGCAGCTTGCGCGCTTTCAACTCGTTTTCGTTGTAGCCGATTCCCAGCACGCCCTGATAGATTCCGACCGAGCGGCCCTGCGCCACTTTGGCGAATCCCTGTGCCCATGGCTGCAACTGCGCTTGCAACGGCGACTGGTACGCCTGCGTCAGATTCTCGAACGCCGCCTGCAAATGCGCGTCGCCCGAGCCGGCCCACCACACGTCGACCTGCGGATTCTTCCCCTGCGCTTGAATTTGCGCGAAGCTTTCCCCCGCGCTCTTGCGGATCATCGACACTTGCACCCCGCTTTCCTTCTCGAAGCGTGTCTTCATCAACTGACACCATTCGAGGTCCGCGGAGCACAGCACGTTCAGCTTGCCTGCAGCGTGTGCGCCCGACATGACGCATAGCCCCAGAACGAGAGCGACCGAGCGTCCCAAAAAGCTTTTCATGCGATTGTCTCCAGTTATTTATATGGCGGTGCTCGACGGTCGCGGCCGCTGCGTCGGAGCCGCGTCAGCACTCCGGCGATGCGCGAACGCAATCTCATCATCGCCGCAAACCATTTTGCACACGAGTGCAATTTAACACCAAGCAAAGGCTTGTTCAACACGAGCCATGTAAAAGACGGCGGTTGCGTACCCCGGATTTACCCGGATAGCGGCCCCGCCGTATCGCGTTCGACGAAAGAAACAGGGACCACGCGCACTTGCGCCGGCAACTCGAAGTCGTTCATCCGCTCGACCAGCACTTGCACGGCGCAGCGCGCGAGCTCCTGCACGTTCTGCGCAACCGTCGACAATCGATAGCTGTCGAGCGCGGCATGCTGGATATCGTCGAACCCGATCACACGAATATCTTCCGGGACGCGCTTGCCGAAACGATGCCGAACCGCGTCGATAAAGCCCAGCGCGATCATGTCGGTAGCGCAGAAAACCCCATCGGGAATGCCGCGCGAGCGCTTCAGAAGCGTATTGGCGGCCTGCTGTCCGCCTTCATAGCTATCGGTCGACGTGTTGCACAGTTCGACTTCGCCTTTGCGCCGTGGCAATGCTTTGAGCGCGTCGACGAATGCATCGCAGCGCGCCTTGCCGCTAAAGTTGGAAATATGCGGCCCGACGAACGCGAAGCGCGTGGCGCCCGCCTGCACGAGCCGCTGCGCGGCCATCCGGCCGCCCGCGTCGTTGTCGCTGTTGACCACGTCGGCACCATCGAGCTCGGCCGCCCGGTTCAGCATCGCCACCGGAATGCGGCGGTTCACGTATTCGCGCGCCAACGCGAGCGGCGGCGCGCCGGACGTCATGATCACGCCGGCGATCCGATAGCTCAACAAAATCTGCAGCGAATGGGCGATTTGGTCGGCGTCGTCGGCATTCATCAGGATCGGCAGGAAGCCGTGCTCGCCCAGATAATGGGCGAGCGGCGCGAGCAGCTTTACCCGAAAGGGATTGGTCAGCCCCGAAGTCACCACGCCGACGAAGCTGCTGCGCCCTTGAATCATGTTGCGGGCATTGATGTCCACCTGATATCCGAGCTCTTCCGCAGCCTGCATGACCCGCGTTCGGGTCTTGCCGGAAATGCTGGCGCCCGGCGTGAACGCACGCGAGACCGCCGAACGCGACACGCCCGCGAGTTTCGCGACGTCTTCAGCGGTCGCCCAACTCTTCTCCCTGTCCTTCTCTTTATCGCTCATGTGCGTTCACGCGTTCCAATCGTCTACGTCGCCAGGCCGGTAGCTTACCAAACAGGCGAGAATCGCACACGTGTTCACTCGTAGCCACTTCGCCCATATACGGGTAAATGCTCACGTGTTTTTGTGAGCATATCGGTTGAAAGCAGATACAAATTGCCTCAGAGTTGCACTCGTGTGCAAAACCACACGACTCGTCGCGTCCGATCCTCGCGCAGGAAGACAAAGGGCCGACCGATCACTCGAAAAACTGGAGACACGCATGTCAACGAAATCCCCCCGCCGCTTCGCTTGTGCTTTACGGTGGCTCGTCCCGGGCTGTTCTCTGTTCGCCGTGCAACTCGCCTGCGCGCAAAGCAGCGTGACGCTGTACGGCGTCGTCGACGATGGCATCGCCTACGTCAACAATTCGCAGGGCGCCTCGCGCACCTACTTGCGAGCCGGCAACCTGTCCACCTCGAAGTTCGGTTTCCGCGGCGTCGAAGACCTGGGCGGCGGCCTCAAGACGATCTTCCAACTCGAAGCCGGCTTCGATCTGAACACGGGCGCCAACTCGTCGGCAGGCCTGCTGTTCAACCGCCAGGCGTTCGTGGGGCTGCAAAGCGCCCGGGCCGGCACGGTGACGGCGGGCCGCCAGTACACGCCCTACTACCTGTTCCTAGGCCCTTATGCGAGCAGCAACTGGTTGACCGGCGCAACCGGTGCGCAGCCCGGCGATATCAACGGCCTCGACAGCAGTTTTCGCATCAACAATTCCGTGTCGTACGTATCGCCGACTTACGCCGGATTTACGGTCGGGGCGCTTTATGGCGTAGGCGGGGTGGCAGGCAGTCTCGGGCGCGGCCAGACGGTCAGCGCGGCCCTGCGCTACGTGAAAGGCCCGCTCAGCGTGGCCGCAGGCTATCTGAAGATGTACAACACGGAGCTATCGAGCGGTTTCGATAGCGCTTCGACGGCGAACATCCCGACTTCCGCGGTCAACGCCGGATATGTATCGGCGCGCAGCATCCAGCACGCGGCGATCGCCGGCAACTACACGATCGGCGATCTGACGCTAGGCTTGAACTACGCGAACGTGCGTTACGCGCCGGGCAACCGCTCACTATTCCGCGACACGGCTATGTTCAATACCTACAGCGCGCTCGCGGCATATCGATTCACACCGGCATTCGCCGTGGCTGCCGGCTACTCGTATACCGCCGCATCGAAGGCAAACGGCATCGCCTCGGCCGCACACTATTCCGAGGTCTCGCTCAAGGAAGCGTACAGCCTATCCAAGCGCACGACCATGTATGCGCTGCAAGCCTACACGCATGCGAACGGCAAGACACTCGGCGCGAAGGGCAGCGGGCAAGTGATCGACGCCGCCGCCCTCGTCGGCGATTCACAAAACTCGACGCCTTCGTCGACAGGCAATCAGCTCGTCTTCATGCTCGGCGTGACCGCCCCCTTTTGATTGATTTTCTTTTGACCTCTATTGCACTCGTGTGCAATAGAGATGCTGGGCACAGCCGATGCGCCAACGAATAGCGATGGCGCATCGGCAAACTGGATTGAGCTTTACGATGGAACATTCACATCAGGCGAAGCATTTCACATTTCCATCTACCGCATGCCGCCGCTGGCGATGATATGTTCGCCCGTTAGCCACCTGGCATCGTCCGACGCGAGGAACACCACGGCCGACGCGATATCGTCCGGCTGTCCCACGCGGCCTAGCGGCGTCTGGCTGACCATGAACTTCTCCATGTCCGATCCGATCACGCCGGCGCTTCGCGTGCCCTCGGTCACGATCATGCCGGGATTGATTGCATTCACGCGGATCTTCTTCGGCCCCAACTCGCGCGCGAGCACGCCCGTGATCGCATCCACGGCGCCTTTCGTGCCGCTGTAGACAGCGCTCTCCGGTGGCGTAATAGTCGATGCGACGGAACTGACGTTGATGATGCTTGCGCCTTCCCCGAGGTGTTTGACCGCGGCTTGCGTGGTGAGCAGCACGCCGAGCACGTTCGTGTCGAATTGCTTACGGTAGTGTGCTTCCGTGATCGCTTCGATCGGGGCGAACTCATAAACGCCGGAGTTGTTCACGAGGATGTCGAGGCGGCCGTAGGTTTCGATCGCCGCGTCGACGATACCTTGCGCATCGGCGGCCTTCGATACATCGCCGCCGACGGCCACCGCCTTGCCTCCGGCCGCCGTGATCGCGGATACGACGGCATCTGCCCCTGCCTTGCTGCTGGCGTAATTGACCACGACCGAAGCCCCCTCGGCCGCGAGCGCCTTCGCAATAGCAGCGCCAATGCCTTTCGACGCCCCCGTGACAACAGCCACCTTCCCTGTAAGCTTGCTCATCATGCTTCCCTTCGCAAAACTCGCCTCGTTGATCGGAACCGGCGCCGTGACTGACATGCAGTGCTCGGCCGGCAACCAGACGGAATATAGGAGTGGGCGTGGCCGCGATAAAGCGGCCTAGGGCGAATTGACTAGTGGGATCGGACGAATAATCGGATGCATGTCGAACTGAGGGGCACGCTGGCCTTGGGATGATTAGCCGCCTACCGGCTCGCGCCGCGGTCGCGTCTCGCACCGCCATGCCGCAACAATGCTCGGAGCGCTCAAACATTAAATATCGCTTAACGCCCGATTTATGAGTCGTTAAGCACAAATTCTTGGTGCGCTCCTATAGTGGCCCTTCCGAATGCGCGATGTGGACGCAGGGATGCCGATCGCGCGACGAATCGCCAGGAGCCAGAAATGAATTTGGAGTCGTTGAATACGCCCACCGCATTGATCGATATCGCGCGCATGAACCGCAACATCGAACGTATGCAGCAACGCATGAACACGCTCGACGTGGGCTTCCGGCCGCACGTCAAGACAACCAAATGCGTGCAGGTGGTCCAGGCCCAAATCGATGCGGGCGCGTGCGGCATCACGGTATCCACACTCAAGGAATCTGAACAATTCTTCGCATGCGGCATCCGCGATATCGTCTACGCCGTCGGCATGGCCCCGAACAAACTGCCGCAGGCACTGGCACTGCGCCGACAGGGCTGCGACTTGAAAATCGTCGCCGATAGCGTCGCCTGCGCCGAGGCCATCGTTGCCTTCGGCCGGGCCCACGAAGAACCGTTCGAAGTCTGGATCGAGATCGACGTGGACGGCCATCGTTCAGGCATCGCCCCCGAGGACGACATGCTCCTCGCTGTCGCAACGACGCTCGTCGGCGGCGGCATGCAGCTTGGCGGTGTATTGGCGCACGCAGGCTCCAGCTATGACTACGATACGCATGAAGAACTCGTCCGTATTGCCGAGCAGGAACGCTCGGGCTGCGTGCGCGCCGCCGAGCGCTTGCGGGCAGCGGGCCTGCGATGCGATGTCGTCAGCATCGGGTCGACGCCGACAGCACTGGCGGCGGAACATCTCGAGGGCGTGACGGAAGTGCGCGCGGGCGTCTACGTCATGTTCGATCTCGTCATGCACAACGTGGGCGTCACCGACATATCCGAGATTGCCTTGACCGTCCTGACCACCGTGATCGGCCACCAGAAGGAAAAAGGCTGGGCCATCGTCGATGCGGGCTGGATGGCGATGAGCCGCGACCGCGGCACCCAGCGCCAGAAGCGCGACTTCGGCTACGGTCTCGTCTGCCTCGAAAACGGCGAGGTGTTGAGCGAATATCTGATGAGCGGCGCAAACCAAGAGCACGGCATCGTCTCCCGGTCAGGCTCGCCGGATCACGAGATCGAGCAGCGGTTTCCCATCGGGACGCGTCTACGGATCCTCCCCAATCATGCGTGCGCCACCGGGGCGCAGCACCCTGCTTATCAGGCCGTGAGCCCGGACGGCAGTGTCGAGACCTGGCCGCGCTTCTATGGCTGGTAAGGCGCGCAAAAATTCAAGACCATGACAGGAGCGTTGCGATGAGGTACGTCTCGACCCGAGGCGACCGCCGCGAGCGGCGGTTTTCGGAAGTGCTGATGTAGCCGCCCACGAGATTATTCGCAGTCCTACACGCACGAACGACGATAAGACGATTTTGCTATTTGCCGTCGATGTTGCATCGCGTCACTTCATGCCGCAGGAACTGCCGCGAATCCCCCTGAAAACAGGTGAAACGCGTTTTTTGCCCTCGTCAATTCGGTGTAGTAGCGAAGTCATTCCCGCTTAAATTTCATCTACCGACACTTCCATCGGTGCTTGCCCGAAGTGGTGTGCGGCAAGCCCTTCATTCAAGAGTCCCTTGGGATTCGTCACTCATCGAGACTGAAGACATGATCGACTTCGAGCCGAAATTCATCACGTTCGATTGCTACGGCACCCTCGTCAACTTTCGCATGGCCGACATGGCGCGCGAAATCTACGGCAGCCGCCTCCACGGGCAAGAGATGGAACGTTTCGTCAAGCTGTTCGCCGCCTATCGTCGCGACGAAGTGCTCGGCGCCTGGAAACCCTACCGCCAGGTCGTCCTGAACGCCGTGCGCCGCACCTGTGAACGCACCGGCGTGCCCTTCATCGAAACCGAAGCAGAAAAGTTCTACCTGGCAGTGCCGACGTGGGGACCGCATCCGGACGTCCCCGAAGGTCTCTCGCGGCTTGCGAAGAAATACAAGCTGGTCGGCCTGACCAACGCGGACAACTCGCAGATTGCGAGCAACATCGAGAAGCTCGGGGCGCCGTTTCATGCGGTCATCACGGCCGAAGACGCCCAAGCCTATAAGCCACGCATGCAAGGCCTCGAATACATGTTAAAGAAGCTCGACGCGCAGCCTCACGAAATCCTGCACGTCTCGTCCAGCCCGCGCTACGACCTGATGACTGCGCACGATCTCGGCGTCGTGCACATGGCGCACGTGCTGCGCGGCCATGAACCGGAAGCGCCGGAATACGGTTATACGGCGGTCAAGAACATCGTCGAATTGGCCGAGCAGCTAGGCCTGTAAGCGATTTTCGCCTCCGTGACCGCCGAGTTCGACGGCGGCCAAGGATTCGCATCGCACGAAGCGGCAGGCCTATCGGCCAGCCCTCGACAGGCGTTTCCGCCATTAAGCGGGGTTTAACGCCCGCTTGTTGGACGGTTAATCATTGGGAGAAGCTCGCGCCGCATAATTACATGCGCGCATCTTCTTCCGCGCAATTCATAGGAGCAAAAGTGACCGCAGCATTCGTACTGCACCGTGCCGAAGGTGCGCCTTTTTCGACCTCCTTCCGCAGGGGAGCTTTCGGCCAAAACGATCCCTTCGCGCGACATCGCGAGATCGCGTGGGAAGGACCGGACTCGGTGGCCGCGGGTCGTGTCAGCTTCATCGGCGAGCTCGACGTAGCGAGTTTTCCCCACATCGAAACCATCATCGTCATGGAAGGCTCGCTCACGTTGGAAGTGGCCGGCATGGCGCCGTTGGTGCTGGGCTCGGGAGAGGGTGCGGTGATCGGCAGCGGTACTTCGCTGCGCGCAAGGGCGGAATCGCGCACGCTGTTCGTGTTCTGCGCCGCCGCTTGCAAGCGACCGACGAAGACAGGCATCGTCGCGTTGCGCGCGCAAGCCGACTTCAAGCCGTCGGCAACACTGCCGGCGGAGGTGCTGCTCGGCCCGGCTCCTGAATGCCGCAGCGATAACGTGTTCACCGATGACGACGCGCAGTACAAAGCGGGGACGTGGGATTCGACGCCGTACCATCGGATCGTTCGCCCGCATCGCGTCAACGAGTTCATGTATCTCCTGGCCGGCGGCGTGCGGTTCGCCGCGCCCGACGGCAGCGTGCTTTCGCTCAGCGCCGGCGACGCGCTCTTCGTGCCCGTGGGTGCGTCGATCGGATGGGAGAGCAGCGAACGCGTGGCGAAGTTTTACGTGACGCAAACCGTCCAGGCTCCAATCGAACGAGATTGATCATGTCCCCTCCGTTGACTCAGATACAAACGTCGCCCACGCTGCCCACTGCCGCCGATGTGGTCGTGATCGGCGGCGGCATCATCGGCGTCTTTACCGCCTACTATCTCGCTCAGCGCGGCGTTTCGGTCGCCCTGGTCGAGAAGGGAAGAATCGGCGCCGAGCAGTCGAGCCGCAATTGGGGCTGGTGCCGGCAGCAAAACCGCGACGAGCGCGAATTGCCGATGGCAAGCAAGAGCCTCGATCTGTGGGAACGATTCGCCGTCGAATCGGGCGAGGACACGGGTTTTCATCGCTGCGGGCTGTTGTATCTGAGCAATGACGACGCAGAGTTGGCTCGTTGGGCGAGTTGGGGTGACTTTGCGAAGACGGCGGGCGTGACGACCTACATGCTCGATAGCAAGCAAGCCGCCGAGCTCGGAAAGGCGACTGGGCGGGCCTGGAAAGGCGGAGTATTCTCGCCCAGCGACGGCACGGCGGACCCCGGGAAAGCCGCCCCCGCCGTGGCAACCGCGGTCATGAAGCTCGGGGGAAGCGTCACGCAACACTGCGCGGCGCGGGGCATCGAGTTGGAGGGCGGGCGAGTCTGCGGCGTCGTTACGGAAGCCGGCGTCATCAAGACCCGGACCGTCGTGCTCGCCGGCGGCGCGTGGGCATCCGCGTTCTGTCGCCAGCTCGGCGTGCGCTTTCCTCAAGCCTCGATCCGCCAATCCATCCTGAGTGTGGCACCCGTCGAGCATCGCTTGCCCGACGCGTTGTTCACCTCCGGCGTATCGATCACCCGCCGCAACGACGGGCGCTATGCACTTGCGATCAGCGGACGCGCGCGCGTGGATGTCACGCCGCAGTTCCTGCGATTCGCCCCGCATTTCGTGCCGATGTTCGCCAAGCGTTGGCGCAGCCTTCTTCCGGGCGGACTCGAAGGCGTCCGCGGCGGCCATGAAACGCTGAAGCGGTGGCGGCTCGACGCGCCGACACCGATGGAGCGCGTGCGCATTCTCGATCCGAAGCCTGATCAGCCGACGATCACCGAAACCCACCGCCGCGCCGTCGAACTGTTGCCCGAACTTCGCGACGCCAAAATCACGCACGCGTGGGCCGGTTTCGTCGACAGCACGCCCGACGGCGTGCCGGGTATCGGCGAAGTGCCGGGCGTCCCGGGGTTGATCTTGGCGGCGGGCTTTTCCGGTCACGGGTTCGGCATCGGACCCGGCGCTGGGCACTTGATCGCGGATCTGGCCACCGGCGTGCCGCCGATCGTCGACCCTGTACCGTATCGGCCGGGCCGGTTCGCCCACTCCGCATGGGGCAAGGTCGCTGACTTCTAGACTAGAGCGCAATCTCGCCAAGAAGGAGTGCGAGCGGAGACTCGTCTTCGCTCGCGCTCCCGAACTTGATCGGACGCGGTGCATCCGTATCGCTAGTTCGTTCGTGTCACGATTGTTGGCAGGGTTGCAAGCGTGACCGGCCACGACTCCGATCCGAAGATCGAGCCATGCGCGGGAAGTATCCAATCTGAGCCCCTTTACCAAACAAATAGCATCGAATGTTCAGCGTCATCACGTCAGGCGCAGCAGCCGCTCAATCGTAGAACCCGAGGATCGACTTGACCTGCATGTACTCTTCCATGCCTTCGATTCCATACTCTCGGCCATTGCCCGACTGCTTGTATCCGCCGAATGGCGCTTGCGGGTCCCATGCCGGATAGTTCAGATGCACCTGGCCGGACTGAATTTGCGCGGCGACCGCGCGCACGAGCACCTTGTCCGCGCCTTGGACATGCGCACCCAGCCCGTACACCGTGTCATTCGCAATAGCGATTGCTTCTTCGACCGAGTCGTAGGGCAGGATCGCGAGAACCGGCCCAAAGATCTCTTCCTGAGCGATCGTCATTTGGGTACGAACGTCGGAAAAGATGGTGGGACGTGCATAGAAACCCCTGCTGAGTCCCTCGGGCCGTCCGGGTCCACCCACGATCAATTTGGCCCGTTCCTCGATACCGGCTTCGATCATCGTCTGCACTCTGCCGAACTGCGCGCAATTGGCCAGGGGGCCATGCGTCGTGGCATCGGCAAACGGATCGCCGACAATCATCTGCTCCGTCGCCGAGACGGCCAACGCTTCCACCTGCCCCAGCGCGGCGCGCGGCACGATCAATCGCGTCGGCGCGCTGCACGACTGGCCCATATTCCGGAACGCGGCGGCAACGCCTAGCGAGACGGCGCGCGGCAGATCGGCGTCGGGCAATACGACATTCGGCGATTTGCCGCCAAGCTCCTGCGCGACGCGCTTGACCGTCGGCGCGGCCGCCTGCGCAACCAATACGCCAGCACGCGTCGACCCGGTGATCGACACCATATCTACCTGCGGGTGTGACGCCAGCAAGGTTCCGACTTGCGCGCCGGTGCCCATCACCAAATTGAATACGCCCTGCGGGACGCCAGCGTCCGCGATGACTTCGGCAAAGAGCAACGCGCTGAGCGGCGACAGTTCACTCGGTTTGAGGACCACGGTGCAGCCTGCCGCGAGCGCGGGGCCGACCTTTGCAGTGATCTGGTAGATGGGCCAATTCCACGGCGTGATCAGCGCGCACACGCCGATCGGTTCGCGAACGACCGCGGTCGTACCGCGCTGAACGCGGAACGGGTAGCTGGCAAGATTGTCGCGCGCAACGCGGATATGTTCGGCTGCGAGCGGCACGTGCGCCGCGCGCGCATAGCTGATCGGCGCGCCCATTTCCGTCGTCAACGCCATGGCGAACAACTCGGCGCGCTCGAGCATCAAGGCATGCACGCGGTCGAGCAGCGCGGCACGCGCTTGCGGCGAAGTCGCAGACCAACCTGCTAACGCTTTGCGCGCCGCGCGCACCGCCTTGTCTGCGTCGCGCTCGTTTCCCAGCGCAATGTCACACACCTCGTCTTGCGTGGACGGAGAGACGACGGCGATTCGACCGGCACCCTCGGGCGCGACCCATTGTCCGCCGATAAAGAACCGATCCAGCCGTCCGGCTTGCATGAGATGACGAACAGGTGAAGTCATTGCAGTATGTCCTTGAGTCGATACCATGCGCCCACGAACGGCAAGAACCACGGCTTGCCGAAGTGCCCAGGAATAGCGGGCCAGTCGAAGTCCTTCCACGGATTGAGATCGGCGCGTCCGTCCATGATCTCGACCATCAGCGTGCCCATCAGCGTGGCCATGTGCGTGCCGTGCCCGCTATAGCCCATCGAGTAGTACACGCCGTCTCGCTCGCCCGCGCGCGGCAGGCGATTGGCGGTCATGTCGACCATGCCGCCCCAGCAATAGTCGATGCGCACGTCGGCCAATTCGGGAAACACGGTGGCCATCTGCTGCCGCAAGATCATCCCGCTTTTTTCGTCCGAGCGGGGGTTCGACGTCGCGAAACGCGCGCGACCGCCGAACAGTATCCGATTGTCGGGCGTGACACGAAAGAAGTTGACGAAGTTTTTCGTATCGGTGGCGTTCCGGCGCGTGGGCAGCAGCCGATCGAGCCGTTCCAGCGGCAAGGGCTCGGTGACGATGATGAAAGCCCCCACCGGCACGATCCTGCGCCGGATCCAGCCGAACGGTCCCACCTGCGAGATGCCGCTCGCCAACAGCACTTGCGAAGCACGGATCTCTCCACGCGGGGTTCGGGCCACATAGGCGCCGCCGGATTCTCGCTGCAAACCCACAACCGGCGCATGCTCCAAAATGTGCGCGCCGCGCGCTTGCGCAGCCGTCGCGAGTCCACGGACATAGCGACCGACATGCATCCCGGCGCTCTTCTCGAAGATCAATCCGCCGTGATAACGGTCCGAGCCGATCTCGTCGCGAAGCTCGGCCTTCGTCACGAGTCGCGTATCGGGATCCACGCTTTCTGCAAGCAACGCCTGACTTCGCGCGAGCTTGTCGAAATGCTCCGGCTTCGCCGCGAGCTTGAGCTTGCCTCTGCGAACGAAATCGCAATCGATCGACTCTTCCCTGACCAGCCGCTCGACCGTGTCCACACCCGCGTCGAACGCGAGATAGAGCCGCTTGGCCAATTCCACGCCGATCCGTTGCGAGAGCGAAGCGTAATCCTGCGCGAAGCCGTTGTTGCACATGCCGCCGTTGCGGCCCGACGCCGCCTGCCCCACGGTGCCAGCCTCGCAGAGAACCACGCGCGCGCCTTTCTTGGCGAGCGCCAACGCTGCCGCCGAGCCTGTGATTCCCCCGCCCACTACGATCACGTCGCAGCGTCCGCTATCGAGATCAGGCGAGTTGCCGACAAATGGCCCGGACGTATCCAGCCAGTAAGAACTGAAACGCATTACACACTCCAAAGCGGGCGCACCGGTCGTGACAATTGGCAGCGTTGCTCCGCATCGATTCGATCGACCCGACTACACCAAAGCCACCGCCTCGATTTCAATCTTCAGGCCAAAATGCAGCGCAGGCACAGGGACCACGGCGCGAGCGGGTCTCGCCTCTCCGGCCCAACGCGCGTAAATCTGGTTGAACGCTGCCCAATACTCGATATCGACGATATAGACACGAACCTGGACCAGTTTCGTGATGTCGCTGCCTGCGCCGGTCAGCGCCGAAGCTAGATTGGCCAACACCTGCTCGGCCTGGGCTTCGAACGGTTTGTCCGTGAGTTTGCGTCCGGTCGAGTCGATCGGCAGCTGACCCGACACGAAAACCAGCCCGTTCGTAATCGAGACGTGACTGTAGTGGCCGCCAGGCGTTGCGAGCCCCTCCGGATTGATCGTCCGCGGGTACTGCTCGCCATGTTCAGTTTTATCCATGTGAACCGCTGATAAGGGTAAGAAGTTTGCCGGCCGCTGCCTGGGCAAAGTCGGCAAGCTGCCGGCTTTGCGGCTACCGCCCGGCGTCAAGCGCGCGTGAGCCACTATAGGAAAAAATATTTTTCCCGTGTTTAATATTCGATGAATTCATCGTTAATGGGTGCTTAATGCTTCAATTGGAAGACATGCAACTGCTCCGCGCGCTCGGTGCATCGCAATCGCTTGCCGCGGCCGCGAGGCTGCTGGATCTCACGCCGCCCGCGGTTACGGTCCGGCTTCAGCGCATCGAAGAGCGCATGGGCGTGCGCCTTGCCACGCGCGCGGCCAGAGGGATTTCCCTCACTGACGAGGGCCAGCGCCTGGTTCAAGAAGCGATCGTCATTCTGGAGAGGATCGAGTCGATTCCTTCCCGCATTTCCGGAGAGGCGAGCGGCGTGAGCGGCCACCTGCGCGTCGTGGCGCCGTTCGGGTTCGGTCGCGAATACATCGCCCCGCTGGTTCGCGACCTGCATCGCTCGCACCCGAACCTCGCGATTTCGCTCATCTTGGTTGAAAGCCCGCTCGCTGCCGCATCGGGTGCGGACGTCGTCATCTCCATCGGCCACATCAAAGGCTCGTCCTGGGTCGGACATTATTTGGCCCCGAACGACCGCATTTTGTGCGCGAGTCCCGCCTTGGCGCGCAGCCTGTCGAAGCTCAAGCATCCGTCCGAGCTGACCCTGCACGCCTACCTGACCTTGCGGGAGAACGATGAAGACGTGACCCGTCTGCGTTTCACTCAACACGATGCCGCGGGCAAGCGGATGAGCAAGGCCGTCACGGTTCGGTTGAACAGCGCATTGTCTTCAAACGATGGCACCGTTGTAAGGGACTGGGCAATGGACGGCCTAGGCGTCGTCGCGCGCTCCGAATGGGATTGCGCGCGGCTGATTGCGGAGGGAAAGCTTAAGCGCGTGTTGCAGGCATGGCGCCTCGAACCGGCTCCGGTCATCGCCCTCACGCCCACGCGTCAGGGCCTGACGATCCGTCAGCGCGTATTTTTGGAAGCCGCGAAACAAGCTTTTGATCCAGCGCCCTGGCGGAAACGCTCTTTTGATTGATAACCAAAACACATCAATCGTTCGAAACATTGCACTTATCGTTTTACCGGCTGCGGGCGAACATTCCTGAAACGACGAAGAGCGGTCCCCGCATTTTCTCGGGATTTCAGGAGACACATCGATGCACCCCGCCCCCTCTACCCTTTCGTCCGCGCGCTCGAAGGCCTCAGTGGTGTTCCGCGTCACCGCCGGGAATTTTCTGGAGCAGTTCGATTTCTTTCTGTTCGGCTTCTATGCGACACAAATCGCCCACGTCTTTTTCCCGGCGGGGAGCGATTTTGCCGCGTTGATGATGACGTTCGCCGTCTTCGGCGCCGGCTTCCTGATGCGCCCGCTCGGCGCAGTCGTGCTCGGCGCGTACATCGACGACGTCGGCCGCCGAAAGGGCCTCATCGTCACGCTCTCCATCATGGCGAGCGGCACCATCCTCATTGCGTTCGTACCGGGTTACGCGACGATCGGCCTGCTAGCGCCCGCGCTCGTGCTGATCGGCCGACTGCTGCAGGGCTTCTCAGCGGGAGCGGAACTCGGTGGCGTGTCGGTGTATCTCGCCGAAATGGCCACGCCCGGCCGCAAGGGCTTCTTCACGAGCTGGCAGTCCGCGAGCCAGCAGGTTTCGATCATCGTGGCAGCGGCCCTTGGCTTCGCGCTCAATCAATCGCTGAGTGCGGCGGCCATCGCAGCTTGGGGATGGCGTGTGCCCTTCTTCGTCGGCTGCATGATCGTGCCGATCATCTTCGTGCTGCGCCGCAATTTGGAGGAAACACAGGAGTTCAACGCGCGCAAGCACCGGCCGAGCATGAACGAAGTGTTCCGTACGCTGGTGGAGAACTGGGCCGTCGTGATTGCCGGAATGATGCTGGTGGCGATGACCACCGCGAGCTTCTATCTCATCACGGTTTACGCGCCGACGTTCGGCAAGACGGTCCTGCACTTGAGCACCGCCGATAGTTTGCTCGTGACGCTCTGTGTAGCGGTGTCGAACTTCGTATGGCTTCCGATCGGCGGCGCCCTCTCCGACAAGATCGGCCGCCGGCCGCTGCTCGTCGGCATGACGCTGCTCAACATCGCCACGGCGTACCCGGCGCTGTCGCTGCTCGCTCACGCGCCGAGCTTCCTCAACATGCTGCTCGTCCTTCTTTGGCTCTCGTTCATGTATGGCGTCTATAACGGCGCGATGATCGTCGCGCTGACGGAAATGATGCCGGCCCAAGTGCGCGTTGCGGGCTTCTCGCTCGCCTATAGCCTCGCGACGGCGGTATTCGGCGGCTTCACGCCGGCGATCTCGACGGCGCTCATTCACATGACGGGCGACAAAGCCGCACCCGGCTACTGGATGAGCTTCGCCGCGGCTTGCGCGCTCGCCTCCACGTTCGCGCTCTATCGCCGCCGCGCGGCGGCGCTGACGCCGGCGCACTGACCGACATCTTGCTCGGCCGTGCATCCGAGCGCCCTAAATTCGACACGCCCTCGATCATGAAAAACCTGCTACTAAAACTGTGTGCGGCAGCGCTTGTCGCCGGCTCGGCCGCTGCGACGAACGCACATGCCGCCGACCTACATGTCATGACGTCCGGTGGCTTTACCGCAGCGTATAAGGTGCTCGGGCCCAAGTTCGCGTCGCAGACGGGCGATACGCTCGAGACCGCGCTCGGTCCGTCGATGGGGAAATCGCCCGAGGCTATCCCCAACCGACTCGAACGTGGCGAGCCCGCAGATGCCGTCATCATGGTTGGATATGCGCTGGACGAGTTGATCCGCAAGGGCGAGGTGATCCCCTCATCGCGCGTCGAGCTGGCCGATTCGCGCATCGGCATGGTCGTGCGCGAAGGCGCCGCGAAGCCGGACATCAGCACGGAGGAAGGCCTGCGGCAGACATTGCTGCATGCCAAGTCAATCGCCTACTCGGACAGTGCTAGCGGCGTCTATATCGAGCGGGAGTTGTTCAAGAAGCTCGGCATCGAGGATCAAGTCAAGTCGAAGGCGAAGATGATTCCGCGGATACCCGTGGCGTCGGTGGTGGCGAACGGCGACTACGCAATCGGCTTCCAACAGGTGAGCGAATTGCTGCCCGTCAAGGGCGCTGCCTTCGTTGGAAAGATTCCGGAATCGCTGCAATCGGTCACGCGTTTCGCCGCAGGCATTCCGGTCCACGCGCAGCATCCGAAGGAAGCGAAAGCGTTGCTCGACTACCTCGCCTCCCCGGGCGTGCAAGGCGAGGTGAAGTGGACCGGGCTCGATTCGGTTTCGACTCATTGACGCAGACTGACACGACGGCTCGCCGCGCTAACCCGGCCCATCGCCGCTCGTCATGCCGCCGCGCTTGGCTCCCACCATCATTCGATGAAACTCCTGAGCGGCCGGCGTGAGCTGGCGGCCACGGCGTCTGACGATTCCGACGCGCCGCTTCACCACCGGTTCGACGAGCGGCACGCTCGTCAGAATGGGGTGATTGGCGCCCGGCATCGCCATCGACGGCACGGCCGCAACCCCGAGTCCCGCTTCGACCAAGCCGAGCATGGTCGTTACGTGCCGGGTCTCGCAGACGCTCGGCGCACTGGGCGCCACGGCCGACAGCGCTTGGTCGAGCAACAGGCGGTTGCCGGACGTCTTGCCCACCGATACGTACTCGTGCTCGTACAGTTCGCTCCAAGTCACGCGCTTCTTGCTCGCGAGAGGATGGTCGCGGCGGCAGGCGGCAACGAACCGGTCCTGCAGGAGCAGCTTGAATTCGATCTCCGGCTCCTGGCTGCCGATGAAGCTCACGCCGAAATCGGCCTCGCCGCTGATGACCGCGCCAAGCACCTCGTTCGCGCTCGCATCGAGCAGCCTTACCCTGATGCGCGGAAAGCGCCGGCGATAATTCGCAATGACGTTCGGCAAAAAGTAATAGGCTACCGATGGCACGCAGGCGATGGTCACATGCCCGAGACGGCTCGATGAAACGTCGCGGATGCCGAGCAGCGCGACATCGAGGTCGTCGAGCAGCTGTTCGGTACTTTGCGCAAACACGCGGCCGACAGTCGTGAGTGCGACGCTGCGCGTGGTGCGCTCGAACAGACGCACACCGAGCGCTTCCTCAAGCTTGTCGATGCGGCGACTCAGCGCCGGCTGGGAGATGCTGACCGCCTCGGCGGCCTTGCGGAAACTGCCCAACTCCGCCACTGCACGAAACGCCTGCAAATCGTTCAAATCGAAGTTAATAGCCATGCGCCTCCCCCCGCGCCTCGGGGGCAGCGCCATCGACGATCGACGCGCGCAACATCGCGCGGATACGCTCCGCGGTGTGCGCCTGCAACGGCGTGTATACGAGCATGCTCACGTCGGGCCGGCCATCGACGGCGAACAGCGAATACTCCATCTCGAGGCTCCCCAACTCCGGATGCATCAAGCGCTTCACGTTCTCTCCTTCACCGTGGCTCAGCACGTGATTCTCACGCCACATGCGCTCGAAATCCGGGCTCGTGCGGCACAGATCTTCCACGAGATCGCCCACTTCGGTGGCGAGCCCTGCGCGCGCCACATCGGCGCGAAATGTTCCGACCACGAAGCGCGCGACGCTCTCCCAATCGTGCTGCCTGGCACGCACGGCCGGATTGCCGAATAGGAAACGCAGGATGTTCCGTTCACCGGGTGGCAGGGCGCTATAGTCGGTGAGCACCAGCGCCGCGGCACGATTCCACGCCACGACGTCCCAGCTCGCGGTCTTGACGATCGCGGGGCTAGCGTCAAGCGAATCCAGCACGCGTTGCAATCGCGGGTTCACGCCCGCCACCACCCGGTAGCGTACTTCAGGGGGCCTGCCGAGGCCCAGCATGAAGAGATGCTCACGCTCCGTATCCGTCAACATCAGCGCCGCGCCGATGCGTTCCAGCACCTCGGCGGAAGGCGCGCCGCCCCGGCCTTGTTCGAGCCACGTGTACCACGCGGCGCTGATGTTCGCACGTTGGGCCACTTCTTCTCTGCGCAATCCGGGCGTGCGCCTACGGCCGGAAAAGCCGAAGCTGGCCGGATCGAGCCGCGTCCGGCGGCTGCGCAAGAATTCTCCGAGGGTGGGGGCGACGTTCACTGGCATGACAAGCCTGTTAGCCGGTTTACCTGGATAAGGTCACTACTTCAACAGGATATCGAATGATCGCATAGTGGCCGGGTGATTACCCAGGAGACTTAACGATGCGAATCTTTCTGACAGGCGCAACCGGCTTCATCGGCTCGGCTCTGGTTCCCGAACTCATCGGCGCAGGTCACGAGGTCATCGGCATGACGCGATCCGATTCAGGCGCGCAGGCGTTGGCCGCGGCGGGCGCTGAGATCCATCGCGGCACGCTCGAAGACACTGACAGCTTGCGCAGCGGCGCAGAGAAGGCGGACGCCGTCATCCATCTCGCGTTCGACCATGATTTCTCGCATTTCGTGGACAACTGCGAAAAAGACAAGCGCGCGATTGCGGCCTTGGGGGCGGCGTTGGCCGGGTCTGATCGCCCTCTTCTTTTGACGTCCGGCACTGGTGTCGGCAGCCGCGACGACGGGCAACCGGCCAGCGAGGACGTGTTCAACGCCGCGCATCCTAACCCGCGCATCGCATCGGAGATGGCCGGCAATGCGCTGCTGGAGGCAGGCGTCAATGTCTCCGTGATGCGTCTGCCGCAAGTGCATAACCCATTCAAACAGGGCCTCATTACGCCGCTCATCCAGATCGTGCGCGAGAAAGGTGTGTCCGCCTATGTGGAAGATGGCCTTAACCGCTGGCCCGCCGGACATCTGTCCGATGTCGTGCGGCTGTATCGGCTCGCCATCGAGAAAGCCGAACGCGGGGCACGCTATCACGCGGTTGGCGAAGAAGGCACCAGCGCGCGGGAAATCGCCGAGGCGTTGGGACGGGGATTGAACGTGCCGGTCGTCTCCATCGCGCGAGAGGAAGCGCAAGCATATTTCGGATGGATGGCGATGTTCGCCGCGCTCGACATGCCTGCGTCTAGTGCACTTACGCAGGCGCACTTGGGTTGGAAGCCGACGGGACCGACGCTCATCTCCGATTTGAACGAAGCGCGCTATGCCAGGGAGGCGGTGTAAGCGTCGGGGCAGGTTTTGTCGGGCGCCTTCATGCCGCGTGGCGGCCATTGCGGGCTCGCTGCAGCACAGAAAGTCAGCAGGATCGTTATGGAGTGACGATATCGATTGGCAAACTGCCGTCGATCTGATTACGCCACGCGAGAATGGTGTTCGGCACCTTCTTCTCCCACGCAGGCACGTTCGTGTAGTACCGCACCCGCACTTTGTTGTTGCGGTCGAAGACGAGCAGTCCGATCCACAGTTCGCCGTCGCGGCTCATCACAATCGATGCATTCGTCGTTGCAAGGCCGCGCACGAAAAACTGCTGCACCTTCGCGCCCAGATGATCCAAGTCGGCTCCATCGCTACGAAGATTGATCGTCGATAGCAGTGCATCGTAATCGCGGCCGAGCAGCGCATGCGCCGCGTCATTCGCCTTGCGATCGTTCAGCACGTGAAGGCTCACGAGGTCCACCGACGGCTTCGCGTTCGACGCGGCAAACGTGACGTATCTACCGCCAAAGGACACCCCCATCCCTTCACCACAGGTCTCCGGACCGCTCGCCTCCGTCACAGCGATGCTTTCGTTGCGGTGAACGAACGTCAGCCGGCACCCCTGCGCGTCGCGATAGTCCGCCGTTTCGCCATGCACGGTGATGTCACCTTCGTTCTCACCGGTATGCGCCCCATCGTATGCCGAGATCGCAAAATGCAAATGGGGCGCCGCGCCCGAGAAAGTCAGCGTGCCGCCTTGCGTCGGGTTGCGGCTGTCTAGGGTCCACGTTTGGTCCCACCTGTCCTGTGCCAGCGGGGTCCCCGCCAGCGCCGCCAGCCGTTCCTTGTAGCGGTCGGCTACGCATGACTTATCGTCGCCGCACGCATTGCGCAAACGGAGCCATTGCTGCTGTGTGCGTTTGAGCGCCGGGCCGTCGTGGCTCTGCGCCAACGAGGCCTTCCAGGCGACCGCAAGTTCACTATCGAGTTGCGAAAGCGCAGGTGTCGCGCATATCGCTTTCTCCGTCGGCGAAGCGGCCTTTGCGCAATCGAAACTAGCCGCACGGCAGGCCATCGGCAATGCGGTTAGCACGGTCAAAGCGATGACATGCAGAAACGACTGCTCACGGCGCGAGAGAGCACAGAGTCGGGGCATTACCGTAACCTCGTAGGTTCGTCGTATCGGTCAGCAATTCGCTCGTGCCGTAGAGCAGCACATGCGCGGGCGACCGAGTACGGCGCATTGTCAGGAGTGACGCGGAGTGTACCAACTAGCGCACGCGGCTGCAGCCACGTGCTCGGGGGATATCTGTCGAGACACCCGATCCCCCGTTTGCCCGTTTCGATGACGGACAATCGTGATGCGTTTCCGTTGGTCCTGTTTTTTTACGCATGGCGACGTTCGACTGACCTACCCCATTAAAATCACCCAGCTCCAGCAGCCGTGCGGCATTCAACAATGGCCAAATGGCCACCGTTGTGGGAACGAGTGATCTGTATTGTGCATCGGGCGCCGCATAAAGCCGATCGCGACTAGCCGAAGATTCAAATCCGAATCCACCTTCGAAGATATGCAAGCGCATCAAACACACGCTCTGACTGAGGACGAACGCAGGTTCGTAACGGCCGTTCAAGACAGCATTCGCAACGCCGTCCCGAGGCTCGCCGACGATCCGGCATTGCTCGACAAGCTCAAGCAAGCATACGGAGAAGCTAGGGTCATAGGGCTGGCACAAGAGAAATTACTGGCGGATTTTCTCTATCTCGAAATGCAGTCCCCAGGTTTTCATCGTCATCCGGCGATTCGAGGATGGCTCCATCAGCCCGGCGCAACCCCCGACGAGCGCTTCGCCGATTTGATCGATCTACTTCGCAACAAGTTCCAGCAGCTAAAGGAGATCAAATAATGGCGTCGACACGTCGCTCTCGCCTCGAAGAAGCGAGCATTGCACTTTTGGCATTGCTAACCGCCATAGGAGGCGCTGTTGGCGGTCTCGCCGACAAAACGCATCCCGACCGCGATAGCCTCGAGACGGAGAAAGCGAAGTCGAACTCAGCCTCACGTGTCATACCGGTGCTTTATGAGTCGCACGCCCAGTGCCCACCGCGTAGAGGTTGGCTCGTCACGAGGAAATGGCACATGTCCAAGATCTCGCGTGACTACCAGGCGCGCGTTACGGGCTTCTCGCCATTCACCGAATGGAAATTTATGAATATCGAATTCGACGGATTCCGATCATCGGAATGCCGTCTGCAAGAAGCGAAAGCTCGGTACGATCAGTTTTTTGATTCCCAGACCGGTTTCCCGAAACACTTCTTCGAGATCTTCGGTCTGCCACGCACTCTCAATCAAGCCCGTATTCAAAGCGAAATTGCAAAGAACAATCCACCTACAAGGCTGACATGGTATTTCATGCAACCCATTTCTCATAAATTTTTCTCGCGGCTTTTTGTGCGCGAAAGACTGCTCATTGAATCTCTGCTCCATCCTTGACATGGTAATTTTCCTATCCTTCCAGCTTCAAAAATCTGTCCTCCCTTCGGGAGAGGAGCACCTTGGCATCTTATGGAGAATCGCCAGGCTGCTCGAGCCGTTCGGCCTCCCAGTTCAACACTGGTACCCGCCCGCCCCCACACGAAAAAAATCCCTTGCGCACGCTGCATTCGACCGCAACGGTCCAACGCCGGTGGCACTCGAGATGCTTCGGCTGCAAGACGCGAAGGATGCTATGACCAACTATCGACGAACTGGTGTCTGGAGCGGAACAGAGAACGGTAGAAGTGGCGCGTTCTCCGTTTCGGTTTCGTCCAATCCCGACCTCCCTACTTGTCTGCTCTATGTGCAATTGAAAGACGTCGCGGCACTCGATAACGCCAGGAACGCGCAGCGACTCATGTTGGGCTTGCTCGACATCTGGCCTCTCGCCGCTGATATAGAAGTCGGCCCGCTGATGTACTACACCGAGCACCGGGTTTTTCCGAAACGACCTGGCGCCGGCTGGATGCTCTATCTCCCGACGGCAATCGCGCACGATAAGGTGCCCGAGGCCGCGGAACTCGTGCCGGTCATGGATGGGGATAGACAGAAGGGGACCATCATCGTCAGCGTCTCCGATGCTGCCTTTTCCATCGGCAATCCAGATCACGTGAAGATCGCTAACGCGATCGAAATCCGATTGGCAGACCAAGACCTTTTGCCTCGGTAGCGGAGGTCAGCATGTCGAAGGAGTTGGACGCGCAGTGGGTGAGGCAGACTTAGTACAGCTTGCGCCGCGACCTTAGTTAACGTGCGTGGCTATGAAGAACGTCGCCGCGACAAGCGCGGTACCAAAGCTGCATACAAAGGTCACGAGCTTCCAGGCCTGAGCGTTGATTTCCAGATGAAGTGCCGCCTTCATATCGAGCAAATCAGCCCTGGTAGCAACCGTGTTCAGGCGTGTCTCTATCCGCGCGAGTCTGTCGCGCGTATCGTGGTTGGCGGCTTCGAGCGATGAGATTCTGGCGTCCGTAGCACCATCATCGCCGCCACCGCCACCCTTGTCAAACCGTGGACGGGGCAGTTCGGTATCGGCACTTCTCAACCGGCGGCGAATATCTGGAATCGTCATCATTTCGGTCTCGGGTATGCCCCAAGCCACAGAGGGATTTCACGCGGTAGCGTTAGACAATGATCGGTCGATAATAGTCTTGAGATGCCGCGGTCGGGCGGCTACCACTATTTTCTCGGACTGAATCCGACGTTTTCGATTCAAGTCTGCCCTCGCGCAGACAGACGTCCTAAGTCTGCCTGCCAACTCTGCCATGCGGTGTGTACCCGCTCTTAAGCAGCTTCGCGCGTTGAGGCGATAATATGCCTCAACCATCGTCGTGGAGAAGATCGACGTCGTCCACACCGAGCCCTACGGTTGCGCCCATATCGTCGCTGGAGCGCGTGCGTGCCCACCGGAAGACGTTGGCGGTCCACGCGGCTATCAGAGGTTCCTTGAAACGCTACGCGAGCGACCTGAAAGCGAAGAAGCGCGCGACCTGAGGATATGGGTCGGGCGCGGCTTTGACGCCGAGTTATTCGACCGCCGCGCAGCAAACGCCGCACTTCTACGAATGGCATCCAACGGCTGGGGGCGGAGGTAACTGCGGTTCAGGTGAAGACGTTGTTGGCACAGCGCTTATGTCGACACACAGGTACGCGGCAGTTGTGGAGTGCGGCCGAATATGGCCGCCACCACGGCGTCGTCGGGCATCGACCGCGCGCGGTCGAGCCAGTCGTGCTGGAGGGCGGCGTCGCCGACGGTCGCTGACTTCTTGCGGCCCATCAGTCCGTCGGGGAAGTCAGCCTAGTAGCTCGTGACGGGCCGCCTCCGCTGGGGCAGCCCTGGCAACGCACTGTTAATCGCGATGATGGTGCTTGCGATGGCGCCAACTCGGGTGCCCACGGTAATCATTGGCGTAAGAATTCGCGCGGGAGATGTGGCCTCCGAGTGCTGAGCCTGCGCCGCCGCCTGCGGCCGCCCCGATGATGCCACCGGCGCGGCCGCCCATCGCATTGCCCGCCGCCGCGCCCGCGCCGCCACCCAGCGCGCCGCCTACGATCGCCCCCGTACGTTCACGGCGGTTCGAGGTAATGGCGCCGCCCGCGCCGCCGCCCACGGCACCGCCGATAACCGACCCGGTGCTGCCCCCAACGGCGCCGCCAACGGCAGCGCCGGCCGCGCCACCCAGTGCGCCGCCCAGCGCATTGTTCAAATCGCCGGCGAAAGCCGGCAGCGAGCTCAGTGCAGCCAATGCCGCGAAGGCGGCAATCCGAACGTTTTTCTTCAACATATGAGGCCTTTCGTCTTCGTTTGAATCATGGCGCGCAGTATAGCGAGCCACCGAAAGGCAAATGTTGCTTGGCGATGCGAAGTCCGTAAGAGATGTAACGAAATCCCGGAGGTTGGTTGGTTTCAGCCGGTGCCACGTCGGTCGCGATGATGAACAAATCGGCGTCGATCGCCTCGGCCACCAGCGCCGGGGCCAAACCTACCCGGAGGAGCGCTGACGCGGCTCCCCCGCACGACTGCCGTGTGCCTCGTGTTCGGGATGCACATCGAGCAGCTTGCGCACGACACCGTTGGTCCACCCGAAGCCGTCCTGCAAGGGATACTCGCCGCCACCGCCGCCGCGGGTCGCATCGACGTCGCGATGCAGGGCGTACTTTTCGACGAGCTTGAACTCGCGCTCATAAACGGCCGCCACCGTAGCGAGCCAGCGGTGAGCGATCTCTCGCCCGAGCGCCCGATCGCCGTAGCGAATCAGCCCCCGCGCCGCCATCCATTGCAGCGGCGCCCATCCGTTGGAGCGGTCCCATTGCTGCTGGCTCGCTTGCTCGGTCGTTCTCACGCCACCCGCCGCCAACAATCGGGACTCGATCGCACGCCCGGCACGATGCGCCTGCTCGCTTGACGCGAGCCCGACGTATAGCGGCACGGCGAGCGCCGCGCTGAGCCCTTCGCGCTGCACGCCGAGCTGCCAGTCGTAGTCGACGAACGCCCCGTCCTTCTCGCTCCACAGGTAATGATCGATGGCGCGACGCCGCGCCTCGGCTCGACGGCCGAACGCATCGGCCGTCGACGCATCGCCGTGCGCGCGGGCGAGCTTTTCGATCTGCGTCTCGAGTTTGTAGAGAAAGCTGTTCAGATCGATCGGCAATATCGACGTCGTTCGAATCGTCGATAGGTCGTTCGGATCGGCGAGCCAACGCGAGCTGAAATCCCAGCCCGACTCCGCGCCGGCTCGCAAGTCGCGATACACCTCGCCTTTCGGGCGCGCACTGCGCCCCGCCGTTTCGACGTCTTCGATATAGCCCTCATCGCGTGGCGTATCGCGCTCGTCCCAATAACGGTTCAAGAGCGCGCCGTCGGGCAGCCGTACGACGTGTCGCGCCGCCTCGCCCGGAGCCAGACCTTCGGCGCTTCCCATCCAGTAGGCGTGTTCGCGCTTGAGTTGCGGCAGATACCTAAGTGCCGGCTGAACGCCGTGCGTTTCAAACAAGTCGACCATCAGCGCGAATACGGGCGGCTGGGAGCGGCTCAGGTAATACGTTCGGTTGCCGTTCGGGATATGTCCGTAGTGATCGACCAAGAAAGCGAAGTTGTCCGCCATGCTGCGCAGCAGATGGTGTCGCCCGCTTTCGGCTAGACCCAGCATCGTGAAGTAGGAGTCCCAGTAGTACATCTCGCTGAAACGTCCTCCGGGCACGACGTAGTCGTGCGGCAGCGGCAATAGCGAGCTGTTCGCCGGGTGGTGGCGAGGCTCGCGCCTCAATACCGGCCAAAGTGAATCGATGTGCGCGGCGAGCGTCTGACTCGTATCCGCCACGTAATGTTCGGCCGGCGCGCACTCGTGCTTGAAATGCCGCGTCACGAAGTCCTTCAGGTCGAAACCGGGCAGCGCATGATCGGTGCGATAACGCCGCATGATCTCGGCGGGGTCCGCAAGCGGCACGCAATCGGTGAACGATTTGCTGTCGTCGAACACACGTCCCATCTGGATGGCGACGAACAGTTCTTGATAACGGTCGGCCGGCGTCAAAACATCCGCGCACGCAACGTGTCCGGCGTCAGGCGCCGCGCCGCCGGTCGCCAACATTTTGTCTGCAGCGGTCGTCATGCTCATTGTTCAGCGTAGTTCCACAGTAAGCCGCCATCGACGTAGAGTGTCGAGCCAGTGACGTAATCGGCCTCATCCGACGCCAAGAACAGCACCGCGTTCGCGACGTCAAGCGGTTTGCCTAACCGCTTGAGGGGAATGTTGCCGAGCAGCGCATTGAGCTGCGTCGGGCTATGCAACAAGCGGTCGTTGATCGATGTGCCGATCGCACCCGGCGCCACGTTGTTGACGGTAATGCCGAGTGGCGCAAGCTCAATCGCGAGATTGCGCATCATCATCTTCATTCCGCCTTTGCTCGCGCAATAGCTGGTGAAATGCGGAAACGGCAATTCTTCATGCACGGAGCTAATGTTGACGATGCGGCCGCCGCGCTGCGTATCGCGCAAATGGTTCACAAATGCTTGCGTAATGAAAAATGCACCTTTCAAATTGATGTCGAGAACTCGGCCGTAATCCTCTTCGCTCACATCCAGAAACGGTGCATTGTGCTCCACGCCGGCATTGTTGACGAGCACATCGATGCGGCCCATTTTCTTGATCGCTTCATCGATGAGCCGGCGGCCCGCTTGCGTGGCGCTGATATCGCCCGCCACGATGCAGCCGTCGCTGCCCGCGGCACGCACGTCCGCCAGCGTCTGCTCGGCGCGGTTGTCTTCATGAAGGTCGTTGACGATGACCTTTGCACCCTCTTGCGCCAGGCGTACGGCCACGGCACGACCGATACCCTGCCCCGCGCCGGTCACGAACGCGATCTTTCCTTGCAATCTCATTGCTTTTTCCATACTGACTCCTTTGGCTGCGCAATGGGGGAATATGTCCCCGTTATCAAAGCGAGAGCAATTCGCAGGCCCGGGATGAAGGAGGTGAGCGGTGTTAGCAGATGCACGGCGATCTGATAGTGAAGCTCGCCCGGTAGGTGCGTTCCGTTGTCGGTGCCCGCGTGACTACGGGAAGGACCGTTTTCAGTCAGTCAACGCGCCCCACGATTCCGGGCATTCTGGGGTAGCATCCCCACGCATCCGCCTTGTCTCCAAGTAATGAGAACCTTTTGTTTGTATGTCGCTACGGCGATCGCTGAAATCATTGGCTGCTATCTCCCATACCTGTGGCTTAGGGAGGGTAAGAGCGTAGCGCTGGTGATACCGGCCGCGCTATCGCTCGCCATCTTTGCGTGGCTTCTCACGCTGCATCCCAGTGCTGCGGGCCGAGTCTATGCGGCCTAAGGCGGGGTTTACATCTCCGTCGCGCTGATCTGGCTTTGGCTTGTCGAGGGGATGCGGCCGACGATTTGGGACTGGGCCGGCGTGGCATTCTCGCTTCTCGGAATGGCGATCATCGCATTTCAACCGCGCTGATCCGGGCGATATGCCCGACCGAGATTTGTTTCTCCTCACCGCCGAACCGATATTTCAGCCGCCACAAAGCGAGAGACCCCCAAAGTTACCCCCAGGCCGGGTTGGAGTCGAACCCAGGCGGATTATGAGTCCGCCGCATCAAGCTGGCAGCTCCGAGCCTTATGAGCGGCCGCAACGCTCACCGGCCCGCAACCCACGGACTGATGTGTCATACACATCTCAGATGTAGATTGCACATCTTGACACACATCCATCACCGATGTATGTTACACATCCGAGATGTATATAACACATCATAACCGCGATGAAGAATGCAATGCTAAGTGAGCTGTTCGGCGGAGCGCAACGCTTCTCCCTACTTCGCTTGCTCTATCGAGACCCGACGCGCAGCTACACCACCGTCGAACTTGCCCGGATGGCTGGAGCGGATCGGGGCAACGTTTCCCGGTGGCTGCGCAAGTGGACAGAAGTCGGCCTAGCAAGCCGGATAGAGCATGGATTGCACATTACCTACCGGGCAGGCGACGACCCTTTGCTGGCAGGCTTGACCGAAATCGCGCGTCGGAGCGACGAAATACTGGACGACATAGAAAGCGCCCTTCCCGAGGACGTGGAGGCGGCTGTCGTGTTTGGGTCGGTAGCGCGAGGGGAGGAGTCGTCGAAGTCGGACGTAGACGTGCTGGTGTTCGGCGACAACTTGAGCAGCCTGAAGATCAATGCCCGGCTCAAGCCCGTTGGCCGCAAGCATCATCGCGAGATTCACGCGACCGTCACTTCACGCAGAGAATTCGAGGAAAAGCTTGCTGAAGGAGAGGGCTTTGCAAACAACGTCGTCTCCCGTCCGTTTATTCCACTACGGGGAGTGTTCAACTATGCCACCACGTAATCCGTTTTCTCTGTCTCGAGACCAGCCAGACCTGGTCCGTCAGGAGCGTACGAGGAACCGACAAACCATCCAATCCCAGTTGCGCGCTGCGGTACAGAAATACCACGATGCCAAACATACCGGTGTGTCAGGCCCAACAAGACTCGATGCGGCCTACGACGCAATCTTGTTTTGTGCGCTGGCAGTGTTTGCGGCGCAAGGATTTCGGATCTCCTCCGGCCCCGGTCATCATCGAGTCGCGTTGGAGGGATTGGCGGCTACGCTTGGTCTGAGCAGCACCGTACATGACGAACTCGAAACGCTGCTCGACCTGCGCAACAGCAAGTACGATGGCTTCGATTCCGTCGATGAGCCGACGTTGAAAGACGCACTGCAATTGTCGGCCAACATTCTGTCTTCAGTGTCGGAATGGCTGAAACAGAATCATGCTGATCTGGTTGCGACATCGTGAGATCGATATAGGACTTCCGCTCGCAGCGACATTCCCACATCGAGCATTGTCCGACCGGACGTGCGGCTAGACGCTAACGGCAGAACGTTGCCGAATAACGAATGGTGGGCCGGGTGGGATTCAAATTCAGGTCGAGCAGGCCCGCCCCGTGGGTGACTTCGGATTCGATGACGCGGCGGTTACCCCCAAATTTACCCCCAGGGGAAACCGGAACAGAATGGAACATATTGGCCTATTCGCTCTTACCCCCCGGTTCCTCGATCCTTGTTGTCCGAGATCGCGGTGTTGTATGGGCGGAACGAAATGCGCCGGCGTTGCGCGTCGACCAAGCAGCTACATATGGGAGACCAGGCTGCGACGACGCCCCCCCAGTCGTCGCAGCTTGAATGCCAGATCCGGCGTCATCTCGATTAGCCGCGCCGATGGCACGGCTCGGCGTCCACCACCTCGCGGATGAGTTTCAAGGCCAGCCGCCCCGACTGCCCAATGCTGAACAGGTCATCTTGAGCGCCCCACACCAAATATCCGTCCGACTCTTGAGCGTCAGAAAAACATATGGTATTTTCTGACACATGAAGGCGACCATCCCATCTGTTCCTGATCGAATCATGATGCGCGCCCGCGGCACCGGGCGCGGCGGCGTCTTCACACCCCGTGATTTCCTGGACGTGGCAGCCCGTGCGGCGGTCGATCAGGCGCTTTCCAGGCTGGTCAAGAACGGCAAGCTGCGCCGTCTGGCTCATGGCCTTTACGATTTCCCCAAGGTCCATCCGAAGCTCGGCCCGCTTTCGCCGACGCCAGATGACGTCGCGCAGGCGTTGGCGCGTGAGACCGGCTCGCACGTTCAGATCTCTGGCGCTCGCGCCGCAAACGCCCTCGGGCTCACGACGCAGGTACCAGCAAGAAGTACCTATCTGACCGACGGTCCATCGCGGCGCGTTGTGTTGGGGAAGCGCGTCGTCGATCTTCGCCATGCCTCGCCCAAGCACTTGATCGCGCCCGGCAGTGCCGCCGGTACGGTCGTGCAGGCTCTCCGCCATGTCGGCCCCGTGCGTGCGGCCGACGTCGTGCAGGTTGCCGCGCATCGGCTTTCGGCCAACGATAAGAAGACCCTAGGCTCGTCCGCCATTCAGGCTCCTGCGTGGATGAGGCCGACACTCGTCTCGATCGCCAATGCAGCGGTAGCGGATATCGATGGATAAGGTTGCCCGCCTCCCCGCCGGTGATCGCGGCGCCCTGTTCGGAGAGACGGGCGCCGGCCGGGGTGTCGCCGACACGATCATTGAAAAGGACTTCTGGGTCTGTTGGTGCCTGACGCGCCTTTTCGGTCTGCCGAAGGGGACTACTGCAACCCTTGTCTTCAAAGGCGGCACATCACTCTCGAAGGCGTTCGGTGCCATCCGCCGCTTCTCCGAAGACATCGACCTTTCGTTCGACCGCGCAGAACTCGGCTATACCGGCGATCGCGATCCAGAGAAGAAAGCGATCAGCAAGAAGCAGGCGGCTCGCCTGATCGATGAACTGGTCGGCGACGTCACGCGCCACATCGATGAGAAGCTTGTCCCGGCGCTGCGCGCCGCGATCGTCGAACAGCTCGGCGAGCCGGCCAACAGCGAGTGGTCGCTTGAGATCGACGCTAGCGACGCCCAGACAGTCAACTTCCACTATCCCACGGCGCTGCCCGCAGCCGAATATGAGGGCATGGCTTACATTACGCCGCGCGTGAAGCTCGAACTGGGCGCGCGGGGAGATCCCTGGCCAACCGAGGTGAAGATCATCCGCCCTTACGCGGCCGATGACTATTCCAACTTCTTCGAGGATCCCGACACCAGCGTGATCGTCCTGTCAGCGCGGCGCACCTTTTGGGAGAAGGCAACCGCGCTCCATGCGGAAGCCCATCGCCCGGCCGAGTCGCCAACGCCGCAATATTTCTCGCGACACTATTACGATCTCGCGATGCTACTCGACACCGACGAGGGCAACGCCGCGACGACGGATTTTGATCTACTCGTTCAGGTCGCCCGGCACAAGACGACGTTCTTTCGCTCCGGTTGGGCGAGCTATGACACCGCCAGGCCGGGCAGCCTGCGGCTGATGCCGGACGAAGAGCGGATCAAGGACTTGCGCGCGGATTATCGAGCTATGGCGCCTATGATGTTCGACGAGAATCCGCCTTCGTTCGACAATATACTTGCGAAGATCGCGGCGCTCCAAGAAGCCATCAATAGATAGATTGCGGTCCGTCGGGGAGGACAGACTATTAGCTCGATACGGTCCATCGACCTACGTCTTGTCGATGACCTCGTTGACTCCTTAGTCTCTAGCTTCAAGTGCAACACCCCGAATGAGCTCGGCCACGGCTCGATTTCGATGACCGAGCACTACGTGCGCAACCGTCGAGGGGATAAGGTCGGACCGACCCGCTAGGAAGAAGTGCGGAGCGGAGGTGGATTTGCGGAGCAAGAATTCAGATACGAATCGGCCGCAAAGCCTTGGTGGGCCGGGTGGGATTCTTATTTCTGTCGCTCAAGCGCGCCCAGCAACGGAATCTATGATGTGGGGATGACGAGTTACCCCCAGAGCTACCCCCAAGGACCGGCGGAACAAAATGGAATAAGACGCGGGGCGAGAACATTGCTCGTTACACACGTCGGCGCTCGCCGAATCACGGTCAACCGCAACGGGTTTTCTCTCCCGACGTCGAGGTCGGCGAACTCACTGGAATCAAAATCGGTCGCACGGTGCGAGGCGTCGAACAGGCCAAACTTGAACAGCAGGTCAAGTGCTCGCGAACGGTGGGCGGGCCCTTCGGAAATGGTTGCGACTACGAGGCCGGCGCTAGGCTCCAGGGACTGCCATGGGGCCTTCCGCTTTTCTGGCCGCGCCGATGCGTGCGTTACAGCACTTGTTTATTTGTATCTATTCGGATACACTAAGTGCTCGTTCCATCCCACCCTTGGCCGTGAACACAGTTAATGCCACCGAAGAATTCACCGATTGGGTCAGCGCACTGACAGACGTCAAAGCACGCGCTGCGATCTACTTGCGGATCAAGCGCGCCGAGCTGGGCAACTTCGGCGAGTACAAGGTACTCGATCAAGGCGTTTCCGAAATGAAGGTCGCCGTTGGCCCCGGCTATCGGGTCTATTTTGCGCGCGAAGGCCGTGTGACCTACCTACTTCTGTGTGGCGGCGACAAGTCGACCCAGAAGGCCGACATCAAGCGCGCCAAAGTCATGTGGAAGGCAATCAAGGAGCAAGCATGAGCAAAGTCAAGATCTCCCGCTTCGACGTATCGGAGCACCTGGACAGCGAGGAAGTCATCGCCGCTTACCTCAATGCAGCCCTTGAAGAAGGTGACTCAGATCTGCTCATGGCAGCAATCGCAGATGTCGCCAAGGCGCGCGGCATCGCCAAGGTTGCAGCCGACGCAGGTGTTGGACGAGAAAGTCTCTACAAGACACTAGCCCCGGGTTCCAAGCCAAAGCTCGAAACCGTGTTCAAGTTGATGCATGCGCTTGGCGTCAAGTTGACCGCTACGCCGGAGACGGCCCACGCTTAGCTTGAAGAATGGCGCGCGGCTGCCTTCTGTTCGCGGCGGATTTCCCACGGGTCGATGCCCCCTAACCGTCAACGTCGGTCAAATTCTGACCCGCCGGGACATGGGCACTTTTGCTCGAAGTTACTCGGAGCGTGGCCATCACCCCATCGTGGTAACGATGCCCGCACTATGCCATATAGCAACCACTGATGTCATTGGCGAACCGATAGCCTTTGGCGAAGACCACCACAGTCATCGATTCGCGTGCTTCGCTGTGTGCCGTGATGTCCCGTGTTCAGCAGGCGGCACTCACGGCCCTTGCACGACAGCAGGCAATGCCGAGTGTCGTCACCCTGGCCCGGGCCATCAGGCGACAATCAAACCATGCTTTGGCAGCAAACGCTTCAGCACGAAATGCCTGTGGTACTCGGCAGCAGAGTGGAAATAATAAGCTCGGCTGCTTCTGATTCGGGTAAAGTTCTTTTCTGCGAGTGCTTCCGCCAAATCAACGCCCCATGAGCCAACGACATACTCGTCGCAGACCGCAACCGGCAGCGTGCCCCGTTCCATGGCTTGAATCCAGGCTTGCTCCCTCACGGACATCTCTCCCTCTTGAGCGATTAACAAGCGAACTTCATTTGCGATCGCATCGAAAGGAGTAATCGAGCTACGCGAGCCATCGACATAGCGCCGCTCCGCGAAACACATAAAGAAAGCATGAAGCTTACTGCACGCCTCAAAAAAATTGTCCGGATTGGAGCGGCTTTCGACATTGACGCCTTGCTTGTAACGAAACTCCCATTTCAAGAATGGGCGGTCTGGACAAGTATCAACCCCGCCGTGTCCGATATGTGCCGCATTCTCAAGTGCTCCGTACAGAGATCTGAACAAGGATGCACTGCCCTCTATATAACTCTTGGTCTCGTGGTCATGAGAATCAGAAACCCGAATCGAGCTAACATCGACCGAATTCAGCCATGACGTTACGCCTGAGAATCCATAATGTGCGAACGTATCGATATACACGTGGGCGGCAATTCCTGCCAATACCAAACCAAAATCCTCTGCCGCCAACCCTAAGTGATGCTCTAGCATCTCGTTCGCAACCTGACTATCTTTTTGGCAGACTAACTTTTCCAAGTAAGTGCGCCCTTTATTTCCAGGCAGGAAATGAAATGGCACCCAAACAAGGCGACTATCGTCGCGCCCCTCTTTATGATTCGTCTTGCGGCGGACAGCACTCGCAATCTCCCTTTCAAGATGGGCGAGCTCGGCAAAGGCACCCGTCTCCAATGGGTGATGCGCCGTTGGTATACTGATGACCGCCTCGCAGAAATCGCCACCGACCTCCCGAACGGAAAAGATATCCTCGTCGTTCTGATCGTCCACATTTTGCGACGCATATGCGATGGTTTCGGCATCCTCCTTTGGTATGCCTGCAGCTGCCGCCATCGCGTAGGTTGCGTAATAATGCATGTCACGCTGCATATATTTCCCCGTACGTGTATTAAATTTTTACTGATAATTATCAGTCTCACGACTGATCAACCCACAGCAGAAACGCATTTCCAATTCCCGATTTTTTACTCATCGGCATAATTGACCCGAAAGATCGCCGCGCAACACTCCTCCCCCGTGAACCGTGGCACGAACTCGACAGATGTATTCGCAGAGCTGTCAGAACGCTCTCCGGGCTCTCAAAGCACCAAGTCAACGGGCGACTTGCCTATTTGCGATGAAATCACTCAGCGCTCTGCTCCTCCTCTGTATCCGAAGCAAACGCACCTTTGTCTCTCACGTCCTTGGGGTCAAAGTGCAGCACCACTCCGACATGCCACACCTTGTAGTCACGCCCTGACGATTCATGCTCGTGTGTTGTACGAAATCCAATCTCCGCCCTCAGCTTACAGTCCTCCTGACGCAGCCTTGCAACCCCTGCGGATGTTAGGCGGGCTCGCCATTCAGCAACCACCGCAGCTGCGTTCTTTACTCGCGCATAAATGATCAAGGCACCCCGATCGGCATCAGGGGTTCCCCGTGAGTATCGGGTACACAGTTGGTTGAAACCACGCATGAGGTAATCGTAGTCCTTGTGAATCTTAGCTTCGCCGAGCCACAGGAACCCCTTCGCATGCCTGACCACAATGTCCGAGTGCCCACCTACCTTCTCATCATGCGAAGCGTCATAAGAACGGGACCGGAGCATCGTGATCAGTTCAGCGGTAAGCCTGTCCTCACCATCCTTTTTACGCACCTGCGGGTCTTCCTCAAGCATCTTGACGCATTCGAGCAAGTCCAGTTCGAGCACGTTAGCCCATTCATCGTAGCCACGAGAAGCAGCAAGCAGACGTCTCCCGACCAACGCCAGTTCCGGGCTGATGTCGTCGAGACTTTCAAGCTGTGCAACGGTAAGTGACTCGAGCTTCATTTGCCCTCGCTCGCACACAACTGCACCGCCTCGGACGTCAAACGGAAATAGACGTAGATCGACTTCTCGAAGTCATCAACGGGCTCACCCAGATCGGGATGGTAGAACGCACGCGTGCTGCGTGCTTCGGTCAGTTCCTCTTCCGAGACATCGAACTCTTCTCCGCCGTCGATGAACATGTACGCGACTTCAAATAACGGCAACCGGGAGCCTGAAAGGTATTGCACAGCCGGAAGGACAGCCTTGATGTTGGACAGATTCGCGGCCTTACTCAGTGCCCCGAATGTGACCCGTTGCAATACAGCCGCCGAACGCGTTGATACGTATTCGACTATCGCTTCGCACACGCGCTCGAGATCCGGGTATTGACCCAGATCCTCTCTAACGCGGGCAAGCGCTTCGTCCTTATACATTGCAGCTCTCACGCGAGCTTGCCAGCAAGCATGTTGTAGTCAGCCTCGTTGGAGCACTGCTCGAAAACAGCGTAGTAGATTGCTGCATCGGGGTCACCCGCATCAGCAAAATGCCCGGGCAGCTCTATCGTTGGCGAATTCTGTGCACTTTCCACCGGCCAGCTCTTCCGGATTGCGTACGAGTCCGTCGTCTTGATCTCTTCCAGCCCTTTCTTGTGAAAGGGCTCCTGTCGCAGATCTTTCCGGCGACCTCGCATCCGTTCTTCCTTCACGGAGTCGGTACCCGTTGCATGCCCCAATCGCCCCACCGTTCCATCTGAGTCGTCATAGAATTTCTGGACGTACGCAAACAGGTTTCGCGGCAACACGATCGACGTGTCCGCACCTTGCTCAACTCCACACGCCTCGTTGATACGCTGCACATAGTACATTCGTGCCTGTTTGAAGTCGTCCTGGCCAAGTGGACAGCAAATGTCGAGGTGTACCGACAATCTCCTGTTCTCGGGATTAAACTCGACGTAATCAAACCCTTGCACCCAACCGTGCTTGATGCCAATGACCTCATCGAAATCACTCAATGCGGCCTTGGCGTCGTCGTCGAGCAAATCAACTTCGATCGGTTTCCGTTCACGGTAGGAGCGCTTCGCACATGCGATGGCGCGTATCACTCCGTCGTGAACGCTAACGCGAACAAATTTCCCGTTATAGCCCGCACGGCGGAGCATTGAAGGTGAGATCGGAAGCGGAAACTTGCCGGCAAACTGATTGCCGTCGTCAACCAGCGATTCCAACGCGCGAGGCATCCTTGCGGCCTGCTCCTCGGGGACGTCATAAAACGCCACGGCACGTCTTGAATATAGAATGGAGTCAAGGTACAAGGCCTTGATGACAATCAGATATTCGCCAAGGCTCGGATTCGCCAACGGCAACGCCTCGTACTTCGGCAATAGCTCATTGTAGCCGCGCGCAGTCGGCATTCGATTCGCCCTCAGCCGCGCTGCAATGATCCTAAACGAAAACGCCTGCTGACGCGTCTTGATCGCAAGCAGGTAGTCAAGCATTTCCTGCTTGAGCTGGCGCGGTGATGCCCCGTCGTTTGCCATTTCAGTCTCCTCTCTGTACCGCGCAATGCGCAGGTACCGCCTCGGTCTTGAGTGCTGTAATTTATGCCACTTACAATATAACCATCCAGTGCGGAAGTCAATTTTACGCAGCGATG
This sequence comes from Paraburkholderia sp., assembly GCA_004322045.1. GTDB lineage: Bacteria > Pseudomonadota > Gammaproteobacteria > Burkholderiales > Burkholderiaceae > Trinickia. Next base: position 322,369 of record SCRN01000034.1, read on the forward strand.
CCAAAATAGGGCTTTACGGTAGACCTCCTCCGAACAGAGCGGCTCGCACCAAGCTCTTAGAGCGGTTCAGATGGGCGGATCATCGTCGAAGTAATGAGCTCAATTCCTTTCGAATTGGCGCGACCGTGCATTACCTCCAGCTTACCTTGCGAGTAACAACCGCTCGGCTGAATGCCCGGTCGAGGGTAATCCCGCGATTTTAACGCGAGTCAGAAGTAGAGGCGATGCCGCGGCCATGAACCGCTGTTTTGGCGTCGCGCCGCCAAGACCATGTTGGGGCGCTCGTGATTGTATTGCCACATCCATTCCGTGGCGAACTGCTGCACGTGCGCAAGGTCGTCCCAGTAGTACTGCGACAGCCATTCATATCGCACCGTCCGGTTGAATCGCTCCGCGTAGGCATTCTGCTGCGGCTTGCCAGGCTGGACGCGATGCCGTGCTGCGAGGCCCATTGCGTGATTGCCTCACTCAGGCCTTGGCGCTTCATCATCAAGGGGCCACACTCTACCGAGTTCGCGATGATGCGGTTCACACGTCGCCGCTTGTCGGACATGAAAACAGTGCTGAAGCCCATGGTTCCCGGTCTCGACCTGCCCGGAACAAAGAAGCTAACTCTCAATCACGTGCTATCCGACAAGGTCGACGACGTACCAAGCGGGAAGAAGCTAGAGGCGACCAAGTCGTTCAAGGCGGCTGTCCCAATGCTCGCGGGCGACAACCGACCTACGAAAGGTCGGCACTATGGCCACCGCGCCTATATGACCATCTGCCCGTCGGCACCGACCTTGTAGTAATACTGAGAAGAGATTCACCGGTCGTTCGCCTCGACTTCCCTCACACGGCGCCGATTCCGCGACGCTACGCTATAGTTGATCGCACAACAATTTTACCGCATAGACGCGGCACAACGCGAACCCGGACAACATTGAAACAGATCGATCCGAAATCGTGGTTCCCGTCAACAGAGAGATAGTGCAGGTCAACGAGGATGATGGTTTCTGCTGGACGCGTTTCAGTAGGCGCCGGGGCTCGACGGTGCACTTGACCTGCCGTTCGAACTGAAGCACTTCGCCACCGACTACCCGGTACTCGTGCTGACCGTTAGCGAACGCGAAGCGCTCGCGATTTCGCTAATCGGGAACAGTGAGCAAGAGCGGCGCAATCCTTTCTGTCTCACCCATTGCGGTCAAACGGCTCATGAAGCACTCCAACGCGTCTGCTCCCGCTGCTATGCGAGGACGCAATCACTCTCGAACAACTAACCGCGCTTGCTCTCGCGGATGCCCGCGAAACGCATGAACGTCTCTGGTTTGAAGTACACACGCGCCAGCGTCAGCCGCACTATTTGCGTGCAGGCGATCACACCACGCATTGGGTGTTCAATGACGAACATGCCAATCGGAAGTTGTAGGGCCTTGTCGAAATACACAGTCACATGTTACTTTTATCGTGGCGCCGCTTCATGGTCGGCGTGCTGCCCCACCCTTTAGGCCCGAGAGGCCGCAGCGAAACGGATCAACCATGTGTTCGATATTTGTATTCTGAAGCCCTTTTCCGGGCATCAGGGATAGCGGGTGGGCGTCTCTGATGCAACCTATGAGGAACGGAAAAGTGACTGCTTACACTGCATCTCCCCACGAATTGTGCGGGGGCGCCTTACGTCAAGCAAAGCGTTTGCGCGATTGCCTTCAAATCCCCCTTACCTCCGCAAAGGACGTTCTCGCTAAAGGCCCGTATCGTTG
>SCRN01000035.1 GCA_004322045.1 Paraburkholderia sp.
CTTTCCAATAACGGCACTGCTCGGACATCTGCTGCCTCAGGTTGTCCGTCTGCATACGCATATGGTTTTCCAGTCCCGCCACGCGCTGAACCGCGCCGGTCAATGCATCAAGGCGCTGCATTAGGTCCGCCGTCCGTTGGTCATGCTCGGCGCGCTCCCGCTCGAGTTGCTGCGTGAGTTCCCGCACCTGCGCCTCGGCTGACGTTGCGCGCACGCCAACGGTTGTGCATTCGGCTTCATATCTCGCCAGGCGAGAGTAGGCGTCGCGCAATGCCATCTCCGAAACCTCCACGCGCAGGCGAAGGTCCATCATTTCGTCGCTTCGCTCATCGACCGGCAGCGGGCCGTGGCTGGCCGCCGGGGGAGGCGCAATCGGCTCCCCAGCCTCGCGCACATTACGCGACCACGGCTCCGGCAATCCTGCCTCCCGCGCGCGACGGATGGCTTTTGACCAAGTCAGCCCCGACGGTCGCCGGCGAATCCCAACCGCTGATAGCATCCGTTCATAAAGCGTCTGGCCATACAACTGGCCGGTAGCGCGTGCGACGGCCGCGATAAACTGGTCGAGGAATTCGTTATTCGCGTGGTGAGGCGCAGTCTCATTGGCGGACGTGGCCGCCGCAGCGATCGCGCGCCATTCGTCTGACGTAAAGGTAGTGGCCGGCCGACCCATAGAGCGGTCCCTTGAACGAAACCTGGTTTACTATACAAACCCACCTCGGTTTGGGTGACATCATCAAGTTTGTCCACGTAATTCGTGTCGAAACTCGCAGGTCGACGGCCTTCGCCGACGGAATTCGTGTCGGAAATCGGGGTTGCGAACTCGAGACCGTCGACGCAATTTGTGTTGGAAATCGGAACCCGGAATTCCGCAACGATTTGTGAGGAATATCCGATACACATTACGTAGGCGCGCTGGCGGGAGGCGACCATTCCATCTACTTGGTCTCTACATCCAAAACGTTGATAATTGAGATTATGTCAAATATAGAAGCTATACCGCCAACAGCCTGCGATGCATTCCGTTGGCCTTTCCCCGGTCTCAATGCGACGACGGAGGGCTGCCGGCCCCATGAACCGGACGCAGCCCCAACACCTCGAGATACACCACAAGCGATCGCAGCACAGACTCAGCAACTAGCGCCGTGATATCGCCGTAGTCGCCGCCAACACACGCGACGTCCAGCGCATCGTAGTAAGCGAGCCGATCTTCCTTCCGGATGATCGCGGGTGGGTAACCAAACTTCATCAATTCGAAGTTCAGCAGTAACCGTCCCGTTGTCGCTTTGTTAGCGTCGATCGCCGTCAGCAGTGCAGCGGCTTGATTCAACATTTCTTTCTCAACGGGATGTTCATTATGGCGAACTATATATCCTCAGATGGACGAAGTCCGCCCGCCCCTTCGCGTCCCGCTGGGGCTTGATAACGGGCGTCCGGCATTTATTTTGAAACTGGAGCAGCGATACGAAGCCCCAAGACTGCCCTATCGCTCACCACGGCTGATAGGGCGGGAGAACACTGCTTTCGCGTCGTCGATCTGCCTACACCTTGGTAGCGTCTGCAGCTCGAGCCGCGTCGAGAACTGAGAGCGTTTAGCGTACGATTTTTTCCGAATTCTGAAGCCACCCCAGATTTCCTACTTTGAAACTAACCTTTAAAAGGATTCAGCACGCGAGTGCCTGTGCCGGCGAAATCATCAACATTTCTCGTCACCACCGTCAGATCGTGGATCAACGCGGTTGCCGCAATCAACTTGTCCAGCGCGTGCTCCGGGTGAAGGACGCGCAGACGCCCCCATAGCTGTCCCATCTCGCCGTCCAACGGGAGAACGTTTTGGCCAAACTCGCGCAGCACGCCATCGAGCCAGGTTTCAAGGCGCGTTGCCTGCGACTTGTCACCCCGATGGCGAATGATCTCGACGCCACGCCGCAACTCCCCAATCGTGACCACGGAGAGGTATAGATCCACATCATCCTGTGCAGCCTTGCGGAAGAAGGCCGCCACGCCCTTATCGGCCCGCTCTCGCTTTCGCACTTCGCTGATGACGTTGGTATCAACCAAATACATTCGCCGCCTCGCCGTCATCTACACGCGCGAAGTCGGCGTCATCCCCCACGTTCGGCATGGTCATCAAAACCTCCGCGAACGTCTTGCGTTGCGGCCGCCGGAGTGCCTTTGCCAAAATTTCGCGATGCTCCGCCTCCGCGCTACGGCCGTGCGCCGCTGCCCGTTCTCGCAGGCCCTGCACCAACGCCTCGTCTACGTTTCGAACCAGAAGATTTGCCATGATCCGTTCCAAGCACTTGTTGCTATCAATGATAGCACTTAACTCGAAGATTGCAAGCATTGCTATCACGCATCGCAAAGCTGCCGACTTCGCTAGGGGAAGGCGGCAGGCGCTCCTGTCCAGAGTAACCCGCGCAAAGCCTCACCTCCTCGGAACGCCGTATCGATGCTTGAATGGTAAGTGAACGATTGACGCACTTGAACGAAAAGATTGATGATTTATCGCCAGCGCGAACAAGTGCGCCGAAAGCACGACGGGCGTGTTGCGATGCTCCATCCCGCGGGCTCGGAGATATCAGGAGACACGTTATGAGCGACACCGCATCGCCCCGACGCAAACGCACGCCGCGCTTCGTCGAGATCGCCGAGGCCGCAGGCGTGAGCCCGGCCACAGTCGATCGCGTTCTTAACGAGCGCGGCGGCGTATCGGCCGACATGCGCGCGCGCGTCGTCGCGGCGGCGCGCCAACTCGGCGTGCCGCGCGTACTGCCCGACACGCGGCACGGACTCGTGCACATCGACGTATTGCTGCCCAAGAACGACACGCCATTCTTTCGGCGCATGAGGCAGGCACTGCAGCGCTCGATGCAGATGCTCGACAGGCGCATCGTGCTGCACCGTCAGATCCTCCCCGAGGATGACGATGACGTCATCACGCGTGCGATTCTCGAACCGCCGTATTCACGCGCGGGCCTCATCATCACGACGCACGACACGGCAAACGTTCGCGATGCGCTACGCACCGTGACGACCCGCGGCGAGTCCGTCGTCACCATGGTGACCGACATACCTGAGATTGGGCGCGTCCATTACGCCGGAATCGACAATGCTTGCGCCGGACGCACGGCAGGCTACTTCGTCGGGCGACTCGCGACGCGGCCCGGCCGAGTGCTGCTGCTCGGCAGCCGAAAAGACTACCGCGCCCATCTCGAACGCGTCGTGGGATGCCGCTCGCAGTTGAGCGAATCGTTTCCGACGCTCGTCTGCGAAGAGGAAGGGGTGGAAACACTCGACGATCCCGACCGGTGCCATCGCGCGGTTGCGCGGGCGCTCAAGCGCGGGGATCTCGTGGGCATCTACAACAGCGGATACGGATCGGCCGGCATCGAGGCCGCGCTACGGGCAGCGGGCGCGGCCGGCAAGGTCGTATGGGTCGGCCACGAAATGCTCGATCACCACAGGCAGTACATCGAACAGGGAACGATGGATATCGCGATCGATCAAGACCCGGACGGGCAGATCGTCTCCGTGCTGCAGCACGTGCTCAATGCGTGCGGGGAAGTGGACGCGCCCGCGCCGCCCGGGCCGGTTGAATTCCGCATCTTCTGTTCGGCCAATGTAAGGCGTAGCCCTTATCTCGTCGAGGCTCCGGTCAGCCTACACGATGAAACCGACAACGCAGCCGTATCGGAGGAATCACCGTGATAGGCGGGCGCGCCATGATTCACCCCACCTTTGAACCGAGCGCTGCGGCATGTCGCCAACGCCTTTTCAATTCGACAATCACCGGGTTTCGGCTGTTTCGAGTTCGCCCCACATCTCGCGAACCCAACTCATCATCATCAACGATTCAGACCAGCGATCGGTGGTATCGGTACCGTCGCGCCCAACGATCGCATACGGCTGCGGCCCGAGCTCGCAGGTGCCATCGAATCCCGAGTTGGCGATCATCTCGACATTCTCCTCGAGCGAGCGCTCATAGCCATCGGTATGGCGGCGCTCCATCGCCCACAACGATTGCAACACCAGTAGCCGCTGTGCCATTCATGCTCCCTTCTTCGTTTCCGCGTATGCACGTTTGTTGACGACACCATCGGCGGCATCCACCACAAGATGAATTCGCTTCACGCTTCACGCTTCACAATAAGCTTTTGAGTTTCACGCCGAGATCGGCCAGTTCCGCGCGCCCGATCACGGCTTCCCGGTCGACGAGCATTCGTGCCAGCTTCATCTCGCGCGCAAACGCCCCCGCCTGGCCTAGCCCGCTTGCGCCCACGAGGCGGCCGCCGCCGTCGAGATGGAAATGAATCTCGGCGTCATCGGCGATCGAGCGCACCACCGACTCCCGGCCCAACCCGGGCTCGCCGGCGACCTGCAATTGATAATCGAATTGATCCGACCAGAACCACGGCAGCACCCGATACGGCTCACGCGCACCTAGCATATTGCGCGCTGCCAGTTGCGATTGGGTCTCGGCGTTGTGCCACGTTTCCTGACGGATACGGTGTGTGCCGAAGCGGCTGGGAAACACCGCGACATCACCCGCCGCGTAGACATTGCGCGCCGAGGTTTCCAGCGTTTCGCCCACGACGATCCCCCGCCCCACGTCAAGGCCCGCAGCGCGCGCGAGCGCGTCCGCGGGTTCGATGCCGATGCCGACCACAACCGTATCCGCGTGCAACGCATCGCCGCTTTCCAGCCGCACGACGAGCGAGGCATCTTCGCCGGTCTCGATAGCGAGCGGCGCAGCGCCCAGCAACAGCCGTACCCCGTTGCGCTCGTGTAACGCACGCGCGCGAGCTGCGATCGGCTCGGGCACCGCGCGACCCATCAAACGCGATGCGCCCTCGATGACGGTCACGTCGCATTCGCGCATGCGAGCCGATGCGGCCACCTCAAGTCCGATGAACCCGCCGCCGATCACGACGACGCGTGCGCCGGGCGTCAGGCGCTGTCTGATGCCGAGTGCGTCGTCGAGCGTGCGCAGACAATGAACGCCTGCACTGTTCGCGCCGGGAATCGAAAGCCGCCGCGCATGTCCACCCGTGGCGAGCAGCAGTGCTTCATAGGCGATCGTTCGTCCGTCGTCGAGCCGCAGCACCTGCTCGCGCGGATCGAGCGCCTGTACCGTCGCGACAACGTGCTCTATGCCGTCTTCCTCCCAAGCCTCTCGTGGCCGCAATCGGCAATGCTCGGCTTCCCGCTGTGCAGTCAACAGATCCTTTGAAAGCGGCGGCCGCTCGTAGGGCATGTGAGGTTCGGCGCCGATGAGCGTGATGCGCCCTTGCCATCCCGCCTCGCGCAGCGTTTGTGCCGCACGTCCACCGACATGTCCCGCGCCGACAATGGCCATGCCCCGTTCGTCGGTCATCGCTTCAGATCTCGATCAGAATGCGGCCACCGTCCACCTTGGCCGGATAGGTCGCGAGCTTCTCGCACACCGGCGCGCCAAGCGGGCGCCCGTCGCGCACGTCGAAGCGGCCATTGTGTTTCGGGCATTCGATGACGTGGCCCATGACGAGGCCGTCGCAAAGATGCACTTGCTCATGGGTGCAAAGCCCGTCGCTGGCGTAGACCTGGTCCTCCACGCGATAGATGGCGAACGTGCGCCCGGCGTGGTCGAAGCGCGTCACGTCCTCGTCGTCGATTTCGTCGAAGGCGACGGTGTCTATCCATTGAGCCATATCGTGTCTCCTGTCGTTCTTGTCGAGCCGGGCAAATAACGGGGCAATCGCATCTCGGGGTCTTCGTCCCCTATGTACTTGCGCCTATGCTTGCGACGCTTTGGGGACTGGCCGCTTCACGTGGTACGACGGGTCGCGCCTCTGCCGCATCAGCGCCGGAATGATCTCGGCGTAAGCGGCCACAGTGCTCTGATAAGGCGGCGGCATATCGCCCTTGACGATCTCGTGCAAGCGCGCGAGTGCATGAAACGGCACCATCGGGAACATGTGATGTTCGATGTGGTAATTCATGTTCCAGTAAAGAAAACGAAATACCGGGTTCATGATTACGGTCCGGCAATTCGTGCGGTGATCGAGCACGTTCTCGGGCAGGCCGGCATGCTGAGTCAAACCAAAGTAAAGATAGAGCCATGCGCCGTAAAGGCTGGGAAGCCCAATATAGAGAAGCGGGAGGATGGAGCGCGCTGCAACGCTCGTTGCGAGTACGACCGCATAGATGCCGAGCGTGATGCGCGCCTCACGGACGATCTTCGGCCATTCCGATTGGGGCACGAACGTCTTCTCTTCGGCGCCGATATGGCCGAATGCATTCGACATCATCTTCGGCAATTCTTTCGAAACGTGCTTGATCGCAAAGACGTTCAGCAGAAGCCCGGACCAATCGGTGGGCCGAGGCGCGGCGATTTCGGGATCTCGGCCAACGATCAGCGTATCGGTATGATGCCGTGCGTGGCTCCACCGCCAGACCGTTGCACGGCGAAAGACCTGAAATGACGCGAGTTGATAGAGAGCGTCGTTCATCCACCGGGTCTTGAATGCCGTGCCGTGCCCGCACTCGTGCCAGCGCGAATCCGCCGGGCTGCAGTAAAGCGTGCCGTAGACGAAGAAAGCGGGGATCGCCCAGAGCGAATCGGCTCTCCATGCTAGCCACGCCAGCACACCGCTCGCCAGGATCGCTGCGTACCAGACGATCGTGTCGGCGACGGCGCGCGCGTCATTGCGCTGCATCAGCGACTTCATCGTTGCACGCGGCACCGGGCACTTGTACCAGAGCGCATTCACGAGCCCCGCCGCCTGCGCCGCGTCACCGGCGCCTCCGATCAGACGGTAAGCCTCGTGGCGCGCGTGTGCGTCGCGCTGCCAACTTTGCGTGTTCGACACCCCTGTCTCCTCGTTCGAGTCATCGCGCGCCCAATCGCAGCGCGCCAATGCGTCAAACATATGCGTGTCGGTCCCAGCCCTCAACGGAAACATTGATGAAATTTCGTCAACGCACAGCATTCCTGGCAACGGTCCGGTGCTCACCGCCGTTGGTGGGCGCGTTTCGCGGAGATGGACGGATCCGCTCTACCGCCACTACGCCCCACCCTTACCCGCACACCACACACCTATGACAACCCGCGAGTGCGAAGAGACGACCGATAAGCCGAACCGAACGGAGCAGCATGCCTGTGATGCCTAGATTCGACTTCCGCAGAGGGTGAAAACGTTTTTTCTGTCCTTAATGGCGAAAAACCATCACGTCCTTGTCCGCTCGTCCCGTTTTCTAATCTCGCTAATGATGAATGGCCGCCCGGCCCTTATTCGCCCCCTACCAGATCTGCTAGGTGGCGAAATGGAACCGCGTCGCCAATACTTAACGTACCAATTTTAATTAAAGAAAAAACGCACGAGCCTAGGGCCGGGCCGTTTAACGCCGGTATTCGCCCAAACAACGCCAGTCACAGCGGCGCCAACAGACACCATTATCGCGACGTGTAAAAAATAAGCGCTGACCGGGGACATCGTCACTCCGGGCGCTACGCTGTCTGTCACCAAATGCAACGCGCAGGCAGCATGGCGTAGAAATCTGGCGATTTCATTGCCCGCTCAGACCTTTGGGCGCGCAAACCCACTGAACCACTCAGGAGGCCATCATGAGTTCAACGAATTGGAACAATGGGCAATTGATTACGCTTAACCCCGGAGACACTGCCACTTGCCAGCAACTCAATTCGAGTCAGCTTTATGGTTTGATTTTCTACAACAGCGCGGGCAACGACGCGGGCGCTAACATTTCCGTGGTTTGGAGCCAGTCGCAGCCGCCGGCTTCTGTCTATGTGCCCGGAACGACAGGCAATCAGGGCCTCGCATCCGTGCTATTCGTCAATGGCTCCGACACCACCACCGTTTCGGCGGCGATGCTGCAGAACCAGCCGGGCGCGCAAGTCCAGACCTATATCGCCAGCGTCAAAATGCCTGTGGACACCTCCGGCATCAACAATCAGTCACTGCCGGCTGACGGTCAGCCGCACGCCTTCACCAAATTCACCCGCTACTACACGGTGCCGGCGTCCCATTGGTATCAGGCACAAATTCAAAGCAACATCAACCAGTTCATCACGATTCAGTTCGCGCAACAGTCGGCGACGGTCAACGTGGTGAATTCTTTGGTCGACCCAGGGCTGCTCATTCAGGCCGTGGGCAGCGCCACGAGCCAGATCACCAAAAACATCGTGCGCTATCAAACGGTTTCGTGGTCGCTGCAAGGCAACGGGCAGCAACTCGTATTCGTCAATGCAGACAGCGTGCAGAACTCGCAGAGCGCAACTATCTCTCTCCAATCGCTGAGCGCCCTCTATTCGTGATTTTCGTTTAGACGGATCGCACCTCGCTGTCGAGTCCACCCACGGCACTCGATATCGATGACCCAGCCACATCTCGGTGTGGCTGGCCCCTCGAGACGCCGAGGCTCGGTAAGAATCTCGAGCGTTGTCGTCTCTCGTTCTTGCATAGTGTTTGCCGGTCGGCTCCGTCATGGCGCTGTCCAGCACGACGATCACGCTGTGTCTGGACCATGGCGCGGGCGTGTCGATCGCCGTCGTAGCGCAAACCCTCTTGACCCGTTCCCGCAAACAGTAGCGAGTAGCAAGTAGCACGCAGATATCCGCAACGAAAGAACCGGAAAACACCTGCGATCGGCGCACGACGCTCTACAATACCGTGCCTCCTTTGTCGCGCCTATCGGTACATGAAGAACACGGTTCTTGAAATTCCGTCTTTTCGCTATTTCGTTTTCGGCCGCATTGCGACGACGATGTCCAATCAAATGCTCATGGTCATTGTCGGCTGGCAGATGTACGACATCACCCATAGCGCTTTCGATCTCGGCATGGTCGGCTTGGCGCAATTCCTCCCGGCGCTCGCACTGTGCCTCATCGTCGGGCAAGTCGCGGATCGATACGATCGCCGCTACATTCTGATCGGATGTCAACTCGTGCAAGGCGGTGCGGCCTTGTTGCTGACGGTGGGCACGCTGTATGGATGGCTCGGGCGCGAAGTGCTTCTGCTCGCATCCCTTGCGTTGGGCGCGGCAAGGGCTTTCCAATTGCCAACGCAGCAAGCGCTGCTGCCTACCCTCGTTCCGCTCGCATCGTTTCCGCAAAGCTTGACCATCAGTTCGGCCGCATCGCAGCTCGCTACCATTCTCGGCCCGGCAGTGGGGGGCTTCATTTACGTGGCAGGGGCGGCTGTCGTCTATGCAACATGTTCGGCGCTGTGCGTATTCGCCGCCGTCATGCTCTCTTTGATTCATTACGACCATGCGCGCCCCGCCCGCGAGCCCGTTACCCTGCACAGCTTACTCGCGGGCATTCGCTTTATCTGGCAACGGGAGCAGATATTGGGCGCGATCTCGCTCGATTTGCTCGCCGTGTTGTTCGGCGGCGCCACGGCACTGCTGCCGATCTTCGCCCGTGATGTCCTGCACGTCGGCTCGTGGGGCCTCGGATTGTTGAGATCGGCGCCGGCGGGCGGTGCGTTGGCGGTTTCGCTTTATCTCACGCGAAATCCGATCGAACGCCGTGCGGGGAAAACGATGCTCGGGTGCGTGGCGCTGTATGGCCTAGCCACTCTGCTCTTCGCGCTGTCCCGTTCATTCTCGTTGTCGCTTGCGGCGCTCGCGCTAACAGGCGCATTCGATATGGTCAGCGTGGTGGTGCGGCAATCGTTGGTCCAACTCGATACGCCCAATGACATGCGCGGCCGCGTGAGCGCCGTCAACTCGATCTTTATCGGCGCATCGAATCAACTCGGCGAATTCGAATCGGGAATCACCGCTGGTTGGTTCGGCGCCGTTCCGTCGGTATTGATCGGGGGCGCCGGGACGATCTTGATCGTTGCGCTCTGGACGAAGGTATTTCCGTCGCTGGCGCAGCGGGAACGATTGACGGGTTCCTAGGGCCCGTTCACGCTAATAACGGGCTTGCGCTGGCCGCCAGAAGAGCCGAGCGCAAGGATTGCAACGAAGCGAGAAGCTAGCCGTCGCGGTGCTCCGCCGTGATCTTTTGCCGGATCACGCCAACGCCTTGGCTCGCGGCGTCGTCACCGCTCTCGCTATCGCTATCGCCATTGCGCTCGATCGTAGCGAACTGCGACCCGCTCGATGGCCACACGCGCCGGAACTGCTCCAACTGACGCTCCTCCGCGAAAACAGACACCGATGGTTTCAGCAGGTCGTGCCGCGACACGATGCCGACTAGCCGGTAGCTTTTTTGATCCTCCACCACGGGAACACGTTCGAGCCCCCTCGCCGCGAGCCGGGCAGCCACGTTCCTACACGTTTCTCCCGGCAATGCCGTCTCGGGCTGCGATCGGGCGAACACTTCGCCGATGAGGCCATCCGGGCTATCGCCCCGCCCGGCGCGAACACGATCGAGCAGGGTCTTATCTACCATGCCCACCAATCGCCCCTTGTCCACCACCGGATAAGCGCGAAACTTCTGCGCGGCGCCGAAATATTCGCGGATGACACCGGTAATGGGCGTATTCGCATCGATCGTCTGCACGTTGACCGTCATCACTTCATCCACATAGTGCCGTTCCAACGGGTCGATGCTGTATTCCCGATAGATGTGATACCCGCGGCGAGCGATCTTCTCGGTCAGAATCGAGCGGCGCATGAGCAAAACGGTAAAACCGTAAGCCACCGCTGCCGCCGCGAGCAACGGCAGCAACGCGTTCGCATCGCCGGTCAATTCGAAAGCGAACACCACCGCCATCACGGGAGCGCGCATCATCCCGCCCAAGGCTGCGGCCATGAAGATGAGCGGCCACACCGTGGGATCGCCGCCGGGCATGTAAGGCCCGACGATGGCCCCCACCCCGGCGCCCATCATGAGCAGCGGCGCGAGCACGCCGCCGGAGGTGCCCGAGGCCAGAGCGATGACCCAAATCACGGCTTTGACGACCACGATCCAAACAACGGCATGCAAGACGAGGTGGTTTTGCAGCAAGTCGCCGATGACGTCGTATCCGACCCCGAGCGTGCGCGGCTGAAAGTACCCGCCGATGCCGACCGCGATGGCTCCCAACGCCGGCCACCACATCCAATGAATCGGCAACTTGCCGAACGCATCCTCCACCTTGTAGAGCCAGGTCGACAAGCCCCACGACAACGAGCCCGCGATCAAACCCGCCACGGCCGAAGACACGATGCCGATCGGGCCGAGCGGCAACGTATGCAGCGGAAACAACGGCCCGCTGCCGAGCAGCAGTGGGCGAGTAAAACCGGCCACCGCGCATGCAATGGCAACCGGCAGCAGGCTGCGCGGGCGCAGTTCGAACAACAACAATTCGACTGCGAGCAGGACCGCCGCCACGGGGGTCCCGAACACCGCCGTCATCCCCGCCACGGCGCCCGACACCAGCAACGCCTTGCGTTCGGCGCTCGACAGATGGAAGAACTGCGCGACGAGCGAACCGATCGCGCCGCCCGTCATGATGATCGGACCTTCGGCGCCGAATGGCCCGCCGCTACCGATGGCGATAGCGGATGCGAGCGGCTTGAGCACGGCCACCTTCGGCGACATCTTGCTCTTGCCGAACAAGATCGCTTCGATCGCTTCGGGAATACCGTGCCCGCGTATTTGCTCCGAGCCGAAGCGGGCGATCAATCCCACGAGCAGCCCGCCGACGACGGGCACGGCAATCACGATCCACCCCAGCGCGTTTTCCGCCGGGGAGCGGTTGGCCGTCGAAATCGTCTGAAAGAAAAACAGGTTGTTGAACAACCGAATCAAGTGGAGCAAGAAATCGGCAGCGACCGTGCTCAGCGCGCCGCCGACTGCCGCGATCGCGGTGATACGTAAAAGCCTAACGTCGGTCGCAAAATCGCCCTTGTGCTCGCTCATGAAATTCCTCTGATTAACACGCACTGATGCAATGGCCTTTCTGGCCGCAGGGTCACATTTATATCACAACGTGATGCAATCTGTGCGAGGCCAGCCTGGGCCCACCCCGGCACGATTCGTCGGTGATCGAAGATGATCGCACCCCACCGGCGCAGACTCGGTATCGACGCCCGGCTGTCCATGCCGGTTGCGTCTCGATACAACCGGTAACAACGTTGCGTTGATTTGCGGCACGACCTTCGTACAATCGCCTCACAGGCGTTCGCTTGGGAGGACTACATGAAAACGAATCGTTTCGCGGTAATCGCAGTGACTAGTTTGGCGCTAGCCGTCTCTTCGGCGGCATTCGCTGCCGGAGGAGGCGGTGGTGGTGGCGGCGGTGGTGGTGGCGGCGGTGGTGGTGGCGGCGGTGGCGGTGGTGCCGGGGGCGGCAATGGCGGGGCCGGCGCGGGCGGTGGCCATGGCGGTGCGATGGGTGCTGCGGCGGGCGCAGGCGGGATGTCCGCGGGGCATATGAGTGCCAAGGGAATGACCAACACCAACGGCCCCACGTCTGGCGATCGAGACAAGGGGTTGGCTCGCGCGGAAGATCGTTCCGACACGCAAGCGGACCGCGTGGGCGATGCCGATGCGACGAGCCCGACGTCGAAGCATCACAGCATGGCCGTCAAGACGCATCATCAACATCTCACGCGCAAGCCCACGTCCACTCTGAACTGAGGCGTCCGTCATGAGTCGCGGTCTGCACGGGCATACACTCGAGCGCGGGGCTCTTCGCCGGGCCCTTGACCGAATTCGCCGCGCAGGGTCGGACTTGCGGGTGGACGGCGATCGGCACGTTGCGCCGCTGCATTTCGTGCAGTTCGTTCGGTAAAAGGCGCGCCCCGCTCGTGAATGCCATGCCCACGAGACGGGGCGATCGATTGCGTGCTACGCCCTGCGCGTCACCGCTGCGCTTGCAGTTGCCATTGCAGCACGGGATGCGTCGCACCGGAGGGCATCGCCCACGCGCCGCCAGCGCCGAAATTCCAACCGACGAAGCTCGCCGGGGTGCTCATTTGTGCCGTCGTGAGGCCGTTTTGCGATGGGATGCCGCCACCGCCGACATTCACGCCTGTGGTCTGGACGTTCCAGTAGTCGTCGTTGCCGCCGCCTGCCCCGCTACCGATGACGCCGCCCATTGAACCGCCTTTACTGAAACCGGCGGCGAACGACTGCGTGACCGAACCGTAATTGCTGCCGACGAGTCCTCCGACGGTCGAGGCGCTTCCCCCGCTCACGTCTCCAGTCGCATACGATTGCGTGATCGTGCCGTAATTGGACGAAACAAGGCCGCCCACTTGCCCCGCGCCCGGGGCGATGGCGATGTCGGTTGCCCCTATCACCGTGGCGCTGCTCCACGATTGGGCGATCATGCCGAAGTTCATTCCGACTAGCCCACCCAAATCGGAGGTCCGCGACGTAGGCGAATCCGGATCAAGGATGAAAGAGACACTGCCCGTCGTATAAACGCGGCTGATCGTCCCGTCGTTTTCCGCGGCGAGGTTCCCGTTAATGCACCAATCGACACAATAGGGCGACATGTTCGTCAGCCCTAGGTTGCGGACGGCCCCGGTCTTCCCGATCACACCAAAAAGGCCCGGCGCATAGAGTCCGGCCTGGTCGATAGTGTGGCCGCGCCCATCGAACTGGCCGCTAAAGGGCTGAGTGTCGGAAAACGGCTCGATGTATGCGCCGCCGGCCTCGATGTCGCGCCCGAGCGCATAGTTGCCTGCGGGATTGCCGGATATGTTGCCCAGATCGGAAAGCGTATTGACGAGTGCGTAGCCGGTGATTTGGGCAGCGAGACCGCTATACGGGGGCGGCGTCCATGCCGCATTGCTCACGAGCGTGCCCGGCACATAGGTCCCGTTCATGTCGAAGTACGCACTGACGATGCCGGTACTTTTCGACCAGTCGATCGCACCGTTATTGATGACGCTGCCGCCCTTATCGATCGACGAGGCATCGGCATTGAGCGTCAAGTTCCCCGCGCCGTGATTCTTGATCTTCACGCCATCTTCGATCGTCAGCGAATGATAGGCGCCGAGGGTGAGCGATGCCGCGCCATTCCAATGCATCGACGACATGACGTCGACGTCGCCGATGCCGCCTTGGGCGCCGGTCGCCTGCGCATCGATGGACGTCCCCGCGTTCAAGCTCCGAGCGAACGTGGCCGCCGCCGCATCGTCGATCGTCAGGTCGGGCGTGGTGACGTCCCACTTTCCGGCCTTCACCAGTGGTTTGATGCCGTCCGCCCCGAGTTCGAGCAGTGCGCCATTCGTATCGACGGTACCGCCGCTGCCGTCGGCGTTCTTTGCCTCGATCGTTCCGCCGAGCGCAACGGCGCCCGTATCCGCCACGAGCCAGACATGCCCGCCGCGCGTCGCGGTGCCTGTTGCGCGCAGCGTCGTGTGCTCGCCCGCGAGCGCAAAAATGTTGCCGTCGGCTGCCTGCAAGCTGATTTGCGCGGCATCGACCGGGCCGGCGTTCTCGATGTTGCCGCCGCTGCCTGATTGGACGAACACCTGCCGGCCCGTCGATGAGTCCTGTAGCAGCACCTTTTGTCCGACGGCCATCTCGGCCGTGCCGTGGGGCGCGGAGATTCGACCCGCGTTGACGATACCGTTGCTCGAGATCAGCATGACGTCGCCACCTGTCGAGCCCACCGTGCCGAGATTGATGATGCTCGCGTTCGAATTGCCTTTGAACGTGAGCGGATGTCCCTTCATGAAGCCGCAAGTGCAGGTATCGAGCGTCGAAGCGACGAAGCGGCCGCCGGTGCTGACAACGCCGCTCGGGCCGATCAATATCCCTTGCGGGTTGATCAAATAAACGCTGCCCGTAGCGGACAGCGTCCCGTATATCGCCGACGGATCGCCGCCGGTCACGCGATTGAGCGTCGCGCCCGTGCCGTTATTGAACGTCACCCGGTTGCCGCCGCCGATTGAAAAACTCGACCATTCGATCACGCCGCGGTTCGTCGATTGATCGATCGTCACGGCGCCGGCGTCGCCACCAATCGATCCCGAACCCGCGATGAAATGGCCGCCGCTCGGTAGCGGGCCGGCGGATTGCGCCGGCCTAGCCGATGCGCCCCACGCCCCTAGCGCCAAGACAATCGAAACCAGCCCTGCAAGCGGCCGTCGCCGTGCAAATCCGCCGACCTGCAAGGAACGCACATCGCGAGCGGCAGCCTCGCTCTCCGAGCCGATACGTTTGGCCATCCCCTGCCTCCAAAGATTGAAATTCAATTCGTATAGCGCCGCCTTTCTCCGAGAGCCGGGCGCGACCACAACGATAGCCGGTGCTACTAACGAAACAACGAGGCGCATGCCCACGCATTGCGCCAAGCATTCGGTCTTTTCGGTCGATGCGCTCGGCGCCTCCGCCGCGCATGATTGATTGACATATTTGCTTTTAGCAACTAATAATGTGCTAAAAGCAAATATGGAGACCTTCCATGACTTCTGCCCAGCTCGACGATCGCACCGAAACCGTGCGTCGCTTCAACCGTTTCTACACGCGTCAGATAGGTCTTTTGCACGAACACCTGCTGGACAGCGAGTTCTCGTTGACGGAGGCCCGCATCCTGTACGAGCTCGCGCACCGGGTCGGCATCACGGCCTCCGACTTATGTCGCGAGTTGGGCTTGAACGCCGGCTACGTGAGCAGAGTCATCGCCGGTTTTGAAAAGAAGGGTTTGCTCGTCAAAACACGTTCGGCCACCGATGCGCGCGTCGCGCAACTCGAACTGACGAAGAAAGGACGCGAAGCGTTTCGACCGTTGAACGACGCATCGAAGCGCGAGGTCGGGGCCATGCTGAAGCGACTGGCGCAGCCCGCGCAGCTCGACCTCGTCGACGCCATGGCGCAGATTCATGCGCTGCTCGGCGAAGCCGAGCCCACCTACGTCCTGCGCGATCCGCGTCCCGGCGACATGGGCTGGATCGTGCATCGGCAATCGGTGCTCTATGCGCACGAATACGGCTGGAACGCCGAGTTCGAAGCGCTCGTCGCAGAAATCGTCGCCAAGTTCATTCGCGAGTTCGATCCGAAGTCGGAACGGTGTTGGATCGCGGAGAAGGATGGAAGGCCGGTGGGATCGGTGTTCGTCGTGCGCGAAGACGATGACACTGCGAAATTGCGGTTGCTCTATGTCGAGGCCAGCGCGCGCGGCCTCGGCATCGGGCGCCGGCTGGTCGACGAATGTCTGCGCTTCGCCCGGCTCGCCGGCTACAAAAGGATGATCCTCTGGACCAACAGCGTGCTCGCCGACGCCCGGCGCATCTACGAAAAGGCCGGATTCGAACTGCTCGAAGAGGCGCCTCACCACAGCTTCGGCAAGGATCTCGTCGGCCAAGTCTGGGGGCGCGATTTGTGATCCCGCCCTGACCAAGCTGTTGCCTTTGTGCAACGCGGCATGACCATCAGCCCGTAAGAACGGCTCTCTTCCGCGTTTTTTGTGCGACGCACTAGACTTATCCTAGGGAAAACCCTAGAATGCGTTCTAAGGATAAACCCTGATACGCATTCAACCCGGGAGTCGCCATGAGCTTCGTTTTCGCCCTCGTTCAAAAGATCAACGATCTCTTCGCATCACCGCACCTGCCGCTCGATTCGGACTACTCTTTCGAGGCGCGTCACCGCGAAGCGGAGCGCGTCCGTCGCTCGCAGGCCACCGTATTCGGCATTCGTCTCGTCGATTAATACGGCTTACGCCCGCCGTCGGTCGTCGCACACGCTTCGGCACTGGCGGCCCGCTTCCGGCCTTGGCGGGGTGCGCCTGACATTAGCGTCGGCTTCACTTGCCGGCGCGTTCGCTTGATCAGCAGTGGGGTACTGCGCCGCAGGTGGCGCTACAACTGCTTACAGATGTCACCAATGCGTGGTCCACCGATACACGCAATCCGGCGTTTCTGCAGACATCCTTGTCCGGAGTCTGTCATGAACGCAAACCTTCCTTCGAATCAAACCCGCAACCGCATTCATCCTTTGATCGCGGGCGCGGCCGTGGCGGTCATGCTGGTCAGCGCGACGGGCATCGCGGCGATTGCCGGATGGCTGCCGACCTCGCATGCCGTTTCCGCACCGCCCGAGCAGAGCGCGATGCAGAGCGCCCAAGTAGCCAGCGCACCGGTCACTGCTGCCCCCGCCTATCGCGAAGCCCGCGAGACGAGCAACGAAGCGGCTGTCGAAGCGCGCCGTCATCATCACGTGGTGAAGGCCGCGTCGTCGCCCGCTTATGGCAGCGGCGCCGGGGTCGAGCAAAATGCCGGCGCGTACAACGGTAACGCTCGCGCCACGGCCTACGACCCGAACGCCGGCGAAGTGACTGCGATCAACGAAGTGCAAGCCCCTGCGCCTACGACAGGCATCGGCGCAGTCGGCGGCGCCATTGCGGGCGGATTGCTCGGCAACCAAATCGGCAACGGCCGAGGACGCACGCTCGCCACGATCGCGGGCGCGGTCGGCGGCGGCTTCGCCGGCAACGGCATCGAGCACGAAGTCCACAAGGCAACGTCGTACCAAGTGCAAGTGCGGATGCAAGACGGCAGCTACCGCAACTTCAACTACACCACGCAGCCGCAGTTCCAGCCGGGCGAGCATGTGCGCGTGGTAGGCGATTCGCTGGCGGCGGCCTAAGCGGCACTTAACGGAGCCTTAAGCTTGATCGAACATACTGGATTGGCAGGCTGCGGGCGATCGCCGTCCGCATCTGACGCGAAACAGGAGGTACCGATCATGAAGGCCATAGTCCAAACCGCAGTGCTCGCCGTTGCGCTCACGTCTGCCGCGGCGTTCGCGCAAGCTCAACCGAGCAATCAGCCGCTCACGCGCGCCCAGGTGATGAGCCAACTGACGCAATTGAGGCAAAGCGGTTACGTCCCGAGTAAAATCCACTATCCTGCCGATATCCAAGCAGCGCAGGCACGTGCCGGCATGCAACCGGGCGTGAGCACTGCATCGAATAGCGGCATCGGCGGCGCACAGGCCGGCGCCTCGCTCTCCGGCTCGCGCATGACGACGAGCGCCGACTGGCGCTCGATGTTTGGACATCACTAACTGATAAATAAAAGGCAAAAAGCCAGCCTAGGTTGCGGCGGCGCCCCGCCGCAACGATTGCCCATGAAAGTGCTCATCGTCGAGGACGATTCCGCGATTGCGGCCAACCTATACGACTATCTGACAAGTCAGGGCTACGACGTCGACTTGGCGACGAACGGGCCGGCGGGTCTGCGCTTTGCCGTGACACAAACGTTGGACGCCATCTTGCTCGATCTCTCGCTGCCGGGCATGGACGGGCTCTCGCTTTGCCGCGAGTTGCGCGAGCAAGCCCATCGCGATACCCCTGTGTTGATGCTGACCGCGCGCGACACGCTCGACGATAAACTGGCCGGATTCGATCACGGCGCCGACGATTATCTGGTCAAGCCGTTCTCGCTCAAGGAGGTCGGGGCGCGGCTGGAAGCACTGATCAAGCGTTATCGCGGGCGCGTCGTGGCACGCCAATTGCGCTTCGAGGACGTGCGGCTCGACATATCGACGCTCACCGTGCTGCGCTCGAGCCGCACGTTGCGCCTGCCGCCCAAATGTCTTCACTTGTTGCGCATTCTGATGCAATCACCAGGCCGCGTGCTTGGTCGCGAAGAACTGGAAACGCAGGTATGGGGCGATACATTGCCCGACAGCGACACGCTGCGCGCCCACGTCTATACGTTGCGCCGTGCTTTGACCGCGCACGGCGAAGACGATCTCATCGAAACCGTCCACGGTATCGGCTATCGGCTCGTCGCTCCTCATGCACGCGCATCGTAGCCTTCGCTTCAAGGTCGCCGTCGTTTTTTCGATGCTGACCATCGCGCTGCTCGTGGCGCAAGCGCTAGGCGTGCGCACCCTTGCCGAGGCGCAGGAAGAGCGGCTCATTACGGCGCTCGTGGACGACGACATGGCAAGCGTCATCAAAGCCTATCGCTCCGACTCTGCGCTTCTGCCGCCGTTCGATTCGCGCCTGCGAGGCTATGTTTCCAGCGCCGATCGTTTGGCCGTCGCGCTGCCCAGCTCGGTCGCCGCCTTGCCCGACGGGGTGCATGAAATCATCTTGAACGGTCGCGAGATCCATGTTGCCGCTGTGCCGTTCAACGATGCCCGTCTTTACCGCGTCTATAACTTCAGTGCGTACGAGCGGCGCTTCAAGCGGGTGATCGACGCGCTGATGGCGGTGACCGGTTTGTTCGCCCTTCTCACCATCTGGCTCGCATTCGGTCTGTCCGGCTTGCTGGTACGGCAAGTCGCCGGCTTGGCCAAGCAAGTGAAGACGCTCGGATCGACACCTTCCGCTCCCATCCAACCGGGACGATATGACGAGACCGAGCTCGTCGCGCTCGTTGATGCCTTCAACGAATATCACCGCCGCATGGCGGCCATGATCGAGCGTGAAAAGGAATTCACGGGCAACGTGAGCCATGAGTTGCGCACACCGCTAACGGCGATCAAAACCAGTTGCGAGTTGTTGGAACAAGACGCCTCGATCGGCGCGAAAGCCCGTGCACGGATTGCTCAAATCGATCGCGCGGCAGACAACATGCGCCGGTTGGTCAACGCGCTGCTCACCCTCGCCAGGGAACACAGTGTGCGGGACACGGTCAGCGTTCCATTGGCCGCCGCGATCGGCGAGGCCCTCACGCCATTCGCCGATCGACTTGCCGCCAAAGGCATCGACACGCGCGTTGAAATCGAGCCGCAGCTATGCGTAACGGCGAACCCTTCGGCACTGGCGATCGTCCTGTCGAATTTGATCGACAACGCAGAGCGCCATATGACGGGCGGGCACTTGAGCTTCACCTACGCTCAGCCATGGTTGCGCATCGAGGATACGGGCTCGGGCATCGCGCCCCACGCGGCACCGCACGTATTCGATCGGTTCTATCAAGCCCATCCGATTCGGCACGCGCAACAAGGTGCCGGCATCGGCTTGGCGATCGTCAAGAAAATCGCCGAGCGCTATGGCTGGCAGATCCGCCTCGACAGCGAGCCGACGCGCGGCACCAGCGTATCGCTCTTGCTGCCTCGTCCCGTCCCTGGGCAGGCCACCCCCGAGCCCGGCCGCTCTTGACGAAAACTTCACAAGCGCCCGTATAGCATCGACAGTCGAAGGCCTCGCATCGAGCGCCTCATCGATCGACGAATGCCGACATGCGCCGCCTGCTGCCCCTCGCCCTTTGCTTGCTAACCGGCTGCGCCACCTACCATGCGCAGCCGCTCGCGCCCGCCGATCTTGCACGCCGGTTCGAGCACCGTTCGCTCGCCGATGCCGGCTTGCATGACTATGTCGCGCGTGCGCTCGGCCACGACATTACGCCTTGGCCGCCCGCTCAATGGAATCGCCCGTTGCTGACATTGGCGGCCTGGTACGACAACCCTGCGCTCGAAATCGTCCGCGCTCGAGCGGATACCGCGCGCGCCGGCGTCGACGTGGCCGGGGCCTTGCCGAACCCGACGCTTCAGTTGCCCTTCGAATATGCGACCCCGAATCCGGGCCCCGGCGCGCCTTTCTCTCTTGGGCTTGCGCTCGATATCCCGATCGAAACCGCGGGGAAACGAGGCTACCGCGTCGATCAGGCTCGGCATCTCTCCGATGCGGCGCAACTCGGTATCCAAACCGAAGCATGGAAGGTGAGCGGCCAGGTGCGCGACGCATTGACTGCGCTTTACAGCGCCCAAAGCCATCGCTCGTCGCTGGCACGCCGTGTCGCCGACGAGCGGCAAGTGGTGGCCATGATAGAGAAGCGGCATAGTGTTGGCGAGAACTCCGCGGCCGATGTCAGCGCCGCAACGCTGGCGATGAATCAGGCCCAACACGACTACGCCGCGGCCGACGCCGCACTGAGCGATGCGCGCGCGCAACTAGCCGCTGCGATCGGCGTACCGCTTGCGGCCATCGACGGCATTCGTATCGACCCGGCTTCGTTCGCCTCCCCCCCGCCCGCGCCACCGGCGGCCCAGGCACAGCGTGACGCGATCTTTCATCGCTCGGATCTGCTCGCTTCGCTGGCCGACTACGCGGCTGCCGAATCGGCGCTGCAATTGGAAGTCGCCAAACAATATCCAGACCTTCATCTGGGGCCCGGTTACACGTACGACACGGGCACACGACGCATTGCATTCGGCCTGGCCGGCATTACGTTGCCGATCTTCGATCAAAACCAAGGCGGCATTCGCGAAGCCGAGAGCAACCGTAAAGAAGCTGCGGCGCGCACCACCGCGCTGCAAGAGCAAATCATCGGCGAGCTCGATCAAGCGCTATCGCGCTATCGGCTGACGCTTCACGCGCTCGATTTCGCCGACGCCCAACTTAATTCCGCAAAACGGGAACTTACCGGCGAGGCCGCTCGATTCGCCGTCGGCGAGATCGATCGGCTCGCCTATACCAAAGCGAAGATCGATTTGGAAATCAGCGACGTTTCCCGATTGGATGCACTCGTTACAGCGCGGCAAGCGGCCGCGGCACTCGAGGATGCGATGCAGCGCCCGCTCGATCGGGAAGGGTCCTCTGTGCTACCGCATCGGCAGGACGAGGAGAAACGATGAACATTCGACTGTCATTGGCGTTAGCAGCCTCCCTGGCAATCGCCGCCACGGCGGGCTGGTACGCATTCCGAGACGTCGCGGCCCCGGCTCAGGCGACACCCAGTGCGTCCGTGGCCGGCGCCGCCTCCTCGCCGTCGGTGCAAACGATCGGCTCAGAAACGGTCGTTATCGTCGGACTCGCCGCCCAACGCGCGAGCGGCATCCTGGTCGCGCCCATCGCCGCCACCCCGGTGCGAACGCAATACGAGGCATATGCGACTGTCATCGATCCGCAGCCGCTATTCGATCTGCGCACGAGGCTAGCCGCTGCGCAAGCCGATGCCGCCACCGTTGCCGAGCAGGCGCGGAACTCGAATGCTCAATATCAGCGCAGCCGCCAACTCTTCGACGACGACCACAACGTCTCGCTCAAAGCGCTACAGGATGCACAGGCGCTCATGCAAGCGGACCGAGACAAGCTGCAATCGACAAAGGTTGCGCTGGCCGGATTGAACGCTACGGCACGCGTGCAATTCGGCGACGTCCTCGCGCACGCGGCCGCTTCGCCCGACTCGGAATTGCTCACGCATCTGCAATCCGGGCGCACGTCGATCCTGCGCGTGACCCTGCCCTCGACGATGGGAAGCAGCGCGCCCGATCGCTTGAGCTTGCATGCGTCCGACGGGGAACTCATCGCGGTACAAAAGCTGTCGTCTTCGCCCGTCGCCGATCCCGCCGTGCCAGGGACGCCATGGTTCTATGCCGCGCCGCGCGCCCTGCCGATCGGCACACATACGTTAGCGGTTGCCGCGGCGTCGCAGACGAGCACCCCTGCGTGGTTGATCCCCGCCGATGCGATCGTCTGGTACGGCGGGCAGACCTGGGCCTACGTTCGCATCGCCCCCGATCGATTCGCCCGCCGGCTCGTGCAATCGGCCAGCGAAGACGACGCGGGGGTTGCCGTGACGTCGGGCTTTCACGCGGGCGATTCGATCGTCACGCGCGGCGCGCAATTACTGCTCTCGGAAGAGTTGAAGCCGCAAGGCGTTGCGACTGCCTGCAAAGATCCACCCGAGTGCGACGACTGATCGTAGCCGACGGCCGCAGCAGGCCGCCCTTCCACTTGCATTTCGGCCGCCCATGCTCCAAGCCATCATCCGCTTTTCGTTGCGCTTTCGCGGCGTCATCTACGCGCTGGCGCTCGTCGCAGCCGGCTATGGCATCTTTTCGATGACGCGCGCAAACCTGGACGTCTTTCCCGAATTCGCGCCGCCGATGAGCATCGTCCAGGCCGAGGCGCCCGGGTTGACGAGCGAGCAGGTCGAGACGCTGGTGACGCAGCCGATCGAAAACGCGCTCGCGGCAATGACGGGACTCAAGTCGATCCGGTCGAGGTCGATGCAAGGGTTGGCGTCGATCACGCTCGTCTTCGACGATCGCGCCAATGTATTGCAGGTCCGGCAGTTGGTTTCGGAACGGCTCAATACGCTGGCCGCAGCTATGCCTGCAGGCGTCATGCCGCCGACGCTATTGCCACTCACGACGACGACGAGCGTGGTGCGCACGATCGGCCTAACCTCGAACACGCTTTCGCCGACCGCGCTCTACGATATCGCGCAGTGGACGGTTCGACCGCAATTGCTGAGTGCGCCCGGCGTGGCCGATGCCATCGTGTTCGGCGCAGCGGCGCGCCAATTGCAAGTGGAGGTCGACCCGCAACAGCTGTTGCGCTACGGCTTATCACTTCAAGACGTGATCGCAGCCGCACGCCAAGCGACGGGCACGCGGGGGGCCGGCTTCATCGAAAATGAAAATCAACGCATCGCCGTTCATGTCGACGGTCAAATTGCCGATCCGAAGACGCTCGGCAATGTCGTCCTGCGCTGGAGCAATGGCGCGCCCTTGCATCTGGCCGACGTTGCCCGGGTTCGATGGGGCGAGGCGACTCAAGTGGGCGCAGCGACGATCATGGGCAAACCCGGCGTCATGGTCGTCATGGAAAATCAATACGGCACGAATACGATGGCCGTGACGCGCCGCATAGAGAAGCGACTGGCCGCGCTCGCTCCCGTCTTGGCACGGCAAGGCGTCGAACTGCATCCCGAAGTGTTTCGCCCGGCCAATTTCATTACGACGGCGCTCGACCATCTGCGAACCGCGTTGCTGGCCGGCGCACTGCTGGTGGTCGTCGTGTTGTTTCTGTTTCTGCTCGATCTGCGCACAGCGGCGATATCGGCCGCAGCAATTCCGTTGTCGCTGCTCACCGCGGTCATCGTGCTGACGTCTTTCGGCTCCAGCCTGAACACGATGACGCTCGCAGGCTTGGCGATAGCGCTCGGCGAAGTGGTGGACGACGCGATCATCGACGTCGAGAACATCTACCGGCGATTGCGCGAAAATCGCCTCCGCGCAACCCCTTTGCCCGCGCTTCGCGTCGTGCTCAAAGCGTCTTTGGAAGTGCGCAGCGCAGTCGTGTATGCGACCTTCGTCGTCATGTTGATCTTTTTGCCGGTACTGACGTTATCGGGTGTCGCCGGCAAGCTGTTCGCGCCGCTCGGCATCGCCTACATCCTCGCCGTGCTGGCATCGTTGGCGGTGGCATTGACCGTCACACCCGCAATGTCGCTGGCGTTGCTCTCGCACGGCGAATTGCCTGCGCGCGAGCCGCGCTCGATCGTCGGCCTCAAGGCGCGCTACGCGCGCATCCTCGCCGCGGTCGAACGACGAACCAAAACCACGATGGTCCTCGTCGCGCTGTTATGCGTCGCCGCCCTCGGCGTATTGCCCTTTATGACCGGCGATTTTATTCCGCGATTGCGCGAAGGGCACTACATCGTGCATGTGGGCCTCGTACCGGGTACCTCGCTGCCGGCGTCGGTCCGCATCGGCACCGAGGTATCGAACGCGCTCATGCGCATTCCCGGCGTGCGGCTCGTCGCGCAACGCGCCGGCCGCGCCAACGAAGTCGTCGATCCCACGGGCGTGCAACTCTCGGAGTTCGAAGTCGAGCTCGACCCGATGAGCCCGTCGCGCCAAGATGCCACGATTGCCGCCATGCGCGGCGCCCTCGCACGATTTCCGGGCCTGACGACGTCGATCAATACGTTCCTCGAGGAGCGGATCGACGAGACGATTTCGGGCGTCACCGCTCCCGTGGTGGTCAATGTCTTCGGCAACGATCTGGACCTCATCGACCGCGAAGCGCAAAAGATCGCACAGGTGCTAGCCACGATTCATGGCGTCGCGGGCGTCAACGTCGAGTCGCCCCCGGGTATCCCGGAGTTGGAGGTTCGGCTCAAGCCGGAGCAGTTGAGCAGGCACGGCTTGCGCCCCGTCGACGTGCTCGACGCGATCCAAGCCGCTTATGAGGGGGTAACGGTCGCACAAGTTCATCAAGGCAGCCGAGCTTACGATCTGTCGGTTCAGCTCGCGCCCGCCGCGCGCCGCACGCTGAGCAGCGTGAGCGCGCTAACCATTAGGAATCCTGATGGACTGGCCGTGCCGCTCGGTGAGCTGGCGACGATTCGCCAGGTTTCGGGCCGCTATCAAATCACTCACGATGGGGGCCAGCGGGTGCAAACCGTCTCGGTCACGCTCGGCAACCGGCCGGTTAGCGATTTCGTGAGCGAAGCACAGGCGCGCGTGAGCCGCGACGTACCGATGCCGGCCGGCGTCTACGCCGTATTCGGCGGAGAAAGCGAGGCGCGCAGACAATCGCAGCACGACCTGCTGGCTTACGGCGCGGTTTCGCTGGCCGGTATCGTGATCCTGCTCTCGCTCGCGCTGAGCAGCGCACGGGCCGTCGCCGTGGTCATGGTCAATTTGCCGTTCGCTCTCGTCGGGGGCGTGGTCGGCGTCGCCGCGACGGGTGGCCATCCGTCGCTCGGCAGCATGGTCGGCTTCGTCACGCTGCTGGGCATTTCGCTGCGCAACTCCATCATGCTCGTCAGCCACTACGAACATCTCGTGCATGTCGACGGTTTGCCTTGGAATGCGGACACGGTCCTGCGCGGCGCATCGGAGCGCCTCGTGCCGATCCTCATGACCGCACTCGTCACGGCGCTCGCGCTGCTGCCGCTCGCGCTCACGAGCGGCGCCGCGGGCAACGAAATCGAAGGACCCATGGCCATCGTCATTCTGGGCGGCTTGCTCACATCGACCGCCCTGAACCTGCTCGTGCTGCCGACGGTGGCGCTGCGGGGCCTGCGTTTCGCGCCCGGCGGCGAGCCGGCGGTTTAATCCCGATCCGGCGCCCCGAGCGGAAACAACGAGCGATAGGGCCGTGCTTCGTCCACCGCGCGAGCGAAGGACGGGCGCGCCAGCAATCGTTGCCGATAGGCATAGGCGTGCCGCAGCGAGCGGTCGATCGGATGGGTCCAGTCGGCGTAGAAGAGCGACGGCGCCGCGGCGCAATCCGCTAGGCTGAAACCATCGCCGGCCGCCCATTCGCGTTCACGCATTCGTTCGTCAAGCCATCGATATGCAAGATCGAGCATTTTCTTGGCCTCTTCGACACCATGGGGATCGCGCACAGCCGGCGCTCGCAGCCGATCGCCAACGATCTTCTGCGCCGGCGTCATGACGTAGTTGTCGAAGAAGCGGTCCAACATACGCACGTCGAGCGCCGCGCGCCGGTCCTCCGGAATCATCGGCGCCGCGCCGCGATGGAAAAGATCGAGATACTCGATGATGACGGTCGACTCGAGCACCGTGCGTCCCTCATCGACGAGCACGGGAAAGCGCCGCAGCGGCCAAAGCGCTGCGAACTCGGCCCCCACCTTAGGCTCCTCGGGCGAGAGCATGGCGAAATCGAACGGCGCACCGTTCTCGTACAGCGCTGTCAGGACCTTCTGGCAGTAGGCGGAAAACGGGTGGGCGTAAAGCTTCATAGGGATCTGGGCTCCATGGATTCAGGCGCACGCCCATGCGTGCAGGCGGCTCGGCGGCGAACGACCTGTCATCGCGCTTTCGATCGATGTCGATCGTTCCTTGCCGGGTCCACTTGCTCGACGTGCGACGAGCGCCGAAATCGACACTTTCGAAAAAACAAATGCGCCGGGCCAGCACGCAGCGCGCGCGACGAATCGATGAACGCGAGTCGCCGAACCGTTCGGTCTAGCGCGCAAGGTGGCAACGGGGCTAAACTCGGACATCTCTCGTCGCGGAGCGCCATCATGACCGACATCGATCCCGCGCGGACCTTCCGCGGACTTCCGCTCACACCCGAGCAAGATGCCGAAATCAGGCATTACATTAAAGGGTGCAAGCAGCACGGCAAACCGTGGGACACCCCCGAGCTTGACGCCATGCTGCGCGACATGCTCGAGCCGCCGGACGAGGACACGCTCGGCGACGACCTGGACGCCGATTTCGGCGACGCTCGCACTGCGGCCGAGCGCGCGCAGTTTTCGATCGACGACGAAACCAACCCCATCGAAGCATCGGAGGAGTGGCAAGCCGCCATGGAATCGGAAGCAATGAAGAGGTTCAACCATTAAACCGCTTGCCATCGGCGCCGCCGCGGCCGCGCGCGGCTACGGTGCGCTCGAAGTGCTCGCCGTCTTTCTCAAACTTGGGCTGACCTCGTTCGGCGGCCCGGTCGCTCATCTGGGCTACTTTCGCCGCGAGTTCGTCGAACGGCGGCGCTGGCTCGACGAAGCCGCCTACGGCGATCTCGTCGCGCTTTGCCAATTTCTTCCGGGGCCGGCAAGCAGTCAGGTCGGGTTTTCCGTGGGGCTCATGCGCGCCGGATGGCTGGGCGGCCTCGCAGCATGGTGTGGCTTCACCCTGCCCTCGGTGTTGCTGTTGCTCCTGTTTGCGACCCTAGCCCCCGATCTTGGAGGAACAGTCGGCCAGGGCCTCGTCCACGGGCTCAAGCTGACGGCGGTCGCGGTGGTGGCCCAAGCGGTTTGGGACATGGGCCGGCGGCTGTGCCCGGACCTACGGCGCACGGGCATCGCGCTCGCTTCGATTGCGCTGCTCGCTGTGATGCATTCGGCCTATGCGCAACTGGCCGTGATTGCGTTGGGCGCCGTAGCCGGGTTCGCGTTCTACGGGCGCGGCGGCACACTCGGGCTTCGTCCCGCGCCGACTACCGACGCCATCGGCGCTCTACTACCGCGACGCGTCTCGCATGCTGTCGGCGTGCTCGCCTTCGCATTGTTCTGCTTTTTGTTGATCGGCGTTCCCGCAGCGGTGCGGCTCGCTCCGGGCATGGGCGCCTCGGCTATTCAAGCATTGCAGGGCTTCGATGCGTTCTTTCGATCGGGCGCGCTCGTGTTCGGCGGCGGCCACGTCGTGCTGCCGCTGTTGCAGCAACAGAGCGCGATCCAACAGACGGTCGAGCCGAACGTATTGCTGGCCGGGTACGGTGCGGCGCAAGCGGTACCGGGCCCGCTGTTCAGCTTCGCCGCCTATCTGGGCTGGATGATGTCGAGCGCGGGCGCTAGGATCGCCGCTGCAGCGCTCGCTACCGTTGCGATCTTTTTGCCGGGGCTTCTGCTCGTCGTCGCCGCGCTGCCGCACTGGCAAGCATGGCGCGCTCGGGCCTCGACGGCAGCCGCTTTCGCCGGAATCAACGCCGCGGTCGTGGGTTTGCTCGCCACAGCGCTCTACTCGCCGGTCTGGACGAGCGCCGTGCATGGGCCGCTCGACTTCGCCATCGCCGCGATAGCATGCCTACTGCTCGTCAGATGGAAAACGCCGCCGCTGGCCGTGGTTGCGCTGTGCGCGGCCGCGGGGATCGCGGCCGCCGTCTTGGGCTAGACCTTAGTCCTCAGTCCTCAGTCCTTAGAACCACCCGTTCCAATTCGCTCGCGTTCGGCCGCCCGGGCGGCACAAACGCCTGCCCACCGTTACTTGGGCTGCGCGACCGTGCGCAGGTACGGCTTGAGGGTCTTGAACCCCTGCGGATATTTCTTCTTCGCTTCCTCGTCGGACACGGACGTCGGGATGATGACGTCATCGCCCGGACGCCAATTGACGGGCGTCGCCACCGCATGTTGCGCGTTCATTTGCAGCGCGTCGAGCAAGCGCAGCACTTCGTCGAAATTACGGCCCGCGCTCATCGGGTAGACGAGCATCGCCTTCACCTTCTTGTCCGGACCGATGATGAACACCGAGCGAATCGTGGCGTTATCGTTCGCCGTGCGCGCGCCGCCGCTGGCGTTCGGATGAATCATGTCGTAGAGCTTGGCCACCGTCAGATCGGCGTCGCCGATCATCGGATAGTTGACCGCGTGCCCCTGCGTCTCCGCGATATCGCCAACCCAATTCTTGTGATCGCTGACGGGATCGATGCTGAGCCCGATGATCTTCGTCTTGCGCTTGTCGAACTCCGGCTTCAAGCGCGCCATATAGCCGAGTTCGGTCGTGCAGACCGGCGTGAAATCCTTCGGATGCGAGAACAGAATGGCCCAGTTGTCGCCGATCCACTCATGAAACTTGATCGTGCCTTCAGTGGTTTCGGCGGTGAAATCGGGGGCGACGTCCCCAATACGGATGGTCATATCGAACCTCCTGGGTTAGGTGCGTTGGCAAACCGGTAATCCACGCGCCGTGCTATCGATATACGACGGCCGCGCAGCGCGAGAACGATGAGGCTCCAAATTATAGACCGCGTCGAGGGAGTCCATCACGGCGAGCGCGCACCGAAGCGGGCGACATCGCGCCGAACGAGTGCGACATGACCCGGCGCTGCACTGCTGCGGTGCGGCACAATTCTCGGCGCGTGCCTTCGAACGGTGCGAAACGGGACGCAACTCCCTCCACACAAGCCTTTCATGCCCTTGGCATAGCCTTTGCATATACCTCGCCCGTACCCGGCAATGGCGTCGGGATGCATGCAATGCAACGCGATTGCGAGGTGATGGCCGAAGGCAGTTCGCCTAAACGCCGACTCACCCCGCGCACGCTTCAAGGACAACGGCGTCCCCTCGTGCATCGACACGAGCGGACGCCGTTTTCGTTGATGCATGCCTTTCGGTGGTTTTCCCAGTCGAGCAATGACGCTGCGACCTCAACGGTTCAAGGAGTAAGCAACGATGAACGCGCCCCGACTCGTCGTAATCGGCAACGGCATGGCCGGCATCCGTACGATCGAAGAGCTGCTCGCGCTCGCGCCGAATCACTACGAGATCACCGTCTTCGGCGCGGAGCCGCATCCGAACTACAACCGGATTCTGCTCTCGCCCGTGCTCGCCGGTGAACAGTCCTTCAAGGACATCATCCTCAATCCGCTCGATTGGTACGAGCAAAACGGCATCCGGCTGCATACCGGCAAAGCGATCTCACGTATCGACCGCAAGCGCCGCGTCGTCGTGGCCGAGGATGGCGTCGAGGCGCCCTACGACCGCTTGCTGATTGCAACGGGCTCGCAGCCGTTCATCCTGCCGGTGCCCGGCGCCAAGCTCAAGGGCGTCATCACGTATCGCGACATCGGCGATACGCAGGCCATGATCGATGCGGCAACGGTGAAACGGCGCGCCATCGTGATCGGCGGCGGCCTGCTCGGTCTCGAAGCGGCCAACGGCCTGAAGCTGCGCGGCATGGACGTGACCGTCGTGCATTTGGCTTCGACGCTGCTCGAGCGTCAGCTCGACGCGAACGCGGGCCGTCTGCTGCAGCGCTCGCTCGAGGCGCGGGGCCTGCAGTTCCTTCTGTCGAAGGCAACGAGCGAAATCATCGGCAACGACGCTGGGGAAGTGGCGGGCGTGCGCTTCAAGGACGGCGAGGAAATCGAAGCCGATCTCGTCGTCATGGCCGCAGGCATCCGCCCGAACACGGCGCTGGCCGAAGCGGCCGGGCTGCATTGCGATCGCGGCATCGTCGTCAACGACACGCTGCAGACCTACGACCCGCGCATCTACGCCGTGGGCGAGTGCGTGAGCCATCGCGGCGTCGCATACGGCCTCGTCGCCCCGCTGTTCGAACAGGCCAAAGTCTGCGCGAACCACCTCGCGTTGATGGGCATCGGCACGTACAAGGGCTCGGTGCTCTCGACGAAGCTGAAAGTGACCGGCATCGACTTGTTCTCCGCGGGCGACTTCATCGGCAGCGAGACCACCGAACAAATCGTGTTGTCGGATCCGGCGGGCGGCGTGTACAAGAAGCTCGTCATCGAGGACGATCGCTTGGTCGGCGCTTGCCTATATGGCGATACGGCCGACGGCGCTTGGTACTTCAAATTGCTGCGCGAGGGGCGCAAGCTCGGCGAACTGCGCGATCGTCTGATGTTCGGCGAATCGAGCATCGGCGATGCCGGCGTGCAGGGCCACAATCGCGCCGCCTCGCTCGCCGATTCGGATGAAGTTTGCGGCTGCAACGGCGTGTGCAAAGGCACCATCGTCAAGGCCATCACCGAAAAGGGCCTATTCACGCTCGACGAAGTGAAAAAGCATACGAAGGCCGCGAGCTCGTGCGGTTCGTGCTCGGGCCTCGTCGAACAAATTCTGATGAGCACGGTAGGCACGAGCTTTCAAGAAACGCCGAAAACGAAGGCGATCTGCGGCTGCACGGATCGAACCCACGACGAAGTGCGCAAGGCGGTTCGCGAGCACAAGCTGCTCACGCATCGCGCCGTGTTCGACTTCCTCGAATGGCGCACGCCCAACGGCTGCGCCACGTGCCGCCCGGCCATCAACTACTACCTCGTATCCACCTGGCCGCACGAAGCGCTAGACGATCCGCAAAGCCGCTTCGTCAACGAACGCGTGCATGCCAACATTCAGAAAGACAATACGTTTTCGGTCGTGCCGCAGATGAAGGGCGGCGTCACGACGCCCGACGAACTGCGCCGCATCGCCGATGTCGCGGACAAGTACCACATTCCGATGGTCAAGGTCACCGGCGGGCAGCGCATCGACTTGCTCGGCGTCAAGAAGGAAGACCTCGTGAACGTGTGGCAAGACCTCGGCATGAAATCGGGCCACGCGTACGGCAAGTCGATCCGCACCGTCAAAACCTGCGTCGGCAGCGAGTTTTGCCGCTTCGGCACGCAAAACAGCACGCAGATGGGGATCGACCTCGAGACGATGCTCGCGAACATGTGGTCGCCGCACAAGGTCAAGCTCGCCGTATCGGGCTGCCCGCGCAATTGTGCTGAGGCCGGCATCAAGGACGTCGGCGTGATCGCAGTGGACAGCGGCTGGGAACTCTACGTCGGCGGCAACGGCGGCATCAAGACCGAAGTCGCGCAGTTCCTTGCGAAGGTCAAAACGGCCGAGGAAGTGAAGGAATATACGGCGGCATTCCTGCAACTCTATCGCGAGGAGGCGCATTACCTCGATCGCACCGTTCATTACATCGCGCGCGTCGGGCTCGATCACATCAAGCGCAAGATCGTCGACGACGACGCCAATCGCCGTGCGCTCTACGAACGCCTGCTCTATTCGCTCGACGGGCTGCCCGATCCGTGGCAAGCGCGCATCGAAGGGCAACATCACCGCGAATACATTCCGATCAAAGTCATCGCTTGAGGTCATCGATACATGGATATGCCGACTTCCTCCATTTGGACGCACGTGTGCAGCGTGTCCGACATTCCGCGTCTGGGCAGCCGCGTCGTCAAACGTGACGATGGCGACGTCGCCTTGTTCAGGACTGCCAACGATGAGGTGTTTGCCCTGCACGATCACTGCCCGCACAAGGGCGGCGCGCTCTCGCAAGGGATCGTTCACGGCCATTCGGTCACGTGCCCGCTGCACAGCTGGAATATCTCGCTCGAGACGGGTCAGGCCTGCGCGCCCGACGAAGGCTGCACGATGCGTTTCGCCGTGAAGGTCGACGGTGAAGCCGTGTTCGTACGCTTCGCATGAGCGAGGACGACATCGCGATGAAAACCGACCGCGAGGGAGGCGTCGCCAAAACGGTCACACGCTCGACCTGCTGCTACTGCGGCGTGGGCTGCGGCGTTTTGATCGAATCGCAGAACGGCCGCATCACCGGCATCGAGGGCGATCCCGATCACCCGGCCAACTTCGGCCGGCTCTGCACGAAGGGACGCTCGCTGCCGGCGACGGCCGCGAGCGTGGCGGGCCGCGCGCTGCGTCCCGAGATTCGGCTCACGCGCGAAGCGCCGCGCGAGCCCGCCGAATGGTCCCACGCGCTCGATCACGTCGCCGCGCGTTTCGCCGAGGTGATCGAGCGCGACGGACCGGACGCCGTCGCGTTCTACATCTCAGGGCAGTTGCTGACGGAGGACTATTACGTCTTCAATAAGCTGGCGAAAGGGCTGATTCGGACGAACAACATCGATACCAATTCGCGCTTGTGCATGTCGAGCGCGGTGACGGCCTACAAGAAAGCCTTCGGCGCCGACGGTCCCCCGACCTGCTACGAAGATCTCGAACTTGCTCGCACGGTGCTGTTCGCGGGCAGCAACATGCCCTACGCGCACCCGGTGCTGTTCAGGCGCTTGGAGGAGGCAAAGGCCAAGGATCCGTCGATTCGATGGATCGTCGTCGATCCGCGCCGCACCGACGTCGCGGCGTTGGCCGATCTGCATCTTGCGATCGAACCGGGCACCGATGTCGCCTTGTTCAACGGCATGCTGCATCACATGATCTGGGAAGGCGCCGTGGACCCGGCGTTCATCGCGGCGCACACGAACGGCTTCCAAGCGCTCAAAGCGCTCGTGCGCGGCTACACGCCCAGTATCGCGGCGGACATCTGCGGCATCGCCGAAGCAGACCTGCTGCAGGCCGCGCAATGGTTCGCCGCTAGCCCCGCTTCGCTCTCGCTCTATTGCATGGGCCTGAATCAATCGAGCCATGGCACCGATAAGAACCTTGCGCTGATCAATCTTCATTTGGCGACAGGGCAAATCGGCAAGCCGGGCGCGGGCCCGTTTTCGCTGACGGGCCAGCCGAACGCCATGGGCGGGCGCGAGGTAGGCGGCATGGCGACGATGCTCGCCGCGCACCGCGACATCGGCAACGCCGAGCATCGCGCGCAAGTGGAAGC
This sequence comes from Paraburkholderia sp., assembly GCA_004322045.1. Classification (GTDB taxonomy): domain Bacteria; phylum Pseudomonadota; class Gammaproteobacteria; order Burkholderiales; family Burkholderiaceae; genus Trinickia. Next base: position 33,431 of record SCRN01000035.1, read on the forward strand.
GCTGTGGGGCGTGAGCGGGCTATCGGCGCGCCCCGGGTTACCAGCCGTCGAGATGTTCGACGCGCTCGCCGAGGGCAAAATCAAGGCGATTTGGATCGCCTGCACCAACCCGGTCCATTCGATGCCCGACATCGAACGCGTGCGAATGGCGCTCAGCAAGGCCGAGTTCGTCGTCGTGCAGGAAGCGTTCACACAGACGGACACCGTGCCGTACGCCGACGTGCTGCTGCCCGCTTCGAGCTGGGGCGAAAAATCGGGCACGGTGACGAACTCGGAACGCCGGATCTCGCGCGTGCGCGCCGCAGTCCAGGCGCCCGGCGAAGCGCGGCCCGATTGGTGGATCGCCAACGAGACCGCGCGCAGGCTCGAAACGCGGCTAGCGGCCGGCCACGCGCGAGCCGATCGTCCCCCCCTCTTTCCTTTCGCATCGCCTAGAGACGTGTTCGACGAACATCGTGCACTCACTGTCGGACGCGATCTGGACATCGGCGCGCTGTCGTACCCACGGCTCGAGGCCGACGGCCCGCTGCAGTGGCCTTATGCCTCCGGTGCAACGGCGGGCACGGCGCGTCGCTACACCGACGGCGTCTTCGCCACCGCCGACGGCCGCGCCTGTTTTCACGCCACCGCGTATCGGGGCGTGGCCGAGCCGGCCGACGCGCGCTACCCGTTCCGTTTGCTGACGGGGCGTCTGCGCGACCAGTGGCACGGCATGAGCCGCAGCGGGCGGACGGGCGCATCGTTCAATCACGCGCCGGAAGCGACGTTGTCGATGCGGCGCGAGGATGCGGCTCGCCGCGGCGTCAAGGACGGCGACCTCGTCACCGTGACGAGCCGGCGCGGCCGTTTGGTCTTGCCCGTCGAAACCACCGACGACGTGCCCTCCGGCACCGTGTTCGCCGCCATGCATTGGAGCGGCCAATTTCTGGCGAGCGGTGGCATCAACGAAGCGACGATCGGCGCCGTCGATCCCGATTCGAAGCAACCCGAGCTCAAGCATGCGGCAGTACGCGTGGAGGCGGCCAAGCTGCCGTGGCGGCTCGTTGCCGCAAAACGCGGCGACGTGCTCGCTTTGCGCGAGGCCGTGCAACCGCTATTGGCAGCACGCCGCTATGCCTCGATTCGCGTCGAGGGCGACGATCTGCTCGTTGTATCGGCGGCCGATGTCGACGCCGATGCGCCATGGACCGAAAGACTGCACGATGCGCTAGGATTGGCGCGTGGCGACGAGTTGCTCGAGTACCGCGATGCGCGGCGCGGCCGCGCGCAACGCGTCGCCTGGAACGGGGAGCTAGTCGACGGCTTTCTGGTGACCGGCGATACGAGCCCCGCCGCTGCGCTGATCGAGCAAATTCGCACGGCAAGCCCATGGGAAGGGCCGCGCCATGCCATCGTCTTGCTCGGCGGCGACGCCCCGGCGCGCAGTTTGGCGCCGCGCGTGCGCGTGCTCTGTAATTGCAAGCAAGTGACGCAACCGCAGATCGAGCAAGCGATAGCGAACGGAGCGGGGCTCGATGCGCTCAAATCGACGCTCGGTTGCGGTACGGTTTGCGGTTCTTGCGTGCCGGAAATCAAGCGCTTGCTGAACGCGACGACGCCCGCGTGAGCCGCCCCCCGTTCGCGGCAACACACGTGCGTTAGCGATGTAAACAGACCCTCGATGCTGCGTATTTTGCTCGTTACCGACACCGACAAACCAATCGGCGAACTGCGCGAGGCGCTCGCTCGTCTGGGCTACGACATGCTGCCGGCGACGGCCGCGCCGCACGCGTTGCCCAAAGTGGTCGAGCGCGAGCGGCCGGATGTCGTCATCATCGATACCGAATCGCCTTCGCGTGACACGCTCGAGCAATTGTCCGTGATGAACGAGGCGGCCCCGCGCCCCGTGCTGATGTTCAGCCATGACGCGAATCAGCAGTTGATCCGCTCGGCCGTCGACGCCGGCGTCACCGCATACATGACGGAGAGCTCGTCGCCCGACAAGCTCGCGCCGATTCTGGAAGTGGCGCTCGCGCGTTTCGCCCATGAGGAACGACTGCGCCAGCGCTTAGCGAAAGCCGAGACCGAACTCGAAGAGCGCAAGACCATCGATCGGGCGAAGCGCCTGTTGATGGAGCGCAGCAGACTTTCCGAAAACGATGCATACGCCACGCTACGCAGGCGAGCCATGGATGCCGGCGTACGCTTGGCCGAGATCGCGCGCCGCGTGATCGAAGCGGCCGAATCTTCGAGGTAGCAACGCAATGGACATCACAACGCCTCGCGCGCATCCCTTAGAAAAGACGCATCTGCGCATCGGCTTCGTTTCGCTTTCCGACGCGGCGCCGCTCGTCGCGGCCAAGGTGCTCGAATTCGGCCATCGTCATGGGCTCACGCTCGAGCTGTGCCGCCAGCCGTCGTGGGCGGCGGTGCGCGATAAGCTGCTCTCGGGCGAGCTCGACTGCGCCCACGCGCTCTACGGCCTCGTGTACGGCGTCGAACTGGGCATCGGCGGCCCCCGCGACGAGATGGCCGTATTGATGGTGCTCAACCGCAACGGGCAGGCGATCACCTTGTCGACCCAGCTCGCGCACGCGCTCGACGTCGAGGGGAACCTGAAGGCGGCGCTCGCCACACTCAGGCGCCCGCCCGTATTCGCTCAAACGTTTCCCACCGGCACCCACGCGCTTTGGCTTTACTACTGGCTTGCTGCGCATGGGGTGCATCCGCGCGCCGAGATCGAAAGTATCGTCATCCCGCCGCCTCGGATGGTCGATGCGCTCGAAAGCGGAACGCTCGACGGCTTTTGCGCCGGGGAACCCTGGCATGCCGTCGCGGAAGCGCGCGGCGCTGGCGAGACGGTCGTCGCGACGAGTCAGATCTGGCCAAACCATCCAGAGAAGGTCTTGGCGTGCCGCCGCGACTTCATCGCGCACCACCCCGCCACGGCGCGCGCCCTGATCTGCACCATGCTGGAAGCTTGCCGATGGGTCGATGCACCGGATCATCGCGACGAAATCGCGCATTGGCTTGCGAAACCCGATGCACTCGATGTGCCACTCGAACTGATCGCCCCGCGCTTGAGCGGCCGCGAAGGCGGCAAGCGCTTCGCGCGAGCGCCGCTGCCCGTGTCGTTCTTCGACGGCGGCGCGGTCAATTTCCCGTACGAATCCGAGGGCCGCTGGTTTCTCGCGCAATATCGGCGCTGGGGTCTATTGCGCAAAACCAACGCGCCGGCGATCAACGACGAGGCGATCGCCGCGCGCATCAATCAAACCGCGCTGTATCGCGAAGCGGCGGCGATGGTGGAGGTACCGGTGCCGTCGGCAAGCGCCGCCCCACCCGGTATCCTCTGCGACGAGATGCCCTCGGGGCGCTGATCAGCGCCCCAGGCGCACGGGCTCAAGAAGCCGGCACCGGTTCCGTCGGCCGCTTCATCGCGCCCGGTATTGCGCTGACCGCCGGGAAATCGAGCGTCGTATCGTTCACGCGATTGACGAGATTTGTGAACGTAATCGACGCGATCGCGAGGTTGATCTCGATGAGTTGGCGGTCCGTGTAACCTGCCGCGCGCACCGCATCGACGGCCGCCTCCGGCACCGTGCCGCGCGTAGCGACCAGCGTGCGCACATAGGCCGTCAACGCGTCCCGCTTCGCGTCGCCCGTTGCTTCGCCGGCGCGCACCTGCCTCATTTCATCGCTCGACAGTCCGGCAATCTTGCCCATCAGCGTATGTGCGGCGACACAATAGTTACAGCCCGCGTGTTCGCTGACGGCCAGCTTGATGACTTCGACATCCGCCTTGCCAAGCGTGCCGGCAGCCACCGCCGCGTCGAACGCAAGCGCCGCGCTGAGTGCTTCGGGGCTATGCGTGCCGACAGTCGCGTACGCATTGGGTACTTTGCCAACGGCCTTCTTGATCTTCGCAAACACTTCGGCTGCCGGGCCAGTGGCTTCTTCCGGACGAACGCTGGTCAAACGGGACATGATCGACTCCTTCCTTCAAGATTGATCGGTGGTTGAACGGGTTAGCCATGTCGTATGGCATGGGAGTCAGTGTAGGCACGCAGGACGAGTTCTTTAATGCCATAATCTCGCAAATTCATGCTCAAACGTCTCACATGGAACTACTGGACCGACTGCTCTCGCTGATGCCGGTCACCGGACGGTTGGATGTACGGTGCCATTTCGGCTCGCCTTGGCGCATCGACCATCCCGAGTCGAACGAGTGGGAATTCCCCTATCACGTGCTGTTGCGCGGCGAGGCTGTCGTCGAAAGCGACACGGGAGAAAGCGAACCCGCCATTCGCATGAAGGCCGGCGATATCGTGCTGTTTCCTTCCGGTCATGCCCACCGGCTGCACGACGGCAGCGGTAGCCCGCCTCGAGCGGTGCGCGAGCGGCACGACGACGGATTGACCATCATCACGAACGGCAACGCAGATGAAGGCGCCGATGTGCTGTGCGGGCGCTTCGTGTTGCCGGCCGTCCCGCAGCAACTGATGCGCGACCACCTGCCGGGACGTTTACTGGTGAGCAGCGTGAGCGGGGGCGACGGACAGGCGCGCGACGCTGCATTTGCAGCAACTCGGCTTGCCCGAGTCATCGAATTGATGAGAGAGGAAGCGTTCGAGCAGCGCCCGGGGTCCACTGCGGTCGTGAACCAACTGTCGGGCGCCCTGTTTGCGCTCACGTTGCGCTGCGCCTCCAACACCGACCAAGCGCCGCGCGGTCTGCTTGCGCTTGCGCAGCGGCAGCGCCTGCAACCCGCTCTCGCCGCCATGTTCGACGAACCAGAAAAACCGTGGACGCTTCCTCAACTGGCTGAGCTCTGCCACATGTCTCGCGCAACGTTCGCACGCCACTTCGAAGAAGCGATCAGCCGCTCGGCAAGCGACGTGCTGACGGAAATTCGGATGGCGCTTGCCGGACGCAAATTGGCCCAAACGGCCATATCGATCGCCGAGATCGGCGAAGCGGTCGGATATCGATCGGAGGCGGCGTTTCAGCGCGTATTTAAACGGCAGGTGGGGATGACGCCCGCGAAGTGGCGCGCACATGCGTCACGTGCAGGGATCCCGGAACCGAGTTCCCTTTGACAAATCCCGGCGTGAGCGTCAACGACGCGGCCGGCGCTTTTGCGCATGCTTCCGGTCTCGCCTTGCCGGGTCGCACGGGGTTCGCCCACGTCGAATTCGACGCGGCGGTCTGGACGAACGACATTTGCGGCGTCGCCGCAACGGTTGCCTGCTCACAATGGCGCGGATATATCACATTGACATATAATCTCGCGCTTCCGCAGCGCAGCATGCGACTTTTCGCCGCGCTCTCGTCATGTGATCCGAAGAAAACCCAGTGCCTAGTCAAGCCGTTCTGCGTTGGTTCGCCAGCTTCGCCCCGCATCCGGTCGCCGTTTCGTGGCGCGAGCGTCTGCGCTCGTGCTTCGGCGCGTTGCTCGGCATCGCCGCGACGGGCGCCGCCATGCATTGGCTATTCGGCCCGCAAGCGCGGATACCGCTTTTGATCGCGCCGACGGCCGCCGCCGCTTGGCGCCTGCTGGAGCGGCATCGCATCAAAGCGCTTCCGGTGATCGACAAGATGCGGCCTGCATCGGCAAACCCAGACGCGGCAATTGAGGACGGCTTAGAACGCGCGGCCCACCCTTTGCACTGATCAAACGTTGCTACGCTCAGAGTCGAAGCGTTACGTGGCGGGCCTGAGCGGGGAAATATATCACATTGTGATATTATCTCCGCTTTCGAACTCGTCCTTTGCGTGACTCCGATGAAACTCTCCGCTTCCCGTGCGCTGGCCAAGACCGATTTCGAGCAATTGTCGGAATTTCGCTACCAGATGCGGCGCTTCGAGCGCTTTTCCGAACGCGCCGCGCACGCAGAAGGTATCACGCCGCTGCAGTACTTGCTCTTGTTGCACGTGAAGGGCTACCCGGGCCGCGAGTGGGCGACGATCGGCGAGTTGGCCGAACGGTTGCAGGCGCAGCACCACGGGGTCGTGGCGCTCGTGTCGCGTTGCGAGGCGCTGGATCTCGTCAAACGCAAGATAAGCGAGACCGACCGGCGGCAAGTGGAAGTGCACCTGCAAAAAGCGGGCGAAACCGTATTGGTGAAACTGGCAGCGCTGCACCGCGCCGAGTTGAACTCGCTGCAAGGCGCGTTCAGCGTGCCACAGATCGATTTATGAGTGCCTGAACTAGGCGAATGGATGAGCATGGATCACAACAAGAGAGATTTTTCCGCCAACGCGCGCTTGCCCGGCATCTGCGCGCTCGCTGCCGTCATTGGCGTGCTAGGCACGATCGCGGCCGTCGCGCTGCTCAAGCTCATCTACTTGTTCACGAACGTGTTCTTTTTCGGCACGTTCTCGTTCGCGAACCATTCGCCCGCAGATAACCACCTCGGTATCTGGGTCGTGCTCATCCCCGCGCTCGGCGGCCTCATCGTGGGCTTGATTGCCCGCTTCGGCTCCGACAAGATTCGTGGCCACGGCATTCCCGAAGCGATCGAAGCGATCTTGTTCGGCAAGAGCCGCATGTCGCCGAAAGTCGCCGTGCTCAAACCCCTTTCTTCCGGCATCGTCATCGGCAGCGGCGGGCCGTTCGGCGCTGAAGGCCCCATCATCATGACGGGCGGTGCACTCGGCTCGTTGCTCGCGCAATGCGTCAAGGTGACGGCGGCAGAGCGTAAAACGCTGCTCGTGGCGGGTGCAGCGGCCGGCATGACGGCCGTGTTCGGCACGCCTGTCGCTGCAGTGCTGCTGGCCGTCGAACTGCTGCTATTCGAATGGCGCCCTCGCAGCTTTCTACCCGTGGCGCTGGCATGCGCCGTGGCGGGTTTCCTGCGCGCCATCTGGTTCGGCGTAGGGCCGTTGTTTCCGCTCGAGACCGCACCACCCTCAGCCATCTCGCTCGTCTCCTGCCTGATCCTCGGCGTGGCGAGCGGCGCGCTCGCTTCCGGGTTGTCGGTGGCGCTCTACGCGACCGAAGACCTGTTCGCCAAATTGCCGCTGCATTGGATGTGGTGGCCTGCGATCGGCGGGCTCGCGGTCGGCCTGGGCGGGTTGATCGAGCCGCGCGTGCTCGGTGTCGGCTACGACGTGATCGGCGATCTCCTGCATCAACATCTCGCGGTCAAAATCGCTATCGCGATCCTCGTGGTGAAGGCGATCATTTGGGTCATCGCATTGGGCTCCGGCACCTCGGGCGGCGTGCTCGCCCCGCTGCTCATGCTCGGGGCCGGCCTCGGTATCGTGATGGGACCGCTGCTTCCCGGTCATGAAGCAGCGTTGTGGCCTCTCGTGGGGATGGCCGCCACGCTCGGCGCCACCCTCGGCGCGCCGCTCACCGCCATCGTTTTCGCCTTCGGGCTCACACACGACAGCAACGCGCTCTTGCCGTTGTTGGCCGCAACGCTCGTTGCGCACGGCTTCACCACCGTCGTTATGCGCCGCTCGATCATGACGGAGAAGATCGCACGGCGCGGGTATCACATCTATCGCGAATACGGCGTCGATCCGCTCGAACGGCATCACGTCGACGAGGTCATGACACGCGACGTGAAAACGATCGATGCGCGCTTACCCGTGCGCGAAGCGCTGGCTTCGTTCTTTGGCCCGAGCCAGAGTCATCGCGCCTACCCGGTCGTGCGCGGCGATCGGCTTGTCGGGGTTGCCGATCGCGAAACGCTCGTGGCGTTGACCGACGCGGAAAACGGCGTCGGCCGCGACATGACGCTTGGCGACGCGCTCACAGCTAACACGCCTGTCGTTGCGCTGCCGGGCGAAACCTGCCGGCTCGTCGCAGCGCGGCTTGCCGTGCAAGGCCTCGAGCGCGTACCGGTCGTGCTCGATCGCGAATCGATGAAACTGACGGGCATCGTCTCGCGCAGCGATCTCGTCAAACCCGCGCGTCTGCACTTCGAAGAAGAACAGAAGCGCGAGCGATTCCGACGCGTTGCCTGGCGGCCCGCGAAACGCCGTCGGCCGGCGTAGCGCTCGATTATGCGGGCGTCCCCGCGCGTTGCCCGCACTAGGTAGTTACCACGCTGTCACTCGCGCCTGCGCTCATCTACCATTCTTCATAACAATGGATGAACAGAAAATACGGGGGGCGCTTCGATAGCGCCGGCGCAGGGAGCGGTGCACGCTTTCGCGAATAAAAGTCGAACGAAAAGCGGTGGGCAGTTCGCCCCCGCACATTCGCGACGGGACGGCGAGCACGAGAATATGCTCACGTAGAACGGTATCGATGGCAATACGCCGCTCCACGTGAATTTACGATCGTGAGCGTCAATGGCGTCTGCACAAAATGAGAACGAGCGAGCGGGGATACCGGCTGAATACTCGGCACGAATAAGATTGCACGCAGGATCGGTGCGCGCAATTCCCAAAAAACTAGGACGAGTGATTCAGCCGGTTTCGCAACGCTACGCAGTGCGGCGGCGCCAAACGGGGAGGCGTGGCATGGACATCCTGGAGTTGGCCCGGCAGGCAGGATTGCAGGTGCTGCTCGATGCGCGCATCGGCAGCCAAACCTATCACAGCGTTTCCGGTTCGTTGCCGGCATTGCAGCGCTTTGCGGACGCAATCGAAGCGCAGGCGCGAGAAGGATCGGCTGCGCTGCGAGATTCGCTCAGATGTCATGCGCCGCCCGCGCGTCCCGCGGCGTCGACACGGCTGCGCAAGGGCGCGCGGTGGCTACCTATGCGTCGCCGGCCTAGCGGCCGCCGGCTCCAGCCGGCAAGCTCGCAGCCGAACGCCGTTTCGCGGCATGCCCGAGCCACATGACGAAAAGCCACAGCGGCACGAGCCATACTGCAACAGACAGCCCCGGCGTCAACGCGAGAATGCCGAGCACGATCGCCATGAACGCGAGGCAAACCCAATTGGCGAACGGGAATGCAATCGATTTGAACACGAGTTGCTGGCCTGCCGCGACCATCGCCCTGCGCGCCTTCAAATGCGTGAGGCTGATCAGCGCCCAATTGATGACGAGCGCCGCGACCACGAGCGCCATCAGAATGTCCAACGCGCGCGCGGGAATCAGATAGTCCACGATGACGCAAGCAAACGTGGCGAGCGCCGACAGGCCGATGGCGATATACGGCACGCCACGGCGATCGACCTTGAGCAGCGCTCGCGGTGCGTTGCCCTGCTCCGCCAAGCCATACAGCATCCGGCTATTGGCATAGACCGAACTGTTGTAGACGGAAAGCGCAGCTGTCAGGACGACGAGATTGAGGATGTTGGCCGTCAGCCCCGCGCCGATCTGCGAAAAAATCATGACGAACGGGCTCCCGCCTTGGACCACCTCGTTCCATGGATGCAGCGCGAGCAGCACGACGAGCGAGCCGATATAAAAAATCAGAATGCGATAGAGCACCTGATTGACGGCTTTCGGAATCGTGCGGGCCGGATCGTCGGCTTCGGCGGCCGTGATGCCGATCAGTTCGAGGCCGCCGAACGAGAACATGATGACGGCCAGCGTCATGAACAAGCCTTTGAAGCCATGCGGAAAGAATCCACCGTAGCGCCACAGATTCGAAATCGATGCCTGCGGTCCCCCGCGCCCGCTTTCGAGCAAATAGGCGCCGAACACGATCATGCCGATGACGGCCGCCACCTTGATGAGCGCAAACCAGAACTCGGTTTCTCCATATGCTTTGACGTTCGCCAAATTGATCGCATTGATGGCGCCGAAGCACACGAGCGCCGACACCCAAGTGGGAACGGCCGGCCACCAAAAGTGAACGTATGTGCCGACGGCGGTGAGCTCCGCCATGCTGACGAGCACGTACAACACCCAATAGTTCCAGCCGGCGAGGAAGCCGGGGAAGTCGCCCCAATACTTGTATGCGAAATGGCTGAACGAGCCCGCCACCGGCTCCTGCGCGACCATCTCGCCGAGTTGGCGCATGATCATGAAGGCGATGAGACCGCCGATCGCGTAGCCGAGTATCATCGACGGCCCCGCCGCCTTCAGCACGCTTGCCGACCCGAGGAAGAGGCCGGTTCCGATCGCGCCGCCAAGCGCGATCAGTTGGATATGGCGATTTTTTAGCCCGCGCTGTAAACCCCGCTGTAAACCATCGTGCTGCTGCGTGTGACGCGTCAAAACAACCCTCCTCTGCTGATCGGATCTATCTACAGGCGTGGCGCCGATCGACCGCGATCGACCGGACAAAACCCAACATTATAGCTAGTCCGACTCGAAGCCTCGGCCCTACTCTGGCTCCCCATTGCGCAGCAACAGCAACGGGACGGTCGTATCGTGCAGCAAAGATTCGGCTACGCTGCCGGCAAACAGACGGCGAATGCCGCTGCGCCCATGGGAATACATGACGACGAGATCGGCGTCGAATTCGTCGATCGCGCGTGCCAGCACTGCCGCGAGGCTCTCCCCGTACGCGTCGACGGCGCGAACGCTGCCTTGATCGGCCAACGCCGCCAAGCGCTCGCGCGCTTCGCCCAGCACGCTCGTGGCCGTTTCGCTCGACGTGTCGCGCACCGGTATTTGCTCGGCGAAGCCGGCCGAGACATCGACGACTCGCGTCGGGTGCTCGAGCACGTACACGGCTTGCAATTGCGCCCCTGCGAGCTGCGCGAGCTTGATCGCTTCGTCCATCGCACGGCGTGCACCCTCGCTGCCGTCGACGGGAACCAGAATCCGCTTGTACATGGCATTCTCCATGACTTGCGCCGCGCACGAACCGGCGCGCGACTGTCTCGAAACCGTTCGCACCCCAAGCAGTATCGTAGCGTTACTACCGTTCGATTGCCTGCCGAGCTTACGAATGGACCCCCTCTGCCGCCTGCGAGCCGAGAATGCGCTCGGACAACGTGGCGTCGTAGCTCGAATGCACATGCACTCGCTTTTTATCCGGATACGCATAGCTATAAGCCTTGCGCAACGCGAGCGACGCCTCGTGAAACCCGGACAAGATGAGCTTCTGCTTATTCGGATAGACGGCGATATCGCCGACGGCGAAGATACCGGGCGCCGATGTCTCGTAGTAGGACGTATCGACGGCCACGCGACCCGCCCGTACGTCGAGGCCCCAATCGGCGATCGGCCCTAAATCGGCCACGAGGCCATACAGCGCGATGAGATGATCGGCCTCGATCGCCGTCGCGCCGCCGATTGTTTTCACGTCGATGGACTGCAACGCGCCGTCCGGAGCATTGAGCGCCGCGATGGTCCCGATTACGATATCGAGTTCACGGGCCGCCGCAGCGCGTTTGACCTCTTGCACGGTCGCCTCGGCCGCGCGGAATGCATCGCGCCGATGCACGAGCGTGATGTGCCTCGCGTGACCGCGCAGCGCCAACGCCCAGTCGAGCGCGGAGTCACCACCGCCGGCGACGACCACGCGGGTATCGTCGAACATCGCGCGCTTGCGCACTGCGTAATGAACGTGCCCGCCTTCGAGCGCCTGCGCTTCGGGCAATCCTACGCGCTGCGGCACGAACGCTCCATTGCCCGCCGCCAGCATGACGGCGGCCGTATCGAAAATGAGCCCGCGATCGGTTGCAACGCGCCAGCGCTGCGTCTGCTCCTGGCGCTCGACCTTCGTGACGCGCTGCCCCAGATGAATCGGCGGGGCGAACGGCTTGCACTGTTCGGTGAGACGTTCGACCAACTGCCGCGCCGTACATACCGGCACGGCCGGAATGTCGAAGATCGGCTTTTCCGGATAGAGCTCGATGCACTGGCCGCCCGCTTCCTCGAGCGCATCGACGATATGGCAGGACAGCCCCAGGACGCCGGCTTCGAACGCTGCAAAGAGCCCGACAGGTCCTGCGCCGATGATAACCACGTCCGTGCGTAGCACGCTCTCGTTGCCCGATGCCGCTTCTTCGCCCACGGTGGTTCCTCGATGATGTCGATGGCCGATGCAATAACCCTGCATCGCGCGTGCATGCGTGCGTGAGATCGTTCGACGCGACACGCATGACAAGAACCAGTATAGGGAGAACCCGGAGATCTCGCCGCAGTGGCCCGCCGGCGAGTAGGGGGAAGCGACGCGAATGCACGACAGCCGCCGCGGCCGATCGCCGCGGCAAGCACACAAAAAAAGCGCCGCGACAAGCGCGGCGCTTTTTTGCGCAACTAGACCAGCAGGGCTGGCTTAGAAGCGGTGACGCAGACCAACCGTAGCAGCCGTTTGGTTGTCCGACGAGCTGAGCGACCCGAAAGAGCCGGTGTAGACCGAAGCCACGCCAGCGCTGCTTGCGTGTTGGTACACAACCTGAGTGTAGACGTCGGTACGCTTGGACAGCGCGTAGTCAGCTTGCGCGCCGATCTGGTGGAAGCGAATGCCCGAATCGACACCGGCCACCGACGCACGGAGGTTCGAGAACGTGTAGGCGACGCCGAGACCCAAAGCCGGGGTCAGGTTGTACTTCGCATTCACTTCGTAGTTGTCTTGACGCAGCGTCAGCGGGATGCTCTGAGCGTTGTCCAGACGTGCTTGCGTCCATACCGCGCCAACTTGCGCCGGGCCGAACGCGTAGCTTGCGCCGACGCCGTACGTGCGCTGACGGACGTTGCCGATCGACGCCGGCACGCCACCGTTCAGGACCGTCGCCACGCCATTGCCGAGCAAGCCGAGGTTCGAGCCGTCCGACGCGCCGGTGTTGCCCGCGATCGGGTTGTTTTGCTGCGAGTACGCCGCGCCAACGTTCAGGCCTTGGAACTTGTAAGCCGCACCGAGGCTGTATTCCCGGTTGTTCGCGAAGGCGCCGGCTTGGTTCGAGAAGCCGTACGTGCCGCCGAACGTGAAGCCTGCGTAGTTCGCGCTCGTGAACTTGACCGAGTTGTTGACCGAGGAGCCGCCGTTCGTGTTCAGGTTGTCGAAGTTGCCGTAGTGGGCAAACGACGTACCGCCCCAGCTACCCGTGGCGCTCAACGGTGCCAGGAAGTCTTGCGCGGCGTCGTATTGACGACCGAGCGTGACCGTGCCGTAGTTGCTCGACAGGCCAACGAACGATTGACGGTTGAACTCGCTGCCCGTGTTGGCGAAGCGGCCGCTGTTCAGGTTGAAACCGCTTTCCAGGGTGAAGATTGCCTTCAGGCCGTTGCCGAGGTCTTCAGAGCCCTTCAGGCCGAAGCGGCTTTGATTGATGCCACCCGACGTTTGTTGCCAGTTGGACTTGCCACCGACGTTGCTGGTGTACGAAAGGCCTGCATCAACCAGACCATACAGCGTGACGCTGCTTTGAGCGTGTGCGGCGACTGCGAAAGAGGCGGAAACCGCTGCGACGACCAGGGTTTTTTTCATTAGAGAAGTCCCTTTTATAAAACTGGCTCACTGCCAGACTTCGGAATGGACGGGTTTGCGGCCGGCGCCGCGATAGCAGCGGCCGCGTAATCGAAACGATTAAGGCCGTCCGATGAGCGCCGAGTCTACGTGTTGACCCTAGCTAGGGTATACGTGGGCCACACAACAGGCTTTTGCGGAAAATGAAACAATCAATCTAGGATAAACCCCTAGGTTATTGTTTTTGAACACATTTATTTTGTGGTAGTCGCGTTCTATGCACGGCGCGTTGGAAGCTATCCAACCAGGTTGTGAGTTGCAAATTCACAACGTTTTTCATCGGCGCGTCATTTTCCCGATGCAGCGCCCGCGCGTGTTTCGAGCCAGCGCGAAGCTTTCGCGAAGGCGGATGACGATAAAAACCCGGGGAGAAAAAAAGACGGCCCGACGGCGAGACGCCGAACGGGCCTAGGAGGGTTGGCCTCGAGATAGCCAAGGCCGACTATACCTAATCGAAATTCGCCGCGGGCGCTTCGTAACGAACGGTAAAACATTCGGTGCAACGTCCGCGCGGCGCGTTGGCTCACCGGCGAAAGACGCTGTTTTCGGCGCGGACAGCTTTCTTTTCGACTGCCTGCAGACGCCAGACCCCATCGGTCCGAAGCTGCTTGCCGGATGACCATTGCGCGCCGCCTTGTGCCGCGGTCGGACAATTGCATTCGACGTGCAACCCGCTCAACGTGCATAGCGGCTGCTCGTTCGTCGGTGCGCAGAGCTTGGTCACGCCGCCCTCGTCGCGCAATTCGCCCCAAGGCGGCAGATCGATCCCCTCATGCGACTCTCTGGACCACACGCGCTCTTCCGTATCGAGCCAAAGCACCGCGTAATCGTGATTGACCGTAGGATCGGAACCGTTGATCAAAATCGTCAGACGCATCTGCTTTACTCCCAAGGTGTTCGCCGAGACATAAAGTCTATGCCGCGGCGTCTCGAATTCAAGGCGAGGAAACGTCGCGGACCGATCGGCTCCCCCCGCAATAAGGGACAGATTTCCTAAGATTTACAAAGCTTTATGCGCATAAATGTATTTGTCGCAAACATCCAAGACCGTCCAACGGCAATTCATTAGGATTCCTAACAAAATGCAGAAAATGCGGCGCCGCTACGGAGCGTCACGCACGAGGCGCGACCTGCCCACACACTTCAATGTCCGCCCGTTCTGCCTGATAACCAAATCGATAAATGTTGGTTGGCTCGTCCTGCGGTGGCTGCCTACACTGGGCTCGCTGAACTTCTTAGCTTCCAGTAAACCGCCGCCCGGATCTTCCCAATGACTCACACCTTAAAACGACACGGCGCGATCGTCGCACTCTTCGTCTTCGCCGCCCTCGTGCTGTTGGTCTTTCATCTTCCCGCCCACGCCACCGAAACCGCGATTCGCATCGGTTGGCAAAAAGGCAGCGATCTGTCCGTGATCAAGGCAAGAGGGGACTTCCAACATAGCCTCGAACAGCATGCGATCTCGGTTCGATGGATCGAATTTCCCGCCGGGCCGCAAATGCTCGAAGCGCTCAACATCGGCGGCATCGATCTCGGCGTCGTGGGGGAAACACCCCCCATCTTCGCGCAAGCCGCAAGCACGAACCTTCTCTACGTGAGCGTCGAGCCCCCTGCACCCGAGGGGGAAGCGCTCCTCGTGCCGAAGTCATCGAAAATCAATTCGCTCGGCGATCTCAAGGGCAAGCGAATCGCACTGAACCGGGGCTCGAACGTCCACTACCTGCTCGTGCGGCTGTTGGAGAAGGCGCATCTGAACTACGACGACGTCAAGGTTTCCTATTTGACGCCGCCCGATGCGTTCGCCGCATTCCAGAACGGTGACGTCGACGCTTGGGTCATATGGGAGCCCTACGCGAGCGCTGCGACTGCACGATTGGGCGCACGCGTGCTTGCCGACGCGCGCGGCGGCGTCGCAAACAATCATCAGTTCTATATCGCGTCGCGCAGCTTTGCACAGGCCCAACCGCAGATACTGAAATTCGTGCTCGCGCGAATCAACGAGGAAAGCCTGTGGATCGGTAGCCATCGTAAGATGGCGGCGCAGATCATCGCCCCGCAGATCGATCTGCCGGTCGACGTGGCCGAGCGCGCGCTCAACCACTCGTCATACGGTGTGGCCCCGCTCGATGCCCATGTCGTAGCCAATCAGCAACGTATCGCCGATACGTTCTTCCGCCTCAAGCTCATCCCGAAGCAGATCGACGTCGCGTCGGCGGTCTGGAATCCCGCGCGCTGAACGGACGGGCTGCGAAGCGCGGCCTCTTCGCGCGCGGTGGAAATCAAAGCAGAAACCGTTGGTTCCGATACTCGAGCACGGCACATACACTGCGACGCCTAGATCTCATTCGATCGACATTTCGAGTAGTCCAATTTGCAGGAGCATCGATGAACGTCTTTTGGTTTATTCCGACGCACGGCGACAGCCGCTATCTGGGCACGTCCGAAGGTGCGCGCGCCGCCAACTACGATTACTTTCGACAGATAGCGGCTGCCGCGGACGCGCTCGGCTACGAAGGCGTTCTGCTGCCGACGGGCCGCTCGTGCGAGGACGCGTGGGTGGTCGCATCGAGCCTCATTCCCGCGACTACACGCTTGAAGTTCCTCGTCGCGATTCGCCCAGGCTTGTCATCCCCGGGGCTGTCGGCGCGCATGGCGGCGACGTTCGATCGGCTCTCGGGCGGGCGGCTTCTCATCAACGTCGTGACGGGCGGCGATAAGGCCGAACTCGAAGGCGACGGGATCTTCACCGATCACGATACGCGCTATGAAATCACGGACGAATTCCTGCATATCTGGCGCGACCTGCTCACGGCCGCGCACGAAGGGCGCAGCATCGAGCGCGAGGGACATCACCTCAGCTCGAAGGGCGGCAAACTGCTCTACCCGAGCGTCCAGCGTCCGCACCCGCCGCTGTGGTTCGGCGGGTCGTCCCCTGCCGCCCACCGGATCGCCGGCGAGCACATCGATACGTATTTGACCTGGGGCGAGCCGCCCGATGCCGTTGCGCAGAAAATTGCCGACGTCCGCGCGCGGGCCGCCGCGCACGGACGGCAGGTGAAATTCGGCATTCGCTTTCACGTCATCGTGAGGGAAACCGAAGAGGAGGCATGGCAGGACGCCGAGCGCCTGATCAGCCGCCTCGACGAAGCGACGATCGCACGAGCGCAGCAGGCATTCGCGAACATGGATTCGGAGGGGCAACGCCGAATGGCGGCGCTGCACGGCGGCCGGCGCGGCTCGCGCGAGACGCTCGAAGTCTATTCGAACGTATGGGCGGGCGTCGGGCTCGTGCGCGGCGGCGCGGGCACCGCGCTCGTCGGCAGCGCGGAGCAAGTCGCAGAGCGCATGCACGAGTACGCAGCCTTGGGGGTCGAGACGTTCATTCTCTCCGGCTATCCGCATCTCGAAGAATCGTATCGCTTCGCGGAGCTCGTGTTTCCGCTCATCGGCGTCGATCGCACCGGTCACGCCGGTCACGCGCAGGCGGGACCGTGGTCCGGGCCGTTCGGCGAGATCGTGGGCAACGCCTATCCGCCCCAAGCTAGCCAAAGTTGAAGGAGGCACTTCGTGCAGCCGCTTCGAACGGTCTTCGCCGGAGCCGCCTTCCTTGGCGGCGGCCGGATTGTGCGCCGCGCATCGCGCGCATTCGCGCCGTGGCTCGTGCCCGCGCTACTCGTCCTCGCGTGGGAAGCCTCGGCCCGGTCCGGAATGCTGTCCGCGCGCGTGCTGCCCGAACCGATGGCCGTCGTGCGCGCCGCATGGGAGCTCATGCGCTCGGGCGTCATGTGGGCCGACGTGAAGGTGAGCGCGTCGCGCGCGCTCGCAGGGTTCGCGATCGGCAGCGGCATCGGGCTCGCACTGGGCTTATTGACGGGGCTGTCGAGAGCCGCCGATATCGCGCTCGATTCGACCGTCCAGATGATCCGCAACATTCCGGCGCTCGCGACGATTCCCCTCGTCATCCTCTGGTTCGGCATCGACGAGAGTGCGAAGCTCTTCCTCGTCGCGCTCGGCGTGTTCTTTCCCGTCTACGTGAACACCCGCCATGGAATCCGCTCGGTCGACGCCGGCCTCATCGAGATGGCGAGAAGCTACGGTGTGCAAGGGTCCGCGCTCTATCGCCACGTGATCCTTCCGGGCGCGCTGCCGTCGATTCTCGTCGGCGTGCGCTTCTCGCTCGGCCTCACGTGGGTGATGCTGATCGTTGCCGAAACGATCTCCGCCGAGTCGGGCATCGGCTACATGACGATGAACGCCCGCGAATTTCTACAGACTGACGTCGTGGTCGTCGGCATCCTGCTGTATGCGGTGCTCGGCAAGCTTGCGGATGTCCTCGCCAAAGCGCTCGAACGAGCGCTGCTGCGCTGGCATCCCGCCTATCAATCGGGAGTAAAAGCGTGACGGGAACGATTCTGACCGCGTCCTTCGGTGCGAGCTCGGACACCGACCTCGAAACCGAATTGACGCCGCCGCATCACGGCGAACGCCAATCGACCGCTTCCGGACGCGACGTCTGTGCCCCCGTCGCCCACCCCACGGGCGCGATAGGCCCCGAAGCGCAGGCCGCACCGGCCGTCCAGCTTCTCCGCATCGGCAAGCAGTACGGCGAGCGCGTCGTGCTTGACGGTATCGACTTGTCGATCGCGCACGGTAGCTTCGTCACCATCGTCGGGCGCAGCGGCTGTGGAAAGTCGACGCTGCTGCGTGTCGTTGCGCAGCTCGAGCTGCCAAGCGTCGGCACGCTCGTCAAGAAGAATCGGCACGGGGGCGTACTCGACACGCGCATCATGTTTCAGGACGCGCGCCTGCTGCCTTGGAAAACCGTGCTGCAGAACGTGATGCTCGGGCTTGGGCCAGCGGCGCGCGACGACGCGTGTGCAGTGCTCGACGACGTCGGCCTGTTGTCGCGCGCGAAAGATTGGCCCGCACAGCTCTCGGGCGGACAGCGGCAACGTGTTGCGCTCGCTCGGGCGCTCGTGCACCGGCCTGAACTGCTGCTACTCGACGAGCCCCTCGGCGCGCTGGACGCGCTAACCCGCATGGAGATGCACGCGCTCATCGAGCGCTTGCGTGGCGAGCACGGGTTCACCGCGCTGCTCGTCACGCACGACGTTCAGGAGGCGGTCGCGCTCGGCGATCGCGTGTTGCTGCTCGAGAACGGCCGTGTCGCGCTAGACCAGAAGGTCGATCTCGTCAGACCCAGAACCCGGGCATCCGCGCCGTTCGCGGCGATGGAAGAAGCGGTCCTCTCTCGTTTGCTCCGGCGTAACTGATCGAAGTCGCCATGGATGCTCTAACGTGGTGATCGCATCGACCCTCACGCCCCTTTTTGCTTACTCGCTCTTGCCTCCGCCTCATGACTGTTCTCGCCATATCCGGTAGCCCCTCATCGAACTCCCGAACGCAGCTCGTGCTGTCCCATCTGCTGGCGCTGCTTGAGCAGCGCGGTCTCGCAACGGACCTGCTCGCACTTCCAACGCTGCCCTGCGACGCACTGGTCCGGGCGGAAACCGAGACACCGACGATCAGAAATGCGCTCACGCGTGTGAAGAAAGCGCGCATCTTGATCGTTGGGACGCCGATCTACAAGGCGTCGTACAGCGGATTGCTGAAAGTCTTTCTCGACCTTCTGCCGCAGGACGGCTTCGATGGGAAGATCGCGCTGCCGGTTGCTACCGGTGGCAGTCTGGCGCACCTGCTCGCACTCGATTACGGGCTGCGGCCCGTCCTGCAGGCGCTCGGCACGGACGCCGTGCTTCCTTCGGCATTCGTGCTCGATCGTGAGGTGGTCCGTCGCCCCGAACGCGTCGGCGCCGCGTCGTTCTCGCTCGACGAGACGCTGCGCGCACGGCTGAGCGATGCCGCCGATC